>NZ_JXBW01000028.1 GCF_001447355.1 Alicyclobacillus tolerans | reverse complement strand
TGTCCACTATATTGACTTAATACCAGATCCTTACCACCAAAGAGGCGCTCATACGTTTCCATCAAGGTTTCGTCACGGGATTCCCAAGGGACAGGCTCGTTATTTGAAGCCGATTCCGTGCCCTCATTGTCTATATCCTTGGGTTCTTGCTTTGGCCGATACCATTTGACTCCTCTCTTGGAACACAAATATTCGGCATGGGTCCTAAGGTGTCCGGGTGTGATTCGGTTAAACTGACGTCCACACAGTGCGCATTGCATTGGTTGCCCCTTCAGTATGGGGTGTTTTTCGCAAGTGAAAAGTGCAGAGAGTCGCCGCCAATTTGTGCATAGCACCGCCACATCAGCATCAGAAGATTAAGAAGAAATTGTAGATAAAGCATGGCGCAGCCGAAAGCTCTCACCCGTGAAGGCGAGAATGTGTGCATGGTGTACCAATCGGTCAACCAGCGCCGCCGTCAATCTCGTGTCTCCAAATACTGTATTCCATTGCCCAAACTCTAGGTTAGATGTGACCATCACGCTGTTGTATTCGTAGCACGTCGAGATGACGTGAAATAGCAATTCTGCTCCCGTCTGGTGAAATGGCACAAAACCGACCTCGTCCAGAATCAACAACTCACAGGTAGACAGCTCCTTTTGAAATCGTGCGAGTGTTCCAGATTCATGCTTATCCTGCAAAATCGCCACCAAATCTGATACGCGAAAGAATCGCACCGAATGCCCCTTGCGACATGCCTCTACGCCCAGTGCTATTGCCAAATGCGTCTTACCGGTGCCGACCTTGCCAAGCATCAAGACGTTCTCCCTACGTTCCAGGAAACGCAAATCCCTGAGCATCGCCTCTGTGCAATTCTCTGGAAACGTGACTGCACTAAAATCGTAGTCCTCGAGTATCTTCAATTGTGTAAACGATGCTTTTTTCAACAGCCGCTTCAGTCGGTTTTCTTCACGCAGGCGAATCTCTGTGTTCAGAATGTCTAGCAAAAACTGCTCTTTAGTCTGGAATCCCGTGTTGCCACATGCCTCTACCACGTGTGCCAGATGCAATGTTTTACAAGCTCGCGCCAGTTCCTCATTCATACACGGTCACCCCCTAACAAACGGTCATATGCGTCCAATTGCGGGAGGTGTCCCTGTACGCTTTCTGGCGTGTGAGACTCGGCGAATGGTTCCGGATGAAACTCGGGATGGCGCATGGCATACAATACATGCTCCAACTCCGCCCACCCATGTTCGTCAGTCGGAATTCGAGTCAGTCCGTGACTAACCTCGTCCAGCGAATACGTATCGAGAAGCCGGTGAATCAGGTCAATCCGTGACTTACGCAGTGCGGAATCCTCCACCTGAATCAGTACACGCACAGGTTTGGGCATCATACCTACAAACGTGGAATACATCACGGATCTGGGGCGTTTGCGGTAACCCGCAAAGATGGCACGCCAATCCATGGGTATCGCTTTTTCGGTGTATGGACGTGGCAAAGTTGCAAGTGGTTGGTACGCCCATCCGCAGATAGCACCTCAATCTCGTCCCATTTCACTTTCAGCAAGACAGGCAGCAACGCTTTGCACTGCGGTAGTGGGAACCGTGTGGATTCAAACTGCAATTCGCTGTACTTGTTCAATCGTGCGTTTTCAATTCGAAACACCTCAAATGGTACAGTAGGCAAATGCAGTAGTTTTTGTTGCTCGCGCTCCCACAAATCCACAATACGAGCTTGCTTGGTGTAATGTGGTCGCTGCATATCTGCCATTGCAGCTTCCGCTAAATGCGCCTCAAATGCTTCGGGTGTCTCAATGACCGGCGGTGGTACGCACCAGTTGCGCCGCCCGTAACCGACCTTGTTCTCGACATTGCCTTTTTCGTTTCCACTTCGCGGGTTACAGAACAGTGGCTCAAAGCGGTAGTGAGCGCTAAACCTAGCAAACGCATCGGTAAGTGTTCGGTCACCGTCCGCCAACACGGACACGACAGCGGCAGATAGATTATCGAACCAAATTTTCCTTGGTACACCACTCATTTGCTCAAATATCCGTTTGAGTGCTTCCAGAAAACACTCCGTATTCTCCTTGGGAACAGGAAATGCAAACGCCGCATTGCTGTATGGAAGTGACACGGTAAGAACCTTGCGTTCCAGCAACTCACCGGACTTCACAATATACACTGTGCCAAAATCCGCTTGCGCTTCGCCCACTGGATGTTCGAGCCGTTCGAAACGCTCTGCTCGCTCCAAAGCCATCTGCTTTCGACGCTTTGAAACATACTCACTGACTGTGCGTTCTCCGCCTTTAAACCCATACTCATTTTGTAAACGGTGAAAGATGTGGCGAGCGGTATGTCGCTGCTTGCGTGGCATGCGCTCATCTTCCTCAAGCCAAGTATCTACAGCTTCAAGAAATGGTCCAAGAACAGGGTGGGAGCCTTTCCGCCTCTCCACAGGCGAATTCCAATCATCCCGATCTGCGTACTTTTTTGCCGTTCTCCAATTTACACCCATGCGTTCAGCAATTTCCTGAATCCCACATCCATCTATCTCACGCAAATACCTGATATACTGCTGTTGTGGCACTTTTAACATTCCTCTCATTCCTCTCCGTTCTTCGCAAAACAGAGAGTAGATTTAGTAGAGTGATGTTGGCAAGTGCCATTTTATTACACAAACAGGTTCTGATTTGTGGCGGCATAAAACTGCAGTTTTATGCCGCCACACCCTGCACTTCTATCCTGCCACACACAGTATGGGGAGCATCTCTTCGATTGCTTCTTCCAAAGTTAGCGGACTTTCGTACATTTCAACACCCCCTTCCTCGATGGGGGCAACCTAACGAGTCTTACATGGCTTGTGCAAGCATTGGAGCAAAAAATGTTGGTAGGAAGTGCGGGGGTAGGGGTGATAAAGACTCGAAAATATAAGTGTCCCAGTGGGTCACCTGGATGTTGCGTGTTGGAACGCTTGATATATCGTGGAAAGTCCAAGAACGGTGCGGATTTTCAGGCAAAGTGGCATTATCATAGGGAAGGCGTTATGAGGACTAGGGGAAATAAGTAAGAACTACCCCGCTGGATCCTCGCAATGTAGGTTCGTGAAATACCAATTTGTTTTCGGGCGTCGTCTTGTTTGTACCCACAACCCGTAACAAAAATAGGCGCCGCATCTGGTGAGAGGGTACTTTACTTGCGAGCACAATACAAATCACTATCGTCGCAGGGCGTCATCCTCGGGGGATCAAGTGGATTTGAGGACATTTGATCGCACCACGATGGAAAGGCGTTCGGGACTGCCAAAGATGAGCACCACCAAGTAGTTAGGGATTGCGGAAGAAGTCATCCTGAGAGTGTACCGATAGAGAATTCTTTCGTCATTCCAAACCAATCGCATAAACCAGTCATCTTATATGGAGGATGAAGATATCGTTGTGGAGAATTCACATGGAGGGAAGCAACAGGATAAGACAATATTCGACTGCAAGATACAAGTTTTAAGAGAAACAATGTAGATGATCCTACAATGCTTTGCATCGGTTGATTGCAGCAGTTGGACCAATGTGTGGGGAGTGAAATACATGGCTCACCTAGAGGACGCCATAAACGATATTTCAGACTCTCGGTTGCGAGAGACTATCATGGAAGAAGTCAGAAAGCTGAAGACTGATAAAAAGTTTGGCCTCGTTTTCGAGGAGCACATACCGGAAGTGGTCCCTTTACATAGTGCCCCCGTAAAAAAAGGCTCAAATGTAGCCAAGAAAGCGGGCCCCTTAACTGAAACGTATAGGGTGTTGTCACTTACTAACGATGGTGCAATGTGTATACGAGATGCGGATAGTGTTGAAGAGTTTCTTTCCCTAGATGACATCGTGGTTGTCAAGCGGTTTGGCGAACCAATTTATCCAACGCTTGTACCGATAGAGAGCGTCGTTCGTAATCCTGATAAACCTTACCATGTTCTCGTTGAGGCTGACAATTATCATGCGTTGCAGTGTCTTGAATACATCTACCCTGAGAGGGTGGATTGCATTTATATTGATCCCCCTTATAACACAGGGGCACGGGATTGGAAGTACAACAACAATTACGTGGATAATTCTGACCAATGGCGTCATAGCAAATGGTTGTCCTTTATGAAAAAACGACTGGTTCTGGCCAAGAGACTCCTCAAGCCTGACGGGGTACTGATTGTTACCATCGACGAGCATGAAGTCCATCATTTGGGTGTGCTGCTTGAGGAGGTGTTCCCATCATACCTTCGACATACAGTGACCATCGTCGTAAATCCCAAAGGTACTGGGAAACTCAACTTTGCAAGGGTAGACGAATACGCTATTTTTTGTGTTCCAAACACGGGAAAAAGCATTATTGTTGGGAAACCAACCAACGTGTCTGAAATGAACAAGGAAACCGAGAATTCATCAGAAGTCAACGATGAGGACGACGATGTTCTTGATGAAGTCGACGATGAGGACGAAGATGATGACGGCACAGAGGATGATTATGGGAGAGAATTACCTTTTCCCGAGGAGGAAATTGATCAGTGGGAATTGCGGCACGCTCGTCGACGTGGTGGAGAATCAAGCTATCGCCATCAAAGAAAGAATCAGTTCTATGCACTTTATATTGATCCCGAAACCAGAAAAGTAATAAAAGCTGGAGAATCGTTACTACCCATAGATGTTCAACCTAGTTTTGAACCTGTTGATGGTCTGATTCCGATATGGCCGATTGACTCTGAGGGAAATCAACGCTGCTGGCGTTTCATACCTACAAAAATGCAATCTCTTATTGATGAACGTCGAGTTGTCTTGGGGCGATATAATGCAGAACGCCAAACATGGACCGTGAATATCTGGGAGCGAAAACCTACTTCCCAAAAGTTAAAAACGGTATGGTGGGAATCACTTCATGATGCAGGAACTCATGGCACGACTCATCTACACAAGATTCTCGGGAAGAGAGACGCCTTCCCATTTCCAAAGTCCGTTTATGCCGTCAGGGATTGTATCGCAGCAGTTGTAAGGAATCGTCCCAATGCGATTGTTCTCGATTTCTTTGCGGGTTCGGGGACAACGCTGCATGCAGTCTCTCTTCTCAACCTAGCAGATGGCGGGCAAAGACAGTGTATTCTCGTTACAAACAATGAGGTCCAAGACCGTGAAGCCAAGAAGTTGGCAAAACAGGGGCTTCAACCAGGGGACGATGCCTGGGAGTCTCATGGTATTTGCCGTTCGGTTACATTTCCTCGTTGCAAATTCGTTCTTAACGGAAAACGTGACGATGGAACAATCCTGAAAGGTGAAATGTTTACTGGGAGGAAACTCAAGGTCGAAGTGGCCAGGGTAATTCGACCGCTAGGATTTACCTCCACAGATCAGTTGAACAGTCTTCAAGTACGGAAGCAACTGGCGGCAGTCTTAGGAATCACCCAAAGCAAGGTCAATATGGGGCCGTGGTATCTTCAGGGCACCGACAAGACATCCGTGCTATTTGACATCGATAAAGTGGACGACTACTGTAATGAGCTATCCCGGAGCGGAGGGCACCTGACTACAATTGCTGTGCCTTTGCCGAATAATAAGGCTTTTAACAAGGTAAAAGAACGTATTCTAGCTGCGATACCACCACTCCTTGAAGAGAAGGATGAAACTCGGCTGTTGTCACAAGGATTGGATGAAAATCTACAGTATTTCCGTTTGGACTTCCTTGATCCTACGAGTGTTGAACTGGGGCGTGAATTCCCCAAAGTTCTCCCGGTTCTTTGGATGATGGCTGGTTGTGTCGGGCCATTGCCAAGTGCAACGGGTGAGGAAGTTTTTCTATTTCCTGAGGGATGCCCATTTGCAGTGCTGCTGCAAGAAACTGCCTTTTCAGAATTTAAGCGCCAGATAGAAAAGCATAGTGACATAAGTCACGTCTTTATTGTCACGGATTCACATGATGCCTTTTTAGCGATGAAGGACGAAATTGATGTTCCCAATATCATTCAACTCTATCGTCATTACCTTGAAAACTTCCGCATCAACACAGGGGAGGCAAGAAAGTGAACATCCGTTTGTTGGATTTCCAAGATGAATACATCATTGAACTTATAGAAAAGTTGAAGCGCGCAAAAAGGCACGTAACTGAGGGGGAGACGGAGGCGGTTCTACTTTCTGCTCCTACCGGCTCTGGGAAGACTGTTATGATGACCGCCTTGATCGAGAAAATTTTAACGGGGACTGAGGGATTTGAACAAGAGCCTGATGCCGTGTTCCTATGGATATCCGACCAACCGGAACTGAATGAGCAGTCCCGCATGCGGATTAGAAAGGCATCGGGAGTTTTGAAAGATCACCAACTGGAATTTATTGGTCCGGACTATGACAGAGAGGTTTTCGAAGGTGGAAAGATTCACTTCTTGAATTCTCAAAAACTTGGGAAGGACAAAAACCTGACGTCTAAGGGTGACTGTAGAACGTGGACGATCTGGGAAACGATATCCAACACGGCCACATTGCTGAAGGATCGTTTTTACGTAGTTATTGACGAAGCACATCGTGGCATGAACAAAACTTCGGCTCAAGAAACAGAAGCCACCACAATTATTCAGAAATTCCTGCTGGGTTCGAAGGAAATACCCCCTGTTCCACTTGTTATCGGCATTTCGGCGACCCCAGAACGCTTTGTGAACTTGGTGGGAACGAGCGAAAGGCATCTATACAAAGTCGTGGTCGACGTCGAGAAAGTAAGGGCGTCTGGGTTATTGAAGGAGCGTCTTGTTGTTCGCATCCCGGATGATGATCAGCCCAATGACTGGTCTCTATTAAAAGCAGCAGTGAACCGTTGGAAAGATATGCGGGATGAATGGGGTGCATATTGCAACGCACAAGGTGTGGATTCAGTGAGGCCGATACTGGTCATCCAAGTGGAAGATGGTTCAAATGGAAAACTAACGGCGACAGACTTGGAACAAGCCGTTAGGATTATAGAGGAAACGGTCGGAACACTGAAGGATGAGGATTTAGCGCACAGCTTCCAGGAAGAGAAGGAGGTGTTGACCCCCTCTCACAAAATAAGACGATTGGAAGCTTCTAAAATTGATTCTGACCCAGATGTAAAATTTGTTTTCTTCAAAATGGCTCTTACTACGGGGTGGGACTGCCCACGTGCTGAAGTCATGATGTCCTTTAGACGGGCTCAGGATTCAACGTTGATTGCCCAACTTATCGGGCGCATGGTAAGGACCCCACTTGCTCGGAGTATTGAAGGAAACGAGACATTGAACGAAGTACACCTGTATCTGCCGTATTATGACCAAACAAGCCTTAATATGGTCATTGAACGACTGAAAGGGGACTCCGATAACGTTCCAGCCACTGACGTCAAGCTATCAAATGATCTTGTAGACCTTGGATTGAATCAAGCTCTCGATTACAAGGCGGGTGATCACCCGACACCATCTGATTCAGTTGACAGGGTAAGAGAAACCGGCGGCGGTTCCGGGGTAACTAACTCCTCTGATACATATGAGTCCACCGATGTGTCTCCATCAGGGCAACAGCATGCAGACGAAAAAGATCAGGTGCCTACTGAACCAGGTGATGAATCACCACGCCAAGTTGAGACTACCAGCATGAAAGTAACAGCATTCGGTAGTGGGCAAGCAGGGATTTCGATGTTTGATGTCCATTCGGTTTTGGATAACCTTCCGACTTACGTTTTCAAACAGGGGCGTAAAATTCCAGACGTACGTAGGCTCTTACGTTTCTCGTACCTTCTTACGGTGCTTCATGATATCGACAAGTTGGCACTAACTGAATCAAAAACACTCCTCATCGACGTGCTTACCAAGGAAAGGGAAAAGTTAATTGCAACAACTCCGGAATTCCAAGATATGTTGAAGGAGCTTTCGGTAATAACGGTACGTCCCTTAGTGGTTGACCAAAGTACGTTTGAAATTACGGAGGGCTCCCAAGAAACAATTGAAATAACTGAGAAGAACGTCGACGATCTCTTTCGTCTCGCTAAGCAACGCCTTGGGGAAGAGCTGTGCCTTGAATATTTGAGGAGAAATCATGATGACAGTGAGCCATTAAGAGCTAAGCTTGAACTGTATCTTTTGCTACAACGTGAACATATTTGGTCGGAAATAGAAGCTGTCTCCAGGGCACAGATTAAAAAACTACGAAATCGCAATCAAAGTTCCATCGCCAGTCTGCCCACCAGCAAGCGGCAAGGATATGACGAAATATGGGCATCAGCAAGAGTGCCCGAAGCCACCAACCTTATTTTACCTAAGCGAATATCGTTGCCTAAGATTGCGAACGGCAAACTATATCCCAAGCACTTGTTCAGTGATGCCAATGGAGAATTCAAGTGCGAACTCGGTACTTGGGAAGAAGAAGTCCTGTTCCGAGAGTTGGATACATGTGTGGCGTGGCTGAGAAATATCCCGAGAAAGCCTTGGTCGTTATGCTATGCATATGAAATCAACGGTGAATGGAAACCTGGGTATCCAGATTTTATTGTAGTAAGGCAAACTACGGGGGGACTGGTAGTAGACATTCTGGAACCCCATTCAGGTAGCCTATCTGATGCCGCTGCGAAGGCCAAGGGGATGGCATCATTTGCACGAGATTATGGCATTTCCTTTGGCAGAATTGAAATGGAGAGAGTACAACAAGGAGTTATTACCAGACTGGATCTTAACGATCCTGAAATTCGCTCTCGTGCTCTTCGATTGAATAACAATGAAGAACTGGATAATTTGTTCAGAGATTGCGGTTCCGAGGACGAGGCGTAAAAGCTGATCAAGAACGATTCCTTGAAGGTAAGGCGAGGTAGTGTTTTTTTTCGACGTCAAATAGACTTCCATCAAATATGAAAGGGTGAATTGGGGTGAGACTTAAAGAGCTAGTATTGAGAAATTTCCGGGCATTTCGGGATGAGGTTCGGATAACTTTTGATGATTTGACCGCCTTCATAGGGAAGAATGATGCAGGAAAATCAACGATACTCGAAGCACTGGAGATATTTTTCAATGGTATCGGTGGGCCGCTCGTGAAAATGGAATCCGCAGATGCAAATATACATAACACGGACAGGCATGTTGTAATTGGATGTGTATTTTCTGACCTCCCCGAGAAGTTAGTCCTTGATGCTCAGACATACACTACGCTCGCAGGAGAGTATCTGCTGAACGACAATGGGGATCTCGAAATCCACAAAATCATTGATTGTGGGCTGAAAAATCCCAAAGAGGAAATTTTCGCCTATGCACTCCATCCAACGGCAGACATCGTTAAGGACCTCCTTGAATTAACTAATTCTGATCTCAAGAAAAGAGCTGAACAAGCAGGAGTTGATATGGCGACTGTGGACAGGCGCTCGAATCCTGCTTTGCGTTCAGCGATACGAGATTGCGTCGGCAACCTGAACATCGAACTATGTTATGTCCCGCTGAGTAAACAAGATGCAAAAGCTGTGTGGGACACAATTGAAAAGCAGCTACCTCGCTATGCATTATTTCAAGCAGATCGTTCAAGCAAAGATGAAGATTCTGAGATACAGGATCCAATGAAGATTGCTATTGCTGAGGCGATCAAATCCGTGAAAGGTACGCTCGAAGACATAAAAGAGACGGTACGAAGGCAGGTTACGGAGGTCGCTAACCGAACCCTACAGAAGCTCAAGGAGATGGATCCTACACTGGCCAACGAATTGTCGCCTCATTTCAGGGCAGAACCAAGATGGGATGGGTTGTTCAAATTGTCATTGACAGGTGACGACCAGATCCCGATTAACAAACGTGGAAGTGGAGTTCGAAGGCTAATTCTCTTGAATTTTTTCCGTGCTGAGGCGGAACGTAAGCAGAAGCTTACTGGTGAACACGGAATCATATACGGGATTGAGGAACCGGAGACGGCACAGCATCCAAATAATCAAACCATGCTGGTTTCGGCGCTTACATCTCTGTCGCATCAGGAGAATTGCCAAGTGGTTCTCACGACTCATGTTCCGGGACTAGCTGGCTTGCTTGAAACATCAAGTCTTCGGTATGTAGAGGTTATGGCAGACGGCCGCCGAAGGGTCCGTAAGGGTGACGAAACTGTATACCGGGAGATCGCCACTCAACTGGGAGTGTTGCCAGATAGTCGAGTCAGGGTATTCGTTTGCGTTGAGGGCCCCCATGATATCAGGTTTTTGAAGCATATAAGTGAAATGCTCAATGGTGTCAATCCGCAAATCCCCAATTTGGCGACCGATCCACGGGTTGTGCTGTTGCATCTTGGCGGTAGTACACTAAAGGATTGGGTTCAACACCACTACCTCAAAGATATTGGAAAACCGGAAGTACACATTTATGACAGGGACGAAGGCCCTGTCGCAAAGTACCAGGCGCAATGCGACATCGTGAATGCACGAATTGATGGCTCAAAAGCTTTTATAACCGGCAAGCGAGAGATGGAGAATTATTTACATAAAGATGCTATTGCTGAGGTGTTTGGATTCAATGTGAATTTCGGGGACATGGATGACCTTCCGGAAATGGTGGCCAAGATGGTCCACGAAAATAGCGGTTCTCCCACCGCTTGGGAGCTTGTCCCTGAGGACAACCGTAAGAAAAAGATTTCCAGAGCAAAAAGTCGTCTAAACAACGAAGTTGCGGCTCAGATGACTGTCCAACGGCTTCGAGAAAGTGACCCTCACGGTGATGTTGAGACATGGCTTGCGACCATTGCCGCACTTCTTGAGAGGCAGGAGATGTTAGCACAAGCAGCCCCTTCGAACGAATCGTTTGCATAATGCATCGTAGAGACCAGCATCTACGCAAAATAGCTTTGTACGGACGACATTGAGATTGGATGCTACGTGCAAGACGTACGCACCTTGGTGAGTGGTGGGTGCTTATAACGTTAAGCGATGTGCAACGAGAGCCGCACGGTGGAGTAGGCGGTCCCGCATCGACGAGGTGAGTTTGCGGCGATGTCGGGGCGGGTCATTATTTTGCCAGAAAACATCATTCAGAAGGTGATGAAATATACCCTGAAAGGTATGGCTTTCACCCTTAAAAGGTATCATTTCGTTTTAACTGCGAGTGCAGCACGATCAAACACAGTAGTGTACATTTGAGAATTTCGGACCATGAACCAACGCCCCCCACCAACGACGTTTCAAAGTCATGGATGATATGATACAATTTATATCGAAAATCGATATCTGATTTCGATACGGGGTGGTTGGCTATCGAGGATCGTGTGTTGCGCAAACTGTTTTTGGGATTCATCCAAATCCACATCTTGCATCACGCAAAGATAGAGCCGATTTACGGCAAATGGATGTTGGAAGAGCTAGAGTATCACGGGTACAGCATGAGCGCCGGTACGCTTTATCCGGTGTTGCACACTATGGAAAAAGAGGGACTTCTGCATAGGGAAGATCGGCTTGTGGATGGGAAAATCCGCAAGTATTCCACCACCACATCTCTTGGAACAGAAGTCCTTGATGAAGCAAGAAACAGGGCGTACGAACTGTTCAAAGAAATCAAAGAGTAGGAGGTGACACGGTGAGTCGTATCCTTGAAGTTTTGAGGGTTTCAACCCGTTTAGGACTCACATCATTCGGCGGCCCGATTGCACACTTAGGTTACTTTCACGAGGAGTACGTCAAACGTCGAAAATGGCTGGACGAGAAAAGTTACGCTGACTTGGTGGCATTGTGCCAGTTCCTTCCCGGACCAGCAAGCAGCCAGGTCGGGATCGCAATCGGAATTCAACGAGCTGGATTGCTTGGTGGCCTCATCGCATGGCTTGGATTTACGTTACCATCTGCCATCGCCTTGATGATCTTTGCTTTTGTGCTTAAAAGTTTCAATATCCAACAATCGGGATGGTTGCATGGGTTGATGATTGTCGCTGTGGCTGTTGTTGCCC
Source organism: Alicyclobacillus tolerans (assembly GCF_001447355.1). GTDB lineage: Bacteria > Bacillota > Bacilli > Alicyclobacillales > Alicyclobacillaceae > Alicyclobacillus > Alicyclobacillus aegles. The sequence continues at coordinate 10,576 of NZ_JXBW01000028.1, read as the reverse complement.
AAGCGGTTTGGGGGATGGCAACAAAGCTCGCAACAGGACGAGTAAGAGGTACAATTGCAATCCTCTCGGCAGTAATCACACTCTTGGTTCCCACTTCGTACGTTCAAGTGCTCATTATTATTGTCTCAGGAATCATTGGATGGCGCTTTTTCAAAACGGATGCGACTCAGGAAATCCAACCGATGCATATCCCGGTTAGTCGCAATGCAGGAATTGGTTTCCTCATTTCGTTTTTTGTACTTCTCATTGCACTTCCTCTCTTGAGACTTGGTATTCACAATCAGGCTCTCGCAATGTTCGATAGCTTTTACCGTGCGGGCGCATTAGTTTTTGGTGGAGGTCACGTTGTCCTGCCACTGTTGCAACGAGACGTGGTTCCCACAGGATGGATGACAAACGCACAGTTTCTTGCGGGTTATGGTGCCACGCAAGCGGTGCCAGGACCATTGTTCACTTTTTCTGCCTATCTTGGATTCGTATCGAAGCCATATCCAAACGGAATCGTCGGCGGCATACTGGCGCTCATAGCGATTTTCCTACCTGCATTTTTACTGGTGGCAGGCGCATTGCCGTTCTGGAACGCAATCCGTTCTCGACCAGGTTTTCAGTCAGCGCTTGCCGGAATAAATGCATCTGTTGTCGGGATATTGATCGCTGCACTCTATAATCCTGTATGGACCAGTGCAATCAAAACATCATATGATTTCTGCCTTGCAATCGTGGCTTTTGCCTTACTCATGATTTGGAAACTTCCACCCTGGATCGTCGTCATCATTTCTGCGATTGGCGGAATTGTGATATCTGCTCTCGCTTAGGATAGGGGGATAAACGATGACTGAGTTCATAGAGCCTACAGAGTTACTGGAAAAACTCAATGCTGACGCCACTCCTTTGGTGATTGATGTCCGCACGCCGGATGAATTTAACCAGGGACATATTCCTGGCGCCATAAACATCCCTATGGATGACCTGCCGACTCGGCTTTCCGAAATTCCAAAAGAACGACCAATTGTTTCATACTGCAACATGCGGCACCCTGGCAATTCACGTGGAGAACGAGCTGCGCAATTTCTTAAAGATAGCGGATACCAAGCGCTCGCCATTGATGGTGGATTTATCGAGTGGAATAAAGCAGGGTTACCTGTGCAAGCACAGTCACTGTGATTCATTGCGTGTTAGGTCTCTTGCGTTGACGCTACCCTCACCGAGATTTGAGTGCATTTTGAGATGGGGTCGAATACGGTCTTGAAATTATTTGTTGCAAGCAGACGAGTGTTCTCCATTGCCTGGCCGGCAATTGGAGAAGCGTATTTACAAAATCTCCTTGGTGTCGTAGACACATTCTTCATAGCGAAACTGGGCCTCGTGGCGATTGATGCGGTTGGTGTAACCAACGTCTACAGTATGACTTACATCGGCGTGTTCATTGCCATATCTGCCGCTTTGTCCGTGTTCCTGTCTCGGGCAATCGGTGCTAATGACATGGAGCGTGGTCGGTCGGCCGTCTGGCACGGACTCGTGATAGCTGTGGCGATTGGCTTTGTATTAGGCGTGATTTCCGTGTTCTTTGCTGCCCCACTGTTGCACATTATGGGGGCCCACGGACAACTTCAACAGACAGCTTTCCGTTACTACCGAACGGTATTGGGTCTTTCACCACTCATTGCTCTGTTCACCGCCCAGTCGGCGTCTTTCCGAGCGACTGGAGATACGAAGACACCGCTTCGTGTAGGCTTAGAGATGAATGTGGTGCATGTCATCTTGGACTACGTTCTCATCTTCGGGATTGGTCCAATTCACGGATGGGGAATTGCCGGTGCGGGCTGGGCGATGATTCTGGCTCGAATCTATGCGTCCGTCCGATTGTGGGCGAAATCCCGCCGGGTTGAAGTATTGGCTCTCAGTGTGAAGCATCTCGTGTTCCGCAAGAACTTGGTCGTCAGCATGATTAAATTTGCGATTCCCGCTGCAATCGAGCGGCTATCTATGCGGCTCGGCCAAGTCATTTATTTCGGACTCATCGTGCGTATGGGTGTAGACGTCTATGCTACACACAATATTGCTGGGACCGTCACGACTTTTGCATCTACTGTTGGGGGCGGGTTTGCCACTGCTGCCACGGCGACGATTGGGCAGGCAGTAGGTAGCGGGAATGAGTCAGATGCACTTGCGTATCGCAGGGCCAGCTACATTCAGTCGGCGGTGTTCATGACGGCAGTAACAGCCCTTTTGTGTGCGACCAGCCCTTGGTTTGGGCTGCTTTTCACGCACAATGAACGAGTGATTCATTTGCTGACCATTATTCTGGGGATTGACATCGTATCACAGCCGTTTTTGGCTGCCGTCTTAGTCGATACTTCCGCCATTCAGGCAGGTGGCAACAGTAGATACCCGATGATCGTTACGACGATTGGGATATGGGGTATAAGGACATTGGGTGTCTATGTTTTTGCATGGAAACTGGGCTTTGGACTCCCCGCTGTATGGGCATGCATTGCAGGCGATAATGCGCTTCGGGCGCTGTTGTTTGCTTGGTATAGGCATAAGAAAAACTGGATTCGTGCGCTGGCATAAGGATGTAGACCACGTGATCAGGTGATGATGAATTGTTCGGAGCGTATATCGTTTTTCTTGGCTGGTTTGGCTGACACCGGTGGGGGCTATCTCGTCTGGTTGTAGTTACGAAACGGAAAGCCACTCTAGGTTGGGACTGCCGGTGGGGTCATCCTGTTTCTGTATGGAGTGATAGCCACTCGTCAGGAGTTCTCGTCCTTCGGCAAGGTTTATGCGGAATATGGTGGTGTGTTCATCGTAATGTCCCTACTTTGGGGCTGGTGTATACCGCATAATAAAAGTACAGAAAAACGCAGCGTAAAAATGCAGAGCTAGCCTGCGTTTTGCGAGGCGGAAGATGAATAGGCACTTGCAACACCACTCTACCAATTCTACCCTTTGGTTTGTGAGAACCGAGGGGAGAAGAGAGGATGCTGAAAGTGCCACAGCAACATTATATCAAGATGCTGTATGAGAGTGGGGATTGGTCGATCTCGGGCATTGCCGAGCACATGGGCATCGATTGGCGGACAGCAGAAAAGTATGCAAGGAGGGACGATTGGAACCAGCCACTACGCAAGCGCAAGAAGACCTACCCCGTCATGGGACCGTACATTGACATTGTGGATACGTGGCTGGCCGAGGAGCACGGACTGCCTCGCAAACAGAGGTATACGTCCAAGCGCATCTTTGAGCGGTTGAGAGACGAGTACGGATTCAAAGGTGGCCTGCGAACTGTGGAGGAGTACGTTGCGAAATGCAGGCAGGAGTTGAAGTTGGAGCGTGCAGAGGGCTTTGAGCGTTTGGAGCATCCAGGTGGCGAGGCGCAGGTCGACTTTGGGGCTGCGTATGTGGGACAAGCCGGAAAACTGGTGGAACGGAAGATCCTTACGCTGTCGCTCCCGTACAGTAACGCAGCTTTTGTATTCCCCGTTCGCAAGGAGAACACAGAATGCTTCCTGGAGGCGATGAAGAGCATCTTCGAGCAAATGGGCGGCGTTCCAACGAAGATTTGGTTTGACAATCTCTCGGCGGCGGTTGTGTCCATTGCGAAGGACGGGAAGCGGACGTTCACAGACCAGTTCCTGCAGTTTTCGGCCCACTACCGATTCTTTCCGGATTTCTGCAACCCACGGAGCGGGAATGAGAAAGGTAACGTAGAGAACAAGGTTGGCTATGGGCGGCGAAACTGGTTGGTTCCGCCACCGATATGCGAAACCGATGAAGCGTTGGAAACGTTGCTGCGTGAAGCAGCCAAAGCGGACATGAACCGACCCCACTATGCCAAAAAGGAGCGCATCGCTGACCTGTGGGCCGCAGAGAAGCCCAAACTGCTGACACTTCCGACCGTCCCGTTTGACGTCTTTCGACTGGAGACGGCTCGCTTGAACAAGTATCGAGAGCTGCGATTTGAGACGACCACCTACCCATTGCCGCAGTGCGATGCGCTGGAGACGGTACTACTCAAGGTGAAGTGGGACGAGATCGAAGTATTGTCCAACGATGGAGAGTATCGACGGCTTGGCGTATTGCCTCACCCGTACATGGAAAAGGCCATCCCGATTGACTGGCCGGCGGTGTTCGAAAACTACCGGAGAAAGCCAAAGGCGGTGATGTATTCGGATCACGCCAAGCATATGCCGGACTCCGTGCGCATGTTTGTACAAATGGAGGACAGAGACGTGCGAAGGTCCCGAATCGCCTTGGTCCACCGATTGTTGGATGCGTACACGCTGCCTGAGATCGGCGCCGCCTTGGATACCCTGCCTGCCGACCACGACCATCCGGACACGGCGTTGGAACATACCCTGTACGCCATGAAACATCCAGAGTTTCGACCTGATCCGTTCCTGGAGCCGCACACGCCGATTGCAGTCGTAGGACACACGCCGGATTTGGCGCAGTACGACGCCGCCTTGGGGGTGCGCACGCCATGACACAGGAGCTTGCGAATGCCTGTAAGACCCTTCACCTGGCATATGTGATGGATGCGTACGAATCGATGCCATTCGACAACCGCACAGACTACCTGCTGAGCGTTCTGCGTGCTGAACTAAAGGGGCGGGAAACCACCCGGATCCGGCGACTGATGCGCAGAGCCAAGTTCCCACAAGTGAAAACGCTGGAGGACTACGATTTTGAACCCGTCGTCTTCCCGGAGCGGTGTAGCCAGGACATGCTCAAAAACCTGGCGTTTCTCAAACGCAAGGAGAACGTCATTATGCTCGGCAAGGTAGGCACTGGGAAGACCCACCTGGGCACAGCGCTTGGCGCTGAGGCCTGTCGGAGGGGGCATGAGGTACGGTTCTTCCGGGTGCATGAACTGGTGGCAATTCTGCAGGAAAAATACCGGTTCGGTGGCTTGGCACGGTTTCGACAGGAGCTCCAGCGTTGTGAACTGCTCATCCTAGATGAGATGGGATTTGTTCCGTTTCACCAGGATGGCGCCGAGCTCTTGTTCCAGGTCGTCTCCGAGTGCTATGAACAGCGCAGCGTCATTGTCACTTCAAATCTCGAATTTGGTCAGTGGAACACCATTTTCGGCGACGCCCGACTGACGGCGGCACTGGTTGACCGACTCGTCCACCACGCTCACGTGCTGGCGTTCACCGGAGAAAGCTACCGATTGAGGCACGCCCTGTCCGGTGTGTCGTCTAAATCTTCGGTTCACCGAGAGGAGGTGATTGCATGCAATCCGGAACGATGAAGTTCGACGCCGATACGGAACGCTGGCGATTCCAAGGCAGGAGCGAATTCTGGTTTCACTGTGGTTATCCGCTCCAAGTCCGGATTGCCAACCGATACGTCACTGGAACACTCGAATACGCTGATGACTGGTACGTGATTTTCCCTGAAACGAGCTTTACGTTGCGCCGCAAGAACATATACCAGGTAAAGGCGTGACACCCGTAATTTGTGGTGAGTGGTGCCTATGCATAAATCCGCAGCGTTTTTCTGCATTTTTTACTTGCGGAAAACAGCTGGGCGGTGGCGAAGGACGTACCTAGTTTATCTGAGTGGGGCGGTATGGGGATATGCCTCCTTGGAGTAACGATCATGTTGATCGGTCCGAAATACGGCAGTCTTACATAATGATAGGGGGTGCCATTACGGTCGCCCCTGCCACGAGAATTCGTGCGATTAACAGCAATCATCATGGCCACAACCGCAGGCATCTTCTTTTCCACGTGCCTCCTGAATAGCTTCCCAGCCCTCTTTGACTACAAAGTACACCAGTGCCAGCGCCGCAATGGAGTCAATCCACCACCAACCTAGTAAGGCAGTTAGGACCACACCGGCCAGAACCGTCCAAGCCATATAGGCACAGACAATACTGCACGATCCATCGGCTCGAAGTGCCTTGCTGCCGATTTCAGAACCGATCCGTTTCTTTGCTCGTGACAAATATGGCATGATGACGCCTGAAGCGATAGCCAAGCCAATCCCCAGATATGAGGACTCTGCACCCTGATGCGTCCATAGTTTATCAACGGATGCAATAACGATGTAAAGAGCCAATAGGAGCAAAGCGATTCCGACAACCCAGGATGAGATCCTTTCAGCTCGTTTCACTCGTTCCAGGCTTGCACCGTTTGCTTCAATCGTTAAACGCCACAATAAGACCGCCCCAGCTATCAACTCGATAATGCTGTCAACACCGAAGGCCACCAGAGCCAAGGAATGAGCCAGCAGTCCAGCTCCAATGGCCATACCTGCTTCGACGATCATCCAAATAATCGACATTAACTCAATGGAAACACCCTTTTTAACAGATCCAATATGGGTGGACACTTTTATCGACCTTCTTTCACCGCATCTTTCGCATCGTCAGCACAGTAGTTCACACATCTTGAGACACGTTCGGCCGTGATCGCCAATATCTCATCTGCCGCACGCAAAAGACCCTCGACCCGTTGGTCGGCCAAGCAATAGTACACGTTCCGCCACTCTTGACGGCTCTCGACCAGGCCGCAATCTTTAAGGCATGCCAGGTGTCCGGAAACATTGCTTTGCGTCAGTCCCGTTTCTTCGATCAGAGTAGTTACGTTTTTTTCGCCTTCTCGTAGAGCAAGCAACAATGCCAGTCGAGAAGCATCGGCCAGACCACGAAAGAATTTGGCTCTCAAAGTCAACGCATCGTTCGCCACCAGCACTGAGTCATCACCTCATATTTCTATACAATGATATGACGATATGATACCTTATGCTTAAAAACTCAACAAGTGACGGATTCATACATAAGCAAAGTTCGGACCTGAAATGGAGGAGAAATATTGGTCGTTTTGAAGATGCTCGCACTGATTTTGTCGCTCGGTATGGATACGCTGATGCTGTCCATTTCGTTGGGGATGGTCAAAACCAAACGTAAGCTCAAAGTCGCTCTTACGTTTGCCTGTGCAGAGGCGCTGATGCCACTCATTGGCTTGTTTATTGGCAAAGGCGCTGGGCAGTTCATTGGTCAGTCGGCTTCTTTGATTGGCGGTGTTGCGCTTCTAGCTGTGGCCGTGTGGCTCATCTTCTTTGAGGACGAAGATGAAGCGGAAAAGGAATTGGAGCGGAATTTGGTTGGCTGGACACTCGTCGTAACAGCTCTCAGTATCAGTGTGGATGAGTTGGCCGTGGGGTTCTCCATTGGACTTGTTGGCGTTCCAATTACGCTGACCATAGCCCTCATCGCACTTCAGGCATTCATTTTCACATTTATACATATCAAGACTCGTAAGAAGCACTGGTCAAAGTGGGGCCTCAGTGGTAGAATCGATTCAGAACATACGTTCGTATCGAGGTGGTAAGTCATAAACCTGATGGACTTTGTGAAGCGGTTTTCAGACGAAAAAGCCTGCGAAGAACACCTGATTAAACTGCGTTGGAAGACTGGCTTTGTATGTCCGAAGTGCAGCCACTCAGAGGCCACCTTGGTTCATGCTAAACATCGTCGAGATGCGGATAAACGCATGCCGCTGTTGGAATGTACACGGTGTCACCGGCAGACGTCAGTCACAGCGGGAACTATCTTTCACAAGAGCAAGATTCCGCTGAACAAATGGTTTCTGGCCGTGTACCTGGTCGCCAACGACAAAAGGGGTGTAGCGGCCACTACATTGGCCAGAAACCTTGACGTGTCTTATCCAACAGCCTGGTTGATGCTCAAGAAGATACGCAAAGCTATGGCGGAACGAAACTCCCTGTACCGACTTGGTGGCATCGTACAGGTAGATGATTTCTACCTGGGTGGAGTGAGCCACGGGGACGGCAAGCGAGGACGTGGCACAGATCAGAACACGGTGATCATCGGTGTATCCCTAAAACAGGGTACCCCGGTGCACTGCTTCATGGAACAGGTCAGCGATATGAGCAGGTCAACGGTGCTCAACGTGCTGTCGAATAGGCTGGATCCGAATGTGATCCTGGAGACGGATGGGTATCCGACCTACGCCGCATGCGCTAAGGAACTGAACGTAAGCCATGTTGTCACCAAATCCAGTGATGATGAGGCTCACGAGGTGTTTCGATGGATTGATACCCTTGTCAGCAATCTGAAGAAGTTTATCGACGGAACGTACCATGGGCGGGTTCAGCATAAGCAGGCGTATTTGGACGAGTTCGTGTATCGCTTCAACCGTCGTGCCGCAGGTGCGGGCCTTGTCCAACGGCTATTGGATGCCTGTGCATTTGCCAAGCCGCTATATGCCAGTACAGCCTGAGTGGGGGCTCGTCCCTAATGACTTACGTATCTTGATATGTATGTTCACATTTATTGGGCTGACGTTTGGTTCGAAGCTGAAGCCGTTCTTGGGCGAATGGGCGGAGAAACTGGCGGGCATTGTCCTTGGTCTCCTGGGAATCTGGGTGCTTATTGGTGCATTCATACATTTGCTTTTCTTACGATAATCCATCCATCGTACCCTTGATTTTGTCCTCGACATTTATCAACAAGACTCCAAGGCCTTCATGCAGTTGGTTTGCTAAAATTCTACGTTTGCCCAACATGAATTGTTGTGACGATAATTTCGATTTGACTTCCGTTAAACCAACCTCTCAAATTTCCCGTCGTAATTTTTGACTAAAAAAGTTCCGGTCCGCTACTGTGGGTGTGTGAGTAGCACACGTGTTGCTCGTACACATATGAGTTTCTGGTTATTTCCCCTATTACATCTGGCGCTGCGACATGACGCCGGTCTCACTACGAGGGGGATGCTTTATGACAGTCCGTAAAGAACAAAACGTTCATATCCTGGCAAGGGCCTTTGAAGGAACTCAGTCCATTGAGGATGTTTTGGTGATGTTCCTTACTATCAAAGAGGATGGTGATTTTGATGAAGAAGACGGAACTGTTGTTTCAATTTGATCCTCTTGATCCGAAATTTTTGACGGAGGGGATTTGGGAAACTCCGTGCATTTTGCCCGGAGTGAGGCGGATTTTCGTCCTGATTCGAGTATCAACCAGCAAGGAATCCCAAAACACAAGTATCGTTCATCAATTGGAACACGCTCGCAATTATGCTCGACAGAATAACGTGCAAGTAGTTCGTATCTACGTCGTCAGAGACAGTGGTTTGACCATGGACACGAATAAAACTTTCGCAAAGCTTATGGCGGACGCTCTCGAGGGTCAATGCGATCTGTTATATCTTCATTCCCTCTCCCGCTTGTCACGCCGGTCTGCCCACCTGGATCAATTTGTGACGAAGCTCGTGCGGAAAAAGATAAAGGTTTATGCGTATCTCGAACAGTTTGATACGAAAAAGCGAGGCTGGAAAAAGGAACTGCTTAACTGGGGATTTATTTATGAGCATGAAAGTTTGTCTTCATCGGATCGTCAAAAGGGGTCCAAGAGGGCTCAGGAACTGCGAGGCAGATATCTTGGTGTGGAGGCGCCATATGGGTTTGAAAAGGACGTAAACAAAGGGTTGCGACCGGCAACTGATGGGACCGCAGAAGTTGTGAAAGAGATGTTCGCCATGCTTCTAGCCGGTACAAGTCCTTGTCAGATTGCTCGAATCCTGACTGAGCGGGGGGTTCCTTGCCCTTCTGTCAAACTGGGCCGTAACACCTCTGGAAAGTGGAATGACACCTCTATAAGGAAGATACTGCGAAACCCCGTCTACCGTGGCGATATTCTAGGACGCCGTACGGAAGTTGAGGTTCCCGGTGAGCCAACTCGACTTATCATTCCGGAAGATGAGAGAGTGGTTCACAAAGGGATTATCGAGGGCATCGTTGATAGTGATGTTTTTGATGCTGCGCAAAAGATTCTCGAAGAACGAGGCCGAGGTAAAAAGGGTGCGGTCGTCGACTTTACCAAACCTGGAACGGATTTTTTGGTGGACAAGCTCTACTGTTTGGATTGCGGGAAGCCCATGACCCGAGTGGCCCGGAATTGGGGACAAATCCACTATGTGTGTTCAACGCATGTTCGCAAGGGCGGACAATGTACCGGGCGGCACTCGATTGCCAAAGCATCGCTCGAACAGGCAATCAGGACCGATGTCAAAAGTATGGTTTGTCAGGGAGTTGTCCTTGAAGGTATCGGCTCGGCGCTAAAGGCAAAGTCAGAACAGGAACGTGCGCAGACACTGAAACAAATCAAATCTTTGCAAAAGCAAATTGAACGTTTGCAGCAACGAAAAGTACAAATCATGGCGAACTTTTATGACCGCAACATTTTTGATGCAAATGAGGTCGAGGTTGATGAACTAAAATCGGACCTGGCCGAATTATTGGCATCTACCAAGGCTGAAATCCAAGAAAAGCAGCGGAAGAAACAGTCCTTGGAAGAAGGGCTGTTCTCGTCGAGTGAGAGCATGCATGTCGACTATGACCGATTACTCGAGGAACGCATTGACAATCTCGTACGTCTGCTAGTAACTCGAATTGAAATCGACGTAGAAGGAAATGTGGCTCGGATCGTCTACAACTGTCTGCCGATGGTCGAGAGTACCCAGGCCGCCTAACGGAAAGAGTTGTAATGTGAGCTACGCACCCGTGGGAGGATTGGATCAAGTCCTAAATGTGGTGTAAA
>NZ_JXBW01000027.1 GCF_001447355.1 Alicyclobacillus tolerans | reverse complement strand
CGCAAACCTCTGACGCTTCCATGGCCAATCAGTCCTCGGCAGCTGCAACAGAAAGCTCTGACTCTTCACCACAGCTGTCTCAAGAGTCGGTTTCAAGTAGTGCAATATTAACCTTCAGTCAAGACGGCCAACAAGTAACTGTTCAACTTCCTTAACCCTAAAAACGCCGGTATGAGACGCTTGTCTCACACCGGCGTTCGTTCTAAGTTCCAGTGGCTTGAGATTACTCGCTCTGTGCGGAGTTCGCATCCCCGTCGCGGAAATTCGGCTTCGCAAACGCGCTTCGCACTCCCCAGACGTAAAACAGCAAGGCCGAAATCGCAACAACCACCATATCGATCCCGTAGGGGATGACGTTGCTGCCACCAAACTGCTTACTCCCCAGGAATGAAATCAAAGCCATCCACAAGAGGTAAACGATAAGCCAGATACCTGAGCGAATTTGACGGCCAATGTCCTGCCAACCGCCTTTGGCCATATAGTAGAAGTAAATTGGCAACCCGATAATGATAACCACAATCACTTCTCCGGTCAGCGGCCACTGCGCCCAGTAAAGAATGAGTGATGCGAAGATGAACGCGATCGGCGCGATCACGGACATCCCACGTACCTTGACCGGACGCTTGACGGCGTCGCCCATGCGCCGAAACGCAATCACCGAAATTGGCCCCGTAACGTAGGAAATGAGTGTCGCAACGGAGATGACGCCGGACAACTCTCCCCACCCTCGGAACATCAGCATGAAGATGTATGCAATCACAAGGTTCAGCCACATGGCCGCACGCGGTACACCATACAAAGGATGAATGCGTCCAAAGACACTAGGGAAATACCCGTTTTGTTGCATGCCATGCACCATGCGTGCGGTCGTTGCCGTGTACGTAATGCCTGTACCCGATGGCGAGACGAACGCATCTAGGAAGAGAACAATCGCCAACCAGTTGACGCCAAGCGATAATGCGAGATCTGCGAACGGCGAGTTCAGATTCAAACCAGCCCACCCGTGCGTCAACATGTTGCCACGTACTGCTCCAATAAACGCGATTTGCAACAGGAGATAAATGACCCCTGCCAACAGAATAGATCCAATGACGGCGAGTGGAATATTCCGACTCGGATTACGCGCTTCGCCCGCCAAGTTTACAGGACTTTGAAAGCCATTAAAGGCAAAGATGACGCCGGATGTCGCAATCGCAGTCAGCACGCTGGACCAGCCATTGGGCGTGAAGCCGCCGTATTGCGTGAAGTTCTGCCCGTGAAATCCCGCAGCCATTAACCCAATCACAGTCAAGGCCGGGATAATGAATTTGAAAACAGTGATGGTTGTATTGGAACGCGCAAATACTTTTACCGTCCAATAGTTCAAGAAAAAGTAAATGAGAACGAGTACTCCGGCCAGGACAAGTCCGGGTGGCGTTAACGTTTTGTTGTGGTACAGCCCATGTGTCCATGCCGCCCAATGCCACGGCCAGGAACTCATGTATTGGATGGACGCTTCCGCTTCCACCGGAATCACCGATACAATGGCAATCCAGTTGGCCCATCCCGATAGGAATCCTACAAACGAACCGTGTGAATAATGTGCGTAGCGAACCATGCCGCCAGACTGTGGAAACATTGAGCCTAATTCTGCATACGTAAGGCCAATGAGCAAAATGACGATCACGCCCAAAACCCAGGCGACAAGCGCACCAGGGCCAGCGACTTTGGCCGCTTTCCAGGCGCCAAACAGCCAGCCAGAGCCGATGATAGAACCTAGCCCTGTCATCGTCAAAGCCAGTAGGCCAATGTCTCGCCGCATGCCTTTCTCCATGCGATCCCTCCTTAACAAAATACGATCCGGTTGAGGCCACTCGGACATGTTATCCACTTTTTGTGAATCCGATTACACCAAAAGACCTAGGTTTCTCTCGATACAACGAAGAACGAAACCTACAAGCACAAATCCCCCAACCTAATGCAATTTATGATGATGAAATCGGGCCAATTTGTCAACGTAGATACTTATTGGGTTTACAATCCAAATACCGTGTATGATTGGTTATTATAATTTTATGTATTTTTAGATTTATCACCAAAGCGATGCGACTTAGGGATGCATCGTTCGACAAAACTTCTCATTGATACTCCTTTTTGTAAGGGTTAGGATCTCATATGAAAGCGATTTCTTATTGCTTTCGTGAAATTTGAGGGAGGGAAACATGATGACTGTCAACCAAGTAGGCAGCTCACTACATCCGAACGTGATCGATTTCTTACAAGGTACAAAAGAATTGTTTATCGATGGTCGGTTTGTCCCTTCATCATCTGGAAAGACTTTTGAAACTTTAAATCCGGCGACGGAAGAAGTACTCGCTGTCGTCGCCGAAGCCGAAGCGGCTGATGTCGACAAAGCAGTACGGGCGGCACGACGCGCGTTCGACGAAGGGCCATGGTCAACCTTGAGTGGCGCCGAACGTGGACGACTCATTTACAAGTTGGCCGATCTCATGGAAGAACATCGCCTGGAGCTCGCACAGCTGGATACCCTTGATAATGGTAAACCAATTCGCGAGACGACGAATGCAGATGTCCCGCTTGCCATCGAACATTTCCGATACTACGCTGGCTGGGCTGGCAAGGTCGTCGGTCAGACCATACCCGTTGCGGGAAACTACTTTAACTACACGCGGCACGAACCCGTCGGTGTCGTCGGTCAAATCATCCCATGGAACTTCCCGCTCCTCATGGCGGCATGGAAATTGGGTGCGGCTTTAGCGATGGGCTGTACTGTCGTTCTCAAGCCTGCAGAGCAAACGCCGCTTTCTGCTCTCTATCTCGCGACGCTAATCCAAGAGGCTGGATTTCCAGACGGCGTCGTGAATGTGGTACCCGGCTTTGGTGAAACCGCCGGTGCCGCCCTCGTCGACCACCCGCAGGTTGATAAAATTGCTTTCACCGGATCGACCGAGGTTGGCAAGCTGATTATGCGTCAGGCCTCGCAAACCCTTAAACGTGTCACCCTGGAGTTGGGAGGTAAATCGCCAAATATTATCCTGCCGGATGCGGACCTGTCGCGTGCCGTCCCGGGTGCGTTGATGGGCATCATGTTTAACCAAGGGCAGGTGTGTTGTGCGGGTTCGCGGTTGTTCATTCAAAAGAAGGCTTACGATAATGTGGTTGCCGATCTCGTCTCCATGGCAAAAACCATTCGTCAAGGTAGCGGTATGCAACCCGAGACCGAAATGGGGCCCCTCGTCTCAGATGAGCAGCAAGGCAAAGTCCTCCGCTACATCGAAAGCGGCGTCAACGACGGCGCAGAATTGCTCGTCGGCGGCGGTCGGCCGACAGACCAAGGCTACTTCGTCTCCCCAACGATTTTCGCCAATGTCCGCGACGACATGACGATTGCTAAAGAGGAAATTTTCGGACCTGTTGTGGCCGCCATGCCGTTCGAGGATCTTGATGAGGTAATCCGCCGCGCAAACCAGTCTGAGTACGGTTTGGCTGCAGGACTTTGGACGGAAAACGTTCGTAATGCACACTACGTGGCAAGCAAGCTAAAGGCAGGAACGGTGTGGGTCAATTGTTATAACGTATTTGATGCCGCGGCACCATTTGGCGGCTACAAGCAGTCAGGCATCGGTCGTGAGATGGGATCATATGCCCTGAATAACTACACGGAAGTCAAGGACGTGTGGATCAACCTACATTGACACATCGTTTATTTCGACACTACATCAATAAAGCCCCGCTTGCTTGCGGGGCTTTATTGGTGGATACGCGGACGTGGATGTGCTTTATTGAACTGGTTTCAGATGTTGCATGACAATTGCCGCAGATTGATAGTTGGCAGGGCCAGGGGTGATCCATAGGTTTGCTTTGGTCGGCCAGCCTGTATAATTCGTGTCATTGTATTCGTACCAGTACGCTCCTGTCAGCAGTGGGATGACTGGCAACTTGTCTGCGGCAATCCGCTCAATCTTGTACATAGCCTGCTTCTGTTTCGCCAGGTCCGTGGTTGACGCAAACTCGTTCAACGCTTGGTCGACCTCAGGATCCTTAAAGCCCTCGACGTTAAACGATCCATTCGAATCAAGCATGTCATAATAAGCTAAATATGGAGTCGGACCTGAGTTCGTCCAAGAAACGGCGAGATCGTATTTGCCGACTTTGACGCCATTCGCGGACGCGGTTGGTGCGATATTCGAATAATACGTGCCGAAGTTCACTTGATTTATCGTGATCTTGATGCCGATTTTGGCGAGATCCTGCTGTATCAACAAGCAGTCTTCGTCCCAATCGCTCCATCCTGATACGACCTCAAGTGAGAAATTGAGCTCTTTGCCATTCTTCGCGTAAATGCCGTGCGCGTCTTTGCGGAAACCAGCAGCCTGCAACAGTTGTTGAGCCTTCGCATCATTAACGGCTGGGAACTGCAGATAGGATTTTGGCAAACTTGGATCTAGCCAACTCTTATAGTTCGGCAATGGCAGACTGATGGGGTTGCCAACCGCCTCGTAACCGGTTTCACCAAGCGTAGAAAGCTTGTTTCGATCAATCGCCAAACTGATGGCCTCGCGAACGTTATAGTTGGCCAAAAGTGGGTTGGTCAGATTCGGATACAACTCGACTTCGTTATCGGGCGGGAAGTAATAGTGGTTGTGCGGATTTGCCGCAACATACGTCTTCTGCACATTAGGAATATCAAGGTTGCCATATTGGACGTTGCCTTGAGCCAGGGCCCAATCCGCACTGCTGTTGCTTGTAAAGGCTGGATAGTCAAGTTCGGGAACTTTCGGAGCACCAAGATAGTAGTTTGGATTTGCTTTGAATTTGTAGTCTTGCGGCGAAAAATACGAGACGATGAAGGGACCGGTTCCAATCGCTTTGTCCCAGGTGATCTTGGCCTTCGCGGGATCGCCGAGAGAAGCCCATTCGTGTTCCGGGAGAATATAGGTGGAACCTAAAACATATTGCTCCGCAAATGGGACGTTTACCGTTTTAAACGTGAACACAACTTGATAGTTGCCGACAGCCTTGACGCTTGCGAGATGCTGCCAAACACCATTGGCATCTGCGTCCGGATACTTTTTCATGGCGTTAAACGTAAATACGACGTCTTGCGCGGTGAATGCCTTCCCGTCTGTCCATTTTGCATTGTGTCGCAGATTCACCGTCAGTGTCTTATTGTTATTGGAAAAATGATAGTTGGTTCCGAGCAGGTCGAACGTATGCCCACTAACTGCATCAAAATAGAACAAGGTCTCATACACGTTGCCCAACGTTCCGGCCAAACTGCCAGAGGCATATGGGTTGAAGTTGTCCGCGTAAGTTCCTTGCGGGCTGGTGCAGACAACCAGAGGTGGCAATGTCTTAGCCGTCGCCGTGGCTGCTGGAATTGCAAACCCAGCCACTGCGACGGCAGAACTGGCCAATAAAACCGATAACCTTTTCTTATCCATGCATAAGAACCCCCCTGAATTGGCATAAAGCAGTCGGCAGTACCCGATAAAGCTAACCTTCACCTCTTCAACTTTACCCCCGGAGCCCCTCATCACGCGGGCCAACATCCCTCCCAATCTTATAGCAAGCGCTTTCATTTGCGCTTAAACGTTAAAGCTAACATACACTTTCCTCTCATTCGATGCAAGACATTTATTGATTGACATGGGATATTACGGATGTGGATTCGCGTGGCACAAAACGCACTGGAAGTATGACAGGACACTTATACTCTCGGCCGTCTAGCTTGGCGATGAGCATGGAGGCTGCCTCCCGCCCGGCCCGATAAATATCGTGGTGCACCGTCGTAATAGATGGCCGTACATACTTCGAGAAGTCGGCATCGTCAAACCCGACGACGGACATATCGTCTGGCACGCGAAGCCCGTGTTCATGGAGATACTCTATGGCACCAAGGGCCATGATGTCGGTGGATGCAAAAATCGCCGTCGGTCGGACACCACGAGCAAAAATGGCCCGCATTGCGGACGCCCCACCTTCTCGGCTGTTCTCTCCTGTCGCACAAAGTCGCCTATCCAATGGCAAGCCTAGTTCAGCGTGCATGCGACGGAATGTGCGATAGCGTTCGCAAACATATTCGTAGCAAAGCGGGCCCAGCAAATAGCCCAGATGGCGATGTCCCAAGCGATAGACGTGATTGACCGCTTCTCGAATGCCACGATTCGTATCTGAAATGACGTAATCACGCAGGGTCGGATCGCCGCCTCGCCCCAAAGCGACAAACGGCATCCGAATTCTTTTAAAATACTGTACATATTCATCCTTGTTTTTCAGCTCTGTGAGCACGAGTCCGTCGATCCGTTGGCGCACAGAGTCACTTAGGCCGTCTGAATAAATGATGGAGACCACATAGCCATATTGTAGAGCTACTTCGGTCATTCCACGGAGAGCTTCGGCGAAATACGAATCGGATAACACGCGTGGTGAAGCTGGGATGAAGAGTCCTATCGTATAGGTGCGCCGCTTGACGAGAGCCCGCGCAGACATATTGGGCGTGTACTGCAACTCTTCGACAGCCTGTAACACGCGCCGCCTCGTCTCATCACTGATGCGGTTGGTTCCATTTAACACGTTCGATACAGTGGTTGGCGTGACGCCGACAGCCTTCGCCACATCCTTAATCGTGACTTTTTTACGCATGGCCCTCAGTCCCTAGCAAATAACGGAATACAACGCTGGTTACTACGGTGCCAGCTTCGAGGAAATTCGTCAAGTGCACCGTCAAACACGGTAGGATAACCTTGCCTTGACACGAGTTGTTGAAGACGATTTCATTTTGATGAGAAAAGGTTCCCGGCCATCATCATGTTCAGAAAGGGGATCGGCGCTATGGACTGGTTCCAGTTGCGTTACTTCATGCGCGCCGCTGAATTAGGGAACGTCAGTAAGGCGGCTGAAGAGCTTTCGGTTTCGCAACCAGCCCTCAGTCGGGCCATTGCAAAACTGGAAGAGGAACTCGCTGCTCCCTTGTTCATTCGAGAAAGCCGCGGCGTGCGCCTCACTCCGTATGGCAAGACATTTTTGCCTTACGTTCAACGGGCATTCGCAGAGCTTGCTCAGGGAAAAGAAGCTGTGCGCTCACTGGTGGACCCGAGCCACGGTGTGCTCCATATTGGCCTTATCTATTCTTTGGGAACACGGTTTTTGCCCGAGCTCATCCACTCGTTTAGCCAAGAGGAACCCCATGTCTCTGTGCAATTAATCGAGTCACCTACGCATGGTTTACTGGAGTTTCTCGAACGGGGCGATATTGACATCGCGTTCTGTTCACCAGGGGAAGACTTCCGTCACTTGGAGCGGATCGAAGTACTGCGTGAAGACTTGGTATTTATCGTGCCGAAGGGACATGGCTGGGAAGGCTATGAGCAAGTCCCGCTGATCGATGCAAAGGACGAGCCATTTGTCATGTATAGCAAGGAAAGTGGTATTCGCGCAATGATTATGCGATACTGCAAGGAAGCAGGTTTTACACCGAAAATCGCCATGGAAGGCATCGAGGATTTGACGGTCGCAGGCTTGGTCGCAGCAGGCCTCGGAATTGCCATCGTTCCATACAACCGCCATTTGCTTCAACTCCCTGTCCATATCGTGCATATCGACATACCTGAGTGCTTTCGTGCCGTGAGTATGGTTTGGTGAAAAGACCAGTTACTCACGCCAGCAGCACGCAAATTCATAACATTCGTGACCCAGAACCGAGCCAAATGATGTTCATAGCCTTACCCGACAGACCATTCGACGAACAGGAGGAACCCGCGTATGGAAGTTCGTTGCTTTTTCATTTCCCCACTTCGCTCATGTTGCTATGTCATAGCCGAGTCGTTTGAACAAGGGGCGCAAGCAGTCGTGATCGACCCGGGAGATCTTCATCTTGACCCAGTTTTTGAGTTTATTGATGGCACAGGACTACAAATTATTGCCAACTGGAATACACATGCGCACTTCGATCACATCATGGGTGTCGATGTTCTGCGCGATCGCTATGGCATTCCGGCCTGGGTGCATGAAGCGGATGCTCCAGTCTGGGCGAAGGCGCATGTGGCGCATGAACAGTTTCTTGGCACACCGGCACCAGCTGTGGCAAAACCAGATCAATACATGCACGATGGTGACACGCTAACGCTGGGCGACGAGACCTTCACAGTCTGGCACACGCCAGGCCATTCACCGGGCAGCGTCTGTTTGGTAGGGAAGCAGATTGTCTTCTCGGGAGATACGCTGTTTGCCGGTACCATTGGACGAACCGACTTGGAAGGCTCAAGTCCAGAAGATATGCAGCAATCGCTTGCACGTATTCTGGATTGGCGGGATGATCTGATGATTTACCCAGGACACGGAGTGCCGACGACAATGGCCGTGGAACGGCGGAACAATCGATTTTTGCGCGAGATCGCCAGCCGATTGTCGTAAGGCGCCAGTGGACAGCATGACTACAAAGACCAAGGACTCCCCTTTTTCCTGGAGATTCGTCGCGCCTCTATATATGGGGTCTACGTTGAATCCCATCAATAGTTCCATGATTGCGACCGCACTCGTGCCGATTGCGACACACATGCACGTGTCTGTCGCGCAAGTCACGATACTCGTGACGGTTCTTTATCTCGCAAGCGCGATCGCTCAACCTACGTCCGGGAAACTGGCAGCAGAGTTTGGCCCGCGACGGATTTTCCTCGTGGGCATTCTGCTGATCTTTCTTGGAGGTCTGTTGGGTGGCTTAGGGCGCAACTTACCCATGTTGGTTTTGTCTCGTATTTTGATTGGCATTGGAACTTCCACTGCCTATCCATCCGCTATGCTTTTAATTCGGCGTCGTGCCGAATGGTCGGGGATGCAAAAGCCTCCCGGAAACGTACTCGGTGGTCTGCAGATTGCGGGAGTCGTTACAAGTGCCTTGGGCCTCCCGATTGGCGGTGTCCTTGTTGATGCATGGGGATGGCGAACCGTCTTTTTCGTCAATATCCCTTTCTCGCTTGTCGCGCTCGTCATGGCGATGCTTTGGATACCAAGAGATATGCCGATTAAAGGGGCCCAGTCAGCCCGAACCATCGTAACGCGCATTGACATCCCGGGCATTGTCGGCTTTGCGCTTACCATAGGATCCCTGATGTTCTTTTTGTTCTCATTGCCTCATGCCGATTGGGTGGCCTTGGGGACATCCATTGTCCTGTGCGGGTTGCTAATTCTGTGGGAGTCAAAAGCAAAAAGCCCGTTTATTGATGTGCGTATGCTAGCTTCGAATCTCGCGCTCAGCCGTACGTATGTGCGGTTTGCAGCGATGACCCTGTGCATGTATACAGTTCTGTACGGTATCACGGAATGGATTGGCGCTGTACGCAGTGCGTCTGCACTCGAAGCAGGATTGTTAATCCTGCCGATGAGTATCGTGTCGGCTTTGGTGGTTGGCCCGATTTCCAAGCGCAATTTGGTGCGCGGGCCACTTATGGTTGCTGCGGGATCTTCCATCGTCGCGTCCATTGGCGTACTCTTTCTCACGATGCGCTCACCCGTCGTGTGGATCATTCTCATTACCTGTATCTTCGGCGTCATGATGGGTGCAGCCTCAAGTGGTAACCAAACGGCGCTATACATGCAGGTTTCAACTGAACATATGGGTACGGCGTCGGGACTTCTCCGTACTTTTGGATATATTGGTTCGATCGCTTCATCCGCATTCATCAGCGTGGTGTTCCATCGAAGCGTCTCGGATAGTGGACTTCACCACATCGCCGTGATCATGATTGCCGTAAGCATCATCGCGTTCGTCATCACTATTGCGGATCCTCGACTTCAGGCGCCCCCTAAACAAGCGAATATGCCATGAGGATTGCGCACGAAAACATATGGGGCTGTCGTCGATCCGGTTAACGGATTGGCGACGAGCCCCATTTGGAGGATAGGATACTCTTGCTATCCCTGTAGGATCAAACACTCGGTCGACGATGGCTACGCGCGCACCCTCTCACAATGGGTTCGACCGAGAGACCGAATGACTGCCTGCAGAAATTCGTTGCATCGGCGAGATCGGATCGAGATCAGTGAGCAGAAATGCATAACTCAGAATGCCGATGACGAGCACGCCAGCGGCGCAGAGAAACGCATCCATGAACGAACCTGTCGCTTGCACAATGAACCCGGTGACAATCGGTGCAACAATGCCCATGGCGTTATTTCCGAAGGTGAGGAAACCGGTAAGGACGCCAACCGTGCCGCGCGGGGCAATGAACGTAGGCACACTGTACGCGACCGAAGAGGTACATACAAGCGAACCCAACGCCAGCGATATCCAAAACACTGCCCATCCCGCTGAGTGTACATAGGCGGCTCCGATGACGGATAATCCGAGGAGAAGGCCAATAACCAGAACCGCTTTACGTACCCGCAATGGATTGCGCCCACGGCGAATCAACGCATCGACGAGCATTCCACCCACCAACATCTCAGCCAGGAACCCGACGAGCCATGGCACCGCGGCATACCAACCTGTTTTTAAAACGGAAAGGTGCATCTGGTCTTCCAAATAGCCAGGCAGCCAGGACAAAAAGAGCCACCAAGAATACCCGTAAGCCGCAAAACCAATGAAGACACCCCAAACCTTCTTGAACTGAAGCAGATACAGCAAATTGCTCCAAGTACCACCGACGGCCTCACCTTCAGCTTGCGTTCCTCCCGCCTCAATGTAGGCGCGTTCTTCAGCAGAAAGTCGCCGATCCTCACGTGGATTGCGATACATCGCCCAGAAGATGATGACATAAACAATGCTGAGTACGCCGGTCGCAATGAATCCTCCGCGCCAGCTCCACTCTGTTACTGCCCACGCGAGTAAGGGGGCCCCGATGGCACTGGCCAGTTTCGACTCCGAATCGTACAAAGATACCGCGCGGGCACGTTCAGCAATGGGAAACCAATACGCCGACGCCTTGGTCGCGGCTGGGAAATACGGTGCCTCGCCAAAGCCCAGTAGTACACGTGCCAATAAAAGTAACCCCTGGCCCGTGGCCGCCGCCGTGATGAAACATGCAATCGACCACAGCAACATACCTAAACGAATGACCCATTTTACGCCGACCTTATCGAGCAGTGCGCCAACCGGAATTTGAAGCAGTGCATACGACCAACCAAATGCCGATAAGATAATGCCCATTTGCCCGGCCGACAAGTGAAAGCCCGATTCGATTGGCTTGGTCGCGATCGACATGGTCGAGCGATCCAAGTAATTGACGATCACGCCGAACGCGATCAGTATGCCAATCCACCAACGTCGATGTTTCATTGCGTCACTCCCCTATAGTTCGTGTTATTACGTTCTGGTTGACTGCCGTCCATTCCTGCCACAAATGGATTGAAAGGGCTTACATCGTAGGCAAAACAAGGGCGATTACGCTGATCGCCCACGGCACTCCACAAGCGAACGCAATAGTGCGCTCCACCCACGACGCCCAAAATACTCTAAGGAAACGTAACCGGTGTAGCCCCGCCCTTGCAACTCACGTAACACAGCCGCATTGTTCACATCCCCGGTCGGATCAAACGCAGACACCGGCTGGCTGCGATACCAACAATCGTGATTCCAGTGATAGTTTTTGCAATGGACATGTGCGATACTTGCATACATCGCATCCAAAACTTGCAGCGGATCAATGTGATCTGGATTGAAATTGGCCGGGTCAAAAATCAGTTTGACGTGGCAATCGTGCGTGGCTTCAATCAGCTCCTGAAGCGCATCGAGGTGATCCGCAAATGTCTGGTAATGAGTCTCAACCCACAGCTCCATCCCGTCTTCATACGCAATCTTCGCCGCGTGGCGCAAGGCCAACAACGACTCATCCCATAGTTCGGGACTCGTTTTCGCGGAGGGAATGTGACCAAAAAACGTCCGGATCGCCTTCGCACCTATGGTACGCCCAATCGTAGCCAGCTTCTGTATCTTTAGGATATCTTTCTCCCGCTCGGCAGGACTTTGTGAGAAATACGTGTACCCACTCACCACAGGCACTTCAATGCGATGTTGTCCTAGTTGCTCCACCAAGCTCTCAAGCTCGTGTCGCGATGCGTGTGGCTCGAGATGACCCTCCCACAACTCTAGGCCGTCGATGGTGGCACCTTCTCTGCGCCATAGGTCGATTTGTTCCAACACCCATTGCACGTCGTGTTCTTTCATACCTGTCGTGCAGACGCTCCATTTCATAGCTGAATCCCTCGCTTGTTCGGAGTTAGAACTTGAGCAACGCCTTGCCTGGTTTGCCAGAGAGCGCATGCGAATAAGCCTCTTCAAACGCATCAAGCGACATCTCAGCCCCGATGCACGCCTCCAGCTTAGCCGCCAGCTCGCGATCGCGATTGAGCCACGCCAAAGCTTGCGCGAAGTCGTCATAGACGTAGATGATGGATCCATAGAGCGTGGCCTCTTTACGTACAAATCGTTGCATAGGAATTGCGGCTTCCACAGCCATACCAACGCCCAGGATAGAGCCTCCCGGTGCCACGGCCGCAAATGCCGATTCGACTGACGAGCGCGCACCAGCTGCCTCAACGACCACGGCAAATGAGTCATCCGCAACTTGATCCGGCGTGATCGGATACACATTCGGTAAAATGGAGTGAATCCACCTCAGGCGATCCGGCTGAATGTCGGTGACGGTGACATGGGCACCGCGAGCACTGGCGACCAGCGCACACAATGCCCCTTCTGTGCCGCAACCGCTGACAAGCACCTCGTCACCTTCGCAAATCTGTACCTTTTGCATCGCGTGCACGGCGACGGCAAATGGCTCAACAAGAACCGCCACGCGATCCGGAACCGCTTCCGGCACAGGCACCGCGTACTTGGATGCAACCACCCATTCGTCGGCAAATCCACCAGGTACATTGATGCCGAGTGATTGTTTATTGCGACAGATGTTCGTGTAGCCACGCCTGCATCGATCACACTCTCCGCAAAACGTATTGGGTATGATGACAACGCGATCCCCTGGTGCAAATGACGTTGCATCATCACCGACCTCCGCCACGACAGCAAGCAATTCGTGACCGGGACGCACCGGGTAAACAGCGTGCGCCATATGTCCTTCATATACTTTCAAATCCGAGCCACAAATGCCGCCGTACACCGTGCTGACGCGAAGTTCATGTGCCTGCAGTGGACGGCTTTCGGAACGAGGTGTACGCATCAGTAGTTTTCCAGGTGCTTCGAGGATGAGTTCGCGCAACACGCCCACTCCTTTGTGCTGACTTTTCGTCGAGAAGATTACCTGAGTTTCGCCGGCCGGGTACATTGAATGTAGCACCTGCCAAGACGAAGGTCTAATACCAATCGTGACACGCAGGTATACACGCAGGTTATATCAGACACTCGTCCCCGTTCAAAGTCGGCGCCAAGCGATCGCGCTGGATTTTGCACGGCTTCCGCGTGAAAGATCTGAAAAGGTTTGGGCATGAATTCCCCGTGGGCGTCACATTCCAACCACTTTTTGTTCGCGTCACCACTGTATCAAAGTCGTACATGACAACACCCCCGCTGAGAAGCCCACGGAGGTGTTGTGCATAGTAAGTAGCTTTTATCCATATGTGGATGTCGTATAGCGGATAGTCAGACTACTACAGTTCGCCGTTCATCACGGTCCGGTTGTCCCTCTGGAATCTTCGAACAGGTACTCGATAGACATGTACGGATCAAAGCCCCTCTCCTTACCAAAGCCGTGCTCACATCTCCAACCGACCGACAAACACCCTCTATCTAGGAAAGACAAAGGACTTGAGTACCCTCATGCGCACCCATGTTCCGGCAGACTCCCGGTGGCGCTCCGTGCTTGGTATATGCACCTCCCAGATTTCGCAATCCTTCGTTCTTACCCAACAAGCACTGTACGCGCCCTTGAAGGCAGATCGTATCACTTGTGCGTGTGCTTCGTCAGCGCTGGCTGGCTCAATTTGCACATCTTTGGGACGCACCACTACTGCAACCTCTGCTGAGTCTGGCAACGAGGGATCGACCGGAAGAGCTATTCCGGCCACTTCCACATGTCCGTTTTGAAGAGGACGCATCCAAACGTTGGACTCTCCAATGAATGAGGCCACAAACAACGTTTCCGGCCGCTCATAGACCTCCTCAGGCGTCCCTAATTGCTCTACTCTTCCCTCGTGCAAGACGAGCACGCGATCTGCGACTTCCAAAGCCTCCTCCTGATCATGTGTGACAAACAAACTCGTCACACCTGTCTCTTCGTGAACTTGGCGGACAAATGTGCGCAACTCTCGTCGAATCTGTGTGTCGATCGCGGCAAAGGGCTCATCGAACAGCAGAATTTGCGGGCGCGGCGCCAAGGCGCGCGCCAAGGCTACGCGTTGCTGCTGCCCGCCTGACAACTCGTGCGGAAATCGGTTCGCATACGTCTCCAGACGCATAAAGCGAAGAAGTTCCCGAACACGGTGGTCGATCTCATTCTGGGACACCCGCTTCTCCTTCAGGCCAAACGATATGTTGTCATAAACAGTCATGTGCTGAAACAGCGCATAGTTCTGAAACACAAGCCCGACGTTTCTCTGCTGAGGAGGTAAGTCCGTGACCCGTCTGCCGCCAATCCATACGTCGCCTTTTGTGGGACGTTCGAGCCCTGTGATTAAGCGCAGGACGGTCGTCTTTCCACTTCCACTCGGCCCCAGCACCCCCACCATTTCGCCCTCGCGAATTTGAAACGAGACGCCTCGGACGGAACGGGTACCTCCTGGATACACCTTCTCAACTTCGACAAACTCAATGGCCACGCAGACTCCTCCCACCAACTCGCTTCAAGAATTGCATAGCCACAATAAGGAAAAATGATGCCAGAGCCAACGTCGCGGATACCGCATACGCAGCTTGCAGTTCGCTGTTCACTGACGCTTGATATACAAACAGTGTGGCCGTTTCCGTGACCATCACGATACTACCTGATACGACAAGTACCGCACCGAATTCGCCGAATGACCGGGCGGTGGTTAGCGCCAAACCGTACAATAAGCTCCATTTCAATTGCGGCAACCACACCCGCCAAAGCGTCCGCCACGGCGAGGCACCCAAGACGTAAGCCGCTTGTTCTTGTGTATTTCCGATGGCGCGAATGGCGGGCACGGTCTCATGCACGATGAATGGAAGAGTCAAAAATACGGTGGCTAGTACCATGCCTGGAAACGCAAATGCAACCTTTATGTGAACTGTTTCGAGTAATCTGCCTAAGAGTGCGTTCGGTCCGTATACAACGATGAGTGCAAGACCTGCCACAACCGGGGACACAGCCAGGGGCAGTTCGACAATCCACTGAACCATCCGCCAACCTGGCACCGTTTTTCGCGCTATCCAAAACGCCATCGGAACGCCGAGCGTCAAATTGACTAAAAGAGTAACGCCGGTAATTTCTCCAGTCATTCTGAGCGCAAACAACGCCTCCTGGGAGGTCACGCATTGCCAAAACGGACGCCATCCTCCGGCCAACGCGCCTGTGAGAACAGCGACAAATGGAATCCCCACAAAGGCCAAAAGCCAAAGATACGTGATAGCAGATCCCGAAATCCTCCAAATCCTAGACATATCTCGTCTCTCCCTCTGCCTTGGTACAAGCCACGGCCCTTGCCCTCCCTAGCAGCGCCAGGATACGTGCCTCAATGACGAATGCGATGGCACAGAACATCATCAGAACAACCGAAGCAGCAGAGGCACCTCTCTGATCGTAGTTCTCTAGCAAACCGTAGATATAGACCGCTGCCATTTCGGTGTGCATCGGCTTGTTTCCCGACACCATTACAACAGAACCAAACTCGATCATTGCCCGAGTAAACGTGAGTAAGAACGCGCTGCCAAGCGCGTGCCGAAGGACCGGCAAAATAACACGCAACCAAACACGTTTGCCGGAGGCGCCCAATATCCAAGCCGCTTCCTCTTGACGAATATCCAACGCCTGAATGGCTGGCTGCATCGTTCGCACGGCGTATGGGACAGTGACAAACAGTAGGGCAAAAAGGATCCCGAGACGCGTGTAAACAACTGTGACTCCGTGTTGGCTCAACCATCTCCCCACTGGTGAGGCAGGCCCGTACAATAGCACCAGCATTAGCCCCGACACGGCTGTCGGAATGGAGAGGGGTAAGTCAATCACGGCATCAAGCGCGATCGAAAATGGTGGACGCCTCCTTTCCAACACGACGGCGGTGAGAAGTCCCATCGCCGTGTTGAGAATCGCCGTAAGAAGGGCAAGCCCTACCGTCAGCTCAAAAGCTCGAAGCGCAATCGGGCTCGTCACAGCTTGCACGAACGAAAACCATCCGCCGGAAAACGCCTGTTCAAACACCGCTCCGAGAGGCAGAACAAAGATGAAAACTAGCACACCAGATACGAGTGAATAAAGCGCAGGACGCTCGAAACGCATCAGCGCCCCTCCAACACTTGGTTCCAGATACCATTTGTCCCATAGAGCGTATTATTCACGTTGCTCCATCCCCCCACATCCGCCACCGTGAATAGATCAGAGGGCTTTTTGAACTGTTTGACCGCTTCTGACTTCAATGACGGGTTGACAGGCCGGAAGCCGTATTGCATGAACACACGCTGTGCATCTGGGCCCTCAAGCCAGTCGATAAACGCTTGGGCCACCTTACGATCGCCATGCGCGTCCGCGTTTTTGTCGACGAGCGCGATTGGATTCTCAATGAGCATGGTGGATGAAGGGATTACTTCTCCAAAAGTCTTAAGATGATTGCTCTTTTCAAGAATTTCATTTTCATAACTCACGCACGCGTCTCCAACACCGTTCACGAACGTCGTCATGGACGCTTCCCCTGACTTGTCAAGCACCTGCACATTCTTCACAATTGCAGTGAGCAAAGAACGTGCCTCACTCGCCGATGAATGGCGCAAAGTCGCGTAGTAAATTGCGTTCACATCCCACTTCGCCCCACCCGATGTCGCCGGATTTGGGAGATCTACCACCACATTTGGCTTGGCCAGGTCTGCCCACGTTTTGATGTGCTTTGGATTCCCCTTACGCACCGCGATAGCGACAATCGAATCGGTGACCATGCCGTGCGTGGGCGTTGCTTTCCAATTGTGTGTAATGAGTCCCGCCTTCTCTAGCTTGTCAATATCCGACTCGAGGGAAAGTGCAGCCACATCCACCGGCAATCCGTTTGCAATGGCCGTAGCTTCCGCACCAGATGCGTCGAAGGAAGCCTGGAAACGGACCGTTTGGCCGGTCTTTTGTTTCCAGTACTTCTCGAACATTGGAAACAGCTTTTGCTCGTAAATCTGCTGCGTGACACTATAAGATCCGAAATAAAGCGTGACAACCTTACCTTTGACGTCGTGGGCCGGCTTGATAGAAGCGCTTGCTGTGTTGGCAACAGCAACAGAATTAGGGGTCCCACATCCACTCATCAATCCGCCAACTGCCCCCATGATCACTGCTACCTGCAGAGCTTTTGCCCGCACTCGTTTCATACTTCGAGCCCCCTCAATGAATGTTGACGATCTGTTGTGTTTAATCTAAGTAATCCGATCATAATTGTCAAATTTATGGTGATGACATAATGAGTATGATGTCATCACAAGCGACAAATTAAGGAAATCATTCACCCCGATTGGCTCAGCGCCTCTTAGGGGGCTTTCATGGATGCTCAGGCCTTACTGTTGGCTCACTGTGGCCTTATCCCCCCCACCCCGTTCGCGATTTTCACCCTAAAGATTCCGCCCATGCCGGGCGCATAGTACAAAAGCCCCGCCCCATGCAGGGGCGAGGCTTTGCTCACGGTACCACCCTATTACAAAGGCTGTTGGCCTCTCACTTCATTGTGATAGCGGAAAGATAACGGAAACGTCTGAGCGCTTCCGGTTTGAGCTACAAGCCACCGTCAGGTTCGAATCAGATAATCAAATGCACCCAAGGCTGCAGTTGCGCCCGATCCCATCGATATGATGATTTGCTTGTATGGAGCATTCGTCCAATCCCCTGCCGCAAAGACGCCAGGTACGCTCGTCGCTCCCCGGCTATCGACGACGATCTCACCGATACGCGTACGTTCCACGGCATCTCCCAGCCAATCGGTATTCGGTACGAGACCAATTTGCACAAAGACGCCGTCCAGATCAATGTGCTTGATTTCCCCCGAACTCCGCTGCGCGTAGGTGATACCATCAACCTTATCGCCACCGGTAATTTCTTTCGTCTCGACATTGGTGAGCACAGTGACGTTTGCCAGACTAAATAGCCGTTTTTGCAATACGTCGTCGGCTTTCAGCTCAGGTAGGAATTCAAGAACGGTCACATGCCGGGCAATACCAGCGAGATCGATAGCCGCTTCTATTCCAGAGTTCCCTCCGCCAATGACCGCGACGTGCTTATCTTGGAATAAAGGGCCGTCACAGTGCGGGCAATACGCGACACCTTTGTTTTTGAGTTCCGCCTCTCCTGGCACACCCAGTGTCCGCCAACGTGCCCCTGTCGCGATAATCACCGCTTTACTCCTCAACACCGCGCCATTCTCCAGCTCGACTTCCACAAGGTCACCCTTACGCAACTGCTTTGCACGTTGTGATGAAATGATATCTACGTTGTAATGCCGTACGTGTTCTTCCAAATGAGCCGCGAATTTCGGCCCTTCGGTGTATTTGACGCTGATGAAGTTCTCAATCCCCAGCGTATCCAAAACCTGACCGCCAAACCGCTCGGCGACAATACCGGTGCGAATCCCTTTGCGCGCACTGTAAATGGCGGCGCTTGCCCCCGCAGGGCCACCGCCCAGCACCAATACGTCGTATGGATCGCGATCCGCAATTTCCGCCGCATCTGGTGTACTGCCCAACTTCGCCAAAATGTCGCTGACGAACATGCGCCCACTTTCGAACAATTCGCCGTTTAAATATACAGTGGGCACCGCCATCACGTTCTTTGCTTCAACTTCCGCCTTGTATACTGCTCCGTCGATCATCGTGTGCGTAATACGAGGATTTAAAACGCTCATCGCATTTAAAGCCTGGACGACATCCGGACAGTTATGACAGCCTAAGCTAACATAAGTTTCAAAATGATAGTCGCCATCTAGACTTTTGATTTGCCGAATGACCGTCTCATCCAGTTTTGGCGTCCGACCGCTCACCTGCAAGAGCGCCAAGACTAGCGAAGTGAATTCGTGACCCAGAGGAACGCCTGCAAAGGCGATGCCCGTATCTTCGCCGACCCGATTGACCGTGAAACTCGGAGTTCTCGGCAGCGTCACATGTTCAATGCGAATATGTCCCGACATGCCGGCCAACTCATTGACGAGGGCCAGCATGTCCTTCGATACTTCGTCCGATCCTGCACTCACACGGATGATCACATCGCCCTCCATCAACTGGAGGTATTGCATCAGCTGTCCGCGGATGTCATCATCAAGTACCATTGCTCGACCTCCTTAAATCTTGCCGACCAGGTCGAGGCTTGGCTTGAGCGTCTTTTCCCCTTCCTTCCACTTCGCTGGACAAACCTCGCCTGGGTGGTTGCGCACGTATTGTGCGGCCTTGATTTTATTGACCAGCGTACTTGCGTCGCGGCCAATACCGTCGGCATGGATTTCGTATACCTGTATTACACCGTCTGGGTCCAGAACAAAGGTCCCACGTTCCGCAATGCCTTGCGATTCGATAAGGACATCGAAGTTGCGCGATAAAGTGTGTGCCGCATCGCTGAGCATGGTGTACGTAATTTTGCCGATGGCAGGCGACGCATCGTGCCATGCCTTGTGTGTGAAATGGGTGTCTGTAGAAATGGAGTACACTTCGACGCCAAGCGACTTCAGCGTCTCGTATTGATCTTGCAAGTCCTCTAATTCCGTTGGGCACACAAACGAGAAGTCTGCTGGGTAAAAACAAAGGACGTTCCACTTGCCCTTTAAATCTGCATCGGTAACTTCGAAGAATTCGCCATTACGGTATCCTGTAACCTTAAACGGTTTGATTTCGGTTCCAATGAGAGACATGTCTGATTTCCTCCTTCAAGATTGCCCACATGCCGACATCATCGATACGATGGCCGCCGTAGATAAAAACGACTATTCCTACTCGATTTTAAATAATATCACATCCTTTTTGATAATAATTATTATCTAGGTCAGATTATAAAAAATGCACTTGGCTTTGTCAAAACACATCTGATACATTTAATGGTGAAGAGAAAGGAGGGAAGGCACGTGTACGGACAGACCACGAACATCGTGCAGTTGCTTAAAAAGTCCGGTCTCAGAGTAACTCCCCAGCGAGAGGCTATTCTGCAGTTTCTTATGGATTACCAGGGACATGCGACGGTCGATGATATCTATCAATCTGTTCATCCGACCTTCCCAAGCATGAGTGTTTCGACTGTGTACAATACGGTGAAGAACTTCGCCCAACTCGGCTTGGTCAAGGAAATCACAGTCGGGGATGGGCCGAGCCGTTTCGATATCAATGTCAAGCCACACCATCATCTGGTTTGTATTCAATGCGGTGCCCTCATCGACTTTTACATGGAGAACCAGCCGAAGTTCAAATTGCCGCCGGAAGCCACAGGGTTTGAAATCGATGATTATCATGTCGAGGTCAAGGGAATTTGCCCTGCTTGCCGCGAGAAATCCGCAAATCAGTGACTCTACAGAGTGACCAACTCCGCGTCTGAAAACGTCTCAAATATCTCCGGCAGGGTATGACAGGGAATCATGTATTGGTTAGTCCCATCATTCCTTGCCGAAACCTTAAAACCGCCCAGATCTCTCCTCCCACTCATCCAGACTTTCAAACATGTATTCTCGATTGTGATCCAGATCAAATGCAGCCGTCCCCACATGACGCATGATAGCCTTGGAAAGCCCGAAATGACTACTCGACGCCCGCTATCCACGGAGGGATGGTTATGGAAACCATTTTTACGGCACATCTTGCACTGAAGTTTAATGATCGATGGAATGAGACAACGCCAGCAGCTCGGCAACTAGCCGCGGGTGAAGCGACTGAGTTGTTTAAAGATTACGCACCTCGCGTGACACTTCGAGGTTCATACGTAACACAAGCCTTCCGCGCCGATACAGACGTGTTCTTGTGGATGTATGCTCATAATCCTGTCGACCTGCAAAATCTACAACTGGATCTTCGCCGTTCGAAATTAGGAAGAGCAACAAATATACCTTGGTCGTTTGTGGGCATGACCCATCCAGCGGAATTTAACCCAGATCACGTCCCATCCTTTTTGCAAGGCATTCCACCGAAGGCGTACCTGTGCTTCTATCCGTACATCCGTACTGCCGAGTGGTACCTGCTGCCTTCTGATCAACGTAGGGCAATGCTTAAAGAACATGGTGAAGCCGGACGCGAATTTCCTGGGATTCTAACGAATGGGGTTTATAACTTTGGATTAGGTGATTACGAGTGGTTACTTTCATTTGAAACAGATGATTTGACGCATATTGTCCAAGTCATGCGCCGAATGCGAGAAACCCAAGCTCGCCGTTACACAAAACATGAGTGGCCTTTTATTGTTGGTCGGTATTACGCATTGGTAGAAGCCTTGCAAAAATACGTGTAACGATTCTTCAAAACGACTCGCGTCTTTGATGGACAGACTTTACCAGATGCTTCAACCAGCCATTCCAATAGGACAGGCATGGGTCAGCACCCATGCCTGTTTCGATGTTCCGATGGAACGCCCGGCCAGCCGCCCGAATCACCTGTTGGGTGGGAAGCGTACTCTCGCAATACGCGGTCATCGCTTCTTGGGTTGATAGTCGCCCGGTATTGATCGCATTGCGATGGCCAATCGATTCCAACCGTTGATGGCCACAATTGCCATGGTCAACTGAACAAGCTCCGCTTCGGTAAATTCCGCCCTCGCGAGTTCGTATACATCATCAGGGACGTGCGTTTGTGATACCAGCGTCACGGCTTCTGTCCAAGCAAGAGCAGCTCGCTCGCGCTCTGAGTAAAAAGGGGCCTCGCGCCATGCGGACAAAGCGTATAGCCTTTGCTCCGTCTCGCCAGCAGCTCTTGCATCCTTCGTGTGCATGTCCAAACAGTACGCACATCCGTTAATCTGGGATGCTCTAGTTTTGACGAGTTCAAGTAACTTGCGTTCCAGACCCGTAGAACGAATGTAGTCTTCCAATCCATACATTGCGCGTACGGCTTCGGGTTCGACCCGAGTGTAATCGATGCGCGGTTTCATGATTGATTCCTCCTCGCACATCCGCTTTTAAATCAAGAGTAAACCACACCGACTATCCTCTCAACCTGACCGCCGACATGACCCATTCAGCCAATCGCTGATACGATTCACGCTGTGTTCCCCCCGTATCGAAAGGGCTAGTAGTCTCCAGTCCTAAGTTTGAAATGGGGATTTGTGCAAGAAGTTCTGTCTGCAGGTCTCGAGCAACACGTTCTCCCCCGCCCTGACCGAACACGTACGCCTTTTCCCTACAACCAGGGCACACGAAATACGCCATGTTCTCGACGACGCCCAAAATTTCGTGATTTGTCCGCAACCCCATGAGTCCCGCCCGAACGGCGACTTCAGCTGCCCCGGCATGTGGGGTTGTAACAATAATCTCCTTACTCTTTGGGATCAACTGATGTATATCAAGCGCAATATCACCTGTCCCCGGTGGTTCCCCGGTGGTAAATCGAGCAGCATCCCATCCAGTTCGCCCCAGTACACTTGGCCGAAGAAATTTCTGAGCATCTTGCCCAACATAGGGCCTCGCCAAACAACCGGACTGTTGTCCGGAACGAAATACTGCATCGAAATTAAACGCAGATTTCCTAGTTCAATTGGCATAATCAAGTCGTCGATCATCGTCGGCCTTTGTGACTGTACTCCAAAAATCCCAGGAATACTAAACCCGTATATATCCGCATCGACGATTCCCACGCGCGGCCCTAACTGGCCCAGTTCATAGCCAAGGTGCGCCGTAACCGTGGACTTGCCGACTCCCCCTTTTCCGGACGCGATCGCGATAAATTCTATACCTAGAGCTGGGTCAAGGATGGCTGGAATAGCCGTTTGTGATCGCTTCCCGCGCACAATCTCAGCAAAGCGCGCGCTCTTCGTCGCTCATGTGCCCAATTGCAACTTCGACAGTGTGCACTCCATCAAGCGATAACAATTTCTCACGAACCACTCTTTCAATTGTCGTATGAAGGGGACAACCGCGAATGGTAAGCAGCACCTCTACGCGAACGTGGGCGCCGTTGATTTCTATCGATTTCACCATCTGCAGTTCAACGATACTTCGATGAACCTCGGGATCCTCAACGTCACGAAGTGCTTCAAGCACCTGTTCGTTGGTAATCAAGACCATCCCTCCACTTCTCATTTGTGTCGGGCTTACGCATCAGTATGAACGCCTTGGCATATCCTTCGACCTTTAATCCCGCCCATTGATCACGACGTCTTGTGCATATACTCCTGCAGCTCTTTGGCAACGGCGGCTTTCTCCTCTTGGGTTAATAACCTACTCGCCATGGGGAATAAATGGCTATCCTCTTTCCCGAGATGATTCAGGAGTGAAGCAGACAATTGCTGAACCTTATCTGTCACCAGCTCATTTTTGTGAGCATCGCCGATTTCTTCCCACGTTTTGAGCAACTCTCTCGCTTCTGCATAGAGGCGCCTGATGTGAGCATGTTCTGCAAGTAACCGGGCCACAGGGCCGACATCTTGCCCCCCTACGTGTGCCGCCATGCGCGGGAAAACGACTTGCTCTTCCGCCACAAAATGCGTTTGCAGTTCTGCTTGGATCATCTCCAAAGCAGAACGAATCTCCCTTTCATTTGGCACCCTTGCTACGGCCTCCAATACCTTGCACAAAGCTATATGATCATCGACGAGTGGTCGTAATTCCGGCGCAATGTGTTCAATAAGCTCGGGATGTCGATAGGCGTTTTCGTGCTCCAAAGTTTGAGTCCCTGGTAAAACGGGGGTGGTTTCCGACAGCTTAAGATGTGGGGTCAGGATCAGGAGGACCGTGCTTTGTTCAATACCCTCAATCGCATGCTCCACTCCCGGATCGACGGCCAGCATTTCCGATGCCTCAAGCACAAACGACTGTTTCTCAATCGTGAATAGCACTCTACCTGTTAGAACCAATACCGTGAGATTGTGTGGAGTACGATGTTTAGTCAGTCCTTTATGGGAAGCCAACGAAAGCTGTACAAATTTCGTCTCATCACGTTGGAGAACGCCTTGAACTTGTTTGTCTCGAAATCGTAGTGAGATTTTTTCCATCATGCAGAATCCCTCCATTGGCACTCGCATCCTTCGAGCACCACGGCAGATGATGTTGCCTAATGAAATCGTGGCATACTTTGGGCTCTACATCTGTGCGTTACGTCACGATTTCACGTGCCAAGATGCATCTGTATTCTGAACGATCAAAGAACGAGCGAACGTATATGGATCAAGTCCTCAATGTGGTGTAAATTCGCCTCCTGG
>NZ_JXBW01000026.1 GCF_001447355.1 Alicyclobacillus tolerans | reverse complement strand
TGCGCTTGGCACTTTTGGGACAGCCCCCATTTGTATGATTCGTCATCGTCTTTCGATCCCGCTTCGCCACTTCTCTCTCCGCTTGGAATCATCTTTCGTATATGATGAGGGCAGAGAGGAGCGAGAGCCTTGCAGCCGAAAATCGTCATTTTGGGAGCGGGCTACGGCGGTCTCGCCGCGGCCATCCACTTAGAAAAACATCACATTCCGTTCACCCTCATCAACAAACATAGTTATCACTATTTCAAAACACTGCTGCACGAAGTAGCGGGCGGTCGCCACGACGCGCAAACGTACGCGATCGATCTGCGCGATGTCCTACACCGCGATACGAGCGTCGTTGTCAAAGACGTCGTACGAGAACTGGATCTACACAAAAACATGGTTTGGACAGAAGCTGGCTACTACGAGTACGACAAACTCGTCATCGCGTTAGGCAGTCAAACAGCCACATTCGGCATTCCCGGACTCACTCAGCACGCCTTTGTCTTGGACTCATTGGCGACCGCGAAGTCCATCCGCGAACTCATTGAAGCCTCGTTTCTGCGCTACGGACGCACGGGCGACCCGAACGATCTCAAAATTGTCGTCGCTGGCGGCGGGCTAACCGGCGTCGAGTTGATGGGTGAACTTGCTGACTTCGCGCCGAAACTGCTACGTCAACACCAACTCTCTGCCGACGATTTTCAACTGACCCTCGTTCACGCGCATGACGAAATTTTGCCGAACGTACATCATGATCTGCGGCAAGT
This sequence comes from Alicyclobacillus tolerans, assembly GCF_001447355.1. GTDB lineage: Bacteria > Bacillota > Bacilli > Alicyclobacillales > Alicyclobacillaceae > Alicyclobacillus > Alicyclobacillus aegles. The sequence continues at coordinate 34,071 of NZ_JXBW01000026.1, read as the reverse complement.
TGCCATGCAAAAATTGCAGGAACGAGGCGTGCGACTCGTTCTGAATGAGCGCGTTATCGGAGCGAACGCCGATGAAGTTCTTTTGGCGAGCGGAAGGAGCCTTTACGCGCATACCTTCATTTGGACAGGCGGCGTCGAAGCCCCATCCCTATTACGCCAATCCGGGCTTCCCGTCGATGATCGCAATCGTATCGAAGTCGACAGCTACTTGCAGGTCCAAGGGCATCCGGACGTCTTTGCCATTGGTGACAGCGCCCGCTTCACGACACAGGATGGCGAGGTCCTGCCTCCCACCGGCCAAGTGGCCGAACAAATGGGCAAGCATGTGGCAGACAACATCATACGGTTCTGTCATAACGGAACGATGGACGAATTCGTGTATCACGATCACGGCATGGTCGCGTCCCTTGGGCCGACTTACGGCGTTGCTGAAGTAGGCCATCACCACGCGACAGGCACCGCGGCACTCGTGTTGAAAGACGGCTCGAAGATGAAGTATTTGATGCATCTGGGTGGCCCCATCGCACTCTTGAAGAAACACAAACAATGGATTGAAATTTAACGAAGCAGGTCTAACGAGGTCTTTGCTTGGGCACAGTATGCGCGCAAACCTATTGCGTCCGAGGGTGGGCGCATATGGAGGTGCCTCGCAGTGACATACGATTGTATCATTGTAGGCGGCGGCATTGCTGGCACACAAGCGGCCATACAACTGGGCCGTTACTGTCGGCAAGTCGCCGTGATCGACGGCGGCTATGGCCGAAGCACGCTCTGCCGGGCTTATCACAACGTGCTTGGCTGGCCTGCAGGCGTGAGTGGCGAAACACTTCGACAACTCGGCCGACAGCAGGCTGAAGGATATGGCGTCACATGGCTGGAAGATTGGGTCGAGACCATCGTGAATCAGGAGCACTTGTTCGAGGTACACACACGCACAGGACAGCTCGTTTTGGGACAGCGTCTACTGCTTGCCACAGGCGTCCTGGACAACTTGCCAGACATCACAGGCCTCGCCGCATGCCTTGGGATAACCGTGTACGTTTGCCCAGATTGCGACGGATACGAAGTGCGCGGTAAAAAGACAGTCGTTCTCGGCCAGGGCAAGGCAGGTGCGCAGATGGCCTTGGCCCTAACCTATTGGCAACCCAAGCTGATCTATATCGATCACGACTCGACTCCCCTGCCCGACGACTTGTCCGCATCCCTGCGACAACTCGGAGTTGAGCGACGACAAGCACATGTACAACAGATTCGCGAGAGTCGCGGGCAGCTCCGTGCTGTCGAACTCACAGACGGAACGATCCTGGAAGTCGAACGGGCCTTCGTCGCCTTTGGACACAACACCGTACACAGCGAATTGGCCGCCCAGCTGGGTGTATCGTTACACCATAACAGGCACATATTGGTTGACGCGCGAACAAAAGCGACTTCGGTTCCCTTCATATGGGCTGCAGGAGACGTCGTGGCACACTCAGAGCAGGTTTCCATTGCGATGGGTGAAGGTGCGCAGGCCGCCATCTGGATACACAAAAGCCTGTTGCCTAGATCGACATTTCCCGAGAAATGGCCGAACCCTTCGACATAAACGGCGTATTGCCACGAAATTCGCGCACACTGGAACTCATATGACTTTTATGACATGCCCGCCCAACATGGAAACGGGCTCCTTTAGGGGCTGACCCGTCACCCACAGGAAGACACATCCTTCATCACCAGCCTGGATCTTCCCAGACCGTGAATGTGTGCTGCCAACAGTGAGGCACTGTCCACTGCTGGCCATCCCTTGCGGTGTCGACACTTCCCCCTGCAACAAATAAGCTAGGCCCATGCCTTGACAGCCAGGCTCGGCAATGGCACGAGGTTTCATCTCCCAAATGGAAACTGAAGCTGCACAGACCAATTGAATGGGCGCCGAAGGACCAGCTACCTCCATGAGGCTCCCCCAATCCTTCTTGTGCGTCGCACACGCTTGTCGTCGATAGGTTTTTGCAAATCCTCTGTCACCCTGAGTATAAGCAGGTGTATTAAACCATATTTGGATAATTCGGCATTGTGATACGGGTAACTCCGCGTGAACAAAGCCGGTTCCTGCAAACAGGTAGTGTACATCGCCCGCAGACAGTATTTCGTCGCGCCCGGTTTCATCCGTATGTCGAACGCGTCCTTCTAGGGTCAGCGTGAGCTTTTCGAAACCGCTGTGTACATGCGAAGGAAAACCATACCCGTTCATCTGAATGTCGTCGACGAGCAAAAGCGGATCGAGCGGCGGCACACCACCATCACTGGCGGGTAACAGGCGCGAGAGCCGAAGCCCTTCATCGAGATCTACCCGCTCGCCGCAACCGATGTTGGTCCACACCGTTCGATCCACCGTCCCCGCGACAAATTCTTATTTCGACAATCGGGCTTCGCGTAGCGCTTCGCCCATACCCGCCAAGAATTCAAACAGGTATGCAATCGCTGTATTCACACTTGGGTCCTGGAACTTGGCTAGCAAATCGTATATCCCCAGCGGGCGTGCACCGCTCTCCATAACACTTACAGCAGTTCCGTCGTCCTTGCCAGCGGCCCGTTTGACGCCCGCAGTCAGTGCGGTCAAAAGCGTGGAAACGCTGTCCGGATCGAGTTTCCCTACCCATTGCAACAAAGTGATTGCGATTTGTAAAGTGGAAATGCCACTTGGCGTGTTCAAGGCCTCGACCCCACGGGCCAAAACCTGGTCACCTCGTTCCACCATCGCGGTGAGTAGCGGAAGCAATCCTTTGTCCTCAAGCGCGCCAAGCAGTCTTAAGCCGGCGATGACGCCTTCTTCATCGGAAGCCAGTTGCGCCATGACACGTTCGTGCGTGGACTGGCTTGAATTCATGGCGGCGGTCTGCGGCCGCTGAATGGATGTAATAGGCTCGCCCATCGCTCCCATCCTTTCTGCCGTTATGAACGGCGGTCTGTCACAAGTGGTGCGTAGTCTGCCCGGCCCCACTTTTGCTCCACATTGACGCCAGGCTGTGGGTTCGGCTTACCCAAGCGGAAGTTCCCTGTCTTTATCGGCGATTCTCCGTGCGCCTCGATGACTTCCATGCGCACCCGCATCTCCTTGTACGCCGGAGTGAACGTCGCCGTGTCGTGATCGCTTGACGTCAACAGGTTGACGGCCTCTTCGTCGCGTCGCGACAACAGTGGAAGATAGATTTTGTTCCCGGATACACGGTCTGTTACGACCACGCGCACCTTCACGCGTCCGTGGGGCGAAATGAGACGGACAAGTGCGCCATTGGCAATCTTGCGATCCGCCGCCAATGCAGGTGAGATTTCGACATATGTTTCAGGTACCTTCGCGTGGATGCCAGGTACGCGACTCGTCATATTTCCCTCATGGAAGTGCTCCAACAGGCGGCCATTGTTCAGCTCAAGATCATATTCGTCAGCAACTGTGATAGGTGGTGTCCAGGCGACCGGATACAAGCGCGCTTTTTTGTCCGCGAAGGCGAAACCGTCCACATATAAGAGGGGCGTATCTGTACCGTCCGCCGCGACTGGCCACTGTAAGCTACGATAACCTTCGAGTCGGCCATAGGTCGCACCCTTGAATAACTCCGTAAGACCACAAGCCTCCTCGAAGATCTCCTGTGGCGATGTGTATTGCCAATTCGCGCCGAATCGATTGGCGACCAGTTGTATGATTTCCCAATCCGGCTTTGCCTGGCCGAGTGGCTCCAGAACCCGATACAAGCGTTGGATTCTGCGTTCTGTATTGGTGAACGTGCCTTCCTTTTCTAAGCTCGGGCACGCCGGCAAAATGACATCCGCGAATTGAGCCGTTTTACTAAAAAACACGTCCTGTACGACAAAAAACTCAAGTTTTGTGAACGCCTGCTGCACATAGTTTGCGTTGGAATCGACCACCGCCATGTCTTCACCCACGAGGTACAGGGCCTTCAGCTTGCCTTCGTGAATGGCATCTACCATTTGGTGGTTGTTGAGACCCGGCGTGATCGGTAAGGGCGTTTTCCACGCCTGTTCATATTTCCGGCGAATCGCTTCATTGGCCACTGGCTCATACCCCGGGAAAAATGTAGGTGCACAGCCCATATCGCCCGCACCTTGTACGTTGTTGTGCCCCCGCAGCGGGTAGGCACCTGTGCCAGGCCGTGCGACATTTCCCGTCACCAAGAGCAGGTTGCAAATTGCAGTACTCGTGTCGGAACCGCCGACGTGTTGTGTGACGCCCATCGCCCAGCAGATTGACACCCGCTCCGCCGCCATAATCATCTCGGCGATGCGAATTAGTTCTGCCTCACGCACTCCGCAAACTTCACTTGCGTACGCAAGCGTAAACGCATCCAGTGAGCGCACGAACTCCGCAAAGCCATTTACGCGATCGCGCAGGAAAAGTTGATCGTGCTTGCCGCAGTCAATCATGTATTTCGTCACGGCGGACAGCCACACGAGATCGGTTCCCTGGCGCGGCTGTAAAAACAGATCGGCACGTTCCGCCATAATATTGCGGCGGACATCGGCGACAATCAGCTTCTGTCCTCGCTTCTTTTGCGCACGGCGCAGGCGCGTCGAGAGCACCGGGTGCGCCTCGGCCGGATTAGCGCCGACAATGATGACGAGATCGGCCAACTCGAGATCGCGGATCGATCCGGTGTCGCCGCCAAGTCCCATCGTCCGCCGCAGGGCTTCCGTGGCCGGAGATTGACAGTAGCGCGAACAGTTGTCGATGTTGTTGGTAAACATCACGGAACGAGCCAACTTTTGCATCAAGTAATTTTCCTCGTTGGTCGACTTGGATGACGCAATCCATCCGACCGCGTCATACCCATCGCGGGCTTGAATCGCCTTGATTCGCGTTTCAATAACATCCAGCGCCTCGTCCCAGGTCACACTGTAAAAGGCGTCGCCGCGACGAACCAACGGTTCGACAATGCGCTCCTCGCTATTGACAAAGTCCCATCCAAACTTGCCTTTCACGCACGTCGAGATTTGGTTTGCAGGCGCTTCCATCCGGGGCTCCACTTTGAGGATGTCACGGCCCTTCGTCCATACGTCAAACGAACAGCCCACGCCACAGTAGGTACAGACCGTCTTGGTTTTACGAATGCGCGCCTCCCGCAATTCCGCTTCGATTTCCGAGATCGCAAAAATCGATGAATAGCCAGGCTCGACCTGTTTGCCTTTGATGCATGTCGAAATCTGATTCGTCGGCGCCTCCATCTGCGGCTCAACCTTGAGGATTTCGCGGTCTTTCGTCCATACGTCAAACGAACACGGCCCTTCGTCCATACGTCAAACGAACAGCCCACGCCACAGTAGGTACAGACCGTCTTGGTTTTACGAATGCGCGCCTCCCGCAATTCCGCTTCGATTTCCGAGATCGCAAAAATCGATGAATAGCCAGGCTCGACCTGTTTCGTGATATCAATCATTTGGCTCAAGGTGCCTGTTTCAATCCCGGTCAGGTATCCAGCCTCGCCCAGCATCGATTTTTCCATCAAGGCATTGCATGGACAAACGGTTACACAGTGGCCACACGAAACACAGGACGATTCATTGATGGGCACATCATGATCCCAAATGACACGCGGCTGCTCACGTGACCAGTCGATGGAGAGCACTTCGCTGACCTGCAAGTTCTGGCAAGCCTCGACACAGCGCCCACATAAAATACATTGGTTCGGATCGTATCGATAAAATGGGTTGCTCATGTCGACTTCATAGGGCTTTGGCGTAAAAGGATAGGCTTGATGCTCAATGCCCATATTCATCACGGTGTTGTGCAGAGTGCAGTTCTTATTATTGTTATCACACACCGTGCAATACAGGTCGTGATTTTGCAAAATCCGATCCATCGCTTCTTTCCGTGCGTAGCGGGCAGCGACAGACTTTGTTTGAATCTGCATGCCCGATGCAACTTGCGTAGCACAAGCGCGCACCAATTGACCATCGACCTGCGCGATGCACGTATCGCACGTTTCGATAGGTCCAAGTGCAGGATGGTAACACACGTGCGGATGATCCACGCCGCTGTCGAGAATCGCGTCTAAAACGGACGCCCCGGATGGTACCCAGTGCTCCTGCCCGTCAATCACGACGTGAATGAGTCCTTCCTTCACGGCTATGACCTCCTTGCTTTTATCGCAAATGATGTAGTTGGCTTCGGAGAATGTGACAAGAAACCGCGCCAAAGTCGTTCTTGGCGCGGCATTCGACGCATGAATACGATGGGCTTGTCAACCCGTCGTGGTGTCCCCGGCTTTCCGCATGTAGACCAGAAAATATGCGGTCGCGGTGAACAGCCAGCCACCGATGGCATTGCCAATGAACGCGCCAATCCACTCGACAATGATTTGGCCCCATGAAATTGGTGCGCCAACCCATAGACCCGCCGGTAGCACAAACATGTTGGCAACAACGTGTTGAAAGCCGATCGCGACAAAGGTCATGATGGGAAACCAGATGGCCAGAATCTTGCCTCCAATATCCTTTGCGCCATACGCCATCCATACGGCGAGACAAACCAGCCAGTTACACCCGATGGCGGATAAGATGGTCGAACCAAACGGCAGTTTTGCCTTGGCGGTCGCCAGCGCAATGACAGTCGTCTTAAACGGATCCTCGGTGAGCAGATGTACACCCACCCCAAATACACCAGCGACAAACAACGCGCCAATCAGATTGCCAATTAGCACCCAAAACCAGTTGTACACAAGGCCGCCGATACCAATTTTCTTCGCGTGCAGCGCGAGAGGTAGCGTCATCATGTTGCCTGTCAAAAGCTCTGCTCCGGCAATCACCACCAACATCAGGCCGACCGGGAAGACGGCGCCGCCCAATAGACTCTTGATGGACGCCAAACTGTCTGGCAAGCTCGCAGTCACGCGAATGTCCACCAGGAATCCAAGCGCGATAAACGCCCCTGCCAAAAAACCAAGAATCAACAGTTTCCACCATGACTGTTTTGCCTTGTCGTGGCCGATGGCGGCAGCGGTTTGGGCGATTTCCGCCGGAGTCAAGAAATTGCTCATCCAAATTCCACCTTTCTAGGTTTTTTCGCTGCTCGATCGCGCATGAACAGGCATAGGATGCTTCAATTCAGCCGGAAAATGAAAAATCATGACAGGATTCCATGAGAGCCAAAGAACACAAAAAAGGCACAAATTGTCCGCCAAAGCAGTCAACTTGTGCCGATGTGTTTGCCTGCAGAGCCTACAGGCCTACCATACAAGCGTCGAGCATTTTTTGTAGCGCGCTCACTCACACGAATGCGCTCGCCACATGTCGTATGATAGCACAGTTTAGTTATGAAAGCGAATTCAACGGAAAAATTGATTAGCCCCCATAGATATGATCATATCTTACGCTTCATCTGTGGCGTCAGTCGCATTTGTACAAGATAGAGCACCTTGCCCAATTGGCTTTTCGAAAATAAAGACGGAAACGCCCATATCCTCTTCAACCTTGAAGTCAGAGAACAGGTACAACATCTTTGAGCCAGCCAGTTCCTCCATGCCCTCCGGGACCTTTTTCGCGTACAATGCCTGAATCATATTGGTACGAGCCGATCTGACAATTTCCGCGCCTTCCGGCGTACGGCTGATAAATTTCTCTGTCGGAGTTAAGTTTCCTTGCAAGATGGAGATGGCCATGTTGTCGACAAACACGGTATGAATGCGCTCCGGCCCCTTGCCGAAACACTCTTTGCGCACACGCCGCACGATCTCGTTAAATGCTTGCTCGCGGCTTTTCGCCATGTTCATCTCCCCTGATCCTCGCGTCCTTCGTTTGTAATTGTATTCGCTTATCTTCCATAAGCCAATAGAAGCAATTTGCTACTCCCTTGGCCATAGCACGCAATTGGCGTACAGTTGCGACAGGAGGAGATCAATCATGGCATCATCGTCCGTCGTATTTGCATGCATCACGCCACATGGGTTGCCCATTCTCAAAGAACTGGCCGGTGATGAACCCCATTTGATGGCCAAGACACGAGCCAGTATGGAGAAACTTGCACAGCAAATGCGGGCCGTGGAAGCCGATGTCATCGTTGTCATCACGCCGCACGGCCTGCGCGCAGACAATCAATTCACGATTGCCGCAAGTTCATTTATGGAAGGGGAGTTATCGGAACTAACGGTCGCCCAGATGGTAGGCAACACGCGTCCGGATGTAGGAGAACGAGTCCACATGCGCCGCGTGGTCGACCAAGCTTTTGCCAGAGCCATTGGCGCTGCCAGTAATAGCGCTTCGTTACCGATGGCCGTTATCAACTTCGCGACCCAAAAAGGCGTATTCTCGACACTCCCGCTCGATTGGGGCTCGCTCATTCCGCTATCTTATATGCCTGATATACCCATTGTCGTTGTCAATTCGGCGCGATCGCGCACATACCAGGAACACATTCAGCTGGGTGAACAGATTGCCAAAGTCGCAACATCGATGGGAAGGCGTATTGCCATCATCGCGAGTTGCGATTGGTCACACACCCACGATCCTAGTGGACCTTACGGTTGGCACCCGGATGCGTCTGCGCTGGACGATTCGGTTGTGGCATGTATTTCGCGCGGGGATTTGGAAGGGCTTATGCAGTTTTCGGAGGAAATCATCGAAAATGCTAAACCGGATGGCATCTGGCAAGCACTCGTTCTTGCGGGGGCCGTGCCGCCAAGAGCACGCCGGCCGCAATTGCTGTCATATGAGCGGCCGACGTACTTTGGCATGCTGTGCGCACGAATGCTCTAACTCATGAATGCTGTGTTATCGTACCGTGAAAACTGGATGTTGAGTCGTTTTCGAGACAATCACGGTATCGAGAATTTGCGCAACTCTGCCGTTTGCATCCGTCGTCACAAGGTGGAATTGACCCGGCGCCGACAAATGATAACGCACCTGCGTGGCGGTTCGTCCAGGCTGTGGATTGGCCCCCACACGATTCAGGTCGCCAGCGGATCGAAGCTGCACATGGTTGGCCTGGTTACCGGTTACGACGACATTCCAGCCGGTTGGGATAGACACTTGTAGCCAACCACCGTTGGCAAGAGCGGAGCCCGCCGTGTAAGCGCCGGGTGCCGTCACACCGCGCCCATCCGTGAAGGCATTTGGCGATGTTGGTGCTGTTACCCCGCGACCATCTGTGAAGGCGCGCGGCGATGTTGGTGCCATCACAGCGCGGCCGTCGCTGGCAGTCAAATTGGGCCGTGTAGCGTTCGTCTGTGCCGGCAGGGCGGCGTTCAGTTGCACATACACCGTTTTCGCTGCGGCATTGACTTGAACCTGATGTCGGATCGTTCCATACGGTGCTCTGGCGACATCGCCCGCATACGGAGTTGTCGCGCGTCCGTTTGGCGCGACGCGCGGATCCAGTGCCCCGCCGATGGCGTTGCCGACATCAGCTGCTCCGCGGCCTGCAAAGTTCCCAATCGCAGCTGCCCCGCGGCCGGCCGCGTTGCCTACGTCCGCCAACCCGCGCCCGACTGCATTACCCGTGCCTGCAACCCAACCAGCGGCCGTATTGGCAGCCTGGTTTGCGGTGTTCGCCGGTGTGCCACACCCTGTCAAGGCCGCCAGAGAAACCGCGACACAGGCACTTGCCCAACCGAGCTTCGCCCTCATCTAAGATGCGCCTCCCTCTTCAAGGTGTCGAATCATTGTCCCCCTTGATGAGTCGGCGCTATCCACCTCGTGCGGCGGTACCTTCTGGACGAATTTTCTCGTTTACGCTGGCGCTCCAGCGAATTGACTATAGTACAGTTCGGCATAAAAGCCGCGACGTGCCAACAAATCCTCATGCGTCCCTTGCTCGATCACGCTGCCGTGATTCATCACCAAAATGAGATCGGCGTTGCGAATAGTCGACAGTCGGTGCGCAATGACAAAACTCGTTCGCCCCTCCATCAACTTCGACATCGCTTCCTGAATGAGGATCTCGGTGCGCGTATCGACGCTACTCGTCGCCTCGTCGAGGATTAAAATGGATGGATCAGCCAGAATGGCTCGTGCAATCGTTAAAAGCTGTTTTTGCCCCTGCGAAATGTTCGAGGCTTCTTCGTTGAGCACTGTGTCATACCCATCAGGCAACGTCCGGATGAAATGATCCGCACGCGCCGCCGTTGCTGCAGCAACCACCTCGGCTTCCGTCGCACCAGCGCGACCATACGCGATATTCTCGCGAATGGTGCCGTGAAATAACCACGTATCTTGGAGCACCATGCCAAACATGCTGCGCAAGTGGCCCCTTTGCAGTCGCGTGATATCGACACCATCAATGCGAATGGAGCCACCGTCGACATCGTAAAAGCGCATGAGTAGATTCACCAGCGTCGTCTTACCCGCGCCTGTCGGACCCACAATCGCAACCATCTGTCCCGCTTTGACGTCAATGTTCAGATGCTCCATGAGCGGCTTATCCGGTTGATAGGCGAATCGCACATCCTTGAACTGCACATCCCCCGTCGGCGCAGACAGTAGCACCGGCTCTGCCGGCTCCGGCGTTTCCTCTTCTTCATCGAGCAATTCAAAAATGCGCTCGGCCGAGGCCACTGTCGATTGAATGATATTGGAGATGCTGGAGAGTTGAGTGATGGGCTGTGAGAATTGCCGCGCGTACATGATGAACGCCTGGATATCCCCAATACCAATGGCGCCGCGAGTGACGAGAAAACCGCCGATCACGCTGACGAGAACGTAGCCGATATTCCCGATGAAATTCATCAAAGGGAAAATCATCCCGGAAATAAATTGTGCCTTCCAGCCAGACTCAAACAGCTTTTCATTATACTCGACGAACTGACTCATCGCCCTATCCTCAAGGCCAAACGCCTTAACGATTTGGTGCCCTGTGTACATCTCCTCGATGTGACCATTAAGTTGCCCAAGTGAGCGTTGCTGCCCGACAAAATAGCGTTGCGAGCGCTTGGCAATGGTACGCGTCACATGGAAAGACAGGGGCAACGTCAAAAATACGACGACAGACATCCACGGACTGATGGAGAACATCATCACAATCACGCCGACAAACGTCACGACCGAACTAATTAACTGGGTGAGCGTCTGTTGCAGCGTGTTTCCGATGTTGTCGAAATCGTTGACAAATCGGCTCATAATCTCGCCAGTCGGCCGCGAGTCGAAAAAGGATAAGGGAAGGCGTGCCATCTTTGCGTTGACTTCCTTGCGCAAGGCGTAGACCGTCTTCTGGGCAACGCCGGCCATGACAAACTGTTGGATGTAGCTAAACACCGCACTTAGGACGTATAAGACGGCCAGTTCCAAGATGACATGAATAATGCCAGATAGATGAAACCCAGAGCCCGGGAGCCCATGCAGGCGATGGCGGATGCCAGCGACGAGATCGTCCGTCGCATTTTTCATGACATCTGGGCTCAAGATGCTAAACAGCGTGCTAAGAATCGTCATCAAAAGAACAACGGCAAGCCGCCACAGATGTGGCTTAAAATACCGGGATAACCGACGCAACGTGCCTTGAAAGTCCTTCGGCTTTTGCACTGGCATACCAGGGCGCATACCGCCCCTGCCCATTGGCATCGGCGGGCGCATCGTCCGCATGTCTCTGCGTTCGGCCTCGCTCATGCGCTCTCCCCCTCTGCCATTTGCGATGCAACAATTTCGCGATAAACTTGGCACGAATTGATCAGTTCGTCGTGCGTGCCCACCCCTGCAATGCGTCCTTCGTCGAGAACCACAATCTGGTGCGCATCGCGTACCGTGCTTACCCGTTGCGCCACGATGATGACGGTGGCTTCCTGCACCTCGTCGCGCAACGCCGCACGCAGGCGGGCATCCGTGCGAAAATCGAGTGCCGAAAAACTGTCGTCGAAAATGTAAATCGGAGCCTGCTTGGCGAGTGCTCGCGCGATCGATAAACGCTGCTTTTGGCCGCCGGATACGTTGCGACCTCCTTGCTCGATGTACGACGCAAACCCATCCGGCATTTCCTCGATAAACTCGATAGCCTGAGCTACCTCCGCAGCTCGCCTGACTTCCTCATCACTTGCATCCTGTCGCCCCGCACGAATGTTATCGGCAATGGTGCCGCTGAACAACACGGCTTTTTGCGGAACGTACCCGATTTTTGCGCGCAAAGCCGACTGCGTTTGCGCCCTTACGTCGACGCCGCCGACCAGCACGGCCCCCTCGTTCACGTCGTAAAAGCGCGGGATCAAGTTGACCAAAGTCGACTTGCCTGCCCCTGTGCCGCCAATGATGGCCGTCACCTGTCCGGGCCTGGCGACAAACGAAATATGAGACAAAGCGGGCGTTTCAGCACCAGGATAGCGAAACGTGACGTCGCGAAATTCGACTTGGCCGTGCTCTGTGCGCGATGCTTGGGCATCCTCAGCAACAGGATCGACAATATCCGGGTTCGTTTGTAACACAGCCCAAATGCGGTTGGCAGAAGCGGACGCTCGCGGAATCATGAAAAACATCATTGATACCATCATGATGGCAAAGAGTAGTTGAGTGATGTACTGAATAAAGGCGATGAGCGATCCGATTTGCATCGTGCCGTGCTCCACGCGCATGCCACCGAACCAAATGACCGCAATCACCGAGAGATTGATGACCAGCATAAGAGCAGGCGACATCACGGCCATGATTTTTTGTACGCGCGTGGTCGTGTTCGTCAAATCAAAGTTGGCTACATCGAATCGGTCCTGTTCATAGGCAACGCGGTTAAATGATCGAATGACGCGGATTCCGGTCAAATTCTCGCGCAAAACGCGGTTAAGCGTGTCAATTTTGGCTTGCATCGTGCGAAACAATTTGGTGGCCCGCGTGAAGACAAGCGCGATAATGGCAGCCAAAACAGGCACCATGACGACGAGGATCAACGACAATTTGGCATCCGTGTAGACCGCCATCAAAATGCCGCCAATGCAATTGAGCGGCGCCATAATCATCATCCGCAGCATCATGTTGACCAACTGTTGCACTTGCGTGATGTCGTTGGTCGTCCGCGTGATCAACGAAGACGTGCCCAATTCGTCAAATTCATGTAGCGAAAACGTCTGTGCATGGGCAAAAACCTCGCGGCGCAGAACTTTCCCAAAGCTCGAAGCGGTGCGAGAGGATAAAAAGCTCGCCGCGATCGAAAAACATACGGAAGCGATGGAGACCGCAAGCATCAAGAGACCTGTCGTGACGATGTAGTGAAGATTGCCCTTGAGCACGCCATAGTCGACAATATCGGACATCAAGGTGGGAAGATATAGATTGCCAAGGCACTGGATAAAGATAAACGTCACGATAAAGACAATGGCGAACCTGTAGGGACGCAAATATGGAAATAGATTTCGCAACGCGATTCACCCCATTTCGTATGTAGGACTGTTCGTTTACTTCTCCCGTTGAAGGAAAATGGCCATACCGCATGCTATGATACAAAAGAATGATACATATTTTGTTGAAAACCCAAGGAGGCACTCATCATGGAAGCCCCGAAAGCAAAGCGGATTCCCCATCCCCATACCATTCATGGCGATACGCGGCCGGACGATTACTACTGGTTGCGCGATAAGTCCGATCCCGACGTCATGGCGTATTTGGAAGCTGAAAACGAATACTATCGTGAACACGTGGACGCGCTTTCCCACATCACGAATCACCTGTATGCGGAGATGGTCGCTCGTATCCCGGAAAGCGAGCAAAAAGTGCCCGTCCAAGGTGACCATTACTTTTACTACACCCGCATGGAAAAATCCTTGCAATACCCGGTCTACGCCCGCAAACGAGCCGCGGATAGGACACAACTGGCCACGGCCGAGGAAGAGATTATCCTCGATTTGAACGAACTCGCTGGCGACGGATATTTGAGCGTAACAGAGAAACGCATCAGCCCCGATGAAACCAAGCTCGCTTATCTCGAAAATCGGGACGGCACCGACCGCTATACACTCTTTGTCAAGGATCTCACGACCGGAGGATTGCTATCGGATCGCATCGAAAACGTGTTTATTGGGGACAGTGTCGAGTGGGACGCAACAGGTTCCTACTTATTTTATACGACGGTTGACGAAAGCCAACGACCCTATCGTCTGTGGCGCCACCAACTCGGGGACGATCCGGCAAACGATAGCTTGCTCTACGAAGAATCGGATGTCACGTACATTCTGAGTTTGGCGAAATCGCAAAGTGGACGTTATCTCTTCTTGACCTCATCGACAAAAACAACGACCGAGGTCCGATATCTCGCTGCGGATCAACCGCTTGCTTCATGGACCGTTTTCGCCCCGCGCGAGACCGACGTGGAATACAGCTTGGAGCACTGGCGTGATCACCTGCTCGTCTTGACCAATCGCAACCGATTCAATTTCAGCCTGTTTGAACACCCAATCGCGCCGCTCAATCCGGCACAGATGCGCGAATTGTTTGCGTACGACGACACTCGATATTTGCTTGCGGTGCACCCATTTCGCGACGCGCTGGTCATCGAAGGGCGGCAAGACGGCCTAACCCAGATTTGGACGTACTGCGATGGCAACCTGCAGCGCCTTGCCTGGCCTGACCCGCTGTACGCGGTACATGTGAGCGAAAATCGCCGTTACGACACGAGCGAAGTGCTTTTGGCGTACGAATCGTTCTTAACGCCGCGCACCACATATGCCCTTCAGCCAAAAACAGGCTCACTGTCCGCCCTTCAAACGGCTCCCGTCAGCGGCCCGTTCGATCCACAGATGTATCGCCAGGAGCGGATCTGGGCAACAGCCGAAGACGGCGTGCAAGTGCCCGTGTCGGTCGTCTACAAACAGGACGTTCTGCAAAACGGCCCTGCACCACTGTTGCTATACGGCTATGGTTCATACGGGCACAATCTCGATCCGGCATTTATGCCACAACTCCTGCCAATTCTCGATCTTGGCGTGGTCTACGCAATCGCGCACGTCCGCGGCGGATCGGAAATGGGGCGCCAATGGTACGAAAACGGAAAAATGCTCAATAAACGTAATACATTTACCGACTTCATCGCCGCTGCCGACGACCTCATTCGTCGCGGATATACAACGCGCACTCAACTCGCCGCCGATGGGCGCAGTGCAGGTGGCTTGTTGATGGGTGCCGTGGCTAATCTTGGCGGTGATCGATTTGCGGCGTTGTCAGCCGGTGTGCCGTTTGTCGATGTGGTCACGACCATGCTCGATCCGACGATTCCGTTAACGACGCTCGAGTGGGACGAGTGGGGCAACCCGGAAGACCCGGAGTATTACGCGTATATGAAGTCTTATAGCCCATACGACAACGTCGAGGCAAAAGCGTATCCGCATATCATCGTCACCACCGGGATCAACGACCCTCGCGTGGCCTATTGGGAACCTGCTAAATGGGTAGCCCGGCTGCGGACCATGAAGTCTGACGATACCGTCCTTGTCATGAAGACGCACATGGGTGCGGGTCACTTCGGATCTTCCGGTCGACTCGAGCACATGCGCGAGCAAGCAGAAATTTATGCCTTCCTGTTGGATAAAATCGGCGTGCACGTCCATTGAAACGGGGGATTGATGGTGGAATCGTTTCGCGCATTTCTCGTCAACCAAACGGATGCTGGCTTTACATCCGGCATCCGCACGTTGACACTCGATGATTTGCCCTTGGGTGAAGTCACGATTCGCGTCCGGTATTCGAGTGTAAATTATAAAGATGGTATCTGCTCGTTGCCCAACAGCCGTCTGGTCACCCAATACCCTATGGTGCCAGGCATTGATCTGGCAGGAGAGGTCATCGAATCGCAGGACACCCGGTTCCGTTCTGGCGATCCGGTGATTGTGACCAGCTACGACCTCGGTACGGGGCACTTTGGTGGATACAGCGAGATCGCACGCGTGCCAGCTGCGTGGGTCGTGCCGTTGCCGGAGGGACTCACGTTGCGCGAAGCCATGATCCTAGGTACGGCTGGCTTTACCGCTGCCCTTTCCTTGCAACGAATGGAGGAAAACGGATTACGTCCGGATAACGGACCGGTGCTCGTCACGGGAGCGACCGGCGGTGTGGGTAGCACTGCCGTGGCCATGTTCAGCCAACTGGGTTATCGCGTGATCGCTTCCACGCGCAAAGAGAGCGAGCACGTGTTTCTGCGAGAGTTGGGCGCAAAGGAAATCGTGTCGCCGGACGAACTCGTGCTGCGCGATGGCGACTCATTTGCGAACCTACCGGAACGTTTCGCCGGCGCCGTCGACCCGGTTGCGGGAAAAGCCCTGCCGTATATCCTCAATACCTTAAAATACGGCGGCTGCGTCACGGTGAGCGGCTTTACCGGCGGCCCTGAATTTGCCGCCACCGTATTTCCGTTTCTGCGGCGCGCCATCACCTTCATCGGCATCGATTCCGTGCTCTGCCCGATGTCGATCCGCGCCCCGCTGTGGCAACGCATCGCACGGGAACTGAAGCCACAAAAGGTGCTCGAACAGATCGTTCAGGAGATATCGCTGGATCAGTTGCCGCAGACGCTGGAACGGATTCTACGTGGCGACATGCGCGGGCGCGCGATCGTCAAGCTATAACCGCAATTGCATTAGGCGCCGCTAGCCGGCGCCATATTTGTTTGCAACTCATACATCTGGCGGTACTTCCCACCAAGGCGTATGAGTTCATCGTGCGTTCCGCGTTCGACGATCTCGCCGGCATCCAGCACGAGGATCAAATCCGCGTCGCGGATGGTTGACAGTCGGTGCGCGATGATGAATGTCGTTCGTCCTCGCTTGAGTACGGAGAGCGCGTCTTGGATGAGGCGCTCGGTTTCGCTGTCGATGCTCGCCGTGGCCTCGTCGAGCACGAGGATGGCCGGATCAAACGCCAAAGCGCGGGCGAACGAAATCAATTGGCGCTCGCCTGCCGACAAGGTGCTGCCGCCTTCTAGCACCGGTTCATCCCAGCCGTTGGGCAAGTGTGCGAGCAGCCTATCGGCACCGACATCGCGCAACGCCTGCTCCACCCTTGCCCGCGAGACGCGTTCATCGCCAAGGCTGACATTCCATGCAACTGTTCCCGTAAACAGATACGGGTCTTGCAGCACAATCCCCAAGTGCTGGCGCAATTGCTGCGGTGCAATGGTGCGAATATCGACGCCATCGATGCGAATCTGACCGCCCTGCGGATCGTAAAACCTGAACAGCAGATTGATGATGGAACTCTTCCCAGACCCCGTGTGTCCGACGAGCGCCACCGTCTGACCTGGCTGAGCGCGAAACGATACGTTCTTCAACACGTTATGTTCACCGTCATACGAAAAGGTCACATGGTCAAACTCCACCTCGCCGCAAAAGCGCGGGATGGAGCCAAACACCGGATCGACCCCGGGCTCGTCGAGCAATTCAAATACGCGAACGGCGGAAGCGCGCGCCTGTTCCAGATTGGCCAATTGGTTTACAACCTGTGTGACGGGTTGAAAAAGCCGGTTCAGATAATCAACAAAAGCATATAGGACGCCAAACGAGACAAGAGACTCCAGATGCATCGAGCGCCAGCCGAAGATGGCGATAACAGCGATGAAAAACGAATTGCGAAAGACGCCGGCCAGATTAAATCCCGTCGCTGAATTTACGCGAAGCAACCGCGTTTGCCCATCGTAATACGCTTGGTTAAGCTCGTCGAACTCGGCTTGTGTCCGTTGTTCGCGATGAAAGGCGCGAATGATAGGGACGCCCTGGATCGTTTCATTCAACATCGCGTTGATCTCGGATAAAAGGGCTCGAATGCGTACATTGACGGAGACCGTCGCCCGTCGGTATAACCAAATCCAGACGATCAAAATCGGGATTAAAATACTCGCCATCAGGCCGAGCCAGACGTTCAGAATGAACAGAGCGACGTAGATACCGACCATCGTCGCGATACTTGACAATACGTTGGCGAGCACATTTACGTAAAAGTCGCGAATGGCTTCTGTGTCGTTCGTAATGCGCGAGACGACCTTGCCGGCTGGTAAGTTGTCAAAATAGCGGATCGGCAAACGATGAATTTGGTGAAATACGTCCTTGCGCATCCGCTGTAAAATCCGGTTTGCCGATACTTGTAACAAGTACTGCTGACCGTACAAAAAGATTGCGGCGCCAGCGAGCAGTCCGAAGTAGACCAAAGCCAACCGAATGACGCCCGGGATTTCGGGACGATAAAACGAAAACAGCTGCTGCCGTGTCAACGGCCTGGCCGTGATCAGCTGCGAGCGACCGCCCTCTTGTTCGCGAATCTGGCCTGCCTCATTGCCTCGCGCGACATGCGATACCACGCCGTCGAGAAAATACGTACGCGTGCCCACGGCCACCAGCGTGTGTGGGTTTAATCGCTTGCTCTGCGCCGGCATTCGGTCGGCCCGCACATACCACTTGCCTTCCCACTCGACCGCGCCGCCGGCTCGCGGTGTCACCTCGTACCAGACCTGCTGAATGCCCATGATGTGTCGATTGATAATGGCCTTTGCGACAAACGGCCCTGCCAACTGCGCCGCCACGGCGAGTACAAGCATGACAATGGCTAACGCGATGGCTCCCTTCGCATGTGCTGCATATTCCACAAGTCGCTTGTTTACCTGCTTTTCGGCGTTCAGATCAATCACCCCCGTTCCTCCGCCAAAGCAATGGCATCGCTGTCATCCAGTGCCTCTTCCCCGTACGCTTGCTGGCGCTCGTACTGTTGCGCGTACCAGCCTCCCTGCGCCATCAAATCGGCAAACGTGCCTTCTTCTGCGATCCGCCCATCATCCATCACGACAATCCAATCGGCATGTGCGACTGCCGACATGCGGTGGCTTGCGATAAGAGTAGTCCTGCCTTGGCGAACCGAGCGGATCGATTCGATGATATGTGCCTCCGTGCGGGCATCGACAGCAGACATGGCGTCGTCAAGAATGAGAATCTCAGGATCGACGAGCAGGGCCCGCGCCAGAGCAATGCGCTGTTTCTGTCCGCCGGAGAGCGAAATCCCACGTTCTCCAACCAACGTGTCGAGGCCGTTTGGCAGCCTTTCAAGATCTTTCACAAAATCGGCGAGGCGCAAGGCTTCCAGGACTTCGGCGTCCGTCGCATCGTGCCGACCAAAGCGCACGTTATCGCGGACGCTGCGCGAGAACAGCATGGGATTCTGCGGGACATATCCCAACCAACCGTGCACGATATCCATGGCAATCTGTTCGATCCGCACGCCGCCGATGGTCAAGGCACCTGTTTGCGATGGTGGATACTCGCGAAGCAACTGGCGTAGCAATGTCGATTTGCCACTCCCTGTGCGCCCCACAATGCCTAGGGTTTCACCGCGGCGAATAACGAGTTCGATGTCGCTCAGGTTGTCTCGATCCGAAGTTGGATAGCGGAAGGTCAGGTGTTCAAAGCGGATCTCCTCAGGGCGGTCAACGGCCACGGTTGTCGGCGGATCGACGACATCCGGCTTGTACGCAAGTGTCTCGTTGACTCGATCCAGAGATGCGTTGCCGCGTTGCATGATGTTAATCAACTGTCCGAAGGCAAGCATCGGCCAAATCAACATTCCCAGATAGACGTTAAACGACGTCAGTTGGCCAATCGTCAGCTGGCTTTGAAAGACGAGGTAAGTCCCGTAGCCAAGGCCAATCAAATAGGTAATGCCAACAAGCATGCTGATGGTCGGATCGAACAACGCGTCAATGCGCGCCACGGCGATGTTCTTGCGATAGACATCGGCCATCGTCGCCGCGAAGCGCTCCTCCTCGTGCTTTTCCTGCGCGTAGGCCCGCACGACACGAATGCCGGCTATGGTCTCCAAGACGCGATCGTTCATATCGCCAAACGCGTCCTGCGCAAGTGTGAATCGCTCGTGCAACATCTTCCCATACTTGGTCATCGCCAAGGCGATAAACGGCATGGGGACGAGTGAAAGCAACGTCAACCTCCATCCGTCCAAGGAGCCCATCGTCACAAGAATGGTCGCGGAATAGGTGGTCGAGTCGATCAACGTCAAAATGCCGAACCCGGCGGTCTGTGAAACCGCATTTAGGTCGTTGGTCGATCTCGCCATTAAGTCTCCGGTGCGATTCTGTTCAAAGAATCGCGGCGTCATTTGGAGAAAGTGTCGCATGAGCCGCTTGCGCAGCGACAACTCGAGCACGCGCGCACCCCCGTACAACTGATACTGCCAGGTGAAGCCGCACGTATAGCTGATGACAATGACAAGCGCCAGGGCGCCGACGAGATCCCACAACGTGCCCGCCGTCATCCCCCGCTGATTCATCAAATCGATGGCGCGCCCCACGATATCCGGTGGAGCGACCTCAACGAAGTTGAGGAACAAGAGCAGGCCAACGGCAATGGCATAGCGCTTTCGCTGTTGCCAGAAAAACCATCGCAATTTCCACAATACTTGGAACACGTTTCGTCCTCCTACACAAAAAAGGCATACCTGACGCGGCATGCCGTAATTTCATTTGCAAACCATGCAAATGAAAAACGCGAGCCGCGTCGGAACGCGACCCGCGATATGTACTCGTTTGCTCATGCTTTCGCGCAACGAGACGGAGGTCGCATTCCCGAGCGGATGACCATGGGAACCAGTGCAATCGTCAGCATACGAATCATGGGAATGCACACTCCTTTCGCGTGAAGTCAGAATATAACATAACACTTTGTTTCTTCATTTGTCAATCCTGAGCAATCTGCAAAAACCGCTGGACAACGCTGGAATCGTCGTCTCGCCGCCAAGCAATGCCCAATTCCACCACTGGTGCCGGCCCTTCGATGGGTACGTATCGCACTTCGCGCGCATGCACGTTTTGCGTCGCCTTTGGCAAGATGCTCACGCCCATGCCGGCCGCAACCAGCCCAACGGCAGTTTGCACCTCCGTGACTTCGAGACGAATGGTCGGACCGAAGCCGGCCGCCCGACAGAGCGTGACGACACTGTCATACAGCCCGGGCCAGATCGATCGCGCGACAAGCACCAACGGCTCGCCCTGTAAATCCTCCATGTGGACGCCGCTTTTGGCCGCTAAGTCACTGCCGACCGGCAACACAACCACACACTCGTCCCGCCGAATTGAACACACATGCAAATCCGGATGAGCAGCCGGGGTGCGCAGCACACCGACGTCGATCGCACCCGTGAGGAGAGCTTCCATTTGCGCCGGTGTCGGCATTTCACGCAAGATGAGCTCGACGCCTGGGCAGAGTTCCTGATAACGGCGAATGACGGGTGGCAACCAATCATACGTAGCCGACCCGACAAAGCCAACGACAAGTTTACCAACGGCGCCAGACGCGGCTCGTCTTGCCGTCTCGGTGGCCGCCTGCAACCGTGCCAAAACCTGGCGCACCTCCTGTAAGTAGGCCATTCCCGCGTCGGTCAAGCGCACCTTGCGGTTGGTTCGATCCAACAGACGCACCCCAAGCTCACCTTCCAATTGTCGGATTTGCTGACTTAAGGGAGGCTGTGTCAGACCAAGACGTTTCGCGGCGCGGCCAAAATGCAACTCCTCAGCGACGGCGACGAAGTATTCGAGTTGACGAAGTTCCGTCATCATCACCCCATTTCATGATTCGTTTTTCGACTCATTCACTTACGATTTATATATTAGACCTTCTATTCCGGCCGGCGTAAGCTTAATACGGAAAGGAAGTGCGCAACGATGCAACGCTTGACATGGATACGCAAAAAAACCGTGGCAATTGCGGTTCTCATTCTGCAGATCGCAGTTTTGTACGGGTTGGCCGATATTGGTGGGTTTATCTCGAAATTGCTGCACACGCCCATTCCCGGCAGTATTTTTGGCCTCATCATCTTGTTTTTGCTGCTGCAATTTCGGGTACTGAGACTCGACTGGATTGCTCGTGGCGGCGACCTTTTAATTCGCGAGATGCTTTTATTTTTCGTCCCTTCGTCCGTCGGCATTATGACATACGGACACTTGATGTTACATGAGGGATTACAAATTTTAGTCACGATTGTTTGTAGCACAGCTATTGTCATGCTCGTCACGGGCACCATGGCCGATAACATCTGGAAGGCAAGGCAGCGGCGCCGCACTCGCCGCACAGCACATGAAGATGCAAAAGAGGTGGCATCATGGTAATGTGGCTTGGTCTCGTATCGACCTTGATTTGCTACGGGATTTGCAAAAAATTGTATCAGCGCTTTCACTATGTATTTTTGAATCCTGTACTGACGTGCTTAGCCGTACTGATTGCATTCCTATCCTTGGCGCACGTTTCATACCATACCTACTTTGCAAGCGGCAAATGGCTGACCGACATGCTGAGTCCGGCGACGGTGGCTCTTGCCATCCCATTGTATCGAAACGTGCACATATTAAAAGCGCATTGGCTTGAGTTCCTTGTCAGCCTCGTCTCCGGCGCTGCGGCCGCCATTGTGTCGTCCATCCTCCTCGCGCGGCTCATGCGCCTAGGCGGCATGATTGAGACCAGTGTTGCGCCTAGGTCAGTGACGACTCCGATTGCCATGGACATCTCGCAAACCATTGGCGGCATTCCAACGCTTACGGCCGTATTCGTCATTATTACTGGTATTTCCGGCGTCGTCATCGGACCCCTCGTCATCCGCTATGTCCGCATTCGATCCGCAATCGCCAAAGGTGCCATCTTCGGCATGGGATGCCATGGCATCGGCACGGCGCGTGCGTTTGAAATGGGGCAAATGGAAGGTACTTGCTCAAGTCTGTCGATGGTAATTGCAGCCTTCATTACGCTGGCACTCGCGCCCAGTCTGGTACCGTTGCTTACGTAACATGCCTCGAATCACCAGTCATGTGAACCGCCAAAGCGGTGGACACTAGCTGTGAGGTGATGATACATGGGCGAACGTTCCGAGTTTACCCCTGGCTATGAAGCACCAAACAACGGCGTGTACATTGAAGTTGGAGCACACCCGGACAGCGAGGATCTACATCACCCACGGCGAGTGTATTTGCACAAGGGAGAACGGTTTCCCGAAACAACCAACGACGATCGGAAGTGGCGGCGTATCAAAACGAATAAAAAACACTGACCAAAGCGATCACGAAGGTGACGGCCGCCTTGTGCCGTCACCCTTCGCCTTCCAGCCATTTGGGTTCCGAAGGTAAAGGACTCGCTTCGACGGAACGCAGTTGCCGCTCGATAGCACGCGAGCGAACCGCGGCCTTGTCGATGGTGTTGCTCGCCTCCTGCAACTTTTTCTGCGTCCGTTCAAGCACATCCCCGAACTTCCCAAACTCAGATTTAACCGCCCCCAACAGATTCCACACCTCACTGGATCGCTTCTGTATAGCCAAAGTGCGAAAGCCAAGCTGCAGGCTGTTGAGGAGAGCCGTAATCGTGGTTGGTCCCGTGATGATGACGCGATACTCGCGCTGTAACGTCTCCCAGAGGCCGGAGCGGCGCAAGACCTCGGCAAATAACCCCTCTACCGGTAGAAACATAAGCGCAAAATCGGTCGTGAGCGGCGGCTGTATGTACTTGTCGCGGATCGATTTGGCTTCGAGTTTGATGCGATTTTCGAGTGCCTTTGCCGCCTCTGTAAACAGGTCGAGGTCGCCCGCTTCTTGAGCCTCCTGCAGACGCTGGTAATCTTCGAGGGGGAACTTGGCGTCGATCGGCAACCATACGGGTGCGTCACCGTCATCCTTCCCGGGCAAACGGACGGCAAAATCGACCCGTTCTTGTGAATCTTGCCGGATGGCGACATTGCGTGCATATTGCTCGGGACTTAGCACTTGCTCGAGCAGGGTCTCAAGCTGCAATTCCCCCATCGTCCCACGGAATTTTACGTTCGTCAGCACGCGCTTTAAATCGCCAACCCCCGCCGCAAGCGACTGCATTTCGCCTAATCCTTGATGAACCTGTTCCAAGCGTTCACTGACCAGTTGAAACGATTCCCCGAGGCGTCGTTCGAGTGTCTGGTGCAACTTCTCGTCGACAGTCATTCGCATTTGCTCAAGCTTATTGCTATTTTCCTCCTGTAAATAGCGCAGGCGGCGCTCCACAGCTTCGCGCACTTGCTCCAATTGACTCGCATTAAGCTGAGCCAAATCGGCGAGTTGCTTGTTAAACGAATCGAGCATGCCCTTTTGCTGTCGCGACATCTCACCGATGGCATCGATCAATGCCTGTTGTTGCAGCGTGATCGCTTGCACAGTGCTGTTTGCGCCTTCAGCAAGCGTGCGTGCCAGCGACTGCGAAAGCCCCTGTACCTGAGCCGCCAACTCCATTCTGGCCTCGCGCGCCGATCGATTCGCCTCTTCGCGACTCGCCATGATTTCGTCGCGCAGACCACGCTCCAGGCGTTCGAATTGAACCCCTGATTCTTGTCTATTGTTTGATTTGTTTGACAATCCACCTCCCCGTCCAAACACGATCCAAATTAACAATACGAAATTTGCCAACGAAATGACGGCAACGATGGTATTCAGCACAGTGTTCGCAATACCTCCCTGTACGGCGCTTTTGAATTCCATGATAGAGAGATTGCAAACCCGAAGAAAGTGCGCCGTAAAAGATTGACGAAACCATTTCAGATACAAGCTCTGAAGTTGCACTGAAAAACCATAAAAAGCGATGGCCCCCTTTGGGAAGCCATCGCTTTCTCACTCGCATGATGACGCTGTCGGCTTACGCCGTCTGCGCGGCCATGGCTGGTTCGACAACCAATGCGCCATCGTTACCGTCGATCCGCACAGCTTGAATATGTTCGTGATCGATCAACAAGTCGGCAATGGGGTCTTCAACCAACTCCTGAATGGCTCGGCGCAATGGACGCGCCCCCAGTGTTGGGTGATACCCACGCGCAGCCAGCACCTTTACGGCCTCCGGCGTCCAGGACAATTCGACGCCTTGCTCCGCCAGCCATTGCTTGCGCTCACCGAGGAATAGCTCCACAATCCGCGCGATATCGGCTTCGGCAAGCGGAGAGAACTGCACGATTGCGTCAAAACGATTCAGGAACTCAGGCTTGAAATACGCGGTCAGCTGATCCGCATTCGACTCCGTCGAGACATCGTGCTTGTCTTCCCCAAGTGCAAAGCCAACCGTCGATTTGCGCTCCATGACACCCGCGTTGCTCGTCATAATGAGAATCGTATCCTTAAAGCTGACCGTACGTCCCTGGCTGTCCGTCAAACGCCCATCCTCCATGATTTGCAGGAAGATGTGTTGTACGTCAGGATGCGCTTTTTCAATCTCGTCGAGCAAGATCAGACTGTACGGCTTTCTCCGCACTTGCTCTGTCAATTGGCCAGCTTCTTCATATCCGACATATCCCGGAGGCGAACCAATCAACTTGGATACCGCATGCTTTTCCATGTATTCGCTCATATCGAGCCGAATCATCGCATCCTTGGAGCCGAACAAGCGCTCGGCCAGACGCTTCGCCAATTCTGTCTTACCAACACCAGTCGGTCCGACGAACAAGAACGAACCAATCGGCCGGTCGCCCTTGCGCAAGCCCACTCGGCTCCGTCGCACTGCCTTGGCCACCTGCTTGATGCTTGCCCGCCTGTGGCTGTCCGATGACGTATTGCGCCAAATCCTCTTCCAAGTGACGCAATTTGGTTTGTTCATCGGTTTCTACCTTCGTCACCGGAATGCCCGTCTTCCCTTCGACGATCGCGGCGATGTCCCGTTCCGTCACGGTCGGCCGCTTGGACTGACTGCCCTGCGCCGCCATGCTTGCCAACTGCTCGCGCAATTGCATCTCTTCCCGATGCAGTTCCGCTGCGCGTTCATACGCCTCGACGCGGGCCGCTTCGGCTTTTTCACGAGCCAATGCCGCAAGTCGTGCCTGTATGTCATCCGCGCGGCCATCGGCCTGAGCCAAGTTCGCCTTGGAACCCGCCTCGTCCATCAAATCAATCGCCTTATCGGGAAGAAACCGATCAGCGATATAACGCTGAGACAACGTCACACACGCGCGTACCGCTTCATCCGTGAATTGAACTTGGTGAAATTCCTCATACTTCGAACGGATCCCTTGCAAAATCGCGATTGCCTCGTCAACGCTCGGCTCATTGACCGTCACTGGCTGGAATCGGCGTTCCAGGGCTGCGTCCTTTTCAATTTGCCGATACTCCTTCAAGGTCGTGGCACCGATGACTTGCAAATCGCCGCGTGCAAGTGCGGGCTTCAGGATGTTACCTGCATCCATAGAGCCTTGTGCCGACCCAGCCCCTACGAGCAGATGGATTTCATCGATAAACGCGATCACGTCGTCGCGAGACTCCAATTCGCGAATGAGCCCCTGCATGCGCTCTTCAAACTGGCCGCGAATGCCCGTGTCTGCGACCAGGGATGCCACATCGATAGCGTAAATCTGCTTGTCGCGAAGCTTGCTCGGCACTTGACCTTGCACAATGTGTAACGCCAAGCCTTCGACGACGGCCGTTTTACCGACACCAGGCTCCCCGATGAGCACCGGATTGTTCTTGTTGCGACGATTAAGAATCTCGATGGTACGCGCGATTTCCTTGTCGCGCCCGATCAGCGGATCGATCCGGCCGTCGGCCGCAAGCTGTGTTAGATTGCGACCGAATTGGTCAAGGAAACCGCCGCCTGACGTTTGTGTGCGAATCTGTGCCTCGCGCGGCACACCACGAAACTGTGCAAACAAGTCGTTCATTCCGGGAATTGCCGAACCAAAATCGAAGCCGCCCAACGCACTGGGCAGTTTGTAGCCTGCTTGAACTTTCGCCATACATTCGATGCACAGGTGCAGTTCGAACACTTGCTGATTTCGCTGCGTCCGAATGTGTGCCGTTGCGGGACGTTCGTGACATAAGTTGCATTTCATGTCGATTGACCTCCCTTGTACTCAACATTTCATTCGCAATAGCTGAATCATCCTCAGTTAACCTTAACTATCTTTGACCAATAAGAGGTGTTTGTTTGACTTTGACTATCCTTGACCTTATTATAACGCAACCTCGCAAAGTTGCAACACATTTTTTGTGTTTTGTATGGCCGGCGAGGGATGATATCGGTATGATGGGTACATCAAAGCGAGAGGTGAAACATCTTGATCGTGATTTTGCTTGTCGTGATCGTCATTCTGCTTGTCGTGTTGTTGGCAAGGCGAAATCAAGCTGGGAACGGCTATCGTAGAGGGCCGTTTCAAAACAACGGATTTCGCGACAACCAGTATTACGATGTGACCCCGCCGTACAGCAACCCAGGGTATACGGCCGGTTTTGGGCGAACCGGATCGTTTCTCGGCGGCATGGCGGCTGGTGCGCTGCTCAGTTACCTATTGGAACAAGGGCGGATCGACATGATGCAATACGACATGTTTCGCCAGATGGAAGATCAGCAGATGATCAACGAGCTGATGCAGCAGAACATTATTCAGCAAGATGAGATCGATCAATTGCAGCGAGAAATTGGCATGGATCAGTACGGGGGCGCCGATTGGAACAATGGCCCGTATGACCAAGGGCCGTATGGCGACATGGGCCCAAACAGTTGGGACAACCAGGTGGACTTCCCAACGAATGATGACCCGTTCCAAAACGACTCGTTCAATGATAACAACGGAGACAACTGGGTTTAACCGAAATGTGTTTTGCATAAAACGGCCTTTGCTTTGCGATGTGCGCGACATCAGACTGTGGTCATCGCGCCATTCACGAAGTAAAGGCCAGTTTTTCTATGCTTTGATCCACCCCTGACTACATATCGCGCACAAAAACGGGGTTTCTTGGTATGAAGGCTGCTAGTCGCGAAGGGTTGGCGTGTAGCCAGCCTGCTTCAACGCGTCACACAGTATTTGAATATGGGCGTGATC
This sequence comes from Alicyclobacillus tolerans, assembly GCF_001447355.1. GTDB lineage: Bacteria > Bacillota > Bacilli > Alicyclobacillales > Alicyclobacillaceae > Alicyclobacillus > Alicyclobacillus aegles. Next base: position 6,333 of record NZ_JXBW01000026.1, on the reverse strand, counting down.
GCGCGTTTCCAAATCGATTTCCACTTCTGTCTGCCCGAGATGAATGTGCGATCCGACACGTTGATGGTGCACGGTCAATACATTGGCGCGATGCCGAGCCACGATATCCAGCACATCCCGCAAGGCCCCCACTCTGTCCTGAATAGTGACCGCAAGGCGCAGGTAACGGCCGGCTTCTGTCAAGCCGTGCTCGATGATGCGCGACAACACAACGACATCGACGTTGCCGCCTGAGAGAACACAGACAACTTTCCCTAGGTTGTTCGGGATCTTTCGGAAAATCGTTGCCGCAATGCCTGCAGCAGCGGCACCCTCGGCGACAAGCTTGCAACGCTCAAGTAAATAAATCATCGCCCGCGCAATCTCATCCTCGTCCACCGTGACGACGTCGTCAACATAACGCCTGGCGAGAACAAACGTCAATGCGCCGGGACGCTTGACGGCGATGCCATCGGCAATCGTCGGCTGACCCTGGACAGCGTCGATTTGGCCTCGCCCGAGAGCATGGACGAACGATGGTACAGCTTGTGCCTGGACGCCAATAATCTTGATGTCTGGACGCTGCGATTTGACCGCCAACGCAATCCCGGTAGCAAGGCCACCGCCGCCCATCGGGATGACAATCGCTCCGACATCCGGCAGTTGTTCCAGGACCTCCAGCCCTATCGTCCCCTGCCCCGCAATGATGTACGGATCGTCAAACGCGTGAATATATGTGAGACCTTCACTGTCCGCCAGTTGCTTAGCGTGGGCGTATGCCTCATCGTAATCGTTTCCGTGCAAAACGACGCGCGCGCCATAGCGCTGCGTCGCCATCACCTTGGCAAGACTCGCGCCTTCCGGCATGACGATCGTGCAGGGGACACCCTTGCCGCGCGCGGCATACGCGACACCCTGCGCGTGATTGCCGGCGGAAGCTGCGATCACGCCACGTGCCTGTTCGTCTGCGGTCAACGTGGAAATCTTGTTGTAAGCTCCTCGCAGCTTAAAGGATCCCGTCTTTTGTAGGTTCTCGAGCTTTAGGTAAACATCGTTGGCGGACAACTGCGAGAATGTCTCGGAATAGTCGAGCGGCGTATACAAGACGCGATCGCGCAATCGCTCGCGGGCCGCTTCGACATCTGCCGCCGTTGGTGCAGCAACGTTTAACAAGTAGAACGCCTCCTTTACCTCCCGCAAACGCATGGCAAGAGCGCTCGTGATACAATAGCGCCGTCAGGATGATGGAAGGTGATTGGCATGATTGAGTTCAGACATCTCCGCTATTTTGTCGCTGTCGCTGAAGAGTTGAACTTCAGCCGCGCGGCCGAGCGCTTACACATTTCACAATCGCCACTGAGCCGACAAATCCGAGAGTTGGAAGACATGCTAGGGTTTCCGTTGTTCGCGCGAGATCGACATCACGTCGAACTGACGGCCGCCGGACAAGTCTATTTGGAGAAAGCCCGGGAAATCCTCACTGCCATGGAACAGGCCCGACGCGAGGCCGAGCAGTTTCACGTAGGACGAAAAGGAAGCTTATCGATTGGCTTTGTTGGCTCCCTGACCTATCGGGTGGCGGCCATCCTGCAAACGTTTCGCCTGCACTTTCCCGACGTACACATCGAGTTGCGACAAATGAAAAGTACGGAACAAATGCAGGCACTCTATGATGGCAAAATCGACGTCGGCCTCGTCCGCGGAGCGGTGGCCAATCCCAACCTGATTTGCAAAGGTATCGCCGAGGAGCCCTTGGTGGCGGCACTCCCCGGTTCACACCCGCTCGCTCACAAGACGGCGGTATCCCTTGGCGATCTCGCGCCGCATCCGTTCATTCTCACGCCGTACCGCAGCGGATCCGGTTACTACGAAATTGTAACACTGTGTTGCAAGGAAGCTGGATTTGTGCCACGGGTGGCGGTCGAAGCGCCCGAGATTTTAACCATTGTCGCGTTTGTCGCAGCAAACATGGGCGTCGCATTGATACCCGTATCGTTCACACATCTGCGTGCGGACGGCGTCACCTACCTGCCGCTCGAATCCGCATGCACGTGGAACATCTCACTCATCGCGAACGCCCATGGTCCTAAGCAAATCTTGATTGATCACTTTCTCGCACATGCGCGTGGAGGTATCAATGCCAATGAAGATGCTCTCACGTAGGTGTCACTTCTTCTTCATGTGGCCTTCGAGCACCGTCTGTGCGATATGCGTGTCAAGGGCTTCATAATCATAATAACGTATGGCTTCATACAGCGCCTGCCGCGTCAACATCGCTGACTCAAACGCCTTTTGCGTACCATGCTCGGCGAGTTCCCGATATACGAGCTCCACGGCATGCGCTGCGACACGCAAACTTGTTACAGGGTAAATCACCATGCGATATCCCCAAGCCTGAAACTGCTCAGCTGAGTAGTAAGGTGTCCGCCCGAATTCTGTCATGTTGGCCAGAAGCGGTGCCTGTACACGCTCCGCAACGTACTGAAACTCCTCTTCACTCGCCAAAGCCTCAGGGAAAATGGCGTCGGCCCCTGCTTCAACGTACCGATTTGCCCGTTCAATCATCGCGTCGATACCCTCAACACTCTTCGCGTCCGAACGAGCAACGACGACCAGCGTCGGAGCGGCAGTCTTCAGCATGTGGATTTTCTCAATCATCTCGGATGGCTCAACGACCTGCTTACCATTCAGATGGCCGCATTTTTTCGGCATCACTTGGTCTTCTATCTGCACGGCAGCCACGCGCGCCTCCACCATTTCCTTTGCGGTTCTTGCCACGTTGAGAACGCCGCCATACCCTGTGTCAATGTCGACCAACACCGGCAACCCAGAAGCACGGACAAGATCCGCTGCACGTTCCGCCACCTCATTGGAATACACGATGCCGAGATCGGGTAGGCCCCGGCTTGCTGTATACGCCGCTCCTGACAGATACAAGGCTTCAAAGCCGACCTGCTTGGCAATGCGCGCAGCCAGCCCATCGTGTGCACCTGGAATTTTAAGTATGTCAGCTTCTGAAATGCGCTTTAAAAACTGTTGTGCCAGTTCTTCCTGACTGGGCTGTTGTTCAACCAACCAGGCCACAAGCTATTCCTCCTCAAAACACGAACGTCAAATAACAAACAGTTGAACAAACTCATCGACGCCCATTTCGTAAAGGGATTGCGTATCGAGACATTGACCGAGAATGCGATCAACGCGTTTTTGTGGAAACCGGGTCGCCAAATTTGCTCGGAATTTCTCCACAATCTTCGGCAGTCCCTCCGCACGACGCCGACGATGGCCAATCGGATACTCGCAGACGACCTTCTCGGTATGTGATCCGTCGTGGAAAAACACCTGTACGGCGTTTGCGATAGAACGTTTGTCAGGATCGAGGTAATCACGACTGTATTGAACATCCTCGATGACTTCCATACGTTCGCGTAGCCAATCGATGCGCGGATCTTTTGCCGTCTCGTCCTCGTAGTGATCTGCCGTAAGATACCCATACAAAAGACCGATTGCCGTCATATACTGCAGACAGTGATCGCGATCTGCCGGATTGTACAATGGTCCCTTCTTATCAATGATGCGAATCGCCGACTCGTGCGTCGTGATGACGATTCGCTCGATCTCGTCAATGCGACCCGCAACCTGTTCATGCAACTGAATTGCACATTCGACGGCTGTTTGCGCGTGAAATTCAGCTGGAAACGAGATTTTAAACAATACATTCTCCATGACATACGAAGCGAGCGGCCGCGCCAGCACGATCTCCTTGCCACCCATGACAACGTCCTGAAATCCCCACTTTGGTGCCGTAAGCGCGTTTGGATAACCCATTTCGTCACGGAGAGCCATGAAGGCGAGCCACACTGCACGGCTAGTCGCATCACCTGCGGCCCATGACTTGCGCGATCCGGTATTGGGCGCATGGCGATACGTCCGAAGAGGTCCATTGTCAATCCAGGCGTTTGAGACAGCATTCAACACCTGCTCCTTGTTGCCACCAAGCATCGCTGTGGCGACCGCTGTAGAAGCAACTTTGACAAATAGGACGTGATCGATCCCGCGACGATTCAAACTGTTATCCAGAGCCAACACACCTTGGATCTCATGTGCTTGTACCATGCGCTCGAGCAACTGCCTGATGGTCACTGGTGGTTTTCCGTGCAATCGATTTTGCCGGCTCATGTAATCGGCCCCAGCCAAAATGGCACCTAAATTGTCAGAGGGATGTCCCCACTCTGCCGCCAGCCATGTATCGTTGTAATCTAGCCAGCGAATCATCACGCCAATATTAAATGCCGCCTGCACCGGATCCAGCTCGTATTTCGTGCCCGGTACGCGGGCTCCTAACGATACGCTAAAGTTTGGCACATACGGACCAATGTGTTTCGCACATTCCGGGAACCGCAAAGCCAGCATACCCACACCGAGCGTGTCCATAAGAACGTAGCGTGCCGTTTCCACGGCCTCTTCACTTGCTTGCCCTAATCCCAGGACATAGTCCGTAATGTTGACGAGAACGTCGTCTATGGTGCCACGATGATTGTCATGTACTGCATCCTCTGTAGCCATACTTACTAACACCCTCCGTGTGATGAAAACCTATAGCCAGCAATCCAGTCATCGAGTCTCGTATCGTTAGTTGTCCGCGATTATTTGTGAAACTCTATACCCGCGTGGGCCAGTGTACAAAACGCGAGGCCTAAATAAACGATTGTGCTCCAACTGCTCCGTCACATGCGCAGCCAGTCCGACGACGCGCGCCGCAAAAAACACAGGTGTAAACAGTTCAACTGGAATGCCAAGCAGATGCATGACAGGTGCGGCATAGTAGTCGAGATTGGGAAACAGCCCTTTCTCCTCGCGCACAATTTCTTCACCTGCAAGACACATGCGATACAAACGATCATCGCCCGAGGCCTCAGACATTTCCCTAAGTGCCTCTTTCATTAAAAGTGCACGCGGATCGCTCTTGCGCATGTACACTCGGTGCCCAAATCCCATAATCTTTTCCCTGTTCGCAAGCTTCGTCCGAACGAGCCGTTCAAACCCTTCCACCGTCTGCGCCTCAAGGAGCATGTTCATTACGGCCTCGTTCGCGCCTCCGTGTAGGGGTCCCTTCAGTGACGCCACGGCACCAGTCAACGCCCCATACATGTCCGATTGCGTCGAGGCAATGACGCGCGCGGCGAACGTAGAGTTTGGCAGTTCGTGTTCACAGTAAACCATCAGCACTTGATTATAATAGCGTTCCTCCGCGGCGCTCGGCTCGCGCTTCGTGATCATATATAAGCTATTTGCGACAAACGATAAATCTGAGCGCGGCTGCACAACGCCTTCCCCGCGCGCGATGTGATAGCTGTTCGCTACGATTTGCGGTACGAGCGCAAGTAGACGGAACGCCCGTCGCCGATTGGCCTCCACAGAAGCATCTGCGAGTTCTGGATCAAACCCTGAGAGTGCGGATACACCGGTGCGCAAGGCGTCCATCGGGTGTGTCGAAGCGGGCAAACTGCTTAAAATGGCATAAATACCTTCAGGCAGATGAGCCTGCTCGGACAACATCTGTTCAATCGTCACCCGTTCGTCAGGCGAAGGCAGTCGTCCATACAGTAGCAAACCAATCACGTCGACATAAGACAATTGCCTAGCGAGATCGATCAAGTCGTATCCTCGTATAACGATTTCCTCATGCTCGACATCCAGATACGATATGGACGTTTCACATGCGATCACGTTCTCTAAACCTGGTTTGTACGATTCGATGGACATGGCCTCATCTCCCCATCACGAACTTACCAAGAACACTGTAACCGTTTACCCTGACTTGCGCTAAGATCCAGTGTGACTATAGTTAGACGCGAGAAACCAGTTTGGGTCTCTTCTCGTACCTATCGTGTCAGGCCGCAGCCTGGCCTTTAGATGCACTCGGCTGGGCTGAGCTTCTGTTTTCGGGGATGTGGGCGGGGAATTGTGCATATAGCAAAACAGAGCCAGGCATCTCCGCCTGACTCTGTTCTCCCTTGCCTGGCAACGACCTACCTTCCCAGTCCCTCTCGAGACAAGTGTTGTCGGCGCTGGAGGTCTTCACGTCCGTGTTCGGGATGGGTTCGGGTGTTTCCCCTCCGCTATGGTCACCAGACTTTCATGCTTCGTTTGCTCCTCGCTCACACGGCTTCGGCCTTCGGCCTGCAGATGTGTTCGCTCGGACCAAACTTCGCTGCAGTTGTGTTGCGTGCAACCTTTGTTCTGAATTCGTTTGTCCTGGCACTCACGCGGCTTTGACTTTCGCCTGCCAGTGTGCTTCTCAGAATAAACTTCGCCTCAGGTTGTCGCCTGCTATGTACCTTTGCTTCTGCTATG
>NZ_JXBW01000025.1 GCF_001447355.1 Alicyclobacillus tolerans | reverse complement strand
GGGCTTAGAAATCTGCAAAACGCTCATCTTAAATGGATGAAACGTGTTTTCAGTTGTGAGGCGGCGAGCAGGAACGGAATTTCGCACGTCGAATTTCAGTATTGAACTTATGTGATCTAAGATTCGGTGCAGGTATCTGACGTCCGTCGATGACATGGAACCAACCATTGGCCGGACGTTGTTCATCGCGGGAGATGGAGACATGGAAGCCAACTTGCTGCGCAGGCTTTATGCTCATACGAGGGAATGGGGCAGAGCCCAGCGCGGAATCGAACTGCTGGAACTCGCTGGCGAGGCTTTACGAGAATTTGGGCAAATCGACACCGGCTGTTTTATTTACAGAAAGCGTGGTATCGAAACGGACTTCGTTCCGCAGCCTCCGGCTGCTTTTGCGCCCTGGGGTGCATTCGCAGATGATGGCCAGTTTGTCAGTGGACTTCGTTCTCTCTTCGAAACGAGCCTTACGCTTGACGTTCCTACGGATCGTTGGTTGTTGGCAGAAGACATACCCAATCCATCACTTGCCGAGCTCGTGCGTGGCTACGGGTTGTTGGAATTTGGCGTATGGCCGATTTATTCACGCGAAGAAGTGCGTGGTGCTATCCTTGTCGCCCGCACACGGGCCGCGACGCGGATGACGGCCGAGATGAGCAATGCGCTTGTTGACGCCTGTGCTACACAGGTATCGCTGGCACTGGATATGATCATGGCCTTGCGGATCGCTGAACATGCCAGCCAACGCGATTTGCTTACGGGTGCTTGGAATCGCCGCGGTATTGAAAGCCGAGTCCCACGCTTGGTCAATCATCATCGTTCGCGGTTGCATGATAAAGAACATCTGATCCTCGGGTTGGTCGATGTCGACAATTTCAAAGAGATCAACGATACGTACGGACATCCAACCGGTGATCGCGTGCTACGCAACATTGTGCGTGCCATTTCGACGTGCGTGGACGCTGGTGGTCTCATCGGCCGCCTGGGGGGCGATGAATTTATCATCCTTTGCCAGTCGAAGGTGCATTGGCACGATTTCATGTTGCAGATTCAGAACGCCGTTGGCAATCGTGCCAACGGGCTTTATGCTGTCTCTGTAGGCGGTGCGGAATGGGGTGTGGATGGCACGACGTTTGAGGCGTGCTATGCGAAAGCCGACGAGCGGCTCTATGTGAACAAACGCACACGCAAGGAGGCGGCGGTGCATCGTTAGATGTCCAGCCGCCTTGTGCGTCTGATCTTTGTTTCAGCTTTCGATTGGGAAGTCGACGACGATAATGTCCGTTCTTCCCATCTCCAGGCTATACTGAACCAATTCCTGATGCTTAGGGTGAGGCCCATAGGCATCGAGGGCTGCGCGGTCGACAAAACGCACCGTTAATCCGACTTGGAAACCTTGATTGCGCCCAGTCGTATCGCGGCCAATGGCGACATCCACGATACCTGGGATATGCTTTGGGAATTGACGAGCCATGGCGTATAAGGTATTGAGTTGGTCTTTTGAAGGTTCGGATGCAAATCGGAAGAGTACCATATGTTCGTACATGCAAAGATACCTCCACTTCGATTGTCCCCATCAGTGTACCACCGTTAGGTCGTTTCATCGAAATTCAAGGTCACTGACGACGCGTTATCATCCGAAGCGAAACGTGTCTTTGACATCTGTGTCATACATGACACCGTTATACACACTAGCCTGGTCGACATTGATGCTTCGCTGCGTGGGGAGCCAGTTTGCAGACCCAAAAATAGCAGCCTGCCCCTGGTTTGTCTTCGCACTTGCATCAAAGCCGCCAAACGTATGCGCTCCCACCCAGACGCCAGCGTTCTGTTGAGGTACGTTGCTCACAATGTGTTTTCCGATGATCCACGTTGGCATGTCAGTCGCCTCTTTTTACAGACAGTGTTGGTTTCCTATCGCGATCGTCAATGGCTCCATCGAGCCACGTCCATCCACTCAGGTTTGCTGCGTACCAATTGGGGCATAGGTTCCAAAATCCATAAACACTAGCGCGGCCGCGGTCGATCTTCATATTGGCGTCGAATCCTCCGTGTGCTGTGATGCCGACAAATAATCCTGCATTTTGTTGTGCGGAATTGTGATCGATGCGGTCTACGAGAATCCATGTGGGCATACTCCCACCCCCGTCTTCTTGCCGATTGTATGCGCCTACTCGAGGGTGCAGAACTGCCACACGCCACGCTGAGGCGTAAAAGTGCGGCTCGTACATATACATGAAACGAGGCCGAGCGCCCGTAGGAGGAAGTGCGATGCTGGGTTTTCGCAGACATAGACGCGAACGCGAGATGGTGGATCGTCTGGAAGAACTCGTGCAAGCCGTGCGCGATGCCTTGGACGAACAGTCGAAACATACAGTACAGGTGACGGTTCAGCATCTGCATGTCGACCAGGTTGCGCTTCGAGAATTGCTATTTCGCGTGGACCATTTCGACATTGATGAACTGAGTGGGACGCTCAATTTCGGAAATAACTTTGGCATTGAGAATCCAGGTGCGAAGGGAATTGAGGCGCAACCTTCCTCTCCAAGCGGGATCGCACAAACGGGGACGGGATATCGCGTATCGTTCACAGACACGAACGCACGGGCAAGCGATACGTAAATCACGCATTTTTGACAGGGAGGGGAACGCGTGAACAACGCGCTGTCACCGACTTTCATCATCGGCAGCATTCAGATTCATCAGATTTCAGGTGCATCCTGTCTCAACATGGGCAACACCTGGGCATCCGGTTTCCAGAACCATTCGAAACATAATCAAGGTTTTGGCAACGTGTACGGCGAAAAATCTGCAATTCACGGAAATCGAACGCTCCAAAATGACCCGGATGGGCTGGACCTCGCAGTATTACCCGAACATGTGCGGCCATCCTGGCTATCCAGTTGGCTGTCCGGCCGTTAGGCTGCTGCCTACGGTCATAGCTGTGATTCGGAGGCGTCTAGCTTGAACAAGTCTAACAATCCTTTTGATTTTATCAACCAACTCGGCGACTTAGGAGACATGCGAAAGTTTTTGGGGCAGGACTTTTTCAAAAACCTCCCATTACCGAACATGCAGAGCATGCCTTTTTTTCAGGAGGAGCGAACTGCATCCGAGTTTCCTGCCATCGATTTATACAATCGCAGCACGGAACTCATTGCCGCAATTGCGCTGCCCGGGTTAAAGTCTGCTTCAGACGTCGCACTTAGCGTTCGATCGCGATTTTTGCGCGTACGGGGCACGGTGCCGAATTACTTTTCCGGCACACACGAACAGAAGATGATGTCGGAAATCTTCCATGGCGCGTTTGACCGCGAGATCGAGTTGCCCGAGCGCGTACTACCAGATTCGACGAAGGCGATGTACCGAAGTGGGCTTTTAGTCGTCTACTTGCAAAAAGACCAGGCGCGCGAACAGCCAGGTGACGCGATCGCGATCGACTTTTCGGGCGACGAATAAGGGGAAGGGGTCGAGGCACGTGCCGACACTGATTTCATTCGGCGCCATTTATACGAATACGCCACAGCAGAACGCGGGCGTCTTCATCGGCGAAACCAATATCACCGGCTGGGATGCACACGCGAAGTCCAACAGCGGGCACGGTGCCGTCTTTGGTGCTGGGAATGCGCTGATCGCAGGGTTAAACTTCAATTTCGACGGCTTGGAGTTGATTGACGGCGTGATCATGGATCAGGATCTAAAACCCAGTTGGAGCGTACAGTTATGATGGCGAAGGGGATATCGACTTGGCTGCCATTACAACTGCAGATCGATTCCGTACAAAGCTCATCGGCTGTGAACGTCGGTGGGCAGAACATCGTCTACGGGCTTAGTGCACATAGCAAATCGAACACAGGCTTTGGCGATCTTGGCTCACATAGCGTGGTGGCATACAACAGGACCTTACTCCATGACGCGGACGCTATTGATACGCCGATTGATGATCGCGATGTGCATGTGTTAGCTGAGCACCATGCCGCGCCCGTGGAAACGCACGTCGCGTTTCAGGGAATGAACATCAGTAGCATGCAGCAAAATGCAGGGGTCTTTGTCGGCGACAGCCGCATTACAGGATGGGACCAACATCAGAAAACGAATAAGGCCACTGGTGACGTGTACGGTGATCATAACGAGGAAGCGTGCAACGTCAATATCAACTTCGACACCGACGTGATCGACGCCTTGATTCACGATGATGACGTCAAGACGGGACTGTTCTCGCGCATGGGTTAACCACCCAAGTGTCTTGGCACGGCAAGTCGGCCACACGATGGCGAAGGTTTGGCGTCGGCTGTGCCGCAAGAGTTGCGGCACAGCGACGACTCCGAAGGCAGCGCTTACGAGCGAACCGCGGTGATCTTTTCTCGCAGCTTTTCTGTTAGTTTGGGGACGATCTCGAACAAGTCGCCAACTACACCGTAGTCTGCGATGTCGAAGATCGGCGCTTCGCCATCCTTGTTAATCGCAATAATCAGTTTGGACTGGCTCATGCCGGCGAGGTGCTGGATGGCACCGCTAATGCCGCACGCGATATAGACGTCCGGCGTGACCACTTTGCCGGTCTGGCCGATTTGCAAACTGTAGTCGCAGTAGCCTGCATCGCAGGCAGCGCGCGAAGCTCCGAGAGCACCGTCGAGCACTTCAGCCAGTTCGGCAAGCGGCGCAAAGCCGTCCGCGCTACGCACGCCGCGGCCGCCGGAGACGACCACTTTTGCTTCCGTGAGGTCGCGCGTGTCACTGCCCTTGCGCTGAACGTCGACGACCTGGCTGCGCATGGGCGTCGGTTCGGTATAGGTTCGTTTGACGATGGGGGCGGCTGCACCGTTCGTTGCATCGGCTTGGAGGTTGTTCGGACGGATCGTCACCACCCATGGACCAGTTAGGAAGCGCTTTGTTTCAAATGCCTTGCCAGCGTAGATTGGACGCTTGAATGTGACGTCTTCGCCAACCGCTTCAATCGCGACGACGTCGGAAATCTGGCCAGCATCAAGATGGCATGCGATCTTCGGTGCAAGGTCGCGGCCGCTTGCCGTGTGCGGAAGAATGACGATATCCGGCTTAACTTCGTCGATGACCGGTTGCACTGCCGCGAAATAATGTTCAGCCTCGTACGAGACAAGTATATCTGCGGCAACACACACGACTTGCGATTGTTCATGGTCGGCGAGTTGTTGCGCCGCAGCATCGACGTTGTCGCCAACGAGCACGGAGACGATGTTGCCGCCGTCGCCGGCTAGTTGCCTTGCTGCCGCTAAGGCTTCAAGCGACACCTGGCGCAGCTTTTGATCTTTTTGCTCTGCGATGACAAGCACTGTTTTTCCCATAGCTCTTCTCCTCCTGTCAATGTTCAGCGAGCGCCGGCCTGGCCGGTGGCTTGCAAAATGATGTCGGCAAGTTGCTCGGCTTGTGCCTCCACATCTCCACTCAGGCGTTGTCCTGCCTGGCGTTTTGGCGGGAGGGAGAGATCGATGCGCGCGACACGTGGTGCGACGTCGTCTGCAGACAGACCGAGATCGCCTAAGGTAACATTTGTGAGCGGTTTCTTTTTTGCCTTCATGATGCCCGGTAGAGATGGGTAACGCGGTTCGTTAAGTCCCTGTTGTGCCGTGAAGAGAGCAGGCAATTGAACCTCCACCGTTTGCACGTCGCCGTCCACCTCCCGCACGCACGTCGCCTTGCCCCCGTCAATCGCGAGCTTCGTGATGGCGGCGACATGTGGCAGCCCGAGTTGGTGAGCGACGCGGATGGCGACTTGCCCGGCGCCGTTATCGATGGAGAAGTTACCTGCCAACAACACATCGAATGGCGTCTTGGCCAGGTACGCGCTGAGTGCCTTCGCGATCGCGCGCTCATCGTGTAAATCTGTCCCGTCAATCAGCACTGCTTCGTCGGCGCCCATCGCAAGAGCCGTGCGCAACGCCTGCGCGACATCTTCGTTGCCCACGCTGACGACGGTTACGGATGCACCTTGCTGCTCCTTTAAGCGGACAGCCTCTTCGACCGCGTATTCGTCATAAGGGTTGATGATCCACTTGACGCCGTCTTCGGCGATCTGGCCATCGACCAGGCGGATCCGCTCTTCTGTGTCAAACGTCTGTTTCATCAATACGATGACGTTCATATTGCAATCCCCTTTCGCAATAGGTGCTACGCGCGCAATCCGCGCAAGAAGAAATCGACCGTCTTTTCGACCTGGTCGGACAACGAGTAGCGCCGGCCGGAAATCAGCCACGACGACACAACTTCATCCATGGCGCCGAACAATAACAGGCGCGTCAGCTTCACGTCCAAGTCGGGCCGAAAGACACCTTGATCGATCCCGCGCACCAAGACATCTTCAATCAATTGAATATATGGCTTTAGTGCGTTGCTAATTTCTCGATGCAAATCCAACGAGCTCTGACGCAGTTCCAGCTGAGTTACCTTCGCGAGATCAACATTCTTTTCAAGTTCTGTGAAGTGTAGTTCGCAAATTTTACGGATGGCGTCGTCTGCGCGATCGTCTTCGTGGATGTGTTCGTGAAACATGCGAACCAGGTTGCCCAGCTTTTCACGAAACAGCGACACCAGAATGTCTTCTTTGCTCTTGAAGTACAAATAGATAGTGCCGTCAGCCACGCCTGCCTCGCGTGCGATTTTGGAAACCTGAGATCCAAAATAACCGTATTCGGCAAAGATTTTCAAGGCCGCACTGAGGATGGCATCGTATTTTTCGCGTTTTTTCTCTGCCAATCCACTTGTCATGCATTCACCTCGGTGCTAATATCTTTGTCAAAGAATGAATGAATGCTCATTCATTTTTGTATCCTCATAGTAAATGCCGTGGACGCGAATGTCAATTGCGCAACAGGGGCTTCATCATTTGTGTTGAAAGCGGTTGCGGACAAGTCCTTTATGGCACGAATGTACAGGCTTCTTCGAGGAAGGATGTGATGGACAGGATGACAGCTGTCAATGATATTGCTTTCGCGTTGGTGGTGGCCTACGCACTGTATTTGTTTGGCATCGTTGTCTACCGACGCTATCAATACTTGCTGCTTGGCAAACCAGTAGCCGTCGATACGCGCTCCGGTATAGGTGGCTTTGTCGCACAGGTATTTGGCCAAAAGAAGTTGTTTAAGGATGCAAAAAGCGGCGCGATGCACTTTGTCATGTTTTACGGCTTCATCATTCTGCAATTTGGCGCACTTGATCTCATTGCGAAGGGACTCACAGGAGGAAAACACATCCCGTATCCCGCATACGAATCCTTCTCATTCTGTCAAGAATGTGTGGCGATTCTCATCCTTTTGGCAACCGCCTATGCGGCCTATCGCCGCTATGGGGAACGCCTAAAGCGTCTAAAGCGGGGCTTTAAGCCAAGTATTGTCCTGCTCCTGATCACAGGCTTGATGGTCTGTGTACTGTTGGACCTATCGTTTGAGCGCGTGTGGCATCACGAAGCCGCTTCGTGGTATGGCCCCATCTCTTCGCTGTTGGCGAGCGCGCTGTCTGGTATCGGCACGACGGCGGCCGAGGTCTGCTTCTATGTGTTTTGGTGGTTGCATTTATGTATTCTTTTGACATTCCTCATTTACGTTCCGCAGTCCAAACATTTCCATCTCATGGTTGCGCCGATTAACGTCTTTCTGCGGCGCAAACATGCACCAGGGCGGCTGCGTTCGCTCGATCTCGAAGACGAAAATGCGGAGTCGTTTGGCGTTGGTCAAATTGAAGATTTCAACCGCAAGCAGATGCTCGACTTTTTCGCCTGTGTCGAGTGCGGCCGTTGCACCAATGTCTGCCCGGCGTCGAACACGGGTAAACCGCTGTCGCCTATGCATTTAATTGTCAAGATGCGCGACCACCTTTTGGAAAAGGGTGCCGCGGTAACCCATACCAAGGCGTTTGAGCCAGCTTATCTGTTGCCACAACACGATGGCGCTGCGCACAAGATGGCCGTGGGTGGCGAAGACATTGACTTTCCAAGCGATGCTTTGGTCGACATCGAGCCCACGCTGCACTGGCAAAAAGAGTCATGGGCATTGCAGGAGGCAGACGTTTCCACACTCAACCTCATTGGGGATGTCATTACCGAGGATGAGATTTGGGCCTGCACGACATGTCGCAATTGCGAAGATCAGTGTCCCGTCGACAACGAGCACGTCGATAAGATTATCGACCTTCGCCGTTATCTCGTTTTGATGGAAGGAAGCATGCCGAACGAGGCGAAACGCGCCATGCAAAACATCGAACGGCAAGGAAATCCCTGGGGTCTCAGCCGCAATGAACGCAGTAACTGGACCCATGGTCTCGATGTTCCTGTGCCGACGGTTCATGAAAATCCTGATTTTGAATACCTGCTGTTCGTCGGTTCCATGGGTTCTTACGATCGCCGAGTGCGCAAGGTCACACATGCGTTTGTGCGGTTGTTGCATGAGGCTGGCGTCAACTTCGCCATCTTGGGTGACGAAGAAAACGGTTCGGGTGATACGCCGCGACGCCTTGGCAATGAAATGCTGTTTCAGCAGCTTGCCATGGAAAACATCGCGACGTTTCAACAATATGGCGTGCGCAAAATTGTCACCGCATGCCCACACACATTTAATACGTTGAAAAATGAGTATCCCGAATTTGGGATGGAGGGAGTTGAAGTTTACCATCACACGCAGTTGCTTGCTGAATTAGTCAAGCAAGGCAAGTTGCGTCCAACCCATCGCTTACACGAACGTGTGGTCTACCACGACGCGTGCTACCTGGGACGCTATAATGGCGTGTTCGACGCTCCAAGGGGGATTTTAGAAGCTATTCCTGGCGTCGAATTGGTGGAAATGGAACGCAATCGAGAAAACGCCATGTGCTGCGGCGCTGGAGGCGGCCGCATGTGGATGGAGGAGACCAGGGGCAAGCGCATCAATTTAGCTCGCACGCAACAGGCCCTGGCAGTCAATCCAACCGTAATCGGAAGCGCTTGCCCGTATTGTCTCACGATGATGGAAGACGGGACGAAGCTCACCGAAACGGATGACACCGTAAAGGCGCGCGACGTCGCAGAACTTCTGGCGGCATCCGTATTTGCTGAGGATGTCCGGCAGAACAAGGAAGACGAGGAGGTAGGAGCTCGATGAGACACATTCGCAAAGCTGCCGTCATTGGCTCAGGCGTCATGGGTGCCGCTATCGCGGCGCACTTGGCCAACGTCGGAATTCCCTGCTTGTTGCTAGATTTGGTTCCGACTTCGCTCACCGCGGAAGAGGAGCGACGCGGCTTGACGCTCGACCACCCGGCCGTGCGCAACCGTTTGGCGACACAGGCAATCGCCAGATTGCACAAAGCGAGCCCGGCGCCGCTGTATCGCCCCGAGTTCGCAGAACGTATTCAACCAGGTAATTTGGAGGACGATCTCGCAAAAATTGCCGAGGTCGACTGGGTTATTGAGGTGATTGTCGAAAGCCTGGAGCCAAAGCGACAGTTACTTGAACGCATTGAGCAATATTGGCGGCCTGGCACGATTGTCAGCTCCAACACGTCAGGGATTTCAATCAACGAGATGGTTGCAGGGCGCAGTGACGCGTTCCGACGTAACTTCCTGGGAACGCATTTCTTTAATCCGCCGCGCTACATGAAGCTGCTCGAGGTCATTCCCGGTACCGACACAGATCCAGAACTCGTCGACTTTATGGCCGATTTTGCAACCCGCAGGCTTGGTAAAGGCGTCGTGATCGCGAAAGACACGCCGAACTTTATTGCCAATCGAATTGGTACGTATGGACTGCTCGTGACATTTGAAGAAATGCAAAAGGGCGGCTTTTCAATCGAGGAAGTGGATGCTGTGACGGGGCCGGCGCTGGGGCGTCCGCGCAGCGCGACGTTCCGCACCCTCGATTTGGTTGGGATCGATACCTTTGTACACGTTGCATACAACGTCCACGCCCACGTATCTGATCCCGTCGAGCAACAGGCGTTCATCGTACCGGACGCCATTCGATCAATGGTCCAACGCGGGTGGCTTGGCGAGAAGTCGGGGCAAGGTTTCTACAAAAAGGTGAAAGATGGCGGGACGACTCGCATTCTATCTCTCGATCTGGCGACCATGGAGTATCGCGAACAAGTCAAAGTGAAGTCTGCGTCGCTTGAGGCGGCCAAGGCTGCCAAAGGCGGAAAGGCGAAGGTGCAGGCTCTGCTCGCGGGCAACGACAAGTACGCGCAACTGGCGTGGGACATCGTTAAGCGAGTGCTGGTTTATTCCGCCGAAAAGATGGGCGAGATCGCAAATTCGCCGCAAGACGTGGACGCCGCAATGCGATGGGGCTTTAACTGGGATCTCGGCCCATTCGAGTTGTGGGATGCTATCGGCCTCGTTCCCGCTGCCAAGCGGATGCAAGAAGAAGGACTGACCTTGCCCGCGTGGGTGGAAGCCTGGATCGCCGCAGGGCATAAGGCGTTTTATGAGGAGCGTGAAGGTGCTGTCTATATGCCTGTGGGCGGCATGGCTACTCCTGTACAGGTGCCTGCCGGTGTCATCGATCTCGCTTCTCTCAAACAGGCCGGCCGGGTCGTGAAACAGAATGCTGGCGCGAGCCTCGTCGACCTCGGCGATGGCGTGGCGTGTCTCGAGTTCCACTCGCAGAATAACGCAATTGGCCCGGATATTCTCGCGATGATCGAACAAAGCGTAAGCATTGTCGAGCGCGAGTTCCAAGGTATGGTGATTGCCAATCAGGGCCGTAACTTCTGTGTTGGCGCCAATCTTATGTTGATGTTGATGGCCGCGCAGGAAGGCGACTGGGACGAGATCGACTTGTCTGTGCGCATGTTCCATAAGGCCATGACGACGCTTCGCTATTCGGCGGTGCCAGTGGTTGCAGCGCCGCACAGGATGACCCTCGGCGGCGGTGTGGAAGTATGTCTGGCTTCGTCCCGCGTGTTGCCGTCTGCTGAAACGTACTTCGGGCTGGTCGAAGTCGGTGTGGGACTGATTCCTGCAGGGGGTGGCTGCAAAGAAACAGCTCGTCGCGTGTCAGAGTCGGTCTCTGCTGATGAGGATCTGGTGCCACATCTGGCGCGGATGTTCCAGACCATCGGTACGGCTAAAGTTTCGACCAGCGGCGATGACGCTTTGGCGATGGGGTGGTTGTCCGAGACAGACCGCGTGATTGTCAACGGCGATCTACAAATTGCCGCGGCCAAAGCAGAAGTGCTACGCATGGCGGAACTTGGTTACACGCCACCTGTGCGCGACGCGCGTATTCGCGTAGCTGGCGCCGACGGCAAGGCGGTCTTGCAGATGGCGGCACGCGGCATGTGGCAAAGCGGTTACATTTCCGATCACGATTTGCTCATTGTGAACAAACTGGCACATGTTTTGGCGGGCGGGGACGTTCCTGCAGGCTCACTGGTCAGCGAATCGTATCTGCTTGACCTTGAGCGCGAGGCGTTTGTCAGTTTGTGTGGTGAGCCGAAAACACAGGAACGCATGCAATACATGCTCGCCAAAGGAAAACCGCTTCGCAACTGATGAAGTGTTGGGAAAAAGGAGAGTGACAGATATGCGGGAAGCAGTGATTGTTTCCGTTGCGAGGACGCCAGTTGGCAAGGCGAAGCGCGGTCTGTTCGCGCACACGCGCGTCGAAGACTTAGGCAAAGTGGCCATTCAGGCTGCTTTATCGCGTGCTCCCGGGCTGGATCCGGCGGAGGTCGAGGATGTCGTCATCGGTTGTGCGATGCCGGAAGGCGAGCAAGGTCTGAACGTCGCGCGCATCATTTCGCTGTACAGCGGTTTGCCGCAATCCGTGCCCGCGGTCACCGTCAATCGCTTTTGCTCGTCTGGGCTGCAAGCCATCGCGCAGGCGGCCGAAAGAGTCATGCTCGGGCATGCGGAAGTCGCCATTGGCGGCGGCGTAGAGAGCATGAGTCACGTGCCCATGACCGGCTTTAAGCCGGCACCGCATCCCGGGATCTTGACCGAGATGCCCGACGTTTACATTGCAATGGGGCATACCGCGGAAAACGTCGCCCGACGCTTCGGGGTCAGCCGCGATGATCAGGACGAATTTTCCTATCAAAGTCACCAGAAGGCGTACGCTGCACAGCAGGCTGGCAAATTCGATGAAGAAATTGCACCAGTTGATACCAAGGTGTATGGCATCGACGACAACGGTCGGCCATGGTCGCGCGATGTTCACGTCACACAAGATGAAGGTGTACGTAAGGACACGACACCAGAGGCATTGGCGTCATTGCGACCGGCGTTTGCACGGGGTGGCAGCGTGACGGCCGGCAATTCGTCGCAAATGAGCGACGGCGCGGCGGCGGCTGTCATCATGAGCGCCGAGCGCGCACAGGCACTCGGGCTAAAGCCACTTGCGACATTTCGCAGCTTTGCGGTGACCGGATGCGATCCGGCGGTGATGGGCATCGGTCCTGTTGGGGCCATTCCGAAAGCCTTGAGGCTTGCCGGAATTTCACTTGCCGATGTCGACCTTTTCGAAATCAATGAAGCGTTTGCTGCACAATGCCTGCAAGTGATGCGTGCACTTGAGATTGACCCAGGGAAGGTAAATGTCAACGGTGGCGCCATCGCCCTAGGCCATCCACTTGGCTGCACGGGCGCCAAACTGACGGCGACGCTCGTTCACGAACTGCGCCGACGCGGCGGTGGTTATGGCGTCGTGTCGATGTGCATCGGCGGCGGCATGGGTGCGGCCGGCGTATTTGAAGTACACCGGGCATAAAGCGACTTGCTTCAACATCCCACTATGTACGTATAAAGGAGAGGGTTTGCGATGGCAAACAAGACACTTGCGATTGGCGGCGGATTTATTATTGAAGATACCGATCCGAATTCCATTGTTACTCCGGAATCGTTGACGGACGAGCAACGCATGATCGCCGAGACGACAACCAGTTTTGTCGAGGCAGAGGTCTCCCCGCATCAGGAGCAAATTGAAGGCTTGGACTATGAGCTGACCGTCAAACTGTTGCGCAAAGCCGGCGAAATCGGCTTATTGTCGACAGAAATTCCAGAAGCATACGGTGGTCTTGGCCTCGATAAAATGAGCGCAACGCTCATCAACGAGCGGGTGTCAAAGGCAGGATCGTTCGGGCTTTCGCTCGGTGCGCACACAGGCATTGGCACGTTGCCGATTGTCTACTTTGGCAATGAACAGCAAAAGCAGAAGTACTTGCCGAAGCTCGCCACCGGTGAATGGATTGCCGCGTACTGTTTGACGGAGCCTTCGTCAGGTTCGGATGCGCTGGGCGCGAAGACGACGGCGCGCTTGTCGGAGGACGGCAAGTATTACATTTTAAATGGCACCAAACAGTTCATCACGAACGCTGGTTTTGCGGACGTATTCGTCGTGTACGCAAAAGTCGATGGGAAACTGTTTAGCACCTTTATTGTCGAACGCACGATGCCTGGCGTAAGCGTCGGTCCTGAAGAGCAGAAGATGGGTATTAAGGGATCGTCAACTCGCCAGTTGATCCTCGAAGATGTCCATGTGCCGGTTGAAAATTTGTTGTACGAGGTCGGCAAAGGCCACCAGATCGCGTTCAACATTCTGAATATCGGACGTTTCAAGTTGGCTGCGGGTGCTGTTGGCGGATCGAAGGATGCTATCGAATTGGCAGCTCATTACGCGAATGAACGCCAGCAATTTGGACGCAAGATTTCCTCGTTCCCATTGATTCAGCAAAAGCTTGCGCGCATGAACACGCGGACATTCGTGCTTGAAAGTGTGGTCTATCGTACAGCAGGCCTGCTCGATGCGGCCTTGGCGGATGTCGATATAACAGGGCCAAACGCAGGCATGCTGTCGGCAAAGGCCATCGCCGAGTACGCCATTGAGTGCTCCATCAACAAAGTGTTTGCTTCGGAGACGCTCGACTATGTCGTCGACGAAGCGTTGCAGATTCATGGCGGTTACGGCTTTATCAAAGAGTACAAGGTCGAACGCATGTATCGCGACTCGCGGATCAACCGCATTTTCGAAGGAACCAACGAAATCAACCGCCTATTGATTCCTGGAACGATGCTGCGCCGTGCCATGAAGGGTGAACTGCCACTCTTACAAAAGGCACAGGCCCTGCAGGCAGAGTTGATGCAGATGACGCCGACGCTCTCGACACCAGAAGGAACGCTCGCCGAAGAGGCCCAGTACATCGCCAATGCGAAGCGCATCTTCCTCATGGTGGGTGGGCTTGCTGCACAGGCATTTCAACAACGGGTTGACGAAGAGCAAGAGGTGCTCTCCAACCTCGCAGACATTGCCATCCTGACGTTTGCCATGGAAAGCGCGTGGTTGCGCACGATGCAGCATGTCGAGCGCGCAGGCGAAGGCGCGTGTGCGAACGCGATCGCGATGACCAAGGCGTTTGCGTACGAATCCTTGGGCGAGATCGAGCGGTTGGCGAAGGAATGCTTGGCGCGCGTCGAGCAAGGAGATGCCTTGCGCATGCAGTTGTCGGTGGTCAAACGGCTTGCGCGCCGCACAGAGCTCGACATCATCGGCCTAGAACGCGAAATTGGCCGTTCCGTGGTCGACGCAGAACAATACGTATGCTGACGCGATCGGTTTGAGAGGATGGTGAGCTCATGGAGAAAACTTGGTTAGCACATTATCCCGAGGAAGTCCCAAGCTCGTTTGCGTACCCTGAGGAAAACTTGGCGTCTTTCCTCGTTCACTCCGCGCAACGGTTTCCGAACAACCCGGCTATCTGGTTCTTCGGACATACGATGAGCTACCGCGAACTCCTTGACGCTTGCTGTCGTTTTGCCAATGCCGTGCGAGCACTCCCCCTTGCCAAGGGGGAGCGGCTCGCCATCATGTTGCCCAATTGCCCACAAGCCGTAATCGCCTATTATGGTGCCTTGCTGGCAGGTCTCGTGGTCGTCCAAAACAACCCGATGTATACCGAGCGAGAGCTGAAACACCAGTTGCAGGACTGCGGTGCAAAGGCGTTGGTCACGCTCGACGAGTTGTGCCCAAAGGTTGAGCACATTCGGCACGAAACGGATCTACAGCACGTCATTGTAGCATCGATGCGAGACTATCTGCCGTCAGGGACGCCGCTTGGCGAATCCCCATCGCTTACAGAGCAAAACGGCGTCATATTGTGGCAAATCCTACTTCGGCAAGGTGCTTCGGAGCTACCGCAGATCGAGATCGACGCGGCGGAGGATATTGCGCTGATTCAGTATACGGGCGGAACGACGGGCGTCGCCAAAGGAGCAATGTTGACGCATCTGAATCTGGTTGCCAATACGATACAAAGTGCCCTGTGGTCGTATAAATTGCGGGATGGTCAAGAACGATACTTGGGAGCTTTGCCTTTCTTCCATGTCTTTGGTATGACCGTTTTGATGAATCAAGCGATGTATAAGGCGGGCATGCTGATTCTCGTGCCTAGATTTCAAGCGAAAGACGTGCTGGGCTTCATCCATGAATTTAAGCCAACCGTCTTTCCGGGGACGCCGACCATGTACATTGCGCTCATGAATCACCCTGACGTCGGCCAGTATGATCTTTCGTCAATCGAAATATGCGTGAGTGGAGCCGCTCCATTGCCACTCGAAGTGCAAGCGCAGTTTGAACGTTTGACCGGCGGCAAACTGGTGGAGGGCTATGGCTTGACAGAAGCTTCGCCAATCACGCATGCGAACAACTTCTGGGGCGAGCGTAAAAATGGTTCAATCGGTATCCCATTTCCTGACACGGAGGCGCGCATTGTCGACGAAAATGGAAACGATGTGGCGACAGGGGAAATCGGTGAACTGGTGGTACGCGGTCCGCAGGTGATGAAGGGCTATTGGAATAAGCCTGCTGAAACCGCTTCCGTCCTCCGCGATGGCTGGCTCTTTACAGGAGATATTGGTAAGATGGATGAGAACGGCTTTTTCTATATCGTCGATCGCAAAAAGGATGTCATCATCGCGGGCGGTTATAACATTTATCCGCGCGAGATCGAAGAGATATTGTACGAGCATCCGGCGGTCGCCGAAGCGGCCGTGGTCGGGGTCACGGATGCGTATCGCGGGCAGACGGTCAAGGCGTTTATTCAACTCAAGCCGGGCCAGCAGGTGACGGCTGCAGAAATGGACGCATGGTGTCGAGCGAATTTGGCTGCCTATAAGGTGCCGCGGTCCTACGAATTTCGAGAATTCCTACCGAAGTCCGCAGTGGGCAAGATTTTACGCCGCGAACTTACCGAAGAAAGCAAACAAAATGCATAAGGGGAGGATGAGATGCGGTCGTCGATGAATCCGCACGGCGTTGATCCTCTGGTTCTGGAGCGCACGGCGGCGGGAACTTTTTCCGATTACACGGGAATCCGTGTTACCGCCATTGGAGAGAACGAGATCGAAGCAGAACTAGAGATACGTCCTCATCATCTCAACGTGGCAGGTATCTTGCACGGGGGCGTTCATGCAACGTTGCTCGATTCGTTGATGGGGGTATTGGTGATTTTGCAGTACCCAGAGGATCCAGTTGTAACCACGAACCTGAACGTACACTTCACCGAACCGGTCTCGGAAGGTACACTGCGTGCGAAGGCTGCCTTTGTCCACCGCGGCGGGCGCACGATGACGGTAGAGGGACATGTTCATAGCGATGATGGCAGGTTATGCGCATTTGCCACGGGCACGTTCCGCGTCCTACACAAATCGAAGTAATGCCATATGTTGCGTTGTCCACAAGCGCGAGCGGAACTGTCCCGCTCGCGCTTCGTCGTTCGCATGTTTACACATATATACCGCAAACTTGGTTGTCGAGACTTGTCAAACACTATATCTAGTGTTAATCTCATTCTGCAAACCACAATTACATAGACGAATCCTGGTGCTCGCAATTGCGAGTGAAAAGGGAATCCAGTGGAAAGCTGGAACGGTCCTCGCCACGGTGATGTTCGATGTGCAAGCTATGGCTCTCAGCCAGCCACTCCGTCCTTGATGGGGGAAGGCGCTAGCACAGATGAGACTCAGTCCGGAGACCTGCCAGGATTGGTTGTGCATCACTCCCACGAGGGATTGGGAAGGGGCGATGGACGTAAAAACACGTGGTTCGAGTGCTTTGGCTTAGCTCGAATCAAAACCGTAGTTTTAGAATGTCGAACCCTGTTCCTTGATGGGAACAGGGTTTTTCTATGAAAGCGATGAGGAGCGGATAGATCATGACGGAACAAAGCGCGACCGGTGTGGCGCAAATGGAGAGGGAAGAATGGACCGAGCGGCTTGCGTCATATCGCGTGTACAAGTACAACGGCGGGGAGGCAGGATTCGACCCGAAGAAATTTTATACATTTCTCGAGCGTGGATGCGCACAAGTCGACGGGTATGATCCAGAAAGCTTGGCGCAGGCGATTTACCCGCAGCTGCGCGACGGCATGGCGACGTCTGAGATTGCCAAGATTGCAATCCAGGCAGCCGTAGAGATGACAAATGTGAATGAACCGAAATGGCAGTTTGTCGCTGCACGCCTCCTGTTATTTGATTGCTACAAGCAGGCGGGACGCAATCGCGGATACGACTCTATCGGTTATGGGGATTTCCACGAATTGATAGAACAGCTTGAACGAATTGGACGCTATGGCACCTATGTACGCGAGCACTTCAGTGTGGAAGAAATCAAGGAACTGGCCGCCTATATCAAGCCCGAGCGGGACTACTTGTTTAACTACGTTGGTCTAAAACAACTCATGGATCGTTATGCCATGCGCAATCTCGCCGGTGGCATCATGGAACTGCCTCAAGAACTATTCATGGGCGTGGCTATGCACCTGGCGATGAAGGAACAGGACAGGCTCCACTGGGCGAAACGTTTCTACGACATGCTGTCGACGTTACAGGCGACCGTTGCAACACCGACGCTCAGCAATGCGCGCAAACCGTTCCATCAATTGAGTTCCTGTTTCATCGACATGCCCGAGGATGATCTCGTCAGCATCTACGCGACAGATGAGGCTTTTGCGAGAGTTTCGAAATTCGGCGGCGGCATGGGCATTTACGTTGGCAAAATTCGCGCGCGCGGATCGGCTATCCGCAACCATCCTGGCGCCAGCGGTGGCGTGGTTCCCTGGATTCGGAACTTTAATAATACGGCTGTTAGCTGTAATCAATTAGGCATGCGCAGCGGTGCAGCGGCTGTTTACCTGGACGTATGGCACAAGGACATTCTTGATTTTTTGCAACTGCGCACGAACAACGGCGACGAGCGCATGAAAGCACACGATATTTTCCCAGGTGTCTGCATTCCCGATTTGTTCATGCGCCGGGTCGAAGAGCGTGGTATGTGGCATCTGTTTTGTCCGTACGAAGTGCAAAAGGCGATGGGATTTTCGTTGGAGGATGCTTGGGGCGAAGAGTTTGAACGTAGATACGAGGCTTGCGTAAACAATCCCAACCTGCCTCGCAACGAAATTCCTGCCATCGAGATCATGAAACGAATTATGCAATCTGCCTTTGAGACCGGCACACCATTTATCTTTTTCCGCGATGCGGCGAATCGCTTAAACCCGAACAAGCACGCGGGCATGATTTATTGCAGCAACCTTTGTACCGAAATTATGCAAAACATGAGCCCATCGCGGCGAAGTGAGGAGATTGTCGAAGGCGATGTCATCACCGTGCGGCAGCAAGCCGGCGATTTTGTCGTGTGTAATCTATCTTCGCTCAACCTTGGGCGGTGTCGTGATCGCGAGTCGATACGGGAGACGGTGCGCCGACAAATTCGCGCGATGGACAATGTGATCGATCTCAATCACTACCCTGTCGCACAGGCGGCCATTACGAATCGAAAGTACAGGGCAGTTGGCCTTGGCATCAGCGGCTATCACCAATATCTCGCCGAACACGGGCTCGTTTGGGAATCTGAGCAGCACTTGCGGCATGTCGACGAGCTCTTCGAATGGATCAATTACTTTGCAATTGAAGCATCGCTGGAACTGGCAAAGGAAAAGGGTCCGTATCCACTGTTTCATGGATCTGATTGGGAGACGGGCGAATACTTCGAACTGCGCGGTTACAGGAGCCGCCCGGGTGGCCCGGATTGGGATACGCTACGCGCACAAGTTGCTCGCCACGGTGTGCGCAATGCGTACCTTGTCGCCATCGCGCCGACGAGCAGCACAAGCCTCATTGCGGGCAGTACCGCCGGGATCGATCCGGTATTCGCGCGCTTCTTCCTCGAGGAGAAGAAAAACGGTGTCGTGCCGCAAACGGCGCCGAATTTGAACGAACGCACATTCTGGTACTACAAAGAGGCGCACACCATTGACCAGAGCTGGAGTATCGAAGCGTGCGCGGTGCGCCAGCGGCATGTAGATCAGAGTCAGTCGTTTAATCTGTACATCACACCTGACATCAGTGCGAAGGCTTTTTTGGACCTCTACTTGTTGGCGTGGAAGCGGGGTTTAAAGACAGTTTACTATGTGCGCAGTAAAGCAGTGGAAGTGGAAGACTGCGTGGCTTGTTCGTCATGATCGCGAAGAACATGCCCGGTATTAGATCTTGAAAAACTCGTGCGCACCACGACCCGAAATAGGAGAGATGATCTATGAAGTTGGAACGGATCAGACTGTTTAACGCGGCGGGTGATCGCGATTGGGGCAAGCGGCGCATCATCGGCGGGAATACGACAAACATGATTGAGTTGAACAACATCAAGTACGATTGGGCATATAAGCTGTACCGGGCCATGATGAACAACTTCTGGATTCCGGAAGAAATCGCGTTGGCGGACGACGCCCGTCAGTACGATGTGCTAAGCGAGGATGAGCAGCGTAGCTACAATAAGGTATTGTCGTTTTTGATTTTCATGGATAGCCTGTTGACCCACAACTTGCCTAACATCAACGAATACATCACGGCACCGGAGGTCAATTTGTGCCTCACCGTACACGCATTTCAGGAAGCGGTGCACTCTCAGTCGTATGGCTATATTCTTGACTCTGTCGTCAATGCGGCCACGCGCGATGCCATTTACAATGAGTGGCGGGAAGATGAGCATCTGTTGCGCCGCAACCAGTTTATCACCGACTTATTTGAACAGTTTATCGCCGATCCGAGCGACCGCAACCTATTGAAGACGGTGGTCGCCAACTATATTCTCGAAGGCGTATACTTTTACGCTGGGTTTAGCTTTTTCTTTGTGCTCGGTCGTCAGGGGAAGATGTTGGGGACAGTCTCCGAAATCAAGTTTATTCAACGAGATGAGCTCACACATTTAGCTATTTTCCGCAATTTGTACCACGAGATTATCCGAGAAAACAAAGGATTGCTCACGCCTGAATTGGAGCAAGAATTTCTTCAAATGATGCGGACTGCGGTCGATCACGAAGTCGCCTGGGGACAGTATGTGACAGGGGGCAAAATTGCAGGGCTGACGGACGTCTTGATCGATCAATACATCAAGTATTTGGCGAACATACGCTTGCAGTCACTCAATCTTCCTATTCTATATCCAGAAGTAACAGAACATCCCATGCCTTGGCTCGACAGCTATGCATCCATGAATTCCATGAAGACAGACTTCTTCGAACAGCGCGTGACCAGCTATACCAAAGCTGGAAATCTAAATTGGGACGAACTGTAATGTGTGTATAGGTTCGGCACGTATGACAGGGGGCATCATCCGTGGCGCATGCCATCATGGTGGTTGGAACGTCCTCGAACGTCGGGAAGAGCGCCATTTGCACAGCGTTGTGTAAGATTTTGGCAGACGCTGGTTATCGCGTCGCGCCGTTTAAGGCGCAAAACATGTCATTGAATGCAGCTGTGACCCCAAAGGGGGCCGAGATCGGTCGGGCACAGGCTGTGCAGGCCGAGGCGTGTGGGATTGAACCGAACGAACACATGAATCCGGTACTGCTGAAGCCATCCGCGTTCAATGCGTCGCAAGTGGTGCTTCAGGGTCAGGTGTATGGCACAAAAACCACGGAATCGTATTTTCGCGAACAGCGGCAAGCCATTTGGACAAAGGTTGAAGAAAGTTACCGCGCGTTGGAACAGAGTTTTGACGTCATTGTCATTGAAGGGGCCGGTAGCCCGGTTGAAATCAATTTGAAGGAACACGACATTGCGAATATGCGGGTCGCCGACATGGCCGACGCAGACGTCATTTTGGTGGCCGATATCGATCGCGGCGGCGTCTTCGCTTCGGTCGTCGGTACACTCGCGTTGCTGAGTCCGGCCGAGCGCGCGCGTGTCAAGGGCGTCATTGTCAACAAGTTTCGGGGGAACGCGAATCTCTTTGCCGAAGGCGTACGCATGCTGGAAGAGCTGGCTGGCGTCCCAGTTCTCGGCGTTGTGCCATACGTCTTAGACATCGGTATTGACGAAGAGGACTCCCTCGGGTTGACGGGCGATCGCTACAGACAGCCAGAAGGTGCGGAAGATAATTTGCTCGAAATCGGCGTCGTGCAGGTTCCGCACATCTCCAACTTTAACGATTTCGATCCTCTGTTCGCCGTTCCAGGCGTATCGGTTCGGTTTTGCCAACGCTCGCAGGATCTCGCCGGCTGTCACGCCGTCATCTTGCCTGGAACCAAGAATACAATCGAAGACCTTCGATGGCTACAGGAACGCGGCTTTTTTGCAGCCATTTGGCACGCATTCGCAGGTGGGGCCGCGATCGTCGGCATCTGTGGCGGATACCAGATGCTCGGTATCGAAGTGGAAGATCCATTTGGCGTCGAGTCAGGCGAGCGGTGGTCCTCTGGTTTGCACCTGTTGCCTGTGCGTACGGTGATGGCACAGAACAAGGCGACTTACCAAGCTGAAGGCGAGACGACCTTGTATTCGGGAATCCCTGTTTCCGGATATGAAATCCATATGGGCGAGACCCTGCCATTGGTGGGTACCCGGCCTTTTGCACAGATCACACGCCGCGGCGAAGGAATAAGGCGTGACGACGGAGCCGTCTGGCATGCCGGGAGGGTGGTTGGCACCTATTTGCACGGCGTGTTTGACAACGATGCATTTCGTGAAGCGTGGCTACAGTCAATACGTGGTCGCTTTCGCCTGGAAACAAGCACTCGCGGCGAAAAAAGTTTTCGTGAACGGCGATGGGATGCGATTGGTCGCTTTGCGGACGTCGTCCGTGCGCACATCGATACCGGCACAGTTCGCACGTGGATTGAGCAAAGGGCGTCGAATGGATGACGCCTACGATCCATGCGGTCATCATACATATCTTGATCACTGCCGCGGCGCTGGGCGTCGATCGCGCAGTTGGCGATCCGAAGTGGCTCCCTCATCCCGTCGTTGCGATTGGGCGTTTCGTCTATGGGTTTGAAAAACGTTTCCATCGGGTAAATGCCGCCCCGTGGCAACAGTGGCTCGCGGGTGCCGCGCTAACCTTGTCGACGATAACCTTGGTTTTCGGTGTAACCTGGGGCGTTCTGGCGATTTGCACCCGGATCTCTCCTTGGTTGGGGCTGATCGCGAATATCTGGATTTGCTCGACAACTATCGCTTGGAAGGGTCTGCGTGATGCAGGACACATGGTCTACCGCGAACTGAGAGAACATGGGATCGCGGGTGGTCGCACTGCTGTGTCGCACATTGTAGGGCGCGACACAGCCGAACTGTCGGAAGCAGAAGTCGTCCGCGCTACGGTCGAAACGATCGCCGAGAATTTGGTTGACGCAGTGGTGTCGCCCGTGCTGTTCGCGTTGGTCGGTGGCGCTTCGCTCGCCATGCTGTACCGCGCTGCCAACACGCTCGACTCGATGGTCGGGTACCGTACCGATCGATATCGCTGGTTCGGATTTGCCTCCGCTCGATTGGACGATTTGCTCAACTATGTGCCAGCTCGAGTCGCGACGAGCTTGTTGACAGGCGCGATCGCGTGTACAAAAGGGGACCTGCGCGGCGCTTGGCGGGCACTTTATCGCGACGCGCACAAACATCCCAGTCCCAACAGTGGCATTCCGGAAGCGATGGTGGCAGGTGCATTGGGCGTTCAACTGGGTGGATTGAACTTTTATGGTGGCGTTGCTTCACACCGTGCCACGATGGGAGATGCGCGCCGAGCATTCACGCAAAATGACATTGAACAAAGTATCCGTATTCTCAATGTTGCTTGCTGGCTGCTCATGGGGGCGCTTGTTGCAGCCATGGGTGCGATCGCCTTTGTAGCACTACGAGGAAGGGGGATCACACGTTGACACACGGCCATGGGGGGCGCGTGTACGAATATGCGGAACAGACAGGCGTTGCCCCGCATGAACTGCTTGACTTTAGTGCAAACGTGAATCCACTGGGTCCGCCCGCGACGGCGCTTGCCGCCATTTCGGAACACTTAGCTGAGATTCGTCACTACCCTGACGCCCGCCACATGGAGGTACGTGAAGCCATTGGTGAGCGTTTTGGCCTGCCAGCAGACTGCATCATGTGTACAAATGGTGCGGCGGAGGCCATTGATATCGCTATTCGCCAACTACGGCCAGGAACGGTGTGGATTTTTGAACCTGCCTTTGCTGAGTACGCTCAAGCGGCGGCGCGTTCGCACTGTCATATCGAGCGCTTGCCCTTGGCAGAGAATTTAAACATGTGTGAGGCGCTTTACGCGGCGTTGGTGCGCGAGGGAGACGTAATTGTCCTGAACAACCCGCATAATCCCACGGGGGCGATATGGACAGCCAGGCAAGTGTCCCTGGTCATCAGCTTTGCAACGGAGCGCCACGCAAAAGTTCTTGTGGATGAATCATTTCTTGACTTTCGGCCCGATGAAGAGAACTACAGCGTACTGTCACAGGTTGTCATGACAGAGGATGTGCTGGTCGTGCGCTCGGCGACCAAAATCTATGCCATTCCTGGCCTGCGCTTCGGCTTTCTCGCAGCACACCCGTCGTTTATTCGCGAGATCGCCAAACATCGCGATCCTTGGAGCGTCAACCAATTGGCACAGCGGGCCGCGCAAGCAGCGTACCGGGACCGAGGCTTTCTAGAAGCGACACACGCTTGGCTTGCAACCGAAAGTGCATGGATTCATGCGACTTGGGGGAAGCGCCAGGACGTCGTTTTGTACCCACCAAGTGTCAATTACGTGTTTTGTCAACTTGCCGACGACATACCTATCTCCGCGATGCTACAATCATTTGCGGACCGTGGTATTTTTGTGAGGTCTTGTGCAAACTATCATGGCTTGAGCGACCGTCACATCCGCTTTGCGATCCGCCTGCACGCGGACAACGAGCGCCTGTTCGATGCGTTTTGCGCCTTTATTGCGAGTTTGTGAGCCTGCCACAAGGGCGTGCCAAGTTAGTGTTATTGTCGGAAAGGGCGGGATTTTGTCCCGCTTTTTTCACGTTTTTTGCGAACTTGCAATTGAATTTTTGCGTTGCGGGATTACAATAAATCACGTCATATGGCATCCATACATACCAGTGCATAGAAGTGGCCCAGAGGGGTCGTTTTGCTTTTCTTGGGCAAACTAGGTTTGGCACAAGTGCACGACGAGGAGAAATCATATGCATCATCCACATGGGTTATTTTGGTTGCACCCTGTTCTCGTTTGCGTGATCATCGCGGCACTCGCATTTGCCTTGCTGAATTTTGGAAACGTGAAGCGAATTGTGGTGGGTAAGCCGATCCGATCCCGCGAACTACATGGCTCCAAGCTAAAGTTGACATGGTGGATTGCACTGCCGGTGCTTGCGGCCGACCTTTATTCGTCCGTCGCATACGGCCCGGAAGCTGGGATTACCGAACTGGCACCGCTTGGCAATGATGCGAAATGGATGATTATTCCCATCACCGCATCCACAGTTCTGTTGCTCATGATTTTGATTACATCGTATATCATGGGCGTGATCGCGTATCCGAACGGCGGCGGCGCATATGCGATAAGCAAGGATAACTTTCAGCGGCCTTGGGTCTCCCTTGTCGCCGCGAGCGCACTGTTGGTCGACTACGTGTTAACGGTCGCCGTGTCTGTGTCGTCTGGCGTTCAGACGATGGCTTCGTCGTACCCAATTCTGGCCAACCATGAGACCGAGTTGTCGATTTTGTGCGTGATTATCATTCTGTTCGTGAACTTGCGGGGTGTTTCGGAATCATCGAAGGTATTTGCGTATCCAACGTTTTTGTTTATGGCTTGTATGTTGTTTCTAATCGGCGCTGGCTTCGATGACGAAGTGCATCACGGGTTTGTACAACCTGTCACACCTCCGTTTGGCACGATTCCTGCAGGGCTTACCCTGATGTTGTTATTGAAGGCGTTCAGTTCCGCGTGCTCGGCGCTCACTGGTGTTGAAACCATATCCAACGCAGTGCCTATCTTCCGCGATGGTAAAAACGGGGCGATTAAAGCCTACGTCGCGCTCGGGATCATCACAGGTATCACGCTCTTAGGCTTTGCGTACCACCTTTACGTGCGAGGCATTTCGGTCAATCCGAACAACACCATGCTATCGCAGTTGGCTGGCGATTATTTTGGCCATGGCATCGTGTATCAGGTCATCATTATTTGCACGTTCGTCGTGCTGATTTTAGCTGCCAACTCGACGTTCACTGGCTTCCCACAGCTGGCTGCCTTAGTGGCGAGTGACCGCTTTTTGCCGCGGGCATTGACCCTGCGCGGGGATCGCCTCGGCTACTCCAATGGCATGATTGCACTCTCGGCACTGGCATCACTGCTCATCGAGGTATTCCATGCGCAAACCAATGCCCTCATCCCGTTGTACGCGATTGGCGTATTCGTGGCATTTACCGTAGCGCAACTCGGCCTGTTTAAGCGCTGGATTCGCGTCAAAGGCAGGATGTGGCGCACAAAGGCCGTGATTAATGGGTTTGGCGCGTTTATCACAGGACTGGTCGCGGTCATTTTTGCGGTCACCAAGTTTACGAGCGGCGCCTGGATTGTCCTCGTCGTTCTGCCTGTGGTGATTTTCATCGCCATGAAGATTCGCAAGCATTATATTGAGGTTGCCGATGAATTGCGGATCGATTTGCAGACGGTTCGCCCACAAAAGCACAGAATTGTCTCTGTTGTGCTCATTTCTGGGATTCATCGTTTGGTCGTGGATACCATCTCATTTGCTATGAGCAGTACACCGGATGTTATCGCGTTGTATATTGGCTTTGATGACGAATCAATCGAGCGCATGGAACAAAAGTGGGAAGCATGGGGGGCACCCTGTCGACTGATTACCATTAAGAGTGAATATAGGTCACTTTTATACCCACTTTCCAAGTTTATTCGGCGTCTTGAAACGTATGAAGGTGGAAAGCCGGACCATATCCAGTTGCTCATCGCGCAGTTTGTTCCGAAAAAGTGGTGGCACAATCTTTTGCATAACCAGACTTCGCTTTTGATTCGCGCATGGATGTTGCGTCACAAAGATGTCGTCGTTTCGACCGTGCCATATCATTTGCGCAAGTAGGGGAAACCATATACATCCAACACAGCCGTATCGATCCTTGAGGTTGGTCGATACGGCTTTCTCTTGTCGTGACGCGTGAATATGCGGGGTCCACCAACCAAATCGTTTCTATAGGAGATTGCAGGTGATATGCTAGAGTCATCCAAATGAGACGTTGGTTGGAGGGATTGTATTGCCAGGAAAGCGCTATCGTATCATTCGTGTGATCGGATTGCGTATAGCCGTCATTCCGATGCTGCT
Organism: Alicyclobacillus tolerans; assembly: GCF_001447355.1. Lineage (GTDB taxonomy): Bacteria > Bacillota > Bacilli > Alicyclobacillales > Alicyclobacillaceae > Alicyclobacillus > Alicyclobacillus aegles. Next base: position 10,172 of record NZ_JXBW01000025.1, on the reverse strand, counting down.
GTGCATCCTGATTATTTTAGGCAATGCACTTGGATACTTGAATCCCGCGGCAACCAGCCAGTCTTCGGCAATTCCAGGGCTATCAGCGGCGAAACCAGCCCCGTTTTGGCATTCCGTGTACACAAGTCTTGTGGCCATCGGTACCTTGCATTGGGGCACTGGTCCGCAGATTACGCGGGAACTGGTGTTGCGTTCGCTCGAAATCAGCTCCATTCTTACGTTTGGCTCCTTATTTGTCTCCGCGGTCGTCGGTATTCCATGCGGCATTTTCGCAGCTTTGAAGCCACGCAATCCACTTTGGCAAGCAGTTTCGGCTTTCTGCGTTTTATTGGGGCAAGTCCCACCTGCAGATATGGCCGTTATCCTCATTTTTACGTTCTCTTTAGGATGGCATCTCATTCCGCTCAGTTATGGTTGGGGTTCTGTTGCTGATGCCATTTTACCGATCATGACGGTGGCCTGCTTTAATATCGGCTATATGGTCAAGTACACGGAATCCGGCATGCGTGAAGTGATGCAAAGATCCTTTATTGCAGCTGCGCGCGCTCGCGGCGCAGGTACCGCAAGCGTTGTCGCGCACCACGCATTGCGCCCTGCGCTGACGGGCCTGTTGACGTTTTTGGGGCCTCAAACGCCGATGACGTTATTTTGCACCGTGATCGCAGAACAAGCGTTTGCGATTCCTGGCATTGGCACCATGCTCGGAATTAAGGTGACGACCTATGGCGCCCCTGCGTTTGGCAGTGGCACGACGTTATCAATCACTTTGTTCATTTTCGGGCTATTTATTATGGTTCTGAATCTACTCATCGATATTGCGTATCTATGGCTCAATCCGCTCGCAGACTAAAAGGGAGGGACGTTTATGTCGTTCGCCGCTATCTCCGATTGGCACCAACGCGCTAGCCATGGCCGAAAACGTAGACGTCGTTTGGCTTGGCGCCGGTTTTGCCGAAATGGACTGCCTGTTATCGGCCTCGCCTACATTGCGCTGCTATTTATCGTCGCGATTGTAGGCCCATTCGTCACCCGACAGCCCACAGTAAACATATTTCAGGCAAACCTAAGTCCGAGCTGGGCGCATCCATTTGGAACCGGGCAATACGGGCAAGACCTATTGACACAAATCGTGCGCGGCCTTGGCGGTACATTGCTTATCGGTGTGACAGGTGCGGCGATTTCGGTTGCCATTGGCCTCATCGTCGGCATTGCGGCGGGCGTCTTCGGCGGCATTATCGATGCCGTGCTCATGCGGTTCACTGATTTTGCCTTTTCGATCCCGACGCTCATCATCGCCCTCTTCATCGTGGTCGTCACAGGCTTTAGTGCTTGGAACGTCGGCTTGTCTATAGGCCTTGTCACATGGGCGGGATGCGCTCGTATGGCGCGCGGCCTCGCGCTTTCCGTGCGCAATGGAACATTGATGGACTCTGCAATTCTCGCAGGTGGTTCGCGCTGGTACATCGCGACGCGCTATGTGTTGCCGCAAATTGCATCGAATATGATTGTGTTCTTCGTATTCCAGGTGGCGTCTGTGCTGTTTCAGTCCACCACACTCATTGCGCTTGATCCACAATATGTTCCACTGACTGGGGGACAATTGCCGCCTGGTTCCAATCTGCTTCTCAATTTACTGAATGGCGGTGGCGGATCGTACATCGGCTATCGTTGGCTGTTCTGGTTTCCGTTAGGCGTATATTGCTCCATGGTCATTGCGCTCTTGTGGATAGGGGATGGCTTGCAAGCGCTTTTAAACCCACAACAGCCATTGCCGAGGCGCTGGTTTGCGACGTGGCCGCGGCTTCGTACGGCGAGGGGGGCAAGGGGGTGAATATGCATGGCTGACTTCGTTGTTGAAGCGCGAACAGACTTCAGTAACGATGTATCCAAGCAACCTGTACTCGAGGTGCGAGATTTAGTCGTCCAGTTTGAGCGTGCCGACGGAGTGGTCCATGCGGTAAACGGTGTCGATTTCGCCGTACGGCCTGGTGAATGGCTTGGTATCATTGGCGAGAGCGGATCAGGCAAGTCGGTGACGCTGATGTCCATTCTCGGTTTGCTCGGAGAAGGTGGGCGAGTGATCCGTGGAAACGCGTGGTTTAACGGAGTGGATCTAGTTCAGTTGTCCGACCGGCAATTGCGCACTGTGCGTGGAAAGGATATCGGCGTCGTCTTTCAAAACTTAGCAGAGGGTTTTAATCCCTATTTGCCGATTGGGACGCAAATCGCGGAAGTATTGGTCAATCATCGTCTGTGTACGCGTCGCACCGCTCATCGACGCGTGATCGAGTTCATGCATGAGCTCGGCATTGCGGATGCGAAAGCGCGCTTCCACCAATACCCGCACGAGTTGTCCGGGGGCATGCGACAGCGAGCGATGATCGCAAGCGCCATTGTCAGCGAGCCGAAGGTGATTTTCGCCGACGAGCCGACGACGGCACTCGATTCGACCGTGCAAATGCAGGTACTGGCACTTTTGACGGACATCTGCCGCAAACGCGGAACAGCGGTCGTGATGGTCACGCATGATCTTGGCGTTGCAGCCCATACGTGTGACCGCATTGTGGTCATGTATGGGGGCATTGTGATGGAAGAAGCGCCGATTGACGAATTTCTGCAATTTCCAACGCATCCGTATACACTGGGCCTGCGCGACGCATCATTTGATCCGGAACAGCCTGATAGACCCTTGCGTCCGATCCCGGGAGTTGCTCCCGTGCTTCTTGAGGCTCCCCGAGGCTGCCCGTTCGCGCCGCGCTGTCACATGGCCACAACGGTGTGCCGCGAACGTCTACCTGCGCTGCGACAAACGCGACCAGATCACCGCGTCGCATGTCATCACGTACAAGGGGAGAATGAGCATGAGCCTTACCCCATTCCTTGATCTGCGTCACATTGAAAAATCATTTCGCGTCCGCGGAAAGCGACTACCCGCTGTACGAGATGTTTCGCTATCGATTCGGGAAGGTGAATCGCTTGGGCTCGTCGGTGAAAGCGGGAGTGGAAAATCCACCCTAGGGCGATGTGCGATCGGACTTACCGCGCCGGATGCAGGCAGTGTGCGCCTTTTTGGTCAAGAACTTGTTGGTCGATCCCGCCGGGATCTGCGCCCATTCTGGCGACACATGCAGATGGTGTTTCAAGACGCCGGGGTCGCGCTGCACCCACGTATGACCGTAGGGCGCAACGTGATCGATCTGTTGGTTGCACGACGGCTTGTTTCTCGGCGGGAAGGCTTGGAGATAGCGCGACAGTTGCTCGAACAAGTGGGGCTACATGCGGATCAGGCTGAGGCCTTTCCGTTTGAATTGTCTGGCGGCCAACAGCAGCGCGTAATGATTGCAAGAGCTTTAGCTGTTGAACCCAAACTCCTCATTTGCGATGAAGCAGTGTCGGCACTGGATGTCTCCGTGCAGGCACAAATGATGGACTTGTTCATAAGGTTGAAACAAGAGCGGAATCTTTCGTATCTATTTATATCACACAACCTGCCGACCGTCGGTCAAATTGCCGACCGCATTGCGGTCATGTATCTCGGGGAGATCGTCGAGGTCGGCACCACGCAACGGATGTTTCAGAAGCCGTACCATCCATATTCGAAGGCTTTATTCGCATCCGTGCTGCCGATTCCTGCGAACGTTAGCGCACGGAGGGAGTTGCGCGCATTGCCAGGCGAAATGCCCTCGCCATTCGATCTGTCACGTGGTTGTCCGTTTCACACCCGGTGTCCTGTGGCTGTCGACCGTTGCCGCGACGTTCGTCCGCAGTTGCGGGCGATTGACGATGACCACCAAGTAGCCTGTCATCTGGCGTAAGGCTTGATTCCGGCATAGATCCGCATGCAATCGATATTGTATAGTCTAGACGAAGACGATTGCGGACAACGGCCGAAGGGCGGGGTGCAGCTTGTTGCTGCGGCGCAGAACGTGGAGAAGTATCAATACCGTCACGGCGCACGATTCCGGCAATTTGCGGATAGTACCAGGTGTACGTAACGCGTTTGGCGTAGTGCTACCATTGGTTTTCGGACTTATATCGCAGCATGTACTTTCAGGCGTCGGCATCTCCGCCGGCGCTTTGGTGTCTGGTTTTGCAGGCACGGCCGGTACCGCGCGACGGCGGACGCGCACGATGTTGCTTGCAACCTTATGGATGACTGTAACGACGTTGGTTGGTGCAATCGCCGGGGCGCACACGTGGCTCATCGTGCTGTTGACCATGGTCAGCGGCTGGATTGCAGGCATGATGATAGGCGTGAGCGCTGCCGCTGGGCAAGTGGGGTTGTTATCGACCAATGCCTTGATTTTGATTTCGACAAGTCCGCAATCCCCGAGTGGCGCGTTTTATCGAGCGGGGTTAGTCCTCGCAGGCGGACTCCTGCAGACCGCCATCATGATAGTTGTAGATCTTTGTACAACTGACAGTGCGGAGGCCGACGCGGTCACACAGGTGTACAACAGGCTTGTGACCTATGCGCGCGATCGCACACGCGACACTGACCTTGCTGTTGCCACTGCACTTGTCGATGCGGACGCGACACTACGCGACTCGTATATGCGCATGCCTGCACGCGCCAAGCTGTATCGCCTGTTGAACGCCGCTGAACAGGTGCGGTTCTATGTGGTCGCGCTCGTCGAAATGGCAAAGGGTAGGGCGTATACCAGTCACCGCGACGAATCGTCGACAGCTGCCCTTCACGCCTTGCGACGCGTGGCATCCATTGTCGAACAAGTCGGAGGCGATGTTTGGGCGTTTGCAGCAGAGCGTAATCGCACCTTGTCGACTTTCGGACTATTGGTTCAGGCGGCAAGTGAATTGGATGAGCTTGCAGAACAGATGCAGGGTGATGTTTGTGCACACGTGCGTGCGACCGCCGTCGCCTTGCGGCAACTGCATCGCGATTTAAGCGAACGTACAGTTTGGCATTTGCCCGCCGAAGCTCGTGAGTCGATGGGTCGCCGGCTCAAAAAGGCAGCGAATTCGTTTCTTAGCCATTTGACGTTCCATTCCGCAACATTCCGACATGCGTTGCGGGCGAGTGGTGCAATTGGTCTTGGCATGCTTGCTGCGCGTGCCTTGCCTTGGCAACATGCGTATTGGTTGCCGTTGACCGCGAACATCATTTTGCGCCCTGACTTTACGGCGACCTTCGGACGCGGCATCGCCCGCGTGATCGGCACAGTCGCCGGCATTTTACTTGCGACCGTGCTCATGGTTGGCGTGCACGACAAGACGGGCATCTTTGGTAGCTTGCTCATCGTCGTCTTCGCGGCAGCGATGTATATGCTTGTCAACTTTAACTACGCACTGTTTAGTTGCGCATTGACAGCCGAAATGGTGGTTCTGCTATCGTTCTTTGAGCGCGCGCCTGCCTTTGTGACGATGGGAGATCGCCTGCTGGATACAGTGCTAGGCAGTTGCCTTGCCTTTCTCGTCTACCTCGTCTGGCCGACTTGGCAACACCGCGAAATTCACAGCGTGATCGCAGATGCCGTAGCGGCGCAAAGAGCATACTTTCATGCTGTCTTCAAAACACTTCGCGATCCGCTAAGTACAAGCCCTTCACCGCGCAATTTCCAAAGTCAGAGGAGCGCAGTCCGCGTTTCGCGCACAAACGCGGCGGTTGCCATTCGCCAAATGCTAAATGAACCGGTCGGTCCGGCATGGAATCCGCACACGCTGCTTGGCGTGTTGGTTGCCATCCATCGCTTGTCGGATACGTTGCTCTCCATCGAGGCGTACGTGTTGGAGCGGCGGATCGAAGAACCGATTGGCGAGGATGTTGTGGAGATAGGTCTGGACATCGAACGTGGACTGGATTTGATGGAGACGATCATCCGCAGGAATGCCACGGAAACGCCGGGGGACAAGCGGGGAAGGGAACGGGCCGTGACAGCCGCGTTCGCGATTGATGTAGATTTGGCACAACAAGATGTCATCGCTCGCGCGTTTGTGCGGATGGACAACACGGCGTGGACAATTGTCCGTATGCTGCAAACGGACATCTTGGCGTCGAATATCTGATCGGCAAATGTCGGATGCGGAATTCGCTCCGAGATCCGAACGAACTTTCCTCAAACCCAAGCCGTCTATATGATAGGATCACGAGTATGTGTGAATGACGGGAGGGGTACGGTGGATCGCACGAGGCGAGAGCAGGCGACAGACAACAAGCGACGACAGCAGGCGAATCAGCCGCGTCGTTCACGGAAGCGATGGGTAACCTTTGCTTTCGCATGCTTTTTATACATCTTCGTTTCGTCGTCATTGCTCATTTTTCATGGTCCATTCTCAGCTGTTCGCAATTACGTGATCGACACGTTTGACGAAACCCGACATGGCTATTTGTTGCGGCCATTGTCGCTCTATACTGTGTCGAATGCAGCCATCGAGGCTCACGCTTTGGCGAAGAACGGCATGGTGTCGGAGACGACTCCGATTTCCGAGATTGCGACAAAAAACTATACGAATAGCGATGGCGCCATTCACCTATACACCTACCATGGCGAAACATTCACCGCCTACATTATGGTGGTGGACAATCCAAAGCGAATTCGTGTTGCCGTCACCAAATACATTGGGCACAATGGCGAAACCGTCCAACAGATGGTCAATGATGTAGGCGCGGTTGCTGGCATTAACGGCGGTGCTTTCTCGGACACGAATCAGCAGGGGACAGGTGCGAACCCTCTCGGCATTACGATTCACGACGGGAAGGTTATCACAGGTGCTGGCACGACTGCGAAGTACCCGGAGATCGCGTTTACAAGTGGCGGTCAGATGATTGCGGGAGACTATTCGCTCTCTGAACTTCAACAAAAGAATGTGCAGGAGGCACTCAGTTTTGGGCCGGTGCTCGTGTTGAATGGGCAACCTGTATCGGTCCCAGACCAGGGGTATAATCCGCGAACAGCGATTGGTCAAACAGCAAATGGCAAGGTGATTTTAATTGTCACCGATGGCCGCGGTCAGTACGGACAACTCGGGGCATCGATGGCGGATATTACGGAACTCATGTTGCAATATCACGCTGTGATCGCGGCCGATCTCGATGGCGGTTCGTCGACCACCATGGTGTATAACGGCCGACTGGTCAACACACCAGTTGACTTGACTGGAGCGCGCAGCGTTGCCACGTCGTTTGTCGTAATGCCAGAAGTGGGAGGCAGTTCGAAATGACGTCTAGACGCCGACTCGGTCGCTTGTTCTTAGGTGTTGCTGGCTTGGCGACAATGATTGAAGTCGCGTTTTTTCATCACTTGAACCATTTGTTGAATTCTCAACAAGTCGCCACAGAGCGTGCTATTCAGCGGCTTGTGCAAGTCCGCTCGACACAAGTTCTAGCAAACCTGAAGCAGCACTATCAGGGTGTGACGGAATCGCCAAACGGTCAGTACGCGACCTACGTCGATACGGCGACCAATGGCACGGATGTCGTTCACGTTGTGTCGTTAGAGACCGGCAAACAGGTCAGCGAAGCCACGGATCTTTATCCTGTGCAATACGTCGACTGGTTGGGCAATACGGAAGTCTTTGTGGGTGAGCAAAGATCGCCTGGCGATTTGGAATTGAACACGTTCTATGTGTCAAATGGGCAACAGGCGGATGTCACTGCAGCAAGCGTTCCAGTATTTAGTGGACTTTCGCCAGATGCACAGATCACCAAGGTTACCTATAGTACACAGACAAATGACATATTCGTATTGATCACGTCCAATGGGTCAAGCGAGATTTATCACGTGGGAACCATGGAAGATGTGCAGTCTGTTCCTGTGCCCGCCGGTTACGTGAAAAACATTGCGATGACGCAAACGGGCAAAATTCTGTACGTTGAAATCAATCAGAATGGCGTATGGAATGTCCTCAAACTGTCGGAAACGAGTGCAACAAGCAGTTATACGCCGGATTTCGAGATGAATGCGCAGCTCGTCAAAGCAAATGCCGCACTGATCAGCGTGATCGGCGACACGTTGTATTACGGGAATGTGAACAGCAATGGCTTGGTGACATCGGTATACAAACAGACCCAAGGGACGACGCAATTGGTCAAACAACTCACCCGGCCGATTTTGGCGAGTCGCATTTCTGTTACCGGTACAGGAGATTTGGTACTGAATCCATCGGCAGTAACGAACGCCTCCGTATAAGATGCGGAGGCGAACGGTTTTAAGCGAAGGGGGGCGGGATCGCAGTGTACGGTCACCTTGATTGCAAGCGCGTATATAATCCGGCAGTCAAGACCGATGGCATTCGCGTATTGGTTGATCGCCTATGGCCACGCGGTGTACGCAAGGAAGATGCACAAATTAGCCATTGGTTGAAAAACGTTTCTCCGTCGCCTCAGTTGCGAACATGGTTCGCACATGATCCCAACCGCTTTGCGGAGTTCTCTACTTTATACCGGGAAGAACTGGACACTGATGAATCGCATCAACAGGCGGTGGGTCAAATCGTGCAGTGGTTGCAGGAAGGCCCTGTTACGCTCGTCTACGCCGCGCGCGACGAACAACACAATCATGCTGTCGTGCTTAAGGCATACGTGCTCGAGCGTTTACGCTGAGTGAATTTTGCAACTCGATATTGGGGAACTGCGCGCCATCCGCTACAATGAAATGGCAAGCGTGCCGATCACGCGTGTAACTCAGAAGCAGAGGAGAGATATGCAAGATGGTTGAACGCAAAGGCGCATTTACTTTCATCGATCAAGCGTGCACGTTGATTGGGCCCGAACTGAAAGTTGGAGATACAGCACCTGACTTTCAAGTGATTGCCAATGACCTATCCACCGTCACACTGGCTGACTCTCGCGGCAAAGTTCGTATCATAAGTGTAGTGCCTTCTTTAGATACGGGTGTGTGCGATGCACAAACACGACGCTTTAATGAAGCGGCTAGTGAACTAGGTGAAAACGTGGTCATTCTGACCATTAGCGCAGACTTGCCATTTGCTCAAAAGCGCTGGTGCGGTGCGGCTGGAGTCGAGCGAGTTCAGACGCTTTCGGATCATCGAGATATGTCTTTCGGAACTGCATATGGTACATACATTAAGGAAGTTCGCCTCGAAAGCCGCGCTGTTTTCGTCGTCGATTCGAATGACAAGATCGTGCACGTCGAATATGTGCCGACTGCCGGTCAGCACCCGAATTACGAAGCTGCGCTCGAAGCTGCCAAGGCGGCGAAGTAATTCGCGTTTACAATCGTAGCAATCGGTAGCATTCAGTTTGAGGGCTGTACGGACGAGATGGAAGTGTTCTTGTCTGTACAGCCATTTTCGGTTTTATTAGTTAACATAATATATATTATCGGACGTAACGATCGTGCAAGGAGGGAGCATGCGATTCCTGTTTTCGTCACGTCTCCGATGGCATCACAATTTGCTTGATACCGTCGATTTCTGCAATTGCCTGCATGACTTTCTCCTTGCTTGACATGTGTTGATGAATACGCACGTATAAATCGATATCCACCAGGCTTTTTTCTTCATCCGTTCGGTCAATCAAGATTTGTTCAATACTCATTCCGAATCGCTCCAACGCGGAGCTGATTTTCCCAATCAGCCCTGGGCTATCATTGGCTGTAATCATGATGTGCTGCATATTCCTGATGAATCGACGCTCAAGCGGTTTCAAAAGGACAAAACCAACGAGCACGAGGCTCGCACACGTTATGCCAAGGATGTATAAATCGGCCCCCCCCCCCCCCCCCCCCCCCCCCCCCCCCCCCCCAACCCAATCCCCGCCGTTGCCCATACCCCGGCAGCTGTCGTGAGACCGCGAATAGCGTTTCGCTGAAAGATAATGACGCCAGCGCCAAGGAATCCAATTCCACTCACCACTTGCGCGGCGATTCGGCTTGGGTCTAACACAATCGTGTGATTATGGATCACATCCGCAAACGCGTATTTAGAAACGATCATCATGAGGGCACTGCCGACAGCAACCACGAAATGCGTTCGCATACCGGCCTGTTTATAGTGAACTTTCCGCTCGACCCCGATAGCCGCTCCAAGCACGCCGGCTAACAAAAGGCGCAACATAAACTCCCAATTGTGGTGCATAGAGTCCTCCTCGGCCGATTGCGTCATACTTGCGAAACCAGCAGACCGCGGGAATCGCGCATGGTGAATTGTGCTGCAACAAAAACACGTGTCAATGGCCAGTTTCGTTTCGACAC
>NZ_JXBW01000024.1 GCF_001447355.1 Alicyclobacillus tolerans | reverse complement strand
GTTGCCTTACCGCTTGGCTATTCCCCAGCATGGGGTGAGTGATGGGATTCGAACCCACGAATGCCGGAACCACAATCCGGTGCGTTAACCCCTTCGCCACACTCACCATACGCGTATTCAGCCTTTCCCAAACGTCCGAAATTCAGACGTTGGTGGAGGGGGTAGGATTCGAACCTACGAAGCATTCCGCAACGGATTTACAGTCCGCCCCATTTGGCCACTTTGGTACCCCTCCGCGTTGGGAAACTGCGTCTCGCAACGCGCAATGAGTACATTACCATGTGGTTTGGACGAAAGTCAAGTGGTAACATGGAGGAGGAAAAAGTGTGCAAGAAAAGAGGGGAGTTCCGCATGCAGAAGGCCATCGAATTGGCAGTTGACGGACTCGTGTTGCGCGGGATGGAACATGTGCCGGATCAGGCGGCGACAAGTCCGGTGCCGGCGGCCATTTTGTTTCACGGGTTTACCGGAACGCACATTGAAGCCCATCAAATATTTGTCAAGCTGAGCCGTGCGCTTGAAGCAAAAGGGATTGCAGCGTTTCGCTTCGACTTTGCCGGAAGCGGCGACAGTGACGGCGATTTCCAGAACATGACCGCCACTTCCGAAATTCGCGACGCCAAAGCCATTCTCGAATGGGTGAAAGCAGATCCACGCATCCTCTCTGACCGAATCAGCCTCGTTGGCCTGAGCATGGGCGGCTACGTCGCTTCCATCGTCGCCGGGGACATGCCTGACGCGGTGGATCGACTCGTCCTTTGGGCTCCAGCCGGCAGTTTGCGCGAAGCGATGCAAAGTGCGGCAGAGGAACAACGCGTGGGTCGCAATGACGACGTGTTTGATCTCGGGGGAAACCTCGTGGGGCGGGCTCTATACGAGGACGTGCTCGCGATCGATCCATACGAACGGGCTCGTCCATTCCGGGGCCGTGTACTCATCCTGCATGGCATGGAGGACGCCACGGTGCCATACGAGGTCGCACTGAAATATCAGGAGGACGTGTATGGCGAGCGGGCGCGCTTGCACCTGCTTGAAGAGGCGGACCACACATTCAACAACCAACATTGGGAGAGCGAAGTGATCCGCGAAACGGTGGCCTTCCTGACCGACGTGGAACGTTGACAGAACATTCGCCCAAAAAGACAAAGAGCTAGGAGATAGGAGGAGAACGCGTGGACGACATCTTCATACTGGGCGCCGGTGCGATGGCCGAATCGTTTATCAAGGGTGTTGTGGCACAACAGGCGGTCGATCCGGCGCGCATCCGCGTGCTCAACCGCACAAACCGCGATCGGCTTGTGCAATTGCAGCAAATGTATGGCATTTCGCCTGCCAGTTCGCTCGCCGAAGTGCGCCGGGCCAGCGTCGTCATTCTCTCGATCAAGCCTTATGATGTGCTGGCTGCCTGCAAGAATATGGCCGACTACCTGTCTGGGCAGACGCTCATCTCGTTTGCCGCAGGCATTTCGATCGCGGCCATCCAAAGCGCCTCTGGTGGCAAGGCGCAGGTGGTGCGCACCATGCCAAACGTGCCGGTTGCCGTAATGGCAGGCGCGATTGCGCTTGCTGCCGCCCCTGACGTCAGTGCCAAGCGGCTCGATGAAGCGGTGCACCTGTTGTCACAATTGGGCGAGGTTGTCGTCATGGAGGAAGCGATGATCGATGCGGCGACCGCCGTATCGGGGAGCGGCCCGGGTTTTCTCAGTTACTTGCTTGAGGCAATGGAACAGGCCGCTGTCGAACTCGGCTTTACGCCCGAATTGGCGCGGCGGCTTATCATTCAAACCGTGATTGGCACGGCGCATGTGTTGCGCGAGTGGGAGCTAAGCCCGGCCGAACTGCGCAAACGTGTGACGTCGCCCAACGGCACGACGCACGCCGGGCTCGCGGTATTGGCGGGGCGCGGCGTCCAGCAAGCGATTGTCGATGCGATGCGCCAGGCAGCGATGCGGGCGGAGGAAATGGGACTGGAATACACCCGGCAAGAATAAGTATGGAGTGCGGCTTAATGCCGATGTTCGGTGTGACCCATCAGCAGGTCCACCATGTGTTTGAGCACTGGGCGCACGACCGCAAAACACTCTTCGACGGCTTTGGCACTGCCAGGAAAGTTGACGATGAGCGTGCGACCGGCACTGCCCGCGACTTGGCGCGACGTCATGGCAAATGGCGTCTTCTGCAACGACTCGGCGCGCATTGCCTCGGCGACACCGGGAATTTCCCGTTCGATTACGTCGCGCGTTGCTTCCGGCGTGACATCGCGCGGGCCAAGCCCGGTACCGCCAGTCGTCGCAACCACGGCTACGCCTGCTGCCACGTGTTGGCGTAGAACGTCGGCAATTTGCGGTCGTTCGTCGGGGACAACAGTTTGCGATGTGACCATAAACCCAAGCTCTGACAAAAGCCCAGCGAGCAGTGGGCCACTTATGTCCTGACGCCGCCCCGCTGCGGACGAATCACTCACCGTCACGACGGCCGCTCGATAGGGGTTCATCGCATTCTTCCTTTCTCAACGCTTCTTACAGCCGATGCGGGCTAGTTGAGCCGCTGATGTCACTGTGACACAATATCCATGGAGGTGGCAAATATGTCATTACATACTGAATGGATTCGCTATGGCAAGAACAGTGAACAACTGGGCTATTTGGCAAAGCCGGAGCGTCTGCCCAACGGACAGCCAGCCGTCATCGTCCTGCAGGAGATCTGGGGCGTGGACGATCACATCCAAAACGTCGCCAACCGCTTTGCAGAGGCAGGCTATGTCGCACTCGCACCGGATTTGTACGCCGTCGATGGCAAGCGCAAGGAAGGCTTTGAAGCCGACGCGATCGACGCCGTCAAGAAGTTCCTTGAGACCGTGCCACCACAGGTTTGGAACGATAGTGAAGCGCGTGATCGCGCTATGGAAACGCTCCCTGAACCGCAGCGGACACAGGTTCGTCGCACATTTGGTGCTTTGTTCGGCGGGCTTAATCTCGATGCGTACAACGAGCAGTTGCTTGCGGCATCCTCGTTCCTACGCGATACATATCCAGGCAGCCAGGGCCAACCCGTCGTATCCATCGGGTTCTGCATGGGCGGCGGCTTATCGGCGCGGCTTGCGACGCTCGATCCGAAGCTGGCAGGTGCCGTCATCTTCTACGGCCAAGCCCCTGGTGAAGACCGCATTGCAAGCATTCAGTGCCCAATTCGCGGCTTTTACGCATCGCTCGATCCACGCATTACCGACGCGGTTCCGGCTTTTGCAGAGCAGATGCAGCGCGCGGGCAAGGATTTTGCGTACCGCGTTTACGAAGGGGCGCATCACGCGTTTTTCAACGATTCGCGCGCGTCGTATCACCCCCAGGCCGCTCGTTCGGCGTTTGCTGAAGTGCTGACCTTCTTCAACCAGGTGACAGGCGGCGTATGACGGCGAGTTAGCCGGGGCAGACGGCGAAACATCCAATCGAAGGAGGCGTGATCGAAGATGACCGCGTTTGACGCAGCGAAGGAGTATCAACATTGGCTCGATCAACCGCACCTACCTGCCCAGATGCGCGATGAACTCAAGAGCCTGACGGACGAGGCGGAGATTCGCGACCGCTTTGGCACAGATCTCGATTTTGGCACAGGGGGCTTGCGCGGTGTCATGGGTGCGGGGCTCAACCGGATGAACATCTACACGGTGCGCCGTGCGACGGCTGGACTCGCACTCCATCTGCAGGGGCAAGGTGAGGATGCGGTCAAGGCAGGGGTAGCCATTGGGTACGATTGTCGCCATCATTCGCAACTGTTTGCCGAGATCGCAGCGTGCACGTTGGCCGCTTACGGCATTCGCGCGTATGTTGCACCGTTGCTCTGTCCGACTCCTGAGCTGTCGTGGACGGTTCGCCGTCTGCAGGCGGCCGCAGGCATTATGATCACGGCCAGCCACAATCCGCCAAAATATAACGGGTACAAGGTCTACAACCGGCATGGTGGGCAGTTGCTTGAAGCGGATGCAGACGACATTAAAGCCCGTATGGCGTCCTTTTCCGACATCTTTCAGGTGCCGAGCCTGACGCGCGACGAAGCGGAAGCAAAGGGCCTTTTGCAGACGGTTTCGGCGAACGTTCGCGCCGCGTACGTCGAAACGGTCGTCCGCGAACTGCGCGATCCACGTCTCGGCGACGAGCGCAAGCAACTCGCTGTCGTCTATACGCCACTGCACGGCACGGGCAACGTCCCTGTCCGCGAAGCGTTGCGGCTCGCCGGGTATGAGCGGGTTGCCTTAGTCGCATCCCAGGTTGAGCCAAACGGCGATTTCCCGACCGTAAAAAGCCCCAATCCAGAAGAAGGCGAGGCCCTGTCGCTCGGTTGTCAGCTGGCCGACGAAGTGGGTGCCGATCTCGTCATGGGGACCGATCCGGATGCGGATCGCGTCGGCATTGCGGCCCGCGACAAGACAGGTCAGTTGAAGTTACTGACAGGCAATCAAGTTGGTGCACTGCTCGTCGACTATATGTGTGGGCGCTTGCAAACGGGGGACCAGAAAGGACAGCCACCCATCGTCTTTAAGACCATCGTCACTTCGGACTTTGGCCGTGCCATTGCACAATCACATGGTGTCGCCGTCGAAGAGACGCTCACGGGCTTTAAGTACATCGGGGACAGGATTACGGCCTATGAGGCGAGTGGATCCTATCGCCTCCTCGTCGGCTACGAAGAGAGCTACGGCTACTTGTTAGCGCCCATAGTCCGCGACAAGGATGCGGTGCAGGGGTGTTTGGCGATTGCCGAAATGACTGCGTACCACAAGGCGCGGGGCGAAACTTTGTTCGACGTGTTAGAACGCCTGTACGGACAGTTTGGCTGGTATGGCGAAAAGCTGGTCAATGTCGAACTGTCTGGAAGTGACGGGGTGGAGCGGATGAAGCGAGCCTTACAGGCTTTGCGCGAACAGCCGCTGCAGGTCGACGGATTGCAGTTGATGGCGGTTGAAGACTATTTGTCGGGAGAGCGCCGCTATGTCGCGGATGGCAAGACGGAACGTCTGACCTTGCCGACCTCCGATGTACAGAAATTCCTGTTTGCCGGGGGACATTGGGCTGCCATTCGACCATCGGGCACTGAGCCCAAGATGAAAATGTACGTCGGTGTACGCGGTAACAGCGCCAGTGAACGGGATGATGTGCTGAACCGAATTGTCGAGACGTTGCGGCGAAGGGTCGCCGATTGACATGGCTGTATGGAAACGCACGCTCGTCATTTTGTGGTTCGCCAATTTTTGCGTGACGATGGGTACGAGCCTCATCATCCCGTTCATCCCGCTATATTTGGCGCAACTGGGCGTGCACACGGAACAAAGCATTGACCGTTGGTCGAGCTGGGTGTTTTCTATCCAGTTTGTGACGTCCTTCATCTTTCAGCCAATTTGGGGGGCATTTGCCGATCGCCGTGGACGCAAGTTGATGTTGTTGCGCGCGGGCTTTGGCATGGGCGCGATGACCGCCTGTATGGGCTTGGTCAACGCGCCATGGCAATTGCTCTTGCTGCGTTTCATCAACGGTATTTTCTCTGGGTTCATCTCCATGGCGATTTCCTTACAAGCGTCCGTGACGCCCGCCGAACAGTCGGGCAAGGCACTTGGTACTTTGCAGACGGGGAACATCGCCGGATCGCTCATCGGACCGCTTATCGGTGGTGCTCTTTCCGAGTGGCTGGGCTTCCAAGGTTGCTTCTTTTTCACCGGCGCCCTTTTGGTGGTTGCGAGTCTCATCGTCCTCATCTTTGTGCATGAACCAAAGGCCAAGCGGGAGGTTAAGGCCAAACAACGCGGATCATGGCGTAGCCTGGTCGGCCTATGGCCGGTATTCCTAGGTTCGTTCATGACGCAGTTGGCGATGATGAGTATCGAACCGATTGTCACCATCTTCACGCGCCATATCTATCACGGCCCGCATTTGTCTCTGGTTGCCGGCTTGGTCATTGCGACTTCCGGCATCGCCAATCTCATTGGCACGCCAACGCTCGGGCGGATCGGCGACAGGATTGGGCAGTACCGCATTCTCTTGGTCGCGTTTCTCGGGGCGGCCATCGCGTTTATTCCACAGTCGCTCGCACACAATTTGGCGTTGTTGCTTTGCGGGCGATTTTTGCTTGGATTGTTCATCGGCGGTATGTTGCCGTCTTTGCAGGTGCTTGTGCGCAAGCTCGCCCCTCTTGAAAAGCAGGCGACCGCGTTTGGCATGAATTCGAGTGCGACGTTCTTTGGCAATCTTGTCGGACCACTCATCGGCGGCAGCGTCGCCGCGAGCTATGGCATTCGTTCTGTGTTTTACGTGACGATGTCGCTGCTTGTCGCAAACGCCATCGTGATCGCGTTCAATCGCAAAGCGCTCTCGCCACGCACGGAGGAGATGGCCGTTTAAGCTTCACTTGTCGTTTGGCGGTTTAGCGTTCATTTGTGCGGGGCAAAACTGGAGAAGGCAGGGCTATGTAGCCCTGCCTATTCTCATATGGGGATGCGATCCGAATGAAGGCGCCGCGCAGCCGAATTTTCCACATTGTGATCTCGGTCGTCGCACTCATGGTCACGGCCGTCTCTGTCGCCTCCATTGCTTTGGAATTGTCTGTCGCTCGTCTCTTGTCCTAGCGCGCGGCCTCTTTGCGCGTGGTATGATGGATGCGATAGATTCGGAAAGTGGAGGCTGGCGACGTGGCTGTACAAGGTTTCGCGAAAGATGTCGTCGACGTGCTGGGCGTGCGCTTCCATCGCGTAACGACAGCGGAAGCGGTCGAGAAAATCCTGTACTGGACGGGCGATGGCAACCATCACTTGGTCGTCACGGCCGGCCCTGAGTTTGTTATGCAGTGTCAATTGAGCGAGTCTCTATTGCGCCTTGTCAATTCTGCGGATTTGGTCACGGCCGATGGCATTGGAGTCGTCTGGGCGGCAGCAAAACGCGGCCGGCCCGTGCCCGAGCGCGTGACTGGCGTGGAGCTTTTGCCTGCCGTCTTTCGGGCGGCGGAGGAGCGTCGCCAAAGCCTGCGCGTCTATTTGCTGGGCGCCAGCGAGGCGTCGCTTGCGGCTTGTCTTGCACAGTTGCAAAGTGCCTATCCGACGCTTGTGTTTGCCGGTCATCATGGCTACTTCTCGCCGTCGGAAGTCGAGTCCATTATGCACGAGGTACGGGCGTTTGCACCGCATCTGTTTCTCGTCGGTATGGGACAACCGCGTCAAGAACAGTTTTTGCGCGATGTGCTTGGGCGCTTGCCCGCGTGCGTGGGCGTAGGCGTGGGGGGATCGATTGACGTATGGGGCGGCACGGTCACACGTGCGCCAGATGTGTTTCAGCGCCTGAACTTGGAGTGGCTATACCGTCTATTGTCTGAGCCGAAGCGCTGGCGCCGCCAACTCGCCCTGCCAAAGTTTGCACTGCGCGTGTTGATGACGGGTGGCAAGGCGGAAATGGCAGAATCCAAATAAGAACGGTGCCCCTTGGTGTTGGCAGTGACTAGCGGTTGACTCTGATTTTTTCATATACTACGATATGTTTTGTTTTGCACTCGGACAAGCTGGCCGCAGATGCCGCCGCTTGGAACTAAAGGAGGTTCCAGATTGGGACAACGACGCCTGTTTACCTCAGAATCTGTGACAGAGGGACATCCAGATAAGATTTGTGACCAAATCTCTGACGCCGTGTTGGATGAGATTTTGACATATGATCCGAACGCGCGCGTGGCGTGCGAGACGACGGTGACGACCGGGTTGGTGCTCGTTGCAGGTGAAATTACGACAAGTTGCTATGTTGACATTCCGAAGGTCGTGCGCCGGACCATTGCCGATATCGGCTACACGCGTGCAAAGTTTGGCTTTGACGCGGAGACCTGCGCCGTCATCACGTCCATCGACGAGCAGTCTCCTGATATTGCGCAGGGTGTCAACCAGGCACTTGAGGTGCGCGGTCAGTTGAGCGATGCCGCCATCGAAGAAATCGGCGCCGGCGACCAAGGTTTGATGTTTGGCTTTGCATGCGACGAGACGCCAGAATTGATGCCTTTGCCGATTTCGTTGGCACACCGCCTGTCGCGCCAGTTGACGGCGTTGCGGAAGAGCGGCGAATTAGCGTATCTGCGGCCAGACGGAAAGACACAAGTCACCGTCGAATACGATGGCGACGTTCCGGTTCGCGTCGATACCATCGTCATTTCGACACAACACGACGAGCAGACGGATCTTGCCACAGTGGAACGCGATATGATTGAACGCGTCATCCGTCCCATCGTTCCGGCGGAACTGCTTGATGCTGAGACCAAGTACCTCATCAACCCGACGGGTCGCTTCGTCATCGGTGGGCCGCAGGGCGATGCAGGATTGACGGGTCGCAAGATCATCGTCGACACCTACGGCGGTTACGCCCGACACGGAGGGGGAGCGTTCTCCGGCAAAGATCCGACAAAGGTCGACCGTAGCGGCGCATATGCGGCGCGCTATGTTGCAAAGAACGTCGTCGCCGCAGGGCTTGCACGCAAGTGTGAAGTACAGGTTGCCTATGCGATTGGCGTTGCTCGCCCAGTGTCGATTTCGGTCGATACGTACGGTACAGGTCAGATCAGTGACGAGAAGATTGTCGAGATCATCGGGCAAGTATTTGATTTGCGCCCAGCGGCCATTATTCGCGATCTCGATTTGCGTCGCCCCATCTATCGACAGACGGCGGCTTATGGGCACTTCGGCCGTGCGGATCTCGATCTGCCATGGGAACGGACCGACAAAGTAGCCGAGTTGCAGAAGCTCGCGCTACGCTAAAGGGGCTCTGACCCTCATAAACGAATAGGGCAGACCGTATGATATAGTATCACCCTTACACCCCATGATTTGCACCTCTTTTCCAGATTCGTTCTGGTGAGAGGTGCTTTTTTCTGACGCTTATGCGGGAGATTTTGATATGATGAGAAAAAGACGAAACACCTGAGTTTAAGGTAGCTCTGGTGATTGTGGGGAGTACGCTCGGGGGAACAACATGAGTGAACAAATCATTCGCGTCGCCATCGCGGACGATAATGAGGCATATCGCCTCACCATGCGCGACGTGCTTTTGTATGAACCGGGGATTGAAGTGGTCGCTCTTTGGCCGAGCGGCGTCGAGGTCCTGGGCGAAATCGAGCGGGTCCGACCCGACGTGCTATTGCTGGATATCACCATGCCGCACGTCGACGGTCTTACCGTGCTGACAGCATTGCACGAGCGGCATTCGCGCGTGCGCGTTGTCGTGCTCACCATGCATGATCAGTCCTCTGTGGTACTTTCCGCCGTGCGCTCGGGAATCAGCGGCTATGTCGTCAAAGACGCGCCTCTTGAGGATGTCGTGCGCGCCATCCGCGAGGCGTTCGCCGGCCACGCCCTGATCCATCCACAGGTCATGCCAGCGGTGCTCGGCGAGATCGAACGTCAGCATCAGTTGAGCGATGGTTGGAAGTCTCTCTTAACCGCGCGCGAGTTTGATGTGCTGTGTCAACTGGCAGTGGGAAAGAGCAACGAGCAAATCGCGGAAAGCTTACATATCACCGTGAAAACGGCGAAGAACCACGTGTCTCATATCCTTGCAAAATTGCAGGTGGCAGATCGCGGTCAGGCAGTTCTGTACGCGTATAAACAGCGGTGGTTGCAGCCTGAATGGTCATAGCCACAGTGTCCGCCTCCTTGGCTACCACATATCTTGTGGCAAAGGAGGTGGGCCAGCATGTGGCCGAAGTTGGTGCTGTTGGCGGCAGTCCTCATTTACTTGGCTTTGTCTGTCGCTGGGAGCGGGCTCGCTGGACTGGCCAGGCGGAATCCAAACGACAAACGCGCGTCGCTGTACGTGCTTTTGGCCGACAATGCAGAACAACACATGGAAGCCGTGCTGCGGCGTTTGCAAAGAGTCGCACGACGGCGTGTGCAACCGCTTTCCGTCGTCGTGATCGACGTCGCCTCGACCGATCAAACGGCGGCCATCGCCCATCGCTTTTCCGATCCAGCCTTGTCTATCGCCTATGTATACGTGGCAGACTGGCCGCATGCACGGGCAGAGGCGAGCCGTATCGCAGATCAAGCGCCAGCCGATTGCGACGTTCGGACACTCGAATTGCGATCCGGCAGGCCTTCCTTCCGCCAGGTGATGTGAGGACTGTTGCCTATTCACTCATCAACTCCAAAACGGCAACGCCGGCCGCGCCCCTTCGGTAAGCTCCTCCATTTTGCGGCAGTACGCGAGGACGCGGTCGACGTCGCCTAGGTCGCCATACCACATCGTCAGCAAGGCGCATGCGCGACGCCGATGCTCCGGGTTGCCCCAGTTTGGATACTCGGCTTCGTATTGCACGAGCCTTTGCAGACTCGCTTCTCGCTGTCCACTCACCGCCGCGAGTTCGATTTCCAATAAAGCTAATTCTAACGCGATGTCCCGGTTGCTAGGCGAGTCGGGCTCTTCCGTCAGCGCAAGCAACGCCTTGACATCGTCTATCAACTCCGCCGCCTTCGCCACCTCCTCGCCTTGCAGGCACTCCCGAATTTGCTTGCAGGCTTCATGCAAGCGCGATCGCGGATGGAGCGCAGTCATGGCGAACGCAGTCTGCTCAATCGTCTGCAAACCGTTCGTCGAGAAGTTGTTCTGTTCTTCATTGGGTCCCGCCGCCTCCTGCGCCCGTGTGCGCACCGCAATGCTCGTTTCGATCAACTGTGCGTACGTCACCAACGCGTTCGCTTGTTCCGCCCAACGGCGTGCCGTCGCTGGATCAATTGGCATCAGCGCCAACGCTTCTTGCGCGAGCCGCTCAGACACCGCCCAAAGCGTCGGCATACGCTGTGCAAAAGCTTGTGCCTTTGCAAGATGAGGCCGCTTCTCGGAGGTGCAATCGCTGATGCTTTCATTCTCTTCAAGTGGAATTTCCGGGGGCCCTGCTATTTCTGGCGGCGTGGCGAGAGCGGGAAGCAAAGCCGACGTCGGGCGCTGCCACGGAACGCTAAAGCCCTTTCCACCAGGATCTAACGCGTCCAGATGCAGATGAAGTTCAATTAAGGTTTGCGTCCATTCGAGCGGCGAGATACCGCTTTTTCCTTCCATGCGATCCGCCAATGCGACCGCTTCCCGCCATTCGCACAAGGCGCCCTCGAGATTGCCGCGATCGTACTCGGCTTGCCCGGTTTCGCGCAATACGTAAAACAAAAGACGCCAATCCTGCGCGCTGTAGGCGTGTTCCCGCAGTTGCTCCAGTTCTCGCACGGCCTCTGGGTATTCTCCACACGCGCGGTGCACGCGCGCTAAAGTGAGCCTGTATTCGGCCAGGTTGCGCGTTTGCAAGGATGCGCGCGGCAAGTTTTCGATCAACTGGCGGGCGACTTGCGGCCGTCCTGTCGCCAACTCATACTGCGCGAGGCGGATATTCGCCTGTAAAAGAAAATGCGGATCGAGCTCTGAGAGAAACGTTTCCACGGGCTCACCCAAGCGTTTTGCGAGCTCGATAAGCAACGTGTAAGATGGTTTCACTTTGCCAGACTCGATTTGACTGATCATGCTTGGCCTGACCAGATCATCAGCGAGATCGACCTGGCTCATGCCGCGTTGAATGCGAAGATCGCGAATTTTCTCACCGATTAACACACAGACACCCGCTTCCCCTAACATATGAGTAGAGTTTCACATATTGGCATTGTTTTGACAAGAAGCGATAGGGTTCTACAAAACAGATCTGGCTGTTGTTTGGCGAAACTTGCTACAATATGGACAGGTCAATGAGCGGGGGGAACCTTGTGCCGACAGTACTGGTTGTCGACGACGAAGCGTCCATACGGACATTGGTGGAATACAATTTTAGCCGCTCTGGGTTTCTTGTGGAGGGAGTCGCAGACGGTAAGACAGCTTACGACATCCTGAGCACGGATGCACGCAAGTATGATCTCGTCGTATTGGATTTGATGCTGCCCGGCATGGATGGCATGGAGGTGTGCCGACGGCTCCGCCAGGAGGGTGTCAAGATTCCTATCATTCTTTTGACAGCGCGCGATGAAGAAGTGGACTTAGTGCTTGGCCTCGAACTCGGTGCCGACGACTATGTCACCAAGCCATTCAGCCCGCGCGAGTTGGTGGCGCGCGCACGAGCCGTCCTGCGCCGCAGTGAAGCAAAGGAGTCGGAAGCCAGGCCTAACGCCGCAGGCAAGGTGTTGCGCGCCGGGCGGATTGTGCTCGACGTCGCGCGCCACGAGGTTCGCATCGACGGCGTGCTCATGGACTTCACGCCGAAGGAGTTCGATTTGCTCCAATACTTTATGGAGAATCCGGAACATGTCTTGTCGCGGGATCAACTGCTGGATCGCGTTTGGGGTTACAGCAGCGCCACCGATACACGCATTGTCGACGTCCACGTTTCACACCTGCGGGAGAAAATCGAGGAGGATTCGAAGAATCCCGTTTACATTCGAACGGTCCGCGGCATCGGCTACAAGTTCACGGAAGGCGTGTCTGCGAAATGACCAGCTTTCTGCTTGGACTGGCCATTGGCTTGGCTCTGTTGGCAGCGGGAATGCTGGTGCAGGCGGCGGCGTTTCGCAAATTGCGTAGCTATCTGCGCGATGCGATGGACGCCATTGTCGAGGGGCGCTACGACGTGCGCATGTACGACTATCGCAACAGGCCTTCCGAGGTCGTATTGTTTCGTCAGTTTAACCGGATGGCGGAGCGGATTGAAGAGACGCTCGCCGATATGTCGCAGGAGCGCGATATCTTGCGGCATATTCTGCAGAACATGACCACAGGTGTCATTTACCTGCGCAGCGACGGGCAGGTGCAGATGGTCAACCATGCGGCAGAACGCCTTTTTCGGCGCCCCAGTGAACAGTGGCAAGACCGGGACCATGGGATGGTCTTTCGCAACTACAATCTTGGCAGTGCCATTGATCACGCGTTGCTTTTTGGCACGCCGTGGTCGGGTGAACTCGTCATCCGCGAGGGTGTCACGCTGACCGTTCGGTTGGTGCCCATCTCTGCCGATCCACGCTTGCGTGCCAAGGCGGACGGCGCTCACGACGTGCTCATGCTCGTCAACGACGTCTCCGAGTGGCGTCGGCTCGAACGCATGCGCAGTGAATTTGTCGCCAACGTCTCGCACGAATTAAAGACCCCCATCGCCGCCATCCGCGGTTTCCCAGAGACTTTGCTCGGCGGCGGCGTCGACGAGGAAGCCCAACAAAAGTTTCTGCAGACCATTTACGACGAATCGATGCGCATGGGTAATCTGGTGTCTGACTTGCTTGAATTGTCCAAGTTAGAGGCAACCGACAGCCGTGTCGATCCAGTCGCCGTCGATCTCTACGAGGTCCTCGAACGGGCGGTGGATCGCATCGAGCCGACTGCCAGTGAGCGCGGCATTCGCATCGTCATACCACCGCGCGATCCAGTTCAGGTCTGGGCCGAACCAGACATGCTATTGCAGGTTTTCTTAAACCTGCTGGCCAACGCCATCCACTATTCGCCGCCGCAAAGTACCATCCGCGTCACCTGGGACGTGTTGGTGGACCGCATTAAGGTACACGTGCAGGACAACGGCATCGGGATTCCGCAAGAGTCGTTGGATCGCGTGTTTGAACGTTTTTACCGGGTACATAAGGATCGCAGCCGTGCTTCGGGAGGGACCGGTCTTGGCCTCGCCATCGTCAAGCACATCATCTCGTCGCTTGGCGGTGAGGTTGGCGTGGAGAGCGAGGAAGGGAAAGGGAGCGATTTTTGGTTTACGCTATCACGACTTGATCGGCCGGTATCGGCGCGATCGCGCTGACGGACAGGGGGCGCGCCTGTGCATCGAGGTCTGACTTCTCGCTTTGCGTGGAAACGCCACCTGAACGGGGTGTTAAACTGGGTCTTCCCGTCGGATGCAACGACATGTGCCATTTGCGGGCGCCCTGCCTTTACTGTCGGAGCCTCTTCTCCCTGGCCATCGCAATCGGAAAACTCGCGCTTGTGCGCGTTTTGTGTGCAGGATTTGGAGCGATGCCAGGTTGCGGTGGAGCGCCATGCGTTGCAGGTGGAGAACGCGCCCAATAGGCGGATTGATGTGTACAGTGGCATTGACTACGACGCCTTTGTGCGGACGTTGTTTCGATCTTTTAAGTACGACGGCGTCATTGAACTTGCACCGTTTTTTACGCATGTCTTGTTCGCCTGTTGGCAGGCGCTTGACGAGTTTGCTTGTGATTGCATCGTACCCGTGCCGACAGCGGCGGATCGGATCCGCAAGCGAGGGTATGATCACGTTCGCATTCTCGCAGAACGACTTGCCGGTCATGTACAATTACCCGTCCGTCCGGCATTGCTTCGCATGCCGCACGCGGGTGCGTTTACACAGTCGCAGACGGCGAAAAATGCGGAGTTGCGGCGCCGGGAATTAGAAGGTGTCTTTGTCGCGAATTCGCGCAAGCCGATTCACGGTCGGACCGTCCTTTTGCTCGACGACGTGGCGACGACCGGTGCCACGCTTGCGGCATGTGCGGACAGTCTGTTTGCCTTCGGTGCTAAAGGCGTGATCGCCATCGTCGCGGCGCGCGTGCGATAGCATGGCAGGAATTTGTCGAGAAAGCGCGAAACATGGGGGATAGGGAGGTCATTGGCATGGCTATCGCCAATTGTAAGCGGTGCGGGCGCTTGTACAACCGGGTAGGGCGCGACATGTGCCAGGATTGCATCCGCAAGGAAGATGATGTCTTGCTTGACATTCGGCAATATTTAAAGAAGCATCCGCAGGCGAACATCTATGAAGTTGCGGACGGCACGGCTGCGACGTATGAGGAGATTGTCGATTTTTTGCGCGATGGGCGCCTCATTCTGCGTGACAATCCGAATATGGCATACCCGTGCGAGCGGTGTGGCACGTTGACGCAGTCGGGGCGCTTGTGCGCCAATTGCACGCAGGCGCTGACTCAAGGATTGGGACAGGCAGCGGCTGCACTAAAGAGAGACGAAACACAAGGCAAGCGGGGAAAGGGATTTTTGAGCCGGTAAACCGTTGCCGGCGGGTGGAGAGTTAGGTGTCAGCGGTGGAAGCCGGAATGAACTTCGAAGATTATACCCAGTATGTGAATCGGCTTGCGAAACGTCTGATTCGGTACCGACGGAGTGCCATGATTGATGAGTCAGATTTAGCTTCGGCTGCGCTCACGGCTTTATGGCAGAAGCAGATGGACCGTGGGCTTGTGGATATGACCTATGCTAAGCAAATTATCAAGTATGCGATGCTGGAAGTCTTGCGAAACTCCAACCTTTTAAAGACGCCGCGATCGGTGCCGATGCGACAAGCAATTCAAGCCTATCAGCGGTCTGTGGAGCAATCGGCGGCAGAACACCTTACCACAAGCGATCCGATTGAAGAATGGGAGCAAGAGGAACTCATTCGTGAAGTCGGGGGAGTCATCGGCTCATTCGTTTACGAAGACCAATTGCTGCTGTCATTGGTGTTTGAGCAGGGACTCAGCTTTCGCGAGGTTGCGGAGGTGCTGGGGAGCACGAAGTCGGTCGTATATCATAGATATCGGGAACTTATCGCGGAAGTTCGCACAAAATTGGACTTAGATCAGTTTGATAGCGCCAAGCGTTTGTAATGTAAATTCCATTGAAACGTTACGTAAGCAGGAGCGGTTCTCATCGCTCCTTTTCAATTTCTATCAACTCTCTCTTCATGTTGTTCGACAAAAACAAAAAATTTTTTTACTCTGCTCGAACGATACGACAAATCGTGACGTTGTTATAGGTGAAGGGGCAAGGAGGGAAGCTCGATGTGGTCTCCGTCCAACTCGTTTGATGTCACTGGGAGTCGGCAAATATCTCAGACAACGAGTTCGCAAATTGCAGATGCGAGTCGATCGGACAAGATTAGACAACTGCAAGAAGCAATTCGTAACGGCACGTATACAGTGAATGTCAATCATATCGCTAAGGCCATAGTTCAACAAGGGGTTCTTGATTCGGATGGCTGATGTCATAGATGCAGTTGCGCAATTAGAAGCGGCGACAGATCGGGTGCTTGCGGCTCTGAAGTCGGGTCGGACAGATGGGCTGTTGGAGCTTCTTACAGATCAATGTGCTCGATTGCAACAGGTAAAACCTGTCGAGATGGAACGATGTTCGGAAGCGATGCATCGGATTGCACAAAAGGTTCGGATTCAGCAAATGTTGATCGAACAAGGGTTGAGTATTTCTGAGCATTTCATAAAAAAGCTTTATCAAGGTCGTTCTTATAGTCAGTTGGCCTAAGGTTTTTGGTGAGGGGGTGACCAAAGATGGGTGTCTCAACGTTTATGCCGCTTTATGTCGGTTTGTCCGGGTTGGAAAGCATGCAACAAGCGGAAAGTGTCGTGGGTAACAATATTGACAATGCAAGTACGCCTGGCTATGCGCAAGAACAGGTTAATTTTGTGGAAAATGAGCCGTTTCCGGCTGTGCCTGGTTCAGGTCCGGCTATTGCTGGTCAATTCGGTCAAGGTGTGGCAGTGGGGTCGGTTACTCGCCAGGATGATGCCTACTACGACGAGCAGGATCGTCAAAACCAAGGGACATATCAAATGTACGCGACGCACAGTTCCGTGCTGACGCAGATTCAAGGCATATTGAATGAGCCGAGTTCTACCAGTGTTCAAAACGCGGTGGACCAGTTTTTCAGTGCCTGGCAGGAACTTTCGAACAATCCGTCCGATGATGCTGCGAAGCAAGCGGTTATTACACAGGGGCAGGTTGTAGGACAAACATTTCAGGTTGTTACACAACAACTTCAACAGTTGCAGAGTAACCTCACTGGAGTCGTCAATGGCCAACTGGCACAACTGAACCAATACGCACAGCAATTGGCGGACCTAAACAAACAGATTACACAGGTCAAACAGTCGGGTGAAAATCCAAACCAACTACTTGATGAACAAAGCAACATCCTGGACAAGATGTCGCAGTTGGCTGACATCACCTATACGCCCGACTCAGCCGGCGATGGTGGTGTGGATGTTACTGTAGGCAGCGGATCGAATGCGGTTCAGGTGGTCAAGGATGATACGTATTCGCCGTTCCCGAATGCTACAACAGCTTCGTCGCTGTCAACCAGTACGCCGGTCTCGCTTTCGTCATTGCAACCGCAACTGTCTGCTATCACATCGGGACAAATTGCAGGTAATGTGCAAGGGTACGACGATGCGAGCAACCTGCTCGGCAACATTGACTCTTTCTTGAGTAATTTTGCAAGCCAAGTGAACAGTGCGCTTGGCGGGCAGTCGTTTTTCTCCTACAGTGGTGGCGTTCTTTCCGTCGGTATCACATCGCCATCAGCATTGCAAACGGGGCCTTCCGGTAATGCTGGCGATAACACCTACGCCATTGCGATGGTGAATCTGCAGACGACTTCGTGGACTATCAATTGGAATTACAGCCAGCAGGCCAATGGAGGGTCGTCGGTATCCCAAAGTGTAACAGGTACTCCGGATCAACAACTGGCGGCGATGGTTTCTGGCGTTGGTACGGAAGCGTCAGGTGTTACGTTTAGTGAGAATACGGCGAATGCCTTGCAGGAGCAAAGCTCGCAACTGCGCCAATCTGTCTCAGGTGTATCACTTGATGAACAAGCTTCATACATGGTGGAGTTTCAAAATGCCTATGCGGCTGCTGCTAAGTACATCACGACTTTTCAATCGATGATGCAAAGTCTGCTGAATATGGTTCAGTCCTAAGGAGGTGAAAGTGGGATGCGCGTGACGCCGTGGATGGAACAACAGCAATTCCTGTATAACATCACGAACATCGATACTGCAATGCAAAATACGCAAGAGCAGTTGTCGACCGGCAAGACATTGAATAAGGCGTCGGACAATCCTTTGGCTGTATCCGAGGATATGAACTTGGCCTCGGAGGTTCAGGAGACATCGGGTTACCTGTCAACGATCTCGACAGGACTTACGTGGATGAACAATACATCCACCGCGCTCCAAGGGATCATTTCTCAACTGCAAGAAGTGCAGTCCGACGTGGTACAGGCTTTGAACTCGACCAACATGAGCGCCGGCGGCCAGCAAGGGCTTGCGGATACGGTTGGTCAGTTGATTCAAGGAATCTATCAAACGGCAGATCAGCGCCAGGGGAACAACTACATTTTTGGGGGACAAGCATCTCAGACTCAACCAAGTACATACCTCAAAAAAACACCATCTGACTCCCCGGCAGCGGTGCCGAGCGGCGCGGCGTCGGAAATCAACTATCAAATCGCTTCGGGCGTCAGCGTCTCGATTTCGGTGACGGCTTCGGACATTTTTCTTACGGCGCCAGGCTCTTCGCCGAACTTGCAAGATACACTGAACAGCATTCAGGCTGACTTGTCGTCGGGCAATCACGCCAATTTGCAACAAGACTTGAATGACCTGAATGCCAATCTCACACACGTGATTAACCTAAATGCTGACCTGGGGTCGCGTATCCAGAGGTTTACGACTGCTCAGAATCAGCTACAACAATATAGCACCAATCTTACCAACGAGAAGGGGGGGATTGAAGGGGCGGATATGGCGCAGGTGATCACGCAGTTCACCACCGACCAGACCGTCTACACGGCGGCTTTGCAAATGGGTGCGCAAATCCTACTCCCCTCTCTCGTAAACTATTTGCCCAATTCATAATGTTGGGTAAAATAACTTTTCATCCTTTGAGGAGGTCTTATCATGGCTCTTGATTTCAGTGGGAACAACAATGCATCCGCATCGAGTATTCTTTCGAATCTGTCCGCAGTCAACAACGCGCTCAACACCTCGTATACGCAATTGTCGACGGGTAACAAAATCAACAGTGCAGCAGATGATCCGGCGGGCTATGCCATTGCCCAGCAGATGACGGCGCAAGTCAACGCTTTGAACCAATCCGTGCAAAACGCGCAAAATGGCATTAGCATGCTTCAGACCGCGTCCGGCGCGATGAATCAAGTTAACAACATTCTTCAGACTATGAACACGTTGGCTGTAGAAGCGGCTAACGGAACAGAGAACAGCACGGATCTCTCGAACTTGAATCAAGAGATGGCTGCTCTGCAGAATCAGATCAACAATATTGCGTCCCAGACGAAATTTAATACGATGACGCTGCTTGATGGTTCTCTTGCAACCAGCGGCGTTACATTCCAGATCAACACAGACGGTACAACAAATTCTCAACTGAGTATTACCATTGCGTCTGTTACGGTTGGTGCCTTGTTCGGAGGGACTATTAACATTACATCGCAAACGCTCGCGCAACAAGCCATCACTTCGATTCAAAATGCGATTACAAGCCTGTCTGCTTACCAGGCGAACGTAGGTGCTGTGGAAGACCAACTGAATTACACCGTGTCGAATCTGCAAAACACGGCGGAAAACCTGCAGAATGCTCAGTCCACCATTACCAACACGGATATGGCGCAAGCGTACACGCAGTTCAGCCAGCAGCAAGTGCTTCAACAGGTTGGATTGGCAATGCTTTCGCAAGCGGATCAGCAACCAGACGCAATCCTCAAGTTGTTGCAATAAAATTGAGTCTGTCACCGGCCGATATGTATATCGGCCGATGGACCTTTGAAAGGGTGGATCTCCTGTCTCAATTTCATCAACCAATTCCAACTCAATGGCTAACTTGCTTCAGCAGTTGAATACCCTGTCAAATCCAAGTGGGACAGGTTTGCCGGTGTCCCAGTATGCCCAAGATTTACAACAAATTTTGACCCAAGAATTAGAAACCCCCTCTAATAATGAATTGTCACAATTGAGTTCACAACAAACCGCATTAACCGGGCTACAAACAGCCTTGCAGACATTTGAACAGGCTACCGAAACGTTATCCAGCTTGCAAAGTTGGAGTACAGTGACTGGAACATCGAGTGATCCAACTTCGTTCACGGTCACCGTGCAACCGGGTGCACAGCCAGCCATGTATTCCTTGCAAGTGACATCTCTAGCAAGCAGTCAAACATCCATTCAGAATCTCTCTTCACAATTCCAGACGAGTGCTGACGGTAGTTCCAATCTTTCTTCGGGTACTATTGTTCTCACAAACACTGTGAACAGCAGTAAAACAGCTTCGATTAGTGTATCTGCAGGAGAATCATTGAATGATATTGCAGCGGCGATCAACCAACAGACATCGATCACAGGTGTGCAGGCTTCCGTGTTAACGAACGGCCAAAAGCAATACTTCTTGTCACTCTCATCGGTCAATACGGGAACGACAAACGGATTTACCATCAGTGGTAGCTTAATCGGCAGTGGAACTGGCCAAATCCAATTCGCTACCACGAATGCGACGGATGCATCTATCACGCTTGACGGGCAAACCATGACGTCGTCGACCAACACGTTTCAGAACTATATTCCAAATGTAACAATCCAGGTGTCACAGACAATGTCGAGTGCCGGAACGCTCACACTTTCTACGGATACAAGTGGAGCGGAGAAAGCTGTTCAGACGTGGATGACAGCATATAACACATTGATGGACACGATTAACAAGGACACAGCGTATACCCCGCCTTCGGCAGGGAGTTCGTCGACACAAGGAACCGCAGGGCCGTTGTTTGGCGATCCGCTAGCCATGGATTTGCTGCGCCAATTACCGGCAGCTGTGAGCGCGTCGATATCGACGTCAAATTCTAAAATCAACTCACTAGCGTCCATTGGTATCGTGATCGATCCTTCAAATGGACACTTGGAGTTTCAGTCTACTTCTGGTTTTTCCAGTGCAGCGGGAACCTTGCCCGATGGGCAAAGCATGTTTGAATCAGCTTTATCTTCCGATCCGACTGCAGTTCAACAGCTCTTCGGTGTCGTTTCTACGACCGCTAGCACGGCAATTCCACAATCCGGTGTGCTCGGAAATGTGTACAACCTCATGAATAACCTGCTTTTGGGGAATTCAAGTGGTAGTGGTACAAGTCCAATTGAGGGCGAGTTGAATGCCATTTCTGCACAGCAGACGAGCATTCAAAATTACTTAAACCTTGTTCAGCAGCAGATTACGAATCAAGTCAACAACTACACGAACCAGTTGAATCAGTTGAATTCTGTGATGGAACAAGCACAGGCGCAGATGAAACAAATTTCGGCAATGTTTGGAACGTCGGCGTCGTCCTCATCAGGTGGTATACTGTAATGCCGAATGTCATGCAATCTGAGGATGCCATAGCAGAACGACTTCGGGCCTTAGGGCAATTGACGATTGACTTGTTGATGGAGCACAGGCTGCAGGAAGCCGTCGCGGTCATGATGACTCGGGGTAATATGCTTGCAGGTTGGTCGCCTGTCGATACTCGGAACATAAGAGATGGTGTTTTAGAAGAAATCCTAGACCAAACCCACCAAATTTTTGTGCTAGCAACCCAGTATCATGAGGGAATCTCGGAACGACTACTAGCCCTGTTAGATGTTTCACCTGCCATGAAGGCCTATGCAAAGGTGCAGTTTATATCGACGAGTCATTCAAAAGCGCAAATAAGATAGGAGATCAAGATGTTACTTTCAGCCTGCTTGATCACGAAGGACGAGGAATTGACTCTACCGAGATGTCTAGAGTCCCTTAAAGGTGTTGCTGATGAGATTATCGTGGTCGACACGGGTTCTCAAGATAAGACAGTTGAAATTGCACGTGCCCACGGTGCCAAAGTGTATTTTCATGAATGGGATGGCGACTTCGCCACGGCTCGAAATGCTGCGCTTGAGCGTGCATCGGGTGAGTACGTACTGGTGATTGATGCCGACGAGTTTTTGGATTCCGCGGATAAGCGTCATATTCGCGCTAAACTCTTGGAATCCAGGGCCGATGGTTATTTCGTTGGCATCGTGAATTACATGGGGACTTCGGCAAGGTATCAGACTTCCTCTCCTGTTCAGGTACTCCGGGTTTTTAAGAATGGATATCGATATTCAGGTTCGATTCATGAGCAAGTATTGCCGGCCGTGATAGAAAGTGGAGGTCGCATCGAGACACTGAATCTGCGGGTTCACCACTTGGGGTACCTGCATGAATTCGTTGTGTACAAGGGAAAGCCAGCGCGGAATATGGAACTTTTGCAAAGAGAACTGGACAAAGATCCGGATAGCTTGTTTCACATCTCTAACATGATGGCTGAGTACATGCGTGTACAGAGCTATGAAGAGGTTGTGAAGCTTGGTAAGCATGGATTTGAGGTTTTCCAAAAGAACCCGAATCACGCTACTCACCTGCTTGCGAGGCTTTTGAAAATGTTGGTTGTGGCCCTTTCGATGAGGGGTGAAACGACCGAGGCTATCAAGTATGCGGAGCGGGGGGAAAATATCTTCCCGTACCTCCCTGATATTCGCATGGATCATGCACACGCGCTCATCGAAGTCGGTCGTATTGATGAGGCGTTGCCTATACTGCTTTACTGCAGGGAATTGGGGGATGTGAAGAATCCTTTGATTGACACGGTTCCCGGGCTAGGCAGCTTTCTTGCGGCCGCAGAATTGGGGAAGGCATGGCTGCTCTTAGGCGACACATTATGTGCTGCTGAATGGTATTTGACGAGTCTTCGCGAGAACACTCGTCAGGAAAATATCGTGTGGTTTCTGGCAAATCTTTTGCCACTGGAACATGCATCGTTTCGTACGCAGTTGTACGATGTATGTAAGCAGGATCCACTCTGTTTCGCGTATTTTGTTCAGGCGTGTGCCGTTCAAGGCGCGAAAGATTGGCACCACTGGATATCACAAATTCCACGTGGACCACTGACAGACACGCTGATCGAACGGTTGCATTGGATCGAAGCATTGACGGCATCCAAGCAATCTATGGATGTGTATACGAAATCGAATCCGTGTGCCGAAGCTCAAATATTATTGGGTTTGTATTATCTGGAACACGGTGATACACAAGCAGCTCAAGAATGGTTGGCGGATACTGATTCGCGCGGCCAAATGATTCTCCAGTGGCTTTCAGACGGACATACCGAGGTTCAAATTGCAGACGTCTTGATGGAACTCATGCTTTTGCATGCTAGGAGATTACTCACTGCATGGTTGCCGAGAGCTGCGGATAAGTATACGGTACTCCCAACGATACTTGCCAGCCCCTTGCGTGATGTACTCGTTGAGGTGGAGTGGGTAGGAGAACACGGGTGGGAGTGCGAATTTCGGGCAAACCGCGCTTTCCAACATGGCGATATTACGGAAAGCGTATCCTGGCTAGAGAAAGCGATGGAGTATCCACCCAGTGTACGTCGTGTTGTGATCGAAGCTGATATTGCGTTGGCTCACGGGAATGTGGAGCTTGCACGCAGTGTTGTAGAGCAGGGGGTAATGATCTTCCCGTCATCAGAACTGCTCAAACGAATTGCGAGCCAATTGGAAGTCCGTCAGCGTCGTGTAAAACAGATGGATGAATTGTTGCAATGGATCGAAGGGGATGAGGGCATGAATCCACATCGTGCATATCAGTCATCTGCATTGACCATGCCTTTGCAGGTTAAGCTTGTGAAACTTCACGAACGCGCAGTTGAGTGCGTGGAACAAATCCGTATTCTCAGTGAACAAGGAGAGATTATGGAGGCTCGCAAAAACATTCAATATGTACAAGATATTATTACGTTCCTCAGAAGTAGTACGGATTGCTCGACAGAGGCAGGGAAGGCAGCGGACGCGTCGTACGCATTTTATTATAAAACGTTGGTTAAGTGGTATTTACAACCGAGCCTTATTCGAGAAGAGATAGAGTCTATGCGTTCATTTTGGGAATCCTGGATCGATACGTGGAAGAGCGTGACGCCTAAAGTGTGACAATGGCAGGCGTACTGAAAAATCATTGCTCTTCTGCTGAAATCAGAAATGCCGCTCGAAATTCGGGCGGCATTTCTTACTCCTATATTTTGCTGTCAATCCTCATGGGCGCTTTCCAATGGTAATCAGTTCAGAATTGGTGACATAACTCCATCGCCCAGAGTCTTGGTGCAACTCTGATATGAGCCTTTCGAATTCCTCATTTGTAATAAGTCTGTTTGCAATGATGTGCTCTTTACTGTCCATAAACTGTTGTATAGCCATCTGCGTGGCCATACCATCGTGTGAAACAAAGGAAAATTGCGCTTGTGGCAGTACAAGCGTATTCACGACTTGAAATCCATTGCTGTGCAGCATAATTGGAATCTTTCGGCCGATTATTCGGTCACCACCTCTTAGGGATTGCAATTTAGCAAAAAGGCTTCTCAGCTGTACGAAAGCAGTAGGCTCCTCGGGATATGTGATGGAGAGCTGGTCATCGATGTCTATGATGCAGACCAAACCACCCGGTCTAAGCACACGAAAAATTTCTTGCAACGCATGTTGCGGGTCTGATAAATGTTGGAATACAAAACGACTGACCACATAATCAAAGGTGTCGTTCGAATACGGGAGCTGGTACACATCGCCGACTTCACAAGTAACTTGTGAAAGCGGATGTAGCCCTTGTGACGCTTGAATATCCGCCAACATACTTGTGGCTAATTCGATGGCGGTCATGTCATGGTCCATTGCATGCACCACTACACCTGAGGAGGCAGCGATATCGAACGCTAGTGCGCCAAAACCCGTTCCTAAATCCAGGACTTTCATCCCTTCTTGAATATGGAGAACAGGCAGTATGGCTCTTCGCGTGAGCGCGGTTTTCAGAGTTTGCTCCAGCAACCAGTGATGCGGCAGATCCCTTTGCTGTGTATAGGCTTTCCAAACTGAATCGATGGCTTGAAATCTATCATGTAAAGAGGTCAAAGTACTCATGCTCCTTTGTAAATCCTGCAGACACTGTAAGTTCGTCCATCTGCGTCGTTACTTGTCAGTATACAGGTGAAGCACCCTCTGAGGAATCAAATCTGACCATTCCTCTTTTCGGCCGTTAGGCTTATAATCTAGCCACCACGAAGGAGGAGTTGTCAATGAAGATTCAAGTTCATGGCGACAACATTTCTGTCACTTCGGCTCTTCAGGAATACGTGGACAAAAAGATTGGGCGTTTGACCCGGTATTTTGAGGGTGAGGCGGACAAGCAGATTCACGTAACGATGGCGGTTGAAGGAACGTACCACCGCGTTGAAATGACAGTGCACGTACATGGTGTCATCTTCCGAGCGGAAGAGAAGTCACAAGACATGTACGCCTCCATTGATTTGGTCACAGATAAACTTGAAGAACAGGTTCATAGATATAAGCAAAAACTGAATCGGCGCTTTCGCGCTCGCGGCCTGCGCACACAAATTCGGCATCGTGGATGGTCTGACGATATCCTGGATGTAGATGAAGATTTGCGCGTCGTCCGCGTCAAGCGCTTTCCCATCAAGCCGATGGACGTCGAAGAGGCCATTATGCAGATGGATCTCCTTGGCCATGATTTCTTCGTTTTCACCAATGCCGAGACGGAAGAAGTCAATGTCGTGTACCGCCGTAAACGGGGGGATTACGGTCTCATCGAGCCACAAGGTTAATCGAGTTTGGCCACGAGATGTGACTCTCGCGTGAGGCTATGTCAGTGGCGTGAATGCTTTGCTTGACTACACTTTTAACAGCAAGGGGTTTCCCGCACCAGAAACATGGGGCCGGGAAGCCCCTTCTTACATAGAGGAATTTTGGGGAACATGGTGTCCTATTTCTTTATGTTGTGATATCCTGCATCGCTACGGTACAATCTTTAGATAGAAGTTGATCGCGATATGGGGGTGTAACCGTTCGGTGGGACTCCTCAAACAGGTCTTTAATTCGAACGAACGAGATATTGCCCGATTGCGCCGTAAGGTGGATCGGATTAATGCGCTCGAATCACAATTCGAGGCAATGACAGATGCGGAGTTGCAAGCGATGACACCCGCGTTCCGGGAGCGGCTTGCGAATGGAGAAAAGTTGGACAATCTGTTGCCTGAGGCTTTCGCGGTCGTACGTGAGGCCGCCAAGCGCGTCTTTGGTCAGCGCCATTATGACGTACAGCTGATGGGTGGCATGGTACTACACGAAGGCCGGGTGGCCGAGATGAAGACCGGTGAAGGTAAGACGCTGGTGGCGACCTTGCCTTCATACCTGAACGGGTTGACGGGAAACGGCGTGCACGTCGTTACGGTCAACGACTACTTGGCCAAACGCGATGCGGAATACACCGGTCAAGTGCACCGTTTCCTCGGCCTTACCGTCGGCTACAACGGACACGACATGACCCCGGCGCAGAAACGTGAAGCGTATATGGCCGACATCACGTACGGGACAAACAACGAGTTTGGGTTCGATTATCTGCGCGACAATATGGTGATGACACTCGACGACATGGTGCAGCGCCGCCTACATTTCGCCATCGTCGACGAGGTGGACTCCATTCTTATCGACGAAGCGAGGACTCCCCTCATCATTTCCGGGCCGGCCGAGAAGTCCGCGGATCTTTACTTCCGCGCGGACCTGCTCGTGCGCCGCTTGAAGCCTGAGGAAGACTATGAAGTCGACGAGAAGATGCGTACCGCCAACCTAACCGACTCTGGCGTCCGCAAGGCAGAGTCTTACTTCGGCGTGAGCAATTTGTTCGATCCGGACAATGTCACGCTCATGCACCACATCACGCAGGCTCTGAAGGCGCACGGTCTCATGCACCGTGACAAAGACTATGTCGTGATGGGCGACGAGATTTGCATTGTCGACGAGTTCACCGGTCGTCTGATGGAAGGTCGGCGTTACAGCGAAGGTTTGCACCAGGCTATCGAGGCCAAGGAAGGCGTCCGCGTCCAAAACGAGTCGAAGACCTTAGCCACCATCACGTTGCAAAACTACTTCCGCATGTATGAGAAGTTATCCGGCATGACGGGTACAGCGAAGACGGAGGAAAAAGAGTTCGTTGAAATTTACGGTATGGATGTCGTCGTTATCCCGACGAACCGACCTCTTGCCCGCAAAGACCTGGGCGATGTCATCTACAAAACGGAGCGCGCCAAGTTCAATGCGGTTGTCAACGACGTCGTGGAACGACATCGCGTCGGGCAACCTGTCCTCGTAGGTACGACTTCCATCGAGAAGTCGGAGATCGTATCGCACCTTCTGCACCAGCGTGGTGTCCCGCACCAAGTGCTGAATGCGAAGCACCATGCGCGTGAAGCGGAGATCGTCGCACTTGCAGGCCAGCGCGGTATGGTCACCATCGCCACCAACATGGCAGGGCGCGGTACCGATATCCTCCTCGGCGAAGGTGTGCCGGAATTGGGTGGCTTGCACATCATTGGCACGGAGCGGCATGAGAGCCGGCGTATCGACAATCAGCTACGCGGTCGTGCGGGGCGCCAGGGAGATCCCGGTTCATCACAGTTCTTTCTGTCGCTTGAAGACGATTTGCTGCGTCTATTCGGTTCCGAGAACATTCGCCGCCTGATGGATCGCCTTGGTCTCGAAGAAGATCAACCGATTGAGCACAAGATGTTGACTGGCGCCATGGAGCGTGCACAGAAAAAGGTCGAAGGTAATAACTACGATCTGCGCAAACACGTCCTCCGCTACGACGACGTGTTGAATAAACAGCGCGAGGTGATTTATCGCCAGCGCCGCCAGATTCTTGAGCGTGACAACCTACGTGAAGTCGTCGAGGGGATGTTGGACGATCTCGTCGATCACATGCTTGAGGTCTATTGCTCCGAAGAGCAAATTCCTGAGGATTGGGACATTCCGGCGCTGATTCAGTATGCGGAAAACCATTTCCTCTTACCGGGGCAGGTCGACGAATCATCGCTGCGCAAGCTCGATCGCGATGAAATCAAGACCCATTTGCTCGAACTGGCAAAATCCAACTATGATGCGCGCGAGGAAGAGCTACAAGGCTTTTTGCGCGAGCTTGAACGGGTAGTCTTGTTGCGCGCTGTTGACTCCAAATGGATGGATCACATCGACGCGATGGATCAGTTCCGCCAAGGCGTCCATCTGCGTTCATATGGCCAGGCCGATCCTCTGGTGATTTACCAGAAGGAAGGCTTCGAGATGTTCGAGGCGATGATCCATTCCATCGAAGAAGAGGTTGTGCTTTACGTCTTCAAGGCGACGTTGCAGGCGGCACCACAACCGATTCAGGCGCATGGTGCAGTGCCTGTGCAGGGCGGTTGAGTCCGTCGTCCCTCGAAAGGCGCAGCGTCGCTGCGCCTTCTTGTTTTGGAGAGGCAAATGGATGAAGCGTGTCACAGAGTTATAAGTGTCTTTGATACAATACCTTGGGAAAATTACGCGAGGAGTGACGAGTTCATGGCAGAGACGTTTGGCGAGCTTCG
Source organism: Alicyclobacillus tolerans (assembly GCF_001447355.1). GTDB lineage: Bacteria > Bacillota > Bacilli > Alicyclobacillales > Alicyclobacillaceae > Alicyclobacillus > Alicyclobacillus aegles. The sequence goes on along the minus strand of NZ_JXBW01000024.1, from coordinate 10,469 downwards.
CCAAGACTTAAAGACAATGGCCACCAGGTTGGCGGATTTCGGGAGGTCTCTTTGACGTCCCTAATAAGGAAAACCGTATTGCGACGCTTGAGTCGCTGATGGCCGAACCAACCTTTTGGGATGACCAAGAAAAGGCGCAAAAGATCATCGGTGAGATGAATGCACTCAAGTCGGTCGTCGACAAGATGAACGAGCTGACAAGTTTGCATGCCGATGCAGAAGTCGCCTTGCAACTTGCACAAGAAGAGAACGACATGGACCTGTTCGCCGAGGCGAACACGATGGCTGAGAAGCTGAAGGACGGCATCGATTCGTTCGAGCTCCAGTTAATGCTGTCGGGTGATTACGATGCCAACAATGCCATTGTCGAGTTGCATCCAGGTGCAGGTGGCACGGAATCTCAGGACTGGGCATCCATCCTGCTTCGCATGTACACGCGCTGGGCGGAAGACCATGGGTACAAGGTAGAGGTCTTGGATTATCTGCCCGGTGACGAGGCTGGCATCAAAAGTGTGACGTTGCGGATTAAAGGCCATAACGCGTACGGCTATCTGAAAGCGGAAAAAGGTGTCCACCGCCTTGTGCGTATATCGCCGTTTGACGCCTCCGGGCGCCGCCATACGTCGTTTGCGTCGGTCGATGTCATCCCTGAGATCGCAGAGGATGACACGACGATTGAAATTCGTCCGGAAGAATTGCGGATCGATACGTATAGGTCAACGGGGGCAGGTGGGCAGCACGTCAATACGACCGACTCAGCCGTTCGGATTACGCACCTACCGACAGGCATCGTCGTCAGTTGCCAGAGCGAGCGTTCACAGATTCAAAACCGCGCCGTTGCAATGGAATTGTTGAAGGCGCGTCTGGCTGCCAAGCGCCAGGAGGAGCGCGAGGCGGAACTCGCCGAACTGCGCGGAGAGCAAAAGGAAATTGCATGGGGCAGTCAGATTCGCTCCTACGTGTTCCATCCGTACTCGCTCGTCAAGGATCACCGCACGAACCAGGAGGTCGGCAACGTTCAGGCTGTCGTCGATGGTTTGCTCGATCCGTTTATTCACGCGTACCTACGATGGCAGCTCGCGCGCGAACAGGCACGCGAGTCAGGCCATTCCGCGCAATAAGTCATAAACATTGGCTACGAATCAAAAACTAATGCCAAGCCGGCATCATTTGCCGCTTGGCATCTGTATGATCGCAATCGCTTGATGTACAATGAGTCCCGGAATATATACAAGAGATTGGGGAAGTGGTTGGAGTGGAGATGGAGAACAACACTCGTCAATTGCCGCCGCACGTCTTTGTCCTATTCGGTGCCACGGGCGACCTCGCCCATCGCAAACTGTTTCCGGCCTTATACCAGCTTGAGAAGAAGGGCCTCATGCCAGAAGGGTTGAGCATCGTCGGCACGGCGCGCCGCGACTACACGACGGAAGCGTTCCGCGATGAAGTACATAAGGCGCTCGTCTCCTTCGTGAAGGAAGGTGTGGAAGACGACGTCTGGTCGCGTTTTATTGCGCGTGTCTTTTATGTTCCAGGCAATGTCGACAACGAGGACGACTTTCGCAAGTTGCATCAGTTTGTTCTCGACATTGAAAGCAAGAAAGACCACGGCGGCAATCGCTTGTTCTATCTGTCGATGGCGCCGCGTTTCTTTGGTGAAACGGCGTTGTATCTGAAGAAGGTTGGCCTTGCCGATACGAAAGGCTGGCGTCGCCTGATTATCGAGAAGCCATTTGGCCACGACTACAAGTCGGCAGCCGAATTGAACGACCAGCTCTCGAGTGCCTTCGCGGAAGAAGAGATTTACCGTATCGATCACTACCTTGGTAAAGAAATGGTGCAGAATATCGAGGTCATTCGCTTTGCCAACTCGATGTTCGAGCCACTTTGGGACAACCGTTCCATCGCCTCGGTACAGATCACCTCGAGTGAGACGGTCGGCGTTGAGGATAGGGCATCGTACTACGAGACGTCAGGCGCGTTGCGTGACATGGTGCAAAACCACATGCTGCAAATGGTCATGATGACCGCCATGGAGCCGCCTAGCCGCTTGCACACGGAAGCTATTCGCGACGAAAAGGTGAAGGTGTTGCGTTCCTTGCGCGCGTACAAGGAAGATGAAGTCGGCCAGTATGTCGTGCGCGGTCAGTATACGGCTGGCGAGATCGGCGGCAAGGCAGTTCCGGGTTACTTGGAAGAGCCAGGCGTTGCTCCAGATTCCAAGACCGAAACCTTTGTTGCGGCAAAGTTGTTCATCGACAACTTCCGTTGGGCGGGCGTGCCATTCTATATTCGTACCGGCAAGCGGATGCCGGTGAAGTCGACCGAGATCGTCATCCAGTTCCGCAACATGCCGAAGCACCTGTACTTTAACCAGGACGGCAATCTCGGTCCGAACCTGCTCGTCATTCGGATCAATCCTGTGGAAGGCATGTACATGCAGATGAACGTCAAGCGCCCAGGTACGGACAACGTCGTCGTGCCGATTGCCATGGAATTCAGCCAATCGGCAGATAAGTCACCGGAGGCCTATGAGCGCTTGTTGCACGATGCAATGCATGGCGATTCAACGTTCTTCACGCGCTGGGACGAAGTATCCCTGGCATGGAAGTTTGTCGACCCCATCGCACACGCGTTTGCCAACAACACGGTACCGTTGCACACCTATAAAGCTGGTGAATGGGGACCAAAGGCCGCGCATGATCTCGTCAAGGAGCAGCCGGGTCTGTGGTGGCCTCTTTACGGTAATGAGTCGCCGATGGATAACCTTGAGCATGCGACCGGTCACCCGGTGGAGGTGAAACGGTAAATGGCGAAGTTCTATGATATCAGCATGCTGATCCATGCTGATATGCAGGTGTACAAGAATAAGGACGAAAAGCGTCCACAGTTCGAGACGACATCGGACTTCACGACTGGCAGTGCGCACGAGACGCGTTTGCATCTCGATGCGCACACCGGTACGCACATCGATGCGGAACTGCATATGGTTCCGAATGGAAAGACCATTGAGGCTGTCGGGTTGGAGAAACTGATTCGATCCTGCCGCGTGATCGACCTAACGTCGGTCACCGGAGGTATTTCGAAGGTGGACTTGGAGCCGCACAATCCGCAGGCAGGTGAGTTTTTGCTGTTCAAGACGCGTAACTCATTCGAGGAGACGTTCAACTTCGAATTTATCTACTTAGCTGCGGATGGTGCCGAGTACTTGTCGAGTATCGGGGTTGGCGGTGTTGGTATCGATGGGCTTGGCGTCGAGCGCGCGCAACCGAATCATGAGACGCACGTGTCGCTTCTGTCGAAGGGCATCGTGATTTTGGAAGGCTTGCGTCTGAAGGACGTCCCGGCAGGTCGTTATTTCATGGTTGCGTTACCTTTGAAATTGACGGGGATTGACGCAGCACCTGCGCGTGTCGTGTTGTTTGAGGACGTGCCGGAGATTACATTTGCATGAGCGACAAGTGTCAAGAGTCACGTGTTGTAAGCGCGGGCTTTATGCCGACTGCTTGCCAGTGTGAGCGAAATTTCAATTAAGTTGTGAGTAATGGGCTTGACAAACCGGTGTGGCTATGCTATAATAAGCATTGTTGCACCGGGCCCATAGCTCAGTTGGTTAGAGCGGCCGGCTCATAACCGGTTGGTCCTAGGTTCGAGTCCTAGTGGGCCCACCAGTGAGAAGTGTGGATTAACAGTATATGCGGGTGTAGTTCAATGGTAGAACTCCAGCCTTCCAAGCTGGTAGCGTGGGTTCGATTCCCATCACCCGCTCCATAGGTCTATAGAAAGAATTAAGGCCGTTGCCCGGTGTCAGGTAGCGGCCTTTGCGGTATGGTTACGAACTTTAGTGCATTACTACTTAGAAACTTTAACTATATAAGCTGATATCCTGTCTATAGTACCCAATTTGTATCATCAAGGGGATTAAGTATCATTTGGTCTTTACTATAGTCGTTAAGACCTCAGACAAGTATGTTTACAACGACGCAGGACGATGTATTGGAGCAACGCATGAACGTATTGTGAGTTGGGCCGAGCGTTCTCAGATCCATATCAAAGTTTAATTACAATGCCCTAGATTGCGACTGTGGCGCTTCTTAGCCTCGGTCTGTTTGTTCGCTTCCAGTAGTGCATTCACACTGAAGTATCACGATTGTTTGCATTGAAATGTTGTGTCTCACTAGGAATTTGGTAGTGATGGTTAGCGTGTCACGAAGCGGGTGCGTATCGGTATAATTGTGGCACCGGGCCCTACTTTGCCGCTCGTTATGGTGGTGGCCATGAAAAGGCGTGCATGAGCCTCATTCAAACGAAATTCAACGTAGGCGAGTTGCGCCTTTTAAGTATGCTTAGTACCGTAAATAAAAATCTATAACTTTGGGGGCCGAGAAGTTGCGTATTATACATACTCTTCCATTGATGGTGCGGTTGGCATCTCAAGATCAGGATGTTGAAATGTTAAAGACATGTCTGTCTACGTTGGGTAAGTCTGAGGAGAACAACGTCGTTATTTATAACCAAGGTATCTTGTCGAACCATGATATTCAGCTCCTAGCGGCGCAGACTGGTGTTAAGGTGGATATCATAGGTGACGGGTTGAATGTTGGTATTCCCGAATCCAGACAGGCTATGTTCGAACATATATGGGATAGGTACCCGTCCATTCCTTATATATCAGAGATACACGTGGATATGGCGTTTCCGAAAGATTGGTACGTTGAATTGATAGATTTCTTGGAACGAACAGATGAACCTATGGTCTGCCCTGGTATTGTAACGCAAAACGGCTCAATGGAGCCTGATGGTGTGCACGGAATTGACTTGAGAGAGCTCTCTACCGAATTGCTTCTTCAGTTGTTGCGTAGTTTGCAACAAGATAAAGTTGCCCTGGGCTTTGTTCATCCAGTGATTCATAAGGCGGAAGTCTTAAAAGCGGTTGGTGGTTATGATACAGGTTTTTTAACGGGGAAACAGGGGTTTGAGGATGATAGCCTTCTGCTCGGCTATTTGTACTACATGGGGATTCGTACGGCTTGGCGTCCCAAGTGTGTTTTGAAGTCGAGAGTCTATCACGCGTATATGGCTCAACGAAAGCACTTAGAGAACATCCAAGGCGAGTTGCAAAGAAATCTTAGTGGGCTATTTAACCAATATGGCGCCTATGGATTTAAGCACCTGAATGACATACATCCCGACAAAGACTTTTTCGAAACGCTGTATCAGCAAGTGAAGGTGTCATGGAAAAATACATAAGGTAGGTGTGATAAAACACAATGGTGACAGATGGCGTGGTGTGGGAAGGGCCTCAAATGGTCAATAGCAGTCTGGCATTGGTCAATCGATATTTGTGCTTAGAACTCATTCGTAGAGGTGTCCCACTTTCTGTAATCCCAACGCAACGTGACACATTACCGGATGACTGGTTTCAGGGTGCTACTTCGTTGAGATCCTGCTATGAAGCGAGTTGCACAGCGAATTGTATACACGTTCGACAGCAATGGCCACCAGTTTTAAAACCGTCGAATGCCCGGATCCAAATCTTTTTTCAGCCTTGGGAGTATGGGCCTATACCTGAGGATTGGGTATCATTTATACGTACGCACGTGCATGAGGTCTGGGTGAATAGTAAATATACAGAGCTCGGTTATTTGAGGTCAGGTATTCCTCAAGAGATGATATTCAGTTTTCCACTTGGAGTTGATACCGACATATTTAAGGTAGATGGTCCAATATATCCGTTAGAAACTAGTAAAAAGTTCAAGTTCCTTTTTGTTGGAGGAACAATTTTTAGAAAAGGTATTGATAAGGTCCTTGAAGCATATATAACGGCTTTCAAGCCGAGCGACGATGTTTGCCTCGTGGTGAAGGATTTTGGAACTAGGACCTTTTACGCAGGGCAGACGTACCACGAAAAAATTTTGGAAGCCTCTCTAGATCGGAATTTACCCGAGATACTCTATATCGATGATGAGTTAGCGCCAAATGAGATGGCTGCATTGTACCGAGCTTGTGATTGTCTTGTGCATCCATATCGCGGTGAAGGTTTTGGCTTACCTATTCTGGAGGCTATGGCATGCGGCGTTCCACCCATCATTCCTGACTTGGGTCCTGCGGTTGAGTTCACATTGCCGAAATGTAGTTATCGTGTCAAATCGAAAGCCACCACTTTTCCGAACGCTGGCGACCTTAGGACCGCTCTTCCAGCAGAAATTATTGATACTGACGTGCCATGCTTGGTGAAAACCATGAAGTCTATTGTTCAACACCAGGAATTGAATCGTGCAGTTAGCCTCGAAGCTGCTCAGCATGCTAAGCAGTTTACTTGGAGTGCCATAGGGGATATCGTGCATCACCGACTGATGGGGCTGCAGGCGAAAATGACAAGTACCACGGATGCGACTCAATCAGGTTCCTTCAGGGAACTAGCAAAGCGTTCGCTAAGGATTTTAGAACGAAGATATAAAACGGATTTGGTTTCATTTGACACATATGCACCGATTTTACTTAAAGGATTACACGAGCACGCTCATGTTTTGGACGTCGGTACGGAAAATTGTTCATGGGTAGAAATCATGCAGTATCATGGCGCTTCGGTCATGCAAACGGAACCTTCCGCACTTGTGCAATTGATAGATGAAGCCCCTTGTCACAAACGTCATATGGAGAAATTTGACGTTGTGTTTTTGCGAAATGTCATAGAAAAGTTTCAGCCAGATACATGTCTGGCAATCTTTCTGGCTCTGTTATCTCGAATGAGTTATCGAGGACGTATCTTCATTGTGACAACCGATAGTGAGAACTCGGCAGTAATGTCCCAAGTGTTTTGGACCAACCCAGCGAACGTACGATTATATCCGGCAAGTCTTATAACAAATCTGCTTATAGAGGCCGGATTCCGAGTGGCGGCTGCCGGTAAGATGCCGGGAGGCGTTGACAGCCTGGTATTTGGGTCCCGTTTATCGGACGACAATCCATTCTCATAAGCGATATACTGCTTGGGCAAGGTAAAGTAGCCTTGTTACAGGGAGTTGACCTGTATTACGTCTGTTACGCCATGGCGATCTGTTCCCAGAGGAGATATGATAATGTAAAAAGAGGTTGTTCTGCAATCCAGTGACGCTGCCCAGATCTACGGCCGTATCTAGACACCGGAAGATCCACCAGTACTGTGTGCCGACCACGGTATGGCGGAACATATTGTGCTACGATACATTGTCTTTAAGCGTCAATTCAACCCCACATGGCGTTGGCCCTCCCGCTGCTTGAAAATTTCCTCATCAAGCCACGGGAGGGTTCTTGTATGCGAGATCACATGTCTCACCAAGGGTGCCGTGAACTTTGGCGCGAGCGCATCTCCGCCTTCTACGACAGCGGTCTGTCCGCTGCCCAGTTCTGCGCCGAACACGCTCTAAACCTCACCAGTTCTGGTACTGGGCTCGGCGCTTTCGGTATGAAGCGTCGCATGGCGTCATTCCGGCCTTTGTCTCGGTTGTGACTGACGACGCTCAAACGACCACAGCATCCATCACCCTTCGCGTTGGAAAGGTCGAAATTGACGTGAGGCTCGGCTAGAACTACGCCTACAGGCGGAGCTTGTCCACATGCTTGTGACGCGGCCGTGCTAAGCACCGACTTCACCCAGGCATATCACGTCTACCCTGTCCGTGGGCCTATGGATATGCGCAAGTCCATCGACGGACTCGCGGCCTTGGTCCAGGTGTCGTTTCAGCTTGACCCGTTTTCGCCTTGCTTGTTTGTCTTCTGTAACCGGCAGCGGGACAAGCTCAAAATCCTGCACTGGTTTCACAACGGGTTTTGGCTCTACTTCCGACGCTTAGAGCGCGGCCGGTTCGCTTGGCCGGAAGTCAAGGATGCGAAAACGCTCAACATCAAGCGCTGGGAGTTGAACTGGTTATTATACGGCCTACCCCTCGAACAACCGAAAGTGCATCGAGCCGTTCACGCGCGCTCCGCCATCTGAGGGCACAACAGAGGATTCCGATCCGCGGTATCGAATGCGTAAGGCATGTCCAACACAAACGGAACCGTCACGATCCAACAACAAGAATATGACATCCTCAAGGCTTTGGAGGTTCAAAATGCGCAACTGCGCCAGCAAGTGGGGAACCTGGAGGAGCAGGTGCGTTTGCTGCGCCACCGTTTATTTGGTGCATCGAGCGAGTGCCGGACGAAAGTGTCCTCCACGCGGACGGTGTGCAGCTTTCGCTGTTTAACGAAGCCGAGGTAGAAGGCGGCTCCTCCCCTGTCGATGCTTTGGAAGAGGAACCCGAGGCCGAGACGGAAGTCATCATGTATGAGCAGAAGAAGCCCTAAGCTAAGGCACGGGAGGTTTGGCTGTGGGCGCGTCCAGCGGATGAAGTGGTGGAATACCCCCAGCCAGAGGATGAGCAAGTGTCCCCGACGTGTGCGGGCAAACTGCGCGAGATGAGCCGGGAAGTGTCGCGGCGAGTGAAGATCATCCCGGCGCAGATGCGGACGGTCGAGTACGTGCGGTATGTACGCGTGTCGGCATTGCGAAACCCATGATACGGAGACACCTGTGTTGCGCGCGCCGACGCCTAAGCCGGGTTCAGGCGAGGAGCATGGCTACGCCGGAGGCCGTGGCGTACGTGATGACGAAGAAATTCGTGGTCGGGATGCCTCTGTACCAGCAGGAGCAGTAATTTGCGCGGCACGGATACCCGCTGTCTCGGCAAACGCTCGCGAATTGGGTCGTGTATGCCGCCGAGACGTGGTTGAGACCCGTGTACGAGCGCCTACATCGCGAGCTTCTTCGACGCCGCTATCTCCATGCGCATGAAACGACACTGCAGGTGCTGCAGGAAGATGGACGCCCCGCTCAAACGCAGTCGTACATGTGGCTGTATCGCAGTGGGCAGTGGGCAGTGGGCAGTGGGCAGGACGGCCCACCCATCTGTCAACAACGGATTTAATTCCTCAAAAAAATCAGGTTGGTTTCCCAAAAAACGCCGGTTTGGATTTCCTCAAAATCATCGCTTAAAATTCCCCGGACATATGTTCGGTTAGTCTTTCACCTCCTAGTATATTGATGTTACGTACTCCAAAGAGTTTTGAGATAAAATTCTCGTAGCGGTCGGGGTACTACGATCACCTCCTTGGGACCATTGGTTCTCGACAGAGAGAGTGTAGTCCCCGCCTTGCGAGCGTTTACGAATGAGCTGGATGTTGGAGGGGTTGACCTCTGTCTTCGAATCTCAAACTAGGTTGTAGATCGCAAGGTTGTGAGGATCCGACCCATTTGGAGGTACGTGCTGTGTATTTTGTGGGTATTGACATTGCCAAACGCCATCATGAAGCCTGTATCATCGACTCAACTGGGCAGAGTCAAGGCAAGACACTACGTTTTCCAAACACGCAGGCTGGTGGCCAGAAGCTGATCCAGTGGATGCAGCATGTCGATCCCGATTTGTCATCCACAGAAGTCGCTCTGGAAGCTACAGGCCATTACTGGTTGGCATTACACTCGTTTCTCCGTAAACATGGCATTCGGGTGCGTGTTATCAACCCCATTCAGTCGGATGCATTTCGCAACATGTACCTTCGAAAGACCAAAAATGACACGAAAGACGCATTCATCATTGCTGAGGTATTGCGCTTTGGACGGTACACCACGACAGAACTCGGCAGTGACGAAATTGTTGCTTTACGGCAATTGAGCCGGTTTCGGTTCAGTCTGGTCGATTCCATCTCAGACTTAAAGCGGCAAGTCATCAGCGTGCTCGATATGTTGTTTCCCGAATACGAGCGACTGTTCTCCGACCTATTTGGCAAGACATCCTCCGAACTGTTGATGGAATACACAACACCGGAAGAAATCCTTGCCGTAGATACAGAAGAATTGGCGGCTAATACCAAATCCCCCATGGCGTTGGATGAGCTTATCTTCAAGCACGGGGAGGCTGAATGCTATGTGTGGGTCGCTTGACGCTTATGCATGTGAGAGTGGATATCTGGCCATTTGTGTCCTCTTTGAATCTCTGCGATGAGCCACGTACCACCTCGATTAGGTCAGGCAAGCAGCTCCTCTAAAGGACTCCACGGCATTCATAAGTCTACATGCTTTGCCTAACTGTCATAGTCGGGTGAACACGAGCATCAATATTTTCATGTTCATCTTGTATCCAATCGGTCGATTACATATATCCTCGCATTCAACCATAAAAGTCAATCCACGCAGCATTCGGCCGTCCTCCACTATGGATCACTCTGAATGGATGAGACGAGACAAGATTTGTTCCTATGTACATGTTACAACACCAATCTCCTTCAGGGAGATTTGCAGACATTCTCAGAGCATTAAAGGAAAATATAGTTTCAGAAACAAAAAACGGTTTGGAAGTAATCCAACGCGCTTCTCCTTCATGAGTCCACTCAACAGTTACCACTACGTTACCTTTATGATTTGAGCGTTTTGCAGATTTCTAAGTCCT
>NZ_JXBW01000023.1 GCF_001447355.1 Alicyclobacillus tolerans | reverse complement strand
CCGGCTGCAGCGGCAATGACGATCCAAGCAATCTCACGACTGGTCATGAGGACGTTCCTCCGATAGTCGAAGACGTACTGGCGGAGCTACTTGTCGTATTTGTCGACGGCATGGAATATGGAGTAAACGTAATTGCCTGCGTCGTCGGATTCACATTCGAGATATAGCTTGTCTGATAATTTTCCGCGTATTGGCCATAGTTAAGCTGCAGGACGCCTACCGTTGTTGCGTCTCGCCCCTGGAGCGCGGGGTAGGTTTCAAAATCTTGGGCCTGTGTAGTCTCCACAACATCCCCCGAACGCTCGCCGGTGTCTAGGATTACATCCCCAGTGGATATGTCATAGTAAATGCGTCGGCCGATATTCATAGATAGGCCTCCCAATATATTGTGTTACTACCCGTCTGATACTTGCTTATCGGAAGCTGGAATGTCCCTCCGTTAACATAAGCGCTCGACCCGTCTAGATAGAACAGTCCGCCGCTTGCGCAATAGATAGTATCTCCATAGTTGTCTATATTCGCATTCGCGGCATATACGGTGATAGCTCCGGTTACTGGCACGAATATAAAGATGAGCGATGGCTGGAATCCTAGTCCTGATACAGTGACATAATATAATGATTGGTTGCCTGAAGTCCCGTGACAATAAAATGTCACAGTGCCACCTGAACAACTGGTTGTCCCCTGTGCATACTGCCGCGGCGTCACATTCCCAGACACACCAAATATGCTAACTCCACTGCGTATATTGCCCGCCTGGAGATTTCCGTCGCCTTGCACGGTACCCCCAGAGTAATAACCTGCCGCCAAACTCTGATTGCTCGTACCTGGCGTCCAGGTTGGCGATCCATGGTTCGGCATGGTTCCGGCCACGCCAGCGATCGTCGTGCCTGTGAGCACATTTGCTGCAGGTACACTCACTTGGGCGACATATCCGCTCCCGTTGTGGTATCCCGCCGGTATCGACACCGTACCAGTACCGCTTGGTGTGAGTATCACGGCACCGTTATTGGGCATGGTACCGTTTTGCGTACCGCTTGCTCCCGCGGAAGTGAATGTATACCCCGTCAGCACCTGAGCGGGAGTCGCATTGCCCGCAGCCTGAACGCTTGTCCCCGTAACCCCGAAGATCGACACACCCTGCGCAATATTCCCCGGCACAAGGTTTGGATCGCCCTTGACCGACCACCCACTGTCGTAGATACCTGCCGGGAACGATTGATTCGATGTGCCTGGTGTGATCGTCCCAGGGCTCGTCTGCGTGGGCAGTGTACCAGCTGTACCAGGTGTAACAGCAGTTCCCGAGAACGTCTTTCCCGCTCGCACATCACCCGCTGCGGCATTTCCGAGGACTGGGGTTGTGATCCGTAGACTCACGTCATTTCACCCCCATCGTGGCAACCGTGATACTGGCCGTCGCAATCGCCCATACCACGATCCCGCTGGCCGTTGGATCACAGTCGAACGCAAACGTTTGTTTGGGAGCGATAGGGAAGCCGTTAGATGTGGTCACTGAGCTGCTTGACCCGAGATAAAGAGTATTGCTCGAATCCATATTCGTAATGGCGAAATTGCGTGCGCCAGCCGGCACAGTAAGCTGTACGGCAGTCGTCCCGACATTCGTTTGGGCATTCCCTACGATCCCAGCCGTGGCCAGCGTTGAATTCGTAATCTCCACCTGGCCGCCAGATGCAAGAACAACATACTGATTGCCAGCGGCGTCAACCTTAATGACATGATTCGCGGCGGGATTCCCGTAGTCGCTGCCAAGGATCGGAGGCATGCTCGACACGGCGACACCGCCCGTAATGCTGTCGATGATCGAGTGGACCGTATTCATGACCGTGACATTTTGCGCCGTACCGCCTGGAGACATAGCCCCGCCTTGGACTGGGATCGTCAAATTCGAGAACAGAAAGATTACACTATTATTCTCCGGCGACAACTCGGTCGGCGCATCCCAGAATACCGTTACCGTGTCTGTCTCCTGCGGGAGTGGCAATGATAGATACACGCCAGCATTGAAGGGCAACGCATCGGACGGCTGCATGGACGGCTTGCCGATTGACACATTCATTTGTGCTCCGGACTCATTCAGCACAGCGATATAACTCGCCATAAATGTGTTATGCAGCACAAATGAACCTGACGTCGCATTCGTTGGTAGGGATACGGGCAGGGAAGAGACGCGGCGCACGTCGGTGGTAACTTGAGTTGTAGTCATATGTTCACCTCACGCTTCTTTCGCTTGATGGACTGCTGTGCGAACATGATTCAGTCGGATCTTCCCGATTTCACCCCTGCACGAGCCGCCTTATCCATGCGCGTTCGTTCCTCTTCTGACGGTCCCGACGAATCCTCGGATACTTTCGAGTGAGCTCCGATCGTTGTATGGTCCGTCTTTTTAGATTGTGCTGTCGCGGAACCTTTACCTAATTGTCTCAGTGCACTTGTGAGATCGCTAAACGGATTCATGGCGATCCAGATGCCAAGTCCAATCATGGCGATCCCTCCGAGCGCCTCAATCCCAAATCTCACGTAGCCAGTGACACCACTGGGAGAACTACCGCTTTGCCCCGTGGCGTTTGGTGTCGAAGTCGGAGCGGCGGCAGCCACTGATTGCCCACCGGTGCCAGTGAGATAAGGTCCCGTCTGCCCATAATATATTTGTGCAAGGGTTTGATCATAGCTCGGCTCAACCTGTTGCGTTGTACTGACTCCGAGCATCCCCGGCCATCCGGCATTGTTGTCCACATATTCGAGGAGATTTAGTCCACTCAACCCCTGAGCCTGGCCGGAAGCTACCCACGGCGCCATAGCCTGGGCTGCCAATGTCGCATTCAGTTGCGGATCCTGCAATTGCTGCGTTGTATATCCAGCACCGACGCCCTTCGCATTAAGCTGGAAGAGCCCTGTGCTCGTCGCTCCGTTTGTGTCCGTGACAACGAGGTTCGGGTTATCTCCGCTCTCCAATTGCGCCGTATCGAGCATGATGTAGGGCGGTATCTTCCACTGCTGAGCCACGCTTGTAATGATGGCCTTAGGATTTGCGACGCCTTGTGTACCGGTTCCCAGATTGTCCGTTGTACTCTGTGTCGCCATGACGACACCCCCTACAGGTAGACCACTTGCCCGACGCTGATACAGTTCGGATTTTCGATGCCATTCACATAAGCGACAAATGATACACTCTCCTTATGCGCGTCGCAGATAGCGGACAATGTATCTCCCGCGCGAACCACGAATGGCATGGGTATACGCAGACGCTGACCCACCGTGATCACATTCGGATCTTTGATTAGGTTGTACCGAGCACATACCATGAGTGGCACATGATAGCGCAAGCATATCGTTGAGAGCGTATCGCCTTCTCGCGCGGTATAGTCCACAGCATCGGCGCGTGCGGCTGCCGCAGGCATTACCGATGGCTCAGTAGGCAAGTTGCATAATGCGCGAAGCTGCTCTATATCTCCATTGAACCAGCTCATATCGCAGGGATGACCTTGCACCGACTCCTGATCGGTGTACTGCCACAGCGTCCAGCGCGACCAGTAGACTGTATCCGGTTGAGCAACGCCATAATCTGCGATCCACAACGGACAGGCGTCAAAGCTAGTCAGCTCATGCTCTCGGAAAAATGATGAGCTACCGTAGATGATCGGCTTGCGCTTAACCTCGTTCTCGATGGTTTGCACCCATGTCTCGCCCCAACTGCGCAAGCTGGCATTGTCGAGTCCACCATTATCCTCCCAGTCGAGGATCGGCGGCAGGTCAAAGCCTCCCTGTGCCATGACCACCTCGACCAGGGCCTTCGCTTCGTCCGCTGCTGCACTGGTGCCAGGTCGCGCGAAGCCGTAAGCCCCACGATACAGATCGTGAGCTTTTGCCGCAGCATAATGTTCTCGGAACTTCGAGTCGTGGTAAGTCGCACCCTCGATCGCCTTCGCGATGACAATTTCGATTCCGTCCGCCTTCAACTGGGAGAAATCTAGAGTTGGGCTCCCTTCATACAGGTCAATGGCCTTGATCGTTGGCATCCCATGTAACCTCCTCCAGGAATGGTGCATTCCACATTCGTCCAATAGCGAATGAGAGAAGACTGCATCCAAGAATGATCGAAAAAAATGTAGTTCCATCCAAAAGCTCAATCGTACGCGGATACAAGCATGATCCACCTCCTAAATCCCAGCGGCCTGCTGGTATTGTTGTGCTGTTGCAGAAGTTGGCGCGGTGGAAACCGGCACCTGTGAAGCATAAACTTGTCCATTTGGTGCCTTAGTTATCCAATACGCCTTACCATTCATGCTGCCAAGCACAGTTTGTCCAGCCTGCACGCCTGCGCCGAGCTGGGCGGCAAGAGTGCCAGAAAGTAGTTGTTTATCCTGTTGGGCAATCGCCGAATCACCCTTTTGAACCACATTGAACGTATTCGGGTTTGCATTGGGCGTCTCCAAGTTCGCGGCCTTTTGCAGTTGCGTAGCATAGCTCCAGTCACTCTGAGGCACACCTTGGATGCCATTCCCGCCGGAGAGCGTCGACGGCGATCCGATGTCATTTTCATCAAAATAAGGCGCCCCTGTTGTAGGGATACCAGCCAAACTTGGTAGTCCAGAGCTGCTGGATCCGCTAGACGAGCTAGATGTGCCTTGTAAAAGACTTTGCGATTGTGTCTGAATCACGGGCGACGGTGCGGATGTCGCTGCTATCGGCTGCAGGCTCGTCCCCATCCTACCGATAAGCGAAGCAATGGTCTGCATCGTCGCCTGTTGTTGTTGCTGGATGGAATTTAGTAGAGCCTGTTGCTGTTGCTGCTGAGCCTGTTCACTCGCCTGCAACGTTTGCGCGAGAGCTTGGTTGCTTTGGTTGTTCTGCTGCTGTTGCGCTTGCAGCGTTTGGAGCAAGGCTTGATTCTGCGCCGCCAGACTTTGTTGCAGTGCCTGGAACTGCTGTTGAGATTGTTGCGCAAAGGCGTCCGCTGTGCTCTGCACCGCCCCCTGCACGTAGTTCCCAAGATCCTGCGCCGACGCATCGGTGGTTGTCGTTGGCACGGTGGCCGCGGTGGTTGTAGTTGAAGTGGAACTACCATTTAAATGATTCATGATTGCTTGGGCGCCAAAGAAGAGCACAAGAGCGCCCCCACCGAAGAGCACCACCTTTTGCCCAGGCGACATGTTCGCGATCGTCTCTTTAAGACCCATTCACGTTCACCCCGCCGCCTGGCGTCGCCATGAGCATGCCTCGCGTAATGGTTGCCTTCGGTTGGGCATAGGACACCGGAATGCTATGTGCAGTTAATGCGCGGATCATCGGTGTCGCCATAGCTCCAGCGAGCATGTTCGGCACCGCGTCGCCGCGCGGAACGAACATATCGCCACGGTCTAGCGAAAAAAAAGTTTGTGGGACGATAGCGATGGTCGCATTCGTCCCATACCAGATGGATGGAGCCTGCATGCCATCGTCCTCCTTACCGTCCCTGCAAGGTCTGAATCAAGTTGTTACTGTTGGTCATCGTCGTACTCAGCAAGCTCACCGCACCGCCAGAATTTTTCAGTACCAGATAGATGGCGATGAGAAGCAAAATACCGCCGATGATCCCCCACAGATCGTGCACCTGAAATGCTTTCACGCTGTTCCCCCCTTGAAAAACAACGGACTGATTTTTGGCCAATGCAACAGGAACATCGAGAGGAGGAGCACGCCAAGGAACAAATTAAAGGTGTGCTGCGCTTCTGGGCTCGCCTGCTGCGCCGTAATCCAAAAGACGATGGCGAGGACCGCCACGCCGAACGTTGTAAATTGTGGGCTGATCGTATTCATCCGCCCTTCACCACCGTCAAGAACGCCTGGAATCTAGAAGTGGTCACAAACCACACTGCGATGATGAGTAACAGGAGCAGCGTCGCTGTCTCATTCAAGGCATGTCCCCCTTAGTTACCGTGTGGAACCTCTCGATACTGAGCGGGAATGTTGTTTAAGTCACTACTCGTTGCCGGTTTCCCAGTTTGGTTGTTCGTGATATTCAGTCCGCCTTGATTATTGCCGGTAATGGTATAGGTTGTTCCGTTCTTTCCAGTCACCGTCATGCCATCAGTGCTCGGCGGAGGTACGCTGCCAGTCACAAGGGCT
The DNA here is from genome assembly GCF_001447355.1 of Alicyclobacillus tolerans. Lineage (GTDB taxonomy): Bacteria > Bacillota > Bacilli > Alicyclobacillales > Alicyclobacillaceae > Alicyclobacillus > Alicyclobacillus aegles. The sequence goes on along the minus strand of NZ_JXBW01000023.1, from coordinate 36,803 downwards.
TGCACGGCCCGGGAGAGCTTACCCTGCCACCCGAGCCAAATGACCATGATGCCCACACAGATAAGCAGGAAACCAAACGACCTCATTGTCCATTGCCACCTGTAGTAACTGGAGGCGTCGCGCTTGTGACGGTCGGTGGCGGCATGACGACGGTCTGCGTCGCTGCAGGCGGCGTCTGTTGCACGGCCTGCGTGACGGCGTTTTGCACGGCATCTGCGACGACCGAACCGACAACCGACTTAATGTCCTCCATCGAAGGTGTCTGGACAGATGTGGCCGTCGAGTTATCCGATTGTCGACGCATGAACCAGAACGGGATCACAGCGCCGATGGCGCCTCCTACAAGCGTGGTCACCGTCTGGTTGTGCGGATCGTGGTAGAGCACCACGCCGCCGCCCAGCAGCACGACGACGGAAATCAAAAACTCGAACACGAGGGCCCAACCCCCTAACGTCTTAATCGCGCCCACGCGACATCAACCTCCCCACAATTTTCAGGCCATAAATCGCCGCGAGAATGACGGCGAGGACGATCACGATATGGATGGCCTGCGGGCTCATCTGAAAATGCTCCGGCGACGCCCCGTAGCTGGCCTGTGCTTGCGGGTCACTCGTGGGGGTGAAGCCGTTCCATGCATACATCTGCATCTGTAACGGACTCATCGACGGCCCTCCTTCTTAGAACGAGACCGGCGACAGCGCCTCATCATAGGTGATGATGTTGCCACCAGCCGTCTGGAACGCGCTGTTCACGCCAATCTGGGTCTGCAAAGTCGTATAAACCGTGCCGTCGATCGTCTGCGTACCATTCGGATTATGCGGATCCGATCCGGACCACAGATCAAACACGAATACGCCAGCAGGTAGGTTGCCTTTATACAGCTCCCGTACCTGGTTGAAGTAATCTTGCAAACCGGCCGGCGTGTTATAGTTGAACTGCGGAATTCCCGGCGAGAGATCGAGTTCGAAGGCATTGACGCCCGTCGAATTTGGGGTGCCTGTGCCGTCGAGCACGATGTGATACAGCCGCAAATGCCGGAACGGGTTCGGAAATTTCAGTGGCGTGAGCGCGCCCGCGCCAACGAATGCACTGGCTGCCTCCTGGACGTTCAGGACCGATCCGATTGTGGGCGTCGGGAGTCCGCCGCCAACTGCCGGGCTGGACCGATACTTCAGATTCGGCTGCACCCAACTTTGTGCGGTCGTCGACGGCGTGATTTGAACCGTGACGCCACTACCGCCCACCACGGGGCTTGCGTACTGGTTACTGCCATACAAGTTATTCGTCACGGTCAGGCGCAGCTTCACCTTCACGCCAGGTGCGTTACCCGGTAAGTGACCCTCAATGTGCCCGTAGGCAATTTGAAGCGGGATATGGATGCCAAAACGGAGCGTATTCGTCACCGTGCTGCCTACGGTTGCTTGCAGCGCCGGGAAGCTGAACACATCCGTGCCGACATACGCAGGATCCGTGGAGGGCACAATGAGTGGATTCCAACCAGGATTCATGATGCGTTGGCGCAAACGGAAGAACACCGCGCTACAGTTGATGAACGGGCCACCGCCCATGGCGACCTGGATATTGCTGAATAGGTTGTCCGGCGCAAAACTCGACCAGGTTGGCACTGCGCCTCCCGTCGCAACCGTCACATCGAGATTGAATAGGCAAGAGAGATCAATCGCATAGAGATACCCGGATACCTGTTCAAGCTCAATATCAATGACCTGGCCAGCCTGTGTAATCGTCGTTTGGACCATCTGATAGTTTCGTTCCAGGGCATTTAGCAAGAATTGCTGGTTGGCCGCCTGGACCTGAGAAGCATTGGATGTTGCCACTGTCTAGCCCCCTTTTCGAGACAGGATTTAGATCGTCTGTACCACGCTGTTCGCAGCGCTTGTCACGGTGTTTGGCCAAGCTTTGGCCGCCCAACCAGACAAGAGCTTCAATACGTAGATCCCAACCGCGACGATGAGGACGAGCCGGATGATCCCCCAAATGCTCTTCATTTCGCGATTCTGCCCCCTTTTTCATCAATTTGCTAAATTGTGGTATATATAATTTGCACACGTTATAGCACTTGGGCAAAAAAAAGAGAAGATACGAGACTGGCGGGCTTCCCAATCCGTACCTTCTTCGGTTATGGTCTCCTTGGTTTATCGTGTATTGTCCCAACAGTCGAAGCACATTTTGCGCTCATCGCCCGGCAGGTTGAGTAGCTTTTCCGTGCTTCCGCATAAGAAGCAGTGTGAATTTGGCTCTATGTCATGCCTGCGCAAAATGACGGACTGATCCCCAATAAAGACTTGGAAGACGGCACCGTCCCGCCAACCGAAATGTTCCCGCACTTCATGGGGTATCGTGATCCGTCCCAATTCATCCATATGCCGAATCGTATTGATAGCTCTCATGAGGATCTCCTCTTTTCCGTAGCCAGCGTCCGATTCGCGATCTGTTTTGCCTCTGCTAATGTTTCGGCCTCGGCAATGGCATGAAGTGCGCGGCGTAGGCGTGCACGTTCTCGCTTTTGCTCCTCGACCTCGAACAAGAGCTCCGTGACACGTTCCGCTGCCTGGCCTAGAACGGCAAGGCCTAAATCACTCTGGACGTGCAACCCTGACATTATAAAACCTCCAATTATTCAAACCAGCGGCACGGGCGGCAAAATAATCGGCTCCGTCATACCCGCACGCTGGCAGTAGTACCCGAAATGATATGGCGGCAGCTCTCGCAGGATGTCCCATTGCACACCGGTCGCCCCTTCTAGTTTCTCGCGATCGGATTTGAGCTGTGTGTACCCGATGAAGATATGGTCAGCTTCCGATAGTGTAAAATTTGGGACATTCACGGGTCTCTGCGCGCAGGCGACCGCCCCCACTCCCACTGAGCGTCCAGTCTGATAGATCTGCTGTAAGTGACCGGACCACTGACTCGCATTCGCATGATTGGGGAGCTCATCGAAGTAGAACACCATATTGCCATGGCGCCAAAGGCCGAGCACATCGTCCCATCCCTTAATGCCATCCGGAAACTTCAGGAATCGTGCAACGTGAGTTACGCCAGCAGGCGGAACGTCCTTGATGCTTTTCACCCAGTTCGGCCATTTGACCAGCAGATCCTTATCGGGTTTGCTGTTCAGGATGATCTTTCTAGGTGACTTGATTTGCGACAGCACCCACATCGCCACTTTGCTCTTGCCCTGTCCAGTGCGCCCGATAATGGTTACCCGGTCATTGCTGAGGATCTTCGTCCCCAACTTGGCCGCCGTCGCTCTGCCTGCTGTCCTCGCCATACTTCACCCACTCCAGCCGTGAAATCATCTGGTCGATCACGCTTTCCATGCGCTCTCTTGGAACTTGCCGCAGATATGTCGCAGGATCCTGATCTGCCTGCACCATGGAGAGTATTGGCCCTGCTGATTCGAGCTGTCTTTTGACGTCTCGTAACATGCCAAGCGGTCCCACTAGGAAAGTATCAGGCAATACGGATAGCATCGAAGCAATCCCGAGCATTGTCGGGAGCCATTCATCCATCCCGATGAGCCCAAGTACCTCGCGGGCGACGATGGCCGCCCGGTCATGGAATGATGAATCGTCTGGCGTCAGCCCCTGCGGAAGCGTGACCGACAATAGCTGGCGCCGATTGGTATTGTCCATTGCTCTGGACCTCCTCTGTCTGTGATTCAGCCTTCTCCTTGCGTTTCGCTTGGATAGTCATAACCCAGCGCAAACAGTAATCCCATGCGAACTCCCCCCATGTGCCCGCGGCGTCCACCGTGCGGATGGCATGTCCCATCATGGGATACCGCGCTATCCCGGCATTGATATGGCCGACGATACCTTGCGCGATATGGAGATACCAACTCTCGTCATGTCGCCAAATCTGCGGCATGCCCGTAAAAACACCGTGCGCCTCGTATGCGACGCGCAGAAAGGTAGCAATCTGCTCAGGCGTCACAGTGGCAGCAGCAATTTCCGCCGCCTGCTGCGCCTCCTCTTCGCCAGCTTGCAATACGTCACGAACAGGTGCCATTTCGTCGTCGCTCACCTGATGCTCAGGGAACTCAAATACAACACCGCCCAGGTTGCTTGTTCCACTCGGCACTGGCTCATCCATCTCAGTTTCGGGCGTCTGATTCTTTGCGTCGGTCAAATCGTTTCGCCTCCAGTTCTAGAAATTTGCGAACCTGAAAGTTTGGGTAACTGAGCCCATCGTCCAAAGCCTCGAGAACCGCCAACGCTAATTCTGACGACCAGGCGTGGACGTTGCGCGTCATTTCGTACCGTCTTGCCGCGTCCTCTGCTCTCCGACGTAGGCGCTCGATGATCGCCTCATAGCGATCCGCCTGGTCCGCCCGCGCATGCGTGTGCTTTGTCGCCTCAAGCACGGACGGGAACGTCTTCTCAGCCATGTTTTCTCCCCCTCCGGAACAGTCTGAGATCCGTCTGCACCAGTTCCACCGGTCGCATCCGGCTGCCGCAAGCGTGGCAATGCACCGCGCTTACGACGACTCCCGCCGTTTCAATCACACGCCATTCACCGCATCGGCAGCGGAAGTAATGCCAAGGCAGTGCTGCCTCGCGATAACTATGCGGCATAGGTTGCCGTGCGACGTATGCATCGAGATCAAACAACGGCAGCTCTACAGGTCGAGAATAGAGTCCAGCCAACTCTTCTTCTCTCCCCCATTTTTGTGCACCGGCTTTGACGCATCCCCCGTCTTTTGTGGCGATGAGGGTAGTGGGGAGGAGTGCGTCGGCGCTCCCCCTCTCCCCCGTTTTGGCTGCTTGTCCTGCTTGCGCGCAACATAGTCCTGGTAGTATGCGACAATGGCGTCCTTCTGCGCCTGCGTCGCTGGCCAGCTTGTCCCGCAGTGCCGGCAGCGGAAGCGCAGCATTGGCTTGTTCACATAGTCGCCACGGCGGAAGACGCTATGTAGCCGCCCGCAGCTTGGGCATTCGACATGCGGGCGCCCCTGGGCCCCTAATTTGATTCCATCCGTCACGGTTTCGCCTCCTCAGGAAAAAGCGCATAGAAGTTCGCATAACGCGGGTCTGGATCGATAGGCTTGTCCCGCGTGCGATTCGTTCCTCGTTGCGTTCTTTCCGTCGCACGGGAAGCGATCGCCGCTTGGTGTGCCGCATCGTCCACCTCAGCTTGCGCGACGGTCTTTATCCCTCGTTCGTGTTGTTTTTTCAGGATCGCCGTTGCATAGTTGAGGTCCTTGTTCTTGAGTGCAGCCGCTCGTATCGCTCGTTTCACGAGCTCGATCTCCATGCCGATACCAGGTTCCAAGTATGCGGTCATGAGCTCCACCTGCATGGGGCTTGGGGCTTTGCCGAGCAACTGGTGCAACTCCAAAGAAATCTCCTCGCGCGCGCACGCGCGTTCACCACCACTCAGTGTTTTGGTTTGGTTATGTTGTGTCTGGTTATGTTGTGTCTGGTAGCCCTGTGACTCCCGCGTGACATCCGAAGACGTCAATGGCACGTCCTCGGCATGTCCGCGTGACGTCCGCGTGACGTCCGCGTGACGTGTATCTTCGCTTGTCTGTGTATTGATCCGACGTCCACGAGATCTCCTCTTGCGCTCAGCATTTTGCGCCTTCTTCTCGATGAGCCGCCCCGCATAGTCCATCCAATCATGAATCCAGTATCGGGTGTCTGATCCGTCTAGTTCCTCGTCGATAAAACCAGCATCCAAGAATGCTCGAAATAGCTTTTCCGGGTCCCCTTCCCACATGACCGCATCGGCGAGGTCATCCCACGTGTACTGAGTCAGTTCACCTGTCGGTGCGTAGTCCACCGCCCACCACCAGAGGAGATGTAGGCGACCAATGGCACTGGGTAGGGGTTCTCCGAGAAGTCTTGAGAGCCTCTTCGCTTTTGGATGCCGACCTAGCTCTTGGTACGACTCAATCCACAAACGCACCATTCCTTCTTTCTGAAAACTTTTCACGCACTTTGACCGCTTTTTTCGTGCTTTTGCCGCGTTTTTCGACAATCGGAACACGCGAAAAAACGGGCAGAATTGCTATAAACGAATCCTCACGGGGTTGCCAACGCACCGCTTTCGCTGTATACTGGCATGGAACTATATTGATGTAGGGCGACCAATTTGGGGCGCTTTTTTCTGTTTCCAGACCATCGACTGCTTGTCCCCACTGCAAAGGCGGCCGGTCATTGTTCACCGCCAGCCTTGGCCTGCTCGATCTTCCGCCGAATGATATTCACGGCCACGCGCTTGCAAGCCTCATGGAAGCGCTCCAGTGCCTCTGGCGACGGTTCATTCACGCATACGACTCTCAACGGTTCATCCTTCTTCGCCATTTCGATCACTCCCCCATCGCGGCATCATATGAGTCCTGCTTGTTGTCTGGTTCCTCGAAGAAGCGCGTCCAATCGAAGTGAAGGACCTGGGCGATCCGTTGCGCTACATCCACTCGAGGCCTTGTCCCACGCTCGTAATTCGCATACGTGCTTCGAGAGATGCCGACAGCTTTGGCGATCTCGGCCTGGGTCTTGCATCCCCTGAGTTCTACCAGCCACTTTCTCAATCAAATCACCACCAAGTGTTGTTTAACACAACAATACACATAGTTTGCAATGGTGTCAACTAATAATCCAGTGTTGTTTTTTGAAACAAATAGAGGAATGTTGTGTTTTGAAACAAAGAATATTGGTGAGGTGTCGTCATGAAGCTTAATGAAAGAATCATATTCGCAAGATCGAGCAAGGGCTTTACACAAAAGGAAATGGCCGCGAAATTAGGCATAGCTCGTTCTACCTATGCGAACTATGAAACCGGAAAAAACGAACCAGATGTTAATACACTTTGCAGATTGGCTGACATTTTTAACGTGTCCTTGGACTGGTTACTCTCGGGAAAAGAAAGGGACATTGAGGCCGTAAAACCTGCAGAGAGGGAGTTTATTCGTTGGGTAGCTGATAACCTGGAAGAAGCTTTTTTCTACGATTTTCAGGGTTCTCCCGAAGATATGAAGCAGGAGCTAATGGATACCTTGCGAGCATTGTGGGAGATCAAAACAGGGCGCCGGAAGAAATAACTTTCCGGCATCCCTTTTTCATTTACTCTCTTTCAATCTTGTCCATCTCCATGTAAAATACGAACAAACGTTCCATAAGAGGAAACATGGCTGATGGACATTTCGACACGCATTCGCAACTGGTACCAATCGCATAGCATATACTTCCCTGAGCAAATCGATCTTGATCGCATTGCCGACCTGATCGGCCTCTCCGTGTATTACCTCCCCCACCGCTCGTGTTGTTTGAAAATCGACGGGCACTACGATCTTGTAGTCGACCGACGCGAAGAACGGACTGTGCAGCGAGTGCATTTAGCGCACGAGATCGGTCATGCTGTACTGCATACCGGCAATCAAACCGAGAACATCACATGGGGACGCTTGCGCCAGGAATATCAAGCGCGCAAGTTTGCCTTTGAAGCCCTCGTCCCCTCTTTTATGCTGCAGTCTATCTCAATCCTCACAGAAAGCCTCAGCAGCCTAGCTGAACGCTTTAGAGTACCGGAACCATGGATGTATGAGCGGCTGATTTGGCAGCAAGAAAGGGTGGCCGAACGAGGCATAGAATATTGTTGGTAATGGGAAGGTGAATCATCCATGCGTGCAGCGTTGTACACGCGCGTATCAACCGATATCCAAGCGGAAGAAGGCTTCTCTCTTGACGCCCAGCTTAGCCGTCTACGCTCGTACTGTGAGAGTCAAGGGTGGACGATTGCAGCCGTCTATACGGATGAGGGCGTATCGGCTAAGTCAATGGATCGCCCAGAGCTGCAGCGTCTACTCGCAGACATGCGCCAGCGCAAATTCGATGTCGTCCTGGTCTATCGTCTCGACCGCCTCACGCGTACCGTACGCGATCTCGATGATCTCCTGCAGGAGTTTGATCGACACGGCGTGGGGTTTAAGAGCGCGACGGAGGTATTCGACACGACGACTGCCATTGGTCGGCTATTCATTACGATCGTCGCCGCGCTCGCGCAGTGGGAGCGTGAGAATCTTGGCGAGCGCACACGCTTAGGGCTTATGGAGGCCACGAAGCAAGGCCACTGGTCAGGCGGACGATCTGCGTTCGGCTATGATTATGTGGACGGGCGCCTGGTGCCGAACGAGATCGAAGCTCCGGTGGTTCGAGAGATTTTCCGCAGATATATCTCCGGCGAGGGCTCCGTAAAGCTCCTGCAATGGCTGAATAACCCCGATAACCCACAGCCCGCGCCGAATAAACGATGGACGCAGTGGAGCTTGAAATACTTGCTTCGCAATCCCCTATATGCAGGCTATGTGCGGTTCGGATACCGAGATCGCAGTGGCCACCGTCAGCAGCATGTCACAATTGCTCGAGGTCAGCACGAGGCGATTATCGACGAGTATATGTGGGCAGCGGCGGAACGCATGAGAGAGCGTCGACGAGCCGTGCCTGGTCAGACCACGCTGGGCAGCTATTCACTCACAGGGCTCCTGTTTTGCAGCCAATGCGGAGCGCGGATGTCCGGCATCACGAAGTATCGGCGATCCAAGGCTGAAGGACGCCCGTATCGCTCATACATCTGTCAGGAACGCATGCACAGCCGCCTATGTAAGATGCCGCAGATACGCGAGGAGAAGCTGGAGTCTGCGGTACTTGACGCCATCGAGCGATATTACAGTGACCTATCCAATAATGCCGGGGCACTGATCGAGACAGCGCAGCCTAAGGACGACGAATGGGCAATTATCGACGCCCAGCTATCAGGCATCGAAGTGCGCCGTAAACGTTGGATGGATGCGTTCGAGGCAGGAGCTATCGACACGATGCAGCTGCGCGACCGGTTGCAGAAACTCAACGACCAGGAGTCGGCCCTGCGAAAAAAGCTCGATTCCGCTCGTCCACAGGATGCAGCAGTACGCCTCGATGATATGCTGCCTGTACTCGCCCACTTTCGAGATATGTGGGAATATGCATCGCCCGATGAACGTCGCGACCTTCTACGATACATCGTGCAGCGCATTGATGTACAACCAGACGGACAGATTCAAGTCACTTTCATCCACTAATCCCCCTTAAAAAACCGCATTCTTAGGCCAAAAATATACGTGGTCACTCAGGGTATCATGGGTTCGCTTGGATTTTCTGGCTCGCATTTCTTTGGTAGAACTTCGCGTATGGCAGGGCGCCAACAGGCGTCCTGCTATGATTGAGAACCCATAGGTTCCTATCATGGACATCCATTCCACTTGTACATAAGCTGTCGTACAACCAAATCCACCACATCGTTGAGGAGGGGAAGTTATGTTTACATTGGCAGGCGCAGACCTGGCACGTTTCCTACTCGCCACGGTCATTTTGCTCGCCGCCGCTCACCTGCTCGGCTTTCTTGCCGAGAAACTGGCAATCCCGCGCGTGATTGGCGAAGTAGCCGGAGGTGTATTGCTTGGACCGACGTGTATCGGAGCACTGTTCCCGAGCTTCTTTCACTGGTTGTTCCTCGGCTTTTCGTCAGAAGGAAATCTATTCGGTTTCGTGTATTACATCGGCGAACTCCTGCTTCTCTATACGGCAGGACTCAAGTTCCAAGCGCGATTTGCGCGATCGGACGTGAAAACGGGCATTGCCATCATTATTGGCTCGACCGTGATCCCTTTTCTCGTCGGTTGGTTCGCCACTCGCCTGTTCAACCCAGCACAGTTCCTTGGCCCTGATCACAACTTGCTGGCGTTAAAAATCGTCGTCGCAATATCGATCGCTGTCACATCCATTCCGGTGATCTCGAAAATCTTTTCCGATCTCGGAATTATGCACTCACGATTTGCAAAAATCATTGTCACAATCGCAGGCGTCCACGACATCATCCTCTGGGTAGCCCTGGCCATCGCCGCCGGTTTGGTGTCCGGCCACGGCACAAGCATTAACGCTTGGGTGGTATCGAAGAGTCTCGTTGTCACCTTTGCCTTCCTGGCCGTCTGTATCGGCGTCATGCCATGGCTGTTGCGAAAAGTGACATCGAATCGGGCAAACATTTTGTTCCGCGCTTCGTTCCTTGGCTACTTTTTGATTATCCTGTTCGCATTGTCGGATATTGCAGGGTATCTTGGGGTGGACGTTATGTATGGAGCGCTGTTGGCAGGGGTGGCGACGAAATTCAGTTTGCCCGACCGTTGGTTCGTGCGCCTCGAAGAAAGCGTGCAAGGCATATCGTTCTCTCTATTCATTCCACTTTACTTTGCGATTGTCGGTCTGCAGCTCAATCTCGTGAAAGACTTTAACCTCGGATTCTTTGTGTTGTACCTGCTCTTTGCAACTGTGGTACAAAGTGTCGTGGTATACCTGACCTGTCGCATCATCCGCAGCGATCGACTGACGAGCGCCAATTTTGCGGCCGCCATGAACGCCCGCGGCGGTCCTGGTATCGTTCTCTCGTCCACGGCATTTTCGCTCGGAATTATCAACCAGACCTTTTACGCCATTTTGGTAATGCTGGCGCTGATCACGTCATGGATGGCTGGAACGTGGCTCCGGATGATCCTCATGCGCGGAAAACGCTTGATGCCAGGCGACGAGCATCTTGTGGTACAAAAAGTTCAACAAGACCTCTGGCTCAGCGAACATGCCGAAACACCATCTTCACAGCAACTTTGACCTCGAAAGCTCCCCACTGCCTGAGGCGCCATTACGGCGCCTCAGGGTATGAAAACGGCCAGGCTACACACGTTAAAGCGTGATCGTCAAGACGTTAAGGGGGGCTTTTGCCTTGGTTTTTACCATTTGGATTATCACCATTTTCTGTGCCGCTGCAGCCATCATCCTGATTACGCGAGGACGCCGGCGCAGCAAATGAGTTTCACTCGTCTTCTTCGATTCGGCACAAGATGGTGTCCATCGTTGCATATTGGCCTGCTTCGATGACAATTTCGCACAGTGTTCCGCTGACCTCTGACGGTACTTCGACCGTGACCTTGTCTGTCGTTACCTCGAGCAACGGTTCGTCGCGCTCCACGCGATCGCCGACGGACTTGAGCCACGTGGTAACGAGAGCCTTCGTCACCGAATCGCCAAGTTGCGGCAGTCGAACGTCTAGCATGGGATGGACCTCCTCGTTACAAATGCCGGAGCTGGATGGGCTCGGCGAAAATATGCATTGCCTGTGCTTCGGTCAGCTGGTGATCGTCTACCATGTTTTCAAGGACGATCCGCTGGCGTTCGCGCGCGAGTGTAAAGTTTGTGAACGGATCATACGCGGAAGGAGCGTTCGGAAGCCCTGCAAGCATCGTCAGCTCGCCTTCGTTGCACTCGCCTGGCGTCCGTCCAAAGTAGGTTTCACAGGCATTATACAATCCGTAGGCACCGTGTCCAAAATAAATCACGTTGCTGTAAAGGGAAAACACTTCGTGTTTTGACATGGTGTCGTACAGTCCAATCGCGTAGAAGGCCTGTAAAAGTTTGCGTCGCAGTGTCTTTTGCTTGGTGAGAATTGTATTGTCGACAAGCTGCTGCGTGATCGTCGAGCCACCCTCAATATAGCCGTCGTGTTCAATATCGACCACCAAACTACGAGCGATGCCGATTGGGTCAATCCCGGGATCGGTCGCAAAGCGCCTATCTTCTGTGGCAATCATAGCCTCGCGAAAGGCAACGGGAATCTGCTCGTATGTCAGAGCATGCACGCCGTGTGCTTGCATCCGCAGCGCTGCCGCCGCGCGCACGCGATCCGCAACGCGGAAGCCATAATGAAAGTATAAATTCGCTCCGCCAAAGCACACGACGATGGCCAAAATGATACGAATCACCCACCGCCTCAAGACCCCACCGCCAGGGGCACCCTACGGGCGCCGCAAGTTTTTTCGGATAATGCCGTTCAAGTAGGCGAGGATTCCATGTCGCGTAAGCAATCCCACAAACCGCTCATCATCGTCCTCGACACAGAGGAATGGGGCATCAATGCTCATTTGCAGTGCCCGCAAAAATGTGTCGTCGTGATGAATTCTATGAAAATCTGTCCGCATGACGTCCGCGACAGTAAACTGTGACAAAGCCTCAAACTCGATTCGTTCCAGGCCGAGAATTCGATCCAGGATCAGCGTCTTGCTGATGATGCCTACTACACGACCAGCGCTGTCGACCACCGGAATCGCCGAGTAACCTGATTTGATCAGGACGAGTAGAGCATGCTCGGCACTGTGTGCAGGATGTACACACGCAACGTCTTCTGCATCGATGATCAAGCGTGCGATGTCCTCGTGCTGTAGAGTGAACTCTTGCATAGACGCCATAGATGAACTAATCTCCCTTCAGCCGCTCGTCGGCGGCCTCATGGTGTCGGATTGTATTTTACCAGAAATCAGACGCCGCCGATATGGCGACGTCAATCGCGAACCCTTATACATCTGGTCCAATCCGACGACGAGCGATAGCGGGAGGTGGCACTTCAACTTCATCCTGTGGCCGATGTGCAATCTCCGGCGCAACACCGCCGTCCTGTTGTAGGCGGTCAATCCCGTCGAATACAGAATCCAGGAACAGTTCGCTGCCATGCGCTTGATTTCCATCAGGCACGGGCGTGCCGTGCGCGCGGTTTGTGTCCGTCATCGCGACGTCTCGCCTCCTCCATTGCGATCCCGCTTGTTAGCGTGACCGGAGACGGCTCCCGTTATACGAACTGACGTACCATACGAATACAAAGTTCATTCGACAGCTTCCGCCTTGACGTAAATAAAAGGCTTGCTTGGGCGAAGACCGCTTAGCGATAGTCCGAGCAATTGCTCGGTACTGCCGACAAATAAGACGCCACCTGGTCGCAGGGACGCAGCAAAGCGACGAACCAAAAGCTGTTTTGTCTCCTCGGTAAAATAAATTAACACATTGCGGCATATGATCAAGTCGAGATCGGTGGGATAAGGATCGGACAACAGATTGTGTTGACGAAATTGAACTACCTGACGAATCTCATCGCGGACTCGATAGCCACTACCCTGCTGATGAAAATATCGGTGTCGTAGCCGATGGTCGACCTCGCGCAGTTGCGTCTGCACGTATTCACCGCGGCGAGCCTTATCCAACACGCGCAGGTCGATATCCGTAGCTAGGATAGTCGCCCGTACGTTCATTTCCGCGAGTAAAATGGCCAAAGAGTAAGGTTCTTCACCCGTTGAACAAGCCGCACTCCAAGCCTGAATCGACTGTCCCATGCCCTGCACAATAGCCTGCAAATCCTTCCAGCGATCTGGGTTGCGAAAGAATTCCGAGACGTTAATGGTCATTCGATCCAAGAGTTCGTCAAGTAATTCCGGCTTCCCACGCATAGCTTGTACATAGCTAGGAAAATCAGAATAGCCGCGCCGATCGCGCAGGCTAGTTAACCGACGCTCCATTTGCGGCCGCTTGTAATGCGACAAGTCGATGCCTGTTAACGCTCGAAATGCATTTACAAACCATTCGAACTCATCCATGAACATCCTCCACTCCCATTTGATTTGCGCGAGGTGGTTGGGAATGCCGAGATCGAAGCCGTTTTTGGGCATAGCTCTAAGCGGTGGAACGCTCAAAGCTGCAGCCCATGCAGGCGTCCTCGCTGCACTTGAGCGAATTGGTGTACAACCGGATGCCATTGCTGGTACAAGTGCTGGTTCCCTTGTCAGCGCCTTATACGCGCACGGCTATCGCACCGAGGCATTTCACAAATTGCTTCTCGCGTTTCCTGGATTCAAGTTGATTGACTATGGCTTTCCTGTTTGGTCTTCACTTTGGACCCTCGCCAAAGCGCAAATCGGGTTTAAATCCCCGCTTCCCACCGTACCTGCCGGGCTTATTCAGGGCAAAAAATTTACGATGTACATTCAGCGTTTACTTTCAGGGCGCCGACTGCAAATCCCTTTATACGTTGTGGCAACAGATTTACTATCTGGTCACCCTGTCGTCTTTTCCGCCTTGCACCAGCGCGCTGATACGTTTGCTACGACATCTGACTTAGCACGCGCCATCGCAGGAAGTTGCGCACTTCCTGGCGTCTTCTCGCCTGTCCCGCTCGATGGATACCTGCTTGTGGACGGTGCCATGCGACACTACGTACCTGTCTCGGTCTTGGAACGAATCGGTTGCGACAAAATCATTGCGGTCAACCTGTACCGTTTGCCAAGCCGTTATGAGCCTAGGACATTCGTCGACGTGCTCGCGCGATCGTTCGATATTCTCTTGCGCGAGTCTATCGACAACGACATGGCACCGAGTTCGCGGTTATTCGTCGTCGAACCAGATATGAGTCGCGTCCGTTGGCGCACATTTCGGCAGATGTCGGAATGCGTAAAGTTAGGCGAACAAGCAGTTTACGAACAAGCGGACCAAATTCGTGCATTTCTGCAGAACGGATAACCGCAGTTAGGATGAAAAAAGCCCGCGTCTAGCGCGGGCTGAACGGCACCATGTCGACGATTACGCGAGCCACACATCGACTGCTTTGTCGTACGAGACGGTACCTTCGCTGAACCAAAGCTCAATTTCACGAGCTGCGCTTTCCGGCGAATCGGAACCATGCACAATATTCATGCCAATGGTCAAACCAAAATCGCCGCGAATGGTGCCCGGAGCAGACTCAGCGGGATTCGTCTTCCCCATCAACGTACGGGCTACCGAAATCGCATTCTCCCCTTCCAAAACCATGGCGAATACGGGGGATGAGGTGATGAACGACACCAACTCTCCAAAGAACGGGCGCTCGCGATGTTCTGCATAGTGCTGTTCAGCAAGTGATTGCGGTACGCTCATCAGCTTCGCTGCGACCAACTTCAGGCCCTTTCGCTCGAAGCGAGCCAGTACCTCTCCAATCAAGCCACGCTGAACGCCGTCGGGCTTGACCATGACAAACGTCTTTTCCACTGCCATACGGACAACTCCTCATCTGGGCTCTAGAAATCGAGTCCGCCGAACGTATCGGCGGCTATGTAGACGGCGTTATTGTACGGAAATCGACCCGGAAGTTCAAGTGAGCATTAAAATGTCCGATCCGCCAAGAACAATGTCAGAGTAGTCAGTTGTTGACGAACCGATACACGAGAGACAGCTTGTAGTGCCAATAAAGCCTTGGCAATGTACCAATCGGCGACCCGTTTTGCCTCGCCAAGTGCACCCGATCCAACAATTAAATCAATAGCTTCCGTCGCGTCGTGTGCCGACATCGCTGGATGCACAAGTTCTCGCAAGCGGTTCGCCAAGCCGGGATTGCGCAAGGCGAGCAGGGCTGGCAACGTAATGTTGCCTTGTCGCAAATCCCCACCCACGGGCTTGCCAACAACTTCTGCAGAACCGGTAAAATCGAGCACATCATCGATTACTTGAAACGCCATACCTGTGTAATAGCCGAAACGGCGCAGGGCGTGCACCTCTTCGTTGCGCCCACCGCCGACAAGTGCTCCAAGCCCGCAACTCAACGCGATCAGCAACGCAGTTTTGCGCTGTATACGCCGGAAATACGTCTTAAAACCTTGCGACCAATTATAAAAGTCTTGAATCTGCTCAATTTCTCCTTGGCACATTTTGACGATGCCGTTGGCCATGGCGCGATGGACCTCTTGGTTATCCACTTCAGCAAGCAATTGAATCGCCCTGGCAAACAGATAGTCCCCGGTATACATAGCCGCAAGATTGCCGAAGGCACTACGCACAGTAGGACGACCGCGCCGCAACGCCGCTTGGTCGATCACGTCATCGTGCACGAGCGTGGCCATATGTGTCATTTCAAGGGCAGCGGCAATTTTGGCCACATCATCGGAAACATTCTCGCCAACGGTCCCACAAATCAGCGCAAACAACGGACGGATACGTTTTCCTCCAGCTTCTAAAAGCTGCTCACCGGCAGATGTCAGTTCCGCCTGATTCGATCTCGCCCGTTCTTTTAAAATCTGCTCGACCTGCTCCAGGCGCGGACGATACTCTTCATAAATTTGTTGAAAATCCACGTCTTCGTCTCTCATTTCCAGCCGATATGAAGTGCGGCAATCCCGAACGTCAATGGGTAGCTACGCACATGAGACAAGCCAACGCTGCGGAATATGTCCTCCAGCTGATGTCGATCAGGAAAATCTGTCAACGACTCAGGTAACCAGGCGTACGGAGCCCTATCTCCCACTACAAGTTGACCGATGCGCGGAAGGATATTGTAAAAATAAAAATAGTAAAGCTTTCGAAACCAGACCATATCCGGTTTGGATAGTTCAAGCGAGACGACGACACCGCCAGGCCTGACCACCCTCATCATCTCACGCAAACAACCTTCTACATTGGGTACGTTGCGCAACGCAAAGCCGATGGTCGCAATGTCGAACGTATCGTCAACGAAGGGCAAGTCCATCGCATTGCCATGGATGAATTGAATTTTGTCTTTGTCGGGCGATGTGGCAAGGCGCTCCTTAGCGACATCCAACATCGCTTCTGTAAAGTCGAGACCGACGACTCGCCCCTCTGATCCAACACGGCGTGCCATGGCAAACGTCCAAGCTCCCGTTCCTGCGGCGACGTCGAGAATATGCGAGTTCGACTGAATAGGGAGTTGCCGCATCGCAAAATTCCGCCACAGACGATGTTGCTGAAAGCTAAGCACTGAATTCATCGTATCGTACTGTCGCGCAATCTTGGAAAAGACATCGTGCACATATGTAGCCTTGTCGCCTTGCATGTCAACCTTTCCCTTCCGCCAACTGCAAATCCCGAACCGTCTCCCGGATCGGCCCGAAATATTCAACCAGGAAACTGTATAAAGGGTTTGTCAAGGCACCTCCTGCCACCATCTCTAGCTGCTCGAGCGAGTGCGACAGCCATTCCGAAGCCTGCCGGGTCGTCAGTCTCTTTGAGAAACGATGTGCACGCAGCTCGTCCTGTACAATGTAAGCCTGCACAAGGGAATCAATATGTAACATCCACTGGCCATCTTCACCCAAGTAGTGACGAGCCAATGCTTTAAGCAACTGTCCTTCGACGACTTTCATCAACCGCATGTATTCATTGGTGGATAGCGGCGAAGTGCTCAGTAACAGAGCCATCTTTGCCTCGTTGATCTGGACAACCGCTTCGCATAGGCTGTACATCAACGCACTATCGCCAACACCGGCCAAAATGTAATAATATTTACTGCTGTCATAATCGCCGGCCAGCACGATGAGACCTTGATCGGACGATTGGCAGCGATCGACGTCGTCATGAATCGACAATCCTTGTTCAAGCAGAAGCAACGCGGTTAGTACCTGTTCGACCTCGTCATCCTTTACGGCTGCGGCTGATAGTATCGCGTAACCGGCGTCGAAGTGAAATCGACTAACCGCTTGGCGGACGTTTCGGATTGTCAAGTAGCCGTGGTGCATATGCGTCAAAGCCTTCCGCTCAACGCGTCTGAACATCGCTTCCTTACTGTCCGTCAAGCCGATTTCATCTCCTTAGCACCCAGACCAGGCCGCCCGATGTATACTGCGGTTAGTATACCATAAAGTCGTGGTCCTCACGTTTCGTCGCCACCATCGGTGCGAATTTGGCCATAGCTGGTGTACAACACTGCTTTTCCCCGTATTTTCATCGCGGACGTATGCTCTGTAAATTGTGCGATCATCACTTCGTTTTTATCCAGTTTTTCGGAATGGTGAAAGCGAGTTTGTGCGCCGCGCGTCATGCCGATGACCTGAACACCATTCTCCAAGGCGCGTATCACAAAATAATCCCCTGATACGGACGAGTCTGACACACGGAGGCCCCCTTTTACCAAAATAGGCTAAAAAATAACGAAAACCAGCGTATATCACGCTGGTTTGTGGTCGGAATGACGGGATTCGAACCCGTGACCTCTACCTCCCCAAGGTAGCGCGCTACCAGGCTGCGCCACATCCCGCTGTGGACATCATGATGAATTGTGTCGCTCAAATCTCCCTCAAGCCTCAACCATTGTAGCACGTCTCTACGCTGAACGCAAGGTACAAATGAGCCTGGGGTGAAGTCCACCCCAGGCCGTCATCATAGAATAATAGCTATTAAACCTCCGCTGCCTTCATTGATGATGCGTTGTAGCGTCTCCTTCAACTTGAACTGCGCGTTTTCGGGCATCAGTGAAAGCTTTGCAGAGATACCTTCGCGGACAATAGCCGCCAACGACTTGCCAAAGATATCACTTTCCCAAATCTTCAGCGGATCCTTCTCGAAATCCTGCATCAAGTAACGAACCAGCTCTTCCGACTGCTTCTCCGTGCCGACGATGGGTGCGAATTCGCTCTCGACATCGACGCGAATCATGTGAATCGACGGTGCTGTCGCCTTGAGCCGAACCCCAAAACGAGAACCTTGCTTGATCAATTCTGGTTCGTCTAGCGTCATTTCCTCGAGAGCCGGCGGTGCAATTCCGTATCCAGTCAGGCGAACCATGCGGAGGGCATCTGCAACTTTGTCATACTCTTTCTTTGCGTAGGTAAACTCCTTCATCATTCGCAACAATTGATCGCGCCCTGTAATCTGCACGCCGACAACTTCGGTCAAGACCTGATCGTACAGTTCGTCTGGCGCATCCAGTTCGATGACGGCAATTCCTTGCCCCATATCCATATGCGACAGCCCTGCCGCCGACACGAAGTTGTACTGCCCAAACTGTGCGACAACCCGATCGATGTCACGAATACGGCGGATGTCCTGAATGGTTTCGCGCACTGACTCGTGGAACTGCCGGCGCAACCAATGTTCCTCGTCGAGAACCATGACCCAGTTCGGCAGATTCACGTTCACTTCTTTAACCGGGAACTCGTACAAAGCCTCTCGCAGGACATAGTGAATTTCGTGCGTCGTAAGCGTTGCGCAGGAAAGTGCGATGACAGGGACGTCGTATTTCGCAGCCAGTTCGTCACGCAGGTCTTGTGCACGTGGATGATCCGGGTTCACGGAGTTGACCAGGATCACGAAGGGCTTACCGAGTTCTTTGAGTTCGGCGACAACTCGCTCTTCGGCCTCGACGTAACCTTCGCGCGGGATCTCAGCTACAGATCCGTCAGTGGTCACCACTATACCGATTGTGGAATGATCCGCAATAACCTTGCGCGTGCCAATTTCAGCAGCCTCTTGAAAAGCGACCGGTTCGTCAAACCATGGCGTTGTCACCATGCGCGGCCCATTTTCATCTTCATAGCCACGCGCACCGTCAACAGCATAGCCAACGCAGTCGACAATTCGTATATTGACATCCAAGCCTTCTGCAACGCTCACTTCAACCGCTTGGTTGGGTATAAATTTGGGCTCGGTCGTCATAATGGTTCGACCCGCCGCACTTTGCGGGAGCTCGTCGGTAGCGCGAACGCGTTCGCTCTCGTCCTTAATATTAGGAATGACGATAAGCTCCATAAACTTTTTGATAAAGGTCGACTTGCCAGTGCGCACGGGGCCGACCACGCCGAGGTAGATATCTCCCCCCGTCCGCTCAGCAATGTCCTTAAAGACGTCGAATTTTTCCACGCTTCTCCCTCCTCAAGATGACCGGCGTAGACTGCACCAAACGCATGCCTTGCCCCGGCCCACTGACAATCCCCCGTAGACTGTCCCGGTGTCGGTGGACAGTAGAAAATATATGCGTCGCACTACAGGGTATGCTTCGCCATACGCAAAACCTCGTCCCTGACGCAACTATGTATACGGATGAACGAGACAAAGTAGAACGCCAACGCCCGGAAAAACAAAGAGCCGCGGCGAGGATGGGATCTCCTCACCGCGGCTCATATGCCGTTATACTTCAGGATTGAATATGTTTCGCGTACGCATCTGCGGAAAGTAGTGCATCCAACTCGCCTGCGTCGCTCATTTCGACGACAATCATCCAAGCCTCATCGTACGGCGATTCATTGACCTTTTCCGGCGCATCTGCAAGCGCCTTGTTCACCTCGATAACTTGTCCACTCACGGGCGCGTAGAGATCCGAAACCGTCTTGACCGACTCGACCGTACCAAACGTTTCGCCAGCTGTGACCGTCGCGCCAACTTCCGGCAATTCGACGTACACAATATCGCCCAATTCGTCTTGCGCGAAATGCGTAATTCCAATATAGGCGCGATTGCCCTCGGCGCGAACCCATTCGTGCTCGCGGGAGTACTTTAACTGCTCGGGCACATGACTCATCAGGGTACCTCCTGTTCACAAGCGAGTTGTGATCGCGATTGTAGTGTAGCAAAAGTGGTAGGACAAGGCCACCGTGCAAGCATTTGCAACGACTATGGACGCATCCATAAGGCCGTGAGTGGCTGTGCGCCGACATCCTCCATCTCGTGATTCTTGCCGCGCCGCATGAGCAACCCGACGCCATCAGCCGGCGACAATTCCCCAAGCAGAACTTTTTCGATCGCGCGCGTGATCGGCATTTCAATCCCGTGCGAGCGCGCGAGTTCCGATGCTGCAAAGGTCGTACCGACACCTTCCACCGCCATGCCAATGCGCTTCAACGTGGCGTCCAACGACAATCCATGCGCCAGCAGACATCCAGCTCGGTGGTTGCGACTATGTTCACTTGTACACGTGACAATCAGGTCGCCCACACCAGCCAATCCGGAAAACGTGAGCGGGGATGCACCCAACGCCACTCCCAAACGGGTCATCTCCGCGAGTCCCCGCGTCATGAGCGCGGCCTTCGTGTTGTCGCCAAGGGCAAGCCCATCGACCAACCCCACGCCAAGCGCAATGATATTTTTGAGAGCACCGCCCAGCTCGACTCCGACGACGTCAGCCTGCGTATACACGCGAAACCGATCGTTCATGAAAGCATCTTGAACGAATTCGGCAACCATCCGACTCTCGCTAGCCACAACGACCGTCGTCGGCAGCAGACGCACAACTTCCTCGGCATGAGACGGTCCTGAAATCACGGCAAGCCGATCGCGTACAGCCGGTACGCGCTCTTGTATGTATGATGTAATGCGTGCGTTTTGCGGCCGGATAAAGCCCTTTACGGCATGAGCCACAACGGCGCCATCAGCGACAAAGCGCAAGCATTCCACACCGTCCGCCAGCGCCGACGATGGAAGTGCCAAGACGACGAGCCTCGCCCCAGCTAGAGCCTCCTCGACACGGGTCACTGCCCGGATCCCTTCTGGCAGAGTCACGCCCGGCAGGTAGCGCTCATTGACATGGCGTAGATTGATATCCTCTGCAAGTTGCTCACTTCGTGCCCATACCACAGTCTCATAACCGTTGTTTGCAAGTACTGCCGCCAGTGCACTACCCCAACTGCCTGCCCCTAACACCGTTACCTTTGTCATAGGCTTTCGCCCGACTTATCGAAAATTCTGCGCTCCTGACCACGAACCAGCCGCGCGATGTTGGAACGATGCCGATAGATCGACAACAACGCCAGAACGATACTCGCGACAAGAACGGCCGTGTGCATAAACCAAACGGCGACGATGATTGGCACAAGCACCGTCAGGATGAGCGATCCGAGAGAAACGTACCTCGTTAATGCAATGGCAATGAGACAAAGCACACCGGCGATCACGGTCGGAATAGGCGCCAACCACAGCAAAACGCCAATCGTCGTCGCAATCCCCTTACCACCGCGAAAACCGAAAAAAATCGGCCAGTTGTGCCCGACAACCACCGCGATGGCCGATACAGCCGCTGCGACGACGGAGCCCCTGGTCAACGCCAACGCTATCCAAAGGGCGATCATGCCCTTCAACGCGTCTGCCAACAGCACAACCACGCCCCACTTCGTCCCAATGGCTCGCATAGTGTTGGTGGCGCCAGCATTGCCACTGCCCTCTTCGCGGATATCCCGCCCAGACACCAGCCTAACCACCAAGGTGCTCGTCGAGATAGAGCCAATGATATAGGCGATGACCGCGCTTAAACAACCCATCCAGAACGACATGCCGATTCTCTCCCTGAGTTGAAATGGCCGCCGTCAGTCATCCGCGTCCTGCCCGCGCGTACGCATTCGGATGCGAATTGGCGTGCCCTGAAAGCCAAACGCTTCCCGAAGTTGATTCTCCAAATAGCGCTCATATGAGAAGTGCGACAGTTCCTGATCATTGACGAAGATGATAAAGGTAGGCGGGCGAACCGATGCCTGCGTCGCGTAATACAACTTTAATTTCCGCCCCTTGCTCGACGGAGGCGATACCGAGATTTGGGCGTCGGCAAGTACCCGGTTAAGAGCCGACGTCTGCACCCGCATCGCATGCTGTTCTGCGATGTCACGGGCGAGATCCAGCGCCCTCGTCACCCGCTGTCCCGTCAACGCCGATACAAACAGCACTGGAGCCCAGCGCATAAACGGGAAGTGACTGCGGATCTCCTCCTCGAAGCGATGTGCCGTCTTGTCGTCCTTTTCGATGGCGTCCCACTTATTGACCAAAAACGCAATCGCACAACCGGCGTCGAGTGCGTATCCTGCCACCCGCTTATCTTGCTCGGCGATCCCGCGCTCAGCATCGAGAACGATAAACGCGACATCGGTGCGCTCGATAGCCCGCAAGGCTCTGAGCACGCTATACTTTTCGATGTTTTCGTACACTTTTCCTCTTCGTCGAACACCAGCCGTATCGACCAACACGAACTTTTGACCGTCGTGCACAAGAGGCGTGTCGATGGCATCGCGGGTCGTGCCGGCGATGTCACTGACCATCACCCGCTCTTCTCCGAGCAGGCGGTTGACGAGGCTCGATTTGCCGACGTTCGGGCGGCCGATAAATGCGACACGAATGGCCTCTTCGTCAACTGGCTCGTCTTCCGCTTTCGGCAACACATCAACCACAGCATCCAACAAATCACCGGTCCCCGTTCCATGTTCGGCGGACAGTGGGATGGGTTCGCCAAAACCGAGTTGGTAGAACTCATAGCTCGCAGCGTGGTGACTGACGTGATCGAGCTTGTTCACACCGAGAACCACCGGTTTTTTCGATCGACGCAAAAATTCCGCCACATACTCATCCTGCACCGATAAGCCGGTGCGGCCGTCGACGAGAAAAATAATCGCATCGGCTTCATCGATGGCGAGTTGTGCCTGAATGCGAATCAGGTTGCCCATTTCGTCTTCCTCGTCCATCTCGATGCCGCCCGTGTCAATCAGGTGAAACGAAACGCCGTTCCACTCCGCTTTGGCGTAAATGCGATCGCGCGTAACGCCAGGTACGTCCTCAACAATCGAGAGCCGCTCCCCGATTAGACGATTAAACAATGTCGATTTCCCGACATTCGCTCTTCCGACAATTGCAACAACAGGTAGTGGCATGGATACAATCCTTTCAACAGACAAATGTTCTCAGTCAAGACCCACGGCACTGCGCAGAGTAGCTTCGTAGCGACGGCGCGGCGGCAAGGCCTGCGTGTAACCGAGCGTGCCGTACAAAAGCCCCATACCGGTGGCAGGAACGACGGTGATCTTGACGTTGAGCATGCGTTCGATATCTTGCACGCGGTAATCATCGAGGCAAATATCTTCGTCGTCCTTCAACATAATGTCCGGCAACAGGAGCGTGTCGAGATGAGCCACCTTCCCCGCTAGTTGCTGTGTGATGTCCGTGCCAGTTAGCAGCCCTGCCACCGAGACGTTGTTTCCATAAAAGTGATTAACGACAGGAAACACCTCGTAATACAAGTCGCGAATGTCATCCAGGTATCGCAACGACGAGCGGATCGTACGTTCTGCCGATACACTTGTAATGATACCGACCTTCCGACGTTGACCATTGATGGTCCTATGCGGTAAACGCACTTTCGCCTCCGCCACTTCGTCCAAAAACGTTCGTATGACGCCGACGCCATTCTCGATTTGCGAGAAGTCATCGTAGTATTCGCTCGGCGGAACCTCGAGGTTGGCCATCACGTAAAACTCGTCTGCCGCTTGGACAAAAGACGTTCCCAGTCGCGGCCGCAGAAATTCGTGCCAACGCGCAACCTGTTCGACAACCCGAGCCGCTTCCTCCGGTGTGCATCCACGCAACTTATGCAATCCTCGGCGGTGCTTCGTGAGCCCGACCGGAACCACGGAAAGAGTCCTCACCGCTGGGTAAAACGGGTAAAGGTCGCGAATCGTTCGATCTAATTCCTCCCCGTCATTCCACTCCGGACAGAGCACAATCTGTGTATTCATTTCGATGCCATGCTCGGCTAGATAGCGAATTTGGTTCATGATCTCGCCAGATTTCTTGTTGGCCAACATGCGTACGCGCAATTGAGGATTCGTCGTGTGGACCGAAATGTTCAAAGGCGACATCTTCAACCGAACAATTCGCTCTAACTCACCTTCTTTGAGGTTCGTGAGCGTAACAAAGTTTCCATGCAAAAACGACAAACGATAGTCGTCATCCCGCACGTTCAACGTTTTTCGCATCTGACCAGGGATTTGATCGACAAAACAGAATACACATTTATTGTGGCAGAGATGAACGCGGTCGACCGTAGGGTGTTCCCACTCGACGCCCAGCCCTTCATCGTAATCTTTCTCGACTTCAAGCTCCCAAAGCTCACCGTTTTTGCGGCGTACTTCGATCTCGATAAGTTCGTCCGCGAGCGCGAATTGAAGATCCACAATATCCGTAATTTGCGTATCATTGATCCGCAAAATTTCGTCTCCAGGTTCGAGCTCGAGTTCCTCTGCCAACGATCCAGGTTTGACTTCTTTAATGATTGGCATGATTCCCCTCCTAAGCTCGTTTACATACGATAGTTCATTATGCAATATGGTCACGAAAGCGTCAATTCATCCGCCGTCATCGAACTTTTGTCCCCGAGTAACAAGTATTTGTCTACGGATCAATAGTGATCCCTGAACGCCTGCTTCGATAGCCCAAAAGGTAAAAAGCAGGTCAGCCCCCTGTCCAAAAATCAAGCACAGCAGATTTATGGCAATAAAAGAAATAAACCACGTCCGCATCACCTCTCCGCCGTCCGCCAGAAGCCCGATTAGGATAGTCGTGCAGATGGCCGCAAACCAGTTGGCGGACAGACCGAAAGGCCTCGCGAATGGTGCGAATCGTGGCCATTCCCAAGCTAAGGTAGCGGTAATGACGCCTAGGACGAGGCTGTACCAAGAGATATGTCGACGAATACACATTTCTTGAATACCACGAAGGATGGCCGTGATCAGCACGAGTGAATAGACGGCAACTTGGGGAATACACCCTCGGAAAATGGTGGCTTCCGCCAGTGTCGCGATGGCGGCTATGCGGTATAGCACACGCGTTGTACCAGGCTCTATCGGTGGCCACAAGCCCAAGGCGGTGATGAGAGGCGCAAGATAGTACACGGACAGCGGGGTGGTCACACAGGAAACTCCCTTCAACGTTCTCATCCTCAGTATGCTTCTTTCCCGCATCCCCCTATTCTGCATAAAAAAACCGCCCCACTTGGTGGGACGGGTGGATATATTTCTTCAAATCACTTGAACAAGTCGCCGAACAAGTCACCGAGTGTGGCACCCGTGCCTGAATCGTCTTGGCGCTCCACTGGACGACGCTCGCGACGGCGATTCGACCCTGTATTTTCGCTCCGGCTTGGCCCTGGCTCGCGCATGGAAAGTGAAATACGGCGACGCTCTGGGTCGACGCTCAGGACGCGAACGGTAACTTCCTGACCAGGCTGCAGCACATCAGACGCATGAGCGACGTGCTCGTTCGAGATTTGCGAGACGTGGACAAGGCCTTCCAGACCGGGTTGCAATTCCACAAACGCGCCGAAGTCGACTACGCGTTTGACCACACCTTGGACGACATCGCCTGGTTGGTAATCGTTCGCATGCTCTTCCCAAGGCTCAGGCAACGCAGCCTTGATGGACAACGAAATGCGACCGGCTTCCGGGTCCACGCGTAAAACGCGTACTTTCACGCGATCTCCCTCGTGAACCACCTCCGACGGATGATTCACATGGGAAAACGACAGTTCAGAAATATGAACGAGTCCATCTGCGCCACCAATATCAACAAAAGCACCGAAATCGGTCAATCGTTGCACCGTGCCTTCGATCACGTCGCCCGGCTTCAACTCTTCCATCAAGGCCTTTGCCTTGGCTTCGGTCTCTTCTTCGAGCAACGCACGGCGAGACAGAATCAATTTGTTCTTTTCGGGATCGACCTCAACAACCTTGGCACGAAGCGTTTTGCCCTTGAACTCGTCGAGATTTTCGACAAATCGCCGATCAACCAATGAAGCCGGAATAAATGCGCGGACGCCAACGTCTGCAACCAATCCGCCTTTGACGACGTCCCGAATTTCCACTTCAATCGGTTCGCCGCTTGCCAGCAACTCCTGCATGCGATTCCATGCAGATGCTTGTTCAGCGCGACGCTTGGACAACGTCACATGACCTGACTCCATGTCGACCTTGACAACGACAGCCGTAATTTGACTACCTACTGAGGTCACCTCAGTCGGATTCGTACCGGGTACAGCAGACAGCTCTTGAGGGGCAATATGACCTTCAAAGCCATGCGACAATGCAACCGTTACCCCATTTTCATCGACGGCGGTTACCTCTCCGGTCACCACATCTCCCTCGCGCACCGCAGCGTCGGTTAACATTTCACGCAAATCCTCTGACATTTGATTGGCCTCCTGTTCCATGGTCAGTTGTATAGTGGCAACGCGCGACAGGGTCGGCGTTCATTCAAGTTCTGCCATGGCGGCGGACCTGCCGGCCCGTCCATTCGATGTACCCTTAGAATACCAAAATGAACAAACCGCAAACCGTCATTTTCGCGACCACCTACACCACGAACCAACAACATTACTTTAACATAGACATGCGCGACTTGGAAAACCATCCATCCAAACTCATGCCCAGTACTGACTCTAATGCTTGACTGCAAGCAATCTCTCGAGTTCCGAGGATAGGTGGGACAATAGATCATCCGACGAGAACTCGCCAGCCACGAAGGGTTCTCCAAAGCGGATCGTCACCCGGCCAAACAATCGGTACGGACCCACAATTCCCGTCGGAACGACGGTAGCGTTGGACTTTCTGGCAATACTTGCAACCCCCGGCATTAAAGGCCCGAGTTGGCCGGTTTTCGAGCGGTGCCCCTCTGGAAACATCACAAGACAGCCACCCTCTTCGACAATGGAAATGGCTTTGCGGATTCCCTGTTTGTCGATGCGTCCGCGTTGAATAGGAAAGCCACCCAGAGCCGAAAACAGCGCTCTTAGCATCGCAATTTGAAAGAGTTCAGCCTTGCCCATGAACCGTATGTATCGCGGAACCATGACACCTAACAATGGCGGATCCAAGTTGCTCAGATGGTTACTGGCGATAATGATCCCACCGGATCGAGGCACATGTTCCAGCCCCTCTACCCGAATCCTGTAGCAGAGTCGAAAGAATGCAGTCACGACGGTGCGTGCCAGTCGATACAAAAATGTCCGCGGCAAGTCTGTCGCGTTACCGGACATGTGCATTCTCCACCAGCTGGACAATCTCGTCCACCACATACTCGATCGGCTTGTCGGTCGAGTCAATGCGCACGGCATCCTCCGCTTCCCGCAACGGCGCAAGCGCGCGTTCAGAGTCTTTTTTATCCCGCTCGATCACGCTTCTGACAATTTCGTCAAACGCAACCTCATAGCCCATCTGATGATACTCTTGTTGCCTGCGGCGTGCGCGTTCTTCCGGCGCCGCCGTCAGAAACACCTTGACCGTCGCGTTTGGCAAGACAACCGTGCCAATGTCGCGCCCGTCCATCACTACCGAATGGCGTGCCGCAAAATCGCGTTGCCAGTCCGTCAATTGGCTACGCACAGCCGGGTGAGTCGCCACGGTGGAAACCAATGCGCTCACTTCGGGATCCCGCAACCTCGCGGTCACCTCGACACCGTCGACAAACACGCGCAAACCGTTGTCTGCCCCCTGTTCGAAGGTGATTTTGTGCGCATCGAGAAGTTCGCGAACGGCTCGCTCAACCCGGCCATCCACGCCGTCTTTGACGCAAAGGTACGCGACAGCGCGATACATGGCACCCGTATCGACGTACATCAGATTCAGCCGTTTAGCAACGAGCTTGGCAACCGTGCTTTTGCCCGCTCCAGCCGGTCCGTCGATCGCGATGCTGACGGGAACCATAGAGCCGCCCTCCCTTCTGTTCATCGCAGTTTGTCCCACGTTCGCAGGGCGCATAGCGCAACGGGGCAATCGTGCCCTTCTATGCAGGACATCTGTTGGCTTGATGGTATCATACGAACCGTTTCCCATTCAACGAAACAGACTTCTCCATCACATGAACGAGACCTGATCAAGATCTGCTGTTGCTGTTCCACTTCCTAATTCGACAGTTTCACCAGTCGCTGGCAAAAGCAAATTAGGCGCTTGATCCGTGACGTAAATGAACACTTGTGGACCATTGGGGGTCTCATCGCGAAACGTGATGTGGTCGCCTTCATGCACCAAGATATCCATTTGGTTGGTAGTGAATGTACCGAGAGAAACCCCATTGCGAAAGACAACGACGTGCGAAGCATCTGCGACAGAACTGGCTGTCAACACGATGGAGCCGGAAGCAGATCGCACCGAAGCTGGTTCCGCGACCGTCGCGCTGACAAAGCGACCTTCCATGCGATCCATTGCCTTGCGCATAGATGGCGCCATGCCTACGACCTGCACAAGGACAAGCACAGACAAGACACCCATTGTTACAGGTATCAATAAGTCGTCAAACCACTGCATAAAAGGTCGATCAGACCGTTTATTTGCCATGGACATCCCTCCATGGCTAACCTATGCACATTCGTGCAGCGTATGCACGCGTTCAGCGGCGCAATGCGCGCTGGCGCATAAATGTATATCGTATGACTTGATCGCGCTCTCGTTCCGAAATATCAATAAACCGCATGGACAAAGTCATCATGCCATTTGCCTCAGTTTGGATGCGGACAACTTGACAAGTTGTGCGCAAGTTGTATTGGATATACGGAAGAACCACAGAAATTCCCACTGTATCATTGACCCTTAAGTCAATGACAGACTTCGCCATGACAGCAATGCCACCGCCGCTGATATCGATGGATTGCAAAGTCACTTCCTTGCCCAGCCGCTCGCACGCAACCGTAACGGGAACGTCAAGCGAAATACGAAAGAATTCACGCCTTTGGATGCGTTCGAGATCAGTTGCGTGAGCCGGGTGATCCAGGCGAATGGCAGGTGTCGGGATGTACGATAACCCCTGTATGTGTGCGGTATATCGGTACACCTCGGTCTCCGATATTGTATATTCCACAACCACTGATTCATTGACGTGGACCTCGAATTCCTTGCCTGTAATTGGGTCGACCGGTACATCGACATACAAGCACTGCTCGTCGACATCAGCAACACGTGATTTATAGTATTTAGAATCCTGACTGTTGGTACGAATACGAACGCCGCCGCCTATACTTGGTGAGATCGCCATGCAAATCCCCCTCTATTATCTCTGCCCTATTATACACAGCAGAAGTAACTTTGCGGGGATGTTTCTGGTTCGCAAAACTGTTTAACCCAATCGATCCACTCTGAGTTCATGCCCAGTTTGCAGATCGATAATAACCCGATATGGCTCATCTCCCAAGACGCCTTCATAGGCCATCGCCTGAACCCAATTTCCATTTGGATTCTCGACAATCACTTTTCGTTCCGATTGCGTGTGAAACTTAGGCCCTAATTTGGCACGCAGGGCGTTTGCCGGCAATGCTTTAGTCACTTTTGGCAAACTTGTTGGAGGTAGCTTACCTTGTTCGTAAAAGCCTATGACTTGTCCGTTGTCGAGGGCCACGACGACATTAAACGATGAATCAAGCACAGGTAAACCACTGATCACCGGTTGGTAGGCGAACCGTGCAATGCCGTCTGTGTTACCTGCGTCCGCACGGACGACCTGATGGTATCCCTGGTGCGCAAGCCATGCCTGTGCGTCAGTTGCAGCCTGGGCAAAGTCGTACTTCGCCACCCCTATCGGTCGCGTGAGATGATAACTGATTAATTTCCCGGTCGTCGCTGATACTTCGGCACGCACGGAGCCGCGTTTGGTGTCACCAGAAACCACATAATAGGGCGCATTTTCACCAACTGTGTGCAGTTGTGCTTTCCATTCCGTCGTCTTGTCCACACCCGCGGCAGCCCCAACTCGTTTGATCGCGTCTGTCGATTGCACCAAGATTGGCGAAGCAACTTTTGATTTTCCGCTCACCGCGGAGGAATGGGTGGATGCATCGGACACCATAGTACCGAGAGATTGTTCAAGGCGTGCCAAACCGTCACGGGCCGCCGGGGCCAATTGACGACCATCCGTCCAAAACGGCGTTGTTGTACGGGGCTCGTTGACGATCCGCTCCAGTCCACTGATGACGTTGCCGGCACGATTATAGTATGACGTCAAGGCCTGTTGAACAGATGCTGCACCCGGATTTTGATTCGAAATCATCCAATGCTCGACTTGGCTATCGACCGTGTGTAAGAATTCGTTCATATTGTGATCCGCAGAAATATTGCTGGGTAAGCGACTTAAATCGTTTTCCCCAGCGTACGCGAATTTCGCCACATCGCTTAAATGACGGTCAAACGATACCGGATCGGCAACCAACATGGCACTTGCCAAGGCACCTCGCAACGATTCCATGTCGGCTAATGCATTATGCAGTGCTCCATCATATTGAGCATTGACCATCGCCGCCATCGCCTGTCCGTTCAACTGTTGCTGACGTCCCCATGCGTAAGCAGAACCTCCCACCGCGACAACCGCCAAAGCGGTGGTCATCCACCAAATGGCCCGTCTCACATCGATTCCCCCAATCAGCCCGATTTCAGTCCGTGAATATATGGTGTCCAATTGTCATAATTTCAGGGCGCGCCCACATCCATGCGTTGTTTGTTTTTGCTGGATTAAAATAAAACAACGCCCCATGTGTGGGATCCCATCCTGCGACAGCATCTGCCACAGCCCGTCGAGCTTCTGCATTTGGCTGAAGGTTGATTTGACCGTCATTTACACAATCAAAAGCCCCAGGTGCATAGACAATGGCGGGAATGGTTTTGGGAAACTTCGGATCGTGCAGACGGTTTAAAATCACGGCTGCAATAGCGACTTGACCTTCAAACGGCTCACCCCTGGCCTCACCATAAACGACATGGGCCATAAGGTTTAAATCGCTTGCACTTAAACCAGCCGAACCGTGAGAAAACCCATCACCGGCCACTACAGTTGCGGGAGATAGCCCGCTTGCCCCACCTGCGTTGCTCCCCGAGTTGGTTCCACCATTGGAGTCCATGTTGGTTCCACCATTGGAGTCCATGTTGGGTCCACCATTGGAGTCCATGTGATAATTCCAATTTGGCGTAGCTTTGACGAGCGCCTGCTTGGTTGCCATATCTACATCTCCTGTGACAGGCAACCCAAAATTGTACTGAAACGTACGAACTGCCCAGTATGTTTTCCACCCGAAAATGCCGTCGTTCTTTCCCCAGTAGTACCCAAGCAAATGCAGCCGCCCTTGTAACTCATTGACGTCGTAACCCTCGCTGCCATAAATCAAATTGCGAGCAGTGAACGCCTTAACCTGCGAAGGCAGGGATGTTATGGTCAAGGCACACGTCAGGACCGTAAAGGCAATCCATTTACCCAAGTTCACAGAGCGAAATCCGCTTCGCACCAGACGTTCCCCTTTCCTATCGAGAATCCAAATGCACGTCTAGTGTCCCATCGCGCGAAAAAAATATGCCCGGGCTTCCAGCCCGGGCATACACAACGAAAATAACACTTTCTTATGACAATGGTTCGATATCAAAATCGCGATCGTTATCGCAAAGGCAACGCTTGAACCCCGTCTCAATATGACCTTTTCCATCGCGCACTCCGCGCAAAATAAAGGTCTCACCGCACACGCGGCAACGAATGTGTACCTTTATTCGATGAATGGCCGGCGCCACAGGCTCCGGAACCGCCATAAACGTTTCAGATCCCATCGTCGTTCCTCCTCGACAAACAACAGTCTATCTATCTGGTGGTGGTTAGGAAATCCAACCACGCCAGCGGCTGGCCTCTGCCAGACGTTGCACCCCAACAATGTAAGCAGCCAGTCGCATATTGACTTGATATTTAACCGCAGTTTGATATACGCGGTGAAAACTTGTTCGCACGCGCGAATCGAGCCTCGAATGTACCTCGGGCTCCTCCCAGTAATATCCTTGACTATTCTGCACCCACTCGAAGTACGACACAATAACATCCCCCGAAAACGATACAACATCCGGAACAACCAGAATTTCGCGCTCAGTTAGGATGTCGAGTGCATCATGAGTGGTCGGCGCGTTGGTCGCTTCGACAATAATCGAAGCCTGAATGCGACTGGCGTTCTCTTCTGTGATTTGGCTCCCTGTAGCCGCTGGAATTAAGATGTCACAAGGCATTTCCAAGAGTTCTTTGTTCGACAATATATTTCGATACAACCGTGTTACCGTGCCAAAGGAATCTCTGCGCTCTAACAGTTCGTCGACGTCGAGCCCGTCTTCGCGGTACAGCGCACCATATGCGTCCGCAACGCCAACGACTTTCGCACCGCGATCGTGCAAATACTTAGCAATATAGCTACCGATGCCGCCGAATCCTTGGACAATGACGCGAGCTCCTTCTAACCGTATATCGCGATGTTTAGCTGATTCTTCAATGGTGATGGCGACTCCTCGAGCCGCAGCGCCATCGCGCCCACGTGTGCCGCCTAATATAACTGGCTTTCCCGTAATAAATCCAGGGCTGTCAGACTCCCGCAAGTGAGAATATTCGTCAAACATCCAAGCTATATTCTGAGAGTTGCTAAACACATCGGGAGCCGGGATGTCCTTTGCTGGACCGACGATTTGGCTGATAGCTCGGACATACGCCCGGCTGACACGCTCGATCTCCGCGAACGACATGTCGCGCGGATCGCATACAATGCCACCTTTACCACCGCCAAAAGGTAAGTCTGCAATGCCACAGCGGATGGACATCCATATCGCCGAAGCTTCAATTTCCGCCTGAGAGAGATCTGGGTGCAGTCGAATGCCGCCCTTCGTAGGCCCAACCGAATCGTTGTGTTGAGCTCGATACCCAGTAAAGACCTTCACGGTCCCATCGTCCATCTTAACCGGGAACCGCACCGTCAAAACACGGAGCGGTAATTTGAGTAGATCATACACCTCACGGCCATAGCCCAGAACCTGAAGAGCCTGCTCGATGATACTCTGTGTATCCTCAAGTATATATGTACCGTCGGTGCGCTTGTCCTCAAACGAAGCGGATTCTGACTGTGTCACAAACACTAACCACCTTTGCGAAAATCAATACGTTAGGACAGCCCTAGTATACACCCGTACCCACGATCATAAAAGAACACAAAAACAGAGTAACTAGACAATGGTCTAGTTACTCTTTCACGTCATTTAGAGTGGAAAACGTTGAACGATTGCTTCAATGGCATTTTCCTCGATCACGGTCTTGCCATATTCCTTCAACACGGCTTCCGTTGAGCTGCTTACACTTCCATACTCGGACAAGATGGAAGCAATCAACTGCCAGCGCTCCGAATCCAATGCATCAGCAATTAAAAGCTCATAGCGGTCTTTATAGTAAAACAACGATGTATTGATCTGGTAAGGTAATAAAGTATGACACACCGAAACGAGATCATCAAAATCGTTGAACGAAAAGACCATATATGAATCCGCTCGGGATTGAAATCCAGGCTCGCGGCTAAATAAAGTCGTCGCATTTTCATCGTCGTCTTCAATATCGCTTTCATCCGAAGTCGCCCCCGGAATGCTCGGGATACGAGTGACAATGACCACCACGCCTTCAGTTGGCATCGTGAACGCCTCAACGGAAATGGGGCCGGCAATTTCAAAACCGACTTCCATATATGCCGTCTCCATCATATCCCAAAACAGATCCTGGACTTTTTTCCCGTTGTGCCAGATCTCGTCGCGATCAATACCTCGCTCTTCAAGGTCATCGTAACTGATGAAGATGCGTACTTTATCTCGGGCAATCCGTTCCACTCTCATTCGGCGTTCCCTCCTTTGTTGCGATGGTGGTGTTGGGGTAACGACGTGTACTGTATATTATAACGCATTTGCGAGCCGTGTCATGGCTTCTGCATAGATTTCAATCGTTCTGAAAAAGTCGTCAATTTCCCAATACTCGTCAGCCTGGTGTGCCAAGCTTGGTTTTTCCGGAAACCGCGCACCAAAAGCCACCGCATTTGGAATAGCGCGCGCGTAGGTCACGCCTCCTGTCGTCAGGGGCGGAATGTCCTCTTTAAAAAACTGCTTGTATACATCCATGAGTGTCTGCACGAGCGTGGAATTTGGATCGACCCGCAGAGGATCCATGTGTTCGACTAACGTTATCCGCCACCGGTCAGGCAAATAATTGGCCATCGACGTCAGTAGTTCATCAATCGATTGATCGGCAGGATAACGAAGGTTGAGATGAAATCGATACACCCCATCTCGTAATTCACCAGTACCGACGTTCATGGTTAGAGGACCTGTTTCGCCATCGTCGTGATCGATTCCTAAAGCCCTTCCGAAGTAATCCCAGGATCCAATACTTCTCCACATCGAGCAGTTAGAAACGGTCGCCGTTCCCAATAGTTGAGCAAGTTGAACGATTGCATTAATCCCAGCTTCGGGTCTGGAGGCGTGAGCAGACCTTCCCTCGACAGTCAAGTCGACGAAACAGCTGCGTACTTCCGAGTGCAGGGAGACCTGTAAGTCCTTTGCTACCTTGCGGAACTTGATCAAGAGTTCACGCGCTGCGGTCTCCGAGTGACAATCAACAGTTGCACGAGCCACCTTAGGGACCATGTTATATCGCGTGCCTCCGGAGAACACTTGGATCTGGGCAGCCAATGAATCTGCTTCGGCCGGAACTTCAATACACAAAGTCGCCATACCTTTTTCGGCATATATCAAAGGAAACTGGGCGTCTGGCGTGAAACCGCCAATCGGCTTTGACTCATACCGAAAATAATGTTCGACACATTGCCAATCCGACTCCTCATCGAGCCCGAAAATGAGACGTATTTTGCGCCTCGGTACGAATCCTGCTTCTTGGAGCGCGAATAATGCCCAAAGCGCACTCATGGCCGGACCTTTATCGTCAATAGCTCCCCGCCCGTAAATACGCCCCTGGTCAATGACGCCGCCAAAAGGCGGATATGTCCAGCCTTCGCCGGCAGGAACCACATCCAGATGCGCTAAAACAGCTATGTATTCATCCCCGGTGCCATATTCGACATGTCCTGCGTATCCATTTACATTTTTTGTAGTCAAATGCCGATTTTCAGCCAATTGCAACACGTAGGACAATGCCTCAGCAGGACCCGCTCCAAATGGACCCCCGGGGACAGGATGCGACTTGACGCTCTCAATCGCCAAAAGCCGCTGAAACGATGCAATGATCTCCGGTTCGTGCTGTGTTACAAAGTTGCCGATCACAAGACCATTCCCTCAATTGAATTCACCAGATCACACAACACCTTATTTAGGTTGAAGCGCGTTCCACGATGTTGTGTAACAAGGTTACCGTATAATTATCTACGGGCTCGTCCTGAAGCAGTTTGGTTAACAGACGCATCGACACAG
This sequence comes from Alicyclobacillus tolerans, assembly GCF_001447355.1. Lineage (GTDB taxonomy): Bacteria > Bacillota > Bacilli > Alicyclobacillales > Alicyclobacillaceae > Alicyclobacillus > Alicyclobacillus aegles. Next base: position 1,201 of record NZ_JXBW01000023.1, on the reverse strand, counting down.
CCCCAAAATCGTACATCGGCTGTGCAATCACAGTCATTTCTGGACGAACCATCACTGCCAACCTTGTATTATCGAAAGCGATGACCTTCACATCTTCCGGCACACGGCGTCCCATGTCTTGTACAGCATGAATGGTCGCCAGCCCCAACTCATCCGAAGCGGCAACGACACCGTCCAAGTCATGCGCTTCAAAATACGCCCGAATTACGGGCAATGCAACCTCGTAACGACCTTTTCCCGTACGTATCACGTGTAACTCATGATCTCGCATACGATTTTCTGCGCCTTGCAAGCGGCGATCCGCCACGACCGAAACACCTTCATCGGTCGTAATAAACCCGATCTTTTTGCATCCCCTTTCGAGCAAAAAGTGAACAGCATCTCGGCCTGACCTATAGTTATCAATATTGACAGATGGAATGCGGCGCTCCGGGTCTTCTGTTGCGCACAAAACAACTGGGATTTGAGCTTCTTCAAACGCGTCAATTTCGCGGGAACTTAATACATTGGTCATATAGATAATACCATCGACTTGTTTCTCCCACATGGTTCCAATTAGACTAACTTCGCGATCCACCTGTGCGTCGGAGTTCACAAGGATGATGTGATAATCGTACATGTTTGCAATGTCCTCAATCCCGCGCACCATCTCTGCGACGAAAGCTGCCGAAACGTCAGGTACAATGACGCCAATTGTCCGAGTACGCTTGCTAGCCAATCCGCGAGCCACAGCATTTGGACGATAACCCAGTCTCGCTATGGCATCTAAGACCCGCTTCTTTTTGTCCTCTTTGACAACGGCAGTACCGTTAATCACACGTGACACGGTCGCCATCGACACTTTCGCTTCTCTTGCTACATCATATATTGTTACGGGCACTCTGCCACCTCCGTTGAGCTCCACGACGCTCAAAACAGCAAACGTGGACGTGTATCCCTATTATAATCAAAAACGTGCCAGCAAAGCCTCATTCTTCACCAAATCATCACTTTCTTAACTCGAGGAGACACTCCTTATATACCAGACAGATTTAGAGAACACAAAAAAGAGCTCGGCATACCCAAGCCCTTTAACTAAGTATAGTATGGTGCGGGTGAAGGGACTCGAACCCCCACGGTTTCCCGCCAGAACCTAAATCTGGTGCGTCTGCCAATTCCGCCACACCCGCAAATATCTCTTGCCTGGCAACGACCTACCTTC
>NZ_JXBW01000022.1 GCF_001447355.1 Alicyclobacillus tolerans | reverse complement strand
CAGCCCCTCGGTGAGTTTGCGCTGTCAATCAATAGGCGCCAGCGCCATAGGGCACGAGCAGAATGAACAACACGAAGATGATGAGAAACACGACAGCCCAGCGAGTGTAACCTCCAAATACGCCGTACATATCAGCACCTCCTCGTCGTTCGATGGTTCATCGTACGCAGGAGCCGCGAACGGCGCGTGGACGAATGTCCCGGGTGGTGGAAGAGCAAGGGGGCAGAAAAGAGGGAGGAGAGATGAAAAAAGCCCGGTTTCCCGGGCCGAGCATCTACATCGGAATCAATAGGTATCGGGATCTGGACCGAAGCGGTGATTCTGATTCAACCCGCGAATTTGTTCCATGTCTTCCGGGCTCAGTTCAAAGTCAAAGATATCCGCGTTCTGGATGATGCGATCTCGATGAACGGATTTCGGAATCGTCACGACTTCCTCTTGCAGATCCCACCGCAATACGATTTGCGCCGGCGTCTTGCCGTATTTTCGTGCAAGTTCCTGCAGTACCGGGAGGTCGAGATTGCCACGCATAATGGGGCTCCACGCTTCCAATTGAATCTGGTGTTCGCGGCAAAAAGCGTGTAGCGGTTGCTGTGTCAGCAAAGGATGGTACTCGACCTGATTGACCGTCGGCCTCACTTTGCAGTCGGCGAGAATGTCTTCAAGGTGACGAATCTGGAAGTTGCTGACGCCAATCGCCCGTGCCCGACCTTGCTCGTAAATCGTCTCAAGAGCGCGCCAAGTATCCTTGTACTTTCCGGAGATAGGCCAATGAACCAAGTAAAGATCGACATACTCCATACCAAGGCGCTTCAGGCTTGCGTCGAACGCGCACAGGGTCGAGTCGTAACCTTGGTCGTCATTCCACACCTTTGTGGTGACGAAGATGGAGGCGCGATCGATCCCAGATTCGCGGATGGCCTTGCCAACGCTTTCTTCATTTGCATATAAAGCTGCGGTATCGATATGGCGGTATCCGGCTTCCAATGCGTAGTGAATCGCGGTTTCGACTTCCGTGCCGGCCTGTGCTTTATACACGCCTAGGCCAAACCAGGGCATCTCCACACCATTGTTTAACGTTACCGTGTCCGCGAGATGTTTTGCGGTCATGAAAGCATCCTCCTTTGTCTGCATCCACCAGAGACGATTATAGACCAAGAGCACGCCGCGGTCACAAATTTTGACTTGCCTTATGCGTAAAGTCCAACGGCACCAGTGAGGACCAGACATGGTGACATTCACGTCTAGGCTGGACATTTCGCGCAATTCCGTTCATAGTTGAACTGAGTTCCGAATTGTTAGACGACATATGGGGGATGAGCGCATGGCATACGTCTATCTACTGGATACCACACTGCGCGATGGCACCCAAGGAGAAGGCGTCAGCTTGACAGTGGCAGATAAGCTTAAAATTGCGCAAAAACTGGACGATCTCGGCGTCGCCTACATCGAAGGGGGATTTCCTGGTGCCAATCCGAAAGATCAGGACTTCTTCCGGACGGCCAATGATCGTTTGCATTTAAAGCACGCCAAACTGACGGCCTTCGGCTCAACCAGGCGGCCCTCGACCAAGGCTGAGGACGATGCCGGATTGCAGACTTTGCTCGGCGCCAACACACCTGCCGTCGCCATCGTCGGTAAGGCTTGGGATTTCCATGTCACGGAAGCTTTACGCATTGAACTTGGGCAGAACCTAGACATGATTCGCGACACGGTACGCTATCTAAAGCGGCACGGGCGCGAGGTCATATTCGATGCCGAGCACTTTTTTGACGGCTTTAAGCACAACCGCGCATATGCGCTGGCCACGTTGCACGCAGCAGAAGAGGCCGGTGTCGATTGGGTGGCGCTGTGTGACACCAACGGTGGCAGTTTGCCCGATGAGATTCGCGAGATCGTCGCCACTGTGGTGAGCGAAGTCCGCGTGCAGGTCGGCATTCATACGCATAACGACGGAGAACTCGCCGTAGCCAATACACTTGCTGCCGTCCAGGCCGGCGCTCGCATGGTGCATGGAACCATCAATGGCATTGGGGAACGCTGTGGCAACGCGAATCTGGCCTCCATTATTCCGAACCTCGAACTGAAGCTTGGGTACTCGTGTTTGCCCAGTCGCCAGCATCTGCGCCAATTGACGTCGACGGCGCGTTTTGTCGGCGAGGTGGCGAATCTGGTCTCGCACAGCTATCAGCCGTTTGTGGGTCACAGCGCGTTTGCCCATAAGGGGGGCATACATGTCAGCGCCATCGCTCGCAATTCTGAGACCTATGAGCACATACAACCGGAGCTTGTGGGCAATGAACGTCGCGTCCTGATTTCAGAATTATCTGGCCTGTCAAACGTGCAAAGTCAGGCGGAGGCGTTTGGCATATCGGTGGCCGGGCGATCTGACGATTTGCGGACGCTTCTCGAGAAGATTAAGGAACTTGAATACCTCGGTTATCAGTTTGAAGGTGCGGAAGCGTCTCAGGAACTATTGTTCCGGCGCACACTTGGTGAATTTCAACAACCTTTCGAGGTGTTTTCCGTTCGCGTCGACACAGACGTACAAAGTGAGGCAGATGTCACATCGCAGGCGATTGTCAAACTGGGCGTCGGGGGAGAAATTGTGCACACCGTGTGCGAAGGAAACGGGCCGGTCAACGCCTTGGACGCAGTTCTACGCAAAGCGCTTGCCGCACATAGGCCGGAGATTGCACACATGCATTTGACCGATTACAAAGTGCGCGTACTCGATGAAAAAGACGCGACAGCGGCAAAGGTGCGGGTGTTGATTGAGTCGACCGACGGACAACGCGTATGGCGGACGATTGGCGTATCGGAGAATGTCGTCGAAGCGAGCTGGGAGGCGCTGGTCGACAGCATGAACTACTATTTGGCCATCGTAGTTCCGCAGCGCGAACTGGTGAGCTCAACTTGAATTTGGCTGCTCGGGGCGTCACAATCAGGTGGACGAACCGAGAGGAGATGTTTGTATGGCGACAATGAGAGCTGTTCAAATCGCCCAACGTGGCGGGCCATTGCAACTTGTCGAGTTGCCAATTCCAGAACCCGGTCCGGAACAGGTGCGCATTCGCGTGGAAGCATGCGGCGTGTGCCACGGGGAGATGGTCGCCATCGAGGGGCATCACCCACACATGGTGTATCCGCGGATACCGGGTCACGAAGTCATCGGCGTGATCGACAAGTTGGGGGATGGCGTCGCCGGTTGGCACGTAGGCGAGCGCGTCGGTGTCGGCTGGATGGGCGGCCATGGCGAAGTGACGGGGCTGACGCAGGACGGCGGCTATGCAGAGTATATGGTGGCCTACATCGATGGTCTGGCGCGCGTGCCGGATGGCCTGGAAGCGAAGGCAGCGGCCCCCTTGATGTGCGCTGGCAATACGGTGTTCACTGCCCTTCGCAGCAGCATGGCGCGCCCGGGTGACTTGGTCGCCATTGGTGGCATCGGTGGACTGGGTCACTTGGCGGTTCAATATGCCAGAAAGGCCGGTTATCGCGTTGCGGCCGTATCGCGCGGGCGCGATAAGGAAGAACTGGCAAAATCGCTTGGCGCAGACGTCTACATCGATGCAAAGGCTGACGATCCGGGTGCAGTGTTGCGCGAACTGGGTGGCGCCCGGGTCGCATTGGCGACAGCGCCAAATGCAGCGTCCATCCGGCAATTGTTTGAGGGCCTGGCACCAGGTGGCGAACTGATCATCGTCGCCGGATCGGGAGAGCCCATCGACATCAGTGCTGCGGAAATGCTCGGTGGCAAACGCGCCATGCGCGGCTGGACGGCTGGGCCGGCAGCGGATTCCGAGGCGACTATCCAGTTCAGTCTACTCACGAATGTCGTACCCATGATTGAGACGTTTCCTCTTGAACGAGCTCAGGAAGCGCTGGATAAAATGCTGAATGCCGACGTTCGCTTTCGCGCCGTGTTGTCGATGGCGTAGGAGCTGATGTCATGCAGCAAATAAAGCCTATATCCTGGCAGCGGACACTGTGGACGATGGCCGCTGTCCAGGCTATTATGATGATGGCATTTTCCAGTATGGGACCGTTTCTCGCCCTGTTTATCGGCCAACTGGGTGTCAAGAATGAGCATGCTGTCGAGGTCTGGGCGGGGGTGGTCGCAAGCGCCAACTTCCTGATGTCGGCCATTATGTCACCGATTTGGGGCGGCGTCGCCGATAAGCGGGGCAAGAAGATGATGGTTATGCGCACGACGTTAGCCATCGCCATTGCGACTTGCCTTATGGGGTTTTCCCACAACGTCTATGAACTTCTGATTATCCGTATGTTGCAGGGGGCGTTCAGCGGCTTTTCTGCCTCAGCGAACGCCTTGGTTGCCAGTGTCATTCCCGAGGAACGGCTTGGCTATGCCTTAGGGTGGTTGTCGACGTTTGCTATGGTCGGAAGCCTGCTCGGGCCATTGCTCGGCGGCGTCCTCGTCGATACGTTTCACCACAATTACCGCATCGTCTTCTTTTTGACTGCTCTGTTTGCATCGACAGCGTTTATCTTGACCTGGCTTCTTGTGCGCGAGCCAAGTGGGAAAACGGACGCCAATGCTTCGCGCAAGCGGCTTTCGCTCATCGGACAATTTAAGCTTCTTGGCGAGATGAAGTCGATACAAGTCATGTTTTTTGTTCTGTTTGTTGCGCAATTCTCGGTGATGAGCGTACAGCCTGTGTTGCCGCTGTATATTCGCGAGTTGGCTGGCAAATCGGCGCAACTCGTCGGCATTTTAGGCACGCTATCTGGCGTTTGTTTCGCCGTCACGGGTCTGGCGGACTTGATTTTTTCTCCGTTTCTCGGCAAGCGCAGCGACCGCATCGGTTATAAGCGCGTCTTGTCGATCTCGCTGTTTGGCGCGGCGCTCTGCTATTTGCCACAGGCTTTGGCGCCAAACATCTGGGTCTTCATGCTCGGCCGCTTTGGCCTAGGCATCTTCGTCGGCGGCATTTTGCCGACGGCAAATGCGCTTGTCGGGCGCCTAACGCCGCGTGAACAGCGGGGGCGCATATACGGTTTCACATCGAGCTCGACCTTCCTCGGGAGTTTTGCTGGCCCACTTGTCGGTGGCGCGATATCTGCAGCGTTTGGCATCCGTACAATGCTTGCTGCCGTGATCGGGCTTTATCTTATCAATCTCCTCTGGGTGCGGTTGCGCGTTCAGGAGTGGTCTGACGAGCAAAGCGCAAAAGGTGCCTAACCCAATCAGCGGTATGGCATGTCAGCAAGCGATCAGGCACTTTCGTAGGCTTTCACCACGTGTGCAGAGCCTGCGGGGATGTCTGGTCGCTTTTTACATGGCAGAACAGTTGCTGTGACTGCGACCGCCGCACGATGCTCATCCGCATAGAAATTATCCACCGACACAGGCTATGGGTCATCCGCAGTCTGTTTTTTATGTCAAGTTTTTGCACCGATCCTATTGCCCAATGGAGGTAGATACGCTATGCAGGATGTGGATGCGAAGACCAGGTCTACAGGGCCGCAGCGTGATTCCGATTTAGAGGCTCGTCGCAAAATGGAGCGCAGCTTTGAGGCCATCAGCCCATTCGAGTTTCGGCATGAATTGATCAAACTTGCCCGTGGCCATCAGCGAAAGAGTGCAAAAGCAATGCTGGACGCAGGTCGAGGCAACCCGAACTGGGTCGCGGCTGCGCCGCGCGAAGCGTTCTTTGCACTCGGGCAGTTCGCGATGCAGGAATGCCGACGCGTTTGGGATGATGGCGATCTCGCTGGCATGCCTCGTCGGCCGGGGATCCGTGATCGGTTTCAGGAATTCGTCTCGGCGAACCCAGATCTGCCAGGCATCGACGTATTGGCGGAAGTGGTGAACGAGGGAGAGCACAGGTACGGCTTTGCACCCGATGAATGGTTACACGAGCTGGTCGACGGCATTGTCGGGGATAACTATCCGACGCCGGATCGCATGCTGACGCGTACAGAGCGGGTGGTCGCGCATTTTTTGGCGAAGGAAATCTGCGCGGGTGGCGTCCATCCCGACGACTTACGACTGTTTGCCGTCGAGGGTGCAACCGCGGCGATGTGTTACATTTTCGACTCCTTATTGGCTAATGGCTTAATCGAGCGGGGAGGCAGGGTCGCCATCATGGTGCCCATTTTTCCACCCTATGTCGAGATTCCAGAGTTGGATCGATACGCATTTGACGTGGTCGAGATTCGCGCGACAGGGAGGGATGCCCAAGGGCGCCACACCTGGCAGTATCCGCCCGAGGAGATCGCCAAACTGGCTGACCCGTCCGTGCAGGCATTATTTCTGGTCAATCCGAGCAATCCACCGTCGGTCGCTTTAGACCGCGACACAGTGGCGCAACTAGTGCGCACGATACGGGAACAGAATCCGAATTTGATGATCATCAGCGACGACGTATATGGCACGTTTGTCGATGGGTATCGGTCACTGATGGCGGAGCTTCCCTATAACACGATGCTTGTCTACTCACTTTCCAAGTTCTTTGGTGTCACGGGCTGGCGCCTGGGTGCCATCGCACTTCACCGCGAAAACGTGTTTGACGCCAGGCTGCGGCGATTGCCGAAATCTGAGCAGGAAAAACTCTGTAAGCGATACGGCACCGTTTCGCGCAACCCGGAGGCATTGTCGTTTATCGATCGCATGGTGGCCGACAGTCGCCAGGTTGCTCTCAACCACACGGCTGGCTTATCGACGCCACAGCAGGTTCAGATGGCCATTATGTGCGCGTTCACCATGACGGCGCGCGGTGAGCGCTATAAGCAATTGACGAAAGAGATTTGTCACCGCCGGATGGGACTTTTGTACGATGGGCTCGGACTACCGTTGCCGAACTTGCCGCATGACGCCGATTACTACACCGAGATCGATCTCGAACACTGGTCTGTCAACACGTTTGGCGAGGACTTTACCCAGTATATGCTGGACCGCTACGAGCCTATCGACATTCTCTTTCGGCTGGCCGAGCAATCCGGCATTGTGCTCATGAATGGGGGGGGATTTCACGGCCCGAAGTGGTCTATTCGCATCTCGCTCGCCAACCTGGACGACGAGGCATATGCCGAGATCGGCCATCACCTAAAGGCCGCATTGCAAGAGTATGTGGACGCTTGGCGAAATGAGACGCAAGATACCGCGTCCAAACATGATGCGGAATAGAACTTGTGTTTTATCGATCTAACACTTGAAGTTAGTCTATACTAACTGTAGAATACGTTGTAGAAAGTTGACTACATAGGTCAAGTATCTGGTGTCAACCGAGTATTCTACAGTTAGGAGGACTTCCTTGTGATCGGGCGACGTTTTGGCGTCAAGCAAATCATAATAGGCTTGTTGGCAATGGTGGTCATCGCTGTGTTGGTGTGGCAAGGGTTATCTGCGGGTGGTAATCCGGATCCTACGAGTCCGAATATTGGGCGCGGTGCAGCGATTGTCGATACAGGTATCCTCGTCTTTCGCGAAGGTCTCGAGACGATTCTCGTCTTGTCTGCGATCACGGCGAGCCTCGTTCGCACTGGAAAGGGGTATTGGAAGCCTATTTCCGGCGGCGCTGGGCTCGCCTTTGCGGCAACGCTTGTCACATGGTTCGTTGTCGTTGGCATCATCTCTTTGGTTGGGCAGACGGCACCGGAGCTTTCTATTCAAGCGGGCACAGGTCTGCTTGCCATCGTCGTTTTGCTTATCGTCATGAACTGGTTCTTTCACCGGATTTATTGGACCGGTTGGATCAGCATGCATAACCGCAAGAAGAAAGAGATCATTGATCACCTTGAAACATCTGCGGACACCGGAGCCGCGCAGACCGCGAAGAGCCTTGCCTACCGTGGTTTGGTGATTTTGGGCTTTACGTCCGTCTACCGCGAGGGCTTCGAGGTTGTCCTGTTTTTGCAAAACACGCGGATGCAGGTTGGGTCGGGCGTCGTCGTCATTGGGGCGGCCATTGGCTTGGTGCTGACCATGATGGTTGCCGTGTTGACATTCTTCGCTCACCGCAAACTTCCATATAAACGAATGCTTGTTTTAACAGGCGTCATGCTAGGAGCGGTGCTTCTGGTCATGGTCGGCGAGCAAGTACAAGAAATGCAACAGGCTGGATGGATGCCTTCGACTCCGCTCAACTTGCATCTGCCAGCGTGGACAGGATTGTGGTTCTCGTTGTTCAACAATCTGCAAAGCATTGTCGCACAGCTGATTGCGGCTGTTGTCGTCCTCGGCTCATATTTTGGGGCTCAATATGTGCGCGTCTGGAAACCCCGGCGTGAGGCGGCAAAGGGCATGGCGGTGTAACACCCATTGGTGGTTAAACGCGGCGCGTCTCTGCCTTCTTCCGGCATGCTACAATGGTGTTGTAGGAGAGAACATAGCACCATAGACAGACGGATAGGAGTGGAAGAGGCATGACGTATCAAATGGTGTTTTTCGATATCGATGGCACATTGATTGACGAACATAAACGAATTCCGGCCGACACATTGGAGGCTGTCAAAAGGCTGCAAGAAACCGACGTCGCCGTCGCCATTGCGACCGGGCGAGCACCGGATCAATTCTTGCATATCGCAGAGCAGTTTGGCATTGACTCTTATGTTTGTTGCAATGGGGGATACGCACAGTTTAAAGGTAAGCCGGTATACCGTCGGCCCATTGATCCGAAGTTACTAGAAGCCTTCGCGGAGATGGCGGACAGATATCATCATCCACTTGTCTTTGCAGGCAGTGAGGCTTGTTACGCCAATCAAGAGGATCATCCATTTATTAAGGAAGCGTTTGCTTACCTTGACATCCCAACACTGCCTCTTTACGATCCGGACGGATGGCGAAATCATGAGATTTATCAAGTTTACTTGTACTGCGCGGAAGGTGATGAACAGCCGTTTGTTGAGCGTTTTGCAAGCGACTTCCGCTTTATTCGCCCACACCGCTATTACCTGGATGTATTTCCAAAAGACGTGTCGAAAGCTGGCGGGATTGAGGCGATGCTACGCGAGCTAGGGATTCCACAGGATGCGTCGATTGCGTTTGGCGACGGCGAAAACGACGTCGAAATGCTGTCGTTCGCAGGGCTGGGCATCGCCATGGGCAACGCAAAGCCAACAGTGCAACAGCATGCGGATTATGTAACCAAGCGGGTCGATGACGGCGGGATCGCAGATGCACTCGCTCGCTTTGGACTTATTGATCCGCTTGTCACGGTCTCTCGGTAAGGTGGTAAATGGGAAGCAAGGGCCAGAGGGCCGACAAGGCTACCTACTCCCCGGCAAGCTGTGGGAGATGGGCTGCCTTGTCGCGTCTTGCCATCGATTGTCGTTAGATGGTGTACGGCGTTGCCGTCAGCGATTCCGCCTTGCGCACCGCTTCTTCGAGGGACATGCCGGTAAACGCCTGTGCAGGGAAGAAACGACCACTTTTCTGGTCATCGACGAAAGCGCCGACGGCGATGCCAGGTATCACGCTTTCGACGGAATTGGGCGCATTTGGCCCGCCGAGATCCGTGCGACACCAACCGGGGTCGGCGAGGTTGATCATGACATTCGTTCCCTCGAGACGCGATGCCAAGTCCTTTGTGAACTTATCGAGGGCCGCTTTGCTTGCTGCATATGCCGACTGCTCGGGTTCGTTGCGAATGCCGCTGGTGGTGTTGATGACGCGGCCAAATCCGCGACTGATCATCTTCGGCAACAGTCTGTTACAGATCATGACCGGCGCGATGAAGTTGATGCGAAAGCTCGCTTCAAAATCCTCGACAGGCGTCTTCCAATAATCGGTGCGATATGCGATTTGCACAGCCGCATTGTTGAACACGATGTCGACAGGTGTACCGCGCGTCTCGATTTCATCGAGCATCCGTGTCACTTCGTCGAGATTTTCGAGTTCGGCCGCAACCGAGTACGCCTCAACACCCAGTGCTTGAATATCCTTTTGTAATGGTTCGGTATGGGCAAGGGATCGACTGTGAAGAATCAAGTTGCATCCTTGTTTCGCCATAAAGATGGCCGTTTGATAGCCGACACCTCTGCTGGCACCCGTGATCAATGCCCAACGACCTTGTACATTCACCATGATTGCAACGCTCCCTGGAATCGGTTTCACGGATACCATGGTCCGCACACGGATTCTATCATACTTTTCGGAAGACGTCTTAGACTTCCTTTCCTACCGGGCGTGAGCTACGCTAAGATGGCAGACCAGCGGATGATGGCGCCTGCATAGACAAAGCCGCTGCCAAATCCAGCTAAGAGCAGTGTTTGCCCTGGTTGTATGCGCCCATCGTCGACCGCAATCTGGATTGCCAAAGGAATGCTTGCACTCGACGTGTTGCCATACCACTCACCGCTGAACAGCGTCTTTTCCATGGGCCATCCCATTCGCTCGCAAACCGATTCGATAAGGCGCAGGTTGGCACTGTGCGGAACAAACCAATCGAGTTCGGAGGCTGTCAGACCCGCCTCCGCTAACAACCGCGGGACTTCCGCTTCCAATGTTTGAACTGCCAACTTAAAGACTTCACGGCCGCTTTGCACGATACACCCGTTACCCCCAACCGGCGTTCCTTGCACATCCGGACGCAGGCCGGCGCGATACAGGAGGTGTGCGGCATGGCCGACCGTGTGATTCCCGACGGCCAGTACGCCCGGTTGCGCCGCGGGTTCGACGAGACAGGCGCCTGCACCATCGCCAAACAGGATACAGGTGGACCGGTCCGTATAGTCTGTCACCTTAGACAGCGTTTCACCGCCCACCACCAATACCTTTTGTGCCATGCCACTGGCGACAAAGGCCGTCGCAACTTGTATGCCGTAGACAAAACCGGCACAGGCGGCGGATAGGTCGATGGCACCTGCGCGCTCAATGCCAAGGCGCGCTTGTAGCTGCGCGGCTACACTTGGCATGGGGTGATCGGGCGTAATGGTGGCAACCACAATCATGTCGACATCCGCCAGCGACACAGAAAAGCGTTGGATCATATTTTCAGCGGCACGATAGCAAAGGTCACTTGTAAATTCTGAAGGGTCGGCGATGTGCCGTTCGCGTATACCTGTGCGTTGAACGATCCACTCGTCTGTTGTCTCGACTGTCTCCGAGAGATCCTTGTTGCTTACAATGCGGTTTGGTACATATGCACCAAAAGCGGTAATGGCGGCGTGGTACGGTCGTTGGCAGGAAGTGGGCATGCCGTCACGTCCTCTCGAAGTTTGTCGAATATAGCTATATGTCAGATTGACGGCGTTATGAAGCCAGAGGGCACGTCAGGTTGTCGCGGTGCACATAGTGAGTGAGCAAGGTGCGCCACCGCCAAGAGTAAACAAAGCTGTGTCGCCGTTTGATACGCGATCAAGAGGCTAAATTCCTGCTGGAACTGCAAGGGAGGCTGTGCTATGGAGAAGCGCGGCAAATGGACAATTCTCAGATCTGAAGTGAAGTATAAGAATCCTTGGCTTTCCGTCGTTGAGCACGAGGTCGTACGTCCGGACGGGAAGCTTGGCATATATGGCGTGATCGACGCGGGATACAATGCCGCCACCGTTGCGATTGACGGTGAGTTTAACGTCATTTTGGTTGACGAGTTCGTCTTTCCGTTTGGCGTCGTGCAGCCGCAAATACCCAGCGGGCAGTTTCGCGATGACGAGGAGCCGCAGGCCGCTGCTTCTCGCGAACTGTTCGAGGAGACAGGCGTCACGGCGACCTCTTGGGTGAGCTTGGGGACCTTTCAACTGAGCGGGGGGATTTCAACACAGGTTAGCCACCTGTTCCTCGCACAGAACTTGTCCTTCGGCGAAAGAATGTTGGAAGGAACAGAACAGATAGAGATGCGGAAAGTTCCGTTCGCGGACGCCTTGGCCATGTGTCTCGACGGTCGCATTCAAGACTCGGGCTCCTTGGTCGGGCTCTTGCGGGCTGCAAAGTGGTTGCGGCAAAAAGGGAGTTTGAAGGGTTAGGCCCTTGCCATCTGGACCTAATCTGTACTGATGAGTGCGAAGGGGCGTGTATGATGCAACTGGGACATCAAGTGTATCCATTGAATATGGCGACAGACGTCAAAGTGCCGGCGCTATCTCTACCAGCTATGCTTATGCAATCCATCGAGCGGTATCGAGAGCGGATCGCCCTTGTCGCTGGTGAGCGCCGCGTTACCTACGGCCAACTTGGCGACGATGTACAGGCTTTTGCGGCTGCCTTGCAGGCTATCGGCGTCGGGGTTGGCGATCGCGTTGCATTGATGTTGCCCAACTGCCCGGAGTATGTGACAGCCTACTACGGGACGCTCACGGCAGGGGCCGTTGTTGCGCAAATCAATCCGATGTCTGTGGATCGCGAATTGGATACTCTGCTTCGGGACTCCGGGGTGATCGTGCTCGTGGGGATGGTAAAGGCCAAAGCTAGGCTAGAAGCGTGCCGCCGGGAGAGCGCGATCCATACATTGATCCTAGTCGATACAGAAACACCAAAGCGCGCGATCACGTCTGTAAGGCTGGGGGAAACAGAGCGGGTATACAGCTTTGACGAGTTTTTAAGAAACGGGCGTGCTCTAGGCGTGACACCTGTTTCGTTTGACCCAAGTACACACCTAGCAGCCCTGCAGTATACGGGCGGCACCACTGGCCAGCCAAAGGCGGCGATGTTGACGCATCGCAATCTGGTTGCCAACGTTGTACAAGCTGCGCATTTCTATCAAAGTGCGTTGCTGCCCGGCAAAGATGTCTTTCTTGCCGCGTTGCCCTTGTTTCACGCCTTTGGCATGACCCTGTGCATGAATGTTCCACTGTGCCTGGGAAATCGCGTCGTGCTTATGCACAGGTTTGATGCTGAACTCGTGGTTGACGTGATTGAACGTGAACAGGTCGATATCTATCCCGGCGTGCCCACAATGTTTATTGCCATTGCCAATTTGCCCAACCTGCAGCCCGCGAGGCTTGCTTCTTTGCGGCTTTGTATCAGCGGTGGCGGGCCGCTCGCGCCCGACGTCCTGATCTCGTTTGAACATCTTGCCGGCTGTCCGGTTCTAGAAGGGTACGGTTTGTCCGAAACATCTCCCATCACGCATTGCAACCCCCCGTTTGCGCAGCGCAAACCCGGCACGGTAGGGGTGCCGTTTCCTTCGACCGAGTGTCGCATTGTCGATCTCGCCGATCACGCACGCGAGTTGCCGGCAGGCCAACTTGGCGAACTGGTCGTACGAGGTCCGCAGGTCATGCAGGGATACTGGCGAATGCCCGTGGAGACTACCGACGTGCTCAAAGACGGCTGGTTTTCTACGGGGGATCTCGCCGTCGCCGACGAGGAAGGTTATATCTCGATTGTCGATCGCAAGAAGGACATGATTATCGCCAGTGGGTACAACGTATATCCACGCGAAGTCGAGGATGTTCTGTATCGACATCCGAAAGTTCGAGAAGCGATTGTCGTCGGTGTACCAGACGCATATCGCGGTGAGACGGTCAAGGCCTGTATCGTGTTGAAGCCAGGTGCGCAACTTAGTGAAAATGAGCTGAAGGAACATTGTCGACAATATCTGGCGGCGTACAAAGTGCCAACGCAAGTCGCCTTTGTCGACGAACTTCCGAAAAGTGCGGTTGGAAAGTTATTGCGTCGCGCTTTACGAACATGATGGACCGTCGTGATAAGGAGGGCGTCAAATGGCAAGTAGCCGGTGGCGGATGCTTATGGCGGCAGGCTTGTGCGCCGCCATGTTAACGGGATGTGCCAATGAGCATGCTGTTTCGCCAGAAAACGCAAAACAACATGGAATACAGTCACATAACGGAGCAAACGCGGCGACTTCGACGCCGGCTGGGAGCCCAAGTATCACGTCGAAACCGCTGCCCGCAGGTGTCACGAATGTGCAACAGCTTGCCTATCAGCTTCGTGGCGAACTTTTGAAGCAGATATCCAATCCAGCCCAAGGCCAGGTGTGCCTTGACAACGCGTGCACCACGGCGGTGACGTCGTTTACTGGACCATCGTCGGAGAATCCGAAGGACACGTTGACGATGGCATTTTATCAAATGAAAACCGGTTGGTACGTTCTTGTCGCACCGACGGTGGGAAACGCGTTGGCGACCGCGCAGCAGATTGCCAAGGCCCATCTCGCGTTTCCCAGCCAATCGGGCGTTCTCGTCGTCCGCGACGGCGAGATGGAGTGGTATTGGCTCACACAAGGGCGTGAGTGGACGAAACGACAGCCGTTTGTCAGCCGTTAGCTGAGCTTGTTTGCCAACGCGATAAACGCATCGACATCGGCTGCGGCGAGATCGACCGCAGATTGCCAGAAGCCTTGCTCCTCCAGGTTGACGCCCAGATGTTTCGCGGCGAGCTCTTCCACGCGCATGCGTCCCGTGTCGCGCAGTAGTGCGACATATTTCTTTGCGAAGGCAGGGCCTTCGCGCAGAGCTTGCGCATATATGCCGCTGCTGAACAGAAATCCGAACGTGTATGGGAAGTTATAAAACGGCGTTCCTGTAATGTAGAAGTGAAGCTTCGACGCCCAAAAGTGCGGATGATAACTCGCCAGAGCGTCCTGGTAGGCTTCGCGCTGTGCTGCGACCATCAATTCATTTAGGCGATCCGCCTTGACAAACCCTTTGCGGCGCTCTTCATAAAACCTTGTTTCAAACAGGAAGCGCGCATGAATGTTCATCAACATCGCGACCGCGCGGCCGATTTTTTCGTCGAGCAGTGCCAGCTTTTCTGTGTCGCTCTCGGCTTCCCGGATAGCCGCGTCCGAGACGATGGCCTCTGCGAACGTCGATGCTGTTTCCGCGACATTCATTGCATAATTGCTGAGCAACTGCGGCAGACCGCGCATCACGTGCTGGTGATAGGCATGTCCAAGTTCGTGCGCCAGCGTCGCGACATTGCCGGGCGTGCCGGAGAACGTCACGAAAATGCGCGTTTGCTGGCTGACAGGAAAGCTGGTGCAAAATCCACCAGGCCGCTTTCCGGGTCTATCTTCCGACTCGATCCACCGATTCTCGAAACAGGAATCCGCAAACCTCGCCATATCTTCACTAAAGCGCGCAAAATGACGGACGATGAACGCGCGGGCTTCGTCGTAGGACACTTTGTGCGAGGCGGCATCATAAAGTGGTGCGTCGACGTCTTCCCAGCGCAACTTTTTCACCCCAAGAAGGTTGGCCTTCGCCTCTAAGAAACGTACCATCGCTCGCTTATTTTGTTCGATCACGCTCCACATGGCATGTAGAGTGTGTTCCGACATGCGGTTTATTTCCAAGGGCTCTCGCAGAACCGACGTCCATCCTCGTGCTTCATAGACGGCAAGCCTGTATCCAGCAAGATGGTTGAGCGCGTCTGCACACAAATCGGCTTCGCCAGCCCATGCTTTTTCCCAGATGGCAAACAGTTTTTCCCGATCGCTCGCCTGCGCTGAAGCGATCCGGTTAGCCAACTGTCCCATTGAGACTTGTTCGTGTTGTCCATCGATTTCGATATCAGCATGCATCCGGCCGACAATGGTGTCGTACAGCTCGCCCCAAGCGCTATAACCGTCCACTGATAACTTTGCAATGAGTTTCTCTTCTGGCGCGGGTAATTGTTCCTTGGCGCGCCGAACCCGTTCCTGTAAGGCAAACGCCAAATCGCTGATTTGAGGTTGCGCGAGAAGTTCGGAGAAAGCCGAGTCGTTGAGAGAAGTTAGAAGTTCGTTAAAGCTGGTCAAGGCGCTTGTGAACGTGGCGCGCATGTTCTGCAGGCGTCCAAGCAACCATTTGGCGTCTGCGTCACGAACATCTTGTGCCGTGAGGCAGGAGATGAAAGCTCCACTTTCGCGCGTGCGCGCGGCGATTTCCTGCATATCGAGCACCAGTTGCGCAAGTGTCCTAGCCTCGGCGTTTCCACGTTGGACGAGGTCGTCACATGCGCTCGTAAAATGGCGTATCCGTGTGTCGAGATCGTCGAGAAACGCGTGAAATGATTGGGATTTGCTGCCGCCTGCAAAAATGACGTCCAAATCCCATGTCTGCTGCGAACGATGAGTCAAGCGTATCGCCTCCTTAAGACCATTATAGTAAACGTTTAACTCTATCATCTTTACATTGCATGTATTTCTTTGCCTATGCGTTCTTTACAACGTTCGCCAGTTCGGCTAATCTGCAGGTGGCACACTGCTGAAAGATGTTTGGAGGCTTTGCCATGGAGCGCTGCGGCTGGGTACATCATGATCCGCTTTATGTTCGCTACCACGACGAAGAGTGGGGCGTCCCGGTATACAATGACCGCAAACTGTTCGAATTTCTGGTTTTGGAGAGCGCACAGGCGGGGCTCAGTTGGTATACAATCTTAAAAAAGCGGGAAGCGTACCGTCGAGCGTTTGCGGGGTTTGATCCAGTGCAGGTGGCGGCGTTTGGTGAGGAAGAAATTGCTGCGTTGTTGTCCGAGGGCTCCGAGATTGTGCGCAATCGCGCGAAAGTGGAGGCGGCCATCAACAACGCCGCAAAATTTGCCGAAATCCAGGCCCGTTGTGGTTCCTTCGCAAACTATCTGTGGTCCTTTGTCGATGGCAGGCCAATTGTCAACGCGTTTCGCGACGTCGCGGAAGTACCCGCGAAAACGCCGCTTTCGGAGCGGATCAGCCGCGAATGGAAGCAAGCAGGATTTCAATTTGTGGGGCCAACAATCGTTTACTCGTACATGCAGGCTGTGGGCGTGACAATGGATCACGTGGTCTCGTGTTTTCGCTATGCAGCGCTAGCCGGCTCGTCTGCTGTTCGCTAATCGGTTCAACGTCGGGGTGTGTTTTGACGTCTCGTTTTCTCTGCCACTCGTTTTCCGCGGCGCTTCCGTTTTGTCGTCGCTGGCTCGCCCAAGATGGCCTGCAACAAGGCTTGCACATGACGGAGTTCGGCAATGAGCTCCGAATCCGGGACAGAGAGGATTCGTTGTTCCAGGCGCGGGTGAATCAGCGGCAAGGCCTGATTGACGATGACGCGGTCGAATCCATGAGCATTGGCGCGGACCCGTTCCTCCATCAGCTCGATGGCAGCGAGCGTTCGTTCAGCCGTGGTTTCTCCCTGTAGTTGTGGCGATTCATCGCTTTCGTTCATGACTCACCCTCCTGTCGTCCGAGGATACTAACACCTTACGTTGCCTCACGTCGGTGAGAGGCGGCCCTTATCCATGATGGTGGGATGGCGGCTTGAGTATGATTGACCCAGAGATATGAAGAGTGCTACTATAAAAAAGTAACCTGTAACCATAGGGGGTATTGACATGGCAACCACAAAACTTACGGACGCCAACTTCAATGAGGCGATTCAGAGCGATAAACCCGTTCTCGTCGATTTCTGGGCTACTTGGTGCGGCCCGTGCAAAATGATGGCCCCAGTTCTCGAGGAGTTTTCGGAAGCGCATAGCGACAAAGTGACGGTCGCCAAAATTGACGTCGACGAAAATCCTGTAACAACCGGGCAATTTGGCATCATGAGCATTCCAACACTCATTCTCTTTGTCAACGGGCAACCTGTGAAGCAGTTGGTTGGATATCAGCCAAAGGAGCAACTCGAGGCTCAATTGTCCGACGTGTTGGCGTAAGCGAAAGGGCGGGATCTGGATGTCGGCATCGATGGAACATGCGGACGGCCAGAATATCGAGCGCGCAACCTTTGCCGGGGGTTGCTTTTGGTGCATGGTCAAGCCGTTTGACACGTGGCCTGGGGTGGTACGCGTCATCTCTGGTTATACAGGTGGAGATGTCCCACATCCGACATATGAGCAAGTTTGCACCGGCACGACTGGACATACAGAGGCTGTTCAAATATGGTATGATCCGGCCGTCATGTCGTATGAACAATTGCTCGACATCTTTTGGCGGCAAATCGATCCGACAGATCCCGGTGGGCAGTTTTACGATCGCGGTTCGTCGTACAGAACCGCGATTTTTTATCACACAGAGGCACAGCGGCAAGCTGCTGAGGCATCGAAGGTAAGGTTGGCAAACAGTGGGCGTTTTCGTCAGCCCATCGTCACCGAAATCCTTCCTGCCGGGCCATTTTATGAAGCAGAGGAGTACCATCAGAATTTTTATCAAAAGCAACCTGAACATTACCGCAGATATCGTCAGGCGTCAGGGCGGGATCGGTTTATTGCCGAACACTGGAGCCCGGCAGAAGATAGATGAAGCAGGCGGACGTCCGTCCGCCATTTTTGTCGTCTATCCCTTGCGCCGTCTGGCCATATTAAACGTGAGTATGCAGACGGTTGGCGAAGGGGATTTTTGAAGATGGCCACGTTTACAGAGATGGGATTGAGCGCCCCTGTTGAAAAAGCGCTCGAAATGATGGGCTTTGAATCTGCGACCGACATTCAGTCGCAAGCGATTCCAGTTGCGCTTTCTGGGCAAGACGTCATTGGACAAGCGCAGACCGGCACGGGTAAGACTGTCGCTTTTTCGATCCCGGTTGTTGAAAAGATTGACGTGCAAAGTGGCGCGTTGCAGGCTGTGATTCTGACGCCGACGCGCGAGCTTTGCATTCAAGTTGCCGAAGAAATCACGAAGGTGGGCGGTGTAAAAGGCGTGCGCGTGCTCGCGGTGTATGGCGGGCAGGACATCAACCGCCAAATTCGGGGCTTGCGCAATCGTCCCCATGTGGTAGTCGCAACCCCAGGGCGCCTTATGGATCACATGAATCGCGGCACCCTGAGCCTGCAAAACATCGTGATTGCTGTATTGGACGAAGCGGACGAAATGTTGGATATGGGCTTTGTCGAAGACATTGAAACGATTCTTGGCGCTTGTCCGCAAGATCGTCAGACTTTGTTGTTTTCGGCGACGATGAAACGCGGTGTCGTTCAGTTGGCACGCAAGTTTATGCGCGATTTCGTCACGGTGACCGTAAAAGCGAGTGAAGTGACGGTACCGACCATTGAGCAGGAGTACTACGAGGTCCCGGAGATGCAGAAGCTTGACGTTCTGACGCGGTTGCTTGACATCCATAATCCGGAGCTTGCGATTGTCTTTGGCCGGACGAAGCGGCGCGTGGACGAATTGACTAACGCCCTGCAGATGCGGGGATATGATGCCGATGGGCTGCATGGTGATCTCAGTCAGAAGCAGCGCGACATGGTTATGAACAAATTCCGCGAAGGAAAACTGGAAGTGCTTGTCGCAACAGACGTGGCTGCGCGCGGCTTAGATGTAAGCGGCGTGACGCACGTTTACAACTTCGACATCCCGCAGGACATTGATAGCTACGTACACCGCATTGGCCGCACAGGACGCGCTGGCAAAAGCGGAATCGCGTCGACGTTTGTCACACCGCGGGAAGTCGACCATTTGCATCAAATTGAACGGATCACGCGTCATAAGATCCGCAGGCGTCCATTGCCAACCTTTAGTGAAGCGAAAGAAAGTAAACAGCGTCTGGCAATGGAGGAATTGCTCAAGGCAAGTCAAGCGGCTGATCTCAGCTCGTATCGCGGCTTTGCCGAAGAACTGCTCAGTCAACAGGATTCGATGGCCTTGGTCGCAGGCGCCTTAAAGCTGTTGACCAAGACGCGCAAAGAAATCCCGATTCGCTTGACCGCAGAGCAACCTATTCGTATCCGCAAGCCGCATGGAGGGCGGGATCGCAAAGGTCACGGAGATCATTACCGACGCCCTCGCCAGGGGTATGTACGTTCTGATGGGCGGCGCTAAATGCGGTGACCAAGTTGTAGATCAGCGCACGGTTAACCAAACCCGTTGATTCTCCCAGGTCGTGCGGACATCGACGTGAAACGCGTTCCGTAACACGTCGTCGGTCAGTACGGCCTGTTTTGCGCCGGATGCGGCTACGCGCCCTTCATCCATCACGAGGGCGTGCGAGATAAACGGTAGGATTTCTTCGACGTGATGCGTGACGTAGATGATCGTGGGTCCGTCGCCATTCTTCTGCGTGCGTTCGAGCGACGAAAGCAAAAGTTCGCGTGCACGTATATCGAGCCCCGTACACGGCTCGTCGAGAACGAGTAGCTTGGGTTTTGCCATAAACGCGCGTGCGATGAACAGACGTTGACGCTCGCCTTGTGATAGCGTGTTGAACGGTGCGTCCGCCAAGTGCAAAAGTGAAACCTGTTCAAGTGCATGTAAGGCATCCTGGCGATCTTCGTCCGTGGGCGGCTGCCATAAGCCGATGGAACCGTACTTGCCGCTGATGACGACCTCGTAGGCCTTATCAAGGCTGGCGTCGGCCTCAAAACGACTGGCGATAGCACTGCTCACCCAGCCGATGTGCTTTCGCACCTCGCGGACATCCACGCTACCGTACCGCATTCCAAGTACGGTCACGCTGCCCTGTGTCGGCCACTGGTAACCGCTGATGATCTGTAACAGCGACGTTTTGCCTGATCCGTTTAGGCCAAGGAGTGCCCAATGTTCGTTCGCGCGAATGCGCCAGTTGACGTGTTCCAAGATGGTTCGGTTGCCACGTACCCAAGTGATGTCTGATAAATGCAAAATCTCCAAACAAGCCACCTCCTCGCTTTGCTATCATGCTACCACAGAGGGACGTAAGTTTAGGAGAGCGTCGGCTTTTATGTATGGCGATCTGTCAATTTCTTAAGGATGTGCGTGAGGCCTTCGCGAAATCGCGCATCATCCTCTGCCGATCTCGCTTTTGGACCGCGCAACTTAGAGCGCATAGACCGTGGCATGCGCCGCATACGAGCGCTTATGGCGCGGTTCGCGAGCAATGTATCAATGTTCTCAGCGTCAAAGATGAGTCCGTTTGGCGATAATGCGGCGGCTCCTCTCGTCAGTACGAGCGCGGCCAGGCCGTAATCTTGCGTGACGACCACGGTTGGCACGTTCGGATTGATGTGGTTCACGATAGCCATATCGGCAGCTTGCGGATCGGCATCGACGGTGATGTGGTTTGGTTCGTCACGGAGATGGTTGATGGAACTCACCGTGGTCACCACCGCGCCGTATGACTCGGCAAGCTCGCGCGCGATCGCGATTGCGGAGCGCGGGGTGGCATCGGCATCAATCCAAATCGCCACGTTTATTTTGAGGTTCATCGTCGTGGCCCTCCTCAGGAAATGAAAAATCGCCACATCGCGTGGCGATTTTTCATGAACGAGAACTCTGTTTATGCCTTGCTGGCTTGGATTTCGAGCTCAATTTTCACTTGGTCGCTCACGAGGACCCCACCCGTCTCCAGTGCCGCGTTCCATGTAAGACCGAAATCCTTGCGGTTGATGCTGGTTGTCGCACTGAAACCGGCGACCTCTGCACCCCATGGGTTTTTACCCGTTCCTTCGTAAGTCACATGGAAGGTGACTGGCTTTGTGACCCCACGAATGGTCAAATCGCCCGTCATATCGTAAGCATTGGTGCCCGTTTTGGTCGTGCCCGTTGCGTGGAAGGTGATTTGCGGGTGGTTCTCCACATCAAAGAAATCAGCGCTGCGCAGGTGATTGTCGCGGTTTTCGTCACCGGTATCGATGCTTGCCGTCTCGACCGTGAAGTCAATCTCTGCGTTCGTCAGGTCTTCCGGATCAGCGACAACGGTTGCTGAGAACTGTTTAAAGCTACCGCGTACGGTGGTAAACATCATGTGCTTGACGCTAAAGCCGACGTGGCTGTGGCTCGTATCGACGTTCCATGTGGACTTGGCCATCAGAAGTTGCCTCCCTGTTCATGAGTTCGTTGCGATAGAGCGGACAATCATCCGCGCTTCGTTCATTCCTTATTATTCATCAGTAAAGTTCGTTTGGTAAGTACGCACCTGTAAGTTCCATGGTATACTTGAAGTAACCATAATCGAGTGGGTAGGGATATTCGAGTGGAAAATCATCTGACGCAATCCGAGTGCCTTGTGGCATCAACCCTCCAGGTCATCAGCGGCAAGTGGAAGATGGTGATTCTCTACCACTTGTTTTCGCAACCCAATATTCGTTTTTCTGAACTCAAGCGCAGAATTCCCGGTGTCTCGCAACGCGTTCTCACGAAACAACTGCGCGAGTTAGAGCAAGAAGGAATCGTCGTTCGCACCGTCTATCCAGAGGTTCCGCCACGCGTCGAATATGCCATTTCACCATACGGTCGTTCGTTGCGTCCCATTCTGGACATGATGCATAGTTGGGGCGAGGAGCATTTGAAGCGAACTGGGCGACTGTGAATCAGATAAGCCTGCTCGGGCAGGCGTGCCTTTGCACTTGTATTATAATCCATAAGTTTAACTTTTATACATTTTATAGATTATAATGGCTTTCTCAGGTGAATAAAATCACAGTTTGCCGGTCGATATACTTATAGATTTCTTGTCTGCTCGTGAAAAACGTGGGATGATAGAAGAAGGAGTGAAGCTGTCGGCTGGACATCGGTCGATTGGCCTGACTCGATGCACCCACTAGGCAGGACTAAAGGAGGCACATAAGTGGCAGGTTCAAGCGGAGCCAGCGTTCAACTGGTGAATTTGATGGTCGCTCCAGAAGCGGTTGCGGACAAGCGGGCCAGCCTGAATTCAAAGAAGCAAGTTGTCCTCGATGAAGTGGCTGTTTCTGATGTGTATCAATTGGGGATTGGCGCATTCAGTCCGCTCACGGGTTTTATGTCCGAGCGGGACTATTTGAGTGTCGTCGAATCGATGCGACTCGAAAGCGGATCGATCTGGTCGATTCCTGTTGCACTTCCGGTTTCGGAGGAACAGGCGAAAGACATTCACTTGGACGACGAAATTGCCCTCGTGCGCCCGGACGGGGTCATCTGTGCGGCGATGCGCGTCGAGCATATGTATCGCCCGAACCTCGAGCACGAGGCGGAAATGGTGTATCGCACGAAGGAGGACGCCCATCCGGGGGTTCGTCGCGTCTATGAGCGAGGATCTGTCTATCTCGGCGGCTCTGTACAGGTGTTTGCTGACGAACGGATCGATGAGTTTTCGAACCACTTCTATACGCCGCAACAAGTTCGCGCCGCCTTCGCGGAGCGTGGATGGAAGACAATTGTCGGATTTCAAACGAGAAATCCCGTTCACCGTGCGCATGAATACATTCAAAAGGTCGCATTGGAGACGGTCGACGGGCTGTATCTCAATCCGTTAGTCGGCCCGACGAAAGCGGACGATGTCCCGGCCGATGTGCGCTTGCGCGCTTACAAGGCCATCCTTGAGCACTACTATCCGCAAAACCGCGTCTTCTTTGGCGTTTACAAAGCCGCGATGCGTTACGCCGGCCCTCGCGAAGCGGTCATGCACGCGCTGGTCCGTCGCAACTTTGGTTGCACGCACTTCATCGTCGGGCGCGATCACGCCGGTGTTGGCAATTACTACGGCACGTACGACGCTCAGCGGATCTTTGATCAGTTCGATTTTGCGGAGTTGGGAATCACGCCGTTGTTCTTTGAGCATTCGTTCTACTGCAAGCGCTGTGGGGGAATGGCCACACCCAAAACCTGTCCACATGGCGACGAGGATCACGTCATCCTGTCCGGCACCAAGGTACGGCAGATGCTGCGCGAGGGCATCGCTCCGCCGCCGGAGTTCAGCCGCCCTGAGGTTGTAAAGGTACTCATGGAATACTACTCAAAACAGGCCTGACGGCCCAAGGTTTGACCGGTCTTCACGACCGGTTCCTTCCCGGACGGAGGAAGTACATGTCTGACAAACCGTTTGTCAAGCTTGACGATCACCTTTGTTTTACGATTTACGCGTGTTCGCGCGAGACGATGAAGTTGTATCGGCCGCTGTTAGAGCCGCATGGACTCACATTCCCGCAGTACCTCGTGTTGGTCGCCTTGTTCGAACTAGGGGAATGCACCGTCAAGTCGCTTGGCGAACGACTGTATTTAGACTCCGGGACCTTGACGCCACTGCTCAAACGCATGCAAGAGTCGGGGCTGGTGCATCGGCGTCGGGCTGAGGACGACGAGCGGAAGGTTTACGTTTCTCTTACTGAAAGCGGGAAGTCCCTGCGTCAACGGGTTGCGGACGTACCCGAATGTGTTCTTTCTCGCGTACAAAATCTCGCGATTTCCGACGTCGAGCGACTTCTCACCGATATTCGAGCGCTGCTGGGGAAGATTCACGCGGCGACGCAGGTCGACGGTTGACACCGTTTTGGACGCTGCGCATCATGCAGGGATGAGCGGCCAAATGCGAGCCGTAATGGGTTGTGCGGTAAACAGCAAGGGCTCTGGCGCCAGCGGTGCGAACCCGAATGGCGTAAATAGGCTGTTATGTTCAAGGCGCCATCGCGCTTTGCGGAGTTGCCATGGACTGTGGGCGAGATCGCCTCGCCATAGTCTTTCATGCCAATATGTAAATAAGTGAAATCGGTTGACCAGCCATGCTTCGAGCGATCCGCCACTTGGCGTGAATGGCTCAGCAGTCGGAATGGGTTGGTACGTACACGCAAGGCCACCTCGATGCAGGTGGCCATTTGCGTGGAACCTACAAATGGTCTGTTGATGTGTTGAGGAAAAATAGAACCTGGCATATTGATACGGTACGTGAAAGCCAATTCGCCCGAGCGATGGCACGAAAACATGTCCGGCATCCAATCGAAAAAAATAGACGCCCGGTGTACCACGGTACGTCACATACGTGCGCAGGTTACATTCGGGGAAGTCGGCCAAGCCGGGTAAAGCCGGCAACCCACGTAGATGCATGCGAGTGACATAAAAGGGGATGGCGCTGACCCAAGCCGTTCCGTCATACGTGTCGACCTCTAGACCCACCGGCAAAAGTGGTTGAAT
The DNA here is from genome assembly GCF_001447355.1 of Alicyclobacillus tolerans. Taxonomy (GTDB): domain Bacteria; phylum Bacillota; class Bacilli; order Alicyclobacillales; family Alicyclobacillaceae; genus Alicyclobacillus; species Alicyclobacillus aegles. The sequence goes on along the minus strand of NZ_JXBW01000022.1, from coordinate 23,345 downwards.
ATGCCTTGCTGCGACAGGCCAATGCGCAAACAACAGGTGTTGCCATGTTTGCTCCATCACCCAGCTGACACGGTACAAGCCCCGAAAACTCATCATGGTCATCCTGCCCCCAAACTGTAAGACGTTGTCGTCGTACAGATTAGGGTGTGCCACGGACGGGAAAAGGATAAGTCGTTGTGCTCCAGGATTCTCCTCCATCAGTCGTGACCATCCAACGGATGGTGCCACTCTTCAAAATTTCAACCGCATATGCCTGCGAGGCTGAGATTGGTTGAACGTCGATGAGCGATGAAACGCGAATCGACGATGCAACTGATTTCCATGTGTCCCCTCCATTGTCGGTTGTGAACACTTTGTTTTGTTTCGGGTCGATGGCCCAACCCGTTTGCGGCGTGACGAAATGAAGGGCGACGCCAGGGGCCCACCGCTCCACTGCGACAGGGCTCCAGGAAACTCCGCCATCCGAACTCCGATAGATGATGTAGACGTGCTTGTTGGCGACGCTTGCCTCGAGGGCCCAGATGCCGACGTTTCCGAAAAACTGCGGCAACTCCGTCCAATGGATGTTCGTCAATGCGGCTGTGCCACTCGGGAGCGATAGCTGCGGCAGCTTGCTCGACCACGAACTCCCTGCGTTGGTCGTATACGCAATGGACGTTGGCGATGACCAGCGATAACCCACGGCGGCGCTCGAAAACGAGATCGCTTGGGGTGTACCTGGGAACCAAGGGTTTACGGTTGCCAGTGGGTCTGTCCCGCTCAGAGTGGTCACCCAGTTCTGACCGCCGTTCACGGTTTCCCAAAGGGAAAACACACTGCCGTCTTCGGCATACGCATATCCGACGTGGGCGTTGACCATGTCGATCTGTCGGACAACTTCCCCCGCGGCAGGCAGGTTCGCCGCAACCCACGTATTGCCTCCGTCGTTGGTGCTGTACAAGGTGGTGACCCCGTTTTGCAGTGTCGCGATGACCCCTGTGTTTGGACTTTCAAATCCGCATGCCGTCACGATGGCGTCCGAGGAGACGACAGTAGGCGGTGTTACATTGCGCCATGTGAGATCATCGTCCTCGCGATACCACGTGTTCCCGGACACTGCCCATTGGCCGTTCGTCCAAGGCAACAAGGCCGTCGCAGCGAATGCCTCGGAACTCGTCGCGGTGCGGACGGATGCAGCGATGGACGGGGACACATGAAGGCCTGGCAGCGCGGATCTCTGTGTACGGGGTGCCTTTTCCCCGGGTGTGACTGGTTTTGCAAGCTCGCCAGGTAGACTCGACCCCTTTGTGGAGAAGTTGGCATGCATATCTGTGCCGACAGCCACGACGGCCCCAAGGAGGATCACAACAATACCCAGTCGTTGCACAGGATCCCTGCGCGAGATGAACCAGCGACGAACTCGCGTCGGTTTCATCGGTCGTTCTCCTTTCCCGCCGGTGGCCCCTGCGTTTCAAACATATGAATCTCATTCCACACCCTATCACAGAGGTCGAATCACAGTATGTCATGAACACATGTTAGCGCTCACACGATAGAATTCCTGCTTGTCGCCCATTCGGTATCTCGATCATTTTTTGCTACCATAAAAATGACGCTTTGCTTGGCGAGGTGAACGATAAATGCATAGAGGCCGTTTTGCACCGAGTCCTACAGGACTTATGCATGTGGGCAATGCCTTTGTCGCCTTGCTTGCCTGGCTACAGATGCGATCCGCAAACGGAGGCTTTATTTTGCGCATCGAGGATTTGGACCGCGGCCGCTCGCGCACCCACTTTGTCGAACAGATTGTAAGTGATTTGCGTTGGCTTGGCCTAGACTGGGACGAGGGCCCCGACGTGGGTGGCCCTCATGCCCCGTACGTGCAAAGTCAGCGGATCGCCCGCTACGAACAGGCCATGGCCAAATTGACCGACCGCGGCCTGACCTACCCGTGTTTTTGCAGTCGAGCGGACATTGCGGCCATTGCATCCGCGCCTCATGGTTGGTTTGGCGATGAGCCACGTTACGATGGACGCTGCCGGCTGCTAACGGCAAGTGAGCGCCAGCATCGCGCCGAGCAAAAGTCGCCATCGTTGCGGCTGCACGTACCAGCCGAGGTTACGGTTTCGTTTGTCGATCTCGTTCGTGGACGCCAAGTAGGGCGGCCGAGTGACGGTGGAGATTTCGTCGTGTGGCGGGCGGACGGCGTCGTCTCGTATCAGTTGGCGGTCGTCGTCGATGACGCCGAGATGGAGGTGACGGACGTGTTGCGCGGGCGCGACTTACTTGCGTCGACATTGCGCCAAGGCTTCCTTTACGAGGCCTTCGAGCTACAACCACCCGCCTATGCACATGTACCGCTCATCGTCGACGAAGGCGGGCGCAGGCTATCCAAGCGAGATGGCGATTTGACGCTTTTTGCCCTGCGCTCTCTAGGCGTCGCGCCAGAACGCGTCGTCGGCCTGTTGGCGCATCTGGCCGGATTGCTTGAGCGCCCCGAGCCGATCCATCCATACGCACTCATACCTCGTTTTCAGATGGCAAGGCTGCCTGCGTCAGACATCGTGTGGACCGCTGAGCATCAATCCTATTTGCAACCCCATTGAGGTGATCACTTGACGAAATCGTATCGGCAGCTGCGCATGGGTTTGCACGGCTACGGCTTTATTGGCCGTACGCATGTGCTTGCCAGTCAACTCAATCTCGCAAGTTCCAGGCCTTGCCCACACATCGTATGGGATACAGCTGTAGTGCACGATCTCGCTTCACCCGCTGCTGCGCTGGCAAGGCAAACGTTTCGTACGGTGACGGACGACGTGCAAGCGTTTGTGCGTGAAGATTTGGATGCTGTGTCCATAGCATCGCCCAACGACGCTCATATGGCCGCATTGGCCAGTGCGCTACAGAATCGCCTCGCCGTGTACTGTGAAAAACCTTTAAGCGGCTTTCTCGACGAGTCTCGGCGCATGGCAGAGATGGTTGAGGCGGCAGGGGTTGTTCATCAAGTTGCGCTTATGTACCGTTTTCATCCGGCGGTGATCGATGCCTACCATTGGCTACGCAGTGGCCGCCTCGGGCGAGTTCTCACGTTTCGCGCCGAACTGCTCCATGGTGGTTATCTAGACCCGAATCGCCCGATGGCCTGGCGTCTGCGCCAAGCGCAAGCGGGTGGGGGCGCTCTTACCGATCTCGGTGTCCACTTAATCGATCTTTTGTTGCACCTGCTTGGCCCGGTGCGAACGCTTGCGGCGGAGTTGCGCACATTTGTGTCAAGTCGTCCGGGTTCGCGAGGAAGCGAGGCGGTGACCGTTGATGACTGGGCCTTGGCAAGGCTCGACATGCAATCGGGCGCAGTCGGTACACTTGAGGTCTCACGCGTTCACGTGGGACGGGAGCGCGACGGCATCGAGATCGTCTGCGAGGGCGGTGTGCTGTACATACCGCTGGATCGCGAGGCGAGGGCCGAGATTTGGTCGCCAACTGGTGAACGTTTGTCAGGGCCCACGCTGGACTCGCATCCGGTGCTTGCACCGATGCCGGCCAAATTCGCGCAGACGGCGCACTTAAACGCGCACGCCATCAGTATTGCGGTCTTTGCACTACGCGTGGCAGGTGAGGAAATTGCTTATCCTGTGCCGACATTCCGCGATGCCTTGGCTGCGGAGCGGCTCGTCGATGCGATGCGGACGTCGGCGGAAGCGGGGGGCAAGTCGCTTAGCGTAAGCACCTGACGTGACCTTGTGGCGCATCAGCTCGTTTTCTCGTGGGTATCCTGAGATGGAAATCCGTGTCGTGGACGGGAGCAACAATTGGACGGAGGGATCGACGATGGCAGGAGAGACACACTTGTGGATCGACGGTGATTGGGAGGCAGGAGAGCGCTTGGTGCCTCTTAAAAATCCGTATAGCCAAGACGTCATCGCGCAGATTGGCTACGCTTCCCCCGCGCAGGCGGAGCGGGCCATTGCCGTTGCGGCGCGGGCGGCCAGGTCGTTTCGCCAGGTTCCAGCGTGGCAACGCGCTGCCATCCTGCGCAAAGTGGCTGACTTGATTTCGGATCGGAAAGACGAATTGGTCGATACGATCGCGCGCGAGGCTGCAAAACCTGTGAAAGCGGCCAGACAAGAGATTGATCGGACCGTTGAGACATATCGCTTTGCGGCAGAAGCCGCACGGACCATCCATGGCGAGACCGTGCCCATGGACGCAGCGCCGCGCGGGGAACACCATTTAGGATTCACGATGTGGCAGCCACTGGGCGTCGTCGCGGCGATCACGCCGTTTAACTTCCCGATGAATCTTGTGGCGCACAAGGTCGGTCCAGCGATTGCCGCGGGCAATGCCATTGTACTCAAGCCAGCGGAACAAACGCCTTTGTCGGCACTCGTGCTCGGCCACATTTTTGCCGATGCCGGATTGCCTAAGGGCGTGCTCAATATCATTCCGGGCGATGGTAAAGAACTCAGTGAAGTGCTTACGACGCACCCGGATGTTGCGTATGTCACATTCACCGGTAGTCCATCGGTCGGACGGCAGATTCGTGCACAAGCGGGCTTGCGCAGGGTGACGCTGGAACTCGGATCGAATTCGCCGCTTATCGTCGATGAGGGGTTCTCGGAGCAGGAGTTAGGCAAAATAGCGAGCGAGATCGTCAGCGGGGCGTTTGCGTACAGTGGACAGGTATGCATTTCGATTCAGAGGGTTTATATCCACGATGCGCTGTTTGATGACTTGGTTGAGCGGATTGTCGCGGGGGCGAAGGCCCTTCGGTTTGGCGATCCAATCGATGAGGCAACCGACGTCTCGGCCTTGATCAATGAGCAGGCTGGCAAACGACTCGCAGGTTGGCTCGATGAAGCGAAAGCGGCTGGGGCGAAGGTACTTTGCGGTGGCGACATCGACGGCAATCGCATGCAGCCGACGGTCGTGACGGGGGTGCCTGCCGATGCAAAACTCGTCACAGAGGAGGCGTTTGGGCCCGTCGTCGTCGTCGAACGAATTTCGAGTTGGGAAGTCGGTTTGGAACTTGCGAACCGGTCGAAGTTCGGGCTTAACGCAGGGGTCTTCACGAAGCGGATCGATCGCGCGTTGACGGCGGTGGAAACGTTGCAGGCAGGTGCGGTCTTGGTCAATCAGGTGCCGACCTATCGCCTGGATCATATGCCCTACGGTGGTGTCAAGGAGAGCGGTGTCGGCCGTGAAGGGGTTGTCTATGCGATGTACGACATGATGGAGCGCAAACTGGCGGCATTTCGCACGAAACCACTGTAAGAGATACAAACGGCGAGACCAGGGACATAGCCCTGGTCTTTTGCGTTTCACTCAGCTTGTTTTGGACGAGCGCGCAAGTAGTATATGGGCAAACCCATGCTGCGGAACTTGGCCTCGTATTCGGTCTGCACATATTTGCTGGACAAGCTTGTTCCGTCGGGTTCACCCTCTGCAAATGCGCGCGCACATTCGGCGATGTCCCAACCATTTTCCGCAAGCGAAGCCAGCGACCAGTTAAATAGATCGAGGTTGTCCGTCTTTTGTTCGAGCCAACCGTCTGCACACAGCCATTTTGCGTACAGGGCAAGCTTCTTCGCGTGGGTCAGGCGGCGATCGTAATAGCGTCGGCGCGGCCACGGGTCGGAAAAGTTCAGGTAGATGCGGGCGACGCGAGGTTCGTGCCAAAGCTCTCCGATATGCCCAATGTCCCCGACGATAAACGTCGTGTTAGACAATCCCTGCCGAGCCGCGCCTGCAGCCGCTTTGGCAACGACTGCCAGCATTTTGTCGACGCCTACAAAGGTTGTGTCCGGGTGGAGCTTGGCCATGGTTTGCAAAAAGCCACCCTTTCCACAGCCAATTTCCAGGCAAAACGGTTTTCGTTGCGCGGCATACCACACTTGTAAATCGTCTTTGCGGGCGTCAAGCAGCTTTTCGCCGCCTTGTTCAAGCCATTTTCCCAATCGATGTGATCCTCGGTAGCGCATATCTTCCCCTCATTTCCTGCGTCATCGTATCTGGTTGGCAGTTTTGTTGCAAGTATGGGTACAATGTGGGCAACAAATGGTTGGGGGCTTTGTCATGGCCAAAGAAGCGTTACTCATTGTCGACATGTCAAACGATTTTGTGCACGATGAGGGAAGCCTCACCGCCGGTCGAGCGGCGCAGGCGATTGTTCCATACATCGTGGATCTGGCGGATCGCATGGTGAGAGATGGACAGATCGTAGCCGTCTGCATGGATGAGCATCAGGAAGGAGATCCACATTTTCGCGATTGGCCGCCACATAACGTCAAAGGAACGTGGGGGCAGCAACTGTACGGTGACCTCGCCACTTGGTATGACCGGGAGCGCGATCGCGACACCGTGATGTATGTCCCCAAGGCCAGCTACAACGCCTTTTCTGGCACCGACCTCGCCGTTCGCCTGCGCGCTTTCGGCGTCCAACGGGTGCACATTGTCGGCGTCTGCACAGACATCTGCGACTTTCTGACAGCTGGCGGTGCGTATGACGCTGGTTTTGCGACCGTTGTGCACCGCGCTGGCTGCGCGACCTTTACGGACCAAGGCGAGCTATTTTTAGAACATATGCAGCGTTGCTTTCACACCGAGATCGTGTAAATGCGCGCCATTTCATCACATGGTCTGCCAGTGCATGCCGCCATCCTGCGAGCGCAAGAGCGTTGCATTGAGCTTGGAGTCGAGCGCAAGCACATACCATGTCGCCGGATCCGGGATATCGAGCGTAATATGTATCGCACTGGCAAGGCTGCCCTGTAGTGAATGACCAACCGTGTACCAGCTTTGCCCGTCGTCCAAGCTGCGGAGAATCGTTTCTTCGCCGTTGCGCAATTCAAGCAACACAAGGCCATCGGGTGCGATGGCGGACATTGCTTGCACTTGGCCTACGTTTAATTCGTCGATGGTCCAGTTTTTTCCGTACGTCGACGTGCAGACGTACAGTTGATTGCCGTTCGCTGTCGGCACCATGAACGCCACCATCAGGGATTGATTCGAATTCGCTTTGACGAACTCGACAACCGGGGGCGCGACAGCCTGAGATGGCAGCGTCAATGCGCTTGTGTGCCAGTGCAGACCGCCGTCTATCGTTTCGACGACATTGACCGTTTTGGTCAAATCGTCGACTCCTACGTACAAGCCCGTCTTGCCGTTGGGGGCAAAATCCAGACGTGCGGCATAGCCGTTGTGGACAAGTTCATCCTGCGAATTGTTCACCATGTGCCAAGCTTGTCCGCCGTCGGTTGTCGCAAACAGGTATTTCGCAGCGGCGCCGCCGCTGGCGTCATCTTCGAACAATAGCCAACCTGCTTTTGCACCTTGCCACTCGCCAAATGCGATCTGAGACACGCCGGCAGGAAGTGAGAACGTCGACGGACTCCAAGTCGAGCCGCCGTCGCGCGTAGTCAGGATGTGCGCTTCACCCGTATCGATCCACACCAAGGACCACATGCGTTTGGACGAGGCGATTGGATATACATAGTCGACGCCGCCCGGGCCGTTTGCCACAACATCGTCGGTAGGCAAGGGAGGCAGGGATTGGCGAACCCACGTGTGTGCACCGTCTTCCGTTGCATACAACACAAAGTGGCTCCCTTGATACCCCCACGCCACACCCGCGCGATCGTCAAACATCTGAATGTGTGCATCTATGACGTGTACGGCGTTCGCGAATGTCGTGGGGGTCGCTGTTGCTTTGGCTGCAATTCGCTGTAGTGCGCTCCCCGCCGCCTGGGCACCGCGAGCATGCACGACACTGGCGGCTGCTGGCGGCTCGGTTGGCGTTGCTCCACACCCCGCAAGCAACCCTGCGATGCCGACAATGGATGCAAGCAAAACAACGCGCGCGTGCATGTCAATCGCCTCCCTATTTCTTAAAGTATACCAAACGAATTCCAAAACGTGCTTCCAAACGCGCATACGCAATCCTATAATGAGAATAGATTGTGGTGCGAGAATCTACAAACCGGAATGAATGCGGACGGAAGTGGGAATTCCAGATGACCATATTAGGTCCCCTTGCAATTTCAATCGCCTCTGTCACGATGTTGTCATGGTCCGCGCCGATGCATGTGGGCGAGCAGTTGGCAAAGCCTGTCGCCGATATTCACGCGGCAGCTTCCCGCCAAGTGGCGAACCGTGTTGTCGGCAACCTCGTGGCACTTGGCGATTCCATAACGTTTGGCTACAACCTTGGCAATAACCGCGCGCCTTCGAAGCTTGCGTTTCCATACCTCATTGGGAGCAAAGTACACGACAACGTTATCGATCTCGGCGTTCCAGGGTGGACCAGCGCGAATCTGCTGCATGCGCTGCAATCAGATCCAAGTATGCGGGCGGATGTCCAAAAGGCCAGCATTGTAACCATCGATATTGGCAGTAACGATTTACTGCAACCAGCCCTCTCGTTATTTTCTGCACGTGCAGCGAATTGGCACGACGTTTCGCTGACAGCGGCGCAGTCCACACAGTTGGCTGCTCGTCTTAGTAGCGCTGTGCAGGACATTGCGACAAACGTGGCGGCCATTTTGCGCGACGTCCATACGCTTAATGCGAAGGCGACTGTCGTCGTATACGACTTGTACAATCCTATTCCAACGTCGGATCGCTCGTTGTACATGGCGGCCGAGGCCGCTATCGGCGCTGCGAATGTACAGATTGCTAAAGGCGCCGTCGAGTACGGAGATGCGATTGCGGACGCCTATGATGCGTTTGCCGGGCATAGCAACTATATTTTGAAGAACGACGTGCACCCGAGCGTAGCAGGGCAAGCCGTCCTGGCTAAGCAAGGGGAGGTTGCCCTTTCGATGTCGGCCGCATTTCAGGCCATTGCTTCGCCCAACGGATGGAGTTCCCTAACACAGTGGCTCGGTCAACAACTGGCGAACGGCATATCGTGATGGCAAGGTATAGAATGGGCGCTCTAACACCATTCTGGTGCGAAGGTGGTCGTCGCGGAGAGGAGTCTTATGAACAGCGAATTACAGCAGGTATCTGAGACAGTGGTGCAACCGCCCAGAACGGCGTGGGGGCGCTTGAAGATGGCTTCCATTCTGGGCGTGTTGACGGCCATCGCGCCGCTGTCCATCGACATGTATTTACCCGCGCTACCGACGATGGCGCGCGATTTGCACGCGGCGACGGCGACGGCGCAACTCAGTTTGACGGCCTGTTTGGTCGGGCTCGCGATTGGACAGCTTTTCGCTGGCCCCGTGAGCGATGCCAGTGGCCGCAAGCGCCCACTTTTAGCAGGACTTGTGTTGTATTTGTTGGCCTCGTTCTTATGTGGATGGATGCCGTCGGTCTGGGGGCTTGTTGCACTCAGGTTTGTGCAGGGCCTGTGTGGTTCCGCAGGCATCGTGATCGCTCGCGCGATTGTGCGAGACATGTACAGCGGGGTTGAACTGACGCGCTTCTTTTCACTCCTGATGTTGGTGAATGGCGTGGCTCCCGTGCTGGCGCCGGTCATCGGTGGTCAGTTCCTGCGCTTCACGTCGTGGCGGGGGGTGTTTTTCATCCTCTGTGGCATCGGTGTCGCCTTGACGGTACTGGTGGCACTCTCCTTGCCGGAGACGTTGCCTGAACACCACCGTACGCGAGGTGGCATAGAAGGCACAATTTCCGCGTTTGTGCGCTTGTTTCGCGATCCCGTCTTTATGGCGTACGCTTTTTCGCAAGGACTCGTGTCCGCTGGTATGTTTGGATATATCTCCGGATCGCCTTTTGTATTGCAGGACATCTATGGACTTTCGCCGCAGTGGTTCAGCGTCTGTTTTGCCATCAATGGCATTGGCATTGTACTCGCCTCCCAAGTGAGCGGGTGGCTTGCCAATCGCGTGGAAGGGGCGCGTTTGTTCCGGTCGGGAGCGTGGATCGCCGCGCTGGGAGGCGTCGCTTTGCTGTTGAGTGTGTTGCTCGGTGCGGGACTCCCGGGGATCTTGCCGTCGCTCTTTTTCCTTGTGTCCAGTGTCGGCATTGTCAGTACCTTGGGTGCGTCGCTTGCGATGCAAAACCATGGACGTGCCGCGGGGAGTGCCGCTGGCTTGATCGGCGTGTCGCAATTGTTGCTTGGCGCAATCGCGACACCGCTTGTCGGTTTGGGGGGCGCACACACAGGGCTGCCGATGGGGATTGTCATTGCCAGCGCAGACGTTGGGTCACTCGTCTGGTATGCCGCTTGGTCGTTGCGCATGAACATGAATGGCAGGGAGGTAGCGTAAATGAATGAGGCCGATGCATTTCCTCGTGCGGCGATCGATCCGTTCGAGGAGGAGGCAGGGCGGCTTCAGCACGTGTTGCGGACAATGGAGCACGCTTTGGCTGGCGGGCCGAAGCCGCCTGTGCGCGACGAGGATGAGGAAGACCAGGATGAAGCGTTGACCGCAGACGAAGTCGCGGATGTCGCGGTCGCCGAATTGGCTCGCGAGCGGCGGCGAGAAATCGAACGGGCGATGCGGGAACCATATTTCGGGCGGATCGACTTCTCCCCCGCGGGAGTGGGTCGCCAGCGCTTGTACATCGGCAAGCGCGGCATTGACGATCCGGCTTCCGGCGATCGCATCGTCCTTGATTGGCGCGCACCTGCAGCCAGCCTATTTTATTCATTCGCAGGACAAGGGGACGAAGCGAGCTACGTCTCGCCCGAGGGCGAGGTGCGGGGAAAGGTATCGCTTAAGCGCAACATCGTCGTTCGCGATGGCGAATTGCAGCGCGTGGTAGACAGCTATGTTGAAGGCCAGGACCAGGCTGCGGCGACGGACGAGTTTCTCCTTTATCGGCTCCAGGATGCGAAAGACAGCCGTCTGCGCGACATCGTCGCGACCATACAAGCCGAACAAAATGACATTATTCGCGCGGATAGGAGCTTGCCGATTGTTATCCAAGGCGTCGCTGGTAGTGGCAAAACAACCGTCGCCCTCCACCGACTCGCATACCTCTTGTACCAGCATCCCGAACGCCTGCGCGCCGAACGTATGGTGATTTTTGCACCATCGGCGATGTTCGTCGACTATATTTCTGAGGTACTCCCCGAACTGGGTGTAGGAGGCGTTCAACAGACGACCTTTTCCGCGTTTGCTTTGCGCGTGCTGGATCATGCTGTGCTTCTGGTCGACCCCGGTGAACGCCTGCGCCAGCGGTTCGCACTTCGCCAACCGCCGGAATATGCGGCCGCCATGCGCGAGGTGGAGTGCAAAGGCAGGCTTGAAACGTGGCATAGCCTGCAGGCATTTCTCAGCGAAAGTGAACAGTCGATGCTGCCAATGGGAGCAGCCGTCGCACCGTTCGGCCGTTCCCTCGAACATGCGACCATCGCTCGCTGGTTTTTTGAGGAATATGCCAACTATCCAGTCTTTGTACGTAGGCAGCGGGTATTGGCACGCGTGCGTCGGCACTTCGAGATGGAAGCCAAAGCGGCTGGCCAGACAGATAAATCGTCAAAGCGAAAGTTGGCGGCAGCCATTCGCCAGTATGAAGAGCGGTGGCCGAACATGGAGCCACTCACGTTCTATCGCAGGTTTCTTGAATGGCATCCTGAGTTGACGACGTCTTCGCTGCGCCAGCCAGAGAAACGCGGTGCACGCCCACAGGTACAACCGGAAGATCTGCCGCTTCTGCTCGCGATTCATCAATGGCTGTACGGCATTGATCCGCGCGATCGGTTCGATCACGTTGTGATCGACGAAGCGCAAGACTTCTCACCTGTACATTTACAGGTTTTGCGAGCCTATTGTCCGAGCAACTCGTTCACCATTCTTGGCGATCTCTCACAGAGCATCCACAGTGAAGCGGGAATCCGCGAATGGCGTGCGTTCATAGACCAATTTCCGAGCGGTTGTCGCTACGTGGAACTGTCGGTGTCATACCGTTCGACTTTCGAGATCATCGAGTTTGCCAATCGAGTGTTGCGGCCTTTTGGGCCAGCGGTCGAAGCAAAGCCCGTGTTCCGCAGCGGTGATAAGGTGCTGGTGGAAGAGGTGGCCTGGCGCGATCGCTTTGAGGCTGTGCTTCATCGCATCATGGCAATGCGTGAGTTGTCTTCAACAGTCGCCGTGTTGACACGTACGGAAGAAGATGCTCATGTTTATCACAATGCCTGTTTGGAAGCAGGGCTTGACGCCCATTTGTTGACGGCCGATCGCGGCGATTACGAAGGCGGCATCAGCATTGTCCCAATTTACCTTGCAAAAGGTTTGGAATTTGACAGTGTCATTGTCGTCGATGCAGACGCAAACCATTACAATTGGAGCGAGCGCGATGCAAAGCTCTTATATGTAGGTTGTACAAGGGCCCTGCACCGACTTTGCATTCTCTACGCAGAGCCCATTACGCAGTTGCTTGAGTGGACGAAAGCCTAAGGGTGTTCGTCCACTTTCGTTTTTTAGCTGGACATCATTTGTTTAGTTTCGAAAACAAAAATCAAAAAAGACAATATTGGTATACAATACGTCTCCCTGTCTTGCATGTTATTCTTTATAATGATTTTGAGAAACCGTTTTCATTCCTCGTGGGGCGCGGGGGGAGGGCTACCGTGAGCTTAAGTGTGCAGACAAATATAATGGGCCAACCAGTGTTTCACGCGTTTGTCGAACAAGGGCCAGCTTGGCCAATGACTTCATGGGACGTCTTGCAACAAAAGCCGATTGAAGTCAACTTTATGGAAGTGGGCAAACTTCTGGAACGAGTTCACGAGCGAAAGGAACTCTTGTTGTGCACCATACGAAGTTCTCAGGTCGTACCCATTTATCCATTTTTGACACAGATGCAGGCGGGAGGCTTTGAATGCATCCATGTGCTAACATGTGATGCCAATACCTATATCATTACGTTTGCCGCGTTTTCGCCTGAGCGTGCGATGGGCTCGTTCGAAGCCGGCATTGCGCGCCTCGCTTCAGAAAGATCGCTCGTTGGTGTCAGTCGGACATTCATCGACACCGATGTGCGTCGTTGGTGGACCGCAGTACTCGAGTCGACGTCCGCCTGCCACTTGAACATCTATCAGGACCATGTATTTTCGCGATTGGACCGCGAACTCGTTGCCATTTCCGACGAGGATCGCATGCGTTTTTTGAGCCGCATTATCACAGCTTTGGACGATCGCGGTTACGAAGGCGCCTCCGCAGTGATCGACCAGGTCCTTAATCAGATTGTGGAGCATAACTACCGCATTGAGGACGTGGCCGAATTGTCCGCACAGGTACTTTTGGCGGCGGTTGGACTGAAGGCTGGCAGCGGGCGCGACAGGCTGGTGCAGTTGCCACTTTCCACACGGCAGTGGCTTCAATACGTCGGCAAACAGTGTCCTAAGTGGTGGGACTGGCGAGACCGTCTGAAACAGTCTCTGATGGTCATCATGGGGCGCGAAGAGGCGCTCACGTCGGCACACAGTGCGCAAATCGGGCAGGTCATTCAGATGATTGAGTCGAACTACGATTCGGATCTCGACGTCGCGTCATTGGCGGCTCGCGTATTCTTGAGCCCAAGCTATTTAAGTAAGCGATTTAAGAGCGAGACTGGCATGACGATTCGCGAATTCATTGTTCAGACTCGTTTGAATAAGGCAAAAGATATGCTATTGCATGATTTCCATCTCAAGGCTTATGAAGTCGGCGCCCATGTCGGGTATCCAGACCCAACGTATTTCAATAAGTTGTTTAAACGCCAAGTGGGATTGACGCCGAAGGCGTTTCGCGATCGCGCCGTGCGTCAGTCGCTTGGTATTCACGAGTCGGACTGATTGATGTTCTATGACTGCACAGTCTGCCAAGATCGAAAGCGCTATCTGGCAGACTGTGCCTATTTTACGGTGCATTCTATGGCTTAGCGGCGTTTCACTTGAGCCTATTCCTATCAAAAATTGCCGAGTCGCTGCCACAACTCAATGCATGCGCGCGTGTTGTGGTAAGGGCACTTCCACGGTTCAACCTTCCACTTCGACAAGTCTGGTTGCCCGTCCCGATGTACCAACCAAAACCATTCGCCGTATTGTCTATCGACCATTTTGTTCTCGATGAAATCCCAGACGCGCCACGCGTGATGCAGATAGTGAATATCGCCTGTGATGCGATAAGCGTTGACGAGGCCAACTGCCGCTTCGGCTTGTGGCCACCAGTGTCTGTCGTCGTCGATCACGCTTCCCGCCCGGCCTTCATTGCATACTCCGCCATCCTGATCTATGCCTTCGGCCAGCGTGGCTTCCACCATGCGCAGCGCGATGTTGTGAATTGCTTCTTGCAAGACCGGATCGCCCAAAGCATCGGCAGCTTCACAAAGAAGCCACGAGCCTTCGATATCGTGCCCATACGAGATGACGTTGTCGAGAGGTGTCCATTTGGCATCGAAAAACAGCTGAAAGTGCCCACTCTCGCGATCGACGATGCGCTCTGCAACGATTTGTAGCAAGTCATGCAACCTACCACGCAATTCGGGATTCGGCCATACCTGATAGAGTCGCGTATAGGCTTCCAACAAATGCAGATGCGTGTTCATGGATTTGGGTGCCGCTAAATCGGATAAACCCAGTTGGTCGCTCATAGGAACCCAGTCGTCGGAAAACGATTCATAATAGCCGCCAAACTCTGGATCGCGCGCGTATCGTTCAATGCATTGGTACGTCAATTGTGCAAGGCGAAGTGCTTCTGTGTTACCTGTGGCGGCGAAGTATTCTGCACATGCGTATATGGCGAACGACTGTGCGTAGACGTGTTTACGGAGCTGGATGGGGCGGTGCGTGACATCCACCATCCAGAATACACCGAGGTGGATCTCGTCCCAAAAGGCGGTTTTCAATAGGTTCCATGTTGCGTCGGCAATGCGTCGGTTTTCGGTGTTCATGTCAAACCGAGTGTTGATGGAATGAGCAAATGTCCACAGGATGCGCGAAGCAAGAATAACACCCAGATTTGCCTCTGGTTCCGGTGTGCAGTCGTTACTGACGCAGCCGTAGAACGTACCATCTTCGCGGATCGCGTTTGCCCGCCACCAGGCGAGAATGGACTTGCCTTGATCTACCGCGCGTTGTCGCAAATTGTTTGTCATCTGCACCATGTCACCGCCTGTGATTTAGCATAACAAAATGAATAGTATGCTAACGAAACTTGCGAATCAATCTGATGTATCAAACACAGTACGGAAGGACAAGAACCTACCCCTGGACGGAAATCGATAAGTGCATTAGGCTAACAAATGTTGATAGGGAACGGAAGGGGCGACCTGGATGACGAAGAAGGTGACGATGCAGCAAATTGCAGAGCGAGCCGGAGTGTCAAAATATGCTGTGTCGAAGGCTTTATCTGGGCAATCGGGGGTAAGCGAGGAAACGCGCGAACGCATTGTGAAAATTGCCACCCAACTGGGATATTTTTTGCAAGACAACGGCGTCACCAAGAGCAAGGTAGGGGATGCAAAGGAGAAGCGAAGGGCGCAAACGGTTGTCGTGCTCTTGCCCAATGTGCGTATGCAAACCCGGGCGTCTTCGTTTTGGGGGCGAATTGTCGATGGCGTTACGGCGGCGCTGGCAGACAAAGGATTTGGGAGCATTCTCGTGACCGAGCATTCGCCTGAACATTTTTTGCAGGTGTTAAATCCGTCTGCAGTTCTTGGCGTGATCGGAGTGGGATACGTTGCGACGTCGCTCTTGTTTGAAATTCGCAATTTGGGACTACCCTTTATCCTCATTGATCACGAGGATGAGTCAGTACCTTCGGACACGGTGTTTGCCAACAACTTCGATGCAACGAAGCAACTGACACGGTTCCTGCTGGGACAAGGACACCGCCATCTACATTTCATTGGCGATCCGTCTTTTTCAGAGAGCTTTCGCCAGCGTTGGCTTGGTTTTCGCACGGCGTTGGAGGAGCAAGGCATCGCCTTGTCGCAGCCGGATGAATGGGCGGGCAGCCTGGGAGTAACAAGGGACGAGCATATTGCGTGCTTGACGCGAATGGCAAACCAGCTGCTGCGAGAAGGAGATATGCCAACGGCGTTTGTTTGTGCTAACGATGCCCTGGCTATCAGTGTCATGGCTACCCTTCAACAGCTGCGGCTCGCTGTTCCTTCGCAAGTGTCCGTAACGGGTTTTGACGACATTGATGACGCATCGGAGACTAGGCCCGCGTTGACAACCGTCTACGTTGATAAGAAACAAATGGGGGCGCGGGCGGTCGATCTCTTGTTGCGGCGGATCGAACACCCGGACGCACCACGTGAGAAATTGCATGTATGCGGTGAAATTGTGCTTCGCGATTCGACGGCTGCGCCTGTCAGGCGTCTGGAACAGGCGGATTGCGAGGCTTAACGGCCGCGTGGAATGCGCCAGCTCATGAGCAAGACGACGACGCCGAGGCAGGCGAGAACGATGCCAAGAATGTGCAATTGCCCCGTCGTGAGGCGGCTACCGAACAACAGCCCGAGCACGACAGTCGAGATGATTGTCCCCATGTACCGGGCCATTTGAAAGAGCCCCGAAGCAGTGCTGATAACTTCTCGTGGACTGGCGCGAAACAAGGCCGTCTGCAGCCCGACATTGTTAAAACCGTTCGAGAGCCCCAACACGGACAGAACCACGGCAAGCCACCAAACAGGTGATTGGCCATGTAGGGTCAGATAGAGAACGCTACCTACGGTCATGAACATGGCCGCGAGCATTAAGGGTGGGCGCGATCCGCTTTTGGCCACCCAGCGCCCGGTGATGGGCGACGTGATCAGACTGAATCCTGCGACGCACAACATGAGCAACCCTGTTTCCTGGGTATCGAACTGTCGCACTTCCTGGAGATACGTTGGCATGCCGAAAAACACTGAGTAAAAGATGATGTTAACCGTCGCGAACTGGACGAGTACCCATGTTAGGGCGGTGTTCTGTCGGAAAAAACGCAGGCTCAGAAACGGCAGTTCTGCCTTGGTTTCGCGCCAGCCAAACAGGGTAAAGGCGACGACGCCAAGGACAAGCCCCCACCACGAGGGCCTGGATGTGAGCGACAGTAAAAAGACGATGGCACCAATGATACCGAGAATAAACAGAAAGATACCCATCAAATCAAGTTCATGCAGAACGGCTCGCATCCGCCGCCCAAGCGGTGCCGTTTGCTCATTGTCCCGGCCACTAGGTAACACCCAGATTGCCAATAAAAAGCTCGCAATGATAAAAGGAAAATTGACCCAAAAGATTCCCTGCCAATCGGCGTAGTGCATGATAATGCCTCCGATGGAGGGGCCGAATGCGGCGGCACCCGATGAAAACACAGCCAACAATGCAAGCGCCTGCGACTGTCGCTCTGTGATCACGTTGCGCACGATACCCATGCCCGCTGGATATACGGCACCGCTGCCCAGGGACTGAATGAGGCGCAAAATGATGAGCCACGAGAAGCTAGGCGCGAAGGGGGCCAGCGAACATGAGAGTGCAACGAGCAGTAAGCCGATAAGGAATAAGGGTTTACGGCCGAGGAGATCGGCGAGTTTGCCCATGATTGGCTGGGCGACGGCGCTCGCGAGATAGTAAGACGAAATGAGCCAGGATGCGGTGGTAAAATGGACGTGAAACACGTGCTGAAACTTCGTCATGGCAACCGAAATCATCGACGAATTGAGCGGATTGAGCAAGACGCCAAGTGCAATGGTCATGAGAAATAAGGCGCGTCTATGACCATTCGGTTGCGTGGCGACAGGGTTATTTGGCACACTAGACATTCCGGTTCCTCCTCACACTGGCATTATGATACGCCTTGCGAAGGAACGTTTCCAAGCGATAGGAGGGCGGCGCATGCGCGTTGTGATCGTACAAAACGAAGATGAATTACAGACTTGCTTGGATATTCGGCGAAAGGTGTTCGTCGAAGAGCAACAGGTGCCTGTGGAAGAAGAAATCGACGAACAAGATGTCGTCGGAGTGGGGCATCACGTCTATATCGAAAACGACGAGGGAACTCCCGTCGCCACGGCTCGCTATAAGCCGTATGGCGATGAACGTGATGGAACAGCAAAAATTCAGCGAGTTGCAGTGCTTAAGGCCTATCGCAAAGGTGGCTTTGGTCGGGCTGTTATGGCGGCCATCGAGGAACTTGCGCTGGCAGATGGATACCACCGCGCCGTCCTCGATGCCCAGTGCCATGCAGAAGCGTTTTACCACAAACTTGGCTATTGCACCGTAAGTGAGGAACCGTTTTACGATGCGGGGATCTTGCATGTGCGCATGGAAAAGCTGCTTAAAGGAGCGCCAATCGCTCGATGATTGACGCATGCTGTGGAAACTGCGTGACGAGTTCATGCCGTTTACATAGCTCAAAGTCCCGGTAATCAAAGCCTGGTGTGACCATACAACTGACAAGCGAGTAACCGAACACGTGTTGATTGGGCTTTTGCGGGGCGGGCGACGAACCAAAGATGGTCCCCTTTGGCACGAGTAACTGTGGTCGTTCACCAACATCCATGCGCACGCCGAGCGCGTGTGCCGTGTATTTCCCGGAAGCATCAATGGTGTGAACGACGAGCGGATCGCCCACGTGAAAATACCAAAGTTCGTCCGACTTGAGCCGGTGGAAGTGGGAGACGTCTTCCGCACGCAATAAAAAATAGATAGATGTGGCGCTGCGTCGCGGGGAGCCGTAGTGACCCAGTGTCGATTCGTCTTCCATCCACACAGGCGAATGGTAGGTTTCGCGATAAAAACCCCCTTCCGGGTGTGGTTCGAGTTGCAACGCTTCAATCCAGTCGGATGCGTCCATGTGCGGGCCTCCTTGTTGAACTTGTTTGCATTTGCATTGGTACAGCCGAATTTGGCACGATAGAGTAGGCACTCCTGTTGATTATGGCATATCCCCAAGGTGGAATGTCACAAGGCGTGCAACTCGTATGCACAATCGCCATCGGTCGAAATGCTTTGTCGGTGCTCAGCTGTTTGAAAGAACTTTTGGATGTCCTTTCAGTCCAGCAGTGAGCGGGACAGCTATTTCCTTTGGACAAGCGAAGACCGATGCGCAAGCGTTTGAATCTCCGACGTGACGGTCGGCAGGAAAGCAGGGAAACAAATTGCAGCCAATCGATGTTCAATCGGTTCAAGCAGCACTAGAGAGATTTGTCGGAGACGACGTGTATTTGCATCTTGAGACGACCAACGGTGCGTATGCGGCACATCGATTCGGCCAGCCGATGGCTGTCTGTGCCTATATTCGCAATGGCTTGGTGAAGTTTGAGCGAGCACAGATCGCCGGGACTCGTCCGTATCGCGTTGGCCTAAAAATGGCGTCAGGTTGGATCTATGCCGAAGGGCTGACGGATTATGAAGTAGACGGCGAAGGGCGGTTGTTGCTCGCAGGGCACGATAGTGAAGGACGGCTCGCTGTCGCTTTGCAATTGTCGAGAACGCCTTGGCCAATGGGCGTTTTGGACGAGGAGAAGGAGGTGGAGTGAACGTGGGTAACGTGGAAAAAACGCGTCATCTGCTGCTCGTGTTTCCGCACCCTGACGATGAGTCGTTTGGCAAGGCGGGCACGGTGATCCTATTTACGAAGGCCGGAACTCCAGCAACCTTGATCTGCGGCACACTTGGTGAGATGGGGCGCAACATGGGGAATCCCACGTTTGCAAATCGCGAGACGTTGCCAAGCATCCGCCGCCGTGAGCTGGAGGACGCGTGTCGTGCACTTGGTGTCGACGATTTACGCTTGCTTGGTTTGCGGGATAAGACGGTTGAGTTCGAGGATCCGGAACGCGTGGCGGATCGCATCGAGGCCGTTATCCGTGAAGTGAAGCCGTCAATTTTAATGACCTATTATCCAAAATATGGAGTCCATCCGGATCACGATGCCATGTCACACGCCGCGGTCATCGCTGTCAAGCGCTTGCCGAAAGAGGAGCGGCCGGTGATCTGGGGTTCGGCGGTCGTGAACGACGCGGAATCCATTCTTGGCGAACCTGATTTCGTTCTTGATGTTTCATCCGTTCTCGATGAGAAAATGGCCGCCATGCGTGCCCATAAGTCCCAGTACCAAGGTATGTTTTCCCGCATGGAAGAAGCGTTGGCACAAGGCGGAGCTGTACGCGATGAGGTTTTACAGCAACTGACCCGGGAACGCTTTTGGATTTATCGGATCGAAGATTAATTGATTTTGTGAGGGACGACTGTGATACGTGTTTTATTCATTTGTTTAGGGAATATTTGCCGTTCGCCGATGGCGGAAGCGGTATTCCGAAACATGGTCGACGAAGCTGGTCTCGCAGATGAAATCGACATTGATTCGGCCGGGATCGGCAACTGGCATGCGGGCGATCCGCCGCATATAGGTACCCGGCGTGTTTTGGAGAAGAACGGGATCGACTGGAAAGGGCTTGTCAGCCGCCAAGTGACACCTGACGATTTGCAACGGGCAGATTATGTTGTTGCGATGGACGATGCCAATATGGAGGCTTTAGAGCGGCTAGGGGCACCACGGTCGGAGCGGGTCTTTCGCTTGTTAGATCTCGTACCGGATGAACCCCTCGATGAAGTTCCGGATCCGTACTATGACGGGCGTTTCGATGAGGTGTATCGTCTTGTACAGCTTGGGTGCAGGGAGCTTTTGCAGAAGATACAAAAGGAACTTGCAGAGCGCAAAGCAAGTAAATAGATATTTGTGACGGACAGGTTGTGGTAATCCCACATACCTTGCGAGTGTGGATGATACAACCACACAAGGAGGTATGTGGGATGCATGTTTTAAAACACATCCACTTTGCGGATGCCCATCGTCCTGGGCAAGCCTTGGCCAACGGGGGACAGGGTTATTTTCCGGCGGACATTCGACGGTTGTACAATATTCCCACCAACCTTACCGGGGCCGGACAGACGATTGGCATTCTTGAGTTTTCGAGCGGCTACAGCCTTCAAGATGCGACCTTGTTCTGGCAGATGCACGGCGTCACACCGCCAAATGTTGTCTTTGTCTCCGTCGATGGCACGCGCAATGACGGTGGCACCAGCGTGGACGACGAGGAAGCCTCACTGGATTTACAGTGGGCTGCCGCCATCGCACCGGGGGCTCGGTTTGTCATCTATGAGGCAAATGCCGGTGAGACGTACCCGGAGTTTGAAGCGGCAATGTTGCGTACGTTGAACTACATTTTGAACGATCATCTGCATCAGCCGAGCGTCCTCTCCATTTCCTACGGAGACGGCGAAGATTCGTTTGATGCCGAGGCACTGCAGTCCATAGCTGACCTCATTCAGAAACTGGATGAGCGTGGCGTAACAGTCTGTATTGCCTCTGGCGATCAGGGGGCCTACGGCTTGCACAATCCCTATGGCCCTTATGCGCGCCATGCCGATGCGCCAGCCACCAGTCCTCATGCGGTGGCTGTCGGTGGTACGCATTTGTATGCACATGGTGGCGAGTGTGCCTGGACGTATCTGGGGCCTCAAAATGGCGGCGCGAGCGGAGGCGGCTTTTCAGATATCTTTGCCAAACCGCCGTGGCAGACGGCTGTGCCCGGTCATGCGCGTGGTGTGCCCGATCTCGCTCTTAATGCCGATCCAGCCAGTGGGTATCAAATTGTGTTTCAGGGTCAGTCGGCCATTGTCGGTGGCACATCCGTGGCCTGCCCTGTGTTTGCGGCGATTATCGCACTTGCCAACGAGCGTCGGGCCTCATTGGGACGTAAGCCCCTTTCATCGCTGCCGCAGTATCTATACACGTATGCAAGTAAACTGGGTTTTCGCGATATCGTCGTCGGAAACAACACGTATAACGGCGTCATTGGCTACGATGCCGTACCAGGTTGGGATGCGGTGACAGGATTCGGATCAGTCGATGCTACACAATTCATCGACACATTGGTTAACGACGTACCGTAACGCCAGCGTGGTGGCGTCCAGTGGTGGCATCCATCCGAAGAACCAATACGCGATACGCTTCATATAGATGGGCGAACGTCACTCTGTGGAGGCGGGGGAGGGGATGGATCAAGCCAAGATGAAGTGGTTACCCCATCGCGTTCATACCGTATTTCTCGAAGACGTGACCCCAGACGATCCTGTTGTTGGTCGCAAGTATACCTGCATTCGCTCCTTACGTACTGGACGCATACATGTGAGCATCGGCAAGCAATACCATGACGCAGAGCTGTCCCGCCGTTATGGCCGGTGGGTTCGCGAGTCGATTGTGGCCGAATGGGTCTCGCCAGCTGAGTTGCAGGTTCATGTGCACATCAGCGGCGCAGGTGTGCATGGGCGAACCGGGATGCGCAATCGCAGGTTCCTGCGTGATTTGCCCTTCGCATTGGCGGCTATGCGTCATGCCGACGGATACCTTGTCAAAGTTCATCCAGAACTTGATGATGCTCAAATCGTCATACGTTTTCACAGCGATGTAAGTAAATATGACCGAACTGAGACCTGGGGACACTGGCGAGATTACGCGATCACGCCCAATTGGCGACATCGATTGAGTCGTTAACGTTGAGAAACAAAGCATACAAGCCCTGCCCGACGGAGGTGGGGCTTTTTTATGATCTTCGATATAAAAGTTAACACAAGAAAAAAATAATCGCCCTATGTGTTAATAAATATAACGTTCATTATTGACCGCCTTGGGGTTTGTCGGTATGCTTGTTGACAATGATACCGTTTCTTCCAGATATCGGGGGTGAAATGGGGGTCGCACGGGATGGAACCTCCGTTTGAAACGGTTATTTTCACGCAGGCCGATGAGGCGAAAAATCTACTGATGATGCGTCAGTTGAAGGAAGAGGTGGAGAATCAACAAATTCGCATTGTTGACATCCGTCGCTACCGGGATCAATTGATTGTCACCATTCGCCGGCTCTCGTCCTGAGACGGGCGGGAGCCGAATGTGGCCACGCCGTGAGTCGCTACGTCGGCTGTCCACGCCACTCCTTCTGGAGGCGGATCGACTTCGATCCGTCTCGTTTTTTTTACCCTCACGCGCAATGTACCGTATGATTTTCACACAACCCAAAATGGGTATTGACATATAGTTTGCCTAAAAGTAACCTTAGCTTAAAATGGATAATATGGATTGTAGAATATCGACTTCCATGATGAAGGTGGACAGATCAAGTATTAACGGCTATCCGCCTCGCCTGATTAGACAGCAAAGTTGGAACGAGAAATGGGCCTCATTTGTGAGCTGGGACGGTGAGAACAGCGTGAAAAAATGCCTAACGGCGCTGTTGGGCCTCCTAGTGATAGCCCTAACCGGTTGTGCGCAAGGAGGCCTGCGTCAACCAACGGCGTCACAGCAGACGTGGGTGACTATACCGACGAATCATGGCGCAACCACTTCCACCAAACTACTGTATAATCCTTACACGCAGAAATTTGTGCTGTATAACCTCACCAGTTGAGTCCGTATAATTGGTGTAAA
>NZ_JXBW01000021.1 GCF_001447355.1 Alicyclobacillus tolerans | reverse complement strand
CGAACACAGCACAAGGGTTGCACGAAAGACAATTGAAGCGCATTTTGTTCCGAGCAATCACACCGGCAGGCGTAAGCCAAAGCCACGTGAGCGCCTGGACAAACGAACACAGCACAAGGGTTGCACGAAAGACAACCTGAAGCGAAGTTTGGTCCGAGCGAACACATCTGCAGGCCGAAGGCCGAAGCCGTGTGAGCGAGGAGCAAACGAAGCATGAAAGTCTGGTGACCATAGCGTAGGGGAAACACCCGTACCCATCCCGAACACGGACGTGAAGACCTCCAGCGCCGAGAATACTTTTCTCGAGAGGGACTGGGAAGGTAGGCCGTTGCCAGGCAAGAGAGAACAGAGTCAGGCGAAGATGCCTGGCTCTGTTTGCTATATAGTTAATCCCTGGCCAAGTTAATCCTTCGCCAACACCCACTCGTCCGGCACATATGCCGGTATGACTACGCGCGAGATGTCAGGGCGAGTGAAGACCTAAGTCGAAGGGAGAAGTCCATAGTTTGAATCCACTTTTGGTGTTCGACTTTTCAATCGACGGTAATCCGCCACGACGCCTTGTATTTAGCAATCCCAGAAGCATTCATGCGGCGACCTGCGAGGGAGATGTACCTAGAATTTTGCGCGAAGTAGAAGCCGCAGCCAAGGAAGGGTACTACGCAGCAGGTTTTGTGACTTACGAGGCAGCTCCAGCGTTCGATCCCGCCTACCGAGTCCGCCTCCCTGCGAAGTCAGGGCTTCCGCTCGCATGGTTCGCTGTTTTCGATCGCGCCGCAGATTCCACGGCCTTAGCGGAGCACATGGGGGCAGGTGCTTATCAAGTCGGAACGTGGAGTTTGCAAACATCGCCCGAGAGATATGGCGAGGCCGTGAGCCGCATCCGCCAGGCCATAGCTGCCGGTGATACCTACCAGGTGAACTATACGGTTCGCCTCAGGGCTTCGTTTTCCGGCGATGACTTCGCATTCTATGAAATGCTGCGATTGGCCCAACGGGCGCCATACGCGGCTTACCTACGCAGTGATGATTGGTCCATCTTGTCCATCTCACCGGAACTCTTTTTTGCTCGTGACGGCTGTCGTATTACAACGCGGCCCATGAAGGGAACCATGAAGCGCGGACTTACGCTTAACGACGACGCCGAGCTTGCCAAGTGGCTGCGCAACTCGGAAAAAAACTGCGCCGAGAATGTGATGATCGTCGATTTGCTCCGCAATGACATCGGCCGCATTGCTTTGCCAGGTAGTGTCCGTGTACCAGCACTTTTTGAGGTCGAGACATATCCATCCGTGTTACAAATGACCTCTACCGTCGTCGCCGAGTTACGTGATGATGTCGATCTCGTGGATATCTTTGAGGCTTTGTTTCCATGTGGCTCCATCACAGGTGCGCCTAAAATCAGCACCATGTCTCGGATTGCAGAGCTAGAGGCCGAGCCGCGCGGCGTGTACTGCGGAAGTATTGGCCTATTGCTGCCACAAGATCGCGCTGTGTTCAATGTAGCCATTCGGACTGTGGAACTCGATCGCGCGAGGGGCATAGCCACCTACGGGACAGGGGGTGGCATCACATGGGATTCGCAAGCAAGGGATGAGTACGACGAACTCCACGCCAAGGCACAGGTGTTAAAGGATGCTGAGCAGGAGTTCGCTTTACTTGAAACCTTGCGCCTTGAGTCCGGAGAATATGCGCTATACACGTACCATCTTCAGCGCTTATCCGCGTCTGCAGAATACTTTCAAATCCCGTTCGATCGCGCCAAGGTAGAGCAGGCTCTTTCCAATTGCGCGCAGCGACACCCGGCAGGGGCACGGCGAGTGCGCATGAGGCTGGAGAGAACTGGAGAGGTAGAGGTTGAGATGGGCAGGGAGCCATTGGAGCCATGCGTCTGGAATCCGGCCGACGCGTTATCCAACGTCGTGAAGCCTGTCGTGTTGGCTCACATGCCCGTGTCATCAGACGAATGTTGGCTATATCACAAGACCACCCGCCGCGAGTGCTATGACGCCATACGGGCGCATTTGGGCGACCGATTCGACGCCATCATGTTCAATGAGGCTGGGGAGGTTACAGAGTTCACGTTTGCGAACCTGGTCTACGAGTGGCAAGGTGGCCTTTATACGCCCCCAGTTTCATGCGGACTATTGCCAGGTACCTTGCGTGCATATTTGTTACAGCAAGGACGTGTTGTGGAACGCGTTCTGCATATCTCCGAAATCGCCATGGTCGACCGTCTTTGGTGGATCAACAGTGTACGGGGATGGGTGCCAGTCGAACTTATTGGGTCAAGTACGATTCCACAAATAGAGGCCATAGCTTCACGTGCTGATGGGTGATGCTTTCGCGATGAAGCAAACGATTGTACACGGTAAAGTCTCGATATTCGATCCGCCCGACTCGCATGAGCTCTCGGATGAGCGCAACATCTTCATATAGACGTCCGTCGGCAAACGAAAGGATTGGGAACCCGCCTACAACTTGTAATATCGAGGTGCGATACACCCGCGGTCCCAGAGGAAATCGATACGTTGCGAGTTGTTGCGTTGTGCGTACGGGTTCACCTTTTTGTACGTCCGTCAACCGATAGCCTCCGCGCGCATCGATTCGCCAATTACGCATATTTCCGAATAGCAAATTGATGTCATCGTCCAACGTCAATAGCTGATTGCGAATCATTCGCACGGCGTGCGGATCGAGCCAGTCGTCCGCGTCCATTTCGAGAAGAAAGTCTGCCTTGATCTGTTCCATGGCGACATTCGCGGCGCGAGCTTTGCCGACGTTGTGCGGCAGTGTGACCAGCGACACCCTAGGTACGCGTTTCGCAAAGTCATGCAGGAGATCTTGGGAGCCGTCGGTTGATCCGTCATCAATCAGCCAAATCTCGTGTAGGTCGTCGATTTGCGCCTCGATCGAGGCCAAACCCAAGGCGAGGTGTCGGTGCATGTTGTAGTTGACAAGCGCGATCGCGACAGTTGGAAAGCTTGTATCATGTTCGTGTGGACACTCTAACAGTTGAGCACGATATGTCTGAAGAAGATGATTGGAACGTGGAGATCGAACAATGTTTCGGTCAAACGTGTACGTTTCCTCCTCGGGAGCGAGCTCAGACCATGCATGAAGCGCGGATACAGGATCGACGCGTAACAGGTGAGCCGCCCGTTTCCAGTGGTTTGCAAGGATGCACCCTCGCATCGCGAGCACGCGTCTATCTAGACCATGGCCGCTAGCAATCGTCAAGACAGAGTACTGCTTGTACGCAAACTCTTGCACGTTTGCCGCTTCTATAAGTTGCTCACCGGCACATAGGAACATATACATGGCGTTGTCATGGTGGATGGCTTTGTACAAATCGTCGAGTGACCAGGTGCTCATACCCAGCCTCTGAGCCGCTGGTCCTGCATCTCCCATTTCATCTGTCCTCACGAGTGAGATGTCTTCGCACCGCCAACCATGGCGCAACAAGGAGTGCATCGTAGAGCGCCACGCCGGGCAGGATGCGGACGTGAAAATGATGACTCGCCACATAAGCTCACCCCTATTGCCTATAGCGCCGGGGGCGGTGGCCACCCGGCGGCTATCTGTTACAAGATGCGGATGAAGTCAACGGCAGACAGTGCAACGTAGGTCGTCAGATTGTTGGTGCCATATCCATATCCACCAGTCCCCAGCTCGACCACAGCGAGAATTTCATTTCCAGCAAAGCTGACCACTGCTTCAATCAGGTTGTTGCCTATGGCAATTTCAATGGTTTGCCCGAACAGTTGATTCAGTGTATTTGCCAGTGTCGGTTGCAAATTCATACAAATCCCCTCCTCACGTAACAAACTCCATTCAGGCTTGCTGTACCGATTGGATCCGGTTGAGTGGAATCAGTACCAGACTGCCGGACGGCTCGACCAATGTGGCATAATTTGACTGCAGCGAGGACAGTGTGCCGGTCAATGTGTCGAATGGTGTCGTGATCGTCACTCGCTGGTCCAGCAGCTTTTGCAAGACGCCAGTTACGGTCGTCGGTCGCGACGAGGTGTTCGACAACGAGCTTGTCAGGCTGGCAAGCAAATTTTCAAGAGAGGTCAGTATGCTGTTGAGTGTGTTGGTCAGCGTCGACGTAGCAGTCGTTAAACCGTTTTGATTCAACGTTTGTGTAACGTTGGTCAACGCTTCCTCGACCGCCTGAATCAGAACCTGCGCGCGGTCAGCGGCCGTTTGGCCAGGCACCCGAAGTTGTGCCATGTCCATCATCCTTTCTGCGGGTTTGTACCAGTTGTATGGATGTGTACATGCATATTCCACGTATAAATAACTATTTGTATAAAAATTGGATAATGCAGATGGTCAGGTTTAAGTTCAAAGCCTGTGTTTCCTCGAACCAGATGTCTGCCTCGAACAAAATCTACGATCCATAATACAAATAATGGTACAAAGGGCTTTCAGACGTCGATTTTAACCACAGGGAGGGGGCATTACGCATGCGCGTCCTCATGGTTCTGGATGAGTGGAACCTTGGCGGTACGGAAACACATGTGTTATCCATAGCAAAGATGCTTTTGCGCAAACATGTAAATGTCTTGGTTGCTGCCGCAGACGGTCCGTTGCTGACGCGTGTTCGGGCTCTTCAAATCCCGAACGTGTGTTTACCCAAGCCTGCATGGTCCACATTGACTGCACTAGCGGATAGCTATCGGCAAGAGACATTGGCCATCTTACGCGACGTGATGACCACGCAACAAATCGATCTCGTCCACGCACACCAACTGCCAACGGGCCTTGTGGCATTGGCCGCTGCACAAGAACACGGGGTGCCGTTTTTGTATACCGTGCACGGTACCTACGAAGATCCAGAGAAACTGCAAATTGTTCTGCGAGGTGCCTCTGGCGTGGTCGCGGTGAGCCCACCACTCGAAACACAGCTGCGAAATTGGGGATATAAATCTGTGGTAATTCCCAACGGGGTGGATCTGAGTGAATTTCATCCCGCTGACGACGTCTCCCTGCGGAACAGACTGGGCCTTTCTAACGAGGCGTTTGTCTGGTTGTATACAGGGCGCATGGCTTGGGAGAAGGCGAAAATCGCGAAGACATTCGTCCTTTCCGCTACAGGGGTGCACAAGGCATATCGGGACGTACATGCTCTGGTCGTGGGTAACGGCGCCCGACGAGCGGAATTAGAGCACTTTGTGGTCAAGTGGAACGGTCGGAGACGTATGCCATGGGTTCACGTGCTCGGCGGATCGGATAACATGAATTGTGTCTACAATGTTGCAAATGCTGTGGTAGGGACAGGTCGCGTCGCACTTGAAGCGATGGCTGCAGGTAAGCCGGTCGTTGCGGTGGGATCGCACGGCTTTGTTGGCCTCGTCGAGCCGAAGACGTTTGATCTGGCTTGGCATATGTATTTTGGCGATCACGATGCCGTTCTGCCTGTTACACGCTCCGTCCTTACCCGGACCATGAGCCAAGTGACTGCGATGCGAGAAGTCTTACCTGCCCTCGGTGATACTTGCCGACGATGGGTTGCGCAGCGGTTTGCCATTGAGAAGGTATGTGAACCGCTGCTCGCGTTGTATGAGCGGGTGGGAGGAGGACCCACCCGTTAAGCATCTACCAATGAGCGAGATCGTCAATCATCTCAGCGTATGAAGGCACATCGGGATGAAAATCAGCGCGTGTATTTCGTAGTGTTCGATTGATTCTAGGCTCTTCCACAGCTACGATCTCGCGGTCGGATTGATACCACGTCTTCTGAAACATACATAACAAGTCATATTTTGAAATTGGGTGCGGCCCCGTCAAATGGACAAGCCCTGAAATTGGGCGTGTCAAGGCCCAGTTGATGGTTTTTGCGAGTTGCAGTGTGGTCACGCCGTTCCACAATGCGTTGCGAAAGCCAGATACCGTTCCTTGCTGTCGTAAGAACCAGGCGAGTAAGCCGGTTCCCTCGTTCTTTTTCTCGGGCCCAACGATGGAGGTACGGATGGTAAGGTGCGGCCCGTCCATAATCTCCCCTAACGCTTTGGTCCGTCCGTAAACGGTGTATGCGTTTGGCAAATCGCGTTCCTCATACATGCCCGTTGTGCCGTCAAACACGCAGTCGGTACTGATATGAATGAGCCGACAATCGTATTCGTTGCAAATCTCGACGAGTTCGTGTGGGAACAGCGCATTGATGCGAATGGCTGTCGCGACCTCACGGTTCGCGACAGCCGGCAGTATCCCGACCGCATTGATGACAACATCTGGGCGGATGACGGCAATGAGTGTTTGTACGCGTAGGGTATCTCGTACATCCAAGCGCATGATGTGGTTTGTCACAGGGCTTGCAAACTGCGGATAGGTATGCAAGACGGTTCCAAAGGTGTCGTGTACAGAGTGCCTTTGGAAGTATTCATAGATCATATGCCCAGCCATGCCACCGGCGCCTAAGACAAGAGTCTTCATGCTAAGAATCCCCCTCGTTGTAAAAGTGCGCGAATGTCATTTTGGGGTAGTAGTTGCATATTGGACTCATAGCTCGCAAGCGCAAGCGGATCGAGGCGGCCATACCTATCGACGAGATTGGGATTTGGATCCATCGGCAGCACGACGAAGTAGCGATCATCCAATCTGTACGTGCGAGGCGCTTCTTGACGAGAGACAAGCACCTCGTGCAATTTCTCGCCAGGCCGAATGCCAATTTCCTTAATGGCAGGATGGTTTTGACCGTAATAGTCTGCGATCACGCTGGCGAGATCGATCATGCGACAGGATGGCATGCGCATGACAAATGTTTCTCCTCCCAACGACATCGTCGCGGCGTGGATGAGGAGGTCAATGGCGTCTTCGATGGTGAGAAAGAAACGAGTCATCTCGCGCGACGTTAGGGTGATGGGATGGCCATTTTGTAGCTGACGGATGAACAGTGGCACCACGCTACCGTTGCTACCGAGGACGTTGCCACCGCGGATGCAGACAAACCGCGTGTGTTGGCTTTCCGCGTTGGCTTGCAGGATCAGTTTCTCGCCGAGCGCCTTCGTCATGCCATACAAGTTAATAGGCTCGACAGCTTTGTCCGTTGAGACGTCAATGACCTTCTTGACGCCGCATTCGATGCTAGCCTGAATGATGTTTTGCGTGCCGAGAATGTTGGTCTTCATCGCCTCGCGCGGGTGCCGTTCGCAGACAGGGACGTGTTTGAGTGCCGCTAAGTGAAACACGTAATCCGCACCCGAACAAACTTTGCGGACTGCATCGAGATCGCGAACATCGCCAATGAAAAACTGGAGGCGGCCCGTGTCTGCAAATGCACGTTCCATCTCCACTTGCGAAAACTCGTTGCGAGAAAGGATACGGATTGTTTGCGGACGATAGTGTAATAGGGTACGGGACAGTTGTTTTCCCCACGAACCGGTCCCTCCAGTGATGACAACGGTTTGTCCTTCAAACATCGCTCAGTCCTCCAGTCAACCACTGAACCACTTTTCGAGAGACCCTGGAATCGCAATATCCTTCGGGGCAAGCCCAATCTCTGGGCGAAATTGCCATCTGCTCCACACAGCTAGCGATGTGCTCCGGATCGTGGCCGGCGACGACGTTGCTGCCGCAAAGGACAGTTTCCGGGCGTTCCGTACTGCGGCGAATGGTCACGGCTGGTACGTGCAGGATGCAACATTCTTCTTGGACCGTGCCGCTGTCCGTTATCACGCACCACGCTTGTTTTTGTAACTGCACAAAGTCAAACAGCCCGAGCGGGTCGAGCACGATAAAGCGCGGATCCGCAAGCGGAATGTGAAAGTGCTGCAGACGGTCGCGAGTACGAGGGTGAAGGCTGATTACAAGCGGCAGATCGAAACGTTTCGCGACACGTTGTAACGCATTGACGATAGCCTGCAACCGGTCAACGCGATCGACATTCTCCGCCCTGTGCACGGTGACGACGATATAACGGCGCGGATGTAGCCCATATCGGTCCAGGACGTCGCTTTTGTCGATCTGTGAGCCATACGCCTGTAGCACTTCATAAATCGGATTGCCAGAGATCCAAATCCGTTGCGGCGCGATACCTTCGCGCAACAGGTTGTCACGGCTCATAGCTGTGTAAGGCAAGTTGAATGACGCGACCGCGTCGATGGCACGCCGGTTGATTTCCTCCGGAACGCTTCGGTCATAGCAGCGGTTTCCGGCTTCCATGTGATAAACGGGAATGCCAACACGTTCAGCGACGATGGCGCACAATGCGGTGTTTGTATCCCCAAGGACGAGAACGGCGTCTGGTCGATGAGTCTGAAGGACCGCTTCAAACGCACTGAACATGCGTCCCAGCTGACTGCCGACCGTTCCCGTATGAGCACCGAGCCAGACGTCGGGACGTCGAAGGCCAAGCTGCTCAAAGAAAATGCCGGACAGTAGCCGGTGATGATTTTGCCCGCTATACACGAGCACATGGTGGTGAAGCGTTTCATCAAGCCTCCGTATGATCAGGCTGAGTCGAATAATTTCCGGTCTTGTGCCACACAAGGTGAGAATTTTCATGGGCTTCCCCCTTCACAAAGAAACATATTCTCTACAAGGGATATGCTGGATTTTTAGGGGTGCCAGGGCTTTCCATACCGTAAAACATTTGTTGGACTCATCGTCTACGGACAGTGCGGACAACCGCCTTTGCGGTGCGTAACTGACTGGCGTACTTTGGAAGATGAAAAGTGGGGGGTGGATCTATGGATCAGCGAATACCTGGTTTAGTCAGCGTTGTGATTCCTGTATATAATGCCTTGCCCTACCTTGAAGCGAGTTTGAACAGCATCCTTGGGCAAACCTACCGCCACATCGAAATCATTGTGGTAGATGATTGCTCGACAGACGATTGCCCGAGGTGGGTGGCAAAGTGGAAGGCTATGCACCGGCAGCACTTGTCCCCTGACGCATTTGTGTATTTACGGTTGCCACGCAACGTTAAACAAGCGGGAAGTGCAACGTGTGGATTATTTTTAGCACGTGGAGAATTTATCGCATGTCAGGCCGCTGACGACATTTCAGCTACCACCCGAATTGAACGGCAGGTCGCCTACATGCGAGCAAATCCAGACGTCGATATGGTGGGTACGAACTATGCGACATTCGCTGGGGAAAGTCTTGCCACGTCAACGCTAGCCTATTCAGGGTGGCTGCGCTTTGGACGCGAGGAAATTCGCGACGCCTATGCACGGGGGTTGCACTGTGTTTGCGATGGAACGATTCTATTGCGGGGAACAACCTTTGACGCCATCGGAGGGTGGACAAGGGCGCTTGGTGCAGCGTCGGATTTTGATTTCATCGCGAGGTATGTCACGCGTGGCGCGATCGTAGACAACATGCCAGACGTGCTCTATTACTATCGATTGCATGACGGGCAGACGACACGACGCCTGGCCCGCGGAGAGGTCTGGTAAGCGAATCATGACAGCAGAGTAGGATTCGCCTAATCAGCCGCCGTGTGCTAGGATACTGGTTTATTGGATAGTCGGGGGGGACAATGGTGGTCGAAATGCAAATCGGACCAGTGGATGACGGGAAACCCGTTCATAAATGGTTGCGTTTGTTACTTCCTGGTATGCCGCTTTCAGGAATATATAAATGTATTCGCACAGGCCGCGTTAAGGTCAATGGCAAGCGCGCCAAACAGGAGACCGTCCTTGTGGAGGGCGATGTCGTTCATTTGTATATGGCGGAGGATGACTTTGCGAACTTAACTCGACCGAAGAGGCCCAAGTATGCCGGAGTGAGTCGAGATATCGAAGTCGTGCACGAGGATGCCGACATCCTTGTGGTGAATAAGCCTGTGGGCGTGCTCGTTCACCCCGCGGAGGGAGAATACGTCTCGACCTTGCAGGCCCGCGTCGAGGCGTATGTCTACGCCAACAGGCCTGTACGGGCAGGAGAGGCATTTCATCCTGCACCAGTACATAGGCTCGATCGCAATACGAGTGGTCTCATTGTGTTTGCCAAAACTTCGCGTGCAGCCAAGCGATGGTCGCAGGCATTTCAAAGTGGGGACGTCATCAAGGAGTACTGGGCTCTTGTGGAAGGTGAGGTGTTCCAACCAGGATTCGTCGACGCCGCTTTGACGCGCGACGGCCAGGTCACCCGGATCGCGAACGACGGCGGAAAACGCAGTGCGACACATTACGAGCCTCTTGGCGTCAGCCGAGGCACGTCATGGCTGCAAGTGCGACTCGAAACCGGCCGCACACACCAAATTCGGGCGCACTTGGCGCACATTGGGCATCCGCTCGTTGGCGATCTTAAGTACGGCGCGCGCCCGACTCGTGGCGAACCGTTCTTTTTGCACGCCGTGCATTTGCGATTGGCCAACCAACTCGACCTGACTGCCCCCGTTCCACCGCGTTTTAAGCGCAAGCTCGAAAGCTTGGGCTACGACCTGACGCGTTTGCACACACGTTGAGGCTACGATTAACTGCGGTGTTTGGAGATAGCATCGGGCACCGGAACGGGACGACGAGTCGTTGGATCGACGGTCACGATGACAAATTGCGCTTCACTGACCAAATACCCATTTGCGCCGGTGATGCGTTGTCGCATGCGGAAACTGGTGCGTCCAACGTCGCTTAGCCAAGTGGTGACCAGGAGTTGCTCATTTTGGTGCGCGGGCTGTCGATAATCGATCTCGGCTCGCGCTACCACAGTGATGAAACCCATGTTGTAGAGCGTTTCGTACGGCAACTGATGCTGTTCGTACCAATCTTCTCGTCCCCACTCGTAGTACTCCACATACTTAGCGTTATTGACATGTCCATTCACGTCAATCTCGGTGCATCGAACTGTGATTGTGATTTGTGTGATTCCCATCTGCATTGAACCCCATTTAGCCAGATTGTCAGCATACATTGTAACGGGCTGGGAGAGTGTAAGCATATCAGACGCCGACAAGGAGTGGTCAGATTGCTTCAACTCCATTCTATCATGCGTGCCCGCGCGGGAATATGGCGATCGCTCGTGGTGGGCATGGTGCTGGCAAGTGGTTGTTGGCCGGCTACGGCATGGGCGGCTGAGCGCAGCCATCCACAGTCATCGTTGTATCCTTTGTACAAGTTGTATGGGGCCGAGTACGACGTGGATTGGGCCGTACTTGCGGCTATCGATCGGTATGCTGAGCTAACCAAGACGAAAACTGCCAAACAAGAAGCGCCATACTATGGCTTTTCATTTTATCCAGCAGCTTGGGCCGGCATTGCCAATCCGAATGCAGACGATATGTTTGCACCCGAGATCCAACTGTTTGGCGGCTTGGGTCAGGATGCGAATGGCGACATGCTGGCGTTGCCGTTCGATCCAGCGGATCGGATTAAAGCTTTAGCCCATTGGTTGGATATGGAGTCGGGCGAAGACGAAGAGATTGCGATCTGGAACTTATTTCAGGATCCTGTGGCCATGGATCGGATCGATGGTTTTGCCCGGCTTTTTCGCACGTTCGGCCTGAGCCCGACAGGTTCCTGCTTTCCGATAGATAAGCGGTACAATTACACCGTCAAACACACATTCGGAGCAGGACGTAGCTATGGTGGCCGGCGCATTCACGAGGGTGTCGATATCTTTGCCAGCTATGGCACGCCTGTGCTCGCTTGCAGCTATGGTTACGTCGAGTTGATGGGATGGAATCGCTTCGGGGGGTGGCGAATCGGAATTCGCGATGCGAACAACATGTACTACTACTATGCGCATCTATCTTCCTTCCAGAAAGGTCTGCATCAAGGCGATCTGGTGCGACCAGGACAGGTGATTGGTTATGTCGGTAGCAGTGGTTATGGACCGCCTGGGACTTCAGGAAAATTCCCACCTCATCTACACTTCGGTATTTATAAGGACACTGGTCTGCACGAGTGGGCTTTCAGTCCCTCGGGGTGCTTAAGCCAATGGGAACGGCAGAAACAGCACGTGACGCGCGAAACGGTCTTAGAACGCAAAAGTTGAATCATTGCGTCGTTTCCGTTCGACAGCAGTCCCGAATTTTCGTTGAATGTGGTATTGTATTCGATGGACAGTCGAATGGAGAGCACGACTTGACAAATGGAACGGGTACAGCGTGAGCTCGCGCCAAATCGAGTCGCCCCTGTACCCGTTTTCTTTACGTCAATAAGCTCCTACCTTGGGGTGATAAAAACAGAGCCCAAGACTGCACGATTGTCGATGACCGTTAGGCCCGATCTCGCCCCCTGCGTCCGCGGCGAAAGTCGTACCTCCCAACGGTTCGTGGTATCTTTCCTCACCATTGAAAGAGAACTTATGAGCCTTTCAGGCCGTCTTTTGAAACGTGTCTTGGGAGCAGCTACGTAAATATTTGCCTGTGTGACGCAAAAAAGAGGATCGTGTTAGGGTTCGTCAGGAATCCTAGGTTCGCCACGCTTGCGGACCAGGTATCAAACGATGCTCGAACGGGCGAAGTAGGCTCCGGTTCCAGTGGTGCTGGACGACAGTGGACAACCTATGTTGAGGTGGGAGTTGAAGTTCATGTTAGACCAGGTCTACCTGGCTGCGGAAGATGGTCAGTCTTCCCAACCGTTTGGTGCACGCATTGCCAAATGGTGTACATACCTGCTCGTTGCGTTTCCAATTGTCGATTACACGTTGCGGCTTTCATTCATTCATCCAATTGGGTCAATTTGGGACAAGGTGGTACTTCTGCTACTCGCTATCGTGGCATTCAACCGTGTATTGCGTGGGCATCGTCCACCGGCATTCGGTTGGTCCAAATATGCAGGATGGTATATCCTGTATTTAGTTGCCTTGTTTTTTGCGGGGCTTGGCAGTCCTGGTGTCGCCTTTGATGGTTTTCGGGCCGATGTCTACTATATGTTGTTTGGCTTGCTTATGCCGTTTGTGATCGACCCGCAAGACGCGAAGAAGTATTTATACGCAGCTGCAACCGTAGCAATATTGATTGGCCTTCATGGCGTAGTCCAGTATGTGCTGGCTCCACCCATTCCTCCCGGCTGGGTGGATGTGGGTGAACATGTTCGCACGCGCGTTTTTTCCGTTCTCAAATCGCCGAACGAGCTCGGTGCGTACATGGAAATGATGACACCCATTATCTTCGGGCTTTGTCTAGGAGATCGGAGTCGGGCACGGCGCATTGTGTATGCGATAGGCGGAGTCTGCTGCTTGCTCACATTGTTGCTGACCTACACGCGTGGCGCTTGGATGGGACTTGGTATTGCGTTGGTGTTGGTGGCCGTCGCCTACGAGCGCCGATTGCTCATCGTGATCGTCGTACTGGGCGTGATTGGTTTCTTTTTGCCGCCCATTCATCATCGCATCATGGACTTGTTTTCGCCTGTCTATTACATCAAGTCTTCACAGGGCGGTCGCTTAATTCGCTGGCAAACGGCGTTTGATCAAATGTCAGGAAATCCTTTGTTCGGCGTCGGTCTCGGCCGCTATGGTGGTGCAGTTGCTTCCGATCACGGCTTTTCGATCTACTCGGATAACTACTACGCAAAGATTCTCGGTGAATCGGGGCTCGTGGGATTGGTGCTGTTCTTGGCGATGCACGTCCGTATCGTCGTCGAGGTGATCAACAAGACAGTACGCAAGGCCACAGGGCGGGATCGGTATCTCGCGCTTGGCGGACTGATCGGTGTAACGGCGCTGTTAGTCCACGATGTCGTAGAAAACGTGTTTGAGTATGCGCCGAACTTCTTGAATTACTTCCTCATGCTGAGTTTGCTCCTCTTATGGGGCCGTACCCTAGAACGACAGGAGGAGAAGCATGAATAAGTCGAAATCGATTCCTGCGACGATCGTTCGTTGGATCTGGTTTGTCTTTTGGGCACTGTTTGTCAATGCCGTTTATGTATGGGTATTGCGTCCACTCGTGGATGACCTTGCGATGTACGGTGTACTCTTGGTCGCGGCTATCGGTGTCGTCTGGCTCTCCACAATCGACAGGTCGCTGCGTCGATCGTGGGTATCATACACGCTGTTTGTTCTGATGCTAGCACAAGGGTTTGCGACGCTTTCGTTTGGAGGCACAGCGAAGTTGATCGCAGTCACCGTTGTTATGATCGTCGGTTTGTGGATCATTGCCGTTTGGTTCGGCAAGACAAGTCCGTGGGCGTCGCTACTCGGCGGCATCGCGGTCGTTCTGTCGCAAATCGTGTTGCCGCTCAACGATTGGGCGTTTTTGCCGCACTTCCGGGTGCTTGATGATTCGCATGTGAATTTGCAGGCTCAAAATTCACCGGAAGCTCCCATGGCTATCGTTCCGACAAACGGTGGTGACGCAATGATCACCATCGACGGTTATGTCCCGTCTTCGACCGAATTGGAACAGATGGCTCTTGCGGCCACCGATTCGCCAGATGCGTTGTTCAACGTTTTGCAGACGGCGGATGGTGAGTACCAAATCATTGAGCTTAAGGACGTGAACGGGAAGCTGCAAAAGGTCAATCCGACGCCTGCTGAATTGGCGGAAGTGAATCCAATGGATCTTGTTCGGGCCTTTTTCCCATACGAAAAGGCCAATTGGTACGTGAGTCATGGTCGTATCTATGAATATTTGACCCCTTATCTAACGGATTCCGAAGCCGTGCAGGCTGCACTTGACCCGGCCGCGTATCCAGCGTCGTTCCAAGCCATCGCAAATCAAGCGGCAGCCGCGGAGACGGCGAATTGGAATGATTGCCTCGCGCAGTTGGGTGTTACACCGCATCGCACAGGCGTGTATGTGCAGAATGATCAATTGTTAGGCACGGATGCCGGACGTCCCATTTCGATCCCGGTCAAGGCAAGCAGTGTCGTGGGGATTGGACACTTTACAAGCAACCATTCGGACCAGGTGCTGCTTGTTGGTAACAATGCACTGCATATAGTCGATTTGCAAACTGGAAAGGTCGTCGCGACGTATCGTGGGACGATTGACAGCCCAGTGCCAAACGACATTAAAATTGGGCCGATCACGAGTGGTGGTCGGGATGCGATTTTTGTGAATGCCTCGCCGGCGTACATCTTGACGGTGCGGGCAAACGGGCAGTGGCAACGCGTGTATACCGCGACGAGCCCGACGTTCCGGTTCGAAACGGTGCTTTCAAATGGAAAAGGAGCACCGGAGATTGTCACAAACGATCCATCGATGATAAGGAATTCTCCCATTCGTTATTTCTCGGCGTATCGTTTTGTTCCGGATGGGAATGGGCACGGACAACTTGTGCGCGACTGGCGGGTGTTCCGTACGAATGTTGTAAACGTGACGCCGCTTCGTTTGTCGTCGTCAGCTCCCGATGTGCTCGCACTGGATATTTACGGAACGGGTGACTACTTGGTCGTTGCGCGTACAAACTGGCCACTATTACCACTTTCGTGTGTTGTGCTGGCACTCATATTCATAGGCGGATGGTTGTACAGACCTTCGCGGCGCAAGGAGGGGGAACGCCGATGAGAGGCAAGTTGGCAACGCTGACAGGTACGGTTGTTTTCTGTGCTGCGCTTCTGGTCGGTTGTGCACCCGGGGTTCAAAAGGCATCCATCGCTTCCGGAACGGCGACAACCATCGTGAAACCTGACGTCTCTTTTGCACCACTTGTGGTGGCGCTGCACAAGAGTGAGCAAGCGCAAGAGTACAAGTTGCTGACGACGGTTACGATACAGAACGCGAACTTGAAGACCAGTTTTACGGAGTACGGAACTCTTCAAATGCCCAATATGGCCAATATTCAGGTGCATGAAAACAACTTTAATATTGGGTTGTATCAACAGGGGCAGGTCGCCTATCAACAAGATGGCACTGTTTGGTCGAAAACGGAACCTGTTGCAAATCTTGATGCTTATCAGGGATACGCTGATATTATCGATAAGGCCATGCAAGATCATCTTCAATTGGCGCAAATGGATAGGACGTACGTGGTGGATGAGTATTGTGATGTCTACCGCGTGATCGTGCCTAATGGCGTTGCCGGTCTACCAACGTTTCTGCAACAGACGGCAGGCACTTCGATCCCGTCCATTGCTAGTCATAGCAGCCCGGTTGAGTACATTTTCTATGTGGGTGAATCGAGTGGGTACATCAGGCAGGTCCAAACCCAGTCGGTCAACGTCGTGGACGCTGTTGGCTCCTTGTCGATTCAGACGTCCACCATTTTTTCGGATATTGACAATGCGCAATTAGCGCAAGTTCAAATACCTTCATCACTGGTTGGTCAATTGGAACATGGTGTTGAATAGTTGCCAAATTCGGTGATGTGGCGTACAATGCTCGCATGACCTATCGCTGAGTTCCGTTTTTGGGAAGCGGAGGACCCATGGTACGTGGGGTGAATCGAGATTCTTGGATCTCGTAGGGTTTCCTACACCCGAACCCGTCAGCTAACTCCGTAAGCGTTGTAGGAAGATCAAGCGTGCTCCAAAAGGAACTTGGCTGAGGATCAAATTCAGTCAAGGAGCTGGTCGAGATGGTCGTGAAGCCAGAATTGCCGCAGTATGTCCGCGATATGGAGATTCAACTTGCGCTAAAACATCTGGGGCGCAAGGAGGGTAGAGTCCATAACGTGCGCAGCGGCGATACGGAAAAGCAAAGCCTACGTTGATGTTGGATGATGTCTGTAGCGCTGCGGGGCGGCCCGTAGCGCTTTTTGTTGTGATGGGGGTTTGTTACGGTTTGAATTCTCGATGCCGGAGGCATATCTGGACGCGGATCATTCTTTGTATGCAGACTTTGCACAAAAATTTTCGGCGATAGGTTGGCTTTATTGCAAATGGTACGGTATAATAGCGCGGGTAATTACGGTGGTCCTCTGTCGAGTATGTGGACATGAACACTTGTGGGAAGGAGGTCTGGCCATGAACTTGCTACGTTCAGTGGTGGAAGACCAGATTCGCTCTGATATTCCGGAATTTCGCCCTGGTGACACTGTTCGCGTACACGTGAAGGTCCGAGAAGGTCAACGTGAACGCATTCAGGTGTTCGAAGGCGTCGTCATTCGTCGACGCGGCAGTGGGATCAGCGCCACGTATACTGTGCGTAAAATTTCGTACGGTGTTGGCGTGGAGCGTACATTCCCATTGCATTCGCCGAAGATCGAGAAGATTGAAGTGGTTCGCCAAGGCAAAGTACGGCGCGCAAAGCTGCATTATTTGCGCGGATTGTCCGGGAAGGCGGCGCGCATCAAAGAAGTTCGGCGGTAAGCAACTGGGCGCGGAGGGTTTGCCTCTGCGCCCTTTTTGTATCGGTTTGGGTTGGACATGCTAAAGGTTAAGCCTAACATATTACATATATAGGGGGGAAGATCCGTGCCTGTACAATGGTACCCCGGTCATATGGCGAAGGCTAGGCGAATCATGGAGGATCGAGTTCGCCAGGTGGATGTTGTCATAGAACTGGTGGATGCTCGCCTCCCGCTTTCCAGTCGCAATCCCGTATTGCAAGATCTGTCGGCCAAGAAGCCACGACTTGTGGTAATGACGCGCGAGGATCTGGCTGATCCACGAGCGACACACGCCTGGCTGGCTGCGTTCGCATCTGACGACATCCTGGCCGTTTCCGTCAATACGACCAACGGTAACGGTTTCTCACAAGTTCGTGACGGTTTGCGTAAGCTCGCCGCAGCG
Organism: Alicyclobacillus tolerans; assembly: GCF_001447355.1. Classification (GTDB taxonomy): domain Bacteria; phylum Bacillota; class Bacilli; order Alicyclobacillales; family Alicyclobacillaceae; genus Alicyclobacillus; species Alicyclobacillus aegles. Next base: position 34,403 of record NZ_JXBW01000021.1, on the reverse strand, counting down.
AAGATTCAACGCGCTATGGAGAAGGGTCTGCAACGCGCCGTCGTCCGTGCTATGGTTGTTGGGATCCCGAACGTCGGGAAATCTTCGTTTATCAATCAATTTGCCAAGCGTTCCGTCGCAAAGACGGGAAATAAGCCTGGCGTGACGCGCACGGAACAATGGGTTCGGATGGGCGATATTGAGTTGCTCGATACACCCGGTGTATTATGGCCGAAAATTGAAACGCCTGAACAAGGATTGCGTTTGGCGATCAGCGGGGCGGTTAAGGACCAAATCTACGATATGGAAGAGGGTCTTGCTTTCTTCCTGTGCTTCGCGAGTCGACATTACCCGGACCTTTTAATACAGCGATACGGCTTGTCGCATATTCCTGTTGTCGAGTGGACAGATTTGCCGACCGTGTGGCCGCAGATTGCAGATGTGGTAGAGGAGATTGGGCGCAAGCGCGGCATGTTGGGCCGTGGTGGGGTCGTTGACGAAGAACGGGTGGCAAAGATGGTTATCAAGGAAGTACAAGATGGTGTGCTTGGGCATATGACATTTGAGTGGCCTCAATCAATTGAAGATGATCGAACCACATTGCGATAGAGAAAATAACATCTCCTAAGTTTGTCTGGCGTTTGCATGTGACTGGCCGTAGACTGGGTATTGAGGAGGCGGTTGCATGCTGAGATCTCGGCACGGTTGGCACAGTCGTGCGCGTTTTGATTCGGCGATGGCCGGTTCGTTGACAATCGCCGGCGTAGACGAGGTTGGAAGAGGGTGTCTTGCGGGTCCAGTCGTGGCTGCGGCGGTCGTTCTTCCGCTCGAAGAAGTTGCGTCTTTAGATTTGATGGGTGTGACGGATTCCAAGAAGCTCACGCCAAAACGGCGACAGGAGCTGGCGAAACTCATTCATCAACGTGCAGTGTCAATCGGGATCGGCGAAGTCAGTTCACGAGAAATCGATGAACTCAATATCCTGCGCGCAACCCAACTTGCTATGGGACGAGCCCTCGAAAAATTGGATGTTCCTGTCGAACTGGCTCTTATTGACGGCCATGTGCCGGCATCTACACGTCTGGCGTGTCTACCCGTGATTGGAGGCGACATGCGTTCTCTATCTATTGCGGCAGCTTCTATTGTGGCAAAAGTGTATCGCGATGAGTGGATGGCGCGTTTACATCGCGAGTATCCTCAATACGGATTTGACAGCCATGTTGGTTACGCGACGAAATTGCACCTGAACGCGCTTCGTGAACATGGCATTACGCCGTATCATCGCTTGACGTTTGCACCCGTTCGAGCTTGCCTAGACGATAGGAGGATGGCGGAAAGTGGATAATCCCCCAATCTCGTCGGGAAGGCTGGATCGTGCGCCGGCACCGACGCAGGAAGTCCGTCCCGCGCCTAGGTTGCCTTTGGATCGTACAGATCAAAGAACCACCGAAGGGTCTGCACGCGCCTTACCGGAAGCTGCACTGGTTGCACTTGACGAGGGACTGTTCTCACTAGAACAGCACATTCCTTATCGATTGCTGCAAAACCCGATATGGTTGAAGGCAGAATGGGCGTGGAAGACATTGCTTGTGCAGCAATTATTTACGTCCCATAGCGCCGTTTCGCATACACATCCCGAACAGCAACGGACGCTACCAACTGTCGGTGAGGAGAACGTCTTGGTAAAGGATGGCCCAATCATGTCTGGTGAGACAGTTACGGCCTCGCAAGATGAGCAAGTGAATCATTTTGAGCGAGCGGTTCAGGCATTATGGGACATACTCTCTGACGCATCTGAGTCTAGTTCCACAACGAAAGTGGTTTCCTTGCAAATGCAAACTGATCCCCCTTTGTTGCCTTTCGCTTCTGTTGGGAACGAAGTTTTTGCACAGGCTCATAGTGCCGCTGATCGTCGTTGCATTGAACATTGGACATTGCAGGATAGACTTACAGCCGCGGTGATGGATAACGCATATGAACGTCGGGGAGCAGGATTGTTTTTTTTGCCCGGTCAAGACCAACCTCCCTATCGAGCTGTCAAGTGGGAGGCTGAACGGCGCACGAGAATCGGTCATGCAGGTAAGTTAGTTCATCGCATTCAAATTGATCTCGAAGTTAACGGCTCGCCGGTTACCTGTCTTATTACGGCGCAACGGCCACAAATGTTTGTGCACTTTACAAGTGATAATCTTTCGATTCATCAATATCTCGCAGATGGGCGCCAAGCCCTTCAAAAGCCCTTGGCACAGCATGGATGGGAACTTGCAGGATGGTCTGTCAGTACACATGAGGAGGTCTTCTGACGTGGTGCAAAAGCGTGCCGTGGCGCTGCGTTATGATCGGCAACGCGAAGGAGCGCCGAGAGTGGTTGCGAAGGGTGCCGGCGAAGTGGCTGAGGCCATCATCCACACGGCAACAGCCAATACGGTCCCGATTGTAGAAAACGAGGAACTTGTCGACACCCTTATCCGCCTTGAGGTCGATCACGTTATTCCTCCCGAGTTGTATCGGGCAGTTGCCGAGGTTCTGGCATATGTTTACCGATCTAAAAAACAGTAGTAACTCGCTCGCCATTGGCAAGTTTGGCGAAAAATTTGTAGAAAATTATCTGATCCGCTGTCTCGGCTGGGAAGTAATAGATCGGAATGTCCGTTCACCATATGGCGAAATTGATATTGTAGCAAAAACCGGAACAACATTCGTGTTTGTCGAAGTCAAGACGCGTCGGTCAGATAGTTTTGGCGCGCCGCTCGAGGCCCTCTGCAACGCACAGTTGATCCGCCTTGTTCACCAGGCTGAAGGATATGCGGCGCGCCTTTCTCGCGATATTGCGCAACATGTCTGCCTAGACGCAGTAGGTCTCCGTATACATCGGAACGTCGTGGTCGATATCCAGCATGTGCGAATCTACCCGGATTAAGTCGATTTACACGGGGAGTGTGCGGAATATGTACCCTTTCGCTTTATAGTCCTTAATAATGGTCGGGATAGCTTCCACCGTGTACCGACTGGTGCTGATGCCGTCGTGAAATAAGATGATGGAACCTGGGTGAGCTTCCTGCTCAACGCGTTCGACGATACTGCGGGAGGATTCGGCTTTCCAATCTTCCGAATCGACTGTCCACAGCGCGATCGGATGGCCAAGGCGGTGGACATACGCGATTTCATCTGGCTTGATGGAACCGTAAGGTGGTCTGTAATACACTGGTTTTTTGCCACAGGCGCGAATAATGGCCGAGTCTGCCATTTCGATATCGCGTGTCATTGTCGTAATAGCTTGTTTTGCGGGATCTGTATGCGTAAAACCGTGGTTTCCCAATTCATGCCCTTCGCGTTGCATGCGACGGACAATGCCAGGGAACTGTTCACACCGGTGACCCAGGACAAAGAATGTAGCCGGTGTCTTTGATTCGCGAAGGACATCAAGTAACTTGGGCGTGTACCGCTCGCTTGGGCCATCGTCAAACGTCAAATACAGTACTTTTTCGTTTGTTGGTGGTAGCGTTTGCGCATCTGTTGTCGCCGGGATGCAAAACCAGCTCCCAATAGAGGTCAACGTGAAGCATGTCAAAAGCCATTTGTTTCGTTTAAACCGCAAACGTGTCTCCCTCCCGCGAAGTCACTCACCTTAATATTCCATACCCTTAGTCCTTCTATCCGTAAACCACAATATCTAACGTCTTGCTGAAGAACGAAGCGCAAATGCTTCCTCGACGTCTTCCACCCGAATCTCATCTCGTCGAGCCAGCGCGGCGATGGTCCTCGCTAACTTTGCGGTTTGTACGACAACGCGCTCTGTGGCACTGAGTTTGTCGCACAGGTGTGTCAACATGGAGACAGCTCGGGTCTGAAATTGCCTTATGGGGTCTAACTCGTCGACAGATTCAAGTATCACGCGTGCTTGGCTTACCGCTTGTCGCAATTCAAATGCTACAGGATCGCGGCTGCCTAATAGATGATTCGTACCGTCTGGAACACGGTTCATATAGTGAACTAAGTCGATGCGGTCCAAAAGAGGCCCCGGGCAGCGACTCCAATATCGACGGACATCATGTTCGAGGCATCGACATTCTCCGTAGCCTCGCCATCCACAGGGACATGGATTGGCGGTTCCGACAAGTAAGAAGCGTGCTGGCAGACTGGCTGTGCGTCCGTTTCGTGAAATATGTATCACCCCACTCGTGAGTGGTTCACGAAGAGCATTTAAAGTGGCTTTTGAGAATTCGAAACACTCGTCAAGGAGGAGAACGCCGTTATCGGCAAGTGTGACTTCTCCTGGACGAGGGGGCGATCCACTTCCAGTCAGTCCGGCTGGCGTTAGCGTATGATGTGGTTCCCGCAGGGGTGGTCGCAAACTGAATTGGGCGTTCGGATTCACCAACTCATGGTACGCGTATGAGCGCAACGCATCCGCTTCAGACAGATTTGGTAAGAGATCGATGAGACGATGGCTCAGCGTCGTTTTACCGACGCCAGGCGGCCCGATGAACAAAAGTGGATGTCTGCCTGCAGCGCTAATGGCAAGCAGCCGTTTTTCAAATGCTCGATTGGGCAGCGAATCGAGCATATCGAGGGGAAGTGTCGCATCTTGTGTAGAGGTTTTGTCGTCCATTGTTCTTGATGGTATAGCACACGCTGGCCGATGGTTTGCAAGCTGAGCGACAACTTGTGTCAGGGTAGGGAAGGCTACGATATTCATGAGACTGGCAAGTGGTCCCGGGATGGGTGGGCCTGGTGCTACGTATAACTCTTGTATGCCTGCTTCAGCCAGGCGCAAAGCCAGCCCAACGGTCGCCTCGGCCGGGACGAGCGAGCCATCAAGTCCTAGTTCCGCAAGAAAAGCCGCTTGTTGTCTTTCTACCAGCATACCTTCAGCGCGAAGGATGGCGATTGCGATGGCGAGATCGAGCCCCGAGCCCTGTTTGCGGAGCGAGGCTGGTTGTAAATTCACCGTGATACGGCTTTTGGGAAATGGTAAAGAGCAGTTGTGAAAGGCCGCGCGAATTCGCAAGCGGGCCTCGTTTACGGCAGAATCGGGCAGCCCTACGATGGAGAAGCGAGGAAACCCCGGGCCAACATCGGCCTCGACATGCACGAGTTCAGATTGAATGCCATTGTGAACGGCGCTGACGGCACGTCCTAGCATCGCCATCACCTCTTCATGATTGCGTGCGATCACGCAAGTCTGAGTATGGACTAGATATAGCAATTTGCGGTGATGTCAGCCATAATGTAGGGAAGAATCTCGTTCGCATCGTCTCACCAGGAGACGAGTTTCAGGAGGGAGCCGACATGGAAAGCCCACGAAAACGAATGGACAAATCCAACTCCCATGGCAAGCGGGGGCAGGTGATTGACTTACGAGCCTATCAGCGTCGCCGAGATAGAAAGCACCGTGGTGCACCATACGAAGGGCTGACTGGGCTGTGGCTTTTGCGTTACACCTGTTACGCGTTGGCCGTCGTGGCTGTGGCTTTTGCGATCGTGGGACTGTGTCCTGTCGGATGGAGGGCCGGGGCTCTCGTCGTCAGCCTGTTCACGAATACGATTGGTCTTGCCTTGGGACTGACGCTCTATGTATTGAAGGAGCGGGCGGCGATGAAAGTGCTTGGTGTACTCGTCGGAACATTTGCGTTCGCTTATCTATGCTGTCTCCTACACCCGTGGCTATAAAATGAAGTATCGTTTTGTCAAGGTTCGATTGTATGCGTTTACATGACCTAAACCGGACGAGACGTTGTCAAACGCTCCTAGAAGTTCTATTCTGATAGAGAAAACAAGACGAACGCTCAGACGACGTTCGTCCGGTTTTTATGGTACCGTTTCGGTACGGGTGGACAAAGGAGGACTGGCATCGTGAACATCCACGAGTATCAGGCGAAGGCCGTGCTGGCCGAGTTTGGCGTGAAGGTTCCGCAAGGCAAGGTTGCCTTTACCGTTGAGGAAGCGGTTGCTGCGGCGAAGGAGCTCGGCGGGAAAGCTGTTGTAAAGGCCCAGATTCACGCGGGCGGCCGCGGTAAAGCGGGCGGCGTCAAAGTATCGAAGTCGCTCGAAGAAGTTGAGGCCAACGCACGGGAGTTGCTTGGGAAAACTTTGGTTACGCACCAAACTGGCCCGGAGGGCAAAGTTGTCAAGCGCCTTTTAATTGAACAACTGACGGACATCCGAAAGGAGTACTACATAGGGCTAGTTCTGGATCGCGCGCAAGGGCGGATCGTGATGATGGCGTCCCAAGAAGGCGGGGTCGAGATCGAAGAGGTGGCAGCACAGCACCCTGAGAAGATTTTCCGCGAAACGATTGATCCGGCGACGGGATTAAATCCATTCCAAGCCAACAATCTGGCGTATAAGCTCGAGTTGCCGCCAACGGCTGTCCGCAAGGCGGTTCAATTTATGATGGGCCTTTATAACGCTTTTGTTGCCAAGGATTGTTCCGTGGCGGAGATCAATCCGCTCGTCTTGACCGGCGAAGGTGACATTCTTGCGCTGGACGCCAAATTGAACTTCGATGATAACGCGTTGTATCGCCATCCTGATATCGTGGCTCTGCGCGATGAGGACGAGGAAGATCCAAAGGAAATTGAAGCTTCCAAGTACGGCCTCAGCTACATAGCGCTCGATGGAAATATCGGTTGCATGGTCAATGGAGCCGGCCTTGCGATGGCGACGATGGACACTATCAAATACTATGGCGGGGCTCCGGCTAACTTCCTGGACGTCGGTGGTGGCGCGAGCGAAGAAAAGGTGACGGCAGCATTTAAGATCATCCTTTCCGATCCGAAAGTACAAGGAATTCTCGTCAACATTTTTGGTGGCATCATGAAGTGCGACGTCATTGCGAATGGTGTGGTCGCGGCAGCCAAGCAGGTCGGATTGGACAAACCGTTGGTCGTGCGATTGGAAGGTACGAACGTTGAACAGGGCAAGGCGATTCTCAACGAATCTGGTCTTTCCATCGTGGCGGCCGATTCGCTGGCCGATGCGGCGCAGAAGATCGTCGCGCTTGTGTAAGGAGGGAATTCCATCATGAGCATCTTGGTAAATAAAGATACGCGTGTTATTACTCAGGGCATTACCGGCTCGGCAGGCTTGTTTCACACGCAACAGGCTTTGGCCTACGGCACGAATGTCGTCGGCGGTACGACACCTGGTAAGGGCGGTACCACGGTAGAGGGGCTGCCGGTCTTTAATACAGTCGAGGAAGCAGTTCGTGAAACTGGTGCAAACGCCTCCGTCATCTATGTACCACCCGCGTTTGCGGCCGATGCAATCATGGAAGCGGTCGCCGCTGAACTTGACCTCGTCATCTGCATCACCGAAGGTATCCCTGTGTTGGATATGGTGAAGGTCAAGCGGTTCATGGAAGGAAAGCACACGCGGCTCATCGGGCCAAACTGTCCTGGTGTGATTACACCTGGCGAATGCAAAATCGGTATTATGCCAGGGTACATTCATACGCCAGGGAAGGTTGGCGTGGTCTCGCGTTCTGGTACCTTGACCTACGAAGCTGTATACCAATTGACGGTTCGCGGTATTGGCCAGTCTACTGCTGTTGGTATCGGTGGCGATCCGGTGAATGGGACCAATTTCGTCGACGTGTTAAAAATGTTTAATGATGATCCGAACACTGAAGCGGTCATCATGATTGGCGAGATTGGTGGAACAGCAGAAGAAGAGGCGGCGGAATGGATCCGGCAGAACATGAAAAAGCCCGTAGTTGGCTTTATCGCAGGTGCGACGGCGCCTCCTGGCCGGCGCATGGGGCATGCTGGTGCCATTGTCTCGGGCGGATCGGGTACGGCTGAATCCAAGATCGAGAAAATGAAAGAGTGCGGTATTCGCGTTGCACCGACGCCGTCGGAAATGGGCTCCACACTCTATACGTTGTTAGAGGAACGCGGGTTGTTGGAAGTCTGCAAAACCCATTAACGAAGTGCGACAAAAAGCCATCCGAGCGATATGCCTCGGGTGGCTTTTTTACGATCTGCAATCGACGCTTTCAATGTCGAATTCGACAATAAAGCTACGTCGATGACGGGAAGGTGTGGGTACTTGTGACGGAACGGGAACTGCGACTCTTCTGGGCGCTTTGCCCAGGATTGGCACCAGCCACATGGCGACGAATGCTACACGTGTTTGGCTCGGCTACATCATTTTCAAACGCGGATGAATCGGACTGGACCGAGTCTGTACGGTTGCATGCGCAAACCGTGCACCGCATGGTAGCATGGCGGGAATCGTCCCCCAACATCAGTGTGCTGGAGAGTCGTCTCAGTCAACAGAACATTTCGTGTATCGTGCGCGGTGATCCAATTTATCCACAAAATCTTGAAGCTTTGTTTGATCCGCCCGAGGTGTTGTTTGCGCGGGGCAATGTTGATTTGCTCAGTTCTCTTGTGTCCGTCGCTGTGGTTGGGACGCGGCGCGCCACAGCTTATGGAGTGACCGCCACCAAGTGGATCGCAACGACGGTGGCGGAAGCCCGAGGCATCGTCGTTTCCGGTATGGCGTTGGGGATCGATGCCATTGGACATGAAGCAGCCCTTGCGGCAGGTGGAGCGACTGTCGCCGTTCTCGGTTCCGGAGTGGACGTGTGCTATCCACCATCTCATGCGAGACTTTATGCCGAGATTGGTGAGCGGGGACTACTTCTGAGCGAATATGCTCCAGGCTCCTCGGTACGTAAGCACCATTTTCCGGAGCGCAACCGCATCATTGCGGGTATATCCAATAGCACTGTCGTAGTACAAGCGGGCGAGCGTAGCGGTGCACTTGGCACGGCGGCCGTCGCACTTGATATTGGCCGCGACGTCTACGTCGTGCCGGGGCCCATCACCTCCCGCGCCAGTCGCGGATCGAACCAATTGTTATTCGACGGAGCCATCCCGCTGGTCGATCCGGCAATATTGCTTCAGGACCAATTTGGCATTGGAGACGCTACGACAACCGTGCGCAAACAAGTGCCAAAACATATAGCCCAAGTGTACGATAGGCTGGCTGAGGACGGTCCACTTCGGGCGGGCGAATTGGCACTCTTATTGTCAATGCCCCCTGGGCACATCTATGCCACATTATTGGAACTTGAGGTGGAGCACCTGGTTGAAAAGCTGCCCGATGGTCGGTACCAGGTGATATTGTAAAATGGGATTCATTATGTATCTGTGTAAAAGAACTCCTTGTCTAAGCTGAAGACTTTCATATCACCCTAGCTCCATGGGGGTGATCGCAGTGTTCGGTCTCGATACGGCGCGTACTTGGATTCAGAGAAGCATACGATTGTGCAGCGTGTGTCTGACTTGTATGAGCGTTGCAATTGTACCTGCGCATTGCGCATACGGTGCGGAATTCGGCGACCGAGATCGAGTTTCGGTCACTCCACATGTCCTTACGATTGGCGACACTGATCCGCGTGTGTATTGGTTACATGAGCGGTTGGCCGAACTAGGGTATTTACCCTTTACCTTTCATGATTTGGTCCCGACGGACAGATTGTATCGTGCAGGCTGGGGCTCGCCAGATATCGGGGGATTTACGTGGAAGTACGCAAACGTACCGGATACCTTACGGGAGTTATGGGACCCGTGTCGCTATAACGAGTTGACCCGAGGTGCAGTCATGACTTTTGAAATAGACCATGGTCTGCGGCCGGATGGATTCGCGGGTCCAGCCGTGTTTCGGGCTATTGCGCTCTCTTCCACATGTGTCATCGGCACGTTCCGCCCGTATCGGTATGTATATGTCAAGCAGTCGATCCCGCAGACAGTTCGCGTATGGGAAAACGGATCCTGGATCTTCGCGGCCCCGTGCAGTACCGGCGTCGATGCAGCACCTACGCACGTAGGCACGCATGTGATTTACCTACGCAATCGGGAGCAAAGCATGAAAGGTGTTGGACCAAGCGGGAAACCGTATCATGTCGACCATGTACCGTATGTAAGCTTTTTTTACCAGGGTGAAGCGCTGCATGGTCTTCCCAGATCTCGCTATGGTATCCCGCAAAGTGCGGGATGTGTGGAATTGGCCATTCACGACGCGAAACGGTTATGGGAGTTAACGGATTATGGCACGTTGGTAACGGTTGGTGATCCGCAAGAACAACACTAATATCCATCAAGTCACCATATATATCATGTGATGTAATACTTTTTATCTTACATACGCTATGTCCTTGCTGTTATACTCTTCGTCGTCAAATACTAAGCCGAGTCTCCAGATTAATTATCTGGGGTACGGGGGACTTCTTGGTTGTATGACCTTGGGGTGAATCGCCATCTGCGACGGGTGTCTCGTCACCCGAACCCGACAACTAACCCCGGAGGCAGAACGAGAGGATTTGGGCAGATTGCGTAAAAAACATTGGTTACTCGCAGCAGCGACGATGTGTCTGACCAGTGGATTCGGTGTTTCGACCGCGATGGCCGCGACCGTCAAGGTCGCACCAGGGCAATCGCTGTGGTCAATTGCTCATCGTGCTGGTATTTCTGTGCAAAGTATTGAAGCAGCGAATCCTGGTATGGATCCGATGAATCTACAGGTGGGTGCTACCGTGCAAGTTCCGAGCCCCACAGCGTACGTGGTCAAGCCAGGGGATACTTTGTTTACGGTTGGTCGACGTTATGGAGTCACTCTTAGTGCCATGCTGGCTGCGAATCCACAAGTCAATCCGCAAAATTTGCAAATCGGTTCGACGATCCGCGTTCCGATCACATCCGCTCAAACTACTCCTACGACGAATGGCACCAGACAAGCAAATCAGGCAGTCAATGCCCATGTTGCCGCACCCACATCCGATACTACAAGCAACTTATATTGGCTTGAACACGTGATTAACGCTGAAGCAGGCGGGGAATCTCTGCAAGCGCAAATTGCGGTAGGCGATGTCATTATGCATCGTATCGCAGCGGGTGGGTACGGGAACACGGTTCAGCAGGTCGTGTTCCAAGTGAGCAACGGCCACTACCAGTTTACGAGCGTTGCAAACGGATATATTTACACAGCACCAAACAGCTCCAGCATTACAGCAGCAGAGGACGTTCTACAAAAAGGACAAGACCTGGTTCCCGGTGCGCTGGTCTTTTACAATCCGGCCGAAACGCCAGCGGGCAGTTGGGTACGTCAGCAACCGGTGATTCGTCAGATTGGGAATTTGGTTTTTGCAAAGTGATACGCACGTTTATTAGGGTGGAACACACTGATGTTCCACCCTATTGAAGTTTTTGACCTGCTTTTGAAAGATCGACGTCGTTTGGCGACGCGATTGCTTGTCGAGCCATCTGTAATATACCTTCTAAACTGTGGGCACCTGCGATGAATCGTGCTGGATGACAAAACGTAGCGTCTGTGGTACCACATGCCTCGGCGAGCTCCGCTCCTTCTTTTCCTGCCCAAGAGGCAGGAAGGGGCTTTCTCGCCTCGAAGCTGCGAGGGCTTTTCGGTACGACCTGTAGGCGATACTGCCCAGTTTTGTCTGGAAACACAACGTACAATACATTTGCCTGTGTGTCCAATTCCATTAAAGTCTCTGTCCATGGGCAGAACCTCGGAAGGACCATAAGAGCTGGCTCCGCTCGAGCTTGAAATGCTGTTTTGACAATCTCTACCGCATCGATCCGGCTAATTTCGTGCCGTATGTAATTGTCGAGAATGACAGTCGCAAAGCGGACAGCACGTTCGAATGCCTCGTTTTCATCATCGGCCGCATTCCATGGCGGGTTGAAGGATCCTACTAATTCTGAAATGCCCTTAATACGGGTGTCTCTGTCGAGGTCTATGCCGTTGTCAATGGCGTCAATCGCTTGAATAAGTTTTTCATCAATATGTGTGTGCACGATGTTGCGGTTTCCCTCATCTTCGACACCGAAGTGCGAAATCAACGCAGCACCAAAGTCCCTCCAAATTAGCCCAGCGGATGCAAAGGGTAAACCATTTGCACGGTATACTTTGTCAACTGTGTGATGGTCATACGGTGAGCCGTTTACGTCGACAACAATATCACAGGTAGCGAGCGCTTGAGGTGAACGCGAGCGTACGACCTCCGCATCCGGATACAGTTGACGCAGAATTGCGACGGCGAACACTTCGTCCGCGTGAAATTTCCCGTGATGGGTGCCAATTTTCATTGCTGTTGACCACCTTTCGCTCATGCATCCAACACGGATGACACCGCGCATATGACTTCACGTTAACATCAATCGCTCGGCTGTACAACTGTTGTCCTGGTGTGTTCCGGACTCACCGCTCGCATTATAAATAATAGAAGAAATTCGACACGATTCACGATGGAAAACCGACTGCAAATCGCGCAATATAAAAGTGGCCTTGTTTGCAAAGATTTTTGTTCCGGTGATAATATGGGTTGAACTAAGGAACGGCACTGCCCAGGCGTACGACGAACAGGAGGATATGCTGTGGCGGATTATTTGGTTATCGTCGAGTCGCCGGCCAAGGCAAAGACGATTGGTAAATATTTAGGAAGTCGGTATACGGTTAAAGCCTCCATGGGACACGTACGGGATTTGCCTAAGTCGCAGTTGGGCGTCGATGTGGATCATGGATTTGAACCCAAATATATTACAATTCGCGGTAAAGGTGATGTGATCAAAACACTCCGCAACGCGAGTAAGAAGGTCAAAAAGGTGTTTCTCGCGGCCGACCCTGACCGTGAAGGGGAAGCCATCGCGTGGCATCTACAACACATCCTCGACTTGAATCCTGACGAAGACTGCCGCGTCGTGTTTCATGAAATCACAAAGGACGCCGTGCAGCAGGCTTTTAAACATCCTCGCAAAATTAACATGGACCTGGTAAACGCCCAGCAGACGCGACGGATCTTGGATCGCCTTGTCGGTTATCAGTTAAGTCCTTTACTGTGGCGCAAAGTCAAAAAAGGTTTGTCTGCAGGCCGTGTACAGTCGGTTGCCGTGCGCTTGATTGTCGATCGTGAAAATGAAATTCGGAAGTTTCAGCCGGAGGAATATTGGACCGTTGATGCCATCGCGAATGTGGGATCCAAAAAGTTGATTTCGCGGTTCTACGGCTATGATCAAGAAAAGACGAGCCTACCCAATGAAGATGCTGTAAAAGAACTGTTGCGGCGCATGGACAATCAGGCATTGACTGTTCGTCGCGTCAAAAAGTCCGAACGTCGTCGCAACCCGGCCGCGCCGTTTACCACGAGCAGTTTGCAGCAGGAGGCCGCGCGAAAGTTGGGGTTTCGAGCGTATAAGACCATGTCGGTCGCCCAACAGTTGTACGAGGGTCTTGATATCCCCGGTGAGGGAACCGTGGGTCTTATCACGTATATGCGTACTGACTCCACGCGTATTGCAGCGTCCGCACAAGAAGAGGCGAGAGCGTTTATCCAGGCGGAATATGGAGTGGATTATGTACCAGATAAACCGCGCCAATATGCCAAAAATGAAGATGCTCAAGATGCACACGAGGGTATCCGTCCGACGTCTGTACATCGCCATCCGGACAAATTAAAGGATCACCTTTCGCGAGACCAGTATCGGCTTTATAAGTTAATTTGGGAACGTTTTATTGCGAGCCAGATGGCGTCTGCCATTTTGGATACGACAACCGTGGACTCTGAAATCAACGGTGCGTGGTTTCGCGCCACTGGATCGGTCGTCCGCTTCCCTGGTTTCATGGCCGTCTATATTGAGGGCAATGATGATGCAGACAGCGATGAAAATGGCAAGCTGTTGCCTCCTGTCGAGGAAGGTGATGTGCTGACTGTCGCGGATGTGCGCCCGGAGCAGCATTTCACCCAGCCACCGCCGCGGTATTCGGAGTCAAGCCTTGTCAAGGCGATGGAGGAACTGGGGATTGGTAGACCGAGCACATATGCTCCGACAATTGATACGATCCTGAAGCGCGGTTACGTCGTATTGGAGCAAAAACGTTTCCTCCCAACCGAGTTAGGCGAGATTGTCGTGAATTTGCTGAAGGAAAACTTCAACCAATTAATTGACGTCGATTTTACAGCCAACATGGAACAAGAGCTTGACGCGGTCGAAGATGGTGAAGCGAACTGGGTTGCGTTGATTGATCACTTTTATCACGACTTCCAAAAGAATCTGGAGGAGGCGGAATCCTCGCTCGAACACGTCGAGATCAAGGATGAAGTTTCTGATGTGCCTTGCGATAAATGCGGGCGGATGATGGTATACAAAACCGGGCGGTATGGCAAGTTTCTTGCTTGCCCGGGCTTTCCCGAGTGCCGTAACACAAAACCAATTGTCAAGGAAGCTGGTGTCAATTGTCCTAAGTGCGGGAAGCCCTTACTCGAACGACGTGGTAAGACGAGAAAGGTATTTTACGGATGTAGTGGATATCCTGATTGTGACTACGTGTTGTGGCAGCGCCCAACTGGCCAATCCTGCCCGACATGTGGTCATCCGATGGTAGAAAGGCAGTCTAAGGGCAAGATCACGGTCGTTTGCAGTAACGAAAAAGCGCATCCGCACGCCCCAGCTTTTGCTGAAAGTGGTTCGCGGAAATCTTCTTAAAGACTCAGTTCGTAAGGAAGTGCTCACAATGAAGAAGGTTACTGTGATTGGTGCTGGTCTGGCTGGAGCTGAAGCTGCCTGGCAGGCTGCGCAACGCGGTGTGCAGGTCCTTTTGTACGAAATGCGTCCGGTGCGTCAGACGCCGGCGCATCACACAGAACAGTTTGCAGAGTTGGTGTGTACCAACTCATTTCGTGCGGCTAGCATCACAAACGCTGTCGGCTTATTGAAGGAAGAGATGCGTCGTTTAGATTCGGTCATTATGAAGGCTGCCGATGAACATCAAGTTCCGGCAGGCGGTGCATTGGCCGTGGATCGCGAGCGTTTTTCCGCACGCGTTACGGAACTTGTAGAAGGGCATCCAAACATTGAAGTGCGTCGTGAGGAAGTTCTGGAAATTCCTTCGGAGGGAATCTGCGTTGTGGCCACTGGCCCTCTCACGTCACCCGCATTGTCAGAGAGCATTCGGCGGTTCATTGGTCACGATTACCTTTACTTCTTTGACGCGGCGGCCCCCATCGTGACGAAGGAGTCTGTCGACATGGACAAGGTATTTCTACAATCCCGCTATGATAAAGGGGAAGCCGCCTATTTAAATTGTCCCATGGACGAAGACCAATTCGATCGCTTTTACGAAGAGTTGATTCATGCGGAACGCGCTGAATTGAAAGATTTCGAAGAGGAAAAGTACTTTGAGGGCTGCATGCCGATTGAGGCGATGGCCGCTCGCGGCCGCCAGACGCTGTTGTTTGGTCCGATGAAGCCGGTTGGTCTTCGTGATCCGCGAACAGGAAAACGACCTTACGCCGTTGTCCAATTGCGCCAAGACAATGGAGCTGCGACTCTATTTAATATTGTCGGGTTCCAGACACACTTGAAGTGGGGCGAGCAGAAACGAGTGTTTGCGCTTATTCCGGGTCTCGAAAATGCGGAGATCGTGCGTTATGGTGTTATGCATAGGAATACGTACATCAATAGTCCGCGGACGTTACTACCTACATATCAAACGAAGGCTCGACAGGAGCTATTGTTTGCCGGACAAATCACGGGCGTCGAGGGTTATGTCGAATCGGCAGCGTCGGGTTTGGTTGCTGGGATCAATGCGGCGCGTATAGCAGCCAATCTGGAGCCTGTGACGATGCCCCATACAACGTCCATTGGCAGTCTCGCTCACTACATCACACATACGTCCGGAGACAGCTTCCAACCTATGAATGCCACGTTCGGACTGTTTCCGCCGTTATCAGAACCAATTAAGGATAAACGGCAACGTAATGAAGCGTATGCGCATCGCGCGCTGGCGGATTTGTCCGAGTGTATTGCAAGTACACGGGTGGGTTGAATGATGGCGTTGGAAGACTGGATTGTGCGTTTTATAGACGAATCCAGGGCAAGATGGAGCCCGAACACCTTGCAGGCATACGAGCGCGACCTCAAGCAATTGGGCGAGTGGCTCGCAAGGCGGGGCATAACGGACGTGGCGGTTCTTTCCACCCGAGAGATTCGTACGTTCATTGCCGATGAACTGGCGGGAGGCAAATCGAAGGCAAGCGTCTCTCGCCAATTGTCCTGCTATCGCTCTTTTTTTGCGTTTCTTGAGCGAGAAGGCGCAATCGAGCGCGATATTCTTCAGTTGCTGACGTTGCCCAAGCGTGACAAGCCTGTACCTAAGTACTTATATCAAGAAGAAGTTTCACAACTTCTTGATCATATTGACGGATGTGATTTCGCTTCCTTGCGCGATCGCGCTCTTCTCGAGTGTATCTACGCATCCGGGGTTCGCGTGAGTGAATGTGTAAGCATTGATATCGGGGATTTTTCACTGAGCGACGGCTATGCGTATATCATGGGTAAGGGTGGAAAGGAACGCTATGTGTTGCTAGGTAGCAAGGCCATCGCGGCTCTCCAACGATATTTGGATGCGCGAGGTGCGATCGCCACATGTTCGGCGTTATTTGTGAACCAACGTGGTACGCGTCTATCAGATCGCAGTGTCCGGCGTATATTGGACCAAAGGCTTCGCGAAGTGCCTGGGTTGCGACATATCCATGTGCACGGTTTACGTCACTCATTTGCTACGCATTTGCTCGATGGTGGTGCCGACTTGCGGAGCGTTCAGGAACTGCTTGGGCACGCCAGCTTGTCTAGCACACAGATTTACACTCACACGAGCCGCGAACGTTTGACAAAAGTGTATCTCGAGACGCATCCGCGAGCCGAATTAAAATAGAACGATAGGAGCGAACGGGATGGACATGTCGATGCATGCGACGACCATTTTCGCCATACTTAAAGATGGTAAAGGTGCAATGGCTGGCGATGGCCAGGTGACATTAGGTAACAGCATGGTCATGAAGCAAGGGGCGCGCAAGGTGCGACGCCTTTACAAGGACCAGGTGGTGGCTGGATTCGCCGGTTCGGTCGCCGATGCGTTTACTCTGTTTGAGAAATTCGAAAAGCGCCTGGAGGAGTTTCAAGGAAATCTACAACGATCGGCTGTTGAATTGGCGAAGGAATGGCGCTCAGATAAAATTTTGCAAAAGCTTGAGGCGATGCTTATCGTGATGAATCGGACGGATCTCTTGATTGTTTCCGGTGGAGGTGAGGTCATCCAACCGGACGATGGCATTTGTGCGATTGGCTCAGGTGGAGCATTTGCACTTTCGGCGGGACGGGCACTTGCTCGTAATACCGATTTGCCACCTGCGGATATTGCCCGCAAATCTTTGGAGATCGCATCTGAAATCTGCGTTTTTACGAACGATCACATCGTGTTGGAAGTCGTCGAGTGACGAGGAGGTATTCGAATGGTGATGGAGCGTGAATTGACGCCACGCCAGATTGTGGAGCATCTTGACCGATACATCGTCGGCCAACGTGCAGCCAAACGAGCTGTGGCTGTTGCTCTTCGCAACCGGTCACGTCGAGCGAAATTAAGCCCGGAGTTGCAAGCTGAAGTAACGCCTAAAAACATTTTGATGATTGGACCTACTGGTGTAGGCAAAACCGAAATTGCACGACGTCTAAGTAAGTTGGTGGGTGCGCCGTTCATTAAGGTGGAGGCAACCAAATTCACGGAAGTTGGTTATGTAGGCCGCGATGTCGAGGCTATGGTTCGCGATTTAGTGGAGACGGCTGTGCGTATGGTGAAGACAGAACACGCGGAAAAGGTAAAGGACGATGCGGAAGCACGTGCGAACGATCGCATCGTCGAGGCGCTTGTACCGGATCCGGGAGCGCGATCGCGAGTAAAAAATCCGTTTGAGATGTTGTTTGGAGGCGCACCGAATGCAAACCATACCGCGGAACCGAGTTCCGATGGCGTGCGTGAAGAGCGGCGGCGCACGAAGCATAAACTGCTTCTTGGTGAGTTAGAGGATAAGTATGTCGAAATTGATGTGGAAGAACAATCCACGCCGGCGTTAGGCTTTATGCCGGGAGTTGGTCCTGAGAGCATCGGCAATTTGCAAGAAATGCTGGGAAATCTTTTGCCAAAGTCGATGCGCAAGCGCAAGATGACCGTTCGTGAGGCCCGCAAAGTGCTCACGCAGGAGGAAGCTCAAAAGCTCATCGACATGGACGCCGTGACGGCGGAGGCGATTTATCGAGCAGAAAACCATGGCATTATCTTCATTGATGAAATGGATAAAATTGCAGGGCGAGAACAGCGCGGCCCTGATGTGTCGCGCGAAGGTGTTCAGAGGGATATTCTCCCGATTGTAGAGGGGTCCACCGTTTCGACCAAGTACGGTGCGGTGAAAACCGATTACATGTTGTTTATAGGCGCGGGTGCTTTCCATGTCGCTAAGCCTTCAGATTTGATTCCTGAGTTGCAAGGTCGTTTCCCGATTCGAGTAGAACTGGAGCCGCTGACAAAGGAAGACTTTATGCGTATTCTGCAAGAACCCGAACATTCTTTGCTCAAGCAATACACGGCCTTATTGGAGACTGAGGGCATTCGGGTTGAGTTTACCGAGGACGCCATTGAAAGAATTGCCGAAATGGCACAGCAGGTGAATCAGGAAACCGAAAATATTGGGGCACGGCGATTGCACACGTTAGTTGAAAAAGTTCTTGAGGATCTCTCATTCGAGGCGCCGGACGTCAATCTTCCGTCGATTCAAATTACACGGCAGTATGTCGATGAAAAGCTGGGCGGGATTGTTGTCAACCGCGATTTAAGCCAATTTATTTTGTAAACTGTGGCGCTCGTCAGTGCTACATCGAGAATTTGGGTGGAACCGAATTACGGTTTCGCCCTTTTTTTTGTATGGAGTGTGAACGTCATTTAATACTTTTTTTGTTTACCGATCAACATAGCAGGATTCGACCTTGGTGTGCCGAATTTGTAGTTTCGTATCGAATCTAGTCACAATATGTATGGGGCGAGTCGAATGAACGTCTTTCAACTTCTGCAAAGTTCTATTAATGCCGCTACACTGCGCCAATCTGTGTATGCAAATAACATCGCAAACGCTGAAACGCCGGGTTATAAGCGTCAAGATGTTGCCTTTGAGTCTTACCTGCAAAACGCTCTGAGCGGGTCCGGACAGGCTCTGATGGGCCAGTATCACATCCCTGTTGGCACGGACGAGAACTCTGTAAATCTCAACGCGTTGCCCAATGTTACTCCGGTTGTTTATACTGAC
The DNA here is from genome assembly GCF_001447355.1 of Alicyclobacillus tolerans. Taxonomy (GTDB): domain Bacteria; phylum Bacillota; class Bacilli; order Alicyclobacillales; family Alicyclobacillaceae; genus Alicyclobacillus; species Alicyclobacillus aegles. Next base: position 15,262 of record NZ_JXBW01000021.1, on the reverse strand, counting down.
AATTCGACAACTGTCGACAACAATGGCAATAACGTCGATATTACACAAGAGATGACGCTGCTCGCGGAAAACCAAGTCCGGTACGACACGTTGGTTCAAGATGTGTCAGATCGCATTACACGCTTGCGGACTGCCATTACGGGGAGTTGAGTTGAATGCTTGATAATTCCAGCATGAATATCAGTGCCAGCGGTCTGGCAGCCAATCAACTCTGGATGAACGTGATTGCCAACAATATTGCAAATGCGAATACGACGCGCACGCCGCAAGGAGGGCCTTATCGCTCGGAAATCGTGAACTTCCAAGCGGTACAACAGCCGGCGAGCTTTCAAACCACGCTCGGGCAAGCCATGACGTATGGAGGTGGCGGTGTTGAAGTCTCCTCTATTACACAAGATACAAGTCCCTTTCAACTGGTCTACGACCCATCAAGCCCGGATGCTGTGAATGGATATGTGAAAATGCCCAACGTCGATATCGCAACGCAAATGGTCGATCTCGTTCAAGCTTCGCGAGCCTATGAGGCCAACGCGACGGCATTTGATGCCGCAAAACAAATGGCGGTAAGCGCACTGAGTATTGGTAAATAAATTGGAATGGATGGTTGATCATGATTCCGGCAAGTGTATCGAATGTGTCAAGCGCATTGGCTACGCCTGGCTCTTTGGGTGGAAGCCAGCCTGGCGGGGCAGGGAGTACCTCAGGCACGAGTTTTGGAGCCTTTCTGGCTCATGCAATGGATCAGGTGAACTCGTTAAGTCAGTCAGCTGACCAAATGGCTGTGTCCTACGCTGCGGGCGGACCCGTTTCGGCGGCGCAATTGATGATTGCCGAATCGCAAGCAACGTTGGCGGTTGACATGATGTCGCAGGTGGCTACGCGCGTGCAGCAAGTGTACTCGACGATGATGAACATGCAAATTTAATCGTTGTGATTGCGATGATTGAAATAGGGTGAGATGCATTGAATGAAACCCTGCGGGGGATGTGGACGAATTTGAAAGGGAGATGGACGGGACTTTCTCCCTTTGCCCGACGCAACGCCATTATTGCTTTCGTGGCTGCGTTGGCGGCACTTGCGACAATCGTTTTCGTCGCTTCGCGTCCACATTATGTGACCATTATGGAGGGCCTCGATGATAAATCGCTTGGCCAGGTGCAGCAAGAACTTGATACACTGAAAATCCCTAACCAAATTCAAGGTACTGCGGTTTTAGTTCCGGCACGTGAGGCGGATGAAGCTCGCATACAGCTGTCAATGGCTGGGTTGCCGCAATCTGGTTATGTTGGATACTCAAGCGTGAGTACATCGTTTGGGCTGACACAAGACCAATTTAATATTCAGGTGCTCGATGCTCTGCAACAGAGTCTGAATGCGACCATTGCAAGTATTAACGGTGTGGAATCCGCTCAGGTGCATATCGTTATGCCTCAACAGCAGTTGTTTGTGACGCAGCCCACGTCGGATGCGAAAGCATCGGTGTTTGTCACGCTGGGCACCGGTGTGCAATTGTCACCGGCGCAAGTTGCTGGTATCCAGGAACTTGTGGCGCACTCTGTACAAGGGTTGAGTGTTGGCAATGTCACGGTGGTGGATCAGTACGGCGATACCCTGTCAAGTGATACGCCGTCGACTGGATCGACGGTCACGGGATCGGCTTCGTCAGAGTTAGCGATGCGGGAAAAACTCGAAAATGACCTTCAGCAAAAACTGATTTCGGGTCTCCAACAGATTGTTGGCGCACAAAACGCGGTCGTTGTGGTGCACGCGAATGTCACGTTTAACCAAACGGAGACGACCTCCCATGTCTTGTATAATGCTCCCGGTTCGACGAATGGGTTTGTCACGAGTACTCAGGTTGACAAGTCGCAGACCACCAATGGAACCGGAACAGGTGGTGCTGTAGGGCAAGCGGGCAGCAATCCGAACCTCAACTCCACCTATGCAGCCGGAGGTAGTGGGGGGTCAAATTCGACGTCGTCTGACACAACAACCAATTACGCATTTAGCTATCAAAACCAGCAGACTACGTCCGATCCGATGCAAGTTCAAGGCTACTCGGTCGGCGTCTTGCTGAACAGCAACGATAAAAGCATTACCCCGGCTGTGCAGGCTCAGATCAAGAATTTTGTCGCGGGAGTTCTGGGAGGAACGCAAACTCAAGGGAAAAACCAGGTCAGCGTGTCTGCTGTTCCGTTCACGTCGATGCAACAACCGACAACCATGGTAGCACCGAGTTCGCATCGATTCATTTATGCGCTTGGCGTGTTGCTCTTACTTGCTATCGGGGGAGGCATCGTCTGGTATCGTCGTCGACGAATGCAGGCGAAGGAGTTGCAGATACCCACAGTTGTATCGGACGTGTTCGAACACGAGTTGGAAGAACTCCCATTGACGGAAGAAGAAGTACTTCGTTCACAACTGGTGAACCTTGCAAAGCAAAGGCCGGACGATTTTACAAGTTTACTGCGTTCCTGGTTATCGGAGTGACCAAACTGTGATGGTAGCAAGGAGGCGATGAGATGCAACGCCGATCGTCTTTGTCCGGCAAGCAAAAGGCAGCTGTGCTTCTCATCGCGTTAGGCCAAGATGTCGCAGCTGAGATTTTTAAACGCCTATCTCAAGATGAAGTTGAGCAGCTGACGTTCGAAATTGCCAACGTCAACAAAGTTGGCATGGAACAACGGGAATCCATTTTGGAGGAGTTCCGGGATCTGGCGATGGCGAAGGAATATATCCAGACGGGGGGTATCGACTACGCGCGGGAGGTCTTGGAGCGCGCTCTCGGTCCTCAATCGGCGCAGGATGTGCTTGCCCGTTTGACATCTGCTCTGCAGGTGCGTCCTTTTCACTTTGCCCGCAAGGCGGATCCAAATCAGGTTTTGGGATTCTTACAGGATGAACATCCACAGACGGTAGCTTTGGTGTTGTCTTATCTTGAGCCGAGCCAGGCTGCGATGATCATCTCAGAATTGCCGACGGAGCTACAAGCGGACGTGGCAAGGCGAATCGCTACCATGAAAGGTACGTCGCCTGATGTCATTGCAGAAGTGGAAGAAATTCTTGAATCGAAACTCTCGACCATGACGGCGGTGGACAATTCTCATACAGGCGGAATTGAGGCTGTTGTCAACATTTTGAACGGCGTCGATCGCAGTACGGAGAAAAGCATTCTTGAACAGCTCGCGACGCGCGATCCAGATTTGGTCGACGAGATCAAAAAGCGGATGTTTGTGTTCGAGGATATCATTTTCCTCGATTCCAAAGCCATTCAACGAGTCATCCGCGAGGTCGATGCGCGCGATCTGCAGCTTGCCTTAAGGGTTGCCCGTGAAGATGTCAAAGACGTTCTGTTCAACAATATGTCCAAACGCATGGCGGAGCAGTTCCAAGAAGATATGGAGTATATGGGACCTGTTCGCCTGCGCGACGTCGAAGATGCTCAGCAACGCATTGTTGGTGTCATTCGTCATTTGGAGGATATTGGAGAAATTGTCGTCTCGCGTGGCGGGGGGGACGATATCATTGTCTAACGTCGTAAAGCGCGCGCAGATTGTTCCACATGTCGATCGGATTGAAATTCCTGAAATCCCCGTTCGACGTACGGCGAGTGGTGAAGTCGAGATGTCTGTGCAAACCTCCGACTTGGAGGAGGAAGCAGTGCAGCGACTTCGCCAGATCGCGATCGAGCAAGGAGAGCGGGAACGCGCTCTGATGTTGCAACGAGCGGTTGTCGAGGCGCAGGAAATAGTCGCGCGCGCACGCGAAGAGGCGTGTTCCAGCGCGGAACAAATCCGGCAACAGGCGTATGACGAAGGAATGCAGCAAGGCCTTGGGGCTGCGGCGTCGGAATTTGCTTCGTGGAAACAAGCCGAATACGACAAGCTTGAGGCGTTGGCGAAAGACATGCAGGACGATTGGAAGCGGCGCATGATGACACAAAAGCATGCGCTTAGCCAATTTGCCATTGCGGTCGTCAAGGCCTTGCTCGGCCGCGAACTGCTACTTGCCCCTGCGGCTATCGACGAACTCGTGGACGATATGTTGCAACAGGTCATTCAAGCGACCTCTGTCTGTGTACGCGTGCATCCTGTTGATTATCAGGCGGCCTGTGACACTGAACCCAAATGGTCACTGCGCGGCATGGGAAGATGGGCTGTGCAGGTGATCCCAGATCCGTCAATGAATCCGGGTGATTGCGATATCTGGGCGGATTCGGTGCACCTCGACGGGCGAATGCAAGTACGACTTGAAGAATTGACGGAATGGCTCGCGAGACTGGCGGAGGAAGGAGATGCCGCCGATGTGGACTCTGCTTGAGGCCGTAACGGAGCAGCTCAGCGCTCGCCGGTTGTTGCGGTTGGAGGGCAGCGTGACGAAGTTGGTCGGTATGGCGATTGAGGCCACGGGACCACGGACATCGCTAGGCGATTTGTGTATCGTGCATGGGGGGGAGCGCCCTTGTCTGGCGGAAGTCGCGGGCTTTCGCGACGATAAATTGCTCTTGGTGCCGTTATCCGAAATCGCGAGCATCGCTCCCGGGGCGTCTGTTACCTATTTGCAACGCCAACTCGCAGTCGCTTGCGGACAAGGTCTACTGGGGCGCGTGTTGAATGGACTTGGAGAGCCCGATGACGGCCAAGGTGCCATTGCTGGGCATGTGACCTATCGTCCGGTTTGGGGTCGGCCGGTGCACCCACTTCGTCGTCGGAGGATTGAGCATGTCCTTGCGACAGGAGTTCGAGCCATCGACGCGCTGCTGACACTTGGCGAAGGACAACGCGTTGGCGTGTTTGCCGGCAGTGGTGTCGGCAAGAGCACGCTTTTGTCGATGATTGCGCGCGGAAGCGAAGCGGATGTGAACGTGATCGCGTTGGTGGGTGAACGCGGGCGGGAAGTCCGGGAGTTCATTGAGCGGGATTTAGGCGAAGAGGGCTTGGCTCGAAGCGTCGTCATCGTCGCGACGTCGGATCAACCGGCGTACATCCGAATGAAGGCGGCTTTTGTTGCGACAGCAATTGCCGAACATTTTCGCGACATAGGCAAACGTGTAGCGTTCATGATGGATTCGATCACGCGCTTTGCCATGGCGCAGCGAGAAGTGGGGCTGGCTGCCGGCGAACCGCCGTCCTCGCGCGGATACACGCCTTCTGTTTTCGCGTTGCTTCCACAGCTTCTCGAGCGAACAGGGCCTGGCGAAACGGGGGCGATTACCGCTTTTTATACGGTACTTGTCGAGGGCGACGATATGAACGATCCGATTGCCGATGCGGTCCGTGGCATTTTGGACGGACATGTTGTGCTCTCGCGCAGGCTGGCTAACGCAGGTCACTATCCGGCAATTGACATTCTGGCCAGTATCTCGCGTTTATTTTCGACCGTGGCAAGTTCGGATCATCAACGGCAAGCTCGTCGGGTTCGCAATTGGTTAAGTCGGTATCAAGAGGTCGAGGACTTGCTTCGCATTGGTGCCTATCGTAGCGGAACAGACGCTGAGGTCGATATCGCGATCGAAAAAATGGCCGCGATTCGGGCACTGCTCGAACAAGAAGCGGATGAACACACCCCCTTTGCCGAAACGATGACACGCCTTGCTGCTCTCACAGGGGGTGCACCATGAGCGACTTTCGCCGATTTGCACACCGTTATCGAAAGTTGATGGAGGGGCTGGAGCGGGAAGCTCTGCGAGAGTATACGCAAGCCGCGGATGTTGAAGCGCGCGCGCAGCATGTATGGCATGGGCTTGCGGAGTCGATAGAGGATGTGAGGCGACAACAGTGTGCATCGATGATGGACGATTGTAGGAAGTGGGCATTGTATGATGCTCACGGACGGTGGCTACAGACGCGACTTATTGCTGTCGAGCGAGAATGGCGACAAGCAGCCAACGAACTGGATCAGCGCCGCGAAAGCCTCCACCTCCGCCATATGGCGACGCAAACGTGGGTCCATTTGTCCGACGCAGCGGATTTGGAGTATCGCATCGAGAGCGCAAAGCGGGAGCAGGGAGATATGGACGAGCTTGCATTGCAACGTTACCGAAAGGCGGTCGAAGATAGATGGCAATAAAGCAGAAGACTGCTTCGACTGCGGATCGCGTCCCGGAGCAGAAGGATGAGAGAAATGGGCATAAACTTGGCTGGATCCTACTTGTTATTGTGATTCCTCTGCTTGTTGCGCTTGCTGTCTTAGTCGGTGCGCTCCAGGTACTCGGTGTGCCTGTTTGGAAGAAGGTGTCGTCTGTGTTTGGAGGGCAGTCCACGTCGGCGGCTGGCAACGAGAGTGCCACTGTGCCACTGCATCGGACAATTGTCGCTGAGCGTGCGCAGATTATGTCCTTGCAAAATCAGGTGGCACAACTAACGCAAGAATGGCAAAAGGCGAAGTCTCAGAATTCTGCGCTTGCGGCGCAGGTGAAATCTTTGAAAGCACAACTGGCGACGCAGGTATCTAACGTGCAACAGGGCGATGATGAGGCGAAGGTCTTAGCGCAGATGGATGCTTCCGCTGCAGCACTTGTGCTTGAGAAAATGCCGATCGCGAAGGCTGCATGGGCTGTCGCTGAGATGACGCCGGATGTCTCGGGGCCTATCTTGCAAGCACTACCGACCGCCACAGCAAGCTCGATTCTGCAGCAAGCTGCCGTCGACGAGCGCCAGCAATCGTCCTCAGGGACATCCAGTTCCGGTGCGAACGCTGTTGGGAACGGAATCAACGGCTTAGGAGGGGCCAATAGCAATAGTTCAGTGCCGTGATTCTGGAGTTGAACGTTTCGTTGAAAGGGGGTGAGAATATGGGGATTCGATCGGTAAGTGTCCAGGGAACCGACGCATCCATGGATTCTGCACACGGTGAAAAGAAGTCGAGTGCGAGTGAGCAAGAGTCCGATCTGTTCGCCGCGATGTTGGGCAGTTTACAGGGGCAATTCAATGGTGTTGGCGTCCAGCCTTCCGGGGTGGCTCGGGTATCTGCTTCAAAGCCAGCTCCGCCAGCAACAGGCGGCGTGTCGATGGCTGTCGCGATGGAAAAGGAAACCGGCGTCACAAAAGGCAATTCGTCCATACACGAAGGCGTGATACGGGCCGCTACGGGCGCAGGAGACACGGTGAAAGCAGGAAGTGCGTTACGTACCAATTTACCTACCGGGCACAAAGCAACGGATGCAAGTGAGACAGGAACCGCAAATGCTTCGATGAGGGAGGCCAATGCTGTACCCAAGAAAGCTCTTGCTGCCAACGTTGCTACAAGTCAACGCGAACCGATTGACTGGAGAACCGGAATCACCGCGACGAGCGACGGCCATAGCCTAAGGCAGGTGCAAGTCTCTGCTCAGGCGCACGTGAAATCGGGGAGAGAAGCACAAACGTCTAACCGTGGAACGAAGGTTGAGGCAGAGATGTCGGGTGCTGTCGACGGGGTAACAACAAGCCTGACCCGTGCACTTTCACAGAGCACCGAGTCGCTTCCAGAAAAGCCTGTGGTTGCAAGGGATGTACTAGCCGGTATGACAATCTCGCCTGACAAAGCGCAAAGTTTGGTCGCCCATCCGATGGTTCAAGCAAGTGCACACAAATCGCATTCCACGCATGGTGTGACAGGTGTGCTCGCAGCGACGTCCAACATCGGACAAGTGTCCGCCGGGTTGCCTACAACGTTCGCCATGAATCAAGCCGTTGATACGCAGTCGCCGATGTCTTCTGGAGCGGGAGCTATCATCGATACTCGCGCACCCGAGGCCGTTTCAATCCTAGGTACGATGGTGGCATCTCAAGCCGAACAGGGAAATGCGGTGCTGCACGTTCAGGTTCAGCCGCACGGCTTAGGGGAACTACAGATTATCGTCGCACAATCGGCAAACGGTATGGACGTGCAAGTGGTAGCTTCGCAACAGGCTGCATTTGCCTGGTTGCAGGGTCAATGGAATGGTCTGCAACAGAGCATGCAGGCGGCCGGGCTAGCTGTAAATAGCCTGTCACTGTCCATGGCCTCGGACGGCCAGCAAGGTAGAGATGATCGGTCGAGGGGCGACTCCCGGATGCGATCGGGTGGTGTTCAACTCGTCCCGGCGATCTCGGGAAAACAAATGGTCTCGTCAGCAACGACTGACTTGGATGTCCGTTTACTGAATTTATATGCGTGACATGGGGGTGGATCCATGACCACTGTCGTCAATCCGACGTCGCCCAATACGAGTATGGTGGGTACGACAACTGCACCTAGTAGCAACAGTACAAGTACAAACACCGTCAATCCGGATGGTCAACTCAATGAGAATTCGTTTCTTCAACTATTGGTGACGCAATTACAAAACCAGGACCCGCTCGCTCCTCAGGACAACACGCAGATGATCGCACAGCTTGCACAGTTCAGTGCCTTAGAGCAAATGACGAACATTGCACAGACCGATTCGCAAGTGCTGTCAGCCATTCAGACCTTGGCGAGCGAGACGAATCTGATGTTGGCACATCAACTGCTTGGCACGCAGGTGACGATAACCGACAGCTCCGGGCAAAAGGTGCAGGGAACCGTTTCGGCGGTCTCGTTGTCTCAAGGAAGTCCGCAGGTCGTTGTCAATGGAACCTCCTATCCCATCACGCAGGTGGTGCAGGTGTCGTGACGGCTGTTTCCGGCTGGAACGGCGATTGGCATAGTAGACTTTCCACCGATGCAACGGGATCTTCGCCGTCCAAAGGGATGTCTTATACCAGACAATCTACGGCTTCGTCGACATCGTTTCGCGATGTGTTGTTTCAAGCCGCAGCTGAGTCTTCTTGGAAGGTGAGTCAACACGCACAACAGCGATTGTCCGAGCGCGGTATTACCATTTCGAAACATGATTTTGCCCTGATGGAGAAAGCGGCCCAACAGGCTGAAGCACGCGGTGCAAAAAACGCCTACCTTTTCACTGGGGGCGCCGGGCTTGTGGTCAACTTGCCGTCGCGAACCGTGGTGACAGCACTGGATCACCGCGAGCAACCGATCGTTACACAGATTGACAGCGTCGTATTTTTGGACAAGTTGGACCGCGAACGCGGGGACTTGCTTGCCGGTGAACGACCGATCCGGTGAGGCGGCGCGAATTGAAGGAGGAATAGTCATGCTACGCTCTATGAATTCGGCGATTTCGGGTATGCAAGCATTTCAGACCGATTTGGATGTCGTCGGTAACAACATCGCCAACGTCGACACGGTAGGCTATAAGTCCAACAGCGCGGAATTTAGCGACGTGTTGAGTCAAACCATGGCTGGTGGAAATGCAGGTTCGACGACTGCTGGAGGGGTGAACCCTGAACAGGTGGGCCTGGGTGTGAAGGTTGCCGCGACACAGATGGACATGTCGCAAGGCGCGGATTCGACCACGGGCGTTGCAACCAATGTGGCGATTCAGGGCAATGGGTTTTTCGTGGTGACCGATGGGACCCATGATTACTTGACCAGAGCCGGGGACTTTTCAATCGATAGTGCAGGAAATTTGGTTTTGCCAGACGGCACAATCGCCTTAGGATATGCCACGGCACCAAGTTCGTCCAGTACGACAGCTCCTACCACAAAGATGAACGTGCTTACACTAGCTGGAAGCGGAAGCCAAGTTTCGAACGTTACCATTGGCAGCGACGGCTCCATCACAGCTAGTGTAACCGATAGCTCGGGTAATACCACGACGAAAACGCTCGGTTATCTCGCTTTAGCACAGGTGCCCAACCCAGCCGGTTTGGTGAAAACAGGCGATAACCTGTATGACGCGCAGAGTGCACCAGCAGGGAGTGCCACCTATTGGACGCCTGGCCAAGGGTCATACGGCACGCTTGCAGCTGGTGAGTTGGAACAGTCGAATGTCGATCTGTCACAACAGTTTGCAGAGATGATTGTCGCTCAAAACGCGTATGTGGCGAACACGCACATGATTGGCACTGACAACGCGATTTTACAAGCATTGGTTAACATGAAAAATTCGTAATGTAGCACTTGACCCGCGATTTTGAGATGGCGCGCGGCTACACTGCGCGCCAAGGAGAATGGGCCGATGATTAGGGTGACACGTCTCAAGGGCTCTGAATTGTGGTTGAATCCTTTGCTCGTTGAGACCATCGAGGCGACCCCAGACACTGTGATCACGATGGCAAATGGACACAAATACGTGGTCGTGGAGGATCCGGGGGTCATCACGTCAAAGTTAATCGACATATACCGACAAATCGGCCTGACGCGGGCGGTCGTGCAGCAGGAGGATCGCCCATGAAACAGGCGCTGCGTACCATGGTGTGGATTGTAATTGGCATTGTCGTGCTGGCAGGCATTGCCGTCGGTGTGTTGCTTTACCTTAAAAAGCACCATCATACGAGCGGTACACCTGTCAGTATGTCTGCCAAACAGATGGCGGCACTGCAAGTGACCTTACCACAGATGACAACCAATTTAGATGCGTCCGGAATCATTCAATTTACCCTGACGTTGCAGGCGGCCGACAAGGCTACCGCTAAGGAATTGAATTTAATGGAACCGCAAATTTCGGATCAGGTAAATGAAATTATGCGTCAGTTCAGTTCCGATGAGTTGCGGAGCGATGCGGGGCTCAATCAGTTGAAGAGCACGATTGTTCGCGACGTGAACAAGTTGCTTCCATCTGGCAAGGTAACCGCAGCTTATTTATCACAAATTCTCGTTCAATAGTGAAAGGGGGTGTAATCGTGTCGGAGGTCTTGTCGCAGTCCGAGATCGACGCCCTGTTGTCCGCCATTAAGAGCGGCGAAATCGACACGGCAGCCATGCGCAACGAGCAAGAAACGATACGCGTTCGGTCATACGATTTCCGCCGAGCCATGCGGTTCTCTAAAGATCATTTGCGCGTGCTTCGAAGAATGCATGAACACTTCTGTCGACTGTTGACCACACATCTATCGGGACAGTTGCGGTCTGTTCCCCAGATTCAAGTCGAATCGGTCGACCAAGTGCCATATGAAGAATTTATTCGGTCGATCCCGGTACTGACAGTGTTGCAGTTATTCGAAATGTCTCCTCTTGAAGGCAGAATTGTCTTGGAGATGAATCCACAAGTTGTTTTTGCCATGCTTGATAAATATATGGGTGGCGACAGCGCAGGGCCTTATCGAGAGCGAGAGCTAACGGATATAGAGGTCACGTTGCTACGCCGCTTGTTCGAACCGATGTCGTCTATTCTGGCTGAGGCTTGGAGCGGCGTGGCGTCACTCGAGCCAGCATTTCTTTCGTTTGAGAGCAATCCGCAATTTTTGCAGTTGACGACACCGAATGAGACGGTCTTGGTGGTGACGATGAGCGTGCGCGTGGGCGATACCTCTGGTCTCATCAATCTATGCATTCCTCATGCTACCGTCGAACCGGTGGTTCCCATGCTAAGCAATCGATATTACATGGATCCGGGCAGGCATGCACAAGGATTGCGGGGAGCAGACGAACGTATCGAGGCTCGGGTTCTTGGCGTTCCGGTCGACGTGCGTGTCCAAGTTGGCGATACGACGTTAAAGATGAGTGAGATTCTCGATCTGGCCGTAGGCGACACGATTGTACTTCAACAATCGATCCGCGATCCGGCTCTTGTCTATGTCGATGGCACTCCGGCATTTTGGGCGAGTATAGGCAAAAAGAATCGCATGTATGCTGTGAAAATCGTACGCGAATGGGGGGCGGACATCGATCGTGAATGATCAGATGAAGTTATCACAGGACGAGATCGATGCGCTTCTGAATGCGAATCGGGTCACAACGGACACCGCTCGTTCGGAGCAGGGTGACCACCTTGAGCTCAATTCGGAAGAAGCAGATATCTTGGGGGAAATCGGAAATATAAGCTTTGGGTCGGCGGCGACGTCCCTTTCGACGTTGCTGCAACATCGTGTGGATATTACGACGCCTCGCGTTTCTCTGATCCGCCATGACGATGTCGAAGCGCGTTTCCCAACGCCATATGTTCTGGTGCAAGTAGATTTTACCGAAGGCTTACGAGGATCGAACGCCCTTGCTATTGAGATTGACGATGCGAAACGAATCGCCGACTTAATGCTTGGTGGGGATGGAACCAATACATCTGGCGAATTGAATGAGTTGCACCTGAGTGCCGTGGGCGAAGCCATGAATCAGATGATGGGTGGCGCCGCGACGTCGATGAGCCAGATGTTCGGTCGATACATTAATATTTCTCCGCCCACTGTCCGCGTTGTCGATTTAACATCAAGCGAAGCTCAACAGGCGTTTGGCGAAGGTGGAGATTTGGTTAACGTCGAATTTCAGTTGCGCGTTGACGATTTAATCGACTCCCACATCATGCAGCTCATGCCTATAGAGTTTGCGCACGAGATCGTCCGTACGATGGGATTAGGTAGCGAGGAGACAGCTTCCAGCGCTTCGATGCCGGCTGGTGATGTCTCAGTCTCAACGTCGGCCGCAGTGGCTGTAGAAGAGGTTAAAGGCATAAAGGAAGCGGCGGCCGCTCAAAGCGGTCTGGAATTGACCGCAAGTCGCATGAGTGAATTTGCTCCTCCCTCTATGGCAGAAGTGGCCGCTGCTCGGGAACCGTTGCCACAGGTGGACGTACGTCGTCCCCATTTCGTGGATTTTGGCGCAGTCGCCGAGGAGCGTAACACATCGCCTCGCAATTTGTCGCTTCTCTACGACGTGCCGTTGAATGTCACGGTGGAGCTGGGGCGTGCAAAGAAGATGATACGCGAGATTTTAGAATTGGCTCCAGGCTCCATTCTTGAATTGGACAAGTTGGCCGGTGAGCCGGTCGATATCTACGTAAACAATAAAAAGATTGCTATTGGGGAAGTTGTCGTGATCGATGAAAATTTTGGTGTGCGGGTCACGGACATCGTCCAGGCTGAGCAACGTATCACGCAGGCATAACCCTACATTTTGGATTGCGGAGGTAAGGGAAGATGGCAAAGATTTTGGTTGTTGATGACGCGGCGTTTATGCGGATGATGATTAAAGATATTCTTACAAAGAATGGATTTGAAGTGGTTGGTGAGGCGGCCGACGGGGCGCAGGCCGTAGACAAGTATCAGGAGTTGAAGCCGGATCTCGTGACAATGGATATCACGATGCCGGAGGTCGACGGCATCGAGGCCTTAAAGCGTATCCGGGCCATCGATCCAAACGCGCGCGTGATCGTGTGTTCAGCCATGGGACAACAGGCCATGGTGATCGACGCTATTCAGGCTGGGGCTAAGGATTTTATTGTGAAGCCGTTTCAGGCCGATCGCGTCGTGGAAGCCGTACAGAAGGCGTTGCGATAACGCATGCGTTTGATACGGAGAACGGGCATCTGCGGGGCGGGCTTGTTGGCCTTGTTATGGGCGATGCCCGCACCGCAGGTTTTGGCGGCGAGCAATTCGGCAGTCCCCGCGTCTGGAGCTGGCGCTTATGTGAAGTTGATTGTGGCCTTCATCGTGGTTTTGCTGTTGCTCGTGTTGTTGTTTCGTTTCCTTGGCCGACGGGTCGGGGTTGTGCAGCGTGGATCCATTGACGTACTAGCTGCCCGACAACTCGCACCGAATCGGTCTGTACAGGTGGTGGAGATTGGTCAGAAACGGTATTTGCTTGGCGTCGGTGAGAACGTTCAACTGCTTGCGGACGTGACAGACTCATACACAGCAGCTTCTGAGGTTGGTGCTCCGGGATCGTTTGGCGGCACACTACAAGAGGTTCTGGCAGAACTGCGCCGGGATTCGCGAAGGAATGACGAACCGTGAGAGTTCAAGAGAAGAATAAGCGTTTCGCCACGTCCTTCGTGATACCTGCCGCGATAGCGGTCCTGATTGTCGTCTGTTTAGGGTTTATCGTTGCTCCCAATGTGCACGCGGCTGTACAGACAACATTCGGGAATTCAAGCAATCCTATTCCCGGCGTCAGCTTAAACCTAGGGGATAATAGCCCTCCGTCAGTTGCCAACACCGTAAAAATCATTTTGTTGTTGACGGTGTTGACCTTGGCTCCCGCTGGGCTTATTCTCATGACTTGTTTTACGCGCGTGATCGTGGTGCTATCGTTCATCCGCAATGCACTGTCCTTACAGACGTCGCCACCAAATCAGGTGTTGGTAGGTCTTGCGTTGTTCATTACGTTGTTCGTGATGCAACCAACGTTACAGCAGGCGAATCAGCAGGCTTTGCAGCCGTACCTAAAGGGAACGATCTCGCAGACTGTGGCAATCGAGCGAGCAGAGGATCCGTTCAAGGTGTTCATGGCCAAGCAAACGCGGACCACCGATTTGGATCTGTTCCTATCCTATCGTCATGAAAAGTTGACGCTGGCAATGGAAAAAAACCCAGAGCAGATTCCGTTGACTGCACTGGTGCCAGCTTACACGATCAGCGAGTTGAAGACAGCTTTTCAAATTGGTTTTATGATTTATCTTCCGTTTCTAGTCATTGATTTGGTTGTTGCGACGACGCTGATGTCGATGGGCATGATGATGTTGCCACCCGTCGTGATCTCGTTGCCGTTCAAAATATTGTTGTTTGTGATGGTGGATGGCTGGTATTTGGTTGTGAAATCGTTGCTGGCCGGATACGCGACGTAGAGGAGGTATGCAGGTGACGGATACCTATGTCATCGGACTGGGTGCGCAGGTAATGTGGCTGGTCGTCAAACTGACAGCGCCCGTTTTGCTGCTAGGCCTCGCTGTCGGGCTCTTGGTCAGCATATTTCAGGCGACCACACAAATTCAGGAGCAAACCCTTGCCTTTGTGCCCAAGATTGCTGCAGTGATCGTGGCGCTGTTGGTGTTTGGCCCTTGGATGCTACAGAATTTGCTCGATTTTGCGAACTCCATTTTAGGCAACCTTATGAGCTACGTGATGTGACGAAATGAGCGTAATTCTTCAGCATTTTGACTTGTTCGTTCTCATTTCGTTGCGCACTGTGGCGTTCATTGTTGCATCGCCGCTGACGTCTATCCGAGCGTGGCCGACATGGGCAAAAATTGCTTTGGCATTCAGTTTGTCGTATGTGGCCGTGCCCAGCGTATCGGGTAGCGTACCGGATGTGATGCAGAATCCTGGGATGTTCGTTGTCGATGGAATACTAGAGGCGTTTGTCGGGCTGCTACTCGGGTTCTTAGCGACCTGGATTTTCTCGGCAATTTCCATTGCGGGTCAACTGATTGACATTCAAATTGGCTTCTCAATGGCTACTCTTCTGGCACCTGGGAGTGGTGTGCAGTCTGGACTCATCGGCAATTTCTACAACTTGCTTTTTACACTTGAGCGTTTTGCAGATTTCT
>NZ_JXBW01000020.1 GCF_001447355.1 Alicyclobacillus tolerans | reverse complement strand
GACCCCTTAGTGTTTCATATGACACCCATTCATGAAATACAACGTCATTACTACGAATACGACGTAATCTGCACTGGGTTCCAAGAAGTTAATACTTTCTTTATGAATGAGGTCAGACCTGTATTTGATATCAATGTTGAAAAATGGGGGTAAGAGCAATGCACAAGACATTTATCAGTTACTACCATGAGGATGAACAAGACCTAAAAGACAAGATAGTTGAGAAGTTCAGTGGCGAAGACTTTATCGACAAGTCCGTACACGATGGAGACATCGATCCTGACAACACCGAAGAGACCATTATGAGAACCATTCGGGAAGATTTTTTATCAGATTCGACCGTGACGATGGTGATCGTAGGGGAAAACACTGCAAAACGACCCTTTGTCAATTCAGAGCTACAGGCATCCTTATGGGGGGATAACCCCAATGGCTTACTCGCTGTTGTCAGAGACAGTGTTTACGACAAGATTTATAAATCTGGGTCTTGCACATCGCCCGACTGTAACTGCGGGACCACACTCCGAATCCCAACAGATAAATACCGACAATACTTACCTGAGCTGGTATATAAGAATCGACAGGGACCCTCCCCTCATTTCACAGATGATGAAGTGTACTGCTCCCTTATCAAATATTCATCTTTCATCAAAAACCCTGAAAAGTACATCGACGAGGCATTTAATAAACGAGAATCTGGAGATTTTGATATTCATAAAAAACTATCACCAGAAACGCCAAAAATCTAATGAGATGTGCATCGGGTGAAAACTGCGCCCTTGCCGACAGCCGCCGATAACGGAACTGAAAGCGCCTTACAGAAATAGCGTGTTGGCAGGACTCCGAAAAGCCAGAAGCAAATCGGTCTGACGTGGACTTTCACTGTAACACATACAGCAAGTGCCTGCCCCCTGGGACTCCAAGGGGCGTTTTCGCGCCTTTATTGTCCGTTTCGTATCCCTTGATTCATTAAAGAAAGTTATCCACACTCCCGCGCTCTATTTGTGGACAATTCATGAGTACGATATTACTCATATGTAATATTGTTCCATTTTCAAAATCGAAAATTGCAAATCTGTATTGTGCATTTTTCAAAACGTTTTACACCAGATAATGGAATAGTCAAGGAGATAAGGGGCAATTAGACCTCAATAACGAACGCTTTCTAAGTCCACTTCCGTCTCTCTGGGACAATTCCTATTGACAATTTCCGTATCATTCCATTTTCAGCTTCGAAAATGAATACTACTCATTCTGTATGTGGCGATGTGATTCACCAAACCAGTTAATCAGGCGGCGATTAGAGACCGCCAGGTGGTCGCTTCAGGCTTATCGGGCATAATCCCATATGTCCTGAAACCCGCGCCGTTGCAGGGCTTCTTCACGCTCGCTTCCCGCAGTCCTGTCCCTACACCCTTCTGTAACCTTTTCCCAATTCTGATTTTGAAATTTGCAAATTACCGATTTTGCATTTCTAACTATGTTCCCATCAAAAAATCCTCTGCTTTCTTCCCGCCTCCATCCCGCATTCGACCGTCCTCAATTGTGATCAGTGATAATAGAGTCTCGCAAGCAGTTCCCTTTTTTCTCGCCTTTACACTTCTTTTTCCTGTCAAAACTTTATTCTTGGGATAATAAAGTTCGGGCATAAAGGACGGGAAAAGTGCTTGTGGGATAAGGCTTTCTCCGTTTTGTCCCATGCCGTTTTCCCGCTTGAAGCAGTTGTTTATTTGGGCTGGATCAGATGATTATTCGAGTTTGCGACAGAATTTTATTTACCTACCCCCACACGATATGTAGCCACTACGCACTCCACATGCTCCGTTTGCGGAAACATATCAAACGGCTGCATCTCTTTCACTTGATAACCAGCGTCCAACAAAATGGCGAGATCGCGCTGCAACGTCGCCGGATTGCAAGAAACGTACACCATGCGCGGAATCTGCGCTGCAACCGCAGCATCCAAGGCGGCACGATCAATACCCTTGCGCGGCGGATCGAATACGATCACGTCCGCTTGACCGCCAGATTCTATCCACTTTGGCAGCCACTCTTCGACCCGTGCTCCGTAAAACTCCGCACTTTCGATGCGATTCAGTTCGGCATTTTCCCGGGCATCCTCAATCGCCTGCGCGATTTCCTCGACGCCAATGACGCGGCGGGCGTGCGGCGCAAGCAGCAAGGTTAGCGTGCCAATTCCGCAATACGCGTCGATCACGACATCTTCCGGTGACACCTGCGCCTGTTGCAACACCACTTGATACATGCGATCCGCCATCCCCGTCTGTACCTGTAGGAATGACCGGGGTGACACACGGAAACGCCGACCACCCATACGTTCCATGAGATAGCCGTCGCCTTTCTGCACGTTGACGGTGCGACCCCAAATGGGCCCCGTCGGACGCGGTTGGACTGTCATGGCCACCGTTTTGACGGACGGCGCATGAAAACGAGCGAGCGTGCGCGCGAATTCATCGGCGCCATTAGAGGTGCAGAATACAATCATCTGCTCGGCGTTCGTCGCAGACTCGCGCAAGACAATGTGGTGCACGTCTGCAGCCGCTGGTCCGATGCTTGTCAGGAAGCGGCATGCCCGTACAAGAGTGCTTTGCATCGTCTCCGAAATGAGGTGACACGAGTCGGTCACTGCCATTGCGTGCGTTTCAGCCGCAAAAAAACCCATCTCAACCCGCTTCTCATCTGCGTTATAGCGCACCGGCATCTGCACCTGGTTGCGGTATCGAAACGGCGTATGCGATCCGATGATAGGGTGGACGACAGCATCGACATCCAAGCCGAGCCGCTCCGCGATGCGGCGGATGCGTCCCTCCTTCCATATCATCTGTGCCTCGTAGCGCATGTGTTGGACTTGGCATCCTCCGCATTTACCGAACACTGGACACGGTGCATCCTGCCGATCCGCCGATGCCGTGCGTCGCTCCACTACTTGCCCGCGAGCGAATCGCTTCTCTACGGATGTAATGCGAATTCTTGCATCCTCGCCGACAAGGAGAAACGGGATGAACACCGTCATCCCGTTGCAGATGGCGACACCATCGCCGTTGTCGTTAAGGCGTATAGCCGTCACGTCAAATTCTTCACCGACCGAAATGGCCTTTTGTTGATCAACGTCCGCCATCCGCGCCCTCCCTTGATATCCACTTGCCTATCACAAGGCATTGATCTTTTCAATCAGCAATTGGTTGACGAGCGCAGGATTGGCTTTGCCTTTCGTCGCTTTCATCACTTGGCCCACCAACGCCGCCAATGCGCGATCCTTGCCACCCTTGTAGTCGGCGACCGACTTCTCATTATGGGCAATCACCTCATCGAGAATCGGCCCCAGCACGGCGACATCGCTAATCTGCTCCATCCCCTGCTCCTTAATGATGGCAACGGCACTCTTACCCGTTTCCCACATCGCCTTGAATACTTCACGCCCCTGCTTCGATGAGATCTTCCCGCTCCCGATCTCGCCGATAAGACCCGCGAGATTCTCAGGCGTGATGGGGCATTCGGCAAACGTCTTCCCTTCGCTGTTCAGGGCGCCCAAGATGTCGCTCATGACCCAGTTGCTTGCCGCCTTGGCATCTGCACCAGCTGCAAGCACCTGTTCGTAGTACGCGGCTGTCTTCGGATCTGCCGTGAGAACGCCAGCGTCGTATGCCGGCAGGCCAAGTTCCTCCTCGTAGCGACGGCGCTTCGCTGCCGGTAGCTCAGGGATGGAAGTCCGAATCTGCGCCAGCCAGGCGTCATCAATATCGAGATCGACCAAATCAGGCTCAGGGAAGTAGCGATAGTCGTGCGCTTCCTCCTTTGACCGCATGGAAATGGTCGTCTGCGTGGCCTCGTCAAAGCGACGCGTTTCCTGAACGACTGGCTCACCAGCTTCGTACAATTCGCGTTGGCGTTCCACCTCGTACTCCAGGCCGCGTTGAACATTGCGGAATGAGTTCATGTTCTTAAGCTCGGCCTTGTTACCAAACGTCGTCGAACCGACCGGACGCAAGGAAATGTTGGCATCACAGCGCAGCGATCCCTCTTCCATCCGGCAATCAGACACATCACAATATTCCATGATGCTCTTCAAAGCCTCTAGGTATAACCGCGCTTCTTCCGGGGATCGAATGTCCGGTTCTGACACGATCTCGATGAGTGGCACGCCGGTGCGGTTGAAGTCGACCAATGTGTGAGATCCATCGGCGGCATGCGTCGACTTACCGGCATCTTCCTCGAGGTGCAAACGCGTGATACCAATGCGTTTTCGCTCGCCCCCCACTTCGATCTCGATGTATCCGTGCTCGCCGATCGGCTTGTCAAACTGCGAGATTTGATACCCTTTGGGCGAATCCGGATAAAAATAGTTTTTGCGGTCGAATTTCGAATGTTGATTGATCTGGCAATTGAGCGCAAGCGCTGCCCGCAGGCCGAGCTCAAGCGCGTTTTTGTTCAGCACGGGAAGGGCGCCAGGATGGCCCATGCAAACGGGACAGACGTTTGTGTTCGGCTCCGACTTGCTGTCATTTTTACAACCACAGAAAATCTTCGAAGCCGTCTTTAATTCAACGTGCACTTCGAGGCCAATGACCGTTTCGTAGTTCATTCCGCCACCCCCAACACCGGCCGTTGCCACGCAAAGGATCGCAATTGCTCATAGGCGTGCGCGACGCGCAAAATCGACTTTTCGTCAAACGGCTTGGCAAGGATTTGCAAGCCAATCGGAAGTCCGCCTGCAAAACCACACGGCACGCTGGCTCCTGGCAGCCCTGCGAGGTTTGCCGGGATCGTATAGATGTCGTTTAAGTACATTTGCAACGGGTTGTCCGCCTTCTCCCCGAACTTGAACGCAGTGGTCGGCGTCGTCGGCATGAGGATGACGTCGCAATGGGCAAATGCGCGATCGTAATCTTGGCGAATCAGGGTACGCATCTGCTGCGCCCGCTTGTAGTACGCGTCATAGTAACCGGAGGACAGCGCGTATGTGCCGATGATAATGCGCCGCTTTACCTCCATACCGAAACCTTCACTGCGAGAGCGCTCAAACATGTCGATTACGCCGCTCGCTTCGGCACGCCGCCCGTAGCGCACGCCGTCAAACCGCGCGAGGTTGGACGACGCCTCGGCGGGCGCGATGAGATAGTACGTGGCCACGGCGTACTCCATATGCGGGAGTTCGACTTCGACCACTTGCGCACCGGCCTGTTCCAGGGTGCGAATGGCTTGCTCGACCGCAGCCTTGATGGCCGGATCCAGCCCCTCCTCCGGCAGGTTGCGGACAATGCCGATACGCATCCCCTTAACCCCTGCATCGATGCCTTCTGCGAAGTCGATCTCGCCTTGCCCGCGCGCCGAAGTGGAATCCATCGGGTCATGTCCACAGATGGCGTTCAAGACAATCGCCGCGTCCTCTGCTGTGCGCGTGAAGGGACCAATTTGATCTAGTGATGACGCAAAGGCGATCAAGCCGTAACGCGAGACGCGCCCATAGGTCGGCTTGAGACCGAAACATCCGCAAAATGCGGCCGGTTGACGAATCGAACCGCCGGTGTCCGAACCGAGCGCGAATGGGACAAGTCCTGCCGCGACGGCAGCTGCGGACCCACCGCTGGAGCCGCCAGGAACGTATTCCTGGCCATACGGGTTGGCCGTCTTCTGGAACGCGGATGTCTCCGTCGAAGAACCCATAGCAAACTCGTCCATATTGGTCTTGCCAACCATCACGCCGCCTGCGGCTTCGAGTTTTTGCGCGCTCGTCGCACTGTAGGGTGGTATGTAATTTTCAAGTATGCGTGAGGCTGCCGTGGTACGAACGCCTTTCGTCACAATGTTGTCCTTCAATGCATACGGAACGCCACGCAAAAGCGCACCCTCGGACGCCTGTCCGCTGTCGATTCGATCCGCAGTCTGCAACGCGGCTTCGGGATCGACAAGCAAAAACGATTTTAGCTCGCCATCGATTTGCTCAATCGCCGAAAGCGACTGTTGCACCCAATCGCGCGACTTCGTCTCGCCCTGGCGAATGGATGTAAGAATCTCCTTGACGGTCTTCCCGCTCATGCACCGCCGCCTCCTTCCAACACTGCCGGTACGCGAACCTGCCCAGCCTCTGCCTCCGGTGCGTTGGCGAGAGCGAGATCGCGCGGGAGGCTCGGGCGCACGACATCGTCGCGTAGGACGTTAACCTCTTGGAAAGGATGGCTCGTCGGCTCCACGCCGTCGAGCTGAACCTGTTGTAACTGTTCCGCGTATTCGAGAATGTCGCTCAACTGCGGCGCCAATTGCCTCAGATCCTCGGGAGGCATCGCGAGCCGCGCCAGCCGGGCGACATGGCTGACCGTTTCTGCAGTGATTTTCAACGGGTATCCTCCTTCAATTCGCCGTCAAGCCCAAGCTTCACGGGCCGCAAACAGATTGCTGCTGCGCCCCCGTTTAACTGGCTTGTCCACGCGCAGTTCCTTTCGGGATTATAGCATAGCCGCGCAAAGCTTCGCCTGTGCGCGGCCTAGTGCGAAACAATTTCAACCAGAATGGAGGCGAGTGAAAAGCAGACGCCGACGAGGTACAGGATGGCGACTGTCTGCACCTGATTCAGTCCCGATTTCATCAATAAGTGAAACGTATGTCCTTTGTCGGCGATGTAAATGGGACGGCGTTCTTTAAATCGACGCGAGACGACCCATAACGTGTCGAGGATTGGAACGCCTAAGGCGAGCATCGGCACAGCCAAGGAGACAATGGTCGCACTTTTAAAAGCGCCATCGACTGCGATGGCTGACAAGGCGTAACCGAGGAATGTCGCTCCGGCATCCCCCATGAATATGCGGGCCGGATGGAAGTTGTACTTGAGGAAGCCGAGAGCGGAACCGACCAGAGAAATGGCGAGCATGGCCATCATATCCTGGCCCTTCATCAGGGCGATAAAGACAAGCGTCAAAGCCGAAATGGCTGCAATGCCAGCGGCCAAGCCGGCAACGCCGTCGAGAAAATTCATCATGTTGGTAACGGCGACGACCCAGAACACGGTGGCAACAGCCGACAACCAGCCCGGGAAAGCGTAATACACATGTGCGAATGGGAGGTTGACCCCACTGATGCGCACGTGAAAGAGCACCAGGACGATGGCTGCGGCAATTTGCATAAGGAATTTCGGCCAAGCCTTAAAATCGCGCCCGCGCGTCTTGTAATAATCATCCAGAACACCAATGCCAAAGATGATGAAGCCGCCAGCAGTAATGCCCCAATAGGTCGAGTGCCGATGCCCAAGGACACCTGCGGCGGCGACAAATGATATGTATATGGCGAGTCCGCCAAGGAGCGGAATCGGTTCACGGTGAATCTTGCGCTGGTTTGGGCGATCCACAAACCCGGTACGCAGGGCAAACGCACGGATAAACGGGATTGAAAAGTTGGAGATAAGCGCAGCAACTGCGCAGCAGACGAACAGATACCATCCAGGAACCATGCCGGCGATGCGACCTCCCATCCTGACGAGGCAAATCTCCTTACCGACCCGATTGTACCAAAGTTCGATAGCTGTCCGCTTGAATTTCGCGATGGTCAGTCATGGGCATTTGATGTGGGACATAGACATGAAGCGAACAGGCTAACACCATTCTACGCAAGGGGGCTGCACGACATTGCCTACCCATGACGTCATCATCGGTCTTCTCATCGCTCTTCCGATCGCGTTCATCGCCGGTCGCTACTCCAATCGGATCGCATTTTTTCATGCTCAAACGGAAGAAAAGCTGACGGTACCCGAATTTTTGAAGTCGCGGCAGTAAACGCAATCTGGCAGCCAGGGCTGGGTATTCCCAGCCCCTTTGCATGGTTAGCCGCGCACTCCAGCCTGATCGACGATCCGCAAAAATTCGGCTTCATCAAGAATTTGTAGTGTCGCATTCGGATGTGTTGCGAGAATCTCCTGCGCCTTGGCAAGTTTGCTGCCTGCCTTTTCTCCGGCAATCAGGATATCCGTCTTGACACTGACGCTTGACGAGACCTTACCACCCAATTGCTCAACCCACGCCGCCGCCTGTTTGCGATCCGCCTGTGCTAAAACACCCGTCAGCACGACCGTCTTTCCTGCAAACGGCCCATCGGTCACGGCACGTGCGCCAAGGTACTCCATATTCAACCCGAGCTCTTTGAGTTCCCGAATGAGCTGTTGCACGCTTGGATTGGCGAAATACAGACGAATGCTCTCCGCCATCTTTGGTCCTACATCGGATACCTGCATCAACGAATCCATATCGGCAACCATCAAAGCGTCCATGGTGCCAAATTGCTCGGCCAAGGTCTTCGCCGCCTTTTCCCCGACATGCCGGATACCAAGGCCAAACAACAGGCGCTCCAACGAGTTGCGCTTGCTATCCGAAATCGCACGCAACAACTTGTCGGCCAACTTGTCGCCCATCCGTTCAAGCTGTAGAAGGTCTCCTTTTTTCAAGCGATACAAGTCTGCATACGTGCGCACCAGGCCGCGTTCCAATAGGATGGCGATCCACTGCTCGCCAAGCCCCTCAATGTTCATGGCATCCCGTGACGCAAAATGGATCAGCCCCTCGCGAAGCAAGGCAGGGCACTCTGGATTCATGCACCGCCACGCCACTTCTCCATTGAGTTTTTGTAAGGGCGATCCGCACTGCGGGCAGGTGGTTGGCATCCGAAACATCGGCAATTCTTCTGTGCGCCGCTCTGGCAGCGCGCGGATGACCTCCGGGATGATGTCCCCCGCCTTTTGCACGACAATGACATCCCCGACGCGAATGTCCTTTTCCCGAATCAAATCCTCATTGTGCAGCGAGGCGCGCGAGACGGTAGTACCGGCCAACTGCACGGGATCAAACACGGCTGTAGGCGTGACCGCACCCGTACGACCAACGGTGAGCTCAATGCTCCTCAGCGTGGTCTCTGCCTGTTCCGCCGCATATTTATAGGCAATCGCCCAGCGTGGGCTCTTTGCTGTAAAGCCAAGCTCATCTTGCAAAGCGAGATCGTCAACCTTAATGACCATGCCGTCGGTCGCATACGGAAGTTGGTGGCGGCGCTCCGCCCACTCCTCGATATACGCCACGACTTCTTCGATGTCCCGACACAGTTTGCGCTCGCCGTGGGCTGGCAGTCCTAGTCGCGCGACGTAGGTCAAGGCTTCGCTGTGTGTCTCCACCGCGTGTTCGCCCGGCTGTGCCAATTGGTATACAATTACACCGAGCCTGCGTGAGGCCGCAATCGCAGGATCCAACTGTCGCAATGAACCGGCCGCTGCGTTGCGCGGATTCGCAAACAACGGCTCGCCCTGCGCCTCACGCAACTCGTTGAGACGCGCAAATTCCCGCTTTGGCATATATGCCTCGCCTCGAACCTCAATACTCACGGGTTCATTGAGTTGCAGGGGTACGTTGCGAATGGTGCGGATATTCGCGGTGATGTCCTCACCAACCTCGCCATCGCCGCGGGTGGCCCCTTGCACCAAAACGCCGTTTTCATAGCGCAACGAGACGGCGAGCCCATCGATCTTCAATTCGCAGACATAGCGAACCGCATCGCCCACCACCTGGCGTACACGCTTGTCAAACTCGAGCAGATCTGCGGCGGAATACGCGTTTGCGAGGGAAAGCATGGGAATTTCGTGTTCAACCTTGGTGAATCCCTCGGCCACCGGGGCACCAACGCGTTGTGTCGGCGACGTCGGCTCGGCCAATTCCGGGTACATAGCCTCTAATTGCAGCAATTCCCGCATCAACGAGTCCCATTCCGCGTCTGTGATCTCCGGCTTATCCTCGAGGTAGTACCTCCGATTGTGATACTCGATTTGCTCGCGCAACTCTTTCACGCGCGTTTTCGCTTCTTCGAGCGTCATGCTCATCATCGATATCCTCCAACTGCAATCGATAATATGTGGGTGCTGTGCCAAACACCGTACACCCTGTCTGCTCCATTACGATTCACTGATTTTCTGGATGGGTGCAAACTTCGCAAACAGTTTACGTTCGCCAATCGGATCGGCAAACCGCACCATTAACTCGAGCTGCTCGCCTTCGCCCTGTTTGGATATAATGACGCCCCGCCCCCATTTGCGATGTTCCACCACATCGCCGGGGTTGTATGGCACCGTCAGATCGGCACCAAAGGACTGCGGAACCACGACACGGGAGCCAAGACGCGGTGGTTCGCCGTCTCGATTGAATCTCCGCGATGCGTCGTCCTTTCCAGACGCAGGCTCCGCGGCGCGGTACGTGGACAACCCGTCGTGATCGATATCCGTCGAAGGCATTTCACGTAAAAAGCGGGACGCCGTGAAAAAGCGGCGCTCGCCAAAAATCATGCGATTGCTGCAGGTCGTAAGGAACAATTGCTCCTTCGCCCGCGTGACGCCAACATAGCACAAACGTCGCTCTTCCTCCATCTCCTCCGGGGAATCAAGCGCTCTTTTGTGCGGAAATACACCTTCCTCCATGCCGACGAGAAAAACCACCGGAAACTCTAAGCCCTTCGCGGCATGCAGGGTCATCATGATCACTTCGTTTGCGGATTCACTCAGGTCCGGCTTACCACCTGCCAAATCCGTATCCGAAACGAGCGCGACTTCCGTTAGAAACTGCTCAAGTGCACCGGTTTCTCCGTCCCTGACACCATTCTCATCGAACTCGCGCGTCAGCGACAGGAACTCGTCCAGGTTCTCCAGTCGGCTTTGTGCTTCCAACGTCTTTTCCGCAGCCAAGGCATCGCGATAACCCGATCTTTCAAGCAACTGCTCTGCCAAGTCGGTCAGCGGCAGAAATGCACGCTGCTGTTGCAAAAGGAGGACGAGATCGACAAATTGAGCCAACGCCGTCGCCGCCTTGCGCGCGATACCCGCTTGGCCAGCGCGCTCTGCCGCCCGAAAGAGCGATGTGCCGTGTTCACGTGCATAGGTTTCGAGCCGTTCTAAAGATGTATCGCCGATTCCCCGCTTGGGCACGTTGACCACGCGCAAAAACGAAACGTCGTCGTCTGGATTGGCGACCAACCGAAGAAACGCAAGGACATCCTTGATTTCCTTGCGTTCGTAGAACCGCACGCCGCCATAAATCCGATACGGAATGCCCCTCTGCAGAAACACTTCTTCGATCACGCGCGATTGAGCATTTGTCCGATACAAGACGCTGAAGTCCGCATAAGTGCGTCCGTTCTGCACAAGTCGTTCGATCTGATCTGCGACGTATTGAGCCTCAGCCCGTTCGTCCGCGGCGTGATACAGGCGCGCTTTTTCGCCTTCACCCGCGCTTGTCCACAAGTTCTTCGAGCGCCGCAACTGGTTGTTTTGAATCACCTGGTTGGCAATGCGCAGAATCCGTCCCGTAGAACGATAATTTTGTTCAAGGCGAATGACCGTCGCATTCGGGTAGTCCCGCTCGAAATCGAGAATATTGCGGATGTCCGCACCTCTCCATCCGTAAATGGATTGATCCGAATCGCCCACTACACACAGATTCTTGCGTTTCTCTGCAAGCATCTTGACCAGCACATACTGTGCATGGTTTGTATCTTGGTACTCGTCGACGTGGATGTGTGTAAAGCGGTTTTGGTAGTAGTTCAGCACGTCCGGGACAGATCGAAAAAGCTCTACGGTTTTCAGCAAGAGATCATCGAAATCGAGCGACTGGTTCTCTCTGAGTCTGCGTTCATACTCTTGATAAATCTGACCGACCAGCTTTTCATAGGGCGATCCGGCTTGGTCCACAACCCGCGTGGCGGATCGCAATTCATTTTTATGTTGGCTGATTTGGTGGAGCACCGCCCGTGGATCATACTTTTTCACATCGATATTCATGTCGTGCATCACGCGGCGGACCACGGAAAGCTGATCCGCTGCATCAAGCACTGTAAAGGCAGTCGAGTAGCCGAGATGTTGTATGTCTCTGCGCAAAATCCGAGCACACAACGCATGGAATGTCGACGTCCAAATGTCGCTCGCTACTGCCCCCACCAACTGCTCGATCCTCTCGCGCATCTCGCGAGCAGCCTTGTTCGTAAACGTAATGGCGAGAATAGCCCAAGGCGGCACTCGTCGTTCGGCGATTAAATAGGCAATCCGCCGCGTCAATACGCTTGTTTTACCGCTGCCAGCACCCGCCAGAATCAACAGCGGGCCGTCTGTGGTTTGCACCGCCCGTTTTTGTTCATCGTTTAAACCGTGCACAATCGAGTTTGTATCCAGCTCCGTCCGTGCCACGTACGCATCACCTTTCGCGCGCCGCTGCGCTATACTACACACGAGTATAACAGTTCCGTCCACCCAAGGCGATCATTTGTTCGCCTCATTCCGTAAGTTTTCGAACACGCCGTTGGATAAATCTGCATGGAATAAATGTGTTGACTCCACAATGGCCATCTGCTATATTACTACTTGTCCGCTTTTGAGGGACGTGAAAAAGTGTGGATGCGACGGAATGTAGCTCAGGTGGTAGAGCGCACGGTTCGGGACCGTGAGGTCGCAGGTTCGAGTCCTGTCATTCCGACCATATGAAAGTGCTGTGAAAGCCTTCGTGCTAGCTCCGTGTCGCGGATCGAAATCCACTTACCGAACAGGTAAGTGGATTTTGCTGTTCATAAAGCAGGTTCTGCGGATTTGCATCAAGAGCCTTACATACAATTTTCAAACGCAATTGGGTAACACTGTACATATGATAAAAACATTTTTTACAAGGCTTATTCGCGCCGTGATCAAACACAATATCGGCTCATTGGCTGCCATCATCGCTTTCTTCGGGTTCTCTTCACTCATGCCGGTGTGTGCCTTGCTGATATTCATTGCTTCGCTGTTTGTCCCAAATACCACAGTTGCCCGGTTCATCGAAGGTGTTTTGCAGTCGTACATACCGCCCATACCCACGGGGGCAACATTTGCAGCGACAACCATTCACCATCTCACCATGTATCGCGCAGACATTCGGGTCATTGGGATCATCGGATTATTATGGGGTGCCATTGGTGGATTCGTAACCCTTCAACAGGTGCTTGATACAATTTACGAAGTGAAGACACGCCGCTCCTTTTGGATTCAGTACGTCGTTGGTTTTGTCATGATGGGGATTTTGCTTGTGCTCACCGTCGCTTCATCACTCATAACGTGGATATCGCCAATCTTCCTGGTCACCATCACGCACCTGACGAACGCATCAGCAACACATGGATTACATCATCTTGGGCAGATCGTGTTTCCCATTGTCCTGTTCATCACGTGTTACTGTTGTTACCGGATCCTACCTTCCCGTAGACTGAGCAATGTACCCTTGGTCGTGGGCGCGCTGATTGCGACTGTTTTTATCTACCTGAGCCGCTTTGGCTATGTGATTTATACCCACCATTTAGGTTCCTATTCCATTCTGTACGGAGCCTTTACGTTCGTCATGTTGCTTACATTCTGGATTTACATTGTCTGTATCATCCTACTGATAGGCGCGGAGGTTGCAGTGACAGTACACGAACTGATGAGGGAGCCGGGTAACCAGAAAACGAGAGAACTTCATCGCTCGCCGGCCTGATACATGCCTGTTTTCACCTTAAAAGCGGATCGTTTTGTCCCAGACTGGCATTGCCTGGCTACGCCGTTGCCGAATATGTTTCCAGGCAGCGCGCACCAATAATACAATCCATATCTGAGCATACGTAAAATACATCAGCGTTGCCATCAGTACGTTAGGCAAACTCAGCAATCCATCAAGTGCCTCTGCGCTAATTAATTGAACAATGTAAAAAAGGAGTGACTCAAACCACATCACGAGCAAAGGAATATCCGAATGTGTATGCACAAGACCTAATTCGCCTAATACAAACCAAAGATCTGAAACGAGCAAGAAGAAGACAAACACGATATACACAGACAGTTGTTGCAACGTGTGAGCAACGACTCGGCCCCTTCGCCACTCAGGAAGACGAACCATCTTTTCAATCAAGTATATGTTCCCTTGCATCCATCGTGTTCGCTGTCGAAACCAGACACGAAACGTTTCAGGCTCCTGCTCCCAAGTACGAGATTGCGGCACTACGGGCAAAAGTCCGCCAGCTGCAGTCAACTTCATGGTCAAATCCGCATCCTCCGCCAATGCATAGGGATCCCAGGCCCCTGCGCTACGTAACGCCTCCTTTGAAACAATCATATTCGTTCCCGTAAGTGAGCCTATTTTCATTGCCGACCAGCGTCCTGACTGCATGAGAAGCTGGAACACGGAAAACTCAATGGCAATCATTCGCGTTAGCCAATTTTTTTCTGCGTTAATGGTCTTCACATAGCCGACAGCGCCGACAGCTCCAACGGTCGACAAGCTGGCCTCGACTAAGAGCCGTAAAGCGTCGGGTTCAGGCTGATTATCCGCATCGTATACAGCTATCCAATCGCCCTTCGCGAGCGTCAGGCCATGGTTTAGCACACGCGCCTTACCTTTTGGGTAGCCTTCAGGTACTGACACGTGCTGAACGCATCGATACGTACGGGCAAATTCATCGATAATCTCCCCACTATTATCCGTAGAACCGTCGTTCAAGACCAGAATTTCCAATTCCCCCGGGTATTCTAAGCGCACCATCGCCTCAAGCGTTCGTGCGATGACCTTGCCCTCGTTGTGCGCGGGAATCAATATCGATACGGCTGGGTAACTGTTCAGTGTTGGGTGTGGCGACTGCCGAGTACGAAAGGCGACGCCAAGCACATCAAGACCCGCATAATACATCAAGAGCAACCAAAAGAGCCCCGAAATGCAAAGAAGGAGCGCGCTCATGCCAAGTACTCCTGCAGTCCTATGGATTCGACGGTCGCTCCCACTGGCAGCGGTATGCGTTCCACGTCGACCCAATCTCTAAACGAAGGGATGATATACGATCCCATCCGCGCCGCTATGCGCTCCAATACCGTGTCAACACCTTCTCCTTCTGTTCGTTGCAACAACATATAAATACAATTGTCAATGACACCGACAAGATCGAATCGTTCACGCACGGATTGCACTGCCGCACTCGCCAACGAGTGAAAAAGGGCATTTTTGCTATGCTTGGCACGTACGCAAAGGATAAGCAGGTAGCCAGTCTCCTCTCGGCGTGCCATGTTCCTCAGCGCCGCGTCCACCTGATACACAAACTCGTGCGCGGTCAATAGACCATCTTGTGATACCGTCTTTTCCAAGGAATTTACTTTGGAATGTAAATGGAGTAGTTGCTCAGCCATTCCTTTCAGGAAGGAAACACAAAGCCATACAGACACACTCAACATGACATAGAGAAGGTGTAAGGCAATCCATCGCCACTCCCCTCCCATCGCGAGACCTCTTCGCCATGCATAAACTGTAACACCGGAACCTGTGATAAATATCTGTGCCGCCAACCACACGAACGAAGCTACATTGCCCATAAATAGATAGACAAACGCCGAGGCGACCACGACAGCGACCAAACACTCCCAGATGGCTTGCGGCAGCATTCCGGATAATGTCCATGTGATTGGGATGCAGAGAACAGCCAGAGAGATGGTCATGGCCAATTTCGCTTTGGGCAACGGGAGTCCTCCTCATGATAACGAAATCCATTGTGCACGATTATATAATCAACAATCGATTCTCAGCAAGATAATAGAAGAGAATTGAGCCTATGAACTGCATCTTCCTGCCCCCTCAACCGCGTCCATCCTCACTCACGGCAGGTTTCAGTGGCAACTCGACCACAAAAGTTGCCCCTTGACCCGGCTCGCTTTCACACCAAATTTCGCCGTGATGAACTTCCACCAGTGACTTGCAAATCGCCAATCCAAGACCGGCACCACCGTTCGCGCGCGATCTGGCGGAGTCCACCCGATAGAACCGTTCAAACAGGCGAACTTGATGTTCCTTTGCTACGCCAACACCATTGTCTGCGACACACAATTGCGCCTTGCCCGGCACATTCTTCACAACGAGCGCAATACGACCGTTCGCAGGCGATGTATGTTGGGCTGCGTTTTGCACGAGATTCATGATTACTTGTCTCAACGCCGCCGCATTTCCACGGACCATTACTGCGCTTACGGGCACCTCAAGCCGCAGATCCCGGCCTTGCACAATCATCTCTAAGATAGGCTTCATGTCAACAACCAAGCGAGCAATGTCAACGTCGCCGAATGGCAATTGGCGATATGCATCACCTTCGGTTTGATCTACCTGGGCTAGTTCCAACAATTGCTGAACCAATGAAGATAATCGCCGTGTTTCGCCGTGCATCTGCCGCAAAGCATCCTGTAATTCAGTTGTCGTAAACTCTCCTCCGCGCAGCAAAACTTCAATGTACCCGCCGATGGCGGTCAATGGTGTACGCAATTCATGCGATGCGTCGGCCACAAATTGTCGCATCTGCTCTTTAGCTTCACGTTCCGCTTGAAACGCCGTCGCAATTCTATCGAGCATTGCGTTGAATGACGTAGCGAGTGACTTGACTTCTGCTTGCATGCCTTTGGCAAGTGGAACGCGCTCTTCAAGGTTGCCAATGTTAAAGCGATGAGCGTGATCGACCACTCGGCGCAAGGGAACGAGCGTACGCCTAACCAAGGGAATGTAGAGTATCGATCCAACTGCCAGCGCAGCAAATGCAATCACGCCATACAGGCGCAACTGCCGCCAGACCATGGTGTTGAGCGTCGCGGTCGGCACTGAAATTTGCACAAGGCCGGTAGGGTTATCCGGTCTACCAATGATCGATGTGACAACTAGCTCCTGACCTACGTTTGTCGCAACAAGGCGGTACGAGGCCAACCCTACGCCAAATGTCAACATGGCCTCATAATCTTGGCGCGGCAACACGGGTACGCGAGCGGACGCAAGAATAGGGTGAACGTTTCCTGTCATATCGACATACGCGATGGTGCCACCAGGTTCAAGAAACGGCATGGGCTGCATGTGTATGGCTGGACCGGCGGTGGAGGACGCCGCTTGTGTGGCCAACCACATCCACACTTGTCCTGGCGTCGACATGATGTCCTGATGTAGTGATCGCGCTGTCTGCTGGTACAAGAATTGACGCATGAACACGGCCTGCACGCCGCCGATGATCGCCATGACGCCGCTTAACAGCAGCAGTGAGGCCATGACAAGTTGCAAACTCAGTGGCTTTTCGCGCACTCGTACTCCAAGCTCATGCAGCCGTGTTTTGGCATGTCTCCACAACATCATCGTTCAATATCCACCCGGTATCCCTGCCCCCGCAGCGTACGAATCAGCGTTCTTTCCGTATCGCAGAGCTTATCCCTAAGCACACTGATGTAAACTTCGACAATATTATCCTGGCCGCCAAAGTCGTAGCCCCACACTGCGTCCAAAATTTGCGCTTTGCTTAAAACAATACCGTTGTTGCGTACCAGATAGTGCAGAAGTTCATACTCTGTCGTCGATAGCCGCAACAATTCGTCGCGATACCAGATTTCCTTGCGAGCGTCGTCGATGACAAAGGGACCAATCTGGCGGCGCAACAGAAGTTGTGGAAACTGATTGCGTACGCGAGCGTGAATGCGAGCGAGCAGTTCCTGAAAACTGAACGGTTTTACCAAATAATCGTCGGCACCACCCATTAAACCTTTGACGCGGTCATCGATCGCGTCGCGCGCCGTGAGCAGAATGACGGCGACATCGCCCAACCGCTTCAGCATGCCACACACTTCAAAGCCGTCCGGTCCTGGCATCATCACATCGAGAATCACGACATGGGGCAACTGTTGACGAGCGAGATTGATCGCATGAATACCATCTTGGGCGATACGCACATCATACCCTTCGCGTTTGAGACCCAGTTCAAGAAACTTAACGATGCTTATCTCATCATCGACGACAAGGAGCCGAATCTGGGCCGGATTGTATAGTGTTTGCGTCGTTGTCACGCCATACCCACCACTTTCCTCCTGCAAAATTGATCAACATCGTGATCGCCGTCACGCAAAGTTTATCAGCCATCATCGGCATGGCACTGTGCCGCAGCCAGAGCAGCGCGCATATGGAGACGACAAGGGAGATGGCATTTACCAGTGCAAAGCGGCCAACCTGGCACAAATCCATGCCTTTCCGCTCGAATGTAAACCGACGATTCCAAAGAAAACTATTGCAAAATCCACACAGATACGAAATCACTTGTGCCCACCAGGGTGCCCAGTGCATCCCATGTTCCAGTATCCAAAAAACTCCTGAATCGACCGCGGTATTCAGCACGCCACCCAAGCTAAAAGCTAGAACCTGGCGGGCAATCTTCTGTACCTTGCTTCCCGCAAAATGGATGCCCACCATGCGTCGATTCGTCCCCTTTCCGCTGCCTGAGACGAGTAACCCTACTCAGTATGTCTTTGTTCGTTGAAAGACATCTGAACAAAAGCTGAAAGTAGGCTAAAAACAGTAGCAGGAGGCGCGGAAACTTCCTGTTGCTTCTATTGGACCGGGTGACTATGCTTGAACTATTGACGCTATAATCCTTCCACATCTTCGCCCGCTTTATGGAACTTGCATGCCAACGCATAGAACACTCGGATAGATAAGGAGACCGCCATGGTATTTGACGCACTCAAATTGGTAAAGCCTCTGCTAGAAGGCGACGAGGCAGCCGCATGGGGAGTCATTCAAACGTACGTGCAGGGCGGTGCAAACCTTGCCTATATCTACGACGTTTTGCTGTGCAAGGCGATGCGGCACATCGGCGAACTTTGGGAGGCAAATTTGATTTCTGTGGCTGATGAGCACCTGGCGTCGTCTGTCTGCGATGCACTACTCAAGCGGTGCCAACCGAGCAGAGTGGTCCCCCCGACACAAGGTAAGGCTATGTTATTTTGTATTGAAGGTGAGCAACACGATCTCGGCATCAAAATGGTAGCGTCGTGTTTTGAGGAATGCGGATTTGAAACGCGCCTGTATGGCAAAGACCTTCCTCTTGAATACGCCTTGCTGGCAGCCTTGCGTTGGCACCCAGACATCATTGGCATGTCTGTCTCGATAGTCTATCATCTACCGAAGCTGAAGACGTATGTGCAAGAACTGGGCTCCCTCGCCCATCATCCGACGCTCTTAATTGGCGGCAGATTGACACAGATGTATGATTTGCGCCCGTATGTTGGCGACAGCGCATTGATCATCAACGACATCTTACACTTGCAAGAGTGGCTGGCGCTGCGCGCCCAGTCCAAAGCCCACGCACAATAGGAGTCTGAACACGCAATGCACGCCTTGGAACATCTACCTGTGCCTGGATTCATCGTCTTCGAAAACTATGACGTGATCCAAATGTCCGACACGGCAAAAGCGACCTTCGGCAAAAAAGTAGCAAATATCCTTGACGTGATCGATCACGGCAGTCGCACAAAGTTATCCCGCTTTTTGTGCCCATCGATGTCGGGAATTAAAGTCGAGTTAAACTTCTGCATGCCGCAAGGCATTGGCCTGTTCGATGTGTATCACCGTTGGCGCACGACAGAGGATGGAGATACGATTGGCTTTGTCGCCTGCGTACCGCGGCAATCCGATTTGGAAGAGGTCTTACACTCGGTGGCGCGACTGGAACAGCATCGTGTCAGCGGGGAGTCTATTCAAACTACCCAGGAATCACAAGAAGAGATCTGGAGCCACATTAACCAATCTATCCATACTATCGAAGAACTGATGGGAATCTTGCATAGCGACCTGATTGAAATCGGCAAAGGCATCTATGCCGAACTGATTCTGAAGGAACTGGATAGCCTGCGCACATTAATTCAAGAACACGCACAAGTGGCATTGTGATGGGGCATGAAAATCGCCGATCGCGAGCGCCCGTTTACCGGGCGTCCGCAGTCGGCGATTTGTGCAATGGCAAGCGGATTTCTGCCGTCGTACCCTGTCCCGGGGCACTGCGATAGCGGATCGTTCCGCCGTGCTGTTCCACAATTTTGAAGCTCACCATAAGGCCAAGGCCTGTCCCTTTGTCTTTTGTCGTGTAGAACGGCTCGCCGAGTCGCGCCAGCTTCTCCTCAGGAATGCCTACCCCTTGATCCTGCACGGTCAACAGCACGTCTTCGTCAGCAGTCAACGCCAAGTTCACGGATACGACGCCGCCATTTGGCATCGCCTCAATGGCATTTTTCACGAGGTTGATAAACACCTGCTTCAGCTGGTTTTCGACGCACTCAATCGTCAACTCTTCCGTCGCCGTTTCAAACACAATCTCCACCTGATTAAGCAAGGCCTGAGTCTCTAACAGCATCACGACATCTCGAATCACGTCGACCAAGTTGGCCGGTTTGAAATGTAACGCCTGCGGTTTGGACAGCACAAGCAACTCGTTAATAATCGACTCGATCCGCTCTAATTCCTGATGCATAATTTCCAAATATGACTCGCTGTGCGAACCCGTGCGAATCAACTTCGTAAAGCCCTTTAACGCCGTCAGTGGGTTGCGAATTTCATGCGCAATGCCCGCCGCCAACTCTCCGACAGCGGACAACATTTCCGACTTGCGGAGAAGTTCTTCCGTTTCCTTGATTTCCGTAATATCCTCCGCAACCTTCAAGTAATGAATCGTGTCACCCTGATCGCTCAAAATGGGAACGAGCGACAGCGACTCCCAATATGTCGTACCGTCCTTGCGCAGGGTTGGCAACTCGCCTGCCCAGCGACTCCCGCCGACCACCGAGTTCCAGACGGACGCATAACTTGTCTCACCACTGCCCCATACATGCAGTGACGCGATATCCTTGCCAACCATCTCGTCGTGTGTAAAGCCCGTGCACTCACAGAACTTAGGATTCACGTATTCGATCGCGCCGGATGGGTCGGTAATGACGACGATGCTCGGACTTTGCTCAATGGCATAGGACAACTTGCGCAGCTCTTCGTTCATCTTCTTCATGCTTGTGATATCGACGAATGTCAGCACTGTGCCCTTAATGGGTTGCTCAGCCGTGCGGTACGGCAAAATCCGGACACTGTACCAATGCCCTGTCTTGCTTTCGATCTCGCGTTCAATCGGTATACTGGTGGCCAATACCTTTTCCGCATCCTGAATCATTTCATCGTACTTGAGATGATGCGAGATATGCGAGATGGGCCGCCCAATATCGACTTCAAGCAAGTTGATTTCTTTTGTAATTGCTGGCGTAAACCGCCTGACCTTCATCTCGCGATCCAGAAACAACGTTCCAATTTGCGTACTTGCGAGGAAGTTGTCCATGTCATTGTTCAATTCCGTCAACTGCTGAATGTTGAGCTGGTATTCCGCGTTGATCGTCAGTAGCTCTTCGTTGACGGAATGTAATTCTTCGTTCGTACTCTGTAACTCTTCGTTGGCAGCAACAATTTCCTCATTGGTTGCCTGCAGTTCTTCGTTCGATGTCTCTAACTCCTCGACCGTGACTTGCAACTTTTCTTGATACATCTGCAGTTCCCGTTCCAGTTCAATCACGTGCTGGTTGACGCTTGTCACCATATCGCCATACGTGGACACCGATTGCGGCCTACGTTCCACCTCTTTAAAGAGAACCAAGACATGGTTGCGAAAACGGTCCACGTTGTGGGAAAGCGGGCGAACCACCAAAGTGACGCGCACATCGTTGCCATCTTTCATATGCACGTCATCGTAAACGACTTCCAGGCTGCCCTTTCGGATCTTACTGATAGCCGTCACGATAGCCACCGAAATCGATGAGTCGAACATCTTGTGAACGTTGTTACTGGGTCTACCACTGGCAAGAGCTAGATACTTGTTGACATTTCCGTGTAACGACACGACGTCCTGTTTGTCGTCGATCACGACACAAGCAGGCATGTGCTCCTCGACAAAAATGCGGTACAGTTCGTCCGTGTGCGATGACCCGCCCACCCGTGTTTGCTGCTTTACGGCTTCCGCGCGCGGAGCTAAATCGACGTGTGCTGACGCCACTTTGATACCCGTCGGCAAGGATGGCGCCTGCTGATACAATGCCAGCGCACCGCTCGCATCTGCGTGCTGAAAGATGTTCCACTTCGTATTCACGGGCACAAACAGATTGGCCAACCGGCCAATGCTTTCACTGGGCCCCAGAAACAAAAATCCATGAGAATGCAGCGCGAAATGAAACAGTGACAATATCCGATGCTGCACGTCCGATTGTAAATAGATCAACATGTTGCGACACGTAATCAAATCGGTATTGATGAACGGCGGGTCTTTCGTGATGTTATGCGGCGCAAAGATAATCATTTTGCGAATCTCGGGCTTGACCTGGTAACCTGCATCGACGCGCGTGAAAAACGCTTGTAGTCGCGTCCGATTCACGACCTTTTCGATCTCGACGGGATACACGCCGTCCCCCGCAAAGGCGATTGCATCCCTATCTAAATCGGTCGCAAAGATTTTCACGTTATACTTCGTTCCGGTTGCCGCCATATATTCTTGCATCAAGATGGCGATGGAATAGGCCTCTTCACCCGTCGAGCAACCAGCCACCCAAACACGCACTTCCCGCTCGCGTGCCCGGTTTGCAAAGATCTGGGGTAACACTTGCTCATATATAATTTGAAACGCCTTCGGATCGCGAAAAAAACTCGTCACACCAATGAGCAAGTCTTTGTGCAAATCCTGCACCGACTCCGGGTGCGTCTGCAATAGCTCGAGATACTGCTCAACGTCCGGGATGTTCTCGATACCCATCCTTCGTTTTAAACGCCTAATGACGCCATCGCGCTTGTACACCTGGTAGTCGATGCCTGTATTTTGAAAAAGCAAATCCAGTAACCGCTGATATTTTTGTGAATCCATCTCATCGTCATGATCCTCGCCGGATACATGCTCATGCGATCGCGTGGTCCCGACCATCAGTTCACCGCGTGCGAGACTATTTAATTGAGCGGCCAACTGGTCTGGCGGTAGTACCGCATCGACGACGCCTGAGGCCAACGCACTGCGCGGCATACCGTCAAATTTCGCCGATTCGTCCTGAACAAAGACCTTGCCGCCGTTGCGCTTGATGGTGACAATACCGCGCGAACCGTCGCTACCAGTGCCGGAGAGCACCACACCCACTGCCCGCTCCCGAATATCCTGCCCAAGCGAATGAAAACAGCCGTCGATAGGAAGATGCAATTCTCCCTTGATCGCTGTGTGGTCGTGCACAACGAGACGCCCATTTTCAATAAAAAGATTCTTACGCGGTGGATTTAAGTAGACGACGTTGGGTTCGATGGGCATATCGTGTTCGGCTTGCACAATGCGCATCGACGTGTGCGTGCCAAGCAACTCCGCCATAAAGCTTCGATAGTTAGGTGATAAGTGTTGAATGACGACGAATGCCATCCCTGTATCCGGTGCAAGATGTTCAAACAAAGCCGTGAGCGCTTCCAGCCCGCCGGCAGATGCACCAATCCCTACGATGTAGGACGGTCGCAGTTCGGATGAAGTCATGCGTCTCACCCCTTGTCTGCAGAACGGCATTGCGACCGCAATCTTTCCACGGCGGCCGTTAAAGCTTTCGCAAAAAACGCCCGCCTTTCCGCCGTCAACTCTGTCCTTTCAGAAACGGTTTCCACCATCTTGCACAGGTTGTCCATCAAATGCTCCACGGACATTCCATGCGCTTCTAATATCCCGTTCAGCCAAACTGCATAATCCGTGAATATGTCCATGTTCTCAAGCTGAAACGCAGTCTCGAGATGGCGCACGTGATGAACGTTATCCTCGCGACACTTGATCCTGCCCACTTCACCGTATCGCTCGTACCACTCGGGATGCTCCCGATACAAATTTGCCACCACGTCATCGATCCACGCTGCACAAATTTGCTCAATCACTCCGCCACCACCTGATACTTCCGGACTGTCGGTCGCACGGATTTTAATTCGGCGTCCGGATAACGCTTCTCGAGTTCGTGCACGCGGCGAAAATCGTCGCTTCGCGCCCACGCCAAATACGACTCTTTGTCTTGCCAGGTCAATTGCACGGTCAGCTCTTCGGGGCGATGTTCGTTTTGCAACAATTGAAATGAAAGAAAACCTGGCCACTTGTCGACGCGTCTCGTGCGGTGGCGATAGATAGCAATGACTTCGTCCACCTTCTCCAAAGGCACGACAATGGTTGAATGCACGATATACATATTCACTCTCATTCCTCTGGCCTTACTGCATGAGCATCATTATGAAATATGAAACGTCTGTTGTCACCTTTTGTCTGGACGCTCATACCCGTTGTCCCACACAAAAAAGGCCCATGCCAACTCGCATGGGCCTGAAAGACTGACGAAATGACAGAAATCAGCCATGAATCTGGTCGATTTGCGCTTTGCTCAACGCGCTGATACTGGGTGGTAACGGCAAAAAGTTGACAGGCGTCATGTACTTCGCCTGCTGGCCGCCACGAGGGCTGATCGCCCACTGCAAGAAATCCTTTAGCATGGTCGCCGTATCGGTGTCCGGCTGCTTGCGGTTGACGATGACATACTCGAAATTAATGAGCGGATACGAATCGCTTCCCGGCTCGTAGATGAGCGAGATCGCCTCGTCCTGCGGAACGTGTTGGGCTCCAACCTTTGCTGCCGCCTGAATCGTTGCAGGTGTCGGCAACACAAACTTGCCTGCGCGGTTTTGCATAGCCGCTTCACCCATGGTCGGGCTCGTTGCCAACGCCTGTTTCAGATAACTAATGCCCACATAGGAGAGGGAGTACGGCGTTTTGGCCAAGGCGTCGACGATCCCGCTGTTGCCTTTCGCGCCGATCTGCCCTTGCACCGCTGGCCATGACACACTCGTGCCATACCCCACGTTTGCCGACCACCAATGATTTGTATCGCTTAGCAAGGTTGTAAAGAGAAATGTATCGCCACTCCCGTCTGAGCGACGCACGGTCACAATGGGCTTATTGGGCAACGGAAGCCCCCGATTCAATGCCGCAATACGCGCGTCATTCCACTTCATAATTTTCCCCTCATAAATCAAAGCAAGCACGTTGCCCGACAGTTTCAAGTGCTGAGATGGCTTCAAGCCAGGCAAATTGTACATAATGGTTTGGGCGGAAATTGCCATTGGAATGTTCTCAACGCCCGGGGCAGAGGCGACCTCTGAAGGAGCAAGGTATGCATCGGAAGCACCGATGTTCACCGTGCCCGCGATGGCATCCGAAATGCCAGTACCACTACCGGTTGCGGCGGCGCTTATCGATACGTTTGGCGCGACGGCCTTGTATGCAGGAATCCATTCTTGTTGGAAGAGTGGATACATGAGAGAAGACCCTGTCTCCGTCAACGATTGATTTGCGAAGACAGGAGCCGCAGTGCCACTCAAAAGGATACCTGCCGTTACCATGCCAACGGTCCACATCTGTTTCGTCGTGCGCATCTGTATGACCCTCCTGAAATGTGTTTTGCAGTAACGCTTGACGTAGACAGAGTAGACAAAGTTGGTAAATATACCGTGACCGTTTTGTGAAGTTCTTGCATGGGAATTCTATATTTTCTTCTTGATCCAGGTTTGTTTGTGCCAATTGCGAACAAAGACTGACATTGTCGGCTACACGCAATAAGTTGAATGTATTTGCGAGATTCATCTGCTACAATTTGCGAAGGCTTTGAAAGGTGGTGCGGTGATTGGCCATATTTGTTTCCTATCTGAATGAAGCTTGTATTCTACTGAGCGCACTGTGCTTTGCTATCGGCTGGGTGCAGATCCGAAAGCATCGGGTGCGGATACATCGCCGCTGGATGCTGACCGGGGTCGTATTTGCCGCGTTGTTTTTCATCATCTATGCTCTAAAGACCTTCATCATTGGCGACAACGAGTTCGGCGGACCAAAGTCCCAGCGCGTTTTTTACTACACGTTTTTGCAGGCACACTCCATCCTCGCAACTGTCGCAGCGGTGCTTGGTATCGTGACGCTCGTCTTCGCTCTGCGCGGTCGGTTTTCAAGGCACCGTAAAATTGGCCCGTGGACCGTCGTCACTTGGTTCGTGACGGCGGCGACAGGGCTCGTCGTCTTCATCCTCCTGTATGTACTATACACACCAGGACAGGCGGCGAGTTTGTTACACTCGTACCTCGGACACTGATATCATGAGCTTCGCGACGGTTTCAACATAAGGCCTGCCCTCACTTGGGGACAGGCCTTATTTGCGTTATGGTAGAAGGTACATATACAGGAGACATCTCCTGTTCACGTGGAGGTGTATCGCATGGGCGAACGTGTCGTCATTGTCACCGGTGGCGGTCAAGGTATTGGCCGCGGCCTCGTCGAAGCGTTCAGCAACGCAGGCGATCACGTCGTGATCGCCGAAATTGACGAAGAGGCGGGCCGTGAGGTGGAAATGGAATTGGCCAAGCGTCAATGCCCGGGTGACGCATGGTTTGTACAAACAAATGTCGCTGTGGAGGAATCCGTCTCTGCATTGGTGCAACATGTGACTCAGCGCTACGGCCGGATCGACGTCGTCGTAAACAATGCGGGGCTTGGGGCACCCAACGTTCCGGTGGAGGAACTGCCTGTTGCCGTCTGGGACGAAATTCTCGGCGTCAATCTGCGTGGACCTTTTCTTATGGCGAAGCATACGGCTCCCTGGCTGCGTCAGTCGCGGGGCTGTATTGTCAACATTGCATCAACACGCGCGCTGATGTCAGAAGCAAACACGGAACCGTACTCGGCGTCAAAGGGAGGCATTCTCGCCCTGACGCACGCGCTTGCCGTCAGTCTGGGCCCCGAGGTCCGTGTCAACGCCATCTCGCCAGGCTGGATTGAAGTTGGGGACTGGCAGAAACAAAGTCGCCGCATACACCCGGTGCACCGTCCGGTTGATCGCGAGCAACATCCAGTTGGGCGCGTCGGCGTTCCTGACGATATCGCACAAGCTTGCCTGTTTCTCGCATCTTCCGCATCGTCGTTCATGACCGGGCAAAATCTCGTGATCGACGGCGGCATGACTATTAAGATGATTTATGAACCCGACGACGAGGTGAACGCATGACATCGTTTTCTTACTCGATTGCCACCGATATTCAATTTGGCGAAGGCGTCAGCCAGCAGTTGGCACATCACTTATTGCGTCTCGGCTTTGGGCGCCGTTTGTTGCTGTTGACCGATGAGGGCCTGATGGCGACGGGCATTCCGCAAACCATCGTCAAAAATCTCCAAGGATCCGGTTTTCTGCCGCAACTCTTCACGGAAGTCAAAGCCAACCCGCGCGACGAAGATTGCCTGCGTGGCGCACAGACCTTCCAGCGATATCGCGCCGATGCGGTTGTCGCTGTCGGTGGCGGTAGTGCGATGGACACCGCAAAAGCCATCGCACTTCTCGGGCGCCAAGGCGGCATCCCCCTGGATTACGCGGATGGACGCCGCAGTTATGGAGCGACAGCGCCCATCGCATGTGTGCCCACGACCGCAGGGACCGGCTCAG
The DNA here is from genome assembly GCF_001447355.1 of Alicyclobacillus tolerans. Lineage (GTDB taxonomy): Bacteria > Bacillota > Bacilli > Alicyclobacillales > Alicyclobacillaceae > Alicyclobacillus > Alicyclobacillus aegles. The sequence continues at coordinate 31,146 of NZ_JXBW01000020.1, read as the reverse complement.
AAGTCACACGCTCGGCAGTCATCACCGAAAGCAAGAGCCATCGCAAGTTGACCTTAAAGCACGAACGCTTGCGCCCTGCACTTGCCGTGCTCGATCCACTGCTCACCCGTTCCTTACCTCCAGCCGTCACGGCGGCCACTGGCGTTGACGCCCTGGTGCACGCGATTGAGGGCTACACGTGTACCTTGACGCAGCCTCTATCGCAGGCGTTCGGCGCATCCGCTATGCCGCGGATTTACCGAGCGCTGCCGAAAGCGTACCACCATCCTGACGATCTCGCCGCCCGCAGCGACATGCTGCTTGGCAGCTTGCTGGCAGGAATGTGCTTTGGTAGCAGCGACGTGGCGGCGGTGCACTGCCTCGCAGAAGCGCTCGGCAGTCTGTATGATACGCCCCACGGCCTCGCTAACGCCGTTTTTCTGTTGCCCGTGCTCCGCTACAACGCAGCCACATGCGGATGGCTCTACGCCGAGGTCGCGCGTCATATGGGTGTTGCGGATGCAAAACAGAGCGACGATGACGCGGTGGCGGCACTTCTGGACGCGCTTGCCGAATGGTTGCGAGATCTATCCATTCCAACTCTTTCGCAACTTCCCGAAGTCCGCCGTGCAGACGATGAGCGGCTGGTGAACCTTGCCCTCTTGAACGGCTCTACCTCGAGTAATCCACGCACGCTCAGCGCGGATGACTACCGGTCAATTCTCGAAGAAGCGTATCGAATGTAAACCTAGCCGGAAGGTGGACTGTCTTGGAAACGCGCGAACTCGGAAAAAGTGGCATTCAGATTAGCGCCGTCGGCTTTGGCTGTATGTCCTTACCCCCTGATCCATCCGTCTCCCTGCCCATGTTGCGTCAGGCATTCGAGGCGGGTATTACGTTTTTTGACACTGCGGATTTGTATGGTCAAGGCCGCAACGAAGAATTGGTCGGTCACGCATTTGCCGGGATTCGCAGCGAGGTCGTGATCGCAACGAAAGTGGGAAATCGCTTTGAGCCAGGGAAACCTGGTTGGCGGTGGGACCCTTCGCCTGCATACATCGAGCAGGCGATCGCGGCCAGCTTGCGCCGCCTGCGCACCGACTATATTGATTTGTACCAACTGCACGGTGGCACAATGGATGATCCGTTTGACGAGATCGTCGATGTCCTCGAACGTCTTAAGGAAAAAGGTTGGATTCGGGCATACGGCATATCGTCCATCCGGCCGAATGTCATTCAACGTTACCTGCAGGGTGCAAACATTGACTCCATCATGATGCAGTACAGCCTTCTGGATAGGCGGCCAGAGGAATGGTTTGCTGAAATCCGGGCAAACGACGTCAGCGTCATCGCGCGTGGACCGGTTGCCAGGGGATGGTTGACGGGACGTAAAGAGGTGAACGATGGAGACACATACCTCGAGTGGTCTGCGGCGGATTTGACGCGTGCGATTGCCCTGTTGCACAGGGCTGCGCCGGAGCGAACACCGGGGCAAGCCGCCTTGGCCTTTTCTTTACATCCGGAAGTCGTCGCATGCGCCATCCCTGGCGCAAGTTCGCCAGATCAGTTGTCCGAAAATGTGGAGGCTGGTAGGCTGTCCAGGTTGACTGATGATGCACTTCGCGAATTGAAACAGGCGTTCCCCGCCGCACAATACAAAGAACACCGGCCGCTTTGAGCCGGTGTTCCGTTTGCGGTCAAATGGGTTCGGACTTTGCGACTTCCAGCTGTCAGGTCGAAGACGAATCGACGGTCACCCCGCCTGCATCCGTGATGTCGATGTTCGCTGCCAAAGTCGGCGTGGCGAGCGTCTTCACCAACGCCGATTGGCCGCTTTGATTGCTGTAGCGATACACGGCCGTTACCAACCCTTCGCTGTTGATGTCGCCATAGTAAAGCGTGTTTCCCACGACATCGACGAGCGCCGCATTTAATTTGACGAGATGTGCGACGTCCTGGCTATCGAAGTATAAAACGTTGAAAGACCCGCCCATATAGTCCTCGAAGTACAGATTGTCCCCGGTAGCCGTCAGCGCGATATTCTTGATGAATCGTCCGCCAATCGGCACTTGCGTCACGTGGCTCATCGTGCCGATGTGATAGAGCGCACTGGTCGAACTGGTGTTGATCAAGATGTAAATGTCGTTGGTCAACGTACTAAACGTAATCTTGGCAAACGCCGCGTCTGGTTCGAGGCCCTGAAAACGCGTGACGATGGTTTGCATGCCGGACGGAACGTCGACGGTCTTGAGCTCGAGATCGCCCGGCATGACCTGTTCTCCAACAAATACGCGTTCATCTTGAATCCACTCGACATACTCCACTGAATATGGATTGTTGGCCTCGCAGACGTCCTGCTTGGTCTGCAAGTCCATCACATGCAGGACATTGTTGGCACCAAGGTAAGCGACGTACTGATCGTCCGCCGACGGCGTAACAAATTTGTATTTCTGTTTAAGCGTCGCAATCTCCCGAGCAATCGACCGTTGCATGGACGGCGACGACGAAATGCGGTCAGGCGTCGACAAATTGTTGCTGCTGAACAATTTATTGTAGTGATAAAAGACAAGCACTTGAACAACCGTGATCACCAACGCGATCAAAAGCATTCTCCGGCCCATCTTTTTAGCCATGGCTGCCACCGCCTTCCGGCATCACGACAATGGAAGTCGCGACGCTCCGCTCGCCGAGGATGTCCACAGGTCGGTTGAGAACCTTCCCCTGGTAAACCATGGTCGACGAAGACCCACCATCGAGATTGGCCGCGATATCCGCGTGATACTTCAGCATCAAGTCGGCGATGTCTTGGTAGCTCGCGCCTGCATCATTCGGTCCGGTTGCATAGCGGCCGTCCGTCACAATTAAAATGACGGTGCCATCCTTGGTTTGGCCAATGGCGGTTCGCGGGTTCCTGTCATATTGACCTGCAACCGGCGTTTCCTTTCCGTTTTCAACTAAAACGGGACCAAAGCCGACGCATTGAGCGATACCCAGGCTCTGCAACTGACGTAGCGAGTACGATCCGGCAATCATCTGGCCCTCTTTCGTGAACGCGATCACGGGCTGTGGCTCACTTGCCGATCCGGTCATCGAAACGAGCTTACCGTCGGTAATGGTGATCCCCTCTGGGTACGCACCTGTCCCTTGCCAGTTGGTATCGACAAATCCGCCCGCATTAATGCCGGCTACCGCTCCTGTGTCACTCACCATTTCTTGCACCGTCTCGCCGCGAACATGGAGATATTTCGTCGCGACGACGCGGATCCGCTTTGGGTCATTGACGAGCAGAATAAAAGCCTTGAACGTCGGTTCTTGCAGAGTAATCTCCTTGATTGTACCGTCCTTGATTTTGCTGAAGTCGCGGTGTTGTAAATCGGCAATGGGAATTGTCGGACCGCTTAAGTTATTCGGAAGCGCATACTTTTTAATGGTAGCTTCCGAGACAGTAAACAAAGACAGCGGTCGCAACAGATAGGCATGCCGAGTCTCGTCAATACTTTGAATTAAGTAGTTGCGCAAGTTGGAAAACGGCCCAACGAAGATCCACAGTACCGTAGACACGTACGTAAAGACGGCGGTGAAGGCGATATATATCAATACGCGTAGCCCACGCCGCTTTTGCGGCGGTTGCTCCTGCTTCCGCTTCTCCCGGCGAGTACGGTGTTGATTTGGATTGTCCATAGTTGTTCTCACACCTACTTGTTTAAGGGTTGTCCGGTCAACGCGTACATTTCGTGTTCGACACGAATATTCACACACAAACATGAAGGGGCATCGACATATTTCCCCTCTATACATTGTAATCGCAAATCCGTGGGACACAACTCATAGACGAACGTCTCAGACGTGTTGTTCACAAATTGTCATGAGTGTCCGTCATGATACGCGTTCCCCGATGGGTTACACTCATCCTATATGATGCAGGAAGGGTAGACATGTGGATGGATCGGACGAGTTATGCAGAACAGCTTCTGCCAAATGACCCTAATCTGACGCAGGTGTTACACGTGCTGGATGCGCACGGCCTGCCACAGATGTCCGTGCGCCCAATGCTCGGACAATTGCTCACCGTCTTGAGCAAAGGCTGTCACCGGGCGCTTGAAATCGGAACGTATGCCGGTTACAGCGGAATTTGTATTGCTCGTGGCCTCGCTCCTGAAGGACGCCTTGTGACGATTGAGCAACGCGAGAGCCATGCCGAGCTCGCGGCTCGAAACTTCCGAGATGCTGGATTGGCAGAAATGGTGGAAATTCGTTTGGGGGATGCGTTGGAGCAATTGGCGTTGTTAATGAAGGAAGGCGGAGACCCGTTTGATCTCGTCTTTATCGACGCGGACAAACCGCGCTATGGCAGATATCTCGAGACTGTGCTGCCATTGTGCCGGGTGGGTGCATGGATTGTGTGTGACAATGTGTTGGCACGTGATCGGGTACTTGATCCAAATGATCAGAACCCAACACCGGCTGCCATGCGGACATTTAATCAGGGCTTGTTTCGTCATCCCCGACTGACGTCCGCGCTTCTGCCGATATACGACGGGATTGCCCTTGCCCGCGTAGGACCCGCTCCCGGCTGACCGCCTTCCTGTTGAGACGCGAGTTAGCTAGCGCCGTTCGCGCTTCGCCAACTCCCATCCCAATCTCCAAGGTTGCGCCTTTGCCATCAATGCGGCTCGCGCTCGACGGCGGCGGACGACTTTCCGGCGCCAGTAGAGAAGAACCGACAACACCACAAGGATGCCTGCCGCGATACCGACGTTGCGCGGCCAGACGACGGGTTGCGGCACAGGTTGATACGGCTTTTCTAAGACCAAGGGCACTTCGCCAATTTGCTGGCCTGACGACGAAAGCAAACGTAGTTCCCCGACTCGCCGACCCGCCAACGTGGGCATCTGCGGTGCCTCATACCCTGGTTTGCTTGCCACTTGCATGGGTGCGCCGAGAGGAACAGTGCTAAGAACGGGCAGAGACGTGACAACCGGATCTGCACCGTCTTTCCCCATGACAGAACCTACAACCTTGTCAGCGGGTAAAACCGCCTGGGTTTCGTAATGCGCAAATGCGTAATTCAAAAGCGCCGTAGCGTCCGCACGAATTTGCGCATCTGTCGGACAATCCATCAGCACGGCAAGAAATGTGGTGGTCCCGCGGCGAGCTGCAACGACCAATGTCTCGTGCGCCACGCTGGTAAATCCCGTTTTTACACCAATTGCCCCTGGATACGTGAAAAGCATTCGATTGAGGTTGACGAGCCGCGAGTGCCAGGCCTCGCCTTGCCAATTGTCGTATTTGGTATCGACAATTTTGCGGAACGCCGGTTCCTGCATCGCGGCCCGAGTGATGACGGCCATGTCATAAGCGGTCGTCGTATGGTCCGGATTGGGCAAGCCGTTTGGGTTGACGAAATGTGTATGATTTGCGCCAAGCGACTTGGCTTCGGCGTTCATCATTTGCGCAAAATGTGCGACCGATCCGCCGAAGTGTTCGGCAATTTCCACCGCCACATCGTTTGCAGAATCAAGCATCATCGCGGTGAGCAGCGGCCCGAGTTGCTCCTGTTCCCCGACTTCAAGGTACAGCTTGTCCGGCGGTTGATTGACGGCATTCTGACTCGCCGTCAAAACATCAGTGAGATGGCCCAACTTGAGCGCCAACAACGCCGTCATGATCTTTGTAATACTTGCCGGGTAATGAAGTGCAAGCGGATTTTTACCATACACCACCGTGCCGGTATCCATGTCCATGACGACTGCACTTTGCGAGACAATCGAAGGCCATTTTGCATTGTCAACGCTATCTATGTATGGGACACTACCCGGACGTTGATTGAGAACAACCTGGGCAGGTATGAGCGAATCTGTGTGCACCGGCTCACTTTGGGTTGCGGCGTGAGCCCAACTGGGAATACACAAGCTTGTCAAAAAAGGAATCAGACATCCGATCACGGCGACACGCGCGGCGCGACGATTTGCTGGCATTGCGGCCAGACACCTCCATATCTTCGTGCATGACGCCGACGCGCTGTCGACGCAGGTCGATTTAGCCTATTCTTCTATCATAGAATGTCGAACCCTCGGTTGACTAGAGGAGAAACACTCCATCATGCAATTTCCCATAAGGCGCGATCCCTCTTCCCACACAAAAAGAGCCATCCGATGCGCGATTGCGCACCGAACGGCCCTTTTTGCGTCTACCTTTTAATGTGCCGGGCTTCGCTCTCCTACTGGATAAGCTTCTCCTTTGTGAACAGGCACAAACGGAGGGAGGCTTTGGATAGCAACGTAACAAAGTGATACGAATAGCCCTGTGACAATCGATACATGCAACATGAACGCCTGGATGCTCACGTGTGAGAGCACAAGGTAAACACCACTAAACGCCTGCAAGACGACAAAAATCATGGCGAACCAAGCACCGCGATATAAATCGGGCCGATCGCGCCGTGTCCGATATGTGCGCGCGACAAGCGCGACCATCCAGATGACCAAGATCATCGCAATGGAGCGGTGCGTCCAATCAAGCAGGCGAGCATGGTGGAAATTATTGATCCCCGACTCATCGGGAAATGGGAACCCACGGAACGCGTCGCCCGCACCACTGCTGGAAATATACGCACCGACGTACATCGCCAAATAGATGAGCGGCAAACCGAGCCATGCGAACCACTGGAAGCCACGCGATGGCGCCGCATCACGCAACGGTTTACGCTCGCCACTGGCAAGGTACGTACCATACACGCGCTCAGCACGACGGACGTAAATGGTCAACAAGACGGTACTTGCAAACGCGAGCAAGGAGACGCCGAAGTGTGTCGCAATAACCGATGCAGGCTCATTGTAGACGACGGCGAGCCCTCCTAAGACCGCTTCGAGGAGGACGAAAAAGATGCTTAAGCCGACAAATAGCGAAATTTCCCGCCACCGCCGATACCGCATGATGGAGCTGACCGCCGCCACCAACAGCAATATGGTGAGAATCGGGACACCGACACGGTGCGAAAACTCAATGAATGTCTGAAGCGATTGAATGACGGGAATCCAGCGGCCATTGCACTCAAACCACTGGTGCCCGCAGCCAAATGCCGATCCCGTGTACGCATCCAGGAATCCGATCGAATTCACGACGAAGTTCTGAATGGACGCAAGAATGCACACGACGAAGACGAACACGCCAAAACCGCGGCTTTTCACCATCTCCTCACCTCCTCTCAGCTTAGAAGCGCAAGCCCTTCACCTACGAAACGATGGAACGGAATGACATAATCCAAATGGATCCACCGACGACGGTAAACGCGATAAATAGCGCGAAGTAGATGGTCGGCACCTGCCAAGCGCGATCGTCACTTTCTGTAAAGTGCATAAACATGTACAGCTGAACCAGCAACTGACCGAAACCCAACACGACGATAATGGTAATGACGACCGCCGGCGGCTGATGTGTCGCTAAAGCGAGCCAGAAGGCAATGGCGGTCAAAACGAGTGACAAAAGCAAGCCGATAACGTGCTTCCAAGGAAAACCGGTCTCTTGGTGAAACTTGTGTTCTTTGGTTTCCACGCTTATACCACCTTCCCGGTCAAATATACGACGGTGAAGATGAAAATCCAGACAGCGTCGAGGAAGTGCCAATAAATACTGACGATAAACGCTTTGCGCGCCGTGATTGGCGTGATGCCGTAGCGGATCAATTGAATGATGACGCTAAGCATCCACAACGTACCCATCGTCACGTGGCATCCGTGCGTACCGACCAACGTGAAGAATGCGGACAGGAAGCCGCTGCGCTGCATGGTTGCACCGATCGAGACGTTGTGCACAAACTCGTCAATTTCAAAGCCTAAGAACACGAGGCCAAGGGCAACCGTGATAAAAAGCCAAGTGACCATCGCGTTGCGATTGCCGCGGCGCATCTCATAGGTAGCAAGGCCGCAGGTAAAGGACGAGAACAGCAGCGCAATCGTTTCAATGGTAAAGCCCGTAACATCAAATAGTTGCTGCGACGTGGGACCGCCGGCAACACGGCCGTGCATGACCACATAGGTCGCGAACAGACACGAGAACAAAACCAAGTCGGAACCGAGGAAGACCCAGAATCCCGCAATGCGCAGACTGTTTTCTTCCTCGTGATACTCGACCGGGATGGACGGATCCACGGGGTGATGATCCCCGTGGACGGCCGTATGTGCATTCGACATCTTCACAACCTCCCTGCCGCAGCCTCGGTCCTCTCAATTTCTTCGACCGGGATGTAGTGGTGGTCATGGTATTCAAAGGAGCGCTGGGCCATGGTGACCAAGACGCCGAGCAATCCAATGATTGCGAGAACCCACCACTGGAAAATGAACCCGCCACCAGCAATGAAGAAGAACAAGCTCATGATAATCGGACGCCCAGAGTTGTTCGGCATATGGATAGGACGGAACGGAACGCCCTTGGGTCCATTGATGGATTCGCCAGTCTTTTTCATCAACCACCAAGCGTCGCGACCCTTGATGGTCGGAATGATGGCGAAGTTGTACTCCGGCGCCGGCGAAGTCGTCGCCCACTCAAGCGAGCGGCCATCCCATGGATCGCCAGTCGTATCGCGCTGACCGAAGCGCGCACTCCAAAGCACGTTCCACACGAAGATGAGGAAGCCAACGCCCATGAGTACTGCACCGACAGTCGAAATCAAGTTGATGATACCCCAGCCATAGCCTGCGGGATACGTGTACATGCGGCGTTGCATGCCCATGAACCCGAGGAAGAACTGTGGGAAGAAACAAATGTTGAAACCAATCATGAACGTCCAGAAATGCCAACGACCGAGCTTTTCGTCGAGCAGAACGCCGAACATCTTTGGCCACCAATAATAGATACCTGCAAAGACACCGAAAACCGTACCACCGATGAGCGTGTAGTGGAAATGCGCAATCAGGAAGTACGAGTTGTGATACTGATAGTCAGCAGGCGGTACTGCGAGCATGACACCCGTCAAGCCACCGATCAAGAAGTTCGGAATAAAACCGACGGCCCACAGCATCGCTGAAGTAAATTCAACGCGCCCTTTGTGCATCGTAAAGAGCCAGTTAAACACCTTCACACCTGTTGGAATAGCAATGGCCATGGTCGAAACGCCGAAAAACGAATTGACGCCTGGCCCTGCACCCATTGTAAAGAAGTGGTGCACCCAAACAACAAAGCTCAAGATGGCGATTGCAATCATGGAGACGACCATCGCCGAATAGCCGAACAGCCTCTTATGAGAGAACGTGCTGACAACTTCCGACAAGATACCGAACGCTGGCAGAATGACGATGTACACCTCTGGATGTCCCCAGATCCAGAATAGGTTAATGTACTGCATCGGCATGCCGCCGCCTGTCACCGTAAAGAAGTGTGACCCAAAGTCGCGGTCAATTAGCAACAGTGCGAGGGCGACCGTCAACACCGGGAAAGCGAAGACAATGATAATAGACGTGATGAACACCGACCATGTAAACATCGGCAGGCGCATCATGGTCATGCCAGGAGCGCGCATGCGCAGGATGGTGATTAAGAAGTTTACGCCAGTCGCGATGGTACCAATACCCGTGATCTGCAGGGCTACGAGGAAGTAGTTTTCACCCGGTCCCGGATCAAAGAAGTTTTCGACGTACGGCGGATAACTGGTCCAACCACCGTCCGGCGAACCGCCGACGACGAATGACAAGTTAAACAACAGCGCTGCTGAAAAGAACAGCCAGAACGAAATGGCGTTTAGATACGGGAACGCGACGTCCCGGCAACCAATTTGCAAAGGTACCGCAACGTTAAAGAACCCGATAATTGCAGGCATCGCCATGAACAGAATCATGATAGTACCGTGCGTCGTGAAAATCTGATCATAGTGATCCGCAGTCAAAAAATGCAAATTCGGCCATGACAGTTGCGCGCGCATCAACAGACCGTCAGTACCGCCGCGGAATAGCATCAGTACGGCGGCAATCAGATACATAATCCCGATTTTTTTATGGTCCACCGTCGTCAACCAATTGTCCCAAAGCCACTTCCATAACTTGAAGTAGGTAAGGGCGACGATAATACCGATTGTGGCGCATCCGATCAAAAAGTCGGACAGCCAAATCAGCGGACCCTCATCGAGCATGAAAAAATGTACGGCCCAATTTACTACACCGTTCACGCTCGCATCCTCCCTTAGTGCTTGATCCGAATCTAACAGACCGACTTCATCACTGTGGCTCCGTCGACGAGAACGTCAACGGCTTGTTCAGTAGACCAGGTTTTTGGATCTGGTCTTGTGCCTGTTGCGTCAACTTAGGTGCCGTACGCTGTGTCGTCTGCACCCATTTGGCGAAGTCCGCAGGCGACTGCGCGTTTACATTAAACGTCATGTGAGCGAAACCACGGCCTGAATATTGGCCACTGCGGCCTTGGTAGGTCCCAGGATGGTCCGCCTCCAGCCACAATTTGAGGTTCATCCCCGGCATCGCGTATTCCATACCACCGAGCGCCGGTACCCAGAACGCATTGATAGGGCCACTTGCCGTCAATTCGAAATTGACCGGAACACCAGCAGGAATGTTGACGTAGTTGACCGTTTCAATGTTTTGCTCCGGATACTTAAACACCCATTTCCACTGTTCCGAGATGACATCAATGGTCAGCGATTTACCCACAGCAGCCGTCGTTGCAGCTTCAACCTTTGGCGGCTTGACGAGCTTGTACGTGACGGCCACCGTCGGAATGGCAAGAGCAATGACGATGATGATAGGGATGACGGTCCAAATGGTCTCCCATTTCGTGTTGCCTTCGATTTCAGGTGGAACGTAATCTTTGTTTTCAGGGCGAGCGCGGTATTTCGTGATCACGTAGAAGTAGATCACAAACACGCCCAGGACGACAAGCAACATCACAATGAAGGAGTAGAGAATCAGGTAGTACTCACTTCTTGCAACCGGCCCCTGCGGACTGAGCACGGGCATGTACTTCGGGTCGTCACAACCTGCCAGAGCGAGCATGGATAGCCCAACAATGAAAAACAGGCTGCGAACTCGACGCCCAGATGGCTTCATCGTCGCTTACGTCTCCTTTCTGTCTCTGAGATATGTAGAACGGTGCCCCCTGCAAGCAGACGCCGATCGACAACGAAACCAAGAATTAAGCCTGGGTACTACGCGTAATCGTTGTCTGCTTGGCCTCAGCGGCTTGGTCCAGCGTGCCACATTCGATAATACCAAAGTCCCGACAGATTTCGCGCCCTTGCCCACGCACACAATATGACGATTTTGAAAAAGGTTCATTGGTCACCCGGTCAACGGCCTGCCACCAGTGTCAGTTTAGCATCGTCATGAAACCCATGGTTCGTTGCACGCCAATGAGCATGGTCCACTTCGCCACTAGTATTGCTTGTAGGCAGCCAATTTAAACCATGTTACAATCAATTCGACCAGTGTGAATCACGTAATTCTATATCATCCATTCCTTTCGTAAGGCGGGTTTGCAGATGGCGTCCAAATCGTTGGCCAATTCTATCGTATCGTTCGCAGATGTCGTCGCACTCTTGTCTCCCAAGTATCAAGTCCCTGACATCGTGTTAGAAACGTCTACGTGCCTCTTCATCCTTGAGTCCCCCCATATTCAGGAACTCAAGTTTGGGGCACCTGTCGCGGGCGCTTCCGGGGCGACGATGAGCAAGCATATTTTCGGCCCCGAATACGCCCGTATACCACTTGGTCGCATGGTCAAGAAGAACGCCGAGACCCATGCAGGTCGTCCGCGGCTTAGCCGGATCGGCCTTATCAACGTCTGCAACATCCCGCTGCAGACACAGGCGTACGATCCGGACACACGACGGCAGTTTTCCGACTGGCTCGAGGACATGAACGTCGTACGCACACAAAACCAGCGGTCGTCATTCCCTAATCCACGCCAACAAGACATCCAAAACTGGCTGGTCGACACCCTGCGCACGAAGCTGCAAACCTACGCGGGAGAGGCCATCACATTGATTCCATGCGGTCGCTTTGCCCAGAAATTCCTTCGCTTAACGGGCTTGTCCGATCCCGCATGGCATATCATCGAAGACGTGCCTCATCCGTCCTATAACAGTTGGGACCGGACCGCCTACCAAGCGCAAGTGGTTGCTGTAATCAGCGCGATCGAACAGGCGGCCGCTCTGCTCACGCAAGGTTAAAGCGGACGGGCCGTACGTAGCACGTTCGCCATCGCGGTCGCCAGTGGATAGCCCACTTCATCGTACCGTTTGCAGGCGGCCTCTACATCGTACGGGATGCGGCGCAGATGGATTTGCGTATCGAAACGGCTGTTGTCGACAATGGCATAAGAGGCTTGTGCGATGCCGTCAAAAGGCATGCCGACACTGCCGATGTTGACGATGGTTCTGTCGCCCATTCGACGAACATACGGAATGTGAATATGGCCATAGAAAAACAGCTTGTGCGGATAACCCCCGATGATAGACTGCTCGATCACGCTGTCCGAGGCCCCTTCCGGGACGATGGCAAACGTATCGTCAAGTGTTGCATGAAACGCGAGCCAAGTGGAATCGAGGTTGGGGTCAAGGCTTTCGCACGTTGTGGGCAAATCGTTGAGTTGCCGCACATCCTCGGCCGTAAGCTGATGCAAAGCAAACGCCCGCTCCCCGTTCATCACATCCAACCGTTCAGGGGGTACCTCGCCCTCTCGTACACCGCGCACTATCCACTCGTCCGCGTTGCCGCGGACCACAACGTCCGCAACATCCATCACTTTGTCCAGACAAGCTTTCGGTGCATATCCACGGAAACAAATATCCCCTAGCATATACACCTTGTCGCACCCCATCTCTCGGATGTCGTGTAAGACAGCATCTAAAGCCAATTCGTTGCCATGCACATCTGAGAAAAACGCAACTCGCACGGAGATCACCTCTTTTATCTAAATTTGAAGACATTTCTATTGTTCCTTTCTGTAAAGTCAAATCTCTAAAACGCTTCGCCTATGCTATATTTCTAATGACGAAATACAAAGCCTAGGGGTGTTCTACGTGGCCGTGACCGCAACGCAACAGAAATCGGAGAACTACGGCTGGATGGTACTCTCCGTGACGAGTCTGGGCGTACTGTTAACCCTGTTAAATGTCGGTTCGCTGAATGTGGCTCTGCCTGTCATTGTGAAACATTTTCGGGAAACAGCGACAACGGCAAATTGGATTTTACTTTCGTACATGTTGTTTAACACCGTCTTTATTCTGATCTTCGGTCGTATTGCGGACCTCTTCGGTAGGCGTAAGCTCTACATCATCGGCCTGTCTCTATTTACCATAGTGAGCTTGTTAATTGGCCTGTCCCCTAACATTTGGACACTCTTGATACTTCGGGCCATTCAGGCAGCAGGCGGTGCCATTGTCATTACCAACACGACACCACTCATTACAGATGCGTTTCCCGAAGGTTCCTTGGCGAAAGGACTGGGTATCAATGTTCTCGTTGCATCTGTCGCTCAATTGCTCGGGCCCGTCGTCGGCGGCTTCTTTGCGGCGACGCTCGGGTGGCAGTGGGTCTTTTGGTTCAATGTCCCAATAGGCATTCTCGGTGTAATCTGGGCCACCATCACTCTGCGTTCACTGCCCACGTCGGGGACAGGGGAACGCCTCGATTGGTGGGGCAATGTGTTGCTATTTGTGGCCTTAAGTGGACTGATTTTCGGACTCTCGGAAGGGGCAACGCTTGGTTGGTCGAGTACACCTGTACTCGTGAGTTTTGCGGCTTTTATCTTGTTGACCCCAATTTTCCTCGCGTACGAGTGGCACCATTCATCTCCCGTTATACAGTTGCGGCTGTTCGGACAACGCAGGTATGCGGCCGCGTATGCTGCAACCTTTATGAATGCCTTCGCCCGCTCGGCCGTCGTGCTGTTATTTGGGCTGTTCGAGCAGACCGTACACCAAAGCAATCCATTTCTCGCAGGTATCGCCGTGTTGCCAGTAACCATCGGCATGATCCTTCTCTCGCCGGTGGCGGGTTGGCTCGCTGGCCTTTTTGACGCGCGCTTGCTCTCCAGTGTTGGGTTAGGCATATCAGGCATTGGTGTGCTGTTGCTGATACCCTATTCTACAGCTACAAGTCCATATTTCTGGCAGGGAGTAGGCATGTTTTTCGTTGGCGCCGGGAGTGCACTGTTCATGACACCCAACACATCATCCATTATGTCAACGGTCGATCCAGCGTATCGGGGAAGTGCCAATGGGCTGCGTTCCATGCTGCAAAACATGGGGCAGGTCATGAGTACAGCCTTGTCACTCACACTTGTCGCGGCCAAATTGCCTCCGACACTGCAAAGTGCCATTTACCAGGGAAACGGATCATACCTACCTGTACATGATCTTCCGTTACTTACGGGTGGCTTTCGCATGTCTTTGGGAGCCTTGCTGCTAGCGACTTTGCTTGGCGTCATCGCATCGCTGGTACGCGGCCCAAGGCCAGGGGAGACGTCCTAAACCGAGCATCACAACCAGCCCATGCTCTCTGCTCGACGAACGGCATCTTGCCGCGATGTGCAGTTCATTTTGGAAATGGCCTCAGACAAATAGTTGCGCACAGTGCCCTCAGATAGAGATAAGTCGCGTGCAAGTTCCTTCGTTGTCAATCCATTCTTGACGCCCCGCAGCACGTCGCGCTCACGCATGGACAACGGGTTTTCGGAAGCAATGGCGGCCATCATCAATGCGGGGTGGAAAATTCGCTCTCCGCGCATGACGGCGCGGATAGCTGCCGCCAGTTGCTCCACCTCCCCGTCCTTTAACAAATAACCATGTGCGCCAGCCTGAATCGCCCGCTGCATATAGCCAGGGCGAGCGAATGTCGTGAGCAAAATGACCTTGCAACCAGGCACAGACTGCAAGATTTCCTCGGCGGCATCCAACCCACTCTGATGAGGCATTTCTCGGCACCCAACCCACTCTGATGAGGCATTTCTCCATCCAATAAGGCAATGTCCGGTTGTGCACGTTTTGCCTCGCAAACGGCGGCGACACCGTCGGATGCACGTGCGACCACGGTCATATCGTCTTCAAAGTCGAGCAGTGTGGCCAGGGCATCACAAACCAACATTTGATCCTCGGCGAGCAAAATACGAATCACAACATCACCTTCCTTTCGTGTGGCGTCTGCTCTGAAGTTGGGGCGCTGACAACGACGCAGCACCCGACCTGAAAGCCCGGCCACGTCGACGGAAATGCATGAATAGGCCCAGCGGTTTGGCTGAAGACATGACACGTACCCGCAAGCCTTTCCACTCTTGCCTTGATACCTGCGATCCCGTTGCAACCCGTGCCGGGTTCGTCTTGTCGCAAATCCCTATATTGGACGAGTCCGCGGCCATCGTCCGCGATCGCCATCCAGACGTCGCCGCCAGTTTGCCACAGGAGAATGGCACATCGTGAAGCCTGGCTGTGGCGCACGACGTTGGTCACCGCCTCTCGCAAGCACATCGCGAACGCCTGCCATACCTCTGCGTCGGCCTTGATGCCATGAGCACCTTCCATCGTAACCGCGATGCCTGCCGCATCCAGAAGCGTGCGCGCACTCTGCCACTCTTCGAAGAAGTCGGGCTGGCGCATGTTCGCTACGTAATCTCGTACTTTGCCCAGCGACTCGCGTGCGGATCGTTCAATCAGTTCGATTTCCATAAGAACATGATCCACATCTCCCGTTTTGCGAAGCACTCGTGCCGCGACCTGCGCCTTAAGCGAAATGAGAGACAATTGATGCCCCATGACGTCGTGCAAATCGCGGCTAATTCTGGCTCGTTCAGCTTGTTTTGAAAGCCTCGCAATTTCCTCGTGTGCGACGGCCAACTGCTCGTTCATCGCACGCACTTGATGATGCCAACGGAGCATAAAGATCATCGTCGACGTGCTAAACACAAGACCCGCAAGGGCATAGGCGAAATGAGCGGGAAGATGTTGGCCCAGCGACATGTCGAGCGCAATAAGCGCGATTGTACCCGTCAGGCAAGCAACGTAGAGCAATAGACTTTTCCGCAACGGAAATGTGGCTAGTGCGGCAACCGGGTAATAAGCGAGATATATAAAATTGAGGCTAAAAGCCGCCATCATGGTCCATAGCAGTGCAACCATGATAAAACAGCCAATAAGGCGAACTCGAGGCCTTCCCTCGGCGCGGAACGTGCAGGCATAGGCGATGCCAAAGATGAGCATGAGAAACAGACCAAGGCCGAGCCTAAGAACGGGCAAACCGATGAGATACGACGCCGGATACAGGAGTTGTGCGAGAAAAAAAAGCAGCATGAGGTTGTTGCCGTTCCTCAAAACGCGAGTAATTCCCCCGCCCGCAAGTTGCAATGTTATCCGGCCTTGTCGCAACACGATATGCTCCTTTCCCTGACCCTTTTGCCCTACGGCCAAATCGTCTATGCCACCCGCACGTCACTGCGGCGATTGGCAAGATACACAGCCAATCCCGTAAAGACAACGAGATATAGAAATAACACCGAAACGTCCGTGATCGAAACACCTTGGTTCCCCATCACACTCCACGCAATATGCGCAAGGTGATACGTCGGCATGAAATTGGCGATATGCCGCATGACAGGTGGCATCGTCGAAACTGGCATCCAGAGTCCACCGGTGATCGACATGAGGAAGTATAGAATGGATGCCACGATTTGTGACGCATCAGTCCCTGCCAAGTGGCCGACCAGAATGCCAAGCGCAATAAAGACCAACCCGCCTAGAATCGTCGTGATCGCCACCAATATCCATGCAGCAAGACTCATGGTCACATGCTCAAATGCGGCTCCGGCCACAAACAGAATGGCGGCTTCCAAGATATTGAGCAGGAGATTGGCCGCGATCTTCGTCGTGATGTAGTTACTGGCGCGTTGTGGGGTCGTTTGCATCAACTTGACCCAACCTTGTGTTCGTTCGTAGGCAACGCGTGACGACAGGCCGTTTAGCCCTGTGCCGACGACGCCAAAGGTCGCCATGGAGACCATATAATATTTGGGCCACGCCACCCCATCGATCACGATCGACTTGCCAATCAGATGCACATAGAGAAAGTAAAAGCCTACCGGGAGCAGAATACTGACGAAGAAAAATCTTCGATTGCGCAAATTGCGCAAAACCTCAAACTTACACTGAAGCAGCCATGCCTTCACCGCCCTCGCCTCCTGTCAGCTACCGTTTCATCCTCCCCGCCATCCCTGGCCGTCAGGGATACAAACGCATCCTCGAGCTGTCCTTGCGACACCTCGAACCCAGATACGTCCAAATCAGCACGAATCACTGCACGCAATACATCGTCTGGCGAGTCGGTTGTAATGCGCACGTGCCGCCCGCTCCAGCGCACCTCGTTCACGTTCGGCAAGGCTGCGATGGTGTCTTCGCTCACGGACCCGCCTGCCCAAAAGCTTACATACCGATTGCCCGCTTGACGTTTGAGTGCGTCGACAGACCCGTCGGCAATCACGCGTCCCTTTTGCATGACCAAAACGCGATCCGCTATCGTTTCTGCCTCATCCAAGTGGTGAGTCGTAAGAATGATCGTCCGATCCCGTTCCTTCGCGAAGTTGCGAAGATAATCCCAAAATCCGCGCCGCGATGCGATGTCCATACCAGTTGTGGGCTCGTCAAGAAACAAGATGCGCGGATTGCCCGCCATGGCCATGGCGAACTGTAATCGTCGCTGTTGGCCACCACTCAGTTTGACGGCTTCCTTGCGAGCGAGATCGCGCAAATCCGCCATGTCTAGAAGAATGTCTTTAGCAATCGGTTCGTCATAAAAGCTACGAAACCAGTCAATAAGTTCGCCAACTCGCACTTTCTGTGGTAAGCCAACCTGCTGCAACATGACGCCGTAATGTCGGCGAGCGGCTCGACGCATCGGATCCTCCCCAAATGCCCGCACCTGCCCCGAGGTGGGTTTTGTCAAACCCAGCATCATCGAGATCGCCGTCGTTTTGCCAGCGCCGTTTGGCCCCAGCAAGGCGACAATAGAACCGGCTTCGATCTCGCACGTTACATCATTCACCGCGTAAATGTCGCGGTATCGCTTGATCACGTGTTCAAACGAAATGGCTGTTGCCACGCATCAATCTCCTCCACTCAAGTGAACCAAAGTTAACTCTATTGTACAGATTGTGCGACTTCCGTCTGCAGTGGAGTTTGTCATTCATTTGCAATGACATCTGTCATATCGTGACGGTGACCTGGTGGAAGATGTATAATGCTAAACACTTAGAGATGAATAAGGGAGGCAGATGGTTGTGCATATCCGCAGGCAACATGAAGACGTACGGCTCCACTTTGACGAAGAGGACAATGACGAGGCACTACTGGAAATGGCGGAGGATCTGCCTGGATTTAAGCAGGATGAACAGGCCTGTGGCGAACAACATCCTTAGAAACAAGAAAATCAAACACTAAATCACCTCGATTCGGCCACGTGCGGCCGGCCGAGACTAAGCTTTGAGGAGAGCTTAGAAATGAAACAATACAAGAAATGGGCAACAGCGGGTGTGGCAATGACCATCATGGGAACTGTAGCAGGCTGTAGTACAAACGGAGACGTTAGTCCAGGATGGAATGCAACAAACAGCACAAAAGGCGTAGCACCATCCAATAACACGGTCGCAAACAGAACCGCTGGAGAAAACAACGCAACCGCAAATACATCAGCACCGTCAATTAATACCGCAACAACCAACTCCACAAATACTGTCAATTCGATGGTTTCAGTCACCGTTCCGCTCACAAATGGACAATCACCCCCATCTATAAGCTTCAAGGTTCCATCTGGATGGGTTAAGCAAAAAGTCGGTCAGGGAGATTCCGTTGGATATGCTTGGGTAAATCCACATGACACAAGCCAACAAATTGATGTGATTACATCTGGTAATATCAGTGCAATTAAAAACTATACAATGGGACAATGGGATGTTACAGGGATATTCGGCCGTGGAACAAAAGGTTTTAGTTGGATAGGCGTTTCATCCGATAAGTTGACTGGGCGTTTCATCGACACCACGGGAGTGAATCCCTATGCAAAAAGCGAGCAGACGCCATATACGGGATACGGTAAAGCATTCATTGTACAAATTCCGAATCCATTTTCGGTGTTTGCCATGTTGACGACAGCGGCTCGGATGGGCAAGCCCTAAGGAACGCTGGTGGCTCTCTTCTTCAACTGCTGCGACGAACTCGATGACATCCGGTTTGCCGCCTCCACGGGTCTGTTCACCGAACTTCTGCAGTCCATTATGAGAGCAGCGGGTATTGGGAATAAGCACCGTGATCGACATGATTCTTAAACAATTTATCAGTGAAGATAAAGCCAAACCTCTCTGTTTCTTTAAAGGTCAATATTGCCGATTGGCGTAACCACATACCAAGCTGGCTGCCTAGAAAGTGCTCAGACACTAGGGGTAGCCTTTTATGGTCCATCCCAAACCAAGAAACGGTGTACGCGGGAACTATTGCGAATGCACTTGTCCTCCATCCGCTGTATTTTGAATGCAAACCAAATCCAACACCTCTTGGCTGTTGTCCTTTTCACGTGCGCAATGAAGTGCATAGCTTACACGCGAAGCCAATGTCCAAATTGCCAAAAGTACAACCGCTGCACATCTAGATAGGGGTGGCTCCGAACTTGTTGTTTGTATTTATTTTTTTCTACCCGTTCGTCATGAGTGTGGTTTGGATGATGGGTGCTCTCCTCTTTTTTTGGCGGCGTGAGCATCGTACCGCTGACGCATTGCCAGAACTGCGAAGGACACCCATGGTCTCGATACTCGTGCCTTGCTACAACGAAAGGGCTGTGCTCGCAGAAACATTAGTCGCACTTCGCGAAATAGCGTACCCGAATTACGAAGTGCTTGTACTTAATGACGCGAGCACAGACAATACGCTTGACGTCGTACGTGCCGCCATGGATAGCGACGAGCGGATTCGCATCGTCAATCTCCCGGTACGCCGCGGCAAGGCACACGCTTTAAATGCTGGTGTCTTTGCATCCCGTGGGGAAATCCTTGTCACCCTTGATGCCGATGCTGTAATCCACCCTGATGCCGTGCATTATATGGTCGCTCATTTCGTGAATACAGGTGGCGAGCGCGTTGGCGCGGTGACCGGTAGCCCGCGGGTCCGCAATCGAGCAACCTTGTTAGGCAAGATCCAAGTGGTGGAATACGGTAGTATCATCGGCCTCATTAAGCGCGCCCAACGTGTACTGGGCAAGCTCATGACCGTTTCCGGCGTGCTTGCGGCATTTCGCAAACGAGCCATCCTGGAATGCGGCTTCTGGGATGAAGACATGATCACTGATGACATCGCGATATCTTGGAAGCTACAACGTCATGCCTGGGACATTCGCTATGAGCCTCGCGCCCTGTGCTGGATGTGGGTACCGGAGAAACTGCGCGGCTTATGGCGACAGCGAATGCGTTGGTCGCAAGGCGGTGTGGAAGTCCTGATCCGCAACATCTCGGTGTGGAAAAGATGGAAGCAAAGAAGACTTATCCCCATCTATCTCGAGGAAACCGTCAGTATCGTGTGGTCGTACTTGTGGCTTGTTTCGTTGATGCTACTCATCGTGGAAGGTCTACATGGAAGCGTTCCATGGAATATGATCCGAACCGGTGGCACTTGGCTTGGCCTGATGTCATTATGTCAATCGGTCGTCGCGCTTTTCCTGGAAAGACGATATGAACCCCCGCGCTTTATGTATTACTACTTCTACGCTATCTGGTACCCTGCACTTTATTGGGCAATTGGGGCCTTTGTCGTCGTTATCGCGACGCCGCGAGCCGTATTGCGCATGTTGCGGCGACGAACGACATATGCAACTTGGCACAGTCCGGACAGGGGGATGTCCTCATGAACGACGTCAGATCGAAGTGGAACGAGATGGTCATCTATTCCGGCCCGCACCGCTCCAAATCTCGACGCTTCGCGGAAACGTTGCTTACGGTCTCCGGGTGGCTATGGGTTTGCAGTGTGCTATTGCAGCTTGTGCTGTCACTCTGCCTCTGGATCCTTGGTGCAAGTTATGCCAAGCTTTATTTGTTCACTGCCCTTTCATACACATCTTTTCTCATCTTCGTACGCGATGCAGGCATTGTCGGTTGCGCATCCCTGTTGGTGTTTGGTACTTGGGTCGTATATAACAAGCGGCGATTTGGAAGCTTGCACCGCAGGAAGTTCCCACGCGACGTCACAACCCAAGAACTTGCGGATAAGCTCGGTATCCATTATCTGGAAATCGAGGCATGGCAACGCTCCTCATGGGTTGACTGGCGGATAGACAAACAGGATTAGGGCAGCATGGCCGCGTCGCCCACGGGTTCGCTCGCAAACAGTCGATTGATTTCCCCGATTTGACAAGCTTCCGCCAGTATCAGCAAATGATCTCCCACGCGCAGGCGGGTGTGCCCACGCGGCACAATCGCCTTTGCGCCACGCACAACGCCGTAACACAATGTGTGATCCGGAAACGGGATGTCCTGCAGGCGTACATTCACATACTGGGATTCCACGCCAATTTCTACAGGCACGACAACCGCGGTCTCGCGCGTGAGCGACATGAGATCGAAAATGCTTTCTGACGGCGTTTCGGCGACGAGTTCAAATTTCTCAGCCAGCCACTGCACCGTAAGCCCTTGAATCAATGTCGATGCGATCACGATGAAAAACACGATTTCAATCAGCACAATGTAACCTGTAACCTGAGCCTCCACCGCCGATAGAATCAAGACAATAGGGGCCGCCCCGCGCAATCCCGCCCACGCCAAGAACCACTTTTCCTCTGCGGAAAATCCCATGCCAAAAGTAGCTAACCAGACAGCTACAGGCCGTGCCAGGCTAATGGCGGCAAAAGCAAGCAAAACGCCCTGTACAGAGATACTCACGAAATCGCGAGGCACAAGGAAGAAACCGAGGACGACAAACATGAGAACGTGCATGGTCCAGGCTAGTCCTTCGTGAAAGCGAACAACGGTAAACCGTTGCTCCAAACGACCACTGGCGATCACGACACCTGTTGTATACACCGCGAGAAACCCGCTACCATGAAAGCTTTGGGCTAGTGCAAACGAAAGTAATGCAATGGCAAGCGATAAGGTGGGATACAAGCCGGCAGCATCGAGATCGACACGAGTCAGCAGGAAGCGCCCAGCCCATCCAACCATGACGCCAACCATAATGCCCATACCCATCTGCAGCAAGAAGAGATCGATCACGGCTAACAAGCCGCTGCCATGATGTGGGATGCCTGTCTGAGACCACTGAATAAGCACGGTCATCAGGAAAAATGTCATGGGATCGTTTGTGCCGGATTCGACTTCCAGCACGTCTGCCAACCGGCCGCGCAGCGATGTGTTCCCCAAGACACTGAATACCGACGCCGCATCGGTGGAACTAGCGGCCACGCCGAGCATGGCACAGGGCAACCACGGCAGTTTTAAGATAAGGTGAACACAAAGCGTCATCAAGGCTGCAGCCACGATCACGCCAATCGTTGCCAAGGATAGAGCCGGGGCTAGTGCCCGGCGCACGCGACGCATGGACGTATGAAGGCCGCCTTCAAACAGAATCATGGCCATAGCCACATAACTTAGGTTCTTGGCGACGGTTGGCGTCACATTCTCGAGCAAACTCGGCATCAACGCCGCCATGGCTGCCCCAACCGCAACGAAACTGATCAGAGCCGGAAAGCCAAGTCGCCTATTGGCACGAGCAAGCAGCACACCAGCAAGCAAAATGACGGCAACCATTAACGTAGCGGTATTCATGTGGGATCCTCCTGCAAGAACCCTGCGACGGCTCGTATCTATAGGCCGTCGTTTCATGTTTACAGGATTGCCGTCCAAAACATGTTCGCAACCGCCGCCCCCCCACATTTATGCCGACTAGCGATTCGCCTGCTTTTGCTGACGTTGTCGCAAACGGTCGTTAAATCGCTGGAGCAATGCAAGAAATTGCTCCTTGTCGGCATCGGACCAATCTGCCAACAATTCGGCATACAGTTGGCGACGCGATTCACGCGTGGCTTCGAGGACCGCGCTACCTTCTGGCGTGATCGTAAGCCTGACCTGGCGTTTGTCGATCTCGCCACGCTCCTTGGCAACAAAGCCGGCGCCGACGATGGGCGCAATTTGCCTGCTAATGGTAGAGATATCAAGTTGGAATACGTTCGCAAGTTGCCCAACGGCCATTGGCCCATTGTTGGCCAATGCCAATAGAATCAGGTATGCGGACCGATCAAGGTCTTGATGGCGCTGCCAACTCTGTCTGGCCCCTTCGACTCGCCTCGCGAAGACGGCCACTTCCCGCTCGAGTTCCTGCAATACGTCCATGCGCTACGCCTCCAAACGAACGTCCGAATATCGATTCATGACCATGCAATCATCTTAAGACAGTTGTATAATACAATAGTTGTGGTATTCAAGTGAGCTATGCGCTCAAGCACGACCCAGCAATCCATAAGGGGGAATGTATGATGTCTGCACAATCTCAGGCTCCGGATGAATTTGCCGAAGCCGAAACAAGTATTCTGCGCCAGCCAGCTCCGGTTTGGGCCGTAGCCTTCGCCTGCATCGTCGCATTTATGGGGCTGGGCCTGGTAGATCCGATTTTACCGGCAATCAGTGCACAACTGCATGCAAGCAAAGCCCAAACCGAGTTGTTGTTTACCAGCTACATGCTTGTCACCGGTTGCATGATGGTGTTCACCGGCTTCATCAGCACGCGCATCGGCCCTAAGTACACGCTGCTCATTGGCCTCTTGTTCATCACTGGCTTTTCCTTTTTTGCCGGGCGATCCGCAAGTGTCGGACAAATTGTCGGTTTCCGCGGTGGCTGGGGTGTCGGCAACGCGATGTTTATCGCGACAGCGCTCAGCGTGATCGTATCCTCTGCACGCGGCTCAGCGGCTAGTGCTGTCATTTTATACGAAGCCGCACTGGGGTTGGGCATGTCGGTAGGACCCTTGCTTGGCGGCACACTTGGTTCGCATAGCTGGCGCTATCCATTCTACGGCGTCGCAACCTTGATGGCGATTGGATTTATTGCGGTTCTTCTATTCCTTCGCGGCGTACCTAAGCCCGCGCATCGAGCGTCTATTTTAGCTCCCTTTCAGGCGTTGAAACATCTCAGTCTGCTCACACTTGGGCTCACCGCACTCTTTTATAATTTTGGCTTTTTCACGTTGCTCGGATATGCGCCGTACCCACTTCATATGAGCGCGCATGGCATTGGCTATACGTTCTTTGGCTGGGGCGTGTTACTTGCCATCACATCTGTGTTCATTGCGCCCAAACTGGCTGAGAAATTTGGCGTCTTGCGCACCATGTATGGGATTCTCGCATTGTTTGCAGCGGATTTGCTGGTCATGGGGCTAGGTATCCACTCACAAATCACATTAGTGATTTGCATCATCGTCGCAGGTGCATTCCTTGGTGTAAACAACACCTTGATTACGACAGCCGTCATGCAGGCGGCGCCTGTGGAACGCCCGACTGCGTCCGCTGCGTACAGCTTCGTGCGTTTTGTCGGTGGCGCTGTGGCACCCTGGTTGGCCGGCAAACTCAGTGATGCCGTTGGCCCTGCCATGCCGTTTTATGTGGGTTGTATCGGCGTGCTAGTGGCGTTGGGTATACTGTTCCTGGGCAGAAACGTGCTGCGCCATGTCAATGCGAGTTCGCATTAAGATGGCGCTGACGCGCAAAGGAGCGGTCGCATGGAACTCTATTTTCTCGGCACAGGTGCCGGCCTTCCGTCGACAAGGCGCAACGTGACTTCCATCGCGCTGCGCCTTTCGCGTGGGACAAGCAGAGTTTGGCTGTTTGACTGCGGCGAAGGTACGCAACGACAAATGTTGACGGCACCGTTTGGACCCTCGAAAATCAATCGCATCTTCATCACCCATTTGCATGGCGACCACATCTATGGCTTGCCGGGCATGCTCGGCAGCCGTTCCTTTCAAGCGGGCAGCGGTCCGCTATCTATCCTCGGACCGCATGGCCTGCGTACCTTCCTCGAAACCGCTATAGCCACGAGCGGTGCGCATCTTTCCTATGCTTGGGACGTAACTGAACTGGGCAATGAGTTGCAAACTGTGGTCGTGGATGGAGACTACGAGGTAACCTGGCGGCCTCTGCGCCACGGCATCCCGTCGTATGGCTACCGCATTCAAGAAAGGCCGTTTCCAGGGGCTCTACGAAAGGATTTGTTGGAAGCAGCAGGCCTGCCGCCAGGCCCGCTATACAAAGAGATTAAATCCGGACAGGACGTCACCCTGCCAAATGGTCGTACCATCGTTGCCAAAAACTACATCGATCCGCCCGAACCAGGGCGTATCGTCGCCATCTTGGGCGACACGCGCCCTTGTGACGAAGCGGTGACACTAGCGCAAAGCGCCGACATCATCGTCCATGAAGCCACGTATACCGCTGCCGACGCCGATCTCGCAGCTCGCCATCAGCATTCGACCGCGGCTGAAGCCGCCGAAATTGCGCGCACAGCGGGTGCGCGCAAGCTCGTGCTGACACATGTCAGCTCGCGTTACGATAGCAGGGGTGAAGAACAACTGCTCGCCGATGCCAGGCGCATCTTTCCCAACACCGTACTCGCACACGACCATCTGAGCGTTCCCGTGGAGCGCGTCAGCTCAAGGTGACATGGACGCCAATTTCCCGCAACTTATCAAAAAACGTCGGACACGTCTTTGAGACGCAACCAGGATCTTCGATTTCAATACCGGGCACGAGTAAGCCAATCAGGGAAGCCGCCATCGCCACGCGATGATCATCAAACGAAGAAAGGCGAGCGCCGTGCGGGGTACCTGGGTAAATCGTCACTCCGTCTGCCCGCTCATCGACCGCAATGCCAATGCTGCGCAGCGTCTGGACGATGACATGTAACCGATCCGACTCATGATGACGAATGTGCTCGACGTCCGTGATCGAGATAGGACCGTCGGCAAACGGAGCAATGAATGCAAGCGTCAAGGTTTGATCCGACATTTCCTTCATGCTGATGGTCATACCGCCACGCAGGCGCTCAGGCCCCTGTACGGCGATTCCCTGACCCGATGTATCTACAGCGCATCCCATCTGTGCTAGAACATCGACGAAATGTACGTCCGGTTGGCGCGTGTCATACTTTAAGTTTTGCACGCGTACCTGTCCACCGGTGAGCGCGGCGGCCGCCCAAAAGTAACATGCCGTCGACGCATCTGCTTCAATCGCATATTCCCTGCCAATATAGTGTGATGCCTCGACCTCTATGGCAGTCAGTCCTGGCGCCTCATGCACGCGTGCGCCGAATTCGCGCATCATATCGAGCGTGATATGAACATACGCGTGTTGCACAATGTGATCGACAATCTCCACAGTTAACGGAGATTGTGCATACGGCGCCGCAATAAGCATCCCGCTGATGAACTGCGATGATGTTGCCCCGGACATGCGAACGGTGCCCCCTGCGAGTCCGTTGGCTGTCAGGCGGATGGGAAGTGTATGCGGGCGCTCTGACAAGGGCGTGATGGAGGCGCCAAGCGATATAAGCGCCTGGAACAATTCGCCCATCGGGCGCTCATTCATACGGCGACTGCCACGAATGACCCACGAGCCATGTCCAGCCGCTAGAGCACTTGTCAAAAAGCGTGCAGCAGTACCTCCCGCACCCGTGTACACCTCAGTGTCAACGTTTGGCCACGAGCCGCCTGTGCCTTCGACGAGCACCACCTCTGGTCCTACATCAACACGTACGCCCAACTGCCGTAACGCCTCAATGCACCAATACGCATCGTCACTTCGCAGCACACCTGACAGCTGCGATACACCCTCTGCGAGCGCCGCGATAATCAATGCCCGATTGGTCACACTCTTGCTGCCCGGGACCACGATATCTGCCACAACCGGCTGTCTGGGAGGTGTTATGGCAGCGACATGAACACCGTGCAAAGCCCATGGCGATCTCGCGTGCAAATCTGCCTCCTGCGATGACATTCGCTCACCCCAATCTCATGGAAGACGCTTGATCCGATTGGCAATGGCCTCGCGTGGCTTCGCCTCTGGCACTTCTCGGGGATAGCCCACTCCAATGATGTTTGCGACCTCGTAGTCCTCCCCGACACCAAGGGTCTCGCGCGCCGCATCCGTCCAACCAATGGATGTCCAGCGAATGCCCGCACCATGACTTTGCGCCAACAGGCTAAAATTCTGTATGAAACACGAGACAGCCATCAGATTTTCATCGCGCTCGACCTGCGTTTGACCGCGCTTCGCCAAAATGGCCAAAACAAGCGGCGCATCGCCGAAGTTTTGCCCATGCTTCAACTGTGCTCGCGTTTCCGGCCCGACAACGAGCACCTGCCAAGGCTCTGTCATCTTATGGTTCGGAGCAAGCTTCGCTTCCTCCAGCCAGCTCATCCATAGCGCTTCGTCAATGGGTTCTGGCTTAAAAAACTTGATATGACGCCGTGTGCGAATTGCTTCAAGCACGTCCATCGCTTCTCCCCCTAAAATCTTTACTGACCACTCGCCTGCTGCTTGTGCTTGCGCCAAATCGACAAGTCGCGCTGCATAACGTCTTCCAAAGCCGCGATGTCCGAAGCAAAATAACGTTGCAACTCGGCGCGAATGTCCGGATCCATCTGTACCCGTTCCAACACCATCGACTTCATTTGGTTGCCGATCCGTTCGCGGAAACTCGCAGGTAAAAACGGTTTGACAATCTCTTTAATCCCGTGTGGCTTCGAAATAAAATTGTAAATCGCCCGCGACTTGGGCACTCCCGATTCGTTGTGGCGAATGGAAGTATCCGGTGTGAAATCGGGTGAAATTTCAAGAAAGGTGCAGACATCGCGGACAGCGGCCACCGGATTGCGCGAAAATTCCTCAAAGATAATAACCTTCACACGCTCCGGTCCAAATACGTCGAGATAACGCTGTACCTGCTCAGCATACAGGCCTACGGCTCGATAATACCATAACGGTTCGAAGTCCCCCGCGATGCGTTCGTCCTCTTTCGCCAAGGATTCGCGAAACGGCAGCCGCTCTCTTTCGTCGCGTACCAGATGCATATATGCGGAAAAGGCGCGATCGACCGGGTTGCGCAGCATGATGATGATGCGCGCGTCTTCGTATGCCTCGTAAATGCGTTTAGCCGTCCCGGGATAATACAAATAGAATACGGATGACTCGCCAACTGCCTTCTCGTCACGCACTCCATCAAACAAAAGATCGTATTCGGCGCGATCGCGAATCGTATATAAGTTCATGCCTTCATCGCCGGGTCCGCGGAACGTAGGCGGAAAGTCCGGGATCGAGAAGTAATGTGCTTCTTTTTTGGGCGGGATGAACACCTCAGGGTGTTGGCTCAAATAGCGGTCCAACGAACTGGTCCCTGACTTTGCGGCCCCGACAATAAAGAAATTCGGCCTTCCCAACCTCTTCACCTCCGCTCACGAACAGTTGTCGCGGCCTGCCCATTGCCAGTTGCCTGCGGTATTACACCTTGTTCTTCCAAATGACGAATGATCTCTGCAACACAATCGGACACGGTCATCCGATCCGTATGTAACACGATATCTGGGTTCTCGGGCGGTTCATAGACCGCGTCAATACCGGTAAAATTGCGAATCTCGCCTGCCAGTGCCTTCTTGTACAAGCCCTTGGGATCGCGCTGCTTACACACTTCAATCGGACATTCGACATAGACTTCGTAAAACTCGCGTTCTCCGAATCGGCCGCGCGCCTTTTCGCGATCTTCCCGCGTCGGCGAGATGAGTCCCGCGATGACAATCATGCCCGCATCGACGAACAATTTCGCGATCTCGGACACCCGGCGGATGTTCTCACTGCGATCCGCCTCACTAAAACCGAGGTCCGCATTGATGCCGTGGCGCAGATTGTCGCCATCCAACAAGTATGTGCGCAGGCCGCGGCGGTGCAACGTGAGTTCAAGTTCGCAGGCAATGGTCGACTTGCCGGCGCCTGATAATCCTGTAAGCCAAATGGCGCAACTCGAGTGGCCGTTTAAGCGGCGTCGATCTTCTTTTGTCACAGGCGTCGGCTGCCAAACGATTGAATTCATGTCGTAACCTCACTTTTGTCATTTGTGCAGCAAGCGTTCCATCAATTCGGCCAGTCGGCCAACCACGTGCTGCGTCGTAAACTCTTCCGGAATAGCAATCTGGTCTGCCACGCCAGATTGAAACTCGAAAAAACAACGGCGAATGCCCTTTTCAACACCATCGACATCGCGCGGGCTGACAACGAAATGGCCGTGTTGACGCAAAATATCTGCCGCCGTTCCTTGTTCGTCCGTAATACCCAGGATTCTCCTCCCCGCTCCCAGATAATCGATCAACTTGGACGCCAAAAATGGATTTCTCCCATTCGCGGATGGAGCGTCAATCAATAGAAGGACGTCTGCCTGCCGCATCATGTTCAAACTTTCTAGATACGATACGCGACCACGATGCACAGGAACCGGTGACTGTGCGACGAGATCGGCAAATTTGGCCTCCACGTTGCCGAAAAACTGCACCACTGTGCGCGCTGCCATCGCAGGCTCGGCCGCCACAGCTTTGTGCAAGCCTACCAGGAACGGTTCGGGAGATCTCGCTCCGTAAAAATCCCCTAAATAGGAGAAGACCAACTTGTCCACGAGCTCTGGTGCTCGGGCAACAGCGTTGGGATAGAGTTCCGGTGTGAAGTGATGCGGCAAAATCACCGATTTCTGCGCGATCGGCAATGCCGGGTACGACCGTTCGTACATCTCCTGAATTTCCGCGGTTGGGAAAATCAGCACATCGGCTTCCTCGACAACAGCTTGTTCCATCCGCTGATTGAATAGTTTGCGCCTGCTCGTATGATGGACGTGATATGGGTTATTTGCCCACGGATCGCTAAACTGTGCAACCCAAGGTTTCCCTGTACGCCGCTTAATACCTAACGCCAGAATATGACTGGCACCGGGTTGAGAGCGGCTATAAATCACATCGCACTGACTTTCGTTTGCACCTAGACGAGTGGCTTTCGCCCACAAATAGTTTTCATCAACCACAAGCCCCATCAGCTTCTCCAAAACCCGCCGTGGTTTATAGGCCGTGGGCTTCCATGTCCGCGAACGAATCACATCCACTGCATCTGGCAACTGCAAATGCGCATCCGATCCCGCGCTTTCATCGCTTGTAACAAGCCGTAGCCGAAAGTGGCTGGCCAACTCGCGCAACGTCTTCCACACCAAAATCGCCTCCGCATTCAACTGCGGCGGCGCAAAGTAGGAAAAGACCAAAACGGTCGGTTTCGCCCTGGTCACGGGTCTTCCCCCTATTCAATAGGCTGCATTGATATCTGCCGTGATTGCCTCGCTGTGAACGTCCCTAGTCTACACAAAGGGAAAGGCATCAACAACGAAACACATAGGGGCACACCTTTCGGGATGACGAGGGTGCCACAGCCCATGCAGTCAAACGCATGCAGTCAAAGGTGGATACCCTTCCGGCGCAGGTTTTCACGGCACTCCTGCAAATATCTAGCATCGTGCTCAGGGTAAATCGGCCTTGTTGGCGAGTATTGACGCGGGTCAATTGCGATGGGCTCAAGGCGTCGCCCGCGGTAGCCCGGCACGCGCCATTCTGGTGCGACGCGATAGCCGCGTACCTGCATTTCGTCCATCACGAGAGCGTGGTACTGGACGAGGTATTCATAAGGATGACGAAACACATAGTTGACAGTCGCATGCGGACGATTCCAGCCAAGTCCGCGCAAAGCACAACACTCTCGATGCTGACCCAAAAGTTGCTGGCGCGGCAAAACAGCAATCAAAGCTTCATGCCACAGGCGCATGCGTGCCTCCTTGAACGCAACTGAGTCCCCCGGTACAACGTTTGGTACTTTGGGGGACAAGGTACATGTTTAGTATACAGATAAAGCATTGAGACTTCATTGAGATTTTTTTGAGGAAAGGCTAAGCGCAATCATTTTATAGTGTTTCGTGCACATCACGAACAGATGGTATCTTGTGCTGGCGCGTTTGATCTCTGACGATGAACACGGCGATGGCTGCTATGAAATATACAGCTATGATGATACTCATCAACACACTTGATAAATAGATTCTGCCTATCGGCGCGAGTTGAGTCCGTATAATTGGTGTAA
>NZ_JXBW01000002.1 GCF_001447355.1 Alicyclobacillus tolerans | reverse complement strand
GGAACCACTGGACTGCGTGTTCTGAACCTGGTCAACACTCGCGGAAGCACTATCGCTTTGCGCGTCAGCAAGGTTGATTAAAGGTACGTTCTGATCCATAGGAGTTGCGGACTGATGTTCCGAAATGTTTACGATCCCGTCGCATTCGTATGTGTGATAGAACTGTCCATTAATGTAAACATTCAAAACCCCGTTGTTTGCACTGGAGTTTCCCGTGGATGACAAATCCACTTCTATTCCTTCCGATAATAGTACACCCGATGTAGATGCTGTGGCGTGCTGCGTTACATAGAGGTTCGTGACTGACGCCACTTGGAAACTTGCCGACTGAGATTGACCGGCGTTCACAGCAGCGTTTGCATCTGTTGTCGTCATTTGATTCGGTGTGCTTGATCCTGTAAAAGATAATGAATTTGCAGGCTGTATCGCTTGGATCTGGTTCATCGCAATGGTCGTCTTCGTGCCAGGTATTGCAACCGGCGAAGACATAGTCCCAGACTGCACCTGAAGTGTGTTTGTATTTGTAGACTGACTTTGTACGAAACTCACTGCGCCGATCGTCGAGATCTGTTGTGTTTGTTTCGTGATGTTGCCACTCGATTGCGTTTGACTGTCGGATGCTGTTCCGCTAAACGACTGTGTTTGAGAACTTCCAACGCCTGTGGTTTCGCTTTGAATCGCAGCGATTGGTGTACTTACCGTGCCGCTTTCTTCTTGGGATGCAGTTAGGTTGGTAGTTTGTACAGCGGTCCCGGGCGTTGGAACGAATGTGCTCGACGCTGATTGCGTAATGACACCTGGACTGCACATTT
This sequence comes from Alicyclobacillus tolerans, assembly GCF_001447355.1. Classification (GTDB taxonomy): domain Bacteria; phylum Bacillota; class Bacilli; order Alicyclobacillales; family Alicyclobacillaceae; genus Alicyclobacillus; species Alicyclobacillus aegles. The sequence goes on along the minus strand of NZ_JXBW01000002.1, from coordinate 108,323 downwards.
TAGCATCGATCACGTCATAGCTAGGAGAAGCTCCCTTATTGGTATACACGAACGGTACACCGTATGATCCCTCCGGAACTTCAACGCCGAAAGTAGCCTGCCCCGCAACGGATATGATGCCGTTCGGATTGCTGGAATACAAATTCACATAGCAATTATCCGGACATACAATGGGCATCCCGGAGGAATTAACGGCACAGACCAGCAAAATGGTGGGTTGGTCGGGTTGGAAGCAGTCAAAGTGCGCTGTGGCATTACTCGCACTACCAAAATTATCGCTCAGGCGATTGCCCTTTAAATCGAAGACAGCGTAACCGGCAACTGTTTGCTGGGAAGCTACCGTATGATTGGAGGTCCAGGTGCCGTTCGACCAGGAAAACGTCTGTGACCAAGCGCTTGATGAGTCTCCTGTCCTACGTGGATTACAAATAGAACTAGCAGTAGGCCAGCTACGCAGAACTTCAGCATCGATTACGTCAAACCCGGCTTGATTCCCTAAATTTGTGTAGATAAACGGTATGCAAAGGGAGCCAATTGGCATGTAGAGACTGTGTATGTGTTTGTTGACTACACTCACTTGTCCGTCGGGGTTGTTCGAGTGAAGGTAGATTCTTGCTGCTACAGGGTTTGCAATCGGATTGCCCAGTTTATCAACCGCACGAACAACAAGTACGACGGGGATATTTGGTTGAAAGTCGTCAAAGTGTTGAACTCCGTTACCCAGACTCCCAAACGTATCGCTCAACATGTGTCCGGATGCATCAAAGACGGCGTAACCAGCGAAATCATTGGTTGATGGAGTAGACGGATTGTGCGATCCGGAAACAACAGGTTGCGATGTATCTCCAAAGGAGGTTGACTGGTTCTGGTTTTCAGAACCACCAATGGTTTGCGTTTGCTGAATGTTTGAAGCACTGGAACTGTCTGTACCCGTGGAAGTTTCGTCTGCTGACGTTTGAGAACTCTGGTAACTTGCGACGGGACTAGAACTGGTTTGAGAAGGGAGTTGCAAACTTTGTATGGTAGATATGGTCGAAGTTTGCGACGCTGACTCTTGCGCGTTGCTATTGCTATTCTGGATACCTTGATATTGTTGACTGAACGTGCTTTGACTTTGCGATTGTGTCGCGGCGTGGACTGTAACATAGCCGCCAGCGAGTCCCGCGAATGAGGCGGCAATTGTGATCCCCAAACTTCTAATCACCCATTTTCACCCTCACGATTTGATTGTGTACCTGTTTCTATGTCTTCAAGTCGGTCTATTTGATGTTTAGCTTTCCGCAAATATGCTTCTGCCAAACCCATATTTGAAAATTTCACAAGTGACGTATGAAAAGTAGGTTGTCCGGCAACACTCAGAACGTTCCATACTTCAACTTTGTTGCAGCCCCGACGTATGATGACTTCGTTTGTTCATCGCACAATCATGACAGCTAAAAATTTCTTTGCGTGATCGGTATAAAGGGTGGTGATGCGGGAATAGATTCAGAGCGGCTGGATGAAGAGCACGACAAGACAGACATAAACTCCAGCGAAGACCACGGTTGTGTTCTTGCGGAATCATCAGCGCGAACCTCGTGGGGTTAAGGGTGGAGGAATCCTTGTGTTGATGCTTGGTATGTGCATGAGGTTCCTATATAAGGAGTAATAGGGAGGAAATAAGCGTTGATGAATGGAAAGAGCAAGACAGGCATGACAGTGGCTGCAGCAGTGACCCTTTTGGCAATGGCGTCTCCTATGGCGTTTGCTGGTGTTAAGCCTCAGCAGCAGGCCGTTACGCAGAAAAACGTTCTAAGTCAGTCGGCGAACGGGGCGAGTGGTGTTGCACAGCTGCAAGATTACGGAAATGGCACGCCAAAGGATCCGGGAACGGTTGTCGGACAATCTCAGGCGAACACTTCATCGTTGGGAAGCCTGCAAACAGCTAAATATCGTGGCGTGACAAATGCAACACAGGACGCTAATGGATCGACAAATGTTGGCCAACAGGAGACAGGCGCGACATCCGCTTCTCAATCGCAAAAGGGTAATTGGACATTCTTGTCCGATCAAAACCAACATGCAGTTAACACGACGAAGTCCGTACAGTCCGCTAATGGTGCAATTGGAGTCGCGGGGTATAACACGCAGGAATCGGCTAATAACACGGGGCTAGCACAGTCTCAGAAATTGGGTGCCTCTTTCCTTGGACAGCAGTCACAGTCATTCGTCAACCATACGTTGTCGGGCCAGCGTGCGGACGGCTCAGTTGATGCATATCAGAATCAGGAAAACACCACGAATGGCAAACAGGCTCAGAGTAGTTTCTTCTCGATGACTGGGCAAGATCAACGAACAGCGGTTGTCACAGCCGGCGGTCAATCCGCAGAAGGAGCTAGTGGTAGCGTGCAAGGCCAAACCACCAGCACAGCGAGTGCACAGACCCAACAGGCTGCATTCTCTGGGGCAGAACAGTCACAGTTCGACGCAGTACTGAATCTGGGCGGGCAACAAGCGGATGGCGCGACTGAAACATTACAGGATCAGAACGATACGAACGGCGCAGTACAACAGCAAAAATCGCTTGGTGGTAAGGCGACGCAAACGCAGGCGAGTGGTGTTGCCAACCTTGGTGGTCAGTCGGCAGAGCACGCAACAGGTACGGTTCAGGGGCAGTCCAACACGTATGCCGCAGAGCAGTCGCAAGGGCGAGTAGGCAGAGGATATCTACCGCAAACGCAAGCGAGCGGAAACCTCAATGTGGACTTACAATCTGCCGACGGTTCAGTCAATTCTGAGCAGTATCAAACGACGTCCACGGGTTCGACCCAACGACAAATCGGTTTGGGTGGAGACCGCAGCCAGACACAAATTGGCGGAGCTATTAATGTAGGTTTGCAGTCTGCAGAAGGATCAAATGGTCAGTATCAGTCGCAGTCAAATTCGAACGACCTAGGCCAGGCGCAAACGAACTTAGGTTCTGATTCGCACCAAACACAGGCTGCCGGTGTTCTCAATGTAGATGGGCAACAAGCAAATGGTTCCACGGGACAGATTGGTGACAACAGTGCTGATGGGCAGTACCAAATCAATCAATCTGGCATTACCCAAAGCCAAACATCTACGAGTGGTTCCGATACGGCACAACACCAAACCGCTGGCATTGCCAATTTGGCTGGTCAACGTGCAAACGGGGAAACCAACGTAACACAGGTACAGTCTACCGGAACCAACATTATGCAAACCCAGAGCGCACACAATGCCTCCATCGGCCAAGGGCAATCGGCAGCTACTGCGAACGTTTCTGGGCAGCAAGCGAATGGCTCGACGGATACGACACAGTCACAAAGCGGATCGACGACCGTAATCCAGTCACAGGATGCTTCGAATTCGTCTTCTGCCGACGGCATTTCTATCTGGAGCTAACGTGCAAGCTATCAGGGAGACAAGGCTACACCGTAGGCTTTTAGCTTGCGGTGTAGCCTTTTCACGTCATGATGAGTTTTCTTATAACCTAGCAAACGACTCCGTTCTGCGCCTATAATAAATAGGTAGATCTTGCACTTTGTCAGGGACGAGGAGACAATCAAATGGCAAACGATACCGTGAATGAAGTGGTCAAACCGCAATTGCATCCCGTTGTGGAAACGATGATACAGTTGGCTCCGGCATTGGCAGAGGTTTTTCCCGACGATGTCACCATTGGCGTCTCCGATCTAACAACGCTATGGCTGTCTGTTCCAGGCAAGACATTTTCGCTTGGTTTACAGCCAGGTTATCGTTTAACGCCTGGGGATGGTATGTACGAGGTCGTGGATCAGGGCAGAGCGACTCGCACGTTTGTACCTGAATCGGTATTCGGAGTACCGATGATGGCGAACTCCATCCCACTCTGTGACGAGCAAGGGAATATCGTTGGTGCCATGGGCGTTGGTATCAGCATGCAGCGCTACAATCATCTATTTGAAGTGGCTTCGACGCTCTCCAGTGCTGTGGAACAAATTAGCGCGACTGTTGAAGAAGTAGCTGGTTCCATCAACGTGCTGGCTGACAACATGTCCGATATCTCCCATCAATCGGATGAAGTCCTAAAAAGTATGAAAGATATACGGAAAATTTCCGAGCGCGTCAAGGAGATCTCGAATAATAGCCGTATTCTAGGTTTAAATGCGTCGATTGAAGCGTCGCGATCGAGCGAGGCAGGCAAGGGCTTTGCTGTCATTGCGCGCGAAGTTCGTAAGCTAGCAGACGATGCAAAGCGTCAAACCGAAATTATCAGCGGCACAGTGGATGAAGTAGAGCGTTTGTTAAAGCGTTTGGCCGAATCCATCCTAGTTGTGAATCACGAGACGGAAAGCCAATCCGCCGCCACGGAGGAGTTGGCGTCCACCATTCAGGAAGTCAGCCAGTCTGCAGTCGCCTTGGCGAAGTACGCAGAGAGTATTGTGTCTGGCGATGGGGGTCAAAACGAATAACAAACCTCAGGTAGCGCGAGCGGAACCCATTCAAGCCCTTCGGTTCCGGTCGCGCTGCACATTTTAATTACGTGCACTCAATCATAGACTGCATAGTCGCAAGAAAGAGACGAGCCGCTCTGGAAAGGTGACGCCATACCCGAGAGGTCCTCGAAGAACGTATCACGGCAGTGAATAAAGCGAATAGACAGTGGGAACGCGTGAGCGCTATCATAGCCTCAAAGGAGATTTCAGCAGAACCGGTGTCCTTCCAATTTGATCTACGAAAACCAATGATATGTGCGAAAGAAGGTATGTCTTATGCAAGAGGAGTTGCGGATTGCCACAGAGCCCGTGGTGGTTCACGCCATTATCAACGGAGAGCGGGTAGATACGGAGAAGCGCTATTCGCGTGAAAACCCAGCCAACCCAGAAGAAATTGTCGGGTACGGTCCGGTGAATACACGCGAAGACGCTGTGCGGGCCATCGATGCGGCCGCTGCAGCATTTCCAGCTTGGGCACAAACGCCGCTGCGCGAGCGGATCGCACACATGCGCCGCGCGATTGCAAGATTCCGGGAAGCGATCCCCGAGTTGGTGCCGTTGTTGTCGCGTGAACACGGGAAGCCCGTCTACGACGCGCAGGGCGAGATGTTCGTGAGCCTGGCATGGATGGATTATGCCTGTGACATTGCGGAAGAGGCTTTGGCGGAAAAGGTGGAGCAACACGAGAATGGCAAGACCATCATCACGCGTGACCCAATGGGTGTCGTTGCGGCAATCACGCCGTGGAACTATCCGCTGGCACTGTCCACCATTAAGATTGCGCCAGCCTTGATCGCAGGGAACACGATGGTGCTCAAACCGAGTCCGTTCGCTCCGCTTGCTGTCAGCAAGGTGGTCGAATGGATGGCCAGCGAGTTTCCGGCAGGGGTTTTGAATATGGTGCACGGCGACGCGGATGTTGGTGTCGAGTTGACAACTAACCCTAAGGTCGCAAAGATTGCGTTTACTGGTGGTACGAAGACGGCAACGCACATTATGAAGTCTGCGTCCGATACCATTAAACATATGACGCTTGAGCTTGGTGGAAACGATGCCGCTTTGGTTTTGTCTGATTTTGATGTCAACGACGAGCGGGCGATGCGGCGGCTTATCATCTCGAACTTCCTGACGACCGGACAAATCTGTATGATTGCGAAGCGCGTCTATGTCCATCGTTCGATTTACGACGCATTTGTCGAGAAGTATATTGAGGCTGCTAACAAGTGGATTCGCGTCGGTGATGCCTTCCATCCTGATGTCACCATTGGACCGGTCAACAATTTGCCGCAGGTACGTCATGTCGAGCGCCTGATTGAGGATGCGAAGAGCCGCGGAGCACAGGTGATTCCACTTGGCCGTATTCTCGACGAGAATGTGTTCGCAAAAGGCTATTTTATGCAGCCAACTTTGGTGTTGGGTGCTGGATATGACGATCCGATTGTCGTTGAGGAACAGTTTGGACCTACGGTCCCGGTTTTGCCGTATGACGATGAAGAACAGGGCATTCAACTGGTGAACAACAGTATTTACGGTTTGACCAGTTCTGTATGGGGCGAAGAAGAACATGCCCTCCGTGTTGCACGCCGAATCGAGGCGGGAACCACGATGATTAATACTGCGGCTGTGCAGGGGCTCGACATTCGTTACCCGTTTGGTGGCTTCAAGCAGTCCGGTATCGGCCGCGAGTATGGTGTCGAAGGTCTGCTCGGATATACAGAGCTTCACGTCATCAATGTTCCTAAAGTCGGGGAACTCCCTAACATTCCAGAATAAGTAGAGAAACAGCCGCAGCAGATGTTCGCTGCGGCTGTTTCTGAATCCCCACGGGGCCCTCACAATGTTGCGTGTACGCAACGGACAGCAGAACCAATTTTGATGGCAATTCTCAATTCTGTTTCCATCATGTCAGCACTGTGGTTCCCTCCGAAGCTTAATTGACAGCTCGAACTGGGCTCGGCATAGTGCGCATATCGCCTTGCTGTTGGAGTCGCAAGTGCCAACCGAATGCTTCGTCCAAGGCATGCGGAGTATTTCCGCCGTGACTTTCAGCGTGTCGTACATAGTCCCGGAGGGCATATTGGTAATCCGGATGCGCTATATGGTCGATGATTGCGCGAGCACGTTGGCGTGGAGCGAGACCGCGCAGATCCGCGATTCCACGCTCTGTGACGATGACGTCCACATCGTGTTCCGGGTGGTCGACGTGTGTTACGAACGGGACTACGCTCGAGATTCTACCATCTTTGGCTGTCGACTTCGTGACGAAGATGGATAGTGCCGCATTTCGTGCAAAGTCACCAGATCCGCCCACTCCATTCATCATGTGTGTTCCTGAAACGTGCGTGGAGTTGACATTGCCATAGAGATCGACTTCGAGTGCGGCGTTCATGGCGATCACGCCAAGACGGCGCACAATTTCGGGGTGGTTTGAGATCTCCTGTGGGCGAAGCACGACTTTTTCTCGATACTCTCCGAGACGTGATAGAACATGCCGACGCATGGCCTGTGAAAGTGTAAAAGAACAGCTGGATGCAAAACGGACTTTACCGGCATCCAACAATTCAAAGGCTGCGTCCTGCATCACTTCTGTATAAATTTCCAAATCGTGAAAGGGACCTTGCACAAGTCCACTTAAAACCGCGTTTGCCACCGAACCAATCCCACTTTGCAGTGGACCAATATTTTTGGGAAGACGCCCGCGGTCTACTTCATGCGAAAGAAACTCGAGTATGTGGCCAGCCATCGCAGCCGTTTCCGCGTCTGGTGTAGACACATTGGAAGGTGTATCTTGCGCTGTGGTTAGAATCACAGCGGCAATTTTGTCGGGTGAGCACGGTATATACGGAGTCCCAATACGATCGCGAACATTCACCAACGGGATCGGTTGCCGATTCGGACGCGCAGCTGGCAGATAAATATCATGTAGGCCCTCAAGCTCTAACGGGAGAGAGAGGTTGATCTCGACGATAACCCTTTTGGCCTTTTCGACAAATATGGGACTGTTACCAACAGAAGTCGTTGGGATGATTCCACCATTCTCCGTAATGGCAGTGGCTTCAATAATGGCAAAATCAATGTCTCCGAGCCAACCGCTGCGCACCCACTCGGCAGTTTCACTGAGATGTTGGTCGATGTATGCGGTTTCCCCGAGATTAATACCTTTCCGGAGATCTGGATCCGACTGAAATGGTAGTCGCATCCCGAGTAAACCACGGCTGGCCAGAAGGCCATCGGTTTCACCAAGGGAAGCACCTGAAAGCAGATTGATTTTTATAGGTTCGCCGGTCTTATCCTTTCGTCGTGCCAGTGCCTGTAAAGTGGCTTTTGCATCTCCTGATTTCGTGAATCCACTCACGGCGATGGTCATACCGTTTTGAATCCAACTCTGCACTTCGGCGGCGGTGCAAACCCGAGAGCGCAAGGCTACATTTCGAATTCGTTGTTCTAACATGGTGTCCACCTCTTTATGCAATCGGGCCATGGAAATGGCAAATGGGCAGTCGTATGAAAGCGGATACGTTGCGTCTGATACAAACATAGACGGATTTTTTGTGTCATGCATTGGTTTTGTGATAAACGACGATTATGGCGGACAAAACCATATGATGGGCGATGAATCGTGAGTAATAGCAAGAAGACGGGCAGCCGATCTTTTTGCTACCCGCCAATCGTTAGGGCCATATGCGTCTTGACTAAAAGCCGAGGGTTTGTCGCACATGGTGGACATAACTTTGTGATACACGCAACTGTTTCGAAAGCGGGGGACGGAGCGTGATCAGTAAGTTCGAGTGGAAATCGCGCTCCATCTTTTCTATCCAAGCAATTTGAACCAGGTACGAACGGTGGATACGCAAAAATTTTGCGAAAGGTAGCCGGCGCTCAAGCGTCTGTAAGGTCAAGCGCGTGCTATATGCACCATCTGTCGTGTATAGCCAGGTGCGCTTTTCGTAGCTTTCGATCCAGGCAATTTCATCTACGGAAAGAGGGCGCCACACTTCACCTTGTTGTCCAACGACAAAGTCTAATTGAGATGGACGTTCCTTCGCTTCTGGTGGCAAAATCACCGTCAATGCCATGTTGTGACCAGGTTGAGGGCGTAACGGATATCCAAGACCATGATATGGGATACCGTAAACCGATGCGTCCACGTCTGTTTCCACGCGCTTACCTATCTGAAATACGCGATTCGCCACACTTTCGGGGTGGACCGGATCACCGGGGCGCAAATGCAAATCATATCCTCCGGCACGATAAAAAATGTAACGTTCTCCATCTGCAATGGCGATGGACGCTTCGGCTGGGACCCATTCTTTCAGCACCTGCGGCAAGTCATGCAGGATGGGTGAGTGGTTCATGGGTACACCCCCTTTATCGCTTAGGGTCTAGCAACAGTCTAGCACGTCAAGTTCCGAGAGTGACAAAGTAAGGTCGATAACCTTTTATCAAATGACCGTGAACTTGCATGTTCAACTCTATACCAGCATAGAACGGAAGTGCCAAACCACTGTACAGGTGCTGGTTGTCATGGTTGCTTGTCAGTACCGGTGGTAAGTCAGTCGCCATGAAGGGGGAAGGTATATGCCGAAGCGGGTTCTCATTCTAACCGGTGACGCGGTTGAGGCTTTGGAGGTTTACTATCCGTACTATCGTCTTTTGGAAGGGGGCGTGGAAGCGGTCATTGCAGCGCCGACGAAAAAGGCGCTGCACACGGTCGTCCACGATTTTACCGATTGGGAGACGTATACCGAGAAGCCGGGATACTTGTTGCAGGCGGACGTGGCATTTGCCGACGTCCAGCCGGAATCATTTGACGGCATCATCATTCCTGGTGGCCGGGCGCCCGAGTACATTCGCCTGAACGAGCACATCCCACGCATTCTTAACCACTTTCTCACGGCCAACAAGCCAATTGGGGCCATCTGTCATGCGGCGCAAGTGCTTGAAGTTGTACGTGAACAATTGCAAAGGCGTACCCTGACAGCCTACATTGCTTGTAAACCGTCTGTTGAAGCGATGGGGGCTCATTATGCAACACAAACCCTATATGTTGATGGGAACTTGGTATCGGGACATGCGTGGCCTGACTTGCCAGGGTTCATGCGAGAATTTATGAAACTGTTACAGGGATAACAAGCTTTCAAATCCGTAACGGGAGCGCACGATGCACGCTCCCGTTACGTGTTTTGTGGTTTTTCACTTCGTTAACATGAAATGGATCGTCCCGACCCTGGTACCGCCGGGTTATCAATTCGGGCTTGCTTATCTGGATGGTGGAAAAAGAGAACCGCCAGCACCGATGTTGCCGCCAAAGCCGCCATCAGCCAGAAGGCGCTGTTGAAGCTCCCGGTGGCATTGACGATCGCGCCAGTAATGACAGGGGCGAGAAAGCCCGCAATCGCGAAAAACGTATCCATGACGCCAAGTGCGGTGCCTGTTCGATCGCGCATCATATCGACGTTGATCGCGTAGAACGTCGAGTTGGAACTCATGCCAAATCCGACAGCGAGTGTGATAAAGATAATCGCGATCGTAAAGTTATGTGTGAAGGTGAGGGGTACGACGCATAGGGCTGACAGAAGTTGCGATATCCAAATTGGGTACGATCTCGCAAGGCGCAAGCTACCTGTGCGTTTTAGAATACCGTCCGATAAATAGCCCACGAGCCACAGCAGGATGGTGGCCAATGCCCAGGGTAGGACCGAGAATAGACCTACCGACTTCAAATTAAGATGGTATTGCTTTTCAAAGTACGACGGAAGCCAGGTCATAAAGAAAAAGAGATAATAGCCAAAGACAAAGAATGACCAGTTGTTCGCCATCAACGTGCGATTGGCAAGTAAATATTTCCACAACGATCCGGATGGCAGGCGATGGGCTTGTGCCTTGCGCATGTCGGCGGATTGAACACTGCGGTCGATTGTATCTGTGCCACGAATATGCCGCAGCTCGGCATCATTGACACGCTTACTGTGCTCTGGGAAATCGCGGAACAGAAAATACCACACGGGTACCCAGATGAGGCCGATGACGCCAAGGATGATGAACATCCCGCGCCACGATGTGCCGAGGATGAGTGCCGTTGCAACCGGCCCCCCGATGGCGAGTGCCAGCGGAACGGCGACCAATGAATTTGACAGCGCAATTGCGCGTTCGCGACTGGATAACCAGTCGCCTACCGCCCGGTTGACCGCCGGGAAGTTCGGGCCTTCTGCGACGCCCAGCAGGATACGCATCAAGAAGATCATGGCAAAGCCGACAGCCGCACCAGTCAAGCCGATGGATAAGGTCCATAGGAGCGACGCCCAGAACAGTGCTCGCCGGGCGCCAACGTGATCGACCCAAATGCCGCCGAAGAAGGTTGTAATCATGTAGCCGACGCCGAACGCACCGAGAATGAGACCCGTTTGATCCGCATTCAGATGAAGCACTTTGGAAATGTCGGAGATGGCGTAGGAGATGGCGGATCGGTCAATGTAGTTGACGACCGTGATGAAAAAGAGTAGTGCGATGATAACCCAGCGAAAACGAGATCGCATCGCGTTTTTCCCTCCTTTGTTGTTTTGTACATCGAAGTAGTTAGGAAATCGGTTTCATTTTAAGTCCAGGACAGGCCTGGAGACAAGTCCTGCTCACAAGATGTCAGCGAGTGCGGCGTCAAGATGAGGAAACGCAAACTGAAAGTGGAGGGCCTCAGCTTTTGCAGGCAGAACGCGCTGGCCTGTCAACACCAATTGGGCTCGTTGACCAAGGGCCAACCGAAGAATGGCGGCCGGGACCGACAACAAGTGTGGACGGTGCAGTTGTCGCGCGATCGCACGGGTGAAATCGTGCATTTGCACTGGATGTGGTGCCGTCGCGTTGAGCGGACCGGTGACGCGGTCGTCTCGTAGAGACCATTCGATGAGGGCACTCGCGTCCGCCACATGGATCCAAGATACCCATTGTCGACCGTTGCCAACGGTCCCGCCCAAGCCGATGCGAAAAAGCGGCAAGAGCGAAGGAAGGGCACCGCCGTCCTTGCCTAGAACCATGCCCAAGCGAATGCAGACAACGCGCGTACGCTGATAGACAGGCTGCGCCGCCTGTTCCCATAGGGTGCATACGGTGGCCAGAAAATCGTCCCCTGGCGCATCGTCTTCTGTGAATGTGGCGTCGAATGAAGTGCCGTAGTAGCCGATAGCTGATGCTTGTACATATGCATGAGGGGGCTGCGGTGCCTGAAAGATGGCAGTTACGACGGCTTTGGTGGTCGCAACGCGCGATGTGAGGATCTCCTTGCGGTCGTGAGCAGACCAACGTCCGCGGTTAAGCGAGGCGCCTGCCAGATTGACAATGGCGTACCTTTGGTCCTTGTCGGAGGATGTGTTTAGATTCTGTGTAGCGTTGGTCGTGCAAGGGGCAAGTAGACGTTCGACGGTATAGGGCCGCCGCACGACGGTTACTTGATGCCCTGCGAGCCCTAGGTATTTGCATAAATGACTGCCAATAAAGCCCGATCCGCCTATGACGACGATGCGCACGCGGCATCCCTCCGGAAGTGTGGATTGGGCTTATCATAGCAGAATATGAGACCCCGTATTGATGCAGACATTGCACTTCCCGACTCACTCGTGACTTTGCCATACCTAGTCCTGCAGGGGTATAGTCATGGGGGTAGTTCTTCGCGAGGTGGGGCCCTTCATGACTCAACCAATCAAGATAGCACATGCATTCAGCAACTTGGTTCGAGAAGTGCGCAAACAACACGTTGGCAAAGGTCCAGAGCACATTACTACACGCTTTGTCGGTCCTTGGGCGATTTGTGAACTTAGAGGCAATCTTACAAGCGTCGAGAAGTTCGCGGTCAAGTCGGAAGAGGGACGTCGGCTTGTCCGTGAATTGCGAACGACGTTTATCAAGGAAATTTACAAAGATGAAAAAGTAAAGTCACACGTCGAGCAGTTGGTCGGGGCGTCGCTTGTCACGCTGTTCTGTGATTTTGATGTCGATCTCGACATGGCCGTAACGGTCTACGTCTTTTATCAAGCACTTGGACTCGACTCGCCGTCCTGAGTGTGATAAATTGTTTCTATCAACATAATCTCTATGTGGATTGGTCTAAAAGTACCGCTTGTGCTTTTTGCTACTCCACCGAAATTCAAGCCTGTTTTGGCGTGGATTTTGGTGGAGTTTTTATTTTGTTGCAAAGAAATTTCGGTTTCCATGTTGGAGGGGTCACCGTGGCGCAATCGCTGGATACAGGTGTCTACACTGTCGAGATTGACGGACGAGCTATCGAAGCGAAGACTGACAAAACGATTTTGCAGGCGATGATGGACGCTGGCATCGAACACCCGCACATTTGTTATCACGAGCAACTTGGGCCGATTCAAACGTGTGACACGTGTATGGTGGAAGTCGACGGCGAATTGGTGAGAGCCTGCGCCACCGCGGTAAGGGCGGACATGAGCGTATCAACATCGAGCGCGTTAGCCAGATCAGCGCGTACAGAAGCGATGGACCGAATCCTGGAGAATCACATGCTGTACTGTACGGTCTGCGATAACAACAACGGAAATTGTGTGTTGCATAACACAGCGGAGTTGATGCGCATTGAGCATCAGGCTTATCCGTACCGACCAAAAGGGTACGAGAAGGATCTATCAAATCCGTTTTATCGTTACGATCCGGATCAATGCATCTTATGCGGCCGCTGTGTAGAGGCGTGCCAAAACTTGCAGGTTAACGAGACGTTATCTATCGACTGGGAGCGCGAGATGCCGCGCGTCATTTGGGATGAGGATGTTCCCATCGACCAATCCTCCTGTGTATCGTGTGGCCATTGTGTGACCGTGTGTCCGACCAATGCTCTCATGGAACAGTCGATGCTTGGGAAAGCCGGCTACTTATCAGGCATCCCAGATCGCGTATTGTCGCCTATGATTGATTTGATCAAAGCGGTTGAACCAGGTTACGGTGGCATTTTTGCGATCTCAGAAATGGAATCTGCCATGCGGGAACAGCGGATCCGCAAGACCAAGACCGTTTGCACATTCTGTGGGGTCGGTTGCTCCTTTGATGTGTGGACTAAGGGGCGCGATATTTTGAAGGTGGAGCCGAGCATAGATGCTCCTGTGAATGGCATTTCCACGTGTGTGAAAGGCAAATTTGGCTGGGATTTTGTCAATAGCAGAGAGCGCCTTACAAAGCCGCTTATTCGGCAGGGAGACAGCTTCCGCGAGGCCACTTGGGATGAGGCCTTGGATCTGATCGCGAGCAAGTTTCGGGAGATTCGCAATGAATCCGGCCCTGACGCGCTGGGTTTTATATCATCTTCCAAGGTCACCAATGAAGAAAATTACTTGATGCAGAAACTTGCGCGAGCCGTGATCGGTACAAACAATATCGACAACTGTTCGCGCTATTGTCAGTCGCCAGCGACTGACGGGCTCCTACGCACCGTAGGTTTGGCGGGCGACTCGGGGACAATTGACGACATCGCAAGAGCAGGTCTTGTCATCATCGTTGGAGCCAATCCGGCAGAGGCACATCCCGTGTTGGCGACGAGAGTCAAACGCGCACATAAGCTCCATGGGCACAAGTTGATTGTGGTAGATTTGCGTCGCCACGAGATGGCCGATCGCGCTGATTTATTCGTCCGCCCTAACCCGGGTACAGATCACGTCTGGCTGTCGGCTATCACGCGCTACATCATCGACGAGGGGTGGCACGACGAAGCGTTTATCCGCAATCGCGTCGATGGCTTTGAAGCGTATGTGGAATCTCTTCGCGACTACACCTTGCAATACGCGGAAGAAGTTACAGGGATTCCGGTTCCGACTTTGAAGCGCATGGCTGAGATGATTCGTGAGGCGGATGGCGTCGCCGTTCTGTGGGCTATGGGCGTCACACAACAGCGCGGGGGCAGCGAGACCAGCGCGGCAATCAGTGACCTCCTGCTCGTAACCGGAAACTATGGACGTCCTGGGGCAGGGGCCTTCCCTTTACGCGGTCATAACAACGTGCAAGGTGCATGCGATTTTGGGACATTGCCAAATTGGTTACCCGGGTATCAACTCGTCACCGATGCGGCTGCCCGCAGGCGGTTAGGCGCCGTGTGGGGCGTGGAATTGCCGGAGCGGCCTGGCATGGATAATCAGGCGATGCTCGATGCGATTGTGCGCGGCGAGTTGCGTGGCATGTACCTGATGGGCGAAGAGATGGCGTGGGTTGATGCGAACGCCAACCACGTACATGCGGCATTAAGTCAGCTCGAATTTTTCGTCGTGCAGGACATCTTTTTGTCAAAGACGGCCCAATTTGCTGATGTTGTTTTGCCTGCAAGCCCGAGCCTAGAGAAAGAGGGGACATTTACAAACACTGAGCGGCGTGTTCAAAGACTTTATCAAGTGCTTCCACCTTTGGGGGACGCAAGACCAGACTGGCAAATTATTATGGACATTGCGAATCGCCTTGGTGCTGACTGGGCATATACACATCCATCTGACATCATGGCGGAGGCATCGTTGATCGCGCCGCTTTTTGCAGGGATTCAATACGACCGTCTGGAGGGCTATGCAAGCCAAATCTGGCCGGTGGCCGAAGATGGAACGAGTACGCCTTTGTTGTACAAAGATCGATTTGCGCACCCCAATGGCAGGGCAAAGTTGGCCCGAGCCAACTGGATTGCTCCGGACAGGCCGGATGCCGTATACGACTTACATCTAAATAATGGGCGCTTGCTAGAGCATTTTCACGAAGGGAACATGACCAATCAATCAGCAGGTCTCACGCACAAGGTGCCTGACACGTTTGTCGAGATCTCGCCAGAATTGGCTTCTGAACGAAGCATTGAGGATGGCGCACTGGTGCGCTTGATATCGCCACATGGTCAGGTTGAGGTACGGGTCATGGTGACGGATCGCGTGCATGGCAAAGAGATTTATCTACCGATGAATACGGTAAGTGAACAGTCAGCTGTTAACTTGCTGACCGGTCCTGCGGTCGACTTGCGCACACATACGCCTGCGTATAAGGAGACCTATGTGCGTTTGGAAATCTTACAACGGAGCGGCCGACGGCCGCTGGACAAGCCACGTCCGCGTTACGGGAAGCGCCGCCCGCAACAGGGCGTGGAGGTTTGGCGCAAGTGGAAGCGCCCGGGTTATGTTTCTGTGGAGCGGCTGGCAAAGGAGAGAATGCAAGATGGCACAACCGATTCAAGCCGTTGAGCGCCCAACCATCAGTGAAGAGGAGAGCGTTGTGGAAGCACTGCGTCAGCTGCAGACTGAAGTTGCTCGCCATGGACAGGCGCTGGCGGCGGCACTGACCGTACTCGAAGATATGCAACGAAGTGGTCTTATGGATCTGGCACATGGCTTGTTCGGTGCCAAACAGCAAATTGCAGAGATTGTTCTCGAACAAGTGAGGAAGCCTGGAGTCCTCGGTGCCATCCAAAATGCGATGGCATTTATCGAGCTGGTAGGCGGGCTCGATCCGCAAGTGGTACGTACTTTGACACAGGCCTTGGCAGCAGGTGTTGGGGAAGGGCAGCGACGCATCGCCGGTGGCAGGAAGGTCAGCTTCCTGGAGTTGGCGCGAACTTTGTCCAAACCCGACGTCAATCGTGCTGTTGCGTTTTTGCTTGGGACACTTGAAGGGATTGGACGCGGGCTCAACGTGGAAGGACAGTGAGGAAGATATTAGGCCTGAATTGATGTACGATGCATACGTGGGGTGGTATGTTAGCCGTCGGATGATGACATGTTGACACGCCCTGCACCCTACAATTTTGTCTGCTTTGGAGGCGAAAGGACATGATTCAGGAAGTTGCCGATCTGTATCAACTGCTCGCAAACGTACACGCAAGCGTCGACAAGATGCTGGAAGGGTTATCAGATGACGACTGGGTCAAAAAGCCGCAGCCGAACTTTAACAATATCGCCTCGATTGTCGAGCATGCCGCGTTGGTCGAGCGCCGCTTCTTTGTGCAAGTCAAAGGCGAAGTTCCTGAGCTCGATGCGGGTGCTCCATTTCGAGCCGAGTCGTGGGAGGTTCCCAGAATCAAGGCATTGTGGGCTGATAACTTGGACTTTGCCAAACATGCACTCGAGGCTTTAACGGAACCGGACCTTACACAATTTGGAGCCCAACTCGGTATTGGCGAGGTCAATAAACGGCAACTCATCGCCTACGCGATTGCTCACACGGCTCATCATCGCGGTCAGATACCACTCGTGAAGAAACTTCTGGGGATTTGATGTGTGCACTGCGGCCGGGAAAATGCCGGCCGCAGTGTGTATATATACAGGTCCGTGTATGATTATTTTACGAAAGTTCAGACGAAACTTCCTTGTCTTGACGAAAATGCAGTACGATCTTTACAAAACTATTCGCGAAAGTTTACAATGAGCTAGGTTTATCTGAACTATCCGCGTCTTCCGATGAAACTGGCGGATTGTGCGGAGAGTGAATTGTTAAATTAGTTTACAGATTGGTATGACGATTTTCTGGGAGGTACAAATGGTGCAGAAAAAGAAACGGGTTCTCATGTCTGCGGCCGCGGCGGCTGCTGTTGTTTTGGGTGTCGCTGGATGTGGAACGACCGGCGTTAGCAACGCGTCCGGCAATTCAACGCCAGCAAATCAGAGCGCAACGAACACGGCGACAACAGGGGCAGCGAGCACGGCGACTGGCGGCGTGATCGAATTTGCGTTGCCGCCTGCTACAAACCTGACGTGGTTTTTGCCAATCTTTAATGCGGCAAACGACTCACTCTACAATTCACAGTTGGTCGATCAGCTATATATCCCAATGTTGCAGTTGAACAACGACTACTCAATCAACTGGAATAATTCGATAGCTCAGAAGATCACCTACAACAAACAAGGAACCGTTTACCACATCTTCATAAATCCGAAATGGAAATGGTCGAACGGGCAACCTGTTACATCGAAGGACGTTCTGTTTACTTGGAACGTCATTAAGGCGGCCTCCGCGAAAAACGCCCCAGCTCCTTGGCCGTTTGTGGGCGTCGGCACAGGCGATATTCCGGATGGCATCAAGAGCGTTCAGGCCACAGGGAAGTATGAGGTTACTATCACTTTGAAGCAACCGGCCAACCAGCAATGGTTTGAATACAACGGCATTGTTCAATTGACGCCGCTCCCGGCTTCGTATATGGATGTCAAGAGCAACATTGAGGATGAAATCAAGTACTTGGGTGCCAATGCAACCAACTTGATGTTTGACAAGGTCGTTGACGGTCCGTTTAAGCCGGTCAGCGCGAAGTCGAGCCAGGATTGGGTCATTGCGCCGAACCCCAGCTACGCTGGACACAAGAGCACGGTGAGCAAGATTGTCTTCCAGTACGAAGGTTCTAACGCTGCTGAATTCGCGGCTCTGCGCAGCGGTCAAATCAACGTTGGTTATCTGGATCAATCCCAGTTGGGATCTGAATCTGCGCTGACCTCGCTGGGTGACAGTATTACGCCAGAATATCCATTTGGAATCTTCTGGACGGAGATGAATATGTACTCGGGGGCACCACACGCGAGTGTCTTCGATCAACTGTATGTCCGTCAGGCTCTGCAGATGAGCATCGACAATAACACGATTGCGAAGAGTATCTACAAAGGATTTGCTGAACCGCTGTCGGGTCCGATTCCGGGTACGCCAAGAACGCAGTTCTATGATCCGGCGGAAAACAACCTTTATCCGTACAACCCAACCAAGGCAAAGCAATTGCTCGAATCGCACGGTTGGAAGCTTGTCAATGGCGTGATGACGAAGGGTAATCAGAAGCTGAATCTGACGCTGATGTATGTGACGGGCAATCAGTCTTCGTTGGACGCAGCCGAGTTAATGCAACAGGATTGGGCGCAAATCGGGGTCAAAGTGTCGCTTAAGGGCGAAGAGTTTATGACGTTCCTATCGAAGACGAGCAACCCGAAAGACTACAGTTGGGATTTAGCTACGGGCTCCGGTTGGGTATACAACGGACCGGGCTTCTATCCGTCCGGAGAAGGCCTGTTCAACACGGGTGCGCCTTCGGGCACTGGCTATAGCGATAAAGAGGAAGACGCTTTGATCAACGCTACCCACGTTCCGTATGCAACACAGCAGGAAACGATGCAGCATTTCTACCAATACGAAATGTACACGGCTAAGCAGTTGCCGTTCCTCTGGGGCGTCAATATCGCAACGTTGGCTGTTGTGGCACCGAACGTACACAACGTTCTGCCGTACTACAACGGTGCAACTGGTGTTCCGGAAATGCAATACTGGACCGTTTCGAACAAGTAATTGTACCACCAATTGCGTGGTGCTATTGCGAAGTTTCTCAGCCCGCCGACAT
Source organism: Alicyclobacillus tolerans (assembly GCF_001447355.1). Lineage (GTDB taxonomy): Bacteria > Bacillota > Bacilli > Alicyclobacillales > Alicyclobacillaceae > Alicyclobacillus > Alicyclobacillus aegles. The sequence continues at coordinate 89,510 of NZ_JXBW01000002.1, read as the reverse complement.
GGCGGGCTTTTTTATGCTTGGGAACCAATGTGCAGATTTTTATTGTGTGTGTAACAATGTTATGTTACGATGATTCTGCACAGGAGATGGTGGTGTGGAACAGGAGTTGATCTCGAAAAAGGAGTTGCTCGATTTAATGGGGATTTCATACGGTCAATTGTACCGATGGAAGCGAAAGGATCTGATTCCGGAGGAATGGTTTATCCGCAAATCGACGTTTACAGGCCAGGAGACCTTTTTTCCGAGGGAAAAGATACTCAGCCGGATCGAGCAAATTAAGCAATTAAAGGACGATTTATCTCTTGATGAGCTTGCTCGCAGATTTTCTCCGGATCCGGCGGACATCGCGCTGAGCGGTGAAGACATGGTGAACAGGAGTATCGTGTCGGAGCAAGCATGGCGCGTCTACCGGCTTGAGCATCCGAATACGAAGGTTTGCTCATTTCGGGACGTGGTGTTTGCAAGTGTTGTGCATCGCGCACTTGCAAGTGGAAATGTGGGTTTGGACGAAGCTCGAAATGCCTTGCGAACTCTGGAGCAGAGCATAACAATGTTTTCTGACTTTCGGATGCGGATTGCCTGTGTTCGTAAGCTTGGGGTGTCCGTCTGGGTGGTTCAAGGTACGGATGGTCAGTTAGTCATCGATCCGGATGCAAAATTGGTGTTTGACGCGGATGTGAGCGAGTGCATTGAAGATGTCAAACTAAGGTTGATGTGAGGGGGCGCAGCATGCAGACAGAGGTGGCTCATGATCTCCATTTGTCCGGCAATGGATCGGCTATGGGTGGTATCTATCGAATGGTACACCTTGAGGGTCTAAGCACCATTGACGGCGACTTAGTGTGCGAGCAATGCGCAGCGCACGGCGTTGTTCGAGTGCATGGCAATCTCCGAGCCGAAACATCCGCGTTTCACGGAAAAGCGGACGTTTTCGGCGATGTTGTGGCTGGTTCGGCTGACATCCACGGATCTATGAACATAAGTGGCGTTTGTGACGTGCAGAAGACGCTCCGCATGCATGGATCTTCTCGGCTGCAAAATGGGGTTCACGCAGAAGTCATTCATATACACGGACGCACGCACGTTGGGGCGGAATGTGTTGCGCGAGAGATTGAGGTGCGCGGAATCGCTCAGTTGGCAAAGGATGTGCGGGCGGAACGCATCGACTGTAATGGTGTGCTTCGTTTAGGCGGCTTGTGTGAGGCTGAGGAATTTTTCTGTAGAGGACAGTTGCACAGTTCAGGGCTTATCAACGCGGAAAAGATTCATATTCGTCTGCATGGTAAATCTGGAGTACAGGAAATCGGTTGTACGGATTTGCGCATCGAGCGGGGGCATGGCTTTTTTGCACGTCGACATAAGTTGGTGGTCGATATGATCGAGGGCGATCATATTTATGTGGAGAATGTCGTCGCCAAGCGAATTCGCGGCAATCGGATTACAGTTGGTCATGGCGTTTATGTGGAACGAGTTGAATATCGCGAGGAATTCAAGCGGCAACACGGTGCGAGGGTCGGCGAGATCGTGCAAGTGTAAGTGTAGGCGATCATGTGTCCCGCGAAAGATGAATACAGGATGTGAATGCGATGCAGGCTGAACCGGTAAAAAATTGGCGCGTCATGGGTAGTTCCACCACATCCGGCGGATCGTATAACCATATTAACGTGATGGGTGAAGCTGTGACGACGGGCGATATGGAGTGCCAATCGTTGCGCGTCATGGGGATGTTTCAAACGCACGCCGATGTGCAGGTGGGATACGCCAACATCATGGGGCAGATGGATGTTGGTGGCCAATTGCGTGGCCATCGTGTTCGCGTCATGGGGGAATTGACCGTTCACGGTGACTGCGAAGTGGAGCAGTTTTTGTCGCGCGGCGCGTTTTCCATCGATGGCTTATTGAATGCAGGAACCATCGATGTGCGTCTGTACGGGCCTTGTCACGTTCGGGAGATTGGCTGTGGCTCGCTGCGCGTTTCTTTGAAAAAACCGCTTTTTGGACGTGTACGGCACGTGTTGACGGCGGACGTGATTGAGGGAGACGACGTGATGTTGACGTACACGAAGGCACATATCGTACGTGGAGACAGAATCCGCATCGGCCTTGGGTGCGACATCGACAAGATCGAGTATAAAACGGAGTATGCATGTCATCCTCGGGCGCACGTGGCATCTTGTGAGCAGCGTGGATCGTAGGTGTCGATGTGAAGGGAGAGTTTAGCATGAACAGTGAGCGATCGCGCCTGGGCCTTGTGATCGCGGGACTTCTGCTCGGTATTTTCGTTTCGGCCATGGACAATACAATTGTGGCCACCGCGACCGGAAACATCGTCGCCCACCTTGGCGGCTTGGACAAAATCGTCTGGATCACAGCCGCGTATATGTTGACCGAGATGTCAGGTATGCCGATTTTCGGAAAGCTTTCTGACATGTACGGGCGCAAGCGTTTTTTTGCATTTGGATTGATTGCCTTTCTGCTTGGTTCCGTTCTTTGCGGCACGGCTCAGAACATGGATCAACTGGCGCTGTACCGCGCCATTCAAGGGGTTGGCGGTGGTGCACTGATGCCGATCGCGTTTACCATCATTTTCGACATCGTCCCGCCGGAGCAATCGGGCAGATTTTCCGGGATGTTCGGAGCGGTGTTCGGGATTGCCAGCATTTTCGGTCCGTTGTTGGGTGCCTATATCACGGAGCACATGAGCTGGCGGTGGGTCTTTTATATCAACGTGCCGATTGGAATTGTCTCCTTTGTACTTGTCACCTTGGGTTACCACGAGTCGAAGCGACATGGCAAGCAGATGATTGACTGGTTGGGCATCATCACGCTTGTGCCAGCGGTCGCGGCCTTTATGTTTGCGCTCGAATTTGGCGGTGCGAAGTATCCGTGGAACTCGCCCGAAATCATCGGTGGGTTTGTCGTAGCGATACTTCTGTTTGCTGTTTTCCTCGTCAATGAGCGGCGAGCTCGCGAACCGGTCGTTTCCTTTCATATGTTCCGCAAACGGGCTTTTGCGAGCAGCAACGTGGTTGGCATCTTAAGTGGCAGTGCCTACATTGTCGCGGTTGTCTACGTTCCTATCTATATCCAAGGGGTTCGCGGCGGATCGGCGATGACAGCTGGGCTAGAATTGTTGCCGATGATGCTTGGGTCTTCGTTTACGGCGCCGTTTGCCGGGCAACTTGCGGGACGGACAACATATCGAAATGTCTTGTGGCCGTTTTGTGTGCTTTTCTTTGCAGGTATCTACCTTCTCAGCCGCTTGGACGCCGCAACGCCAACTTGGCAGTTGTTGCTCGAGATGTTGATGGTGGGCTTTGGCATCGGGCCGTTTTTCTCGGTGATTGGTATGGCCGCAATGGGCGACTTTGATGCCCGGAATCGCGGCGCTGCTAGTTCGACGAACGCGTTTGTGCGCGAGTTGGGCATGGCGGTTGGAATCGTCATCTATGGCGTGGTGCAAAAGCATGCGTTTCAACGGGATGTGGCCACTGCCTTTCGTGGTATGGGCATGTATTCCAGTCACTTTAAAGACATGGACCCGAGGGCTATCCTCACGCCTGCGACGAGGAGTCAGATTCCCGGTCCTGTTGTCGAGAAGCTAGCCCACGCGATGAATGCGTCCTTGCATACCACATTTCTTTGGGACTTGATTCCGGCTGGAGTGACCATGTTGGCCATCCTTTGGATGGGGAAATCTCGATTTCAAGGGGCGAATTCCTCGTATGCCGAAAGAGTGGCTGCAAAGCCCGAACCGAATGGTTAATGGTCATTGATAATGCAGAGATAGGCTTAAAACTGATATACTCTACGTTAGTGCTTACTACATAACGTGAAGGAGTATTGAGGTATGGCAAAGATGCTCGTTTTTGGTCATAAAAATCCAGATACGGACGCCATTACGTCGGCAATTGTCTATGCACATTTAAAGGCGCAGCTGGGCGAGGACGTCGAGGCGGTGCGCCTTGGCAATCCAAACCCAGAGACGCAGTTCGTCCTGGATCATTTCGGCGTCGCTGCGCCGCGTTTCGTCGAGACTGTCGCCAACGAGGTCAAACAGGTGATCTTGGTCGATCACAACGAGCGTCAACAGAGCTCTGCAGATATTGAACAGGTGGAGGTCGCCGAAGTGATTGACCACCACCGGATCGCCAACTTTGAGACAGCCAACCCACTTTATTATCGTGCGGAACCGGTTGGTTGCACGGCCACCATCCTGAACAAGTTGTATAAAGAGCACGGGGTAGACGTGCCCAAGGAGATGGCGGGTCTGATGCTTTCCGCCATCATCTCCGATACGTTGTTGCTTAAGTCGCCTACTTGCACGGAACAAGATGTCACTGCAGCGCGCGAATTAGCAGCCAAGGCCGGTGTGCATCTGGAAGAGTACGGGCTGCAGATGCTCAAGGCAGGTGCGGACCTCAGTCAGAAAACCATCGCAGAACTTATTTCACTCGACGCGAAAGAATTTCAGATGGGTAGCTACAAGGTCGAGGTCGCGCAAGTCAACGCGGTCGACGTGAACGACGTCCTTTCGCGTAAAGCAGAGTTGGAAGCGGCCTTGGAGAACGTGATTGCGGAAAAAGGACTGGATCTGTTCTTCTTCGTCGTCACCGACATTTTGAATAACGATTCTGTGGGCATCGCGCTCGGTAAGGCAGCCAATGCGGTCGAACAGGCCTATGGCGTGACATTGGTCGATCACCAAGCGCTTTTGAAGGGTGTCGTTTCGCGCAAGAAACAAATTGTGCCGGTGCTGACTGACGTCCTTTCGAAATGATGGTATGACGTTTTTGGCAATTGCATAGATTTGGCTTCAGGATGCGTTTGTGAGGTTCAAAGTGGAAACCTGCCGTACCCGTTTCTTTGGGTACGGCTTTTTTGTCGAGGTGACAATATGGCGGCTGTTTTACACGTATTGAGTGACAGAACCCGCAACGGAGCGGTTCCATTGGTTTCAGCGCTTGCCGAAGCGGCCGCGGGTGGTGCGGACGTGCTGCAGGTACGGGATAAAAAGGCGCCCGCTTCCGTCACGTATGACCTGGTTCGTGAGCTGCGTGCGGCATTAGCCGACAGGGATTGCCATCCGCAACTGTTTGTCAATGACCGTGTCGATATCGCGATCGCGGCGGAACTGGAGGGTGTGCATTTGGCTGCTAAGTCGCTTCCTGTGAAAATAGTGCATGATGTGCGCGAGCGGCTCAACCTTTCTTTTTTCGTAGGGTGCTCTGTCCATGCCGTTGCTGAGGCCGTTGCGGCGGAACGCGCGGGTGCGGACTATGTCACTTTTGGCCACATCTTCCCGAGTGCATCTCATCCGGGGCTTCCACCACAGGGACTGCGCGCGTTGGCGCAAGTAGTGGAAGCTGTTTCGATACCGGTTATTGCTATCGGTGGCATCGATACGCACAACGTTCGCGATGTACTGGCGACTGGGTGTAGCGGGATCGCAGTGATCGGTGCGGTACTGTCCGCCGATCATCCTCGCGACGCGGCTGCGCGGCTGAAAGAGGCGATGGAGGATGCGAACGCAGAGCCAAAGGTTGCTTTCCCAACGATGACAATTGGTAGGGGGGATAGATGATGACCGCTGGCTACGATGTGGTCGTCGTGGGGGGTGGTGCCATTGGCATGGCGAGTGCTTGGCGTCTTGCCCAGGCCGGCATGAAAGTGCTCGTCGTCGACAAAGGGCGTTTGGGTGGTGAGGCGTCCAGTGCCGCGGCAGGCATGCTCGGTGCACAGTTAGAAGCGCATCGCCCAGGGCCGTTTTATGAACTCTGTCGCGAGAGCCGCGCCTTGTATCCTGCTTATGTCGCAGAGTTGCTGGAGTTCACGGGCATTGATGCACAACTCGTCCACAACGGGATCTTGCAACTCGCGTACACAGAGGCGGACGCGACGTTGCTTCATGAACGAGCGTATTGGCAGAGGCAGGCAGGCGATTCGGCTGTGTGGATGGACGCATCGGAGGTTCAAGCAGCAGAGCCGGTCATTCGCCCTGTGTATGGAGGATTATTCTTGCCGGACGACGGCAATGTAAGCGCGCCGCGGCTGGTAAAAGCGTTGGCCAAAGCGGTTGGCATGAGCTGTGACGTGCGCGAGGGATCTCCCGTATCGGCCATTTCCCCCCAGATTGGTGGAACCTTTGCGGTGACAACCGCAACGGATCGTTTCCATGCAGACAAGGTACTGCTTACGGCTGGTGCCTGGTCTTCCTCATTGCTGCGACCGTTGGGCTATACCTGGGGGATTCAACCTGTGAAAGGGCAAATGCTGTCGATCCGCCCACCGTTTGGGACCTCCTTGCAGCGTACGGTCTACGTCGGTGGCACGTACCTTGTGCCAAAACGAGATGGGACAGTTGTTGTCGGCGCAACCGAGGAGCGTGACGCGGGTTTCAACCGCGATGTCACGATTGGAGCCGTATCGGCATTGAGCGAAGCCTTGCGCGAGATCGCACCAGGATTTAGCCATGCAGAATTTTTGCAGAGTTGGACGGGATTGCGCCCTGGTTCGCCCGACGGTGAACCACGAATCGGCGAGTTGCCAGGGCTGCCGGGACTCATGATTGCCATTGGTCACTTTCGCAATGGCATTTTACTCTCAGCCGTTACGGCGCAGATGGTGGCAGCGGCTGCCACAGGCCGCGGCTGGCCGGAGCGCTGGCAGCCGTTTCATGCTGCACAGACCGTGCAAATAGGGAGGTGATTCGCGTGCAGATAATTGTCAATGGCCGGTTGATAGACGTGCCAACTGGGATCACGGTCGACGGACTGCTCATGCAGTTGAATCTAGCGGAGGAGCGCGTAGCCGTCGAACATAATCAACAGGTAATTGATCGCGGCGCATTCGCACAAACCGTGCTCGTAGAAGGCGACGTGCTCGAAGTGGTGCGCTTTGTCGGTGGGGGCTAAGCAAGACGCTTGGTGTGGTTAACATAAACAAAGGAGGAATATCGACGATGGAGCAGCTGACGATTGCAGGCAAGTCGTTTCGATCACGATTGATGGTGGGCACGGGGAAGTATGCATCGTTGCCACAGATGCGGGAGGCACTTGCGGCTTCCGGTGCCGAAATTGTCACGGTTGCAGTGCGGCGTGTCAACTTGGATGCCCGCGAGGAGTCCATACTGTCCTATATCGATTTGCATCAATATACGCTTCTTCCTAATACAGCGGGTTGCCACACTGCCGAAGAGGCCGTTCGCACGGCGCGCTTAGCGCGCGCTGCCGGCTTGTCGAACTGGGTGAAGCTCGAGGTCATCCCGAATGACGGCACGCTACTGCCTGATCCGATTGCAACGGTGGAGGCGGCGGAACAGCTGGCAAAGGAGGGGTTCGTGGTCCTGCCGTACACGACAGACGATCACACAGTGGCACGTCGCCTGCTGGATGTGGGCTGTGCCACCATCATGCCTTTTGCTTCCGCCATTGGCACCGGACAAGGACTCGAAAGTCTCGAGCGTATTGCGCGAATCGTGGATGTGGTCGCAGGCCGCGTCCCGGTCGTCGTCGACGCGGGCATCGGTGCCCCGTCGGATGCGGCACTTGCCATGGAAACGGGTGCAGATGCCGTATTAGTGAATACGGCCATTGCAAAGGCTGGCGATCCAATCGCAATGGCGCGAGCTATGGCGATGGCTGTGGAGGCGGGCTGGCTGGCGCGGCAGGCCGGCAGAATTCCACGTTCCGCCGTTGCATCACCGAGTAGCCCAGAAGCCGGACGTATCGGATCCAATGCTACTTTAGTGCAATCGTGAAAGACATTATGAACTCGCCAGGTTGACAAAGGGGTCACGGTATGAACGACGAACGGTATTCGCGGCAAATTCGATTTCGCCCCATCGGGGGCGTGGGACAGGAGCGGTTGCGCGCCGCTCGCATCGCGATTGTCGGCATGGGGGCGCTTGGAACTGTGTCAGCAGCCCAATTGGCACGGGCTGGCGTCGGCTATGTGCGCGTGATCGATCGCGATGTTATCGAACCGTCCAATTTGCAACGGCAGTCGCTGTATACTGAGGCAGACGCCAGGGCGGGGCGGCCGAAGGCGATTGCCGCGGCGGAAGCTCTGCGTGCCGCAAACAGCGATATCACGGTGGAGCCTGTGGTCGATGATGTCCATGCTGGGAACGCGGAATCGCTGTTGGCCGATGTCGACGTGATTGTGGATGGATCGGACAATTTTCAGGTGAGATATCTGTTGAACGACGTCGCTGTTAAACACGGCCTGCCGTGGGCGTACGCGGGAGCCGTCAGTTCGCATGGAACGGCGGCCTTTTTTCGGCCTGGGCAAACGCCTTGCTTTGTTTGTTTGCTCGGGCCAGATGCTGGGGGTGGGCACGACACATGCGAAACGGTGGGCGTTATTGCACCCGTGGTGGCGATGGTTGCGTCCTATCAGGTCGCCGAGACCCTTAAGTATTTGACAGGCAATTTGGATGCGCTCAGCGACGCCATCTTCCAGGTCGACGTGTGGCAGAATGAATTTCATCAAACCGCCCTCGGCGAGCCCAGTCCGCAGTGTCCGTGCTGCGTAAACCGAGAGTTTCAAGCGTTAGCGGGCAGTAGAGGCGCTTTGACCGTTTCGCTATGTGGCAGGCAGACTGTTCAGGTGCGTCCAACCACCAGCCGCCCATTGTCACTTGACCGACTCGCCGATCGCCTGCGGGCGCTTGGCGAAGTGCGTGTGAATGAGCACTTGCTCCGTTGGCAACACGGCGAAATTGCCATCAGTGTGTTTCCAGACGGCCGCGCCTTGGTTCATGGCACGGACGATCCTGCCCGGGCCCGTAGTCTGTATGCTCAATACATAGGCATGTAAATGGCGACAGAAATATCGTTTCCCAGAAAATGAAAACTCAGAGGGGCAACGTGAGTTGCCGACTTTGCGGCTCACGTGTCCTGGAGACCGGTTGCGTCGATGGTACAGATTCGATGTTTACGCCCAAACTGCGCACCATGGCAGTAGCCTTGGCGATGATCTGGCGCCGGTACCACGGTGGTGCGTATGGCGTTTTGTACAACTTTTCGTACTGCTCCACCACGTGCGGGTACGTTTGGCGGAGGACGTCGAAGAACCAAGGTTTGACTTCCGGCGCCAGGCGCAGTATGGAAGGCATAACAAAGTGTGCTCCGTGTGCCACGGCCTGCTCGATCACGCTGTGCATTTGAGCCTCGCCGTCACTGATATAAGGCAAGATGGGGGCGAGGAAGACGCCAACTGGCAGCTTGTGTTCTGCGAGCTTGCGCACGGTGGCAAGCCTTGTTTTGGGGGCGGGTGTCGCTGGCTCGAATGCCCTCCAAATGTCTCCATCCAGCGTATGAATGCTCAATTGAACGGATTCCAACCGCATTCGTTTCAAAATATCCACGTCTCGTAGAATCAAAGGCGATCTCGTAGTGATGGTCGTCCGAATTTGGTATTTTGCGAGCACCTCCAGACAACTTCTCGTGATTTCCCGCTTCGCTTCAATGGATTGATAAGGGTCTGTTGCGGTGCCGATGGCCAGTGTGCCAAACGACGTAGACAGACGTTCAAGATTGCCACCACAGGCCCGCAACTTCGTCTCAAGCTGCCTCTCCAAAGCTTCTGGTATCGCCGCTTTGACCATGACGTGTTTGCGAAATGTGTCATCGGCGGCAAATCCAAGGAAGCTATGCGTGGACCGCGCATAGCAAAATGCGCAACCATGCGAACATCCTCGATAGGGATTAAGCGACCACGCGAATGGCATGCTTGGTGCTTGCACTTTATGAACTGCCTGTTTCACCGCGATGTCAACGTATTGCGGAGCCTCCAACACGGCGTAACACCCTTCCGCACAAAAAACGAACATATGTTCTGAATATGAGCTTACACGATGTATGGAGATTGTCAACCGATCTTCTTAAAGCCCAAATGGTTCCATAGTGCAAAACCAATCTGTGTATGCTACTGTATATACAGCTAGTAAAAAGTCAGACACTCGTAACTGTGAAGATGAGGAGGCTGCAGCGTTGCAGATCGACTTTCATACAGAACAGCTTATTCGCTTGGCGTTGGCAGAGGACATCGGGCGAGGCGATTGCACCACGATGTACACAGTGGATCCGGCGCTACAGGCCCGTGCTGTCGTGTGGGTGAAGGAGCCCAGTCGCATTGCTGGCTTGCCGCTCGCGAAACGCGTATTCCACACGGTCGATCCCGCATTGCAATTTACGTACTTGGCTCACGATGGGGATGACCTGGCGGATCGGCAAGCGGTTTGTGAGATTGTGGGCAAGGCATGTTCCATTTTGACCGCAGAGCGGACGGCCTTGAACTTCTTGGCACGACTGACGGGGATTGCGACAAAGACGCGCGATGCCGCAAATCTGATCGCCGGAACGAAGACCCGGTTGCTCGACACGCGCAAGACCACACCCGGATGGCGCAGCATTGAGAAATACGCGGTGACTGTTGGTGGCGGCTGCAATCACCGCCATGGCTTGGACGATATGGTTTTAATCAAAGACAACCACATCGCAATGGCTGGTGGTGTGCGCGTGGCTATTGAGCGCGCGCGTGCGCAAGTCGGCGTTGCACAGAAAATCGAAGTCGAGGTCGATACCTTGGAGCAGTTGGCAGAGGCCCTGGCAGCCGAGCCCGATATGATTCTCCTCGACAACATGTCGACGAGCCAACTTGCGCAGGCCGTTGCCATGTCGGAAGGACGGGTGATACTCGAGGCATCTGGCAACATGACGTTGTCGCGTTTGCCAGAAGTCGCGGCGACAGGGGTGGATTACATTTCGATGGGCGCTTTGACGCATGCGGCACGAAGCATTGATGTGGGCCTCGACATCGAGCCGTTCATGACTTTGCAAGTGGGGGATCAGCCATGAATCAGGACACGGCGGACATCGTCATCATCGGCGCTGGGCTTGCTGGCATGGCGGCAGCATTGGCGGCCGCGGAACACAGCGATGTCGTCGTGTTAAGCAAGACGGGCATCGCAGGCACCAATTCATATTTCGCGCAAGGTGGCATTGCGGCCAGTGTTCACCCGGCCGATCGCGCGGCTTGGCATATGGAAGACACCTTGGCTGCAGGAGCGGGCTTGTCTGATCCCGCTGCCGTGCGAACGTTGACGGATCTGGCGCCGCAGGCCATCGCATGGTTGGTGGGCACAGGCGTTGCCTTCGATCGCGATCGCAAAGGCCAACTGCGCCTTGGCTTAGAAGGCGGACATGGTCGTTCGCGGATCGTCCATGCCGATGGCGACGCTACAGGACGCGTGGTCGTACAGTCGCTCGCAGGCGCTTTGGCTGAGAACGGACGTGTGCGAATGATCACAGGCAGTTTCGTCGAGGCCGTGGTGAAGGACGTCAGTGGCAGGGCCATTGGCGCTGTCGCCAACTGCGATGGCGAGACGACGTTTTGGCGGGCTCGCAAAGCCGTTGTTCTGGCAACCGGAGGAGCCGGACGGTTGTACCCATATTCGTCCAATCCGCCCGGGGCGATAGGTGAAGGATTGGCCTTGGCGTATCACGCAGGAGCGGTTCTAGGTAATCTCGAATTTATACAGTTTCATCCAACTGTAGTCAATGATGGAAGCGGTGACGCTTTGCCCATCTCCGAGGCGGTGCGTGGGGCGGGCGCACAACTTGTCGATGCGTGCGGCAAACCGCTGTTCGCGAACCGGAGCGACAATCTGCGAACGCGCGACGTCGTGGCACGCGAAATTTATCGTGCACAGCGCGAAAGGGGCCCCGTCTTTCTCGATGCGACTGGCGTTTCTCATTTTGACCAGCGGTTTCCAAACATTTCGCGTCGGCTTTCGGAAATCGGGATTGATCCGATCACGTCGCCTATTCCTGTCACGCCCGCTGCACACTTCATGATGGGCGGCGTGATCGCACGAATGAACGGCGAGACCTCGGTTCCCGGCCTGTTTGCCTTGGGGGAGGTTGCGTATACCGGGGTTCATGGCGCGAATCGGCTAGCGAGCAATTCTCTTTTGGAGTGCGTCGTCATGGCGAAGTTGTTCGCCCAAGCCATGCGCCATGCGCCATGCGCGCCGAGATTGCCCGAGGCCGATGTCGAATCGCGGATTTGTGCCGTCGAATCGGAGGCGGTCTTGTCACAAGTGCAACAGGCAATGTGGAATGGCGTCGGGATCGAGCGAACGGGTACCGGCTTGTTGGCAGCACACCACACATTGCTCGATCTCTCCAGGCAGCGGCCCCAATCGGCAGTCGCGTGCGTGGCATGGTTGATTTCGCACCTGGCCATGGCGCGCGAGGAAAGCCGCGGTGCCCATTTTCGGTCGGATTACCCCATGCCAAAGCTCGCCTTTGCGCATAGCAGCGAGATTGCGAAGTCGAGAAGTACAACGATTCGAAGTGAGGAGACGGTATACGGATGGCGATGACAGTGGAACAAGGTACGTTGTTGGAACAAATCCGCGTTTGGAAAGAGAAGCGCAACGCGCTGATCCTTGCTCATAACTACGAGCTGCCCGAGGTGCAGGACGTCGCTGACGTGCTCGGCGATTCTTTGGCATTGGCGCGTGCTGCCGCAAAGACATCGGCAGACGTGATTGTCCTCTGTGGCGTCCACTTTATGGCGGAGACCGCGGCGATTTTAAACCCCGAGAAAACGGTACTCCTGCCAGATGCAGAGGCTGGTTGTTCCTTGGCCGATTCGATCACGGCTGATCAATTGCGGGCATGGAAAGCGGAGCACCCAGGTGCGGTGGTTGTCTCGTATGTCAACACATCTGCGGAAGTGAAGGCAGAAAGCGACTACTGTTGCACATCGGCCAACGCCGTCGACGTTGTACGCAGCATTCCTGCTGATAAAGAAGTGCTGTTTTGCCCAGACATGTTTCTTGGTTCGTACGTCAAGCGGATGACAGGGCGCGAGAACATGCACATTTGGCTCGGTGAATGTCACGTCCATGCGGGCATCGCTCCGGCGGATATCGCCGAAACCTTGGCTGCGCATCCGCAGGCTGAACTTTTGATACACCCAGAATGCGGGCGTTCGACTTCCAATATGTATCTGCTCGCAGAAGGGCAATTGCCGGCGGATCGCACACACGTGCTATCGACAAGCGGCATGTTGGAGCGAGCGAAAACGTCAGGGCAGGACGAGTTCATCGTGGCCACTGAAGTGGGAATCCTGCATCAAATGGAACGGCAGAATCCGCATAAACGGTTCATTCCGGCCAATCGCAAGGCCATTTGTCCGTTCATGAAAATGATCACGCTGGAAAAGGTGCTTGCGTCTCTCGTCGAGATGCGCACGATCATTTCGGTGCCTGTGGAAACGGCGCAGCGGGCGCGCATTGCTCTCGAGCGCATGGTCGAAATCGGGTAAGGCAGATAGGTCGGAAACAAAGTATGGTGTTTCACGAGGGCGGGACTGGAAACCTGGTTTGGGTACGGTTGCGCCCTTCGTGACTGTGCAAGCATGCATTCGTACATTTCCTTTGCTTGCTATCACGTGTATGATAGGGAAGGAATCACGAAAATAAGCTTATGGCGAATGGGCGATATGGAGGCGACTATGCAAGCAGCAATACATATAAACCAGTTGGGCTATCGTCCACAGGATCGAAAACGCTTTTGTGTAAGCGGTTGCGGGGGGCCGTTTGCCGTCTCCCGGGCGGATGGCAGCGAGGTTTTCGCTGGCGAATTGCAGGCAGTCGGAGACGACAAGGCAACCGGAGTGCAGGTGTACATCGGCGACATCAGTGACGTCACCGAAGTCGGCACATATCAACTCACAGTGCCGGGCATAGGGCAATCGGTCACCTTGGCCATTCATCCTGATGTGTATGCCGATCTGCATAAAGGCTTACAGAAGTTTTTCTACTTTCAGCGCTGTGGCGTCGCATTGTCTGCTGAGCACGCCGGCGACTTCTCGCATGCGGCTTGTCACGCGGAAAAGGCACATGTGTATGCCGAACCATCGCGGCGTATCGACTGTCACGGCGGATGGCATGACGCTGGGGACTACGGGAAATACGTTGTGCCGGCAGCGAAAGCGGTTGCGGACTTGTTGCTCGCCTATGAATTCTATCCGAAGGCATTTATCAGCCCGGTAGGCATCCCAGAGTCGGGATCCGGCTTGCCTGATGTGCTCAGTGAGGTTCGCTTTGAACTCGAGTGGATGTTGCGTATGCAGGATGAGCAGACGGGAGGCGTCTATCACAAGGTCACAACTTATCGGTTCCCTCCTTTGTCAGCGATGCCTGAGGACGATCATGGGGAACTGGTGCTCTCGCCGATTTCATACGCAGCTACTGCGACATTCGCGGCTGCACTTGCCCATGCGGCCCGCATCTATCGGGCGTTTGATGCGGATTTTGCAACCCGGTGTTTGAACGCTGCCGAGCGTGCCTACGAATGGTGCACGAGTCATGACGCCGAACCGTTTCACAATCCGGATGGCGTAGCCACAGGCGAGTATGGCGATAAGAAGCTGATTGATGAACACTTCTGGGCAGCGGCTTCGCTTTTGCAAGCGACGGGAGAAGAGCGCTATCATCAGGCATGCTTGCAGGCCTTCGCAACTGGAGGGTTTTCCCTGACTGAGCTAGGCTGGGCTGATGTTGGCGGTTACGGAACAATCGCGTATTTGCGGGCGGATCGTGCCTTTACGCAGGCGCAGGTTTGGGAACATCTGCGCAAAGCTTGGCTGACAGAGGCGGATAGGTTGGTCAGCCTTGGTGCATGTACGGCATTTGGTATTCCGCTCGCGGAACAGGATTACATTTGGGGAAGCAACATGGTGTTGTTAAATCGAGGCATGCACTTGCTTATTGCACACGCGCTGGAATCCTCAGATCTGTACGTCGACGGAGCTTTACAGACGGTTCATTACATGCTGGGCGAAAATGCCTTACAACAGTGCTACGTTTCAGGCTATGGGAGAAAGCCGCTCCTTCATCCTCACCATCGTCCATCGGTGGCTGATACAGTCGAGGCTCCTGTGCCAGGCATGTTGGCCGGCGGCCCCAATCGCAATTTGCAAGATACAGTGGCCCGCGAGCGCCTGCAGGACCAGCCTGCAGCACGATGTTTTCTCGATCACGAAGAAAGTTATTCGACCAATGAAGTGGCTGTCTACTGGAACTCGCCAGCCGTCTTTGTGGTTTCTCATTTTGTGGGTGTCTGAACGTTCGTTACACGACCTGTTTTGCCTACCTGCACCAGCTTGTGATTTTGAACTCTTCTTGTCCTGGTTTGTGACCTTCAACAAACCAGGACAAGAAGAGTGAAGAGAAAAGCAATAATTGACGAAATAGACTATTGATTTCGCCCTGCGCCAATTTTATGTTTGAAGCATCAACGAATCTGTAAGCACAAATCGATTTGGATTCGAAACGTGCTTGCCGCGTTCGGGCTCACCAAAGACAATAACCACATAAAAGGACTATTGATTTTGGGTTGGGCCGATTTTATGTTGTTGGTAGGAACCGAATCTTTTTGTCCTAGTGCAAATCGATTTGGGTACCTTGGTTCCTAGGCAACGAAGTGGGAATGGGGGGGTTAAGCAGCCAGACCTGGCGATGCAGAAGGAACCTGATTGAGTACGGGGGTCTATGAAAGCGTTAGCAAAGACGAGCGGTGTGGATAAGGAGTGAACACAATGGGCAAGCGAAAGACAAGGAAATGGCAACTTCCAGTGGCGGTACTTATGGCGAGCGGTGGCCTCGTTGGTTGCGCGACGTCCGTGCATGGTCAAAATAACACGGCAAATAACGCCGGCGGATCGGCATCGGTGCTCGTGCACTCGGCCTCCAATGCGGGTGGCTCGGTGACCATCACATATCCGTCACCTCCGGGTATCTCGTCGCTGGATCCTTCGCAATGGGCGGCGCAGATTCTTGTGGATCAGGGTACTATCCTCGAAGGTCTCTACGGGTACAACCAACAAAATCAGATTGTACCGAAGATTGCATCGGGGTATTCTCTGTCCAAAGACGGGCTTACATGGACCATCTATTTGCGTAAGGATGCGCGCTGGTCAAATGGCGATCCTGTCACAGCCCAGGACTTCTACTACGCTTGGATGCGCCAGCTGAATCCAGCCAACTCGCAGGCGCAGCTTTGGGCAAGCGTTCTGAACAATGTCAAAAATGCGTATCAATATCACTCTGGTGCCGTACCGGCAAGTCAGGTTGGCATCAAGGTTGTAAACAACTATGAATTGCAGATTACGACGACCACGCCCCATTATATCTTGGGCGAACTCGCCGTCTCAGGGTCCATGCCGCTTGACCCGAAGACCGTCAATGCGCATCCGACCGATTGGTACTTACCACAGAACTTTGTCGGCGATGGTCCATACATCGTGAAATCGTTTACACCGAACGGCACGATAACCTTGGTTCCGAATCCGAAATATGTCGGTCATCCGGGTGAAGTCAACCACGGCAACGCGAAGGTCATCAACCTGGTTCCGGGTACAACGGTTGCGGTTGAAGATTTCATGGCGGGCAAATTGGACGTCGCGTTAGTAGGTTCTTCGTCGGATTTCCAATATATTAAGACGCACAATCTCAGCAAAGAACTGCATACTGCGCCCGACTACAGCATTGAGTACCTGGAATGGGATCACTCAGCGATTTCGTCGCCGTATTACAATCCAAAGGTTCGTCAAGCGATAGCTATGGCAGTGCAGCGCCAACCGATTGTTCAAGACGTGCTGAACAATATGGGGGGGGTGACAAACAAGTTTGCGACCCCGGGTTGGCCAGCCGAGAAGTATGAGACTGGGTTGCCCGAAAACGTGGCACAGGCCAAGAAACTGCTTGCGGAAGCTGGTTATCCAAACGGCAAGGGTTTGCCCGTGTTGTACTTATATGCTCCGGTACCAGATGTCAACCAACAAGGCGTACCCGTAGCAGAAGCTATTTCTCAAGAGTTGCAACAGAACTTGGGCATCCAAACGAAGATCATCCAGGAAAACCAGACCAATTACAGTGCACTTGTGTGGGAAGGGCCGCTTAAGGGGATTCAGCCTGGATTTGTGGTCGCTGCTGGTGCTGTGAACTGGTTTGAACCTGCAAACATGGATATTCAAGCAAGCCAGGGCATCTACTTCCCGGGCGACTATGGATGGACGCCGCAGCAGGTCCAACACGTTCTGCCGTGGTACAACACACCGTATGATCCCACCTCGGTCCAGAAGTATGGAAACCCGCAGAATGCGAATACCGGTGTGAGCTGGAATGACTGGATCCCACTTCAGAAGGAAGTCGAAAAGGACATTCCTATCATTGAGAAGTGGACGAAGGAACAACCCGCACAGTGGCGCGCTATCCTAAGCCCGCCGGGTACTCCGTCGTTGCAACAGCAGTGGAACTCGATTGTCGCGCAGTGGAAGTCCGCGAAGACTGCCAGCGCAAAGCATGGCGCATATGTCCTCGCTTGGGAGTTTGTTGCGCCTGAGTCGGCCACGACCACACTCGGTGGAACCAATACCGGCGCGCTTGACTTGCAGGTGTATTGGGATACGCAGGAGTCCGCACAAGAGCGCGATTGGCGCATGTGGCAGGCTTATGAGCAGAACAGCATGAAATCGTCCCAAGCTGCCGTTTGGGCAGGTAAACTCGTGACTTCGCTCATGCAGCAGGGATGGGTCATTCCTTTGTACTACAACCAGACCTACTACCTGGAACGCTCGACTGTGACGGGTGCTCAACCGAACCCGTGGGCGTGGGGCAACTTCTATCAATTCCAATATCTGTCCACGAAGTAAGGTGGCGTAAAGACGGCCCGTGGGCTTTGCCCACGGGCGCTTCGGAAGGAGGCCAGCGATGTTCTATGCCAAATTTTTCGCCAAGCGCTTTGTGGCTATTGTGATCACGCTCGCGGCTGTGATTGCCATCTCGTATATTATGATGTATTGCTCGCCGGGAGGGTTCATGAACACGACGCAGCTTGCGTCGTCACTCGCTCCGCTTGCAGCTCAGGATCCGGCTGCCTACCAGAAACTTATGGAGCAGTTTCAACTCCGGTATGGCCTGAATCTTCCACTCTGGCATCAGGTGCTTCTCTACGAATGGCATACTTTTACGCTTAACTTTGGTAATTCAATGCAAAATCCGACGCTCAGCATCATGTCCCAGCTGAAGACGGCTCTGCCTATCAGTGTGATTCTAGCTTTTTCATCGGTGGTTTTGTCCGTAGTTGTGGGCATACCTATGGGTATTATTGCTGCAATTAAGAGAAATACGTGGGTTGATTACTTGGTCACGACTCTTTCTATGTTCGGCCAGGCTATTCCGTCGTTCGTCTTGGCGGTTATCTTCGTATTGCTCTTTGGTGTGGTGTGGCAAAACGTGCTTCCTGTTACAGGATGGGGAACCGTGCCGGAAGCTGTGTTGCCCGTGGTGTCTCTTGCTGCAGGAAACATCGGTGTGGTAGCCCGCTACATGCGAGGTAGCTTGATCGAAACCATGAGGCAGGATTTTATTCGTACTGCGAAAGCGAAGGGTGTCAAGTATTGGCCTCTTGTTCTTAAACACGGGGTAAAGAACTCGCTCACCGCGCTAATCACCGTGATAGGTCCTCAGTTTGCATTCACGGTGGTCGGTACTGTATGGGTTGAAAACATCTTTGCCATACCCGGTCTCGGCAAGGTGATTTCGACGGCGTTCACAAACTTTGACTTCCCATTGGCCATCACGGCGGTCTTCATTTTGGGCGCAACCATCATGTTGACGAATTTGGCTGTCGACGTCATATACGCGGTGATGGATCCAAGAGTCAAATTGCAGTGAGTGCCGCGTTGCGCAGGTGACAAAGCCGGGATAGGAGGAATGTTCACGTGGCAATTGCCGTATCACAATCCCAGCAGTCAGTGCGCCGGGCACGGAAGAATTCGCCGATGTACCGCGCGTGGCAGCGATATCGTCGCAATGGTTTTGCGGTGGCCGGACTCGGCTGGGTCATTCTCTTTTTCATAATAGGGATTATCGGTCCTTGGATTGCGCCGTACAGCTATACCTATGCAGATTTTCTGCACATGCATTCCGGGCCATCGTGGCAGCACTTGTTCGGTACAGACACGGTGGGGTACGACGTCTTCAGCCAAATCTTGTACAGCGTTCGATACGCGCTTGAGATTGCACTTGGCGCGACCTGCGTGAGTTTCCTTATTGGCATTGTGCTGGGCTTATGGGCGGGTTTGTCCGGAGGCATCATCGACATGATTGTCATGCGAGCCGTCGATTTCATGTTTGCGTTGCCGTCGTTCTTTTTCGCCCTCATTCTAGTGGTACTGCTCGGCAAGGGTATCTTTCCGATGATTCTCGCCATCGGTGTCCCTGGTTGGGCGGGTTATGCCCGTCTCATTCGTTCGCTGGTCCTGTCCATGCGAAATGGCGAGATGGTGGAAGCGGCTCGTGCCTTGGGAGCGCCGCAGTGGCACATTGCGCGCCGCTACATGTTTCCCAACGTCGTCGGAAGCATGGTGGTGTCATTGGCTTTTGGCATTCCGTACGATTTGACTGCGCAAGCAGGATTGAGCATTGTGGGCATGGGCTTAAACCCACCTATGCCATCGTTTGGTAACATGCTAGCCCAGGCAGGGGCTAATATCCTCGGCTTCCCATGGTTGCTCTATTTCCCTGCCGGTGTGTTCGCCATCACGCTGCTATCCTTCCTATTTGTAGCCGACGGCTTACAAGAAGCGTTCAATCCGAAAGGAGGCATGTGAGATGGCAGAGGCATTATTGGCAATTGATGATTTACGCGTTCAGTTCGATCGCGGTGAAGACGAGGTATTCGCCGTCAACGGCGTGAGCTTTTCTATCGCCGAAGGCGAAGCTCTTGGCATCGTGGGCGAAAGCGGATCCGGCAAATCGGTGACCTTGATGTCCGCCCTCGGCCTCATTCGGGAAAACGGAAAGATTATGGCGGGAACTGCAAAGTTTCAGGGGCATGATCTTCTCAAGATGCGCCCCCGGCAGTTGGAGGATATTCGCGGGCGCGACATCGGTGTCATCTTTCAGGATCCGATGACGAGTTTGAACCCAGTCATGCGGATTGGCGATCAAATCATGGAATCCATGTTGACGCATCAATACGCTGGACGCCGCGAGGCGTTTGAACGCACATTGCAACTTTTGCATGAAATGGGCATTCCCGAGCCCAAAGCGCGTTTTCGCAATTATCCGCATGAGTTTTCAGGAGGAATGCGCCAACGCATCATGATTGCGATCGCGCTCGCTTGCGAACCGCAACTGCTGATTGCGGACGAGCCGACGACGGCACTTGATGTGACCGTTCAAATGCAGATTCTTGCCCTCTTGCAAGAACAACGTAGAAAAAAGCAGATGAGCATTGCGATGATCACGCACGACTTTGGTGTCGCGACCAACTTTTGCGACCGGATCATCGTTCTGTATGCTGGACAGATTATGGAAATGGCGGACACTCGTCAGTTTCTGCGCCAACCCGCTCATCCGTACACGATGGGATTAAAGAATTCCATTATCGAAATAGGCCAGCGCGATCGCCAATTGTCGCCAATTCCTGGCATGGCACCGACGCTGACTGAACCGCCCAAGAGCTGTTCCTTCGCATCGCGTTGCCCGCTTGCCACAGAGCGATGCAGGTTGGAGTTACCGGCACTGCGGGAAATCAGCCCCAATCACCATGTCGCATGCCATCGTGCGGAGGAGGTCCTCGCTCATGCCATCTAGTCCATTGCTGCAAGTTGAGGAAGTATCCAAGCGGTTTCGCGTGCAAGGTCGAGAACTGCATGCGGTTGAAAAAGTGTCGTTCCAGCTGGACGCGGGCAAGACGATGGGACTCGTCGGCGAAAGTGGTTCAGGCAAATCGACGCTTGGGCGGTTGGTGCTTCGCCTGCTCGATGCCAACGAGGGGCGTATCGTCTTTAACGGCCAGGACATCACAAAACTGTCACCGAAACAGATGCGCCCGTTGCGCCGCGATATGCAGATTATCTTTCAAGATCCGCAAGCTAGCATGAGTCCACGGATGACGATAGGCGCTGCGATTGAGGACGCAATGGCGATTCACAATATCGGAACCAAGGCGGAGCGGCAAAAGCGCGTCGACGAACTGCTTGAACGCGTCGGCTTGCCAACCGTGGTGAAGTACGCGTTTCCGCATGAGTTGTCAGGTGGCCAGTTGCAACGCGTTGGCATCGCCCGTGCGCTGTCGTTAAATCCGAAGCTGGTTATATGCGACGAACCCATCTCGGCGTTGGACGTGTCGATTCAGGTTCAGGTCATTCAATTGTTGCAAGAACTGCAAAAGGACTTCAATCTGACGTATATCTTCATTTCGCACAATTTGGCCGTAGTTGAATACCTCAGTGACCAAGTAGCCGTGTTGTATCTCGGCGAAGTGGTGGCACAGGGTCCGGCCGAAGAGTTGTTCGCCACCCCGACACACCCGTATACCCAGGTGTTGCTGCAGTCCATTTTGAAGATGCCGGAAGACACGGACAAACGTCAGGCGCTGACATCGATTCAGGGGGAAATACCGTCGCCATTCAATCCGCCCAGCGGATGCACATTCCATCCGCGCTGTCCCTTTGCAACTGATGTGTGTCGTCAAAAGAAACCAGAGCGCAAATTGGTTGGCAGTCAGCACTCGGTCACATGTCATTTGGCAAACTGAAGAAGCAGGCAAAGCCCGGCGGCATGTGCGGCCGGGTTTTTGTTACGCCACGAATCCTACCGGTTTCGTTCTTGCAGCCAGGTTGGCCAATCGATCTCGTCCAAAGACGATACATGGTTGCAGTTTTCGGGGAACGGAAGTTGACGAGTGACATCGTTTGGAGTACATAGCACATGCATACCGGCACGCACGGCCGCGAGGGCGCCGTTCGGAGAATCCTCAATGGCAACAGCCTCATCTGGCTTTAGTCCCAGGCAGGCAAGGGTGAGTTCGTAGAGGGCGGGATCAGGTTTGACGCGTTTGACATCATCTGCGGTGCGAATGCAATGAAAGGCATCCGCGATGCCCAGACGTTCGAGAAACGGATCGATCCACGCCCGATGTGAACTCGTTGCAAGGCCGATGCGCAGACCCAGTGTACGAGCCGTTTCGATGGTTTTCTTCACTCCGGGACGCAAGCTTTTTTCACGCATAAGCTCATGGTGACGGCGCTGAATAAACTGCTCGATCTCGCTTTCAGTGATGGGCATTTCTGCAGATGCGATCAGGTGTGCGACTGGGTCGAATGCATCATGGGTTGTTCCGATACATTGTGCATATAAGGAAAGCGGAAGCTCTACCCGATGCTGCTGGTAGAGATCGCAAAAGGCGGTGTACCAGGCAGATTCGGTGTCGATTAAAGTTCCATCGAAGTCGAACACGATGCCTCGAATCATGGGAATAGGCTCCTTTAAGCTAGGGCTCGGGGGCAATTGCCATCGGTGATTTGACGTCTTTTACGAACGTAGCACGCTATGCCGGGAGAAGCAATGTTTTCGGATTCTTGCGGAACCGTTTACAATATGAAAATCACATGCATGCTTTCAAGAGGGTGATTTCATGAGGTATCGTCAAATTGGAAATAGTGGGTTGCGCGTCAGTGAAGTGGGCCTCGGTAGTTGGTTGACATACGGAAACGCTACGGAGCGCGAAACGGCTATCGCCTGTATCGATCGCGCCTATGAACTCGGTATCAACTTTTTTGATACGGCAAACGCATACAATCGTGGTCAAGCCGAGTTGGTCGTTGGTGAAGCATTGCGCAAATATCCGAGATCGTCGTATGTCCTTGCGACGAAAGTATACTTTCCCATGGGAGATGGGCCTAACGACCACGGCCTGTCGCGTAAACACATCGTCGAACAGTGTGAAGCGAGCTTACAACGGTTAGGTGTCGATTATATCGATCTATATCAGTGCCATCGGTTCGATCCCACCGTCTCGTTGGAAGAGACGCTGTATGCCTTGGACGATCTGATTCGGTCAGGGAAAATTTTGTATGCGGGCGTCAGCGAATGGTCGGCGGCCCAAATTGGACAAGCCATCGCAATTGCCGATAAGCGCAATCTCCACCCGATTATTTCAAATCAACCGATTTACAATATGCTCGTCCGCTATATCGAGAAGGACGTTATGCCGACCTGTGCACAATTAGGCGTCGGGCAGGTTGTGTTTTCACCGTTAGCGCAAGGCATTCTCACCGGTAAGTACCGTCCAGGTAGCCAAGTGCCTCGTGAGAGCCGGGCTGCAAATGATGAAACAAATTACTGGATACGCAGTTATTTGCGCGACGATGTGCTGACGTGTGTGGTTAAACTGGAGGACATCGCAAAGTCGCTGGGAGCCTCGCTATCGCAATTGGCGATCTCCTGGACATTGCGCCAACAAAACGTTGCATCGGCTATCATTGGGGCAAGCCGCATTGCGCAGGTGGAAGAGAACGTCAAGGCGGTGGAGTTGGAATTGACACAGGACACCTTGCGTGCGATTGATGAAATCCTGCACGAAATCGATGGGTTCGTGCCGATTTGGTGATAGGATACAGTGCATCAGGCGCCCGTGAGTAGTGCGGGCGCCTGTTGTCGTTTCTACAGTCTGACTTGGGCGGTTTGTCGGTTTGCAAATAGTGCGTACAGAACAAACGCGACAACAAAGCTCACATAGTATGAGATGTCGCCGATTTGCGGATAGTGCTTCGCAAAGTATCCGGTATACATGACTTGGTTGAAGAAGGGTATGGAACAGGCAAAACCAATCAGAAATGCCCAGAACCCCACACGCAGCGGCCGGTTCTTATCGTAAAAGTCGTCAATCTCATCCCGGTGGCGGCGGACGAGCAGGTAATCGCCAATGACGACGGCGGCCCAGGGGCTGATCCAGTATGCAAGAACAAACAGGAAGTTGCTATAATTTTGGTAATAACCAGACTGGCCGCCGACGTACGACAGAATGCCGCCAAGGATGCCAACCAAGAGTGCCGCAACCCAACGCTTTGGTGCAACTGCCCGAACAATGCCCACGTCGATGGAAAGTAGTGAGATGGATCCCGAGTAGATGTTGATGACGTTTGCGGTGATGGTTCCGAGAATGATCGCCAGCATGGTCACAATGGCGAGTGGGTGTGGCAGGATGCCAGACACCAGGTCGGTCGGCTTGCTGACGGATGTGAAAGTCGATAGCCCTGTACCGAGCAACTCGAGCCAAACGGCCGGAATGACGTTGCCCCAAAACGCAGCGGCAAAAGCCTTCGTCGATTTCGTATCCCGCGGGAAGTAACGGCTGTAGTCTGAGCTGTATGTCATCCATCCCATCATGTAGGAGAGCGAGATCGCAATTGACAAAATCATGGAACCGGAAGTGCCAGAGAACGCGGAAGCATGCGGATTTTCCGCGATGTTGAAATGAATATGTGGAAACGCATAAACGCTGACCAAAATAAAGATGACCAACAAAATCAGTACTGCTACGCGTTCGACCCAGTGAATCATGTTGTGCCCGTAAATACTGATGATGGCTTGCAGGATGATCATAATGATCAGGTTTGGTAGGAAGCCGATGGGTAGTAACCACTGCAAGGCATAGACGCCGAGAACCGTGTTGACCGTGTACCAGCCGATCCCACAGAGGAAATTGAGTATTCCAGGCAAAAAATTGCCGAAGTAGCCGAATGCAGCTCGCGACTGAATCAGTTGTGGCAAGCCCCAACGATAGCCGAATGTCGTGAGGAAACCGATGGCGAGGGCACCCACGACAGTACCTATAACAATGGAAACGGCTGCCTGCCAAAACGACAGTCCGAATACGCCAACGCCAAGAACGCCGGTCGTCAGTGTGGCAAACTCCAGGTTTGCGCTGAACCAGAGCGTGAACAAGCTGCTGACCCGGCCGTGGCGCTCTTATTGGGGAATCGGATCGATTCCATGTGGCTCGACATGTAATACCTCCGAGCCGTATGTATCCGATGGATCCGCGTACGACATGTGGAAACGCCTCCTTACAATTCTGCCTTTATTCCAACTCATTCAATCGTTGGACGCTGTTACTATGACAATGCCCGTACGAGTCGTCAATATCGGATGCTAATCAATCTGACGTCAAGGCCAAATTTCGTATGGGTCAAACGTGTCGGCCAAAGTATGTTTTCCGGTTGCCGCAGGCCTTATGTAGATATTTGGGGAGGGTGGCATTTGTGGTTAGCTTATGCGCGGTGTTAGGATGAGTTGGACAAAGTCTCTCTGTACGGAGGAGGTGGCCGCATGTCTGACGTCTGGATTTCGGATGTTCGTATCATGGGGCGCGAAGGGCATTTTGATATCGGCGTTCAGGGTGGTCATATTGCGGAGATTGTGACCGCAGGAACGCGAACATACAGTGGTCAGGTGATAGAAGGCAGGGGGCTGCTCGCCATGCCGCCGTTCGTCGAGCCGCATATCCACCTGGATTCCGTGTTGACGGCGGGACAACCGCGCTGGAATGAAAGCGGCACCCTGTTTGAAGGCATTCAGCGCTGGAGCGAGCGCAAGCCTTACTTGACAAAAGAGGACGTGCTGGCGAGAGTCGACGAGGCTTTGCAGTGGATGATGGCGCAAGGCACACTGCACATTCGCACACATGTCGATGTGACTGATCCGACCTTGACTGCGCTACAGGCCTTGCTGGAGTTGCGGGAGAAGGTCCGCGGTGTTATCGACATTCAAATCGTCGCGTTTCCCCAGGAGGGCATCTATTCGTATCAGAATGGTCGCGGACTCGAACTTTTGGAAGAAGCCCTGCGCTTAGGGGCGGATGTCGTTGGTGCCATTCCGCACTACGAGTATACGCGAGAGTACGGCGTTCGCTCGATCGACGCGTGTTTCGATCTCGCCGAAAAATATGACCGCTTGGTGGACGTGCACTGTGACGAGATCGACGACGAGCAGTCGCGGTTTGTCGAGGTTGTTGCGACACGAGCGTTGGAGCGGGGCATGGGCCAGCGTGTCACGGCCAGTCACACGACGGCCATGGGTAGCTACAACGACGCATACGCCTATAAATTGTTCGGACTTCTGCGCAAGGCAGATATCCATTTCATTGCCAATCCACTGATCAACACTACACTTCAAGGGCGTTTTGACAGTTATCCGAAGCGGCGCGGCTTTACGCGTGTAAAAGAGTTATGGCAGGCGGGCATCAATGTGTGCCTTGGCCACGACGATATCATGGATCCATGGTACTCGTTTGGTACTGGAAGCATGCTTCAGGTGGCACACATGGCTATGCATGTCGGGCAGATGACTGGGCGTCAAGAGGCTATGGCCTGCGTCGATATGGTGACGGATCGATCCGCGAAGACGTTGCAGATTGAGGACCGATATGGCATTGAGGTCGGGAAGCCTGCGTCGTTGTTGCTCGTCGATGCGGATGACAAGTGGGATCTCCTGCGGCGCATGCCACCTGCCGAGATCGTCATGAGTCATGGCATGGTGGTGGCGCAAACGGAGCCAGTCAAGCGCCGCGTGTATTGGACTTCGCGCGACGGGGCGGTTGGAGAAGGCGGATATGGTGTCGATTTTCGCGTGCATACCGGATCGCCAGTGTCGGCATCAGAACCTGGAGCTTGACGTTCACACGTGAAAACGAGAGGAAACTCGATAACCGAGTTTGCTGGAGTTGAGCTTCCGGCAGACTCGGTTTTTATACGAAGTCTTACCCCACGTGATGTAAAGTTTGTTGCGATGAATCCGCGGCAAACCCCTTACTCATCCATCTTGATAAAATGTTATTTTTATTTGTGTTAGAAAACATTACATAATCCGTTGACGCCACCCCGCCTTGCCATGTAAGGTTATGAAAAAATTCAGGATAAGGAGTGGAGACGGAGATGAAGAAGCGGTTTGGGTCAAAATGGCCTTGGATTCTATCCGCATGCTTGGGCATCATTCTGTTCCCGAGCACCAGTTTTGCTGCCACGACGTCGCCCATCAACTCGGGTGACACAGCTTGGATTCTCGCATCCTCCGCACTCGTATTGCTCATGACGCCCGGCTTGGCATTTTTCTACGGCGGCCTCGTTCGCACCAAAAACGTGATCACGACTATGCTGCAGGTTGTATCCGTCATCCTGGTGGTTTCATTGCAGTGGGTTGTTATTGGCTATAGCCTGGCCTTTGGGCCGGATTTCCACCACATCATCGGCAACCTGAGTTGGATCATGATGAGAGGTGTCGGCGCCGCTCCAGACTCCGACTATGCTAGTACCATCCCGAATATGGTATTCAGCATCTTCCAGATGATGTTCGCCATCATCACACCGGCGCTCATTGTCGGCGGCTTGGCAGAGCGCGTCAAGTTCGCATCGTTTGTCGTCTTTATCGTCCTATGGGCAACCATCATTTACGATCCGCTGGCGCACTGGGTGTGGGGCGCAGGTGGCTGGTTGCACTCGCTCGGCGTACTGGATTTTGCAGGAGGCACTGTCGTCCACATCTCGTCGGGTGTTGCGGGGCTGGTGGCAGCTTTGTATCTCGGACGTCGTGCAGAACATGGATCGGGTGAGATTAAAGCACACAATGTGCCGTTCGTCCTGCTTGGTACTGCACTTCTATGGTTCGGCTGGTTCGGTTTTAACGCAGGCAGTGCTCTTGCCGCAAACTATCTGTCGGCCGAGGCGTTTCTTGCGACGAATACCGCCACAGCCGCGGCTGCGGTGGGTTGGATGATTGCCGAGAAACTGCGCACCGGTCACGTTACACTCGTTGGTGCTTGCGCCGGAGCTGTCGCAGGGCTGGTCGCGATCACGCCGGCAGCCGGTTTCGTCTCAGCCGGTTGGTCGATTGTACTCGGACTTCTTGGCGGCGCGATTTGTTATCTTGCCTCGACGTTTATGAAGTCGAAATTAGGCTACGACGACGCCTTGGACGCGTTCGGTGGCCACGGTATCGGCGGCACATGGGGGGCCTTCGCGACCGGCCTATTTGCCTCGACCACCGTCAATTCGGCGGGTGCAAACGGGTTGATCCACGGCAACGTGCATCAGGTGCTGCTGCAGTTGACGGGAATCGTTGCGACCTGGCTGTTCTCCGGTATTGGCACATTCGTTCTGCTTTGGGTCGTCGACAAGCTGTTCGGTCTGAGGGTGACAAAAGAAGAAGAGATCATGGGGCTTGATCTGGCTTTGCACCACGAATCTGCATATCCAGAGACTTTAACTGCCAGTGAACTGCCGAAATACTTTGATGTCCCTCGCCAAACCATTGGGCAGGAGGTACGCTAATGGCCGATCCCGTTTGCCTATTCAAACGAGTGCTCGCGGCATGTGATTGCCCAAATGCGTTTTCAACATGGAGGGATCCGGTTGGCGGATTCGTAGCGGCGTCAACAAAGTATTGACGCCCGCCCGGACTTACTTTACGATCTGCGCATTGATGAGCAATGAATGGGGGAGAAAGATGTTACTTCGCTCGTACGCGTTCTCTCATCATGCGTATTCGAGTTTTGGATCTGGGCTGGGACACGAATTTGCTCGGGGTGTTGTGCATGGCCTCGGCTGGGGCATAGGTTATTCCATCGCTCGGCATATCCCGTTTCTTCTTATATTATTAATCGCAATCGTCGTTGGCTTTTGGTGGATGGCACGCCGCCGCTAAGGAAGCGGCGGCGCCATGTTTTACAGGGCCTTGTCGTCGACGCTGTCCAACCAATTGGCGATATCGCCAATCATGGATTCAATGCAGTTCTCATCAAAGGGTGAACGTAGATTCGCGGCTTGTACAAGTTCGACAAAGGAACGGCTGCCGCCCAATTGACATAGGCGGAGATAATCCTTCCACGCCTGTTCTTTGTTGGACTGTATTTTGGTCCAGAACTGCAGTGCACAGACTTGTGCCAGGCCGTAATCAATGTAGTAAAACGGGTAATTGAAAATATGGAGTTGCTGGTGCCAGTAGCCACCGCGCTCGAGATATTCGCTTTCCTCGTACGTACGGCTTGGGAAGTAGGTGCGCTCCAACTCCCGCCAGTACGCCTTGCGCTCCTGTGGGGTGGCCGTCGGGTTTTCATAGACGAAGTGCTGGAACTCGTCGACGACTGCAAAGTACGGGATCGTCAACACCGAAGTGCTCAAATGATAAAACTTAAATTTCTCTGTATCCTCTTCAAAGAACAGGTTCATCCAATTCCACGTAAAGAACTCCATGCTCATTGAATGAATTTCAGCCGCCTCCGACGTCGGGAAATAGTACTCCGGACACGGCAAATTGCGCGACTCAAACGCTTGGAACGCATGACCTGCTTCGTGCGTAAGTACGGTGACATCATGCGCTGTTCCATTGAAGTTTGCGAAGATAAATGGAGCTTTGGCGGACGGGATGATGGTGCAGTAACCTCCGACGCGTTTGCCGTCGCGGCTCTGCAGATCAAGCAGTTCGTTGTCGACCATAAACTTGAAAAAGGCGTCTGTCTCGGGAGATAGCTCGCGATACATCCGCCTCCCGTTCTCGACAATCCAGCTGGGATCTCCCTTGGGTTCCGGATTGCCCGTTGGGAAGTGAAGGGCGAGGTCGTAATATTGCAGTTTGTCGAGGCCGAGGCGCTGCCGTTGTCGATCGCGCAGTGATTCCGCGAGTGGGACGATGTGTTGCTTGATTTGGTCGCGAAACCGCCTCGTCTCCGCTGGGCCATAGTCGGTTCGATTCATGCGGTCGTAGCCCATCTGCACATAGTTGTCGTAGCCGAGTTGGCGAGCCATGCGCGTGCGCAGTTTCACCATCTCGTCGTAAAGTCTATCAAAATCCTCTTCGTGCTTCGCGAAAAAGGCGTAACGCGCCTCGTTAGCCGCTCGTCGGACATGGCGATCCGGCGCATTCAGATAACGACCCATTTGACTGAGTGTCAACTCTTTCCCTTCAAATGGGATTTTCGCACTTGCGACCAGTGCGTTGTATTCCGTCACCAGCCGATTTGTCTCCTGCATATCAGCAACAATGGCGTTGCCAAATGAACGCTTTTGCACCTCAGCAAGCTTGAACAGTTGGGCGCCCAGATGTTTCTCCAGTTCCGCGCGAAACGGTGAAGCTAACAAGGCTTCACGAAACTCGGTTTCAATAGCTTCCATCTCTGGCGATACCGTATCAAAGTATTCCTTTTCAGCCTTATAGAATTCGTCGCGCGTATCAATGGAGTTGCGAATGGATGCAAGCTCAGCCATTGACATAAAGTGATTGCGAAGATTGTTGATGGCCGCAATCTGTTCGAGTTGTTCGTCGGCCGTTTCAGCGCTCGAGAATGCGGCAATACGTTCTTTCATTTGCGACGAGATGTCGCCCATGTTTGGCCGTTCGTACACCATTTCAGAAAATTTCATCGGAATTCCTCCGTTTCGCTATTCAGCGCGATCGCGAAGATCAGCCTTAGACAATTATACCAGTGCGGAGAAATTCAGTGTGTCGAATTGCGTACAGGCGTGCTAAACTGGTGCCACATATCGCCGTAGGGATCACAAGGAGATGAGTATGAAAGCGTTATCGGATGTGCCGTTTCGCACGGAAAGATGTGCAATCTACTTATTAAACGTAACGATTCACACGGATTTTCGCAGAGTGTTAGAGGCAGTACCTCGAGATGTGCTTATCTGTGTGAACGAGATGGTACAGGCGCGCTATGGGGAATTCCTGCGCAACAGGGGGGCGGTGTGCATTTACGCCGCGAAGCCGCGTTCGTTTGCGCCACTCATCCGCAGTCTACAAGACGGAAAACCGGTCTTTGTCGCCCTGGATACGGATCAAGCGACGTTTCAGGCGGTGGCAAGCTATGCATTTCGTCGCCAAGTTCCACTGATTCCTGTGTACGGACACACGCGCCTCCCGAGTATGGGTGAGGCTTTGCCTTTGACAGATGCGCGCAAAACGCTCGACGAGTTACAAAGATTTTTGTTGGTGAGTTATCTTGGCAGAAGAGATGATGCGGAAGTCAATCTGTTCGATGAGCTGGTTCGTTCCGCCAGGTACTATGGGGAGGAGCGCGTGATTTGCAAGGATATCAGCGGTAAGGCAACATATCGCGAGATCCTGTTGAACTCGTATGTACTTGGGACGACGTTTCGTCGCATGTTTGCCGGGACGGAGCGCGTTGGTGTGCTTTTGCCCAATTCCATTGGCCAAGTGGTCGTCCTCTTCGCGCTGTTTTATGCGGGGATTACACCTGTGATGCTCAACTATTCAAGTGGAATTCAAACGATTCTCGATGCTTGCGAGACGGCAGATTTGCGCACCGTCTTAACATCGCGCGAATTTATTCAGAAAGGTCAGTTGCAAGATGTCGAGGCAGCGCTGAGTGTCCGTCTGTCCGTTCACGAAATGGAGGATGTGCGCAAGCGTATTTCCGTATTCGAGAAGGTGCAGGGTCTGCTCGCATCGAAGCGCCGAGCGCGCGCGAGCAAGGGCTTGCGCGAACTGATCTTATTTACGTCGGGCAGTGAATACAAGCCGCGTGGAGTGGTATTGTCTCACGCGAACATTTATGCCAACGTTCAACAAACCAGATCGGTTATCGACTTTGGAACGCAGGATAGAATGTTGAACGCGATGCCAATGTTTCACTCATTCGGTCTGACAGCTGGAGCTTTGTTGCCGCTCCTGGCCGGAATACAGACCTACTTATACCCATCGCCCTTGCACTACAAACGAATTCCCGAATTGGCAGGGGAAGAACGGTCCACCATTCTTTTCGGGACGTCGTCCTTTTTGGAGAAGTATGGCCAACATGCCACACCTGAACAATTTGCATCGCTGCGCTATGCGGTCGTCGGGGCTGAACGATTAAAGCCCGAAGTCGAGCGCGCTTGGTTGAAAAAGTTCCAGTTGCAAATTATGCAGGGATATGGCGCAACTGAGACGTCGCCCATCTTGTGCTTGGATACACCCATCAACCATCGCCAGGGGACGGTTGGACGACTCTTGCCCGGCATTGCCTATCGTCTTCTTGCCGTCGAGGGAATTCCCGAGGGCGGGGTGCTGCACGTGCAAGGTCCGAACGTGATGAAAGGCTACTTATTGCACGGCCAGGGCTACGTGGAACAGAGTGGTTGGTATGACACTGGGGACGTCGTTACGGTGGACGACGATGGCTTTGTCACGATTATTGGGCGTCTCAAGCGCTTTGCGAAAATTGCAGGCGAAATGGTGTCGCTTAATCTTGTCGAACAGTTGGCAGCTCGCGCTTATGACAGCCCCGATTTTGCCGCGATCACGGTACCTGACGAGGTGCGAGGAGAACGGATTTTACTGGTCACGACAGTCGCTGGTTTGACGTTGGCACCGATGCGTAAGATCGTCGAGGAATCAGGCTATTCTCGGATGCATGTGCCAAGTGAATTGCGCACCATTAATGAATTTCCTCTACTTGGAAGTGGGAAGACGGACTACGTATCGTTGCGCAGCCTGATCTTGGCGGATGTGAGGTAATCATAAGACGGGGGCCAAGTGACTTGGCCCCCTGATGTGTTATGCCGCGTGCTGAACTGCCTCGTGTTTGTGGCGGCGCCATTGTGTACGCCTGCCGACTGTATACGTGAGAAGCGGGATTTTGCCAAGAACATACGAAATGAGCATCGATGAGAAATAGACAAATAAGATGGAGACAGGCAGCAGGGCGTAGTGGAGCCACGTCGGAATACCAAGGCCATCAATGTGGTTGACCGTCAGTTCCATCAGGTACAACGGGAACGGTTGGGCCAGGTAGATGCCAAACGACGTGTTGCCCGCAACCTTGACGAATTTGCTGAACGGGCGCCACCCAGGGCGACCCATTCGTTTGGCCCAAGACATGCCGGCATACCAATAGACCAATGTCACGAGCAGGCTGTATGGAACCATGATGGGTTGTAGCACAAGTTCCGCCGAACTCTCGCTCTCGCCCACGGCCAGGCGTTCCAAAAAGTAATACCCCCACACCAGGCACACGCCAATTCCCAGGGACACGAATAGCGCACGGCGATGCCGATAGATAAAAGCCGCCACGCGATCATAATGGCAAGCAAGGATGCCACCGGCAACGAACCAGAACTGATACATGACAATGTTTCGATCGCGATATTGGTATAGATCATAGAGCACTTTTGACAAATTCGCTGCGTTGATGTTGCCAAGCGCGTACTTGTTTAACCACATTAAACTAATTTGTAGGACAAAGCTCGCGATGAGAATGTGAATATGGTACTTTTCCCACTTTCGTAACATGTACAGCAGAAAGGGGAATACGATATAGAGCTGCATGGATACAACAAGAAAATATAAAAAATACATGTTTCCGGTAAGTAAATTGTGTGTGATGGCAGGCCAAAGGACGGACCACGACCAGTCGAAGCCGGGCGTTAACAAACCCACGAATGCAATATAGGCAAGTGTCCATATGATGTAGGGAATGGCAATCAGCAAAAAGCGCTTTCGCCAAAACACCAGTGTATTGAATGGGTTTCGATAGTACGTGATAAATAAGACGAGGCCCGTGACGAACATGAACGTCTCCCGCGTGTAATGCATGGTCGTAATCAGTGCGCCAAGCGTTAAAAAACCGGGTGTCATGTCGTTGTTGAGCACATTAAAAAAAGACGTCGTATGCACGGATAATACACCGAGGATGACAAATGCGCGCATGAGGTCAATCTCATGCAAATACCGCCGCGCCAAGCACAGTCCCCCTTTTTCGCAGGTTTGGCTTCCTTGTATCATACGAACATTATGTTGAAATCGGATTGAAAAGCCAAACCCATCTTGTGGACAAGGCGGTTTGAGACAATATTCAAACAAGTCGATGCGTGTTAAGCTTCCGAATAAACAGTCCTAGCACGGAGGGAAAGCGCTTGCACCGCATGGATCGGATTCGTCACATCATTGCTGTTGCGTTAGGTATCTTCATGATGATTTCACCGGCACCGCTCGCGCTTGCTGCCATCCATTCGCCGCTTCCGGTTACTTGGGCAATGCAGGCGGGCGTACAAGCGGCGGATGGAGTCTTTGCGGCGGCTTTTCTACCTAATACCATCACCATCGACGCCGGCGACACCGTGTCATTTTCAGGCGTTGGGCAAGCGATTTACATTCCTCCGCAAGGCAAGCTTGCGCCGCCACCGTGGACGAGTTCGTTGCACGCTTTGGGCGGCGACGTATACGATGGTGTGCATGCCGTGGCATCTGGAATATTAACGACGGCTCCGTATCATTTGACGTTTGTCAAACCGGGGACTTATGTCTGTTTTGATCCGCTGCATCCAGGTATGGAGGGCGTCGTGATTGTCCAGCCGACAAGAACGCCGTATCCCACCGATGCGTCTTCGTATAACGCTGTGGCGGCGCACGAGGCAGAGGTCGACATTGCGGCCGGGGAACAGGCGTTGGCCAAGACGCGGGCTGAGGTGGTAGACAATGCGAATGGCACGCTGACCTATGTCGAGGATGTCGATCTGCCAGATGGCGAAGGCGTGCAAACGCCGCTTCAACCATTGGGTAAAAGTTCCGCCCAGGGGCGTGTCACGCTGACGCCGCGACTTGATGCGAGTGTGGCAAACGGCACTGCGTATAGCATCGCGGTGAGCCTGACTGGGCTGGAAGCTGGCGGCCAATACGTGGGGGAGTTGCGCTATGCAAGTGTGACAGGGCCGTTGGTTCCGGGGATCTCCACGCTTCACGCCACTGCGGATAGCCGCGGGCGGGTTGATTTACAGGGGGTTGTTCGATCCGCTGGCGTTCCGCAAGGCGTTTGGGAGTACGTAGTGGAAAACGCAAACATGCAACCGGTTGCGGCGTGTTCCATCACGGCGCCCGCTTATGCCTATGCTGGCTGTGCACCCAAATCGTTGACCATACATGTCGGCGATACGGTAGTTTGGAAGGAAGTTGGCGTACATGGTATACATGCGGTGGCGTACGAAGCGAGCAATACAGCGGGCTCTACTTCCATGCTGATGGTCCCAACAGCGAGCGGCAGCCATGCGTTCGACGGTGCAGGGAGTGCCAGTTCGAATGTGCTGACGAGCAACACCGGCTACTCGCTTACGTTTGATGCCGCTGGGGTCTATCATTTTGCAAGTCCAATCGACAGTGTATATCATGTCGCAATGACCGTGACTGTGCTACCGGCGAGAAACAGGATATCTGTCATTGCTGGTGATCTCTCGACCACGATGCCCGTTCAGAAAATAGGAAAGGCCTTGTTTGTGCCATTGCAAAGCGCGATTGGCTGGATGAATGTCATCGGTGTGTCGAGCCGTATGAATGGCTTGAATGTCGTCATTCACACGCCTTTTAGAGGGGCCATCGCGCACCAAGTTCCCATCGATGGCATGGCACATTTTATAGTGAATGGAACGCTTTTGGGAAATGCTTTCGTAGAAACCGCAAACGATCCGGATGTGGGCGGCCAAGCCCCATATGTCTGCGTGAACGATTTGGTCAATATCCTCAACGAGATCGGCGTACATACATCGTTCGACGGCTCGATTTGGAGTGCGCCACCCGCATCGGCCCAGACCACAACCTAATCGCTTTCATTGATAAGGAATGCCTCTGGTGCGCATTCTCATAAGAGGGGTTACGCGCAGGTTGCAGCTTGCCATGGGATGACAGATGATGAGCGAAATGAGCGCCAGCAAATGGTACAATAGATGGTGAAAGAATGGGGGAATGTCCATGGGGCGGCAAATGGGTCCAACTGCAGTTCGTTCCACGTTTGTACGCGGACTCATGTATGGTGTTGCCGTGGCCTTGCTGTTTTTTGCCGCCGCGCTAGGAGTTGGAATGAGTCAGGGGAGAATCGTCCCGACCCTGTCTTTAATTGGTACGTCGATTGTACTCGAAGCACAACCAGCCGCAGCAGCGAGTATTCCGCTTGGCTTTCACCCGTTTACAGGTGCCGTGATTTCGATCCTTGCTAACCTTATCTCACTGCCGATTATGATGTTTGCATTCGGCGAGATCGTACAGCGGTGGAAATGGGCGCGCAAGCGATTACAGAAGGCTGAGCGTCTATCTCAAAAGTATGGGCGCTTCGGGGTGTGGATCCTCATTCCCTTGTGCCCCATCTTAGGTGCCTACGTTTGTATGGCCATCGGCTATTTGCTGAGATGGAACACGACATTGGTAGTGACCAGTATTCTCATCGGCATGGTCAGTTCTACGTTTATTATCGCCTACGGGGGCTGGGCGATTGTCGGACTGTTTCGCTGAGCATAGAGCCGCATTGCCCGATTTGCCGCATATTCGCATAGTGCATGACATACAAGACAGCGTGGGCCTTTCTTGTTTGATTTTGCGTTTCGGATTCGTAAGCGGCATACATGGGTGGCAATGGTTTGCTTTTGGCCAAACTCAGTTGTTCAGGCACACGAAAAATTTAGTTGTACGATTGCGGGCACACCTCAGAATTTGGTACGCTTGAAGTTGAGAAATTTTATTATTTGTCATTTTTCCTTCGACCAACTTTGATTGGGGGTGGAGCCTCGAAGACCGGATCGCCGCGTGCACAGGAAGGCCCCTGCGGCTTGTTGTCTGTTGTACACTCTGGTGCAATCGAGGTGTTGATTACGTTACTGGATTCGATTCAAGACCCAAAAGATTTGAAGCAACTGACGGAGTCGCAACTGGTGACGCTGGCTCAGGAAATCCGCGATTTCCTGGTGTCGTCCATCTCGAGGACGGGCGGCCACTTCGGCGCAAATATGGGCGTGGTCGAATTGACCTTGGCTCTGCACCGGGTGTTCGACAGTCCTCGAGACAAGATTTTGTGGGACGTTGGTCATCAGGGGTACGTACACAAGATCTTGACCGGCCGCAAAGACATGTTTCCGACCTTGCGCAAGCTAGGTGGCCTTGCGGGCTTTTTAAAGCGGAGTGAAAGCCCGCATGATCCGTTCGGTGCAGGTCACTCCAGCACCAGCATCTCGGCGGCTGTAGGCATGGCGGTGGCTCGTGATCTCCGTCGTGAAAACCATCATGTCATTGCCGTGATCGGCGATGGTGCACTCACGGGAGGCATGGCCCTGGAGGCGATGAATCACGCGGGTGATCTTGGGCTCGACCTGATTGTCGTCCTCAATGACAACGAGATGTCCATTTCCAATAACGTTGGGGCTGTGTCCAAATACCTGACCCGCTTGCGCACAGATCCGAGCTATGCCAAGGCCAAGGCGGATATCGACCACATTCTTAAACAGTTGAGCGGCGTTGGCGCGAAGGTGACCAAAGTCCTCGACAGAGCCAAGGACGCCGCACGCCATATGTTGTTGCCGATCACGCCTTTCGAAGGGTTTGGCTTTAAGTATATTGGACCCATCGACGGACACGACTTGCCTCAATTGATTTCTGTTTTTGAGCGCGCGAAGGAGATTCGCGGCCCTGTCCTCATTCATACGCTTACACAAAAAGGCAAGGGATATCCACAGGCGGAGAGTTCGGAAGACAAGTGGCATGCGTGGCCGAGTGCTGTGAAGGGCAATCAACCACCTTCGTACACGAACGTATTTGCGGCGACGGTGGCCGAACTGGCGCGCCGCGATGAGCGCATCGTGGTCGTGACACCTGCAATGTTGTCGGGGAGTGGCTTGACGAAATTTCAGAAGGAGTTTCCCACGCGCACGTTTGACGTAGGGATTGCCGAACAGCACGCGGGCACGTTCTGCGCAGGTTTGGCGGCTGCCGGCAAGCGTCCGATTTTTGCCGTCTACTCCACCTTCCTGCAACGCGCGTACGACCAGACCATCCATGACATCTGCATCCAAAACTTACCAGTTTTACTCGCGGTCGATCGCGCTGGCATTGTTGGCCCCGACGGCGAGACGCACCAGGGCGTATTCGATGTCGCGTATCTGCGCACGGTGCCGAACATGGCGGTCATGATGCCAAAGGACGAAAACGAGTTGCGGCACATGCTTTATACAGCCAGCCAGCACGATGGGCCGGTTGCTGTTCGCTATCCCCGCGCAGATGGATTGGGCGTGCCTCTTGATGAAACGCTGCAGACTTTGCCATGGGGGAAGTCGGAAGTGCTTCGCGAGGGGGCGGATTTGACGATTATCGCACTCGGCTCGATGGTCGATCCGGCGCTGAAGGCCGCCCGCACGCTTGCCGATGATTATCAAATCGAATCGACGGTCGTCAATTTGCGGTTTGTCAAACCGCTCGATGAGGATCTCATTGTGCAATTGGGTAAAACGGGAAGACCCATGTTGACGGTTGAGGAAGCGGCCTTGGCAGGTGGTGCAGGTTCGGCCGTTGCCGAATTGCTCATCGATCGCGGTCTTGTCGTTCCGATGCGTCGCAAAGGCGTGCCTGACACATTCGTCGAACACGGGGGACGCGACGAGGTATTGCACAGGTTGGGCTTGGATGCCGAAGGAATTGTGGCGGATGCATTGCAACTTTTAGGTCATAAAGGGAAGTCGACGCATATATTGGACAAAGTAGGGACGTAAGCACGGCTGCGGCCCTGTTCGCGACAGAAAGAAGGAGACGGAACATGGCGAAAGTGGTTGGAGATCTGCGGCAGCGCCGCAAGGTCGAGCACGTCGCTGCGGTGCGCGCGCTCGGCGACAACCCGGCGAGCACCAACTGGTTCGAGGACGTGTCCCTCGTTCCATGCTGTGCACCAGAGTTGGCAGTGGACGAGGTGTCCATCGCGAGCGAAGTGTGTGGCGTGACGCTTCCGTCTCCCATTGTGGTGAACGCCATGACCGGTGGCGCAGACGAGGTCTATGAAATCAATCGCAAACTTGCCGGAGCCGCTCGTCGGCATGGGCTTGCCATGGCCTTGGGTTCCGGTACCGCGGGTGTGCGTTCGCCTGAAGTCGCATACACGTACAGCGTCGTTCGGGAAGTGCACCCAGATGGCGTCGTGATCGCGAACGTCGGCATGGGCACGGACGTGGAAACTGCGAAGGCGGCTGTTGACATCGTGGGAGCACAGCTGCTGCAGGTGCATTGGAATGTCGCCCAGGAGATGTTCATGACCGAAGGAGATCGCGACTTTCGCGGTGCGCTCGCGAAACTTGTGGATGTGGTGCAAGGCGTAGGCGTACCGGTGATTGCCAAGGAAGTCGGCCAGGGAATTGCGGCCGAGCAGGCAGTTCAGTTTGTCGAGTGCGGTGTGCGGGGAATTGATGTTGGCGGTCGCGGGGGAACAAATTTTATTGCGGTCGAGGCGTGGCGACGAGGCTTACAACTCGCGGATTCTTGGCAAAACTGGGGACTATCGACGGCTGCGTCGCTTGCCGAAGTGATGGACGCTGTGGGCGATCGCGCGGACGTCTTTGCGTCCGGTGGGATGCGTACAGCCGACGAGATCGTCAAGGCGATGGCGATGGGGGCGAAGGCGGTCGGAATTGCCGGTCCGCTCGTGCGTTTGCTTGGTCAGCCAGATGGCGAGGCGGCATTGGATCGCTATTTGGAAGAGTTACATGCTGGGATACGCACGTTGCTCGTTTTGACCGGGTGCCGAACCTGGGCCGATTTGCGGAAGAAGCCAGTTGTCGTGACCGGGAAGCTCCGCGAATGGCTCGCGGCGCGAGGCAAGCATGCGTACTTAAAGAGCTTGCAGCAGCGCGACGGCATCGCGATTGTGGGTGACATGTAGTTGCCCGGAATTTGCTTCTGACCCCGAATATGGGATATTGTTCCCTCAGACAGGATTCATTTCTATCTTCTCATTCGTCGAAGCGGATTGACTAGGAGGGGATTAGGATGGCAAGACAGTCGTTGTCGGCGACGGTAGACATGGTTAAGTACCTTGCCAAGAACAAGGTCAAAGGTGTCAAACGTTATCCCATGGTATTGATGCTGGAGCCGACAGAAATTTGCAACCTTACGTGTACCGGTTGCGGAAAGATCAGGCAAAGCGAAGAAGTGCTCAAACTGCGCCTGACAGCGGAAGATTGCTTTAAGGCGATCGAGGAGTGCGGCGCCCCCGCCGTTTCCATTGCAGGCGGCGAACCGCTTGTCCACCCCGAGATTGTCGATATCGTCAACGGCATGCTGGCGCGCAGAAAGCTCGTGATGCTCTGCACTAACGGTATCCTTTTGCATCGCGTGCTCGACAAGTTGAAGCCACATCCGAACTTCACGTTCGTGTTTCACCTGGATGGCAAACGCGAGCACCATGACCGCATGGTCGAGAGGGCTGGCGTCTTCGACATCGTGATTAAAGGCATCAAGGCAGCGAAAGAGCGAGGCTTCCGCGTTGCGACCAATACGACCTTATATAAGGGCGCAAGTGCCAAGGACACGGCCGAACTGCTCCAAGAGTTGATGGATCTTGGAGTCGACAACTGCATTGTGTCGCCCGCGTTCACCTACGAAGAGGTGGATTCCGCACACAGTGATATCTTCCTCCACCGCAAAGAGGTCAATCAGCTGGTTTCGGAAATCCTCGAACACGCTGGCGACAAAATCCGCTTCTACGATACGCCAATTTACTTCGACTTCCTCACAGGCAAAAAGGACTTGCGCTGCACGCCATGGGCGATGCCAAACCGCAACCCAAAAGGTTGGAAAGGTCCTTGCTATCTATTGACGGACGATCACTATGATTCGTTCCAAGAGATGATGGAAAAGACGAATTGGGACGAGTTCGGCTATGGCGAGAACCCGCGTTGCGCGAGCTGCATGATGCACAGCGGCTACGAGATGTCCGCGGTCAAGGCTGTGTCGCCGGCGGATACCTGGAAGCTTGTGCGTTGGTTCTTCGCATCATAACGAAAAATGGCTTCCAGACTGGTTTTGACCGCACTTGCGTTTGAAGCAAATGCCCTCCGTCCTTTGCGATCCGCCCTGGATTGGGGCGTGATCGCAACGGGCGTGGGTCCAGCGCGCGGCCGTGCCACTGCAGAACAGGTATTTGCGGCTGCTCGCCCGGCATTTGCGTTGGGGGTGGGCGTGTGCGGGGCACTTTCCGCGGACGCGCGGCGCGGCGAGATTGCGTTGCCACAAACGGCGGTTTCGGATGCCGGCGCCGTCGAGCGGATCGCTCCTTTGCCGGAGCCCTTATTGGAAGCCGTGCAGATGGCCGCGCGCAAAGTTGGGGTGGGCGTGCGGGCCGACCAAGGTATCGCTTCGGTTGGGCGCATCGCTGCATCGCCTGCGGACAAGCGCGAACTGGCACTTCGTGTGGGCGCTCGCTGGGTGGACCAGGAGACATTTGCCTGGGCACAGGCGGCGAGATCGCAGGGCGTTCCGTTTTACGCCATTCGCGTCGTGCTCGACACCGCGTCCGACCAACTGCCGTCCTGGCACCCCGGGACTTGGGGGCATGCGTTGCGCTTGCCGTTGCACGCTCTGCGCGCGCGTCGGATTTTGCAGCAGATCGGGAGGGAACTGGCGTGCTTGCGCTGGTGACAGGAGGCACAGGATTTGTCGGCTACCATGTCGTCGCCGCTTTGCGCGAACGCGGGCACAAGGTGCGGGCGCTCGTGCGCGATCCCGTGCGGGCGCAGCCGCTTATCGCCCTTGGCGCAGACGTTTGCGTAGGCGATCTCGCGACAGGCGCGGGCATTGAGGCGGCGGTGCGCGGCTCTGATGCCGTCTTTCACGTGGCCGCACACTACTCGCTGGAT
Organism: Alicyclobacillus tolerans; assembly: GCF_001447355.1. Classification (GTDB taxonomy): domain Bacteria; phylum Bacillota; class Bacilli; order Alicyclobacillales; family Alicyclobacillaceae; genus Alicyclobacillus; species Alicyclobacillus aegles. The sequence goes on along the minus strand of NZ_JXBW01000002.1, from coordinate 47,990 downwards.
CGCCGGGATGACGCTGTGATGTACGCGGCGAACGTCGAGGGGACGCGCAGGCTAATCGACGCCGTGCGCCGCGCGGGCGGGCCAAGGCTCGTCTATACCAGCTCGACCGCTGCCGTGAAGTTGCGGCACGACGGAAAGCCGGCGACGGAAGAGGACGGTTTTAACGATCCGGACAAGGTGTACAGTACGTACAAAAAAACGAAGGTGCTAGCGGAACGACTGGCGATGGATGCGGCGGCGTCAGGCATGGACATCGTGATCGTCAATCCGTCGACACCGGTCGGACCGTACGACGTGAAGCCGACGCCCACAGGGCGAATTGTCCTCGACACGATGCTTGGACGGATGCCTGCATACGTCGAAACAGGGCTGAACTTAGTCGCTGTGGAGGATGTCGCCTTGGGTCATCTCCTTGCCTATGAGCGTGGGCGGCGCGGCGAGCGCTATATTCTTGGCCATCGCAATATGCACTTTGGCGATCTTGTCGCCATGGTGGCGCGCCTCTCTGGTCGCCGCGCGCCGCGGGCAAAAATCCCGTTCTGGGTCGCCATGTCGGTGGCTGTGGTGGACGACTACATGTTGTCGCGCTTGTTGCGCCGGGCTCCACGGGCGCCGGTGGCAGGTGTCAAACTGGCACGGGAACCAATGTATTTTGACGCGACAAAAGCCGTGCAGGAACTCGGCATGCCGCAGTCCTCGGTCGAAGACGCATTGCGTCGGGCGATTACATGGTTTCGCGAAGCGGGTATGGCGCCTGTCTCGAAATGACAGAACTGACGTGTAAGGGGGTTGTCGGATGACCAAGCAACTAGCTGAAATTCCAGCTTATATGCAGACGCTCGACAACGGCGTCGAGTACCTGTTGAGCCGCCAGCATGAAGAAGGATATTGGTGGGGGCCTTTGCTCAGCAACGTGACCATGGAAGCTGAATACGTGCTTTTGTGTCACTGTTTGGGCAAGGTGGACAAAGAGCGCCTTGAGAAGATCAAGACATATCTTTTGCATGAGCAGCGAGAGGATGGCACATGGGCGCAGTACCCAGGCGGGCCACAAGACCTCGACACGACCATCGAGGCCTATGTTGCTCTGAAATATATTGGGTTATCCCCTGACGATGAACGAATGCAGAAGGCCTTGGCTTTTATTCAAAGTCAGGGTGGGATTGAATCAGCCCGCGTATTCACGCGCTTATGGCTGGCTTTGGTCGGCGAGTATCCGTGGCGTAAGTTGCCTGTCGTTCCGCCTGAAATCATGTTCTTGGGCAAGAACATGCCTTTGAATATCTATGATTTCGGTTCGTGGGCGAGGCCGACAATTGTCGCACTCACCATTGTGATGAGCCGCCGCGCGGTATTCCCGTTGCCTGCGCACGCCAAGGTGCCTGAGTTGTTTGAGACCAACGTGCCTCCCCGTCGGCGCGCGGCCAAAGGCGGCAATTCAAGCCTCTTTTTATCCATCGATAAGTTACTGCAAGGATACCAGAATGGATCGTTTCATCCATTTCGCAAGGCTGCCGAGCAGCGTGCCATCGAATGGCTGATCGAGCATCAGGCTGGCGATGGTAGTTGGGGTGGCATTCAGCCGCCATGGTTTTATGCCTTACTTGCCCTAAAAGTCATGAATATGACCAGCCATCCTGCGTTTATCAAGGGGTGGGAGGGACTCGAACTCTATGGACTAGAGTTGGAATACGGCGGATGGATGTTCCAAGCTTCGATTTCCCCAGTATGGGATACGGGACTTTCCATTCTCGCACTGCGAGCAGCCGGTCTAGCTCCAGACGAGCCTGCTCTGGTCAAAGCGGGACAGTGGCTTCTCGACCATCGCATTGCCACGAAGGGAGACTGGGCAGTACGGCGGCCAAACGCGAAGCCAGGTGGCTGGGCATTCCAGTTTGACAATCCACATTATCCAGACGTCGACGATACGGCGGTTGTCGTTTGGGCGTTAAACGGCCTGAAACTGCCGAACGAGGCGGAACGGCGCGATGCCATGACGGCTGGCTTCCGCTGGCTGACGGCGATGCAGAGTTCGAATGGCGGCTGGGGGGCGTACGACGTCGACAACAACAAGGAGCTTCCCAATCGCATCCCGTTCTGCGACTTTGGTGAAGTGATCGATCCGCCTTCCGAAGACGTTACCGCACACGTCCTGGAGTGCTTCGGCAGTTTTGGCTATGACGAAGCTTGGAAAGTCGTCGCGCGGGCAGTGAATTATCTGAAGCGCGAACAGAAGCCTGACGGCTCTTGGTATGGGCGTTGGGGTGTCAATTACATCTATGGCATTGGTGCCGTGGTGCCAGCTTTAAAGTCGGTCGGCGTCGATATGAAGGAACCTTTTGTTCAGAAGGCACTCGACTGGTTGGTCGCACACCAGAATGAGGACGGCGGCTGGGGCGAAGACTGTCGTTCGTATGTCGACGAGCGCTTTGCCGGAGTGGGGCCGAGCACGCCATCACAGACTGCTTGGGCGCTCATGGCCTTGATTGCCGGTGGGCGTGTGCAAGCGGACGCGGTTTCGCGCGGCGTCGCATACCTCGTGCGCACGCAGCGGCCGGATGGCGGTTGGGATGAACCGTACTACACCGGAACGGGCTTCCCCGGAGACTTTTACCTGGGCTATACGCTTTATCGACACATCTTTCCCGTTATGGCACTCGGTCGCTACAAAGATGCCTTGGGCAGGTTGACGAGGTAATGGCGATGCAGTCGGTCCCAGTCGGTTTGCGAGCTGATTTCGAGGTGTGTGCGCGCTTGACGGCCAGTCATTACGAGAACTTTTCAGTCGTCTCGCTCTTTGTCCCGCGCGAGCTTCGTCCGCACTTTTGTTCTATTTATGCATTTTGTCGCGGCGTGGACGATCTCGGTGACGAACTGAAAGGGGATCGGCTGGCGGCCCTCGATGCGTACGAAGAAGAACTGCGGCGAGCGTACGGTGGCACGCCGCAGACGCCCGTTTTTCGAGCCTTGCAACACACGATCGAAGCGTGCGGGCTGCCGATGGATCCGTTCCTGCGTCTGATTGAAGCCAATCGGCGAGATCAGCGCCAAGCGACATACGAGACCTGGGACGACCTGCGGGATTATTGCCGGTATTCGGCGGATCCCGTGGGCCGTCTCGTGCTTGGCGTCTTTGGCTGCTGCGACGAGGAGCGTGCCGCATTGTCCGATTACACATGCACAGCCTTACAAGTCGCGAATCACCTTCAAGATATTCATCGCGATTTGAAGAATGGTAGGATTTATGTACCGAAGGCGGATCTCGAGTCATTCGGGGCCTCTTTGGAAGATATCCGCCAGGCTCGAATGACAGATGGTGTGCGTGCCTGCATCAAGTTTGAGGTCGAGCGCACAGCCGAGTGGTTTACACAGGGGGCTCGCCTGGAGCGTTTGGTGCCGCAGCGACTCGGGCTACAGTTGCGCCTTTATCGGCTCGGCGGCGAAGCTGTTCTGGAAGCGTTGCGCCGCCAAAATTACGATCCGTTTGTACGTCGACCGGTGGTGACAAGCGGCCAAAAGCTACGTATTGCGATGCGAGCCTTCATGGGCTTCGCGCAACGAGGGGTGGCTCCCGGATGAACATCGACCAGGCCTATCAACACTGCACAAAGCTGACCCGCCAAGCTGGAAGCTCGTTTTATTCCGGCATGCGTCTTTTGCCTATACACAAGCGCCTCGCGATGTACGCGATTTATGCCTGGAGTCGCATTTGCGACGACGCAGTCGATGACTACGAGGGTGAGGAAGCCGAGGCGCATCTCGCGATGGCGGAACACATCGTCGAGCAAGCCTTTGCCGACGGCTATCAAAGCTCAGACCATCCGGTCGTCTTGGCATTGGGCGACGCCGTCCGGCGGTTTCAACTCCCCATACAGCCGTTTCACGATATGGTGCAGGGCATGCGTATCGATATGCGCGCGGTTCGCCTGCAAACCATGGCGGAGCTTGAACAATACTGCGACTACGTTGCAGGAACGGTCGGCATCATGTGTGTCCACATTTTTGGCTATCGCGATCCCAAAGCCCTTTCCTTGGCGCGGGACATGGGGCGCGCGTTGCAGTTGACCAACATCCTTCGCGATCTTGGCGAGGACATCGAGCGCGATCGCGTGTATTTGCCTTCTGAAGAGCTCGCCAGGCATGGTTATACGATTGACGATCTACGATTAAAACGTCTGACGCCTGGCTTTCTGGCGCTGATGCGCGAGCAGGCCGAGCGGGCTGAGATGTACTATGAACGAGCCAAAGGGCTGTTCCCGCTGGTTGAGGAGGACAGTCTTCGCTGTTTGCGCATGCTGTTTCTCATGTATCGCGAATTATTGACGAAGATAGAAGAGAGTCGGTTCAATGTGTTTGATCGCCGAATTGCGTTATCCAGTTCGCGTAAATTGCGCTTGGTGTGGGGTGTGTTATGGAACGCATCAGCGACAGTATAGTCATCATCGGTGCGGGATGGGCAGGGATTGCAACTGCCGAGGCCTTACTATCCAAGGGCATAGATCCTAAGCGCATTGTGCTACTCGAACGCACGCCCTATCCAGGAGGGCGCGCGTTTTCCTTTGTCGATCGCGAAACTGGACTCGCATTGGACAACGGTCAACACGTGCTGTTGGGGTGCTGTGATCGATTCATTGCGTTGTTGAAGCACCTCGACGTACGTAGCGGCTATCGGCTGCAGCCTTTGCTTGACATTCCTGTCTACCACGATGGGCAGATGTATCGCATCGCCAGCAGACGCCTTGTAGGGCCGTTGCATTTGTTGCCCGCGCTGTTGGCTTACGGGCACTTGTCTCCGAGCGAGCGCGTGTCGACGCTTGCGGGTGCGCTCGCCTTTATGCGACCACGGGCCGAAAAGCTGGATGCCGTAAGTTTCGCCAAGTGGCTTCAGACCACAGGACAATCGGATACAGCCATTCGTTTGGTGTGGGATTTGGTTGGGACGGCGATTTTAAACGGCCACGCTGGTGAGATCAGTGCTGGTTTGGCCGCCCATTCGTTTCACATCGGCTTTATGCGTGGGTGGCAGCCCGCGCGGCTAGGCTTGTTTACGCGGCCCCTTGGCGATCTCGCACGCGACGCCATCGATCGCTTGGTTGCACGGGGCGTGACCATCCGCTATTCGACGTATGTGGAACGAGTGCAGGTTGCAGAGAACAAGGTGTGTGGTCTAGCTCTGCGCGACGGTTCGTTCGTCGCGACGGAGCAAGTCGTTTCCACGGTTCCACATGATGCTTTACTCCGTATGTTGCCAGACGACTGGGCAGGAAAAGAGCCGTTTCGCGGCATTGCAAAATTGCGTTGGAGCCCCATCCTCAATGTGTTTCTCAACTATGACCGTCAAGTTTTGGCCGAGGACGTGTTTGCCGCGACCGACTTTGATGGCATGTTCGTGTTTAACCGCGGTCGCTTGCTGCCCGATTCGGGACAAGACGGGCGCTGGTTATCCGTTTCGATCTCGGCTGCGGATCGATTCCGCGATTGGACGCATCAAGAAATTATCCGCGGCGTGCAAGATGCCATCGGCAAAGCGTGCAAAGACGCACGCGATGCCAAACTGCTTGCCGCGAAAGTCGTTTGGCAGCCGAAGGCGACGTTTCTCGCCGAACCTGGTACATGGCATTTGCGCCCGCAACCGGTGACGCCCATGACAGGCCTCTTCTTGGCCGGGGATTGGACGCGCACAGACTGGCCTGCCTGTCTCGAAGGGGCGGTGCGTAGCGGCGAGGCGGCGGCTTTTGCCTTATTGCGATCACGCCAAGCATTCTTGGTCTGACCTTTTCGATACGGTTTCAAGGTTTACGATGCATACTAAAGGCATCAAAGCTGACTTGACGTCGAAAGGTGTGAACAGGAATGGGCTATTATCGTTCGAGGCAGGGCAACGGCTTCTTTCGCGAGTCTGCTGGTGCGCTGAAGTGGGCCGCAACCGTGGTTGTCTCGGCGCTTGTCGGTGCAGGCGCGACGCTCGCTCTCATGCCGATGGTGCGAAACGCACAAACACCGTTGGCTTCGGAATCTTCGTTGCCGACCTCGACTACGTCAGCGAGTAAGCCGATGTCTGTGAGCGTCAATATAAATGACGATATTACGCAGGTTGTCAAAAAGGTTGAGCCTGATGTCGTTGCTGTCGTCAACTACACGACGACCAGTGACTTCTTTACACAGCAATCACAGACTCAGGAATCTGACATCGGGTCTGGCGTCTACTTTTACAAGAATGGCAACAATGCTTATATCGTGACGAACAACCACGTTGTGCAGGGCGGATCGAAGGTCGAGATTGTCCTCAACACCAACAAGCAGGTGAGGGCTACGGTGGTCGGCACGGACCCGTACACAGACCTTGCGGTGTTGAAAGTCCCGGCGTCGACATTCCCAGGCATTCAGCCTGCGCAGTTTGCGAACTCGGATGACATTCAGGTCGGCGAACCGGCCATTGCCATTGGGACACCGATGGGACTTGATTTTGCAGACACCGTGACGTCGGGTATCGTGAGTGGCGATCAGCGTATGATGCCCGTCGAGGAGCCAACTTCGGACACGACACTTGATTATCAATCTGTCATTCAGACCGATGCCGCCATCAACCCCGGTAATAGTGGTGGGCCCTTGTTGAACGCAGCGGGTCAGGTCATTGGCATTAACAGCAGTAAAATTGTCGAGCAGGACTTCGAGGGGATGGGCTTTGCGATTCCGTCCAACGAAGTACTGAACGTTGCGGACCAAATTATCCGCACAGGGCATGCTTTGCACCCGGCTCTTGGCATTGAAGGCATTGATCTGTCGAGCATACCGTCTGGCTACTTGCCAGGAAACATTCCGGTCAATTACGGTGTGTATGTAGAGAAGGTCGATTCGGCCAACGCGAAGAATGCTGGTTTGCGAACGGGCGATGTGATTATTTCCATCGACGGAAAGACCATTCAGTCGATTGCGGATCTGCGGACCGAATTGTTCACGCTTAAGCCGGGTGAGACGGTGCCAATCGTCGTGTACCGGGGCAGCCAAAAGAAGACGCTCAATGTGAAAATCGGTTCGGAAGAGTCGCCGAATACCACTGCGTCTGGCGCTTCGAGTCAAAATCAAGCGGCCGGCAATTCCGGACAGGATCCGTTCTCGTCGGGCGGCGGCAGTGTGATGCCAGATCCCTTTAACTCGACCAGCCCGTTTGGGTATTAAGGGCTAACGTGTTTGATCACGGCAACTTTGCACAAGAACATATGGATCATGGTGGAGCTGGCCTTGGTGCATGGGCACCAAGGCCAGCTTCGTTATGTCTATGGATAAAATACTGTTTGGACTTACATATTATTCTTTGGATGGAGGAAGGTGAACGTGAGCGGACGAGTGTTGATTCGCAGACGTCGCAGACGCCCGACGGAGTCTGTGCGTGGTCCGGAACAGCAGGGAACGGAACTTGATGCGTCTACACCCCTGGAAATAGAGGGTGGTTCGTCATACGCGGCATCCTGCGAGGTCCCCATTTCGGACCACTTGCACGACAACCTGACCATGATGCTCAAAGTCTTCTCTGACTGCTCAGATTTGCAAGTTCGCCATTTGTGTGTGGGCCATGCGCGGGATGCCTGCATGTTGTATCTTTCTGGACTGGTCAATGCTACCGATTTAAGCGAGGAAGCACTTCGTCCTCTCATATACGATTTTCAAGCGAACGATGAGCATGTTATGGATCGGCTTTCGCCTGACAAGATTCGCGACGAAGGTGTTCTTCTGGCGCGGGTCGGTCGAGCGGATACCTTTCGGAAGGCCATCGATGGCATTGTGGGTGGTCAGGCCGCCTTATTTGTCGACGGCGTGTCGCAGGCCTTCTTGTTATCCACTTCTGGGCCAGAACGTCGCAGCATTTCTGAGCCAGAAACGGAATCAGTTGTCCGTGGGCCACGCGAAGGATTCACGGAAGATCTGTCGGTCAATATAGCATTATTGCGTCACAAGATTCGGACGCCACAACTTAAGGCGCATTCGTTTACATTGGGCACGTACACCAAGACGGCAGTCTTGCTCGTTTACATTGAAGATCTGGCGGATCCAAAGGTCATTGCGGAGGCCAAACGGCGCATTTCAAGCATCGAGATCGACGGCGTTTTGGAGAGTGGCTACATTGAGGAGCTTATTGAAGATCAGCCCATGTCGCCATTTCCCCAGTTTCAGTATTCGGAAAGACCGGATACGATTGCCGCACAGTTGTTAGAAGGCCGTTTTGCCATCTTCACCGAGGGGACTCCATTTGTGCTCATTGCTCCGGTGACCTGGTGGCAGTTCGTACAGGCCAGCGAAGATTATTATGAGCGGTTTTTTCTTGTCTATCTGGTGCGTGTCCTTCGCTATATTTCTCTTTTTCTGGCACTTTTTTTGCCAGCTATGTATATCGCGGTGACCACGTATCATCAGGACATGTTGCCGACAAGTCTTGTCATGAGTGTTGCGGCCGCACGTGAAAGCATCCCCTTTCCAGCGATTATTGAAGCTTTGATCATGGAACTCACTTTTGAAGCGTTGCGGGAGGCAGGAATTCGACTCCCCAAGGCGGTAGGACAAGCAGTCAGCATTCTTGGTGCTTTAGTTATCGGGCAGGCGGCCGTTGAAGCAGGGATTGTATCCGCGCCGATGGTAATTATTGTGGCCATCACGGGTATCGCTTCGTTTACATTGCCCCGTTACAATGCCGCTATTGCCATCCGCTTATTGCGATTCCCGATGATGCTTCTGGCAGCGGTACTCGGTATGTTCGGCATTGTCATCGGTGTCATGTGGATTTCCATTCACCTTTGCAAGTTGCGATCCTTCGGGGTTCCGTATCTTTCAGGACTCGCACCGTACAAGCGCAAGGAAATCAAAGATCTGTTCTTTAGACCGCCATGGTGGAAAATGGTCTTTCGTCCATCGTCTTTTGCGCATCACAACCGTAAGCGTATGGCGGAACGTCAGATGCCAGGGCCGGATAAGCGATCCGGTTCGCGAGGGGGAGCCCGATGAAGGCCAAAGTGGCAATGACCTTCGTCTGTGCGTTGTGTCTGGTGCCTTTGACCAGCGGCTGTTGGGACAGGCGCGAAATCAACGACATTGCCTTTGTCACCGCGGCCGCCGCCGATATCACTCCGGATAACCACTATCGAGTGACAATTCAGGTGCCGTTACCTGGCAAAATCTCTGACGTTGGTCAGAAAGGGGGCGGCGGTGGAGCGAGTGGGAATAAGGCCTATTTTCTCGACTCGACAATTGGTGATACCTTCCGGGCGGCGAACGCGAAGCAACAAAATGCAATGTCGAGGCAATTGTACTTTTCACATATGCGCGTTTTCGTCTTCGGCGAAGATTTGGCGCGAGAGAATATTGCTTCACCTATTGACGTCATGAGCCGCATACCACAAAATCGCATGACGACATATCTCCTTGTCAGTTCAGGGCCTGCGGCAGATTTGTTGAATGCGCAAGCAACCATGGAGAAGACCCCAGCCGAGTTTTTACGGGAATTGGCCAACGAATCGATGATCCACCCGCGAACCGTAAAACGGGTTACAGAAGCACTACTGGCTGAAGGACAAGATCCCATCATGCCAGTTGTATCATGGACGACGACGAAACCTGGAGATGCAGGCGATGCACAGACCAACTTAAAACTGAACGGGCTAGCTATCTTCCAGAAGAAAAAGATGGTTGCGATGTTGTCAGGCCGTGCCGCGGACGGCGTTTTATGGGCAATGGGTGAATTTCGCCGACCGCTCATTACGATACCTGCGCAAAACGGCAGTGGCTTTGTTTCGGTGATGGTGACGAGCTACCATGTGCGCACGACAGTGAAACCGACACCGGATGGCCGAATGGTGTGCCAGATCAAAGCGCGCGTAACGGGGGCATTAAGTGAAAATACATCCAATCTGACCTATGAGCGCAGTCAGAATCTTGCCAGTCTCGAACGACAGGCAAGTCAAGCCGTCACAGATGATATGCGCTTGGGAGTCGATCAACTGCAACGCTTGCACGCGGATCCGATTGGAATCTGTAATCGTGTTTATCGAAACTATCCAGGGTATTGGCATCACGTTAAGCACAACTGGCGAGACGAGTTCTACCCGAACATTCCAGTTCAAATCGATGCGCAGGTAGAGATTCGCAACAGCGGCAATGCGACGTCACCCGTGGGGGTACCTGAGGAGGAGCTACAGTCTTGATTTTGCTACTGATTCAGGCAGTCGGCCTAGTTGGAGGTTTGTTGTTCGTTCAATGGCGCGAGTGGAAAAAGAGCAATCGGGTCACCCGCATCATCTATGCTGTTTGTCTATTGTCAGCAGCAACCATGTGGGTGCTCTCGAACACCTTAATGTTCACACATACGTCATTCGCGTGGCTCCCGAAGTTCTCATTTGCGGGGTGAGTTGAGTTGGAAACGGCTTCGTCGCGCCAGATTGTCATCATGGGTCTTTGTTATGTATTCTCGGCGACGCTTGTCACGTGGCCTGGTCAAATCCTGCGCTTGGCGAGGCAAGACGCGTGGATTGGCGTGCCCACGTGTGCGCTGATCATGCTTGGCGTGCTTTGGGTGGTTAACCGCACCTTGCACGCTCATCCGGGCAAAGACTTGTTGACGCTCTTTGTCGAAAAGTATGGGTGGCTTGGCAAGTGTTTGGTTGGTGCGTACGTGCTGTTACTGACCCTCGACATGGGCAAAGATCTGCGGTTTGGGACGGATTTTGTTAACGTCGTCTTCTTGCCCAGAACGCCGTCCATTTTGATTGCAACGCTCATCGCAGCGACGTGTGTGTTCATGGTGCGCGGAGGAATTGAAATTGTCGGGCGCATGGCGGAGTTGTATATACCGCTGTTTATCGTTGTCGCTTTGTGCGCCGGGTTGCTCCTCATTCCGGACTTAAGCTGGCAGTATATGCAACCGTTTTTTGAAAAAGGGATGATTCGCCCTATGGTGGGGGTTTGGTATGCGTTGACCCCAATTGGCAACATCATGATTTTGCCGCTGATGTTCTCGAATCAGCATTTTACGTTTCGCCAGTCCTGTATGGCGATATTGATTTCCTGTGGTTTGCTCGAGTTTGTGCTCATCATATGTCAGCTCAATCTCAGCAGTACACTGGCAGGCCACCTCATGTATCCCGCGTATGAAGCGGTTCGCGAAATTCGCTTAACGGACTTTTTGGATCGCTTTGATCTACCAATTGTCGGGTTATGGTTGCCCACCATTGTCATCAAAATTGGCATCAACCTGTATGTGATTTGCACGGCTTTACAGCGCATTTGGCCCTCGCTCGAAGCCCGGACGGTTGTCCCCGCCGTGGGAGCCTGGATTGTCGTGTTTGGTTTTTGGCTGTTTCACACCTCGGTGGAAGTCGTGAGCGTCAATGATGCCTGGCCCGTGCTGGTCATCTTTTGGTGGATCATGATTCCCGTGTTCGCGTGTGTTGGCTTACTTATCCTTGCGCGCGTGCAACAGTCGCGCTTGCGGCGCCCGTCATGAGGCGCCAGCCAGCTGGGCTGGCGCCGTGGCTCAATACATCATGCGCTCATCGTAGTAGTACTTGAATTCGAGCAGGTTATTGGATGGATCGCGCAGGAAAAACATTTCATGTTCTTCAATCATTCCTTGAAAACGCTTCGACAGGTCTTGGAAAAACGGGATTTCGCGTTGTTTCGCCAGCTTGTACAGGTTATCAAATTGCCGCTTGTCCCTAAACGTGACGCCAAAGTGGCGCGGATACATCTTCACGTCGCGATCGAAATTGTCTGAGAGATGGCAAACCACTTGGTCACCGAAAAAGTCTAACGTAATTCGATCCGCATAGCGGCGTGCGAGTTTACATCCAAGCTTCGTCACATAAAAGTCGTACGTTTCATCGAGATCGCGGGCAGGGATCGCCAAGTGAAACACGTTATGGGGATCGCGCATACATAGTCCTCCTTCAGGCCGTGCCAGGGAATTGAGATTCAGCCTTCAAACAACATGAAAGTATCGGAACGCAGTCCGAGTCGCAACGTCTCGAGTGGAATAATATCGGCAAACGGCACGTTCGCAAGGTTGACGTTGCTTCCAACCTTCTCGATAAAGTGAGTTTGTAACGACTTGTTTGGCGCTTCAAAGACAAGTTTTTCGATCTCGATATTGGCATCGAGAATTTCTTCAATGAGCCCAAAGCGCAACTCGCCATTTTCGCGACAAATGCCACTTGTGCCGGATTCTCGAGCTTCGGTAATGACATAGCTGGCGCCCGCTGCGAAATCCTCTTGAATAAACTGAATCCAGCGATTGGGAGGCAGCATCAACGATTGATTGACATCTTTGTAGCCCACTTCACTGAGTACTTTAAAGCGCTCGGCGAAGTGTGCAATCCAGCGACATTTCTCTTCATTCGATAGCGGCGCGGTCCCGTTGGAAATTTCCACGTAACGGCACTCGTGTTGCAGACAAAACTTCTCGTATGCGTCGATTTGATTCTGCACGTAAAACTTCTCAAACAGCGTTCCACCAAAGAAATAATCGATACCCAGACGGCGTAAGCATGCGATTTTCTCATCCAGCCGCGGGGTCACCAGTGAAGTGCCCCAACCAAACTTGACGAGATCCACCCAATCGCCGGAACTCTCCATCACATCTTCAAAAAAACGAAGGGGCACGCCATTGTCGATCACGATGGTCAGCCCAGTCGTCCGTGGCTTCACGTCACGGGACGGTAACCGTAAGCCGAGTTCTAGTGTAGTTGACACCAGGGTTCACTCTCCTGAGGTTCTTTGCCTTTTGATCCCTTTCCGGTTTAGCACAGCATAACCAGCTAGCATTGAAAACGCCTTGAAGTTACCTGGTTCAATTGGATCTCACGATGGTCATGCGATGGTGAACCTTATTTTATCTCAAAAAATCGTCAAAATGAAACGGGATTCACTGGGTAGATCGCGTGGTTTAAGTTGTAAAAAGAGACATCGGCGAAGATATAGAGACAATAGATCGATTTTTGCGGCAGGATTTTCGAAGAAGTTGTCGAATAGAACTAGAAACACAGTGTTATTGATGGATTGTCGGGAACTGCAGGTATAGAATTCAAATCCGATATTGGCAGTGAGGAGCGAGTATGCAGATTAAGTCAAAATGGATGTATGGCGTATCCGCAATCGTAGCTTTGTCGTTTGTGTTTTTTCCACGTGACATTTTCGCAAATTCATTGGCTGAAGACCAACAGAAATTGGCGCAGTTGCAGAGCGAAAAGACCACTGTAGAACAACAAGTACAATCCGACGCAGCGAAGGAATTGGCGCTGAAAAACGCCATTGCCACGTTTGACAATTCGATACATACCGTAGAGTTGCAGATTGAGACGAATCATGCGCGTATGGCATCCTTGCGGGCGCAGGAACACCAGTTAGGCGTGCAATTGGCGCAGAATCAACAGGAGTTGGAAACTGACCAAAACGAGCTCGCGCAGATCGTCCGCAGTGAATACGAGGACGGGAATGTTTCCTATTTAGAGGTTCTATTTAATGCCACAAGCTTCACAGACTTTCTCTCTCGCCTCTATGATTTATCCGTCGTGTCCAAGACCCAGAATCAAGTCGTTCAGTCTGTCAAGACACTGCAACAGGCCATTGTCGATAAACAAAATGAAGTCAAGGCATCTGAGCAGCAGGTTGCCCAAGTAGAGGCTCAGTTGCAGGCGTTGCAGGCGACAGACGAAGCTCTTAAAGGTGAGAAGCAACACAATTTAGCAGTGGTTGAGGCTGACATCCAAAGTGGTAAGAAGCAACAAGGGCTGCTCGAGAGTCAAATTCAGTTGACGCAGTCCGATATCCAAGCGATTCAGGCAGCGACGCAAGCAGCCGAGCAACAAGAGAGCAACCCTCAATACGTTCAACAGCAACAGGCGGCGTTGGTTCCGGCGGATCCGAACTCAATTATCGGCTATGCAGAGCAATTCCTCGGTACGCCATACGTCTGGGGCGGTACGTCGCCAAGCGGGTTCGATTGCTCTGGATTTACGCAGTATGTGTTTGCCCATTTTGGTGTCTATATCAGCCGTACTTCGGAAGAACAATTTGCGGCAGGTGTGCCTGTTAGCCAAAATGATTTACAGCCGGGCGACTTGGTATTCTTCAGCACGTATGCACCTGGAGCATCTCATGTCGGCATCTACATCGGCAACGGATTGATGATTGACTCACAGGACATGGGTGTATCTATCGACAGCGTGTTCAATTCGTATTGGGGACCTAAGTATATAGGGGCTCGCCGCTACATCACGCACTGATGTCGCGATAGATGGCACTGCTAAACAAACAAGGTGCGCCACTAGCGGCGCACCTTGTTTTGTTCATATAAGCTAGAACGGCATACATGGCTCCCAAGTAGGTCTTAGTTACAGGCCGCGGCGAAGCTCGCGCAACGTATAGAATGTGTCGCGCCACACTAAGCCGCCTCGGCGAACGGCAAGAACTGCAGAGCGAATAAATGCATAGCTGTAGAGCAACATGCCAATAGGCAAAATGAGAAACTGGTGTTTTGGCAACTTTAAAAACACGGCATGCAATTCGTAGAGGATGCACATGAGCAACAACGCGTAGACATACAACAGACGGTACCACCCGGGCCCAACAAACGCCCCGATGAATGGCGTGCTGTATAAAGCCATCATCAGTACCATACTCAGAAAGAGCAGCAGTGCCGAGTAGCGAAACGCTGGCAAAGGTGCTTTTTCCATGCCCACTATCATCGACGATAGATCTGGATACCACTCAATCTCGATACATTGTTGCGCGAGGACAAACCGTTGCCGAAAGCCGTGGCGCTTAATCTGTTTGCCCAGAAGCAAATCGTCGTCAGGGCGCAGCGAGATAGCCTTGTGCGTGCCACTTTTCTCATAGGCTTGGCGGGCGACAAGATTAAATGCACCAATTCCCGCATGGGCCCGCGCACGCCTGCGGTACGCACTCTGTGGGCGTTTAAACAAAACGTAATTAAAGATGTACATTGCCGTCAGCATGCGCAACCAATAGCCGGTGGCAATCAGGCGTGGGGCGACGGTCAAATGCTGAAGTTTGTGCGTATGTACATACTGCATCGCGCGTTCGATTGCGTCCGGGTAGAAATACACATCAGCGTCCGCGAATAACAGCCAGTCGCCCGTCGCCTGTTTTGATCCCACATATAGCGCGTGGTTTTTCCCGAGCCAGCCGCGCGGTAGTTCTGTTATATGGATAGGTATGATGCTGTCCGCCAAAGCAGCTTGGCGGTCAATTTCCGCTCCCGTATCGTCGCTGGACCTGTCATCCACCAAAATGATTTCCATGTTCGGGTATGTTTGTGCCGTCAGTGACTCGACCGTTTGCCGAATGCGTTCGGCTTCGTCCCGTGCCGCGACGATCACGCTGACTTTGCCGAGGTCTCGTTTCGCGGCGCAGCGCTCGTCTTCAGCACCTCGCACCTGTTTCAAGCGCGGCGTGCGGACCAAGTCCGGTATGGTGCGCAAGAATATAAAGGTCCAAACGGCTGCCACCAAAGTGGGAATCACGGCGTGCCAGTGCAGTGTTTGGAGGATGGTTAGCCAGGTCTGTGCATAATCTGAAAACATAGACCAGTCCCCTTTATTCCCCATCTGTCTGTTCTCATTTATGGTAATCTAGTCGTTAGGCGTCGACAAGAAAGTGGGATGTGTTACTCTGTCTGTCTCATTATATGTCCAAGTGCACTGCTGTTGCTCGGTTTGGATGTCCCAGGCCGAGCGAAATGATACTTTATTCAACGTTGGGGTTGTGCAATGAGAAACTGGAAGGATAAACAAGAACAACTGACGGAAGAGGAAAAACGGCGCCGCCGCCGGGCGTTTCGCACGAACATGGTGTACGGGATCGTATTTTTATCGTTCACATCGCTCGTGTTGCGCGCTGGTTATGTCCAGGTCGCGAAAGGGAAGTCGTTCCGGCAGGCGGAGTTGACGACCCAAACGGCAAGAATCCCCATTTTGCCGCAGCGCGGATGGATTTACGACGCCAACGGCCAGGTGCTCGCGTGGGACAAACCCACGATGAGTATCGTGCTCAACCGCTATTCCACCGTCAGCGACGCGACATATCATCAGGTGGCGCAAGTGTTGGCACCCGTTTTACAAACCACCCCCGCAAAGCTGTATCAGACGATGAACAGCGCTACGGGTACCATTCAGGTGACACTTGCGAACAACGTAACCAATGCGCAGGTGGCATTTGTCGTAGAGCACCAGTCGCAGCTTCCTGGTGTGCAGGTGGTACAGGATTATCAGCGGCAATATCCCAATGGTGATCTCGCTGGCCAAGTTCTCGGCTATGTGGGTGCCATCACGGCGGAAAACGTCAACCAGTACAAAGGCTATCTGTACAGTCAAAAGGTCGGCGAAACAGGCATTGAGCAGGAGTATGAACCGATTTTACAGGGCAAGCCTGGCTACGAATTGGTGGCCATCAACAGCGCGGGCAATGCCATCGGCAGTGTTGGCGAGATCGCGCCAAAGGACGGAGACAATATTCAGTTGACTCTCGATGGCCATGAGCAGGCTGAAGCCCAGATGATCATGCAAAACATGATCAACAGCAGCAGCAATAAAAACAACGTCGAGGATGCAGCCGCGGTGATGCTCAATGTGAAAACGGGCGGCGTGATCGCGATGGTGAGTTACCCGTATCTCGATCCAAACTGGTATACGATGGGTACGCTGGGGCAGCATGCGAATTATTTGAGTACATCCGGTGCGCAGATGAATAACGCCATTGGCATGTACAACTACCCTGGATCGACTGTGAAGCCCGCAAATCTGATCACTGCTCTTAAGGCAGGCGTCGTCAAGCCTGATACCGTCATTGAAGACGATGGATACATCTATATTGGCACGTCGCGGAAAAACGAGGACGAAGGCTTTGCCTTTGGCGGCGTCAATCCGATAGAAGCCATTACAGTCTCGAGCGACGTCTTCTTTTATCAGGTCGGACTGTGGCTAGGCAAATGGTTTGGTAGCAGCACGTCGAGCGGTGGCGGCTATCCACCGACGGCGGGTAGTTTTCAAAACTACCTCAATACGGATTTTGCGAAGGGAATCAACCGACTTTTTCAGGGCGAAGTCGATTTTGGCCTTGGTTATCCTACGGGCATTGACTTGCCCTATGAAGCAGCCGGCAAGTTTTATGTCGAGGACTATACGCAGGGCAACAGTCAGGTGCAGTATAACCTGAAAGCAAGCGAGGCCTCGGTCGCAAAAACGGGGAAATATGTCAACTACGGATCGCCAGCCAGCTTGGCAGACGCTGCCATTGGCCAGTCGCAGCAGTTTACACCCATGCAGTTGGCTGAATATGCGATGACGCTGGCGGATCAGGGCTTGCGCTTAAAACCACATTTACTTGAGAACGTCTTTACGGAAAATGGAACGCCGAGTTCTGGCGCGAAGCCATTGCAGACGGTAAAGCCACAGGTTGAAGGGAAAGTGCAGGCTGCCAGTTGGCAGTGGAACTTGGTGAAGCAAGGGATGTATGGTGTGACCTCGAATCCGAGTGGAACGGCGTATTCAGCCTTTGTCGGCGCGCCATACCAGGTGGCCGGAAAGACGGGCACAGCGCAAATTTATCTCGGCGGCAAACCGACAGACAACTCGGTGTTCATTTGCTATGCACCGCTCAATAACCCGCAGGTTGCTATCGCCGTGATGGCTCCCGGCGGTGGTTACGGCGCACAGTTTTCGGCGGTCATTGCACGACAGATGCTCGATGCCTACTTCAATGAACACCATGAACCGTTTATGCCAAAGAGCGGCTGGACGAGTACTGCCATTCCATCGAATTGGAAGTCTTCGCCGGCCTATACCCTGCCGGAGCAGAGCCACTAAAAGGAACACATGATAGCGGAGTGATGCACGATGCCAAAGCGAGTCGATTTGCGCAGCGACACGGTAACACAGCCAACTGAACAGATGCGTCGTCTTATGGCGAAGGCCGAGGTGGGCGATGACGTATATGGAGAAGATCCAACGGTTCGCAGGCTGGAAGAACTGGCCGCGGATATGTTCGGAAAGGAAGCGGCGCTCTTTGTCACGAGTGGTACACAGGGAAATCAGGTAGCCATTGCCGCATGGGCCGAGCGCGGGGATGAAGTGATTGTCGAGGCAGAGTCGCACGTCTTTTATTATGAGGTGGCAGGGATCAGCGTGATCGCAGGGGCGCAGCCACGCCCCATCGTCGGGCAGATGGGCGCCATGGATCCGGAGGATGTTCGGCAGGCCATTCGCAAGCGGGATATTCATCAGCCTAGGACAGGGCTCATCTGTGTCGAGAACACGCATAACCGCGCCGGAGGTACCGTGTTGCCCATCGAGATACTGCGGGCGACCGCAAGCGTCGCGCGTGAGGCGGGTGTGCCGCTACATATGGATGGTGCGCGCATCTTCAATGCGGTCGTCGCATCCGGTATCGGTGAACGGACGTGGGCGAGCGAGGTCGATTCCTTGCAGTTCTGTCTGTCAAAGGGGCTAGGTGCTCCCGTTGGATCGGTGCTGGTCGGTCCACGCGCGATGATCGATCGCGCCAGGGTCTGGCGCAAGCGTCTCGGTGGTGGATTGCGGCAAGCGGGGGTGTTGGCGGCGCCTTGCATCTGGGCATTGACCAACATGGTCGAGCGGCTGGCGGAAGACCACGCCCATGCGAAGGTGTTGGCGGAGCGGCTCGCCAACATGCCGGGCATCACGGTGAACCTGGAGACGGTACAGACGAATATCGTCCTGGCTGAACTCACTCACAAGGATGTGATGGCCGAACAGTTCATCGCCGAACTCGCCAATAACGGAGTGTTGGCGACTGCTTTTGGTCCTCGCACGGTGCGCTTCGTGACGCACAAAGATGTCAGTCAGGCCGACGTCGAAACGGCGATTGATCGCATTCGCCAAACCATTGCGCATTTTGGTATTGCGCAATGACGGCATAGAGTTTTCATCATTCAAACATGACCCACGGCCATTGGTCGTGGGTTTTGCCTTCCATATTGTTCTAGACTGGATTCGTTTTAGCGGCCGATCGATTTTCGTTTCGTTTGGACATCCTAGCCTCGAGAGCATGGAAACGAGGAGGCATCTTGGGTGAGCGCGAAGCGATTGCTTTTCATTCAGGTCATCATTATCGTGGTCGTCGTCGCCGCTGGCTTCGTGGGGTACTACTTTTATCACCAATCCACACAGTACCTGCGCACAGACGATGCCCAAGTGACCGGGCAGCAGATTGTCATCGCTGCGCCCGCCAGCGGACAATTGTCGTCGTGGAACGGGACAGAAGGCACACAATTTGCGAGCGGCGACGTGATCGGCACGATTTCGGTGCCATCCGGTACGCGTACCGCCACGGTCAACATTACGGCACCACAAACGTCGACCATCGTCCAGAACTCGGCGGTGAACCGCGAGTTTGTCGCCGCTGGTACGCCACTGGCGTATGCGTACAATCTGAACAACCTCTGGGTGACAGCAAACATTAAGGAGACACAGATCAACGACGTCCATGTGGGGCAGGCCGTCGATGTGTATGTCGATGCTTACCCGGGAACGTCTTTTTCGGGTGTGGTCCAGCAAATTGGTCTGGCCACCGCGTCGACCTTCTCGCTGTTGCCGCAGACGAACACGAATGCCAACTTTACCAAGGTGACGCAGGTCATTCCGGTGACGATCCGCTTGCAGACCTACACGGGACAGTTGGCACCTGGGATGAGTGCGACCGTACGCATTCACAAGTGAGGAGGGGCAGCCGTGAGCGTGGATAACGATGCCCCAAAGCCGGTCGACCCGGGCCCGGGTGGCCCGACAGGCGAACCCATTGCACACAAAGCGCCGATTCTCATCTCGCTGATTTTGGGGGCGTTTGCAGCTATTCTCAATCAGACTTTGCTCAACGTCGCCGTGCCAAAACTTATGACCGAGTTCAATGTCTCGGCGAGTACGATTCAATGGTTGTCGACAGGCTACATGCTGACCAACGGCATTGTCATTCCACTAACCGCGTTTCTCATTGGCACCTTCACGACGCGGCAGTTGTTTCTTGGGGCGATGTTCTGTTTCGGCATTGGCACATTGTTTTGCGCCGCCGCTCCGGACTTTCCGGTGATGTTGATCGGCCGCATCGTGCAAGCCGCGGGCGCTGGTATCATGATGCCGCTGATGATGACGGTCATCTTGAACCTGTATCCACCAGAAACGCGGGGCAAGGCCATGGGTACCATCGGGATCGCCATGTTTTTTGCACCAGCGGTCGGTCCCACGCTGTCAGGCTGGATCATTCAGCAATATTCCTGGCGCGTGTTGTTCTATATTGTGATTCCGGTCGCCGTGATCGACATCATCGTGGCGTCCATCTTCCTGAAGAACGTGACTGAGCGGACATTCCCGAAGTTCGAAGGCGTCAGTTTCGTCGCGTCGACGATTGGCCTTGGCGCTTTGCTTTATGGGTTTAGTGAAGCTGGCAACAAGGGCTGGCACGCAGGCGAGGTACTTGGCAGCATCGCTGTTGGAGTGGTCTTTTTAATCGTCTTCGTCGCGCGGGAACTGACGTCAGACCATCCGCTCCTCAACCTGCGCGTCTTCCGCTACCCTGGATTTTCCATCGCCGCAGGTGTGAGTTGCGTGGTTAACATGGCCATGTTCGGTGGTGCGTTGCTGACGCCGATGTACGTGCAAAATATCCGTGGCTATTCTGCCCTCGACTCAGGCCTCATCTTGTTACCCGGGGCCATTCTCATGGGTATCATGTCGCCTATTTCCGGCGCCTTGCTCGACAAGATTGGCATTCGGCCGTTGGCGATCATCGGCCTCATCATCACGGTGATCACGACGTGGGATCTTGGTCATCTGACGTCCTACACACCTCTTCGTCACATCATGTGGGTTTATACGATCCGCATGTTTGGCATGGGGTTTATCATGATGACCATTATGACGTCTGGTCTCAATCATTTGCCGCGACAGTTCAACAGTCACGGTACCGCAGCGGCGAATACGGTGCGGACCATCGCCGGATCGTTAGGCACATCGCTGCTTATCACGGTCATGACGGATCGCTCGAATATGCACTATAACCAATTTGTCAACAGCGTCCTTTCGACGAATCCGCAACTGTCGACGACTTTGTCCGAGTTGACCGCCATGTTGGCGCGTATGATGTCACAGCCTTTGTCGGTGGCGCACGAACTCGTGACATACCTGATGTATGGGCAGGCACAGATGCTGGCTTCTGTCCAAGGGGTCGACGATGCTTATCTGGTAGCGGCTGGCATTTCGCTCTTTGCGTTGATTTTGTCGCTGTTCTTGCGCAATGCGAAACGCCCTGCAGCGTCGCCACAAAGAAGCGATGAGGGGGGCGACGAATCGCGTTCTTCGTTGCCAGACGGACGAGCGCGGCGGGCGGTGGTCGTGCGCCGAACGCTCGCGCCGCGACCGCAATAAGAGCATGCAAGATGTCATTTTGCAAAATGGGGTGTTTTCCCTGCCCGCATGTCGCGGCAGGGGAGATGCCCCATCTTCGTTTTCGCATCGACACAGGGAGCGATTTACGTCCTCAGATTGTATAGAAGCGCCTTTACCTTTACATCACGCCTTGTCCTCAGGAAACTTTCAGTTTGCTCTCAAATCCGCTTCAGGTTCAAGTTCCATGATAGCCATCAGCCAGGCCATGGCTATTTTACACGGGAGTTGAGTCTATGCAGCGACGATGGACTTGGAAGTGGAACCACTCGCTACTGACTTTGATTTTGGCGGTATCGGGGTGGCTCAACCTTTACGCGTTGAATAAGGAGGGGTACGGCAACGAGTATTACGCGGCGGCCATTCGCAGTATGCTCGAGAGCTGGCACAACTTCTTCTTCAACGCTTTCGATCCCGGTGGCTTTATTACCATTGATAAGCCTCCATTCGACTTTTGGCTGCAAGCTGCGTCCGCCTGGATTTTTGGCTTTCATGGCTGGGCGCTGTTTTTACCACAAGCCTTAGCGGGTGTTGCCTCCGTTTTCGTCATTTATCACTTGGTTTGCCGAGTCTTTGGCAAAGCGGCCGGGCTCATCGCGGCGGCAGTGTTAGCATGCACGCCAATTGCTGTTGCCGTGCAACGAACAAATCAAGTTGACGGTTTGCTGGTTTTGCTTATGCTGATGGCCTCGTGGTGCTTGCAAAAGTCGATCGAGACAAATCGCTTGCGCTGGCTCATTGCAGTTGGCTGTATTGAAGGTATTGCATTCAATACCAAGATGATGGAAGCCTATCTCATCTTGCCGGCCATTTATTTGACGTATGCTTTGGTTCATCACGTCGCTTGGCGGAGCAAACTTGTCAACCTCATTGCGATGACCGTGGTGTTGGGCGTCGTTTCCTTCTCGTGGGCGACGGTGGTTCAACTGACGCCGGCGAACGAGCGTCCGTATGTCGGCAGTACCACCGATAACAATGAGTTTACACTCATCTTCGGGTACAACGGGGTCAATCGTCTCACGGGTGACATGTCGGTGGGGGCCAGTCCGTCGGGGCTTCTTGGTCACGAGTTTGTCGAATCACGTGGTCAGGGGTTTCCAGACATGCCTGGATTTCAATCGACGCAATCCAATGTGAAAAGCCGGCAGGGTGGGGAGTTCGGCGCACCGCCTAACGGGCAAACCGCGAATTATCCGTACGCTTTCCGCCATTTTGAGGGAACATCTGGTGACGGGGGCACAATTCCACCGGGCGTGAGTAACGGGCATTTCGGCGGTGGGGGCATGTTTGACACTGGACGAGCAGGCATCCTACGCTTATTCCAATTGCAGTTAGGCCCACAGATTGGTTGGCTCTTGCCAGTGGCCTGCTTGTCACTGCTTCCTCTGTTACGTAACATTCGCTGGCGAAAAACGCTCACGAAACGGCAACTGGGAACGGTGTTCTGGACCGGTTGGTTGATCCCGGTTGGCGCATTCTTTAGTATTGCAGGATTTTTCCACCAATACTATCTCATCACACTTGCTCCAGCGATTGCGGCCTTAACCGGAGCGGGGCTTGTGCGCATGTGGAACGACCTGTGGTCGAACAGCGCGTGGAGGTTCTATCTACCTGGCGTGTTCCTCATCGCTTTCGGCTACGAGTGTTTTCTGGTTTGGCACTATCCAGCGATTCGCACTGTACTCATCGCCCTCGCGGTCTTATTAGGGTTCTGTGCGGTACTTCTGGCGCTGCTGCGACGACGCTCGAGATCTGCTCGGATGATCGGCGCGGTCATGGGCCTGCTCGCATTGTTGGTCATCCCAGGTTATTGGGCTGCAACACCTATTCTGTATGGTGTGAACGGCCAGATGCCTGCGGCTGGTCCCGCCAACGCATCGCAATCCAGGCTGGGCACAAATCTTGGGTCTTCCATGAATGATAATGTCAGTCAGGATAGTGCACTGATCAAATATTTGGAGGCGCACTACCGGCCTTCCAAGGGTTCGTTTCTCGTGGCGACGCTGAGCGCCGGCGACGCTGAGCCGATCATCATCGCCACAGGTCTACCTGTGATGGCGATGGGTGGGTTTAGCGGACAAGACGGCGCCATGACCGTCAGCAAGCTGGAGACGCTCGTCGAAGAAGGCAAGGTCAAGTATTTCTTGCTTGCTGGCATGGGTGGCGGTATGGGTGGTCAAGCCAAGTTGACCGCGTGGATCACGGCGCATTGCAAGCTCGTGCCGCAGAGTGCTTGGGGCGGATCGAATGCTTTGCAGGCCGATGCAAGTGGTTCGAGAAGTTCGGCGTTTGGGTTTGGTTTTCACGGCATGGGGGGGGGTACAAGCCTCTATGAATACGACGCTTCGACAACGTCGTGATGTGCATGCTGCGGACGGGGCGGTCGCGAGCGACTGCTCATGCCAAACGGCATCTGGTGATATATGGTCATCACCTGTGCGAATCTCCGTCGTCATTCCTGTATTCAATGAGGAGGCGGTCATTCGTGCCACGTACGAACGTCTCACCGCCGTGATGCAGAGTGTGGGTGTTCGCTACGAGTTGATTTTTGTAAACGACGGTAGTTCCGACGCATCGGCCAGCATGATCGTCGACTTGGCAAAGGGTGATCAAGCGGTCAAACTTCTCAACTTTTCCCGCAACTTTGGTCATCAGATTGCAATTAGCGCAGGCATGGATCACGCCATGGGCGATGCCGTCATCGTGATTGATGCGGACTTGCAGGATCCGCCTGAATTGATACCGGACATGATCAAACGCTGGGAGGAAGGGTTCGATGTCGTCTATGCCAAGCGCGTTCTACGCCATGGCGAAACGTGGTTCAAACGTTTCACTGCAGCTGCCTTCTACCGCGCGCTGCGAGCTTTGACCGAGATCGATATTCCGGTCGACACAGGCGACTTCAGGCTGATCGACCGAAAGGTGTGCGATGTTTTGCGCATGCTGCCCGAGCACAGCCGATTTGTGCGTGGACTCGTGGCATGGTCGGGATTTCGTCAGTGTGCAATCGAGTATGTACGGCAACCGCGCTTTGCGGGCGAGACAAAATATCCGCTTAAGCGGATGCTGAGACTCGCTTTCGATGCCATCACGTCATTTTCAGAAAAGCCTTTGAGGTGGACACTCTACGCGGGGCTCATCACCTTTGGGCTTAGTGTCTGCGCGCTTATCGCCTTCCTCATTGCGCCTATCTTCACGCATCGCTGGTCGGTTGTGGCGTTGGTGCTGGCATCTGGTGGCTTGCTCAACAGCATGGTACTCGTCGGCCTTGGCATTGTGGGCCAGTATCTGGGGCGTCTGTACGACGAAGCCCGCGGTCGGCCACTTTATATTCTCGATCACACAAAATCTTGAAGAATCGCATGCAGAAGTATGTCAAATGGCGTGAACAGCCGGCTTCACAAGCACGTACGATGTCAGAACGGTCAACGCGAAAGCGAGCCGGGCAACGTGCGTAGCAGGGACACAAAGCGGTTGCCGCCGTCCTCGAGATCAGATGCCAGCGCTTGCCGCAACGCCTTGGCAGTCGCAGGAGAAGCGCCGCCTGTGGAAATCGCCACTTGTACAGCGCCGCAGTTGACGAGGCTTGGCAGGAAAAAATCACTTTCCGCCTGCATGTCGGCAATATTGCACAGGATGCCGCGGTCGCGGGCGTCGCGCCCGATGGCCGCATTGACGTCACGGCGGTCTGTCGCCGCGATGACAAGCTTGGTGTCGGCCAAGTAAATCGGCTCATAGCGGGCGGCGATATGCTCAATGTCGCCGCGCTCTAGCATCGTTAGCAGTTCGGCACAGAGCTGTGGGCTGACGATCACGACGCGCGCACCGCAGTTTACGAGTGTCGTTGCCCGCCGCAGTGCAATCCGCCCGCCGCCCACCACAAGGCATTTGGTGCCTGCCAGTTTCAACCACACAGGATACAACACATCCCTCTCTCCTTTGCCGACGAGCTCAGATTTCACGTTGACTTTCTCGCTATACAAGTTTACAGTTACGATAGGATTAATTCCAGATATGTTTATCGGAATATGAGGTGAAAGGCACATGTCCACGACCGAAAAGGAACTTGGTTGGATTGAACGGCTTGCCGATGAATTTGAAGAGGCGCAACCAGAGAAGATCATTGAAGAGGCGCTAAAGCGCGTGCCGAATATCACGTTTGCTTGCTCATTCGGCGCGGAAGACATGGTTCTTCTCGATATGCTGATGAACATCGACAAAGAGGCGAACGTGTTTTACCTCGATACGAATGTCCTGTTCCAGGAAACCTATGACCTGCGCGATCGCGCTGTGGAAAAGTACGGAATTCCGAATTTGCGCCAAGTGTTGCCTGCCATCACATTGGAACAACAAGCAGAGCAGTACGGGGAAGCTTTGTGGGGACGGGATCCGAACCAGTGCTGCAACATCCGCAAGGTGCAGCCTTTGACAAACGTACTCCAGGAGTACGACGGTTGGATTACTGGCATCCGCCGCGAACAGGCACCGACCCGCGCCAACGCGAAGGTTTTTGAATGGGATGGCAAGTTCAACTTGGTGAAGGTCAATCCACTTGTGCGTTGGACCGAGGGGCAGGTTTGGCGCTACATTAAGCAACATGACGTGCCGTACAATCCGTTGCACGACCAGAACTATCCAAGCATCGGTTGCCTGCATTGCACGCGCCCGGTTAAACCAGGCGAAGACCCGCGCAGCGGCCGCTGGGCAGGCTTTAACAAGACCGAGTGCGGTCTGCATCCGAGCGCGTGAGATCCGAGTCGAGTCGAAAGTGAGGCGAGGTGGCAGCGTGGAAGAGGAGAAGAAGCTCTCGAAGATCGAGCACATCAAACGCGAAAGCCGTTTTCTGCGCGGTTCGATACAAGAGGCGTTGGAGGATGGCAGCAGCCACTTCAGCGAAGAGAACATTCAGGTATTGAAATTCCACGGAACCTATCAACAGGATGACCGTGATTTGCGCAAGCAGTTGACCAAAGAGGGCAAGGAGCGTCATTACATGATGATGATCCGAGCCCGCATCCCAGGCGGCGTGTTAAACGCAGATCAATATCTGCAATTTGATCGCCTGTCCGACGAATATGGTAACGGCACCATGCGCATTACCACGCGGCAGACGTTCCAGTTGCACGGCGTGCTCAAGGGGAACTTGAAGGCCACCATTCGCGCCATCAATGATGTGCTCATCACGACGCTGGGCGGTTGTGGTGACCAAGTTCGCAACACGGTTGGTTGCGCCTTCCCGCACGAAGGACCCTTTTACGATGCGGTTCGTCGAGATATTCTGGCTTTGGTCGATTCTGTCTCGGCTAAAACCCACGCATATCACGAAATCTGGCTCGACGGTGAACGAGTCGATCCCGAGGTCGACCGCCAGCAGGAGACGCTTTACGGCGAAACGTACTTGCCGCGCAAGTTCAAGATTGCCTTTGCGTATGAAGGTGATAACTGCGCCGACATCTATTCCAATGATATTGGCCTCATTGCACACCGCGATGGCGATCAAGTGGCTGGCTATACGCTGGTCATCGGCGGCGGTATGGGCCGCCCCGCCAGCGATAAGCAAACGGCACCCCACTTGGCAAAGCCGTTTTGCTTTGTGACTCCGGATAAGCTCATTGACGTGTGCCGTGCCGTGATTTCCATTCAGCGCGATTACGGAAATCGCGAAAATCGGAAATTTGCGCGAATGAAGTACCTCGTGCTGGAACGCGGTATTCCGTGGTTCCGCGAAGAGGCGGAGAGGCGACTGGGCTATGCGCTCGAGGATCCGCGCGAACTCGTATGGCATTCAGCGGACGATCACCTTGGCGAGATCGTGCAAGGAGACAAGGTGCATCTTGGCTTGTTCATCGAAAACGGACGGATTGTTGACAAGCCTGGGATGGCGCTGAAGTCCGTTTTGCGCGAAATCATGATGGCATACAGGCCCGGCGTCCGTTTGACGACGCAACAGAATCTCATTTTGACTGATCTCACGCGTGAACAGGCAGCCGAAGTGGCCACAAAGCTCGAAGAAGCAGGCGTGAAGTTGGCTTCATCGTATACACCTGTGAAAGTGCGTTCGATGGCCTGTCCGGCATTACCAACCTGCGGTTTGGCCATCGCAGAGTCGGAACGCGCGTTGCCTGGCGTTGTGGCCGACTTGGAGAAGGCGTTGGAGGAGCTCGGGTTGCAAGATGAACCGATCACCGTGCGCATGACGGGTTGCGCAAACGGCTGTGCGCGCCCCTACATTGCGGAGATCGGGTTTGTTGGCCGCGTGATCGGCAAGTATGACATTTTGTTGGGTGCGAATGTCGTGGGGACGCGGACGAACCGCGTGTATCGGGAAATGGTGCCGCTTTCCGAACTCGTGCCGACGCTGTATCCACTGTTGCAAGCGTATCGCGACGAACGCCAGCCGGGTGAAGCGTTTGGCGATTATTGTGAACGCGTCGGGATTGAGCAACTGCAGGATCGGTTTGTACCTGTTTCGTAACTTGGCATGAAGCGGAGGTGCGCGGTGGTGGCAGCGGGGAAGGTTGCGCTGGTCGGTGCCGGGCCAGGCCATCCTGGACTCTTTACGGAGCGCGGGCGGCAGTTGCTCGGTGAGGCGGACGCCATTGTGTTTGACCGGCTCGTCTCACCGCGCATTTTGGCCCACGCTCGGCCCGATGCGACATTGATTTATGCGGGCAAGGAAGCGAAATGCCACACATTGCCCCAGCGAGATATTGAGGAATTGTTAATTCAGCTCGCAGAACGCGGGCTGTTTGTCGTTCGCCTAAAAGGTGGCGACCCATTTGTATTCGGACGTGGGGCTGAAGAAGCGATTCGTCTGGAACAGCGCGGCATTGCCTGGGAGGTCGTTCCGGGCATCTCGTCCGCCGTGGCTGTGCCGGCCTTTGCGGGAATTCCGGTGACGTTGCGCAATGCGGCGCCCGGATTTGCCGTCCTAACAGGTCACCGTGCGGATGGCACGCTCGGCGATGTCCGCGGCGCCGCCAACGTCCATGGTAGTTTGGTCATCCTGATGGGAGTCGGTCAACTCGCGGAACTTGCGGCGGAACTCATCGCCGCAGGGCGGGCATCCGACACACCGGCGGCTGCCGTCGAATGGGGAACGCGATCGCGCCAGCGCTCGGTGACGGGGACATTGGCGGATCTCCCGGCCATTGCACGCCGCGCGGCGCTTTCTTCGCCAGCCGTGATCGTCATTGGTGATGTTGTTCGTGTGCAGGAGCAACTGCGTTGGTTTGAGAGGTTGCCGCGGTTTGGCGAGCGCATCCTGGTCGCCGCCGGAACAAACGCCGAAGCCCTGAGTATCGCGGAGCACTTGGAAAGTGAAGGTGCAGAAACGTGCATCGCAACGCTTGAACAACGCTGGCGCCCTGATTGGCAACAATGGGCGAAACTCGTGGAGGCTTGTGCGACTGGTACGGCACTCGGAGTGCTTTTTCGCACGTCATTTGCGGTCCGGTTGTTTTGGCAGTCCTTGCAAGTCGCCAAAATCGACCTGCGCCGACTTTCCCAAGTGCGCTTTGCCGCGCTGGATGCCGGTGTGGCAGCCGAGTTGCGGCGCTACGGCATCGAGGCGGACTTCACGAGTTTGGGCGAGGTTGCACGTGCGAAGGTCGCTGCCTGGTGGGCGGAAGACGTACCGCAGGTGGATCTGAGCCCCGCACTTCGCGCGGCGATCGAGGCGTTTGGTGGGCCTGTGAGGACGTTCAAAGGTTTCACCGCACCTATTTTCGAAGATATTGCAGGGGTAGATGCACTTCGTTATACGTGGGCCGACGTGCTTCGCGCTTGGGTCCGCGACGGAAAGCCTGATGCGGTTCACATCGTGGGCGACCCGGACACGCTTGCGCCGCTTTATCGCGATGTGGTTGGTGAGACGTCCATCATGGCGCACACGCCAGCGGAGAGTCTGTGTTTGTCAGGCGATCGCGCAAGCCCGCCCTACGTTTTGGCGTCGGAGTGGAGGTCAAATCGGTGAAGCCTGGTGTGCTGTTTATTGGGCACGGAACGCGGCGGCGTCATGGCGTGGTCGAATGGCTCACGTTTGTGCGACAAGTGGTGGCATGGGTGCCAAACGGAGGTTCACGGATGACTTGTGCGTTCGTCGAGATCGAACCGCCGATCATCGAGGACGCTTTACGCCAACTCGTAGCCGCGGGGGCGGATCAGATCCTTGCGGTTCCGTTACTCCTCTTTGCAGCAGGTCATATGCACATAGACATTCCACGGGCGTTTGCTCTGGCAGAGAACGATTTGCATGGCGTGCCTATCCGCTTGCTGAAGCCGTTTGGCGACGAGCCTGAGTTTGTCGACGTAGCGTCCTTGCGCGTGCAGGAAGCCTTGGGACTTTGGGGCAAAGCGCCAAACGAGTCTGCCATTGTGTTGCTTGGGCGTGGCAATCGCGAACCTAGTGCCCAACAGGCGTTCGCGCAGGTGGCGCGGAGGGTAGCGCAACGGGTGGTACCGTGGCGGCTGGAAACGGCTTATCTCGCTGGAACTGGAAGTTCGCTCGAACAGGCTCTGGACGCATTATGGGTGGAAGGCGTGCGGAATGTAACTGTCGTGCCGTTTTTGTGGTTTTCAGGCTGGCTGACGGATACGTTACCAACGCGCGTGGGCAAATGGGCAAGCGTACATCCGGGCGCGGATGTGCGCATCGGCAGCCATCTAGGTGGCCATCCGCTGCTGGCGCAAGCCGTGGCCAGGCAGATCCAAGCGCATATGTAGATAAGAACGCCGATCCAATGCAATTGGGATCGGCGTTTTTGACATGCCACGGTCTCTCGGCCTTATATGAGTTTACCACCAATACCCTGGATAGCCGTAGCCATACCCATAATACGGGCGGGCCAGCGCACCCAGCGTAAGTCCGGTTAACGCGCCAAACGCGAAGTAGCTCGCGGGTGCATAAACGTGCTCCAGCGCGTCGCCGGACGGTGTTTCCTGCAAAGTGACAAAGGACGCCTCCCCGTCGGATGACGCTTGCGTCGTGTGAATCAGATAGATGCCGTGATCGTAAACGCTGTGCAAAATGCCAGGGTACGACCTGCCGTTGATGTGATGGGCGATGACGTGACGGCCCACGAGGCGCCGCGCAACAGGGTACAACGGATGTGCCATGCTGCATTCCCCTCCTTTCGCTTCAGCGTATGCCTCGCGGCAAATGGCCGAAGCGTACACGTGCCCGGGGAATTGGGCGCAAGAGCTCGTCAGGCAAATACGATGGTTTTGTTGCCGTGCACAATCACCTTGTCTTCGAGGTGCCATTTGACTGCGCGGCTGAGCACGGCCCGCTCGACTTGGCGTCCTGCGATTCGCAAGTCGGATGCATCAAAACGGTGATCGACCCGCGTGACATCCTGTTCGATGATGGGCCCCTCATCCAGCTCTTCAGTCACGTAGTGTGCCGTTGCGCCGATCAGCTTGACACCGCGATCGTACGCGCGCTGGTAGGGATTGCGACCGATAAATGCCGGTAAAAACGAGTGGTGAATGTTGATGATCCGCTGCGGAAACCGTTCGAGAAACGACGGACTCAAGATTTGCATGTAACGCGCGAGCACAATGACGTCAATGCCCTCGGCGAGCAATTCGAGTTGCCGTTGTTCCGCCTGTGCTTTTGTGTCTGCCGTCACCGGGACGTGATGAAACGGAATGCCAAGGCTTTCGACGAGTGGCCGGGCATCTGGGTGATTGCTGACAACCATTTTCACATCGGCGTCGAGTAAACCGTCCTGCCAATCCCAAAGCAGTTCCTGCAAACAGTGAAGTTCACGAGAAACAAAAATGGCCATGCGCTTTTTCGCACGCGCTGGAGCATAGCGCCAACGCATTCCGTATTCTTTCGCCAGTTGCCCGAAGTCCTCGCACAGTGTGTTTTCCTTTTGGGCAAGGTCGTCCAGTTCGAACTCGATCCGCATGAAAAAGTCTCCGCCCTGCGGCTCGGTCGAATATTGGGCGGATTCCGCAATATTCGCACCGTGCGCGGAGAGAAATTGACCGATGGCTGCGACGATGCCCAATCGGTCTGGACACGAGATGAGCAGCCTACCCCGATTGTCTCTTGCTGCCATTATGACAACTCTCCAATCCCCAATTCTTCTTTCTGTGCTTTCGTCAAAACGATCATCTTCGCCTTCGACGACGCCTTTTCCTCGCCGTCTTCCCCTGTGATCTTCGCGTCGACCAATAGCAACCGCGACGATATTTTCGTCGGATGCGCCTCAATGCGGACGCGTTCACCCACGCGAATCGGCTTCTTAAACGCAATATTGAGCTCTGCCGTCACCGTCACCAGGCCCAAATTAAGTGGTACGTACGCAGACGCCTCGTCGAGCAGCGAGCTCGTGATGCCACCGTGCTGTACGTTGGGCCAACCCATATGATGCGGTTCCGTTTGAAAGTAGCCGACGACCCCGTCGCCGTCCTTCTCGAAATGGATGTGCAGGCCGTGCGGATTGTTCTCACCGCAAACAAAACAGTAGTCGAACCCCAATCTAGACACCTCCACAATCGCCCAAGTATCTATCACAGGGCGCAGTCAAGCCGTTTCTATTATGAATGTCACGAGGGTAGGACGGCAACGCCACATGTCTTTTTCGGCAGTAAAACTTGTCCGATCGCGCTGCAGAGAAAGGACGGTATTTGTAGTAAGATGAGGATGCGTAAGTGATTTCGTGAGGAGTGTGTCGAATGGACAATGATTCAGTCGCAACAGCGGATCGGAAAAACGCAGTGAATAAGGTGACATCCTTCAGTCTACGGACGAAAATCATCCTCATCGTCGTGCTGAGCCTCATTGTCAGCGCACCTATCGCCAATGAGCTCAACCGATTGGTGCGGCGCGCCCTTCCGAATACGCATTATGGGGTCTATATCAACACCGCCATCAGTATTATCGTATCGGCCCTGATTATCACGTGGCTGGTACAAATGCTCGCGATTCGCCCATTGCACGGCGTGATCGCCGTCTTGCGCGACATTGCGGCAGGCAATCTAACGGCTCGCTCCGGCTATCGATCCCGTGACGAAATCGGCCAACTCGCCCACGAATTAAATGCGATGGCAGAACAGTTGAATCGCTTGGTGAGCGGGGTCGGCGCTGCCGCCGAGCAACTTGCCGCAGCGGCTGAGGAGCTTGCGGCCAGCGCCGAGCAGACGGGTCAGGCCTCCGAACAGATCGCCGTCACGGTACAGGAAGTTTCTGTCGGTGTCGGGCGACAAGAGGAACGCATCGAGCGCAGTACCGATGTCTTCACCGCCATTGCACAGGGCATTACGGATATAGCCGAGCGATTTCGGGCAGTCTCGCAGTCGGTCGCGGCGGCAACCGATTCTGCGACTGCGGGTGGTTCCACGGTGCGCGCGGCCATGGAGCAGATGGCTTCGATTCAGCAATCGGTTGCCGCTTTGGCCGGCGTCGTGCAAGGCCTCGGCGAACGTTCGGCAGAGATTGGCGCCATTGTCGACGTGATGACGCGCATCGCCCGCCAGACTCATTTGTTGTCGCTTAACGCCGCGATCGAAGCGGCAAGGGCGGGTGAGAGTGGCCGCGGCTTTGCGGTCGTCGCCGATGAGGTGCGCAAATTGGCTGAGCAGTCGGCGGATCAGGCGACACAGATCGCGGAGTTGATCGAATCCATTCAGGCGGAGACGAACGCGGCGGTCGAGTCGATGACGGCTTCCACTCAAGAAGTGGCTGCGGGTATGGATATGGTGCGCAGCACTGAAGTGTCGTTCGCGGAAATTGAGGCGTCTGTACACGCTGTGACGGATCACATCGGTGAAGTTTCAGGGTTTATGGACCGCATCGCGAACGGGACACAGCAGCTGCAGGACGGCATTGCTGAGTTGACACGCGTCTCCAGCATGACCAACGCCAGCATGCAGACCGTGGCCGCCTCGACCGAAGAACAGCTTGCTTCGATGGAAGAAATCACAGCTTCGAGCTCGGCGTTGACGCAAATGGCAGAGCGTTTGCAGTCACTTGTCGGCGCATTTCGCTATACGGCGGTCGATACAGAGATGTGAGGGACACTCAGAGAGGCAAAGGAGATTCCGCAGCGATGAATCAAGACGTATACACCCGGTTAGCAAACTGCAACTTGTTTATCTTCGATCTCGATGGCACAGTGTACGCCGAAACGGATCATTTTGAGCATTATCTGCAGCAGTTGGCGAGATTTGTTGGCGACGAAGCGCGGGAGGCCTTTCTTCGCGAGGCGCAGGAGAGTCTTGCCGAGCAGGGCGGACGGTTTTATGGTCAGGCGTTTACGCGGCTAACGGGAGAACCCGTCGCAGTGGAGGACGAACCAAGCGAGCAACATCTGCACGTCGACGACCCCTGGGGCGTATTGCAGGCTGTTGCCGCGCGGCATGGTGTCTCCGTGACGGATCGCGATAAGGCGTTTTTGCGGACGCGTGACTTTATGGCAGGGCCGTTTCCGATGACACCGCTTGCCGGGTTGCGCGACGCGATGTTGGCGCTGCGCAGCGAGGGACGTCACGTCGTGCTCGCAACCAATAGTCCGGAACCGGACAGCCGCGCCATCCTGCGCAAATTAGAGCTGGAAGACGTGTTGGAGGACTATGTGTTTCAGGCGCGCAAGCCCTATCGCACGGCAGAGCACTTCACACGCTGGCTCGCGCATTATGACATTCCTCCAGAGCAGGCGGTCAGCGTTGGCGATCACTATCGCAACGAGATGCGCCCAGCCATCAGGCTTGGTATGAACACCATTTATATTGATCGCTACATAGGTCAACCCCGCGCCGATGTCACGGTACAGCTTCGACATCCCGGCGAACTGGCTGACGTATTGCGCCGCTCTTTGCGAAGCGCAGCAGCAGAATAAAGCGATACACTTTCTCATCACTTGTCTTAGGAGGTATCTGGTATGGAGTATCGCGAGTTTGGTAAGACAGGAATGAAAGTTAGCGCCCTCGGCTTTGGTGGTTCGGAAATCCGTGGGGCCGACGGGGGGACGGTCGAGCGGTTGCTTGGCAGCGCGCTTGACGCGGGTCTGAACGTCATCGACACAGCTGCGTGCTATGGAGATAGCGAAGAATTAATTGGCAAGGCGGTGTCACATCGTCGATCCGAATATTATGTATTCAGCAAGTGCGGGCATGCATCTGGCTTGTCTACGCCTGATTGGGATCCGCGCACCATTCGCGACAGCATCGATCGCAGCCTGAAGCGTTTGCAGACAGACTATGTGGATCTGATGCAACTGCATAGCTGTGGCGTCGCCGTGCTTCAAGAAGGCAGCGTGATCGAGGAATTGCAAAAGGCAAAGCAGGCAGGGAAGATTCGCTTCCTAGGTTACAGCGGGGATCGCGAGGCGGCCCGCTTCGCGGTGGAGTTGGGTGTCTTCGACAGCCTGCAGACGTCAATCAACGTCGCGGACCAAAGCGTGCTCGACGAGGTTCTGCCGCTGGCCATGGCCCATGGTATGGGCGTCATCGCCAAACGGCCGATCGCGAATGTCGCGTGGCAATATGCGACGACGCCTGATGT
Source organism: Alicyclobacillus tolerans (assembly GCF_001447355.1). GTDB lineage: Bacteria > Bacillota > Bacilli > Alicyclobacillales > Alicyclobacillaceae > Alicyclobacillus > Alicyclobacillus aegles. The sequence continues at coordinate 12,998 of NZ_JXBW01000002.1, read as the reverse complement.
CGACTACTACGTCGAGTACTGGCGGAGGCTGCGGAAGTTGGCTTATCCGTTTACTCAGTTGCCCGTTGCAGAGGCGGTCGGCGTTGCACTTCGCTTTACCCTATCGACGCCTGGCGTGAGTACGGCCATTGTCGGCACGCAAAATCCCGGCCGTTGGCAACAGAACGCCGCGTATGTCGATGCAGGTCCATTGCCGACCGATGAGTACGAAGCAATTCGCGAAGCATGGCGGCGCACGGCCGAGGCGGACTGGCTCGGACAAACCTGATTCCAGTAACAGGTTGCTATACGCGAAAGAGCGGGGCATGCGCCCCGCTCTTTGCTTTCCACACTGTACCTTCTATCTCTCATCCCGAATTTTAACATGAACATACAAAAACGTCCATAGAGGATTTTGTATCATTTGTGACAGTGTGCTTAGAACGATGTTTTCTGCCAAATGAGCACACCGTTTTGGCCGCCAAAGCCGAAAGACGAGCTCAGTGCCGTCGCAATGTCGGCCGCACGGCTCTCGTTAGCCACCACGTCGCGAGGAGCAAACTCCTCCTTGTCGTCACAGTTTAGAGTCGGCGGGAGCATGCCGGTCTCCAGCGCTTTAATGCAGGCGATGCTTTCGATGGCGCCAGCAGTTCCCAACATGTGTCCGACCGCCCCTTTGATAGAACTCACAGGGATGACGTCGATGTGATCGCCGAACGTCTCACGCAATGCGGTCGATTCGGCGAGATCGCCCGCAGGCGTCGCTGTGGCGTGGGCGTTGATATAGTCGATGTCCGTAGGGTTGAGCCCCGCGCTTTTGAGCGCGCGCTCAATGGCTAACTTTGCGCCGCGTCCGGTCGGATCGGGCGAGGTTTCATGGTAGGCGTCGTTGGACGAACCATACCCAGTCAGCTCCGCATAGATATGGGCACCCCGGGCCTGTGCGCTCTCGAACGTCTCGAGCACGAGCATCGCCGCACCCTCGCCCATGACCATGCCCGTACGTGCTTTATCGAATGGCCGCGACCAGGCGGAGAACGACGCGGGCCCCTCCGTCGCGAGCGCACCAGCTGCCCGCAGTCCTGCCAGAATGGCCGGACTGAATAAGCACTCCGCACCCCCTGCAAGCACCATGTCGACCTCGCCCAAGCGCAGCCAATAGCTTGCCTCGCCAATCGCGTTGGCGGACGATGCACAGGCGGTCGAATAGGTCATCACCGGGCCGCGGATGCCATAGCGCATGGCGATGCCGGCTGCCGCCGCATTCGGTATCGATTTTGGCACCAGGCGCGGGCCGACGCGCGACGATCTCCCGGATGACAAACGCGCCGAGCCGTCCTCCAGCGTTTGGACGCCACCGAATGCACAGCCAACAGAAATTCCAATGCGGTCCATGGCATACGCTGCGAATTCGCCGCTCTCGCCAAGTCCTGCGTCGCGAATGGCCTCCATGGCGGCGACAAGCCCCATCTGCGTGAATCGATCACTATTTTGAATTTGCTTCTTGTCAAGGTACAGCGTTGGATCAAAATCGTGCGCCGCGGCGACGACCGGGGCCCAGCTGCGAAGATACTCGTCTTCGGTCTGCCGCACAGCCGATTTGCCCCCTACAATGCCATCCCAGAACGTGGTTACCCCGACCCCGAATGGCGTAACGGCACCCATTCCGGTGACGACGATGCGCGTCTTTTCCGCCATGTATGTTCTCCTCTCGCTGCGAGGGCGACGTGCGTGCCTCGCATCCCGGTGAATTTATGACTTGGTCATAGAACTGATTCTATGATACCACGTCGTTGGACTTGCTGCGATGACAATCAGGTGCTAAAGGCCGCTCGAGTTTGCTATGATGAACGAAGTTAGGCCCTAGCGCGGCTACAGGAGGCACGAGAATGGGACAACCGTCAGGCAATCGCTATCAGAATCGAGTCGTCTGCGTCACGGGAAGTTCGCGCGGCATTGGCCGCAGGCTTGCTGTGCGCTTTGCCGAGGAGGGCGCGGACGTCGTCATCAACTATTTCCGAAACGGGGATCAAGCGCGCGAGGTTGCGGCGGAGATTGAGGCATTGGGGCGCAAGGCCTTGTTGGTTCGCGCCAACATGGCGCAGGAGGAAAAGGTCGTCGCCATGTTTGAACAAATTCGCGAGGCTTTTGGGCGGATCGACGTCTTCGTCCATAACGCGGCGTCGGGTCGCAATCGCTCTGCGATGGAGGTCGACACCAAGGGCTGGGATTGGACGATACAGGTCAACACGCGGGCGTTTCTCATTGGGGCCCAGCAGGCCGCGAATCTGATGCCGGAGACAGGCGGTGCCATGTTGGCCCTGTCTTCGTTTGGGGCGGATCGCGTCTTTCCGTATTATGTGTCCGTGGGATCGAGCAAGGCGGCGCTCGAATCGATTGTCCGTTATTTTGCGATCGAACTGGCGCCGCGCCGGATCAATGTCAATGCCATCTCGGCGGGTGCGGTGCTGACCGATGCGCTTGGTCATTTTCCGGAGATGGACAAGACGTTGGCGGCGGTGGAAGAGAAGATGCCGTATCATCGCATGGTGACGCCGGACGACATCGCAAACCTGGCCTTGTTCCTTTGTTCGCCGGAAGCTGAGATGATCCGCGGCCAGACCATTCGCATCGACGGCGGTATTACCTTGCCGATACCGTGATCGGCCATTTGCGAGTCCCGGTGAAGGAGAGGTTGAATTGGAGGGTTTTCGATTTCACTACGACATCCGCGTGCGCTGGCCTGAGGTGGATGGCCAGTTAATCGTGTATAACGCAAATTATTTGATGTATCTCGATCTCGCGTTTCAACAATTCTTCCGCCATGAACTCAAGCTATACGGCGAGATTCCCACAACCGTGCTCGCCAAGTCGACCTTGCAGTATCATAAGTCGGCGCGGTTTGAGGACGATTTATCGATTTGGGTGCGGACCCATCACATCGGCAATACAAGCATCGTCCTCGACTTTGCGATCACGAGGCAGGACGAACTGATTTTCGAAGCGCAATCCATCTATGTCCACGTCGATGAGGCCGGAACTCCATGTCCGGTACCTGAGCACTGGCGGACGGCTTTGATGAGTTACGAACAGGGGGATGCGGTGTGAATCGATTCGACGGGCGCGTCGCCATCGTGACAGGCGGAGCAGGAGGTATTGGCGGCGCGAGTGCGCGATTGTTGGCCGAGCAAGGGGCCAAGGTCGTCGTCGCCGACATTGACGAGGCGGCCGGGGCCAAGGTGACGGCCGAAATTCGTGCAAAGGGCGGTGAAGCGTCGTTTTGCCGTGTGGACGTGATCGCTTACGAGAGCGTCGAAGCGCTCGTACAGTTTGCCATGGATACCTATGGCCAACTCGATATCATGTTTAACAATGCTGGTGTGTTTGGTGACGGATTGCAAAACGTGATCGACATGCCGATGGAGACCTATCATCGGACGATTGCCATTAATCAGCACGGCGTCTACTACGGCATTCGCGCGGCGGCGGCACGGATGCGCGAGCGCGGCGGCGTCATCATCAACACAGCCTCGATTTATGCCTATATTGCGGATAGAAACCAGTTTCCGTATCACGCGAGCAAGGCGGCGGTCGTCGGCATGACGAAGGCGGCCGCCTTGGAACTCGCACGCTACAATATCCGGGTGGTGGCCATTGCACCGGGGATGATCGACACAGGGTTGGTCGATGCTTGGCGGGCGGATGAGCGCGTGTGGAACACGATTCAAAAGGCGCACATGCGCCGCAAGCTGGGCACGCCGGAGCAGGTTGCGCAGGTCGTGGCGTTTCTCGCGAGCGACGAAGCGTCTTTCCTCAATGGGCATGCCTACTTCGTTGACGACGGGGCTTTGTCGTTTAAACGTTAGAGGTTGGCGTCTCGGCCCGAACATGGAGTGCCTTCTGTTTGGCCGTCGATCCGCGTTTTGATGAACGTGTCGTGCGTTGGCGGGACTTGCTCAATACTCCAATTCGACTTTGCAGACGCGCGTGTGAAAGGACTTATACCAACGTTGTTTCGCTTGTTCTTTGGCAATCCGGTGAAACGCATCTTGGCTCCAAGCTTGGATGGCGTCCATTGTCTCCCAGTAAGACACGACGACACTGATCTCAGATTCGGCCATTTCGACACCCAGAAAGCCGGGCTGTGTTTTAGCCTTTGCGACGAGGTGCTGACACATCTCGCGATAGCCATCGAGATCGTCGCCAGGCACGACGGTCAGTATGACGGCGTAGTGGGGATGGGGATTGCCGATGGTTGCTAGTTGTGTCATATCCATTCCTCCGTGGCCTTATTGTGGTCACGGAGGGCAATGTGTATCCGCGTATGCGATGAAAGGACATCGGTCACGCGGATTTGAACGCTGCGTGATCGTGAAAGGGGGGCTTAGTCATGGGACAGCTCGCAGATATTCAGAAGGAAGTCGTGATTGACGCGCCACTCGACTCTGTGTGGCCTTTTATTGCGACGTCGGAGGGACTCGCGAAGTGGTTTATGCCGAACACGTTTGAACCGGTGGTCGGACATGCGTTTGTATTGCATGCAGGCCCGTACGGGGATTCGCCGTGTAAAGTGACGGCTGTCGATCCGCCCTATCGCGTCGCTTTCGATTGGGATGAAAATTGGCATCTTGAGCTGGCTCTACAACCTGTCAATGACGCGAAAACACGGTTGACACTCGTTCATTCGGGCTGGATGGAGGATGGCGTATCGCCGCTGGGACAGCCGTACAGCAAGGTGCGCGAGGTCATGGCCATGGGCTGGGAGCGCAAATTGCATGAAAGTTTGCCGGAGTTGATCCGCGAGCAGGCGTGATGGCCCTGCTTGCGGGCCATCGTTTGCCGCCGGATGCTCCCTGTTCAACTATCCGACAAGTCCCTCTTCGGAAAACTCGTCCGCGCGGAATAACGTTGGAAACAGCCTCGACCATAAAAGTACCACGGCAATGGTCGCAAGACCGCCGAGGACGGCGGCGGGAATCGCACCGAACCATGAAGCTGTCAGCCCTGATTCGAAGGCGCCGATTTGATTGGATGTGCCGATAAACACTTGGTTGACGGCATTGACGCGCCCGCGCATGGAGTCGGGTGTTTGTGTCATCACCAAGGTCGAGCGAATGACCATGCTGATCACATCCGATGCGCCAAGTATGATGAGTGCCGCGATGGATAGCGCAAGCGATTTGGAAGCTGCGAAGACGATCGTCGCGCAACCGAAGATGAGCACTGAGAAAAACAGCATTGGGCCGACGCGTTGGCGAATAGGACGCCACGTGAGTGCGATGGACATCAGTGTGGCGCCGATTGCGGGAGCGGCCCACAATACGCCAAGACCTGTGGCCCCGATGTGCAGGATCGTGTTCGCGTAGATGGGTAGGAGCGCGGTCACACCACCGAAAAGCACAGCGAACAGGTCGAGCGAGATGGCCCCAAGCACGACCGGACGGGATCGGATGAACGTGAGCCCAGCGAGCACAGAGCGAAGGCTGATTGGCTCGTCGTCCGTCGGCTGCTGTTTGTGGGCACTGATTGCGAGCATGAGGAGCGCTGCTATGCAACATCCGACGGCCGCTGTGCCGTAAACCACATTGGCTCCCAGTGCGTATAGTACGCCGCCCACTGCAGGTCCAACCATGACGGCCATCTGCGAGATGGACGTAACTTTGGCCATTTGTTGCGATAGTTGCTCAGGTGCGACGAGACTGGACAGAAGAGCTGGCATCGCGGCGTCGAGAAAGGCGCCACTCACACCGAGGACGACGACCGCCCCAAACAGCGTCATTTGGCTGACCCAGCCCAATCCACTAGCCGTTGCTAGCCATGCGAAGAGCACCGCTTGTGCGGCCAAGGCGCATCCAACAATCCCCTTTCGATTCCACCGATCCGCCGCATACCCGACGATGAACGTGAGGAGTAACACGGGGGCAAACTGTATGAGACCGATGAGTCCAAGGTCGAAAGCCGAACCGGTTAATCTGTACATTTGCCAGGAGATCGCCACGGCGGCCATTTGTGTCGTGAAATCGAGCACGACCACGACGAGCATATACAAACGAAAGGCGAGCGATGCGCCCTGTCGATGAGGAAGTAACACGCTGATCGAATCCTTTCCTAATTGCATCAATCGTTGCTGACGTTTTCGAGGCATTAAGGCAAGAAGCCGGGTTGACCGACTTGTCCTGCACGGAACAATCTGCGCAAGTCTGGGATGTGGCGGCGATCCGATAGCACGAGTAGATGATCTCCCGCTTGGAGCTTGGTTGCGCCGCGCGGCACGATGACCTGGCTATCGCGAATAATAGCGTAACAAAGCGTATTCTGCGGGAACTGAATTTCGACCATCTTTTTGTGCACCAAGTCAGACTCCTCTGGAATTTCAATCGGCATCACAACAGCGTGTTCACGCGCGATGGCCACCAGTTCCAACAACCCTTCGGACGGCGACGATTCAAACAAGCCAAGCTTTTGCGCCAGCGGTTTGACGGTCAATCCCTGTAACAATGTGGAGGCGATCACGACGAAGAACACAGCATCGAGCATGGTCGCAGGCGTGTACGTGGGCGACAGGATGGCCGTGAGCACTAAAACGATGGGAACGGCTCCACGCAAGCCCGCCCAGGATATAAAGACTTTCTCTGTGCGGGTGTAGCCCATTCCGATGGTGGATAGCCAGACGGCCGCCGGTCTGGCTATGGCTAGGACACTTACGGCCAGGCCCATTCCCGGCAAGAGAATTGCCCAAAGGCGAGCAGGCGACATCTGAAGGCCGAGCACGACGTACATGACAATGTGCATCGTCCATGACAGTCCTTCGTGGAAGCGCATGATACTGTAGCGATGTTCAAGCTTGCGGTTGCCCATGACGACCGACGCGACGTAGACTGCCAGAAATCCACTGCCATGTAGCAGAGCGGCGCCAGCGTAGGAGGAAAGCGCAAATGCCAGCGTTAACGTCGGATACAGTCCGCCGGTATCCAATTTAATACGTTGATTGGCGAGCGAGCCAAGATAGCCTGCGAGCAAGCCGACAGCCAAACCAACTAGCATTTGCAAGGCTAAGGTACCGATGACATACCAGGCCGCTTGCTCAACGGTGCCGAATCCGTGGATAGACCATTGCATTAAGACAATCGTGAGAAAGAATGCCATCGGGACGTTGGTGCCCGATTCAACTTCGAGGACATCGACGAGGCGTCGACGGAGTGGTTGGCCTCCAAGTATGGAAAACACCGATGCGGCATCTGTCGAACTGACGGCGACCCCAAGTAATGCGGAGGGGAAGAACGGCAACTTGAGCAAGTAGTGAGAAATGGCTGTCATGATAGCCGAGCTGACAAGGACACCGACCGTAGCGAGCGATATAGCAGGTTTCCACACGTTGCGAATTCTCGCTGCAGGGGTATGCAATCCGCCCTCAAACAGGATGAGGATGAGCGCGACGTAACCGATGGATTGCGCGACAGACAGCGGGACTTTCGGACTCACATGCAGGCCGCTCGGTCCTAGCAGCATGCCGATGGCGACAAAACCGATAAGAACCGGAAAGCCTAAGCGGGTTCCGACGCGAGCAGACCAAACGCCAGCTAGTAAAATGAAGGACAGCAACAAGAGGAAGTACCCCATCTTCTCCTCCTTTGATATAAAGTTTTGACATTTTAGAGTGAACAGATTGAAGCAAGTGGCACGCTCTAGTAGAGACAGGGGATAGTCTGAGCACGAAACATACCTGTGAGTGAAAGCTTCACCCCGTGGCAAGCATGATTTTGCGCTCTCAAGGGTGGCTCCTTACTTATGGTACGTGAACGGCAGGTGGGAAATCAACCAAAAGACATAGATGCCCATGATGTAAAGAGGGCATGCTGCTACCACTCATATTGCAGCCTGCCCCCTTTACAGCTTAGAAAGCCTTCGGCTTGTCAAACGCCGACAACCGTTTTTTCACGGGTGCCGTGTAACACATCCGAGATCCGATTAATCTCCTCTACCATCAGCCCGAATTCTTGATAATCGATCGTCTGCGCCGCGTCGGACATCGCTTGATCCGGTGTCGGGTGAATTTCGACGATCACGCCGTCAGCCCCAGCTGCCACACCTGCACGTGCCATTGGACGGACGAACGCACGCTTGCCGACGCCATGCGACGGATCGACAATAACCGGCAGATGAGTAAGGCTTTTGACCACCGGTACGGCATTGAGGTCGAGTGTATTGCGCGTCGCCGTTTCAAACGTGCGGATACCTCGTTCGCACAAAATAACGTTGGGGTTGCCTTGTGCCAAGATGTATTCGGCAGCCATCAGCCATTCCTCAATCGTTCCCGACAGGCCGCGCTTGAGAAGCACAGGCTTCATCGACTTGCCCGCTTCGCGCAACAAGGGGTAGTTCTGCATGTTGCGCGCACCAATCTGGAGAATGTCGACATACTCCGATACGAGCGCAACTTTGTCCGGCTCCATCACTTCCGAGACGATGGCGAGCCCAGTGATCTCGCGCGCCATGGCCATCATCTTGAGTCCCTCTTCGCCGTGACCCTGGAACGAATACGGGCTCGAACGCGGTTTAAAGGCGCCGCCACGCAACACATGGCCACCCAGGCGCTTGACCGCCTTCGCGATGTCGACGATATTCTCGACCGACTCGACAGAACATGGACCAGCCATTACGACCGGTTTCGATCCGCCAATGACGACGTCGCGTACCTGAATGACGGTGTCTTCCTGCTGGAACTCGCGGCTGGCGAGTGGGTAAGGGCGCGCGACGGGGACGACTTCCAGCACCTCGGGCAGTTGGGCCAGGCGATTCGCCAAATCGGCGTCGTTACCAGCAATCATGACCCGATTGGCACCCGCAGGGTAGGCGGTCACGCCGAGTTCGGCCAAGGATTGTGCCAACAGTTGCTGATTGTGCTTCGGGTTCAGCATGACAATCATCCGCGATTTCTCCTTTCACGCGCCGCCTTCACCTTGTCCAGCACGTCGCGCGCAATCACCATCTTCTGAATTTCCGACGTTCCTTCTTCAAACCGCTGCATCCGCGCATCGCGGTACAAGCGTTCGATCTCACTCGACTTAAAATAGCCCGGCCCACCATGGATCTGCAGGGCTTTATCGGTGACCCGCTGCAGCATCTCCGTGGCAAACATCTTGGCCATACTCGCTTCCACCGTGATCGGCTGACCTGCGTCGAACTTGCGGGCAGCATGAAGGACAAGGTGGCGCGCCGCCTCGATGTCCGTCGCCATTTCCGCAAGCCACATCTGGATGATCTGACGCTTGGCGAGCGGTTGCCCAAAGGTTACGCGCGCGAGCGCGTGTTCCGCCGCCAACTCGAGGCTACGTTTGGCCGCGCCGACGCACGTCATGCCGATTGCAGTGCGCGAGGGATCGAGAAAACCGCGAAACGCAACTTCCAGGCCATCGCCTTCTTCACCCAGACGATTGGCGACGGGCACACGACAATTGACAAGCCGCAAGTGGCCGTGCTGGGTACCGGTGATGCCCATGGCCGGAGCCATCCATTCTATCTCGAGGCCGGCTGCATCTTTGGGCACCATGAGTGCCAACGTGCCTTCACCGCCACTCGTTCCCTCGAGTCGGCAGAACAAGAGAAAGTAATCTGCAACATCGCTGAAGATGATCATCCACTTCTCGCCGTTGACGATGTATTCATCGCCTTCGCGGCGGGCAGTGGTCTTGATGTCTGCTCCAGATCCCGAATTGGGCTCCGTCAACGTAAACGTCGCCCGCAGTTGACCGCCGATAAACGGTTTGACAAACCGCTCCAACTGCTCCGCTGACGCCTTGCTGGCGAGCGATCGCCACAGGCTATTCGTGACATGCACGATGACGCGCAGCGAGCCGTGCATGGCGGCGAATCTCTCGAGTAGCTGCAGATAGTCTGTAAAGGAGAGGCCGTAGCCACCGAGATCGCGCGGGGCTGCAAGGCGTAAGTAGCCGCGATCGTTCAACTCTTCCCACACCGCCTGTGGCACGGTGCCCGTCGCTTCAATCTCTTGCGCCCACACGGCAGCAGGGCCTGCGACATAAGCATCGACGTCCGCCATCCAATCGGCCAATGTTCGCGTCTGCATTGTTCGTCGCCCTTCCTTTGCTCTAGGCTTGTGTGCGTTCCTGCTGCAGCTTGTTCGCGATGTCGTTTCGCAACACATATTTTTGGATCTTGCCGCTTGCCGTGCGAGGCATTTCGTCGATGACCTCGACCCGTTCCGGCCAATAAATCTTTGCCATCCCGCGTTCGCCGAGAAAGTCTGTGATTTGCGACAGGTCAATACCCGCTTGGCCAGGTTGCAGCACGACGTATGCACACGCACGTTCACCGAGCCGTTCGTCCGGCATGGCCACGACCGCTGCATCCGCGATGGCAGGGTGCTGGGAAAGCAAGTCTTCGATTTCTACAACCGGGATCTTCTCACCGCCGCGATTGACGACGTCCTTTTTGCGTCCGGTAATTTTCAAATAACCATCCTCGTCGATCACGGCGAGATCGCCAGTGTCAAAAAATCCGTCTTTTGTAAAGCCGGCTTCGTACCACTCATGGTGGTGCAAGTAGGTGGCGAACATCGCCGGCGTCTTGATTTGATAGTTACCTTCTCGCCCTGCTGGGAGAACATGGCCCTCGTCGTCGACGACGCGGATCTCCATGCCGTCGATGGCGCGGCCATCGGTACCCCATAGTTTTTCCGGCGGATCGTCCGGGCGGCCGACGGTGACGAGACAGGCTTCCGTTGACCCCCAAGCGCCGACGATGGAGCAAGCCAACTTTTCGCGGGCTTCTTGCGCCAATTGCCGGGGAATCGCCGCGCCGGTTGCAATAAACAGGCGCAGACCCTTTGGCGGTTGCGCGCTGCGCGTAATATCGGACAAGAACGGCATTGCGGCCTGCACGAAGGTCGCGCCATGCACTTCGATGGCCGCACGGGCGGTGTCGACGTCCCAAACCGCTTGATAGATGCCCGTGCCCCCGATATAGAAGGAAACGAGCATTCCATAGAGAAATCCTGTCTGGTGGGCAAGCGGCGATGGCACCCAAATGCGGTCGCTCGCGCTCAGTCCCAGTGTCGTCGTATGCGCGAGCAATGCGTTTGACAGGCTTTGGTGCGTGTGCAAAACGCCTTTGGGTTCACCGGTCGTCCCGGATGTGTAGAGCAGTTGTGAGTAGGATGTCGCCGTCGCGCGCCGTCGTGTCACTTCCGCCAGCATGTCCTCGGATATCTCGCCTTGCCACAGGATGCCGCCGAGATCGTGTGCGGCGGGATCGTACTGTTGCTGGGCAATTACAATCACGTGTTCCAGCGCGGGCAGTTCTGGCCGGATTCTATCCACAAGCTGCACATAGGCAAACCGTCGAAATTCGTCCGGGACAATGAGGAGGCGGCTGCCGGAAGACTGCATGATGAACGTCACTTCTCGTTCGCGCAAGGAAGGCAAGAGCGGGCAGGGAATGGCACCAAGCTTCCAGAGACCAAGGGTGATGACAATAAACGGCCAACCGCTTGGCAACTGATAGGCGACTGCATCGCCCGGTTGCACACCGCGCTGTAATAGGCCGATGGCCGCGCGGGTGGAGAGTTCGTCCAATTGGGCATACGTCAATTGAATAGGAGATGAGCCAGCGAGATCGATAACAGCCAATTGATTCGGGCTCTGCGCCCGGAACATGTCAAATTTGTCGAGAAACAGCGGAGCGCTCACAGTGGCGCCGCTCCTTTCATTCCGAAATTCGTACCTGGTTATAAAACATTCTAGCACGCTTGTCGACGAATTCAATACCAGGTGTTAATATCAGATTATAAAAATGGCTTGGGAATATGCGCGGGTAACAGGTTGTTGCGCCGCAAGCCATGGTTGAAGAGGTGTTGAAGGTGGCACCGCAGAACGTATTGCGCCAGTTTGAGGCCTTGCGTCAACCCGGACGGATTGGCTCGCTCACGCTGCCTCACCGTATCCTGATGGGTTCTATGCACATGGGTCTGGAGCGCAACCCAGAATATATCGAGCGGCTTTGCACATTTTATCGCGATCGCGCAGAAGGTATGGCGGCACTTATCATCACTGGCGGTGCCGTGGTGCTGCCGGAGGGCGGTGGCGAGATGTACGTGCTCACGAATCCGGAGCACATCGACATGCTCGCCAGGTTGCCAGAGGCTGTTCATGCGGGCGGAGGTCGCATTGCCTTACAATTGTTTCACGCTGGTCGCTATGCGTTTTCTGACGAGATTGGCATGCAACCTGTGGCCCCGAGCGCAATCCCGTCGCGATTGACGCGAGAGACGCCGCGTGCGATGACGGCGGAAGACATTGCGCGCACGATTTTGGGCTTTGCCAACGCAGCGAGCACGGCGAAGCGGATTGGCTTTGACGCAATTGAAATTATGGGATCCGAAGGTTATCTCCTCAATCAGTTCTTGTCGCCACTCACCAATGTGCGCGACGACGAGTATGGGGGAGATTTCGAACGGCGGATGCGCATGCCGCTGGACGTCGTGCGCGCTGTTCGCGCCGCGGTCGGGGCCGAATACCCCATCATCTTTCGGATGTCAGGTGCGGATTTGATGCCGGATAGCACGACGGATGAGGAGACCATTCGGTTTGCGCAGGCCTTGGTGGATGCCGGGGTCGATGCGTTAAACATCGGCATTGGCTGGCACGAGTCGCGCGTGCCGACGGTGCAGCAGGTGGTTCCGCGCGGAGGGTTTGCGGCGGTTGCCGGGCGCATTCGCCAACATGTGTCGGTGCCGGTGCTTGGCGCCAATCGGCTCAACGTGCCGGAAGTGGCGGATCAGTTGGTGGCCGACGGCTATCTCGACTTCATCGCGCCCGCACGCCCTTGGTTGGCGGATGCGGAATTTGCGCGCAAGATCCTCACAGGGGATCGGCAAGGGCTCAACGTCTGTATCGCTTGCAACCAATCGTGTTTGGATCACACGCTCGTCAAGCCGTATCAACCAGTGAGTTGCCTGGTCAATCCGCGCGCGGGGCAGGAGTCGGAATGGCAGCTCGTCA
>NZ_JXBW01000019.1 GCF_001447355.1 Alicyclobacillus tolerans | reverse complement strand
GGATCACTAATGAGCGTACAAGATTTGTTGACGCAAGGGAAAAGCTTGAGAGAGATTGCCAGGGAGACCGGGTTCTCACGCAACACAATCCGCAAATACGTACGAAGTGGAATGGCGGTGCAGGTGCAACCGCGGCGTACGAAGGGGAATGGCGGTGCAGGTGCAACCGCGGGCAAGGCGCGGATCCAAGCTAGACGCGTACAAGCCGTTGATTGACGAGTGGATGGACGCTGGCCTGTTCAATTGCCAGGTCATGCTGCAACGCCTTCGGGCCCAGGGCTACGCGGGCGGAATGACGCTCGTGAAAGACTACGTCCAACAGTTCCGACCACCCAAGCGGCAGAAGGCCACGTCCCGGTACGAGACGAAGCCTGGTGAGCAGGCACAGGTTGACTGGGGCATTTGTGAATACATCGACGAACGCGGCGTTCACCGCAAGCTTCCCGTTTTTGTCATGATTTTAGGACACTCCTGCGCGACGTACATTGAGTTCACACGTCGATGCGATATACATAGTTTCTTGCGCTGTTTCGCGCACGCTGTTGAGCACTTCGGCGGTGTACCGAAGGTGGTTTTGACCGACCGGATGAAGACGGTAGTGCTTGGCACAAACGACGACCGCACACCAATATGGCACCCGGTATTCCTGGACTTCGCCCTGGCGATGGGGCTGACGCCCGAGCTCTGCAGGGTGCGAAGGCCCCAGACCAAGGGGAAGGTGGAACGCGTGGTCCGGTTTGTGAAAGAGAACTTCTGGGTTGCTCGTAGGTTTACCGACCTTGCCGATCTCAACCGCCAGGCACTTGCCTGGTGTTATGAGATAGATCAACGGATCCACGGCACGACGGGGGAACGCCCCTGTGACCTACTGCCGCAAGAACAGCTACTGCCCCTGCCCTCGCCCGAAGCACTCGCCAAGTTCCTGCGCGAGGAGCGAAAGGTGAGTATGGACGGATTCGTGAGCTCCGACGGTGTCCGATACGGCGTTCCCTGGCAGTACAGCGGTCGCACTGTTACCGTCCGCCAGCTGCGCAACCAGATTGAGATATGGTCTGAGGGTGTGAGAATCGCCGTGCACGAGAAGTCTCCGAGGTTCAACGGACTGGTTCGGCTACAAGGACAGTATTCCGGACTAGACGCAGCACAAGGCGCGACAGGGCCATTCCGGTAGCTCGACAAGTTCCCATGGATTCCGTTGACCAGCGTCCGCTCTCCGTCTATGCCGCACTCGCGGAGGTGGGCGCATGATTGAACTGGAGAAGGCGCACGCCCAACTCGAGGAGTTGAAGCTCGCAGCCGCTTCGGCCATCCTCGACAGCCGACTACAGATGGCGACCGAGAAGAATCTAACGTACGTCGGGTTCCTGACGGATCTGCTCAGCGCCGAACTTGACGAGCGCCACAAGCGCAACGTAGAGACCAAGGCAAGGCTGTCTAAGCTCCCGTATCGCAAAACGCTGGAGGAGTTCGACTTCTCATTCCAGCCTAGCGTGGACGAGAAGCTGGTCCGCGAGTTCGCGACCCTCGCGTTTGTGCACCAAGCGGTGAATCTCATGTTTCTTGGACCACCGGGAGTCGGCAAGAGCCACCTGGCAGTGGCGCTCGCCATGGAGGCCATCTCACAGGGACTTTCCACCTACTTCGTCACGGTAACGAATCTGGTGAATGACCTGCGCAGGGCGTACACGGATGGACGACTCGACACGCGCATGAGGAAGTACCTCCGTCCAAAGCTCCTGCTGATTGACGAGGTCGGTTAACTTCCGCCAGACCCGATCGGCGCGAACCTGCTGTTTCAGTTGATTAAAGCTAGGTACGAGCGCGGCAGCATTATCCTTACGAGTAACAAGGGGATTGGGGAATGGGATGAGCTGTTCGGGGATGGCGAACTAGCAACAGCAGTGTTGGACCGCCTGCTGCAACACGCCCACATCCTGAACATTCGAGGGCAAAGCTACAGGATTAAGGACAAGATGAAAGCCGGTGCCTACACAGCGCCGACTGACAACACGACGTCCTGGTTCAAGCTGCTAAGTGGGTCAAATTTAAGTCGGCGATCTGGGTCAAATGTAACCCGGCGTTGACAATTAGGGGTGAAAGTTCACTTCGCGGTGGCGGGACATCCTGATCACGTTTTCTACTTGTTGGTTGAGGCAGATGACTTAACGCCGGTCTGCACCCTGTTATGTGAAATACCGATGAAGCAGGAGTTTGACATAAAGCCAGTAAGGGCGTTGAGATTCGACCAGGCATAAACGACACGACTGGGTGAGTGATCCATGACCAAATTCAACATGAAAGGACGATGAACATGATTCGAGTGAGTTTTGTCAGTATCCCTGTCTCGAACCAGGATGTTGCCTTGCAATTTTACACGGAAAAACTGGGCTTTGAGGTTGTGACCGATCAACCATTCGGAAACGGTACCCGTTGGATTCAGCTTCGACCACCTGGAGCGCAAACAGAAGTCGTACTGTTCACACCTCCTGGACAAGAAGAGCGCATCGGAGGTTATCAAAATATCGCTTTTACATGTGAAGATGTGGTTGGTACCTGTAAGTTGCTGAAAGAACGTGGCGTTAACTTTGTGAAGGATGCAGAGAGAGCCAATTGGGGCGGAATCGAGGCCATTTTTAAAGACCCTGACGGCAATACGTTTGTACTAGCGAATCCGAATGAGTAAGACCAAGAGATCCATTGCCATTTTGAGTTTGTGCGTTTTACTATGCATCTCTGGTGTTAAATACACCGTGGCAATAGAAGGTGTTCGCAAGGGAGATCACCGTAGATGGTAAAAGTGGTAAAGTTGATAATTGGGTTGATGGGTGTTGTAATTCTTACGGTGGTTTTGTGGTGGGCACACTTTATCTTCTGGCTACCACATTTCCACGAAGATGCGCAGGGAAATTTGGTATCAGGGACAACCAAATTGATTTTAGTTTCAAAGCTTCTTCCTGGAGATAATTCAGGAATAGTAGTGCCAAGGCGTATACCGTTTTGGCACTCAATTGGTATTGTTGATGGAGACATGGACGGGCGGCTTTGGAAGTTTACTGAGCATGGACGCCAATATGTGCTGTATGAGCCGAACACCGAGATGCCCTGGCAATGGGTCTATAAATACACAACTACTTGATCCAAGTATCTAAATTTTTTGATGGGTTAGTACGTCCAAACAGTGAATGTAGGATTCTGAAATGTCATATTTGTCTGTTCATTGCAGTGGTAAAAGAGTAGGGTGAGCTAGGGGGATGGAAGGGTCACGAGTCACGATTGTTGTCACAAGGTTGGATCTGCGTGTAGAATGAAGCAAGTCGAGGAGACAGATTTTGAATACGCAAGTGTTGCCTGCTCATTGGTATCCACAACTAAGAAAGGTGGTTTGTGGTTGGTTACATTACTCATCGCAGCATGTGTGCTTGGTTTTGTGTACAGTGCGGCTCCTGGAGCGGTAAATACCGAAGCCTTACGCAGGGGATTGCAACGGGGATTTGTGCCAGCATTTCTCGTCCAGCTTGGGGCCCTTTTGGGTGACTTGATTTGGGCAATCATCGGTCTGACCGGTGTTGCACTCGTGTTTCATTTTGTATCTGTACAAATCATTTTAGGTATCACCGGTGTAGCCTTTTTGCTGCGCATGGCGTGGTTATCATTTCTGGATGCCCGCAAACCCATTGACTTGCAGGCGAACGTAGGTCGGGAACAACGAGACTTCATCACAGGGATCATCTTTTCATTAGCTAATCCTTTTGGTATCGCCTTTTGGGGAGGTATAGGCGGTGGATTTGCCTCTCGTCTGCAGGGCATGTCGGTGATGGATAAATTGTTAATTCTATTCTTTGGTTTTGCTGTCGGGGCCTTTGTATGGTGTATTGGTATCTCGGCAGTGGTTGCATGGTCAAGAAAATTCATTGGTGAAAGAGTTTTGCGGGCCGTTTTCACGCTATCAAGTTTGGCGGTGGCATATTTCGCTCTGGAAATGCTGTGGACACTTATTCATGGAACCATCGAACCACTGTTCTTGCAACGGCTGAGGCTTAAAAGGCTCGTGAATTCAGGGTTAACGCGATCGCTATAAATCTCGTGGGGCGTTTCCTGAAATTTGCATGGGGCGCCCTCGTTTTGGAGTTACACGGGTTTTGCTTAGTGGGGGAAGCGGAGTGTGATAGCGAACCGCGTATATTGTGAAGAGGACGGAGAGTTTCATTATGAAGACTGGTGTGAAAATGGTGGGTTCATCTATCGTTCGCGACGGTTTGACCATAGAAACCAACAAGGCAGATATGGTTTGTTTCCTTAATCGCCAATGCCATCAAGCCGACAGCATCGCCACCAAGACGATCTTGACTGTGGCAAGCGCCTTAGGCGTTGCAAAACGCACGAAACGGAACCTGGATTAGTCAGAAGGCGCTCGCTTCTATATGCCATGATTGTCACTGCCAAAGTGTGCAAGGAGCCAAGCCAACCACTCTTGCATAATAGTTGTGTTGAGCCTGTAAATGATATACGTCCCTTCACGCTGATCGACCACTAAGTTCGCGTTTCGGAGTACGTTCAAATGGCGACTAATGGTCGGCTGAGCGTGTGGAAAGTGGCTTGCGATTTCTCCGGCTGTTTTCGGACCCTCTTTCAACAGTTCAATAATTTTTCTGCGGGTGCCGTCAGACATTGCCTTAAAGACGCTTTCATGCATTGGCGTCCATCACTTTCACTGACCTTTCCTGCCATCCGCCAACGGTTTTGTCGAGTTCATCATATAGCCATATGGCTAATAATACAATGGCATTTCTCCACTGTTTTCATTTGTGATCCGATATCGATTTGTACACGAACCATCACATGCAAACTGTATGCCAATAACCCGCGGTGCGTGGCTCCTTTATAAGATATCTCGTTGCATCGGAATGGGATATAAAGGGGATCTTGATTATGAACGGAAAACGCCCGTTTGAAGAATTCACGTGGGGCAAGGATGATAGTCGATGGCCTTTCTTACGATTTCCCTTATCGTGTTCTACATCGTTGCTATCTTCATGCCCAAACACATCTCCAAGCTTCAGATTTGGTCGGCCTCACTGTTTTCCTTGGTGACAGAGTGCCTGTCAGACATAATCTTGAACGGGAAATTAGACTTGTTTGGTTACTTCGCCAAGGGATATCAATGGGCGGGGTTCCTTCCAATCTTGCTGTATCCCCCGGTTAACACGATTTTCTTGAACTACTATCCGTACCAAGCGAATAAATGGGCGAGGCTGCTCTACATGATTGGCTGGACTGCGTTTTGTTTACTTTACGAAGTCGCGGCACTAAAATCGAACTTCTTTCATTATCATCACTGGAAACTGTGGTATTCCGGATTATGCTATCCCGTTCTATTGTTTATGGTCCTCTGGAATTTCAAGTTCACAGATTGGCTTCAGCGACGAGATCGTCCGAATTTCCACTGATACACGCATTGCCATCCCATCAAGATTTCGATGTCAACGGACACTTCTTACAGTTGTATATCCCCATAACCATCATAATTCAAACATAAACAAAAATAAATAAACACAAATCGTGATCGTTGATGTATAATTGCGTCGTGATAGCACTTTCAAGACCGTGGAGACGCGAGGGGGTGAGTTTATGCTGAACTTGGTTGCCGTTGATCTTGGCGCCTCCAGTGGACGGGTGATGGTGGGGCAGTATGATGGTCGTGTTTTGACACTTACCGAGCACGGGCGTTTTTCTACGCTTCCTATATCCAATGGGAGACGGTTGCAAACTAATATTCAGGACATCTATAAGAACATGCTCAGTGGATTAATACACCCCGCCGCACAAGTTGGTGGCATAGCAGCCGTTGGCATAGACAGCTGGGCTGTGGATTTCGGTCTTATTGATCGATCCGGTAGCCTTATCGACCAGCCCCGACATTACCGCGACAAACATCACGCCAAAGCGATGCAAGTCGTCGTGGAGCGAATTGGCACCCATCGCTTGTTTCATGAGACTGGCATTCAAATTCTCCCGTTTAACACGCTCTTTCAACTGTACGGCCTGCACATGGAAGATCCAAATTTGTTCGATCGCGCCGCAAACCTTTTATTGCTACCCGATTTGCTCAACTACATGTTAACGGGCGAGATCCGTGCAGAATGGACGAATGCCACGACGACACAGATGATTCGGGCCCAATCGCAATCGTGGATGAGCGATTTGTTGCGGGAACTAGGGCTACCATCGGCCCTCCTACCCACCATTGCAGAACCGGGCACTGTGCTGTCGCACTTGGCACCGGCGCAGCGCAATATGCATGAAAGCCTGCGCAACACAAAGGTTGTGCACGTCGCTTCACACGACACGGCTTCTGCGGTCGCTGCCGTTCCGGAACACGAGGATCCCTGCCTCTATATTAGTTCGGGTACGTGGTCATTGGTGGGGACGGTGGTCCAACGGCCCGTGACAACGGAATTGGCGGAGCGTTACAACTTTTCGAACGAAGGGGGCATCGGCAACTATCGCTTCCTAAAAAACGTTATGGGTCTCTGGATCATTCAGGAGATCCAACGTGAGTTACTTGCTCGGAGCCGCACTGTGGACATTCAAACGATGCTGTATGCGGCACAACAGGCCAGACCCTTTCCGTTCGTGTTGGATCCTGACGATCCGCTTCTGTTACATCCCGAATCCATGATGCAGACCATTCGTGAGATTTGTGTGCGCACGGGTCAGCGGCCGCCGACAGAACTCGGGGATCTCGTGCGCGGTGTACTTGAGTCGCTAGCCTTCAAGTACCGCACGGTGTTGTTGGAGCTCCAAGAGGTGACAGGGTGGACCTTTTCTCGGGTACACATTGTCGGAGGCGGATCGCAAAACGCGTTGCTTTCGCAGTTTACCGCGAACGCGACGGGGTGTCCCGTGATCACGGGCCCTGCGGAGGCGAGTACGCTTGGCAATTTGATGCTACAGCTTGTTGCACTTGGCGAATGTAGCTCCGTCTCCGAAGCCAGAGAAGTCGCCTTGCGTTCGGTTGCACCATCGCTGTATGTCCCGCAACATGCCGAGGCATGGCAGGAGAAGTATTCGATGTTCCAACAGGTTGTCCGTCGCCAGGCGGCTTCCAGACAGGTCATCTAACCAATACAAAGGAGGATGAAACATGCTCGCGACACAAGATTCTACCGTTTTGCAGAAACTGGTTGATCGATCTCGCCGTTTAGCGTCAGACCGCAGCGTATGCAATTGGGGGGGCGGCAACACATCTGCGAAAACGACGATGCGGGATCACCTAGGACGCGAAGTGCAGGTCATGTGGGTCAAAGGCAGCGGTTCCGATCTCGCCGAAGCTACGGAGAAAAACTTTACGGCGTTGCGCCTTGACGAGATCCTGCCGCTTATGGAGCGCGACGCGATGAGCGATGAGGAAATGGTCGACTATTTGGCACATTGCATGATGGATAGTAAACATCCGCGCTCGTCAATTGAGACGCTGTTGCACGCGTTCCTCCCGTTTTCGCACGTCGACCATACGCATCCGGATAGCATTATTGCCATTTGTTGCAGTGACAATGGTCGTGTGATTGCGCAGGAACTCTTCGGCGACCGCGCCGTCTGGGTTCCCTATATGCGCCCTGGGTTTGCACTGTCGAAACGGATTGGCGAGGCCGTACGGAACCATCCCAACTGCGAATTGGTCTTGATGGAGAAACACGGTCTTTTGACATGGGGCAATACTTCTGACGAGTGTTATCAGAACACGCTGCGGATTATCCAAGAGGCGGCGGCGTATATCGAACAGCATGTCGATCGCGCTCGCGTCTTCGGCGATGTGCGAATTGAGGCCTTGCCGGAAGTGGAGAGACGGGGCGTTGCCGCAGAAGTTCTACCTTTTATACGCGGAATTGTCACAGAGTTGCAAGGCGCGGTGCTCACGTTCGACGACAGTCCCGAATTTCTGGCATTCGCGGGCAGTCACGACGCGCCAACGCTGTCACAGATCGGTGCCGCGTGTCCGGATCACCTTGTTCATACGAAACGCAAGCCGCTCTTTGTCGATTGGAATCCCAATGTCGACGGTACGGATGGCTTAAAGGAAAAGTTGCGGGCGGGACTGATTTCCTATCGCGATGAGTATTGCGCCTATTATGAACGCCATGTCGATTTTGACGTACCTATGCACGATCCATTTCCGCGGGTCATCCTTGTACCTGGGCTGGGCGTGATCGGAACCGGTAAGAACAAGAAAATGGCAAACGTGGCGGTGGATTTATATCGTCGTGCCATCGCGGTCATGCGCGGTGCGACCGCGCTAGGCAACTTTGTGTCCCTCGATGAAAAAGAATCGTTCGATGTTGAATATTGGCCGTTGGAGCTGTACAAGTTGACCCTTGCGCCTCCGGAGAAAGAGCTTGCACGCAAGGTCGCCTACATCACCGGTGGCGCTGGTGGCATCGGCAGCGCATCTGCACGGCGCATGGCAGCTGAGGGTGCGCACATCGTTGTGGCCGATCTCGCTGCCGACGCGGCGGATCGCTTGGCTCGGGAACTAAATGCGCAATTTGGCGAAGGTACTGCCGTTGGTGTACCGCTTGATGTCACGGACGAGGCGGCGGTTCTTCGCTCGTTCAGAGAAGCGGTGTTGGCTTACGGCGGGATCGACGTCTTCGTTTCGAACGCCGGTCTGGCTAGCTCGTCGCCTATTGTGGAAACGACAATAGAGGATTGGAACCGCAATGTCAGCGTGCTTGGAACAGGCTACTTCCTGACGTCGCGCGAGGCATTTCGCTGTATGGTCGAACAGGGGCGCGGCGGATCCATTGTGTTTGTGACATCCAAAAACGCTATCTATGCAGGCAAGGATGCGGCGGCGTACAGCGCGGCGAAGGCGATGGAAAATCATTTGGCGCGTTGCCTCGCGGTAGAGGGCGGCGTGCACGGCATTCGAGTGAACACGGTGTTGCCGGACGCAGTACTGCAAGGATCGAATATTTGGAACTCAGCTTGGCGCGAAGAACGGGCTCGCGCGTACGGCATCGCTCCGGAAGAATTGGAAGAGCATTACCGTCAACGCACCATTCTCCACGTGAACATCACGACCGATGATATTGCAGAAGGAATTTTGTTCTTTGCTTCCAACCGATCCGCCAAGACCACTGGCTGTATGTTGACCATCGACGGCGGTGTGGCTGCGGCATTCCCGCGTTGATGCGGCAAGGGGGAGTTTGAATGAAGGCATGGAGTGACCAGGCTTATACACTCTTTGAGATGCAACAGCGCGATCGAGGAATTGACGTGGACGCCGCCGTACGGCGGTTGTCCGCTCTCGCCGTGGAGACGCCGTCGTGGGGGTACGGTAACTCTGGGACGCGCTTCAAGGTGTTTAAGAAAGTGGGCGTCCCGCGCAATCCATATGAAAAGATCGACGATGCGGCCGTCGTTCACCATCTGACTGGCGCATGTCCGTCGGTTGCCATTCACATCCCTTGGGACAAAGTCGAAGATTATAAAGCCTTGCGCAATCATGCGGAAGAGCGCGGCTTGTGCATTGGCGCCGTCAATCCGAACTTCTTCCAAGATGACGAATATATGCTCGGCAGTGCGACGAATGCAGATGCTGCCGTTCGCAAAAAGTCTGTCGCTCACATGTTGGAATGTCTTGATGTTATGCGCGAGGTCGGCTCCAACGTATTAAGTTTGTGGTTTGCCGATGGCACGAATTATCCGGGACAAGGACATCTTCGTCGACGCAAACGGTGGTTACAAGAGGCCCTTGCGGAAGTGTACGCCCGGCTTGACCCAGGGATGCGCATGCTTATCGAATACAAGTTTTTTGAACCCGGTTTTTATCATACCGATCTCGCAGATTGGGGTATGGCTTTCCAAGCTGCAAACAAGCTGGGTGAACAGGCACAAGTTTTGGTTGACACAGGACACCACGCGCCGGGTACCAATGTTGAGCACATTGTCGCCTATTTGTTGGATGAAGGGAAGTTGGGCGGGTTTCATTTTAACAGTCGTAAGTATGCGGACGACGACTTGATTGTCGGTGCGATGAATCCATATGAGCTGTTCCTGATTTTCTATCAGATTCTCGACGCAACGCGTGATACGGATTCGACGGTTTCGCGAACAGCTCATGAAATCGCGTACATGATCGACCAGAGCCACGTGATCGAGCCGAAGATTCCTGCGATGATTCGTTCTCTGTGCAACATTCAAACACAGTATGCGAAGGCCCTGCTGATCCAACACGACGAATTGCAAGAAATGCAAGCGAAGAACGACGTTCTAGGCGCTGAAAACACGCTGCGCACTGCGTTCGAATTTGATGTCGCACCGCTTCTTTACAGGATGCGTGAGGAACGAGGTTTGCCCATAGATCCGATGCGTGCGTATCTCGAGAGCGGTTATGCCGAGAAGATTCGCGAGCGCGGAGTCGGGGGAAGCGGGTGGTAATCCACCCGCGGCAACGGGCCATTTTGCTTGGAATGAGAACACGTGTGGGGAAAGCGCTTACGGAATTAGCGCAGCTTGGCGCACCAAAAGGAGGAAGGGAGCTTAATGATGGAAGCATCCGCTCGCATAAAACATGATGAAGTTGCAACTCGTCAGCAGTGGAAATGGACTGCAGTGGCTTCGATGGCAAACTACATCGATGCCGGCTCGATTGTGGCCGGTGGCTCCGGTTTGAGCCTGTGGGCTGCCCATTTTCACATGAGTAATGGGTTGATTGGTATGCTTGGTGCGTTTAGTTCGAATGCCATCTCGGCGGGTGTTGGAGCCTTGATTGGCGGACGTATTTGTGACGTGTATGGTCGTAAGAAGATTTATGCATGGGACTTACTGGTTTACGCCTTTGGTATTTTGTGGATTATTTTCGCCGTTAAGATGTGGATGTTGTTTGTGGGCTATGTTCTCGTCGGTCTCGCAGTTGGCGCAGATGTTCCGGCATCGTGGACACTGATTGCAGAATTGGCTCCGAAGCATTCGCGGGGTAAGATGAGTGGATTTGCGCAAGTGCTATGGAACCTTGGACCTGTCATTACACTGCTCTTGGCCTTGGCTTTATCAAGACTGGGTTTGCTCGGCATACGATTGCTCTTTGTCCATCTGTTAGTGATTGCAATCGTAACATGGGCTATGCGTCGAGGAGTTGTCGAGTCGGAGCGCTGGAAGGCTGCCGTAGAGCGTGAACGCCAGTCAAACTCCAAGTTGGTGCAAGGGAAGCGCAGCGGCATGCAGGAATTGTTTGCATCGCGAGCCAATGTGGGAGCTCTCGTTTTTTGTATCTTGATGTACGGGATTTGGAATCTTGTTGCAGGCACCAACGGCTTTTTCCTTCCATTCATCCTGCGGACGGTTGGCTCGGAAACACAGGCCACAAGTGTCGAATTGCAGTGTTTTAACTTCCTTCTCACGGTCTTAGCCACCATTATTGTGTTTATGCCGCTGAATGATCGAGTGAACCGCCGCGGACTATTTGCTATCTCTTCCGTTTTACAGGTGATTGCGTTCTTGTTGTTTGTGTTCTTTCACTTAAACACGACCATTGCTTTAGCCAACATTATTTTGTACGGTGTGGCGTTTGGCTTTGGTCAACAACCATTTTTCCAGTTGTGGTCAGGAGAACTTTTCCCCACCCGCATGCGCAGCACTGCACAAGGTTTCATGTTTGCCGTGGTACGGATTGGATTAGGACTTTGGAGCTTTTTTGTACCTATTCTGACCGCAGCTGGGTTTCACAGGTTAGCATTAGTTCTAACTTGCATGCTTGCTGTCAGTGGGTTGATCGGCGTGATTTTTGCGCCCCACACTGAGGGGAAATCGTTAGAGGAGATAGAATTGGAGCGCGCTGGTCGGTCCCATCACGCCATTAGTCAGGGTGCTTCCGTTCATTCAGGTGACTGAATAGAAAGGGTTTACATCAAATGCCTGCCGTATGCACATGGTTTGTGGCAGACGGGGATCTTCCACCTACCAGTAGCGGCCAATTGGTCAGCCATGAGGCGCTTTGCGCGCTTAATACATCGGAAGATGATGCTGCCGTAGACTTTACGGTGTTCTTTGAGGATCGCGATCCTCTCTCAGGCTTTCACTTTACGTGTCCGGCACAAAGGACTGTGCATGTGCGATTAGACACAATACAAAATCGGGATGGCGAAGTCATTCCTAAAGGGAAACCTTATGCTCTGGAAATTCGTTCTTCAATACCTATCATTGTTCAGCACTCGCGCATGGATACGTCTCAGGCTCCTTTAGCCTTGTTTACGACAATGGGGTTTCCAGGCTAATATGATGTGGATATCTGTTGATTTGCGTTTGCAAGGAGAGATTGGATCTCTCCTTGCTTACAAGAGGAAGTGAGAATATGTTGCCTGCGGAACGCCACCGTGCAATTTTGCAGCATCTTCATGCACGCGGGAGTATTCGTGTCAAAGAATTGAGTCAATTATTTGATGTCACGGAAGAAACCGTTCGACGGGACCTGCACATGCTCGAAGAGGAAGGTAAACTTCGGCGAAGTCATGGCGGTGCAGTGCGTGTCGATGAGGATACGACAAACGAGATTTCATACCTGATTCGCGAATCTGAACACGTACCTGAAAAAGAAGTGATTGCAAAGACGGCTTTGCAGTTTATCGGTATCGGTGATCGGATTATCCTTGATGCGAGCACGACGGCCCTGCATCTCGCAAATGTATTGCCAGATATACCTTTGACAGTCCTAACCAATTCGCTTAAGGTGGCTCTCGAGTTGTCAGGGAAGGAAAAAATCGAGGTAATCTCCACTGGTGGCATTTTGCGATCCAGCTCGTTGTCTTACGTCGGACCCATGGCGGAAGATTCGTTGTCGAAGTTTCACGTCAACAAAGCTTTCCTCTCATGTAAAGGTATTCATACGCTGCACGGTTTCACCGAGTCAAACGCGTTGCAAGCGTTAGTCAAACGTAAAATGATTGACATTGCCGACACCGTCATCGTGTTGGCGGATCACAGTAAAATTCAGGTTCAAGATTTCACGCATGTCGCAGATGCACGCGAAATTGACATGTTGATCACGGACAGTGAAACGGACGAGGCGGATCTCGCGGCATTCGAACAGCTTGGCTTACGGGTCTTGCGCGCTCATTGAACGCATACTTGATACTTGCAAAAAGACCGTAAAATACTTGGTAACCCCGTGCATCCCGCACGGGTGAAGACTACGTATCGCAAATGCCCTATCGTGTAACCGTGCAACAAAACGCGGCCTTCGGTGATACCGCGTTTTGTTGCCAAATGAAATTGCGGTATCCAGTAACCCTCGCCGCGTTTTCGTCCCTCTGCATTGTGTTGCGCCCTTCATTCCTCGCGGTTAATCCGAATCCACTACAAATCGAGTTTGAAAAAACTTACATACAACAAATGCGTCACGCGATATGGTCTAGCTTCGTCTTTCATGTTGAACATCGAGAATCGACAACTTGCTTGGAGAGGATGAACTGGGTTGAAGTACAAGTTAGGTTTAATGGGACTTATCACCCTAACGACAGTTTCCCTGCAGGCGTTGGAACCCGAGGTTGCCGACGCTTCTACACAAGTCGAATATGCTGCTACAAACGTTCAAGTATCGGGTAAGGAATCTATTTCGGTACAGCACATCGTTGCAAATGACCCGTGGACAGGCAAAACAACGAGCTGGTACCCGATTTACTATCTGCAAAAAGATCTACAGTTGGACGGCGTGCAAACGACATGGAACGGCAACACCTTGGATGTAACTTCGATACCTTCCGGGTGGCATGTCGATGTAAGCGGGGCACCGCAACCTGGAACGCCCCCTGAAGGCCAGATGCAGTTTGCCATTGGAAGCGATCAGGATGGCTTCTTACGTGCTCCGAAACTCGTTGCAAACGACCCGGAAACGGGCAAACCAACCACATACGTGCCTATCTATTATCTTGACCTATTTTTGCAACAGCGCTTGCTGATGGGGGTTTCTTGGCGTGGAGCAACATGGGTGATTGCGGCGCCGCAGGATGTGAACCGCATTGAATTGATTGCGGCACCCACCACGGTGAATGTTGGGGAAACGGTAACCTTCTCTGGCAAGTTGGTTCTGGTAGGAGGGGTCGGCGCTCCGCATGCCGAACTGAGCGTGCTTGGATTCCCCAATCAAAATCAGAAAACCATCTTCACTAATTCGGAAGGGTTGTTCTCCTTTACGACAACCTTTGCGAAGTCAGGGGTCTATACCATTGCGGTGGGAGACGGATTGGCCAGTTGGCAAGTTCATGTCACGGTGAAGTAAACCTTGGGAGCTTGCCGTCGACGCTACACGCATGGGACTGTATTTCGTGACACATCATGTCGTCGTACAGAGGCGGCTGGCGACTGCCAGTCGCCTCTACCCCGTCATCATGTCATATCTTGCAACATCAGTGCGATCACGCGTGCCGGTCCGTGAACGCCAATCGTCTGGTCGTTTTCGATGTCGGACGACCTGCTGGCACCGCTGATAAAGTGATTTGACGCGGCTATCTCGCCGCGTTCATACGCTTGCGCAAGTCCCCTCAAGGCTTCGCCGAGACTTTGTACCAGTTGTGACGTGCGGAGGATGACGATATGGATAAGTGGAACCTGGTGGACTGTGCGGCCTGCTTCCGGCCCGCTGGCAATCACAATGGTCCCCGTGTCGGCGATGGCGCAGGCGCAACTGGTAACGCCGACCTCGATATCGTCAAACGCGCGCCTTTCCGTTTGCGCATGCCAACGCAATGCCTGCCAACGCTCAAGCACATCCTCCACGTCTACAGACCAAGGCGCCTGCTTGCCCCATGCGCCAATTTTGGCGGCGCCAATGTCCTTTAGCACATGATCAAAGCCGATGCGAAGTTCTTCAACGCTCGCGTACTGCACGATCTCGCCAGCCAACCCTGTGAACCGTTCGGTAAACGAGGCAGTGCGCAAGGCCGGCGTAGACGGCCGATCCGCCCAAAACGAGGGCACGCCAACCACGGTTCGAGGTGAGGGGGGATCGCCAGGCATGCGCCCGAGGGGCTTTGCAATTCGCTCGAGAAATGTTGCTTTATCCACGCCCATTCCCCTTTCTTGTAAGCTCAGGCCAAAGCTCGCGGAATGTTCGTTTTGGCAGGACAGGGAAGTCACGGCTCATCGTCCATCCGGCAAGTGGACCAATTTTAGCGCGAATATATCCATCTTGGGCAATCGGGAATTGTAGTCTGCGTGCGATCCGGATCGTCGTCTGGTAGCGTCCAGCTTTGCCAAACAGTTGCCGAAATGCCTGGAACGCTGCCTTCTCCGTAGGTTTGACGCGGCCCGATGCGACAAATCGCTGGCGCTCGCGTACGAGCATGTCATGGAGTGGAATCTTGACAGGGCATGCTTCATAACAAGCCCCGCACAGACTTGAGGCGTAGGGCAAATCTTGATACTGATCACCATTGTTTAAGAGGGGGGAAAGAACAGCGCCAATGGGACCAGGGTAGACCGATCCGTACGCATGGCCGCCAATTTGGCGATACACGGGACACACGTTCAGGCATGCGCCGCATCGAATGCAATGAAGCACCGCTTGAAAATCGGGATCGCCGAGTTGGCGAGAGCGTCCGTTGTCGAGAATGATGACATGCATGTCGCGTGCGCCGTCTGTCTCGTGTTGGCGCCGGGGGCCCGTGATGACGGACATGTACGTGATCACATTCTGTCCGGTCGCGCTTTTGGGCAGAAGGTGTGCGAAAACCTCGAGATCTGCCATGGTGGGCAGGATGCGTTCCATACCCATGAAAACGATATGTGTTTTGGGCATGTTCATGACGAGATCGGCATTGCCTTCATTGGTGAATAGCGCGATAGAGCCGGTCTCCGCAATGCCGAAATTGCATCCTGTGATTCCGATATCGGCGGCTAGATACGCTTGGCGGAGCGTCCTCCGCGCGAATGCCGCCAGATCCCGCGTTTCCGTAGTAAGTCGTTCGCCACCGGCGGCTTCAAACAGGTCGCGAATTTGTTCGCGATTTTTGTGGATGGCCGGAATGATGATGTGCGACGGCGTCTCGCCGGCGAGTTGTATAATGTATTCGCCGAGATCAGTCTCGACGACATGCATCCCCATCTCCTCAAGATGGTGGTTTAGGTGAATTTCTTCTGTGACCATCGACTTGGATTTGACGACACGTTTGGCGTTTTGGGCCGTTGCAATCTCTCGCACCGCGTGGATCGCCTCATCAGCAGTTGCAGCGAAATGTACGTGTGCACCGTGTGCCTCCAGGTTGCGCGTAAACTGATCCAAGTAATAGTCAAGGTTGGCAATGGTGTGCTGACGGATTTGTTGTCCACGCTCGCGCCATGCCTCCCAATTTCCGAATTCTCCAGTAACGGCTTGTTTTTTGTTGCGCAGACGATCCGTCGTGAAGTGGACGGCTTGCCGCAGAAAGTCGTCTGTCAAAGCGTGCTGTGCGCGATCGTGCACGTTCGTCGAGCCATGTGTTGTGCTCATGCTTTCACCGCCCTTCCCAGTTGCATCCCTTCCAGCAGAAGTTCCGCGAGATGCATCACGCGTATAGGCCGATTTGTGCGTCGTAGTCGCCCGCCGATGTTCATCAAACACCCCATGTCCGTGCCGACGAGTACTTCCGCATGGGTGTCCGCGACATTTGCTGCCTTTTCCTCGACCATTGCACTCGAGATTTCTCCCATTTTGACGGCGAACGTGCCGCCGAAGCCACAGCAATCGGTCGCATAGGGCAAATCGACGAGCTCAATCTCACGAACCCCTCGTAACAATTGCATAGGCTCGTCCTTGACGCCGAGTAACCTTGAACCGTGACAGGATGGATGATAAGTTACGCGATGCGGAAAACGGGCACCAAGATCCGTCATCTGTAATTTCTGCACCATAAATTGCGAGAATTCATAGGTTTTATTCGCCAAATCGATAGCAGCTTGATGCAAGTGCGGATCGTCTGCAAACAATTGGGGATAGTAGTGATGAATCATGCCGACACAAGAGCCCGAGGGGCTGACAACGACGTCACTATCCTGGAACGCTTCCAGTAGCGTCTTGCCGACATCTCGTGCTTCATCGGTATAGCCACTGTTAAACGCGGGCTGTCCACAGCATGTCTGCTGCGACGGAAATGAGACCTCGCAACCGCACGCCTGCAATATACGTGTCATCGAAATGCCAACATTAGGGAAAACACTGTCGACAACACAAGTGATGAACAGACTGACCTTCATCGGACAGACCTCCAAGCATTTAGGTGCGTCGATAAGGCAAAAAGAATGACAAACGCGGCACCTGTCAAGTGACCTGCCAAGAGTAGAGATAACGTTTTCATCATATCGCAAAATGCAGAAGAATTTATAGAAAGCTCAGTGCAAGCGCATCATAACAAATAAACAAACGCAAAGCAACATAAAAACAGATTTCCGGTAATCTGATTAATCTGTCGTGAGTCGATGCATTCGCGAGAGTGCGATGCCTAGAATCACCAGACAGCATGCAACGAGATCGAATGCGATATCATACTCTGCTTGCAACGGTCCGGGACGCACGCGATGGATCTGGAGGACGTGATGATCCATGACGCCTTCGAATAGATTGAAAATCCCACCTCCAAAGAGAAGTGCTCCCCAAAAACTGCGGTTGCGAAAGGTCTTGTTGGGTGTGTCATCCAGCCATGGGACAGAAGTGCCTGCCACCATGAATGCCGTGGTGATCACATGCAATAAACCATCGCTGACGATCTGATTATGCCGCGTAGTCCACATGTATGTACTGTGCCACTGTAACAACTGGTGAAAGACGATTCCATCGATCATGCCGGTCATGCCAAAGAGGAATGCCCCAAGTCGCGTTCGTTTCATTGTCCACTCTCCTTATCGCCACCACGAGTATGGCGGTTGTCGTGCCATGGTATACACGAATTTCCACGAAGGCTGTGGCATAGGAGGGTGGTCCAAACGCCACATTACTCTCATCACGCATGGAGGTGAGTGGTTCATGACCATCGCACAGCAGGTTAAGACGACGTTGGCAAGCCTAAAGAGTGCGCAGGCGAACCTTGAGTCGTTTGCCCTCGCGACCCAAAACAAACAGGCCAAACAGGTCTACACGCAGGCGGCGCAAACGACGCAGTCGGTCGTCGATCAACTGCAACAGCGCGTTGGCCAGCTCGAGAAGGAAGAGCCGACATACAAAGGTTTCTAAAATCACAAAAACACAACGCAAATGCAGCCAGGAGGCCATGCCTCCTGGCTCAAAGGGGTTATCGAAGTGCCGGAATGGGTTCACATCATTATTCGAACGCTGATATCGTTTTGCGCTATGTTCGTATTTGCAAGGTTGATCGGTAAGCGTCAGCTGTCGCAAATTACGTTTTTTGAATACATAGTCGGCATTGCTATAGGCGATATGGCTGCGATTATCCCTGATGAACTGGATGCGCCTTTATACCATGGCCTGCTGCCGATGGCGGTTTACACGGCTTTGCCGATAGCACTCAGTTGGGTGGCATTAAAAAGTAAATCGGCACGTGACTTTTTGGAAGGTCACGCGCGCGTATTGATTCGGGACGGCAAAATTTTAGAGGACAATCTGAAGAAAGAGCGCATGTCGACGGATGAGTTGCTGGAGCACCTTCGAAGCAAAAATGTGTTCAAAGTTGCCGACGTTGAATTTGCACTCATGGAATCCAATGGCACGGTCAATGTCCTGGTGAAGTCGGAGCAACAACCGTTGACGCCAAAACGCATGGGGCTACAGGTCCCACCAGAAGTCGAGCCGCAGGCCGTGATCATGGATGGGCAGATTATGGACGAGGCGTTGGCGACCATCGGATTTAATCGTGCATGGCTGAAAACCGAGTTAGAAAAGCAAGGCGTGGCAGTCGAAAACGTCTTTCTTGCACAGGTGGATGCCACTGGTCAACTGTATATCGATGTGTACGAGGACAAGCTTAAGATTCCTGAGCCGCAAACCTTGCCACTCACAAATATCACGCTCAAAAAGGCACAGGCCGATCTAGAGTCGTTTGCACTTGCGACCGCGGATGTACAGGCCAAACGTATGTATACGGAGGCTGCCGAACGTATTCAGCAAGTGATTGACAAGGTCGGTCCATACCTCACGCGGTAGGGGGGACGGCGATGGCAAATCAAAAGCTAAAAAAGGCCACGCCTACGATGCAAAAGTATCAGCAGTTTGCTAAAGCGCGCGAACCTGCACGCCCCATCTTGCACAACATGACTGTAGCTTTTGTTGTGGGCGGCTTGATTTGTGTGTTGGGACAAGCGATACAGGATTTGTTTGTCCACGTGTTTGGATTTAGTCAAAAGGATGCTGGGAATCCAACAGTCGCCGTGCTCATAGCATTGACGGCCATGGCCACGGGGTTAGGGGCGTTTGACAAGTTCGCCCGTTGGGCGGGAGCGGGGACTGCGGTACCTGTGACGGGGTTTGCAAACTCAATGGTGTCGGCTGCGATGGAATATCGCACGGAAGGCTTTGTGCTCGGCGTGGCCGGGAATATGTTCAAGCTCGCCGGATCTGTCATCGTCTGGGGGGTTGTCTCGGCGTTTTTCATCGGGCTTATTCGCACGCTTCTGGTCATAGGGAGGTAAATCATGCTTGTCGGCTATCAGAGTTGGGCATTTCCGAAGAACCCCATGATCCTATCCACCGCTGTCATCGGAGGGCCGATGGAGGGCAGGGGGCCGTTAGCGGACGATTTCGATCTGTTGCACAGTGATCTGCGCATGCAACAAAAAAGCTGGGAGCAAGCGGAGCGCATGCTGCTTGATGAAACGTGCGCAAAGGCCATTGAAAAAGCAGGGCTGTCCAAGGACAACATCAGTTTTTTTATTGCAGGGGATCTCATGAATCAAATCATTTCGTCCTCGTTTGCGGCACGCACGCTGTCGATGCCTTACCTGGGCATTTTCGGCGCTTGTTCGACTTCCATGGAAGGGCTCGCGTTGGCCTCATTGATGATCGACGCAGATTCCGCGCTCTATGTTATGACAGGTACGGTTAGCCACAACGCGGCCGCTGAGAAACACTATCGGTATCCAACGGAGTACGGAGCGCAAAAGCCGCCGACTGCCCAATGGACAGTGACGGCTGGGGGCGCGGCGATCATTGCGGCCAATGATGGTTCAGGAAACCATCCGGTTGTAACCCGCGCTACAGTCGGCCGCGTGGTCGACATGGGGCTGACAGATCCCTTTAATATGGGTGCTGCGATGGCACCTGCAGCCTTCGACACCTTGGTCAGTCATTTTCGCGATTTCGATCTCCCTTACGATTATTATGACTTGATTATCACTGGGGATTTGGGGAAAGTAGGTCACCGCATTCTGGTTGATCTTTGCGAGCAACATGACGTGCCGATTCCGCGCGATCGTCTTGCCGACGCAGGCATGATGGTCTATGGCGATATACCGGACGTCTGGTCGGGCGGGAGTGGATGTGGGTGTTCCGCTTCTGTGGCGTACGGTTATGTGCAGCGACGTTTGCGAGAGGGTAGCTTGAACAAAGTGTTGATGGTGGCAACCGGAGCACTTTTGTCACCAATCTCTTACCAGCAGAAGGAGACCATACCCTGTATTGCGCATGCGGCGGCAATGGAACGTATTGAGGGGGGTAAATCGTCATGATTTATCTTTGGGCGTTTCTCGTGGGTGGATTCATTTGTTTAATTGGACAATTTCTTATGGACGTCGTGAAATTGCCACCCGCCAATGTTGTCTCGTCGCTTGTCGTCGCTGGCGCCATTGTCAGTGGGTTTGACCTTTATGAGCCGATTGTTCGCTTTGCCGGCGCTGGGGCCACGGTGCCCATCACTTCATTTGGCAACGCATTGGTGCAAGGGGCCATTGCGGAAGGCAAGGTCCATGGTCTGCTCGGGGTCATCACAGGCATATTTGAGTTAACGAGTGCCGGTATCTCGGCAGCGATTGTCTTCGCCTTTTTGGCAGCTGTCATTTTTCGACCGAAAGGGTGATGGTCCACAGAAGGTATGTTATATGAGATTCATGGCCTATCCACAGAATTTCCATGAAACATCACGCCCACGAGAATCGTCAGCTAGGTATAATCTTTAGAGGGATTTCGACAAGAACAGCGCCGACAGGGGGAGTTTCGACATGCCGAAGCCAATGGGTGGCAACGGCCGCTATATGCCAGGTCTCGATGGGTTGCGGGCACTCGCGGTGCTCGCCGTTATTGCGTATCATTTGAACCTTAGTTGGGCCCCCGGCGGTCTCTTGGGTGTGCAAGTCTTTTTCGTCTTGTCGGGCTATCTCATTACTGATCTATTAATTGCACAATGGAAGCGAAATGGACGGATTCTGCTCGGGGATTTTTGGCTGCGACGGGCGCGACGCTTGTTGCCAGCGATGTTCTCCATGCTCGTCGCTGTCATGGTTTGGGTTTGGTTTGAGGATAAAACACAGTTCACGCAATTTTGGCAAGATGCCGTTGCGTCGATTTGCTACGTAAGCAATTGGTGGTTTATCTTTCATAAAGTGTCCTACTTCGCTAGCTTTGGGCGTCAGACACCGCTTGGCCATCTCTGGTCGCTGGCAGTTGAAGAACAGTTTTACCTACTTTGGCCGCTTGTGCTCATGCTTGGTCTACGCTTTTTGCGTCGGCGTGGCAGCATGCTGATTGCGACGTTCGTACTCGTCATGGCGTCCGCAGCTTGGATGGGCATCTTGTACCAGCCTGGTATGGATCCCAGCCGCGTTTATTACGGTACGGATACCCGTGCATTTGGCTTGCTCATTGGTGCATGTGTCGCATTTGTCTGGCCGAGCAGCCAATTTTCTCGGGGGCTGTCTGTATCCGCGCGGCGCTGGCTCGACATCGTTGGATTTCTCGCTTTACTAGCGATCCTATGGATGATTTGGCAGACGAATGAGTACGAGAACTTTTTATATCGCGGTGGATTGCTTCTTCTGTCGATCGCGACGGCCGTTCTCGTGGCCTGTCTCGCCCATCCGGATACGCGCCTTGGCCGCTTATTTGGCTTGCATCCGTTGCGGTGGCTCGGCGTGCGTTCCTATGGTATCTATTTGTGGCACTTTCCAATTATCGTATTGACAACTCCACTCATGGACGCAAACCAGTTTAATGCTGGTCGAGCTGCACTTCAGGTGATTGCCAGCATCGTGATTGCTGCGTTGTCATGGATAATATTGGAAGAACCGATTCGGCGTCTCGGCAGCCGCAAAAGAACGGATGCCCCAGATCGGACGGTGCGCGTTCGGCGGCGCCACCCCAGCCGATGGGCGTTGGCGGGTAGCGGCGCGGCCGTGGTGGTACTGTTTTGTGCAGGGATGACGGCATATGCTCCAACGGTCGTTGCGACCTTAGGGAACGACGTGCGCGAATTGGGTCAGCAAGGCGGGGCACAAACGGATAAGCGTAGCACGCAACCGGTGAAATCTGCCGTCGGGAATGGCGCGGACGCTTCGGGGAAAGCTATCAACCGTGCCGCGCATGGTAGTACCGGAGTCGGAACAGCGATCGACAAGACGACGGCCGCTACCAACGAACATGAAAAAACGCGGCCGATCTCGGCGAAAGTGCCGAAAGTAGAAAGCGGTGTCGGAGTCAGTGCGATTGGCGATTCCGTCATGGTTGACGCTACGCCGTATTTGCAGAAATTGCTTCCCGGTATTGTGTGTGATGGTATGGTAGGCAGACAGATGTATGAAGCTCCGGAGGCGGTTGCACAGCTGAAGGCAAGAGGTGAACTGGGCGACGTCGTCATAATCGAGTTGGGCACCAACGGTCCCTTTAGCAAATCACAACTCGTCTCGTTGCTACAGTCGCTAGGCCCAGTGAAGCGCATTATTTTGGTGAATACGCGCGTTCCCAGACCATGGCAAAATGTGGTCAATCAGACGTTGGCGCAAGTTGCACAGACGTTTCCTCATACGGTCTTGGTCAATTGGTATCAAGCGAGTGCGGGTCACAACGCGTACTTTTATCCGGATGGGGTGCATTTAAACCCACAGGGCGCGGCTTTTTATGCGTCACTGCTGGCCAAAGCGGTCGAGCAATGAGCCGAAGTGGCACAGGAGATGATGCACGTTGCAGTTGTCCGTGTCGCCAATTGCGTTGCGGCACTTTGCTCGCGCGTGTCTTTCGGCAGTCGGCGTTGTCCACGACGATGCGGATTGGGCAGCCACTGCGCTGGTAGAAGCTGATTTGCAAGGCTTGAGTACGCATGGGACCATGCGTCTCAAGGCCTACATCGAGGGGTTACAGAGCGGGAAAATCAATTCCCGACCACACATGACATGGAACCGAACAGGGCCGGTGACTGCCATTCTAAATGGCGACAACGGCCTTGGCTGTGTCAGTGCGAAACTGGCAGCTAACTTCGCAGTCGATCTCGCGCGCACCGCAGGCTTGGGTGCCGTTGCGGTGTATCGAGGCAATCACGCGGGAGCACTCTCTCTTTACGCAGAATGGGCGACACATTACGGCATGATTGGGCTGTGCTGTTGCAATACGCATCCCGCTGTTCCACCTACGGGTGGGCGTAAACCGTTTTTTGGAACGAACCCCATCGCCTTCGCGGCTCCGACGAATGCCGAACACTCACTTTCCGTCGATCTCGCCACTAGCGTCGTCGCTCGCGGCCACATCATCCAGGCGGCTCGGCGCGGCGAGGCGATCCCAGAGGGGTGGGCCGTTGACAGTGAAGGGCGTGCCACGATCGATCCGAAGGCGGCTCTGGATGGTTCGCTCTTGCCCATGGCGGGAGCGAAAGGCTACGCCCTGGCGATGATGATTGAAGTGTTGGCAGGCGTTCTATCCGGTGCCCGTGTTGGTGACGAAGTAGGGTCGATGTTCGGGGAGGGCGACGAGCCTCCTGGTAATGGATTTTTTTATTTGGCCATCAACCCTGAACATTTCGTTGGTCAAGCGGCGTTTGTTGAGCGCATACAGAGACTGATGGATGATGTGCACGCTGTGCCACTGGCGGAGGGCAGCGAACGGATATACGTCCCTGGCGAGCGTCGATTTCTTGCCAAACAGCTTCGGCGTGCAACAGGCATCCCGATTTCGGAAGAAGTGTGGGACGATTTTTCTGCGCTCGCTCAGGCGTTGGACGTTCATCTCCCCGAATGTACACAGGCCCGGTGATTGCCACCGGGCCTCGAACCGATTTAGCGGGCGCTTACGATGCGAACTAATTCTGGATCGATAACGCGACCAGCCTTGTTGATCAGTCCAAAATTCATCTCTTTGTACGACCAGCACGCTCGGCCAATCCCTAACTTGCGTAAAAGGTCGACAACATCTCGGTGCCAACCGATTCGGCTGGTTAACGGCGCCTCGTCGATCACGCCATATTCTCCGCAGTATAGCTTGCGTCCGGATTGTTCCATAAACTCCGCAGCAGGCTTCAGGTACCGCTCTAGTAACGCTTTGTCCATAAAGGTGTTTGCCAAGTCATTTTCACCCCCTCCGAATTCGGGGTGGCCGTCAAGAAATTCGGAGAGACCGGGAAAGCGACCTGGATAGCTGATGGTGTGATTGTACAACTTGGTCACTTCTGACCAATTTGCTTTTTGGTGTGTGAATAAGTGTGGCTTATAGAAATGGAACGTATAGATGATGCGCTCATCGTGGGGAACGAGTTCGATGTGGCGCAATTCGTCAATTGAATTGTAGTGATTTCCTCCATACACAATGATGCGCTCGGGATCGATCGCGCGAATGGCCTCAATCGCTCGGTGCGCGAGCCGATTCCAACGTTCGCTGGTCGCATCGACTACTTCGTTCATCAATTCAAACCAGAGTTGGTCGCGTTTATCTCGATACCGACTTGCAAACATCTCCCAGATGGCGACGAAACGCTGTCGATCCGTTTCATCGTCAAACAACGTATTGGTGTCAAGGGTTCCAAAGCTATAGCCAGGCGCGCGGTGCAAATCAAGCACAAGACCCAACCCGTACTTTTCGCACCATTCCAGGCACTTATCGATATAGTGCAAGCCTTCTTCCAGGTAGACGCCAGGGTGAAGGTCGCTTTCAATCACTGGATAGTCGAGAGGCAAGCGAACATGATCCATGCCCCACGACGCGATGCGTTCAATGTCCTCCTCGCGGATAAAGGTATCAAAATGCTCTTTGCTTGCTTGCCAATATTGCGAGATCCATCCTCCAAGGTTGACGCCAGACATGAATTCTGAGGGCATGAACTCCCTTCCTTTCACGTTGAGACTCCAGGTTGGAATGTTCTGATGATTACGCTTACAAACACGATACCACAGGATCTTGCCAAGTGGGGATTGCCATTGGCAAACGAATCTTGCTCGTCTATCATATCATTTGGGGACAAGTCAAGTTGAAATGCGGTTTTGTGGACTATCCGGCCGCTCGCTGGGAGGGCTGGGCATGCATAACAATGCTCGTCGCCGACGACCGTTGTTCTGGTTTTTGTTGGCCATCGTGATCGTCGGTAACTTGCTCATCGTAGACAACCTGTTCGACGCGCTGCACATTCATCGCATGGCGGATCCCGTCGCGTATTTCGAGTTGATTATCATATCGATGTTCATTGCGCCGTGGGTTGTGAAAATGCCAAGCGGTGCTTCGTGGCGCCCGGGACTCCCGTTTTTGATGCTCAGCATTTTTATGCCCAACCCCGTGTTTACGGCGCTTGTCGCGTTGCCGAGCCTGACAATGATCACGGCACGCGAGCGGGCGAAGTGGTGGAAGTACCCGCAGACGTACGCCCATGTTGGCCTTGGCCTATATGTTGCTGCACAGGTCTATTGGCGGCTGACCGACGCCTTGGTTCCGTCGATATTCGGCCGAGCTTTGGCGGCGTTCCTCGCACTGGCGGTACATCTTGCTGTCAATCGCCTAGTATCGGCGATGATCGTAGCATTGCGCGAAGGGCGCACACTTTGGGAACAACTTGGCAAAGTCGTTCGCGAGTTGCACTGGGGATATTTCAGTACATATCTCATGATATTAATTGTCGCGCTCATTCCACAGGGTTTGCGCACAGTCGGAATAGCGCTCGCAGCCGTCCTCCAGCTCTCCAGCTTTGCGGCGGTTGCACGCTATACAAGGATTGAAAAGTTGCAAAAGTCCTTGACGACTGACGGGTTAACTGGGGCAGAGAATCGTTATGCGTGGGAATGGCTTTGTAGCCATGCAGGTGATGCTCCTTTTGTCGGCTGCGTGGCCGTGATCGATCTCGACAACTTTAAGCTGATCAATGACAAATATGGCCACTTTAAGGGAGATCAGATTTTGCAAGCGCTCGCTGAGGCGTTAGGGCAAACGCTTGCCAAGTCGGCGAGGTTATTCCGGATTGGTGGGGACGAATGGGTGATTGTCGATACGCGAGCGGGCAATCCTGACGTTCTTATGCAGTCTGTACACAGGGCGGAGACACACCTGGCGCTCGTGGCGAAACCGGGAGATCCGGTTGTCGAGTTAAGCGTGGGCATCGCGGTGGGACCTACCGACGGGACGGATCTCCCCGCTCTCTTCCGCACGGCCGATGCTCGCATGTATGAAGCGAAACGAGCGCGGCGCGTTTCGGTGACTGGGATTGACGTCACGGTGCCAGAAGCCGTGCTGAGCCTCGTCGTCGCCATTGAATCGAAAGATTCCTATACGGCTGGGCATAGCTTGCGAGTTGCGTTTTACGCTCTGCGGCTGGCCGAGTCATTGGGCGTTGATTCGCAGGGGCGCAAAGCGGTGTTTCGGGCTGGCCTTGTGCATGATGTTGGTAAGATTGCAATACCGGACGCCGTGTTGAACAAACCGGATCGTTTGGAGCCTGAAGAGTTGCTCATCATTCGTAAACATCCGGAGATTGGACATAGCATGTGTGCCAAGCTGGCGTTTCGAGAGGAAGAACTGCAGGTCATAAGGCATCATCACGAACGATGGGATGGTACGGGATACCCGGACGGTTTAGCCGGAGAACAAATTCCGTTTTTTGCGCGCCTTATGGCAGTGGCCGACGTGTACGACGCCTTGACGTCAGCGAGATCGTACCGTCGCGCCTGGACGCATCAGGAAGCCATGAGCTATCTTGCAGACAATCGGGGGCTTGCCTTTGATCCGGTGTGTGTCGACGCCTGGTTGCAACTATGTGAAGATGGCCCTCTGCACGAACAGTTCCCTGATTGGGTGGGAAGCGGTGGCATCGAAGTGCTCTCGCGTTACGCTATGGTGCAGTCCGCGAAAGAAGCGGGAGCGGCGCAATCGGCCCATTATGTGTAAAGCCGGCTGGCCGCCCTGCAATTACGGGGAGGTTGCAGAATTCGACTTGGTACTCTTGACAAACTGGGTTGCCAAATCGCCTGCGAGGATTTCTCCTGCGAGTTCATGACCCAGTGTGTTTGGATGCCAAGCGTCGGCGCTGTACTGATTGATTGATTGATGGTGCGATGCGAGGTATTGTTTCATTTGCGTAAACAGGTCGAAGACGTAGACATGTTGACTGTGGAAGCTTCGCGCGAGTGAAACCTCGATGTTGATCAAGTTGGCCTCGGATTGGACATCATGACCGTACGATGCGCCTGTCGTCGGCGGCGTCCCGACGATCACGTCCGCATTTGCCTTAAGCGCCAGGCTAATTTCGTCTTGAATGGCCTTTTTAAACGCTGGTATCGGCGTCTTGTTCGCGATGTCGTCCAGCATTCCCCACGATATGACAACCACGCGCGGTCGCAGCGCCGCAAGGAAACCAGGGTACTTCGCAGCCATTTGTGTTGGGCCGTCGCCTTCAATTGATTTATTGACGAATGCAAAGGAGACAGGGCCTTCGTCAGTCAACGTTTGAAACGCCCTGGCGAGATATCCGCCACCCGTTTTGTCGTCCCATCCGTGCGCGACCGATCCACCCACCGCCATGACGGTGATTGGCTGGGCAGTTGGACCCGTGAAGGCTGGTTTTGGATTGGCTGTTGTGTTCACCGTTGTAGTCGGTTGCGTCGCGTGCACGCGCGTCGATGGCGCCGCCTGCTGCGAAGTCCCACAACCCGTCAAAGACGCACAGATAACACCTGTCAACGCGACTACAACGGCCGTAAAGCGCGCGTTATGCCGTTGTTTCATTGGCTTCGTCCCATCTGTTGGATTTCCATCTATTATAGCGCGCTGGTCGGAAATCGATCTTCGTTTTCGATAAAAAATGTTGTACGATTTACGCGGTTGTCGTTTGTGAATGTTTCGATGGAATGAAGACAGGGGACGGAGCAGGAAGCTTCGACATCATATCGCGGACGAGCAGTTGTGCAGCCAGAGCGTGGCCGTTTGCATTTGGATGCCAACCGTCGCCCATGTACGAGACAATGCTTTCATGATGAGCCGACAGATACTGCTTCATCTGATCGAATACGTTAAATACGTACACGTTGGGGCTATGGAAGCTGTCTGCCACCTGTATCTCGCTGTTCATCAGTTTTTGTTGTGCCACGCGGTAGGTGGTATACGAGGCTTTTGAAACCGGTGTCGTGACAAGCAGTACGCTTGCATGGTGCGCAAGTGCTTCGCTGATTTGCCAGTGAATCTCACCGTCGTACACGGCGAACGGGGTTTTTTGCGCCAAGTCGTCGAGTCCTCCCCATGCGATCACGACAAAATTCGGCTGGTATGTAGCCAACCAGTCGACGTATGAGTCGCGGATGGTCAGGACGCCGCGGCCCGGTTGTGCCTTGTCGATGACTTCGTAGGTGGTTGGCGTCAGGACGGACATGGCGTCAAACGCACGTTGAAGGTAGACGCCCTCTTGTGGATTGTCCTTCCACCCGCGTGCGACGGATGATCCAATGATGAGAACGCGCATGGCCTCCGCGTTGTTAAGCCCGGCAGGTGCCATTGCATTCGATGCGGAAGAACCTGATGGGAGGGATGCCGACGCATGCTCAGGCGGCATCGAGGAAGGCTCGGCAGCATGCACAAGACGCATGGGCGCCAGGATTGCGAAGGCCATAAGGCCAGTGGTCAATGCCCAATTCCGAAATGTCCGCTTCATGCTCTAGTGCCTCCTGCAAAGCGCGATCGCGCTTAGGTTTACCTTACCTAAGCATTAGGTTGACACAACTGTCTCAAATTCGGATTAAAATTGTGTTTTTACGTCGAAAGTTCATCTTGCGAATTTCGCTTGATCTTGCCTGCACGTCGTATTGTGGCACATGGACCTGGATCCAATGTAAACTTGGTGTATCGTTTTTGATAAAACTTTGATGTTTTTCAACGGCAATTCAATGTCCATCCCATATACTCGGTTCGTCATACGTCTCGGCAGGCGGAAGGAGGGGGTTCAACTGAAAAAGCCGCACCTGTATGAGATTGATCTGATGCGTGCATGTATTATCCTGGGGGTTATCTGTGTTCACGTCTTGTCTGGTTTTAACGTAGAAACACCAGCGGATTCGGGCCTGAATATCGCCTCTGGCATTCTTATCATGACGTTTCACTTTACCCGTGAAGCCTTTATGTTTATCACCGGTCTCGTATTGTTTTACACCTATTACGACCGTTCGTTTTCGGTCTTGTCCTTTTGGCGCAAGCGCCTGCTCCTGATTGCCATTCCTTATGTGGCGTGGACCACCATTTATATTTTGTTTGAGGGCACGTATCTGACAAAGTTCCAATGGACGCGCTCGTACTTGATACATGAATTTACCGGCGGGTTACTCACCGCCAATCAGTTCTTCATGTATTTTCTGCTTGTGTCCATGCAACTCTATGTTCTATTTCCTTTGATGGTGCGCTTCATGCGTCGCTTTGAGCGTTTCCACGTGTGGATATTCGCTGTTAGCTTTGCTCTTGAAATCGCCATTATGATTTGGAATCAGGCATCATTGCAGTTTGTGAATATTTATCAATTGCCTGCGTGGCTTGGCGACCTTGTCCGCTATCGCGATCGCATCATCTTTACGTATGAATTCTGGTTTATAGCGGGTGCCTTGATGGCTATTCATTATACGAAAATTAAGGCTTGGGCTCTCAGCCATGAGCGGATGGTTGTTGCCGTGCTGTGCGGCGCTTGGCTCGCGTTGTTTGGATTCTACTTTCTCAATCGTTTTGCGTTTGCGCTCGTCGGTCAGCGCGTTCTTGATACGTTGCAACCCATCATGGTTCCGTATAGTCTCGTGGTCGCGCTCGTTCTTTGGTTGCTTGGACTCAAATGGCAGAACGTGAGTAAAGAGCCGAATATGCACGCCGTGAGCAAAGTGATCCGCTTCTTTGGCAGCGTCAGCTTTGGTATTTTCTTAATTCACCCTATCGCTTTGCATTTTGTTGATAAGTTGAGCCACCTTGTCCGCGGGCCCTTGGCTGTACACTTTGCATTCGTCCCGCTGTGGATTGCCCTGACGTATGTGTTGTCGGGCGGGGCAGCGTACTGTATCGGCAAGATTCCGTATCTCGGGTATATCGTCGGCGAAAAGGCCAATTGGCCGCGCGTGCAAAAGAGCCGTCCAGTATCTAATGTCGTTTGATTTGACCTTGTTTTTAGCCGCATCGAATCGGCAGATTTCACGTTTGCCACCGGCAAACAGAATGAGGTGTTCCATCATGTCCAGACTACTACGAGCTTTAGATGACGCATTGCAA
This sequence comes from Alicyclobacillus tolerans, assembly GCF_001447355.1. Taxonomy (GTDB): domain Bacteria; phylum Bacillota; class Bacilli; order Alicyclobacillales; family Alicyclobacillaceae; genus Alicyclobacillus; species Alicyclobacillus aegles. The sequence goes on along the minus strand of NZ_JXBW01000019.1, from coordinate 31,641 downwards.
AACGACGATGTGGCCAAAGTCTTTGACCTGGAGCGTTGGCACGACGCAGGTCAATTAAAGGCAGACATCGCGGCGGCAAGGGCAACCCTGTTTCGGATGGGGGTCGCCTCTGGCGAGCAGGTGATGGTTGCTGTGCCCAACTCGTACGCGTTCGTCGTTAGCTATTTAGCCTGTTTGTACCATGGCGCGGTGGTGGTACCCATCAATCCGGAGACCCCAGCAGCCGAACTGTCGCGTGTCATGGAACGGTTCACAGCGCAGGCGGCGCTCGTCGTGGCAGGAGCGAGCGACGCCTGGGCTGGCGAACTTGAAGCCTCCGGCTTCGTAAAGTGCGAAACCAATCATACAGACGGTCTATCTCGGCTTTCGGTTCAATCTTGGTCTTCGCAAAAAGCAAAGCCTCGTCTGAACGCGATGGGGGAGCCGTCCGACGACACGCCAGCTGTGCTGATGTTTACGTCCGGCACGACCGGCAAGCCCAAAGGTGTGTTGTTACAACACCGTCACTTGTTCGCCGCCGCAAACAACGTGATCGGCAGTCACGAATTGACCGAGCGAGATGTGGCGTACTGCATCTTGCCATTGTTCCACATCAATGCACAGGTCATCGTTCTGCTCTCGACAATCCTGTCGGGGGGACGCGTGGTGATGCGCGACAAGTTCCACGCGTCGTCGTTCTGGGAGGATATTCGGCGGCACGGCGTGACCTGGGTGTCGTGCGTTCCAACGATTCTCTCCATCCTCACAAAGTTGAATGCGTCGAAGGAAGAGGCAAAGCGCCTGCGCTTTTTCCGATCCGCATCGGCGCCGCTCACGCCAGCGATTGGAGCGCGGATCGAAGCGATGTACGACGTGCCGGTGATCGAGTCGTATGGCATGACCGAGGCAGCAGGACAAATTTGCGTGAATCCTCTTCCCCCAGGCGTCCGTAAATCCGGATCGGTTGGCAAGCCCTATGGGCTGTCACTCGCGATTGTCGATGCAGACCATCGGCCGCTACCGGCATATGAGTTGGGCGAGATTGCAATTCGAGGCAACAACGTCATCGAAGCGTATGTCGGGATGGAACCCTCCCCAGACGAGGGGTATGGCGAAGGATGGATCTACACGGGCGATCTCGGCTATCAGGATGAGGACGGGTATGTCTATATCACAGGCCGCGCGAAGGAAATTATCAATCGTGCCGGTGAGAAGCTCAGTCCGCGGGAGATTGAGGATGTGCTAAATGCGCATGAGGACGTGGCGAGATCGGCCGTTGTAGGATTGCCTGACGCGATGTACGGGGAGCGTGTTGTCGCTTGGGTCGTGCCACAAGATCCGGATCGCGTGCAGGCCGAGGCGTTGCGGGAGAGTTTGCATGAACTCTGCGCAACACATTTGGCAAAGCACAAGTGCCCGTCGCAAATCGTGATCGCCAGATCGCTCCCAGTCAACGCCACGGGGAAGGTACAAAAGCATATCTTGCGCGAGATTGAACCGCGCGATATGCTGGCGTAGTCGTTTAGAGCCACGTCTGGGGAGGACGAGGCGGAGACTGCTCAAGGGCGTTAAGTGGCTTTGCATTCGCTCGTTCAGTGCGATCCGCCTCTGACCGGAGAGCCTCTATCTTTCGATTGACATCCTCCATGGCGGCACCGATGCTCTCTAGTTGGCGCTGCATGGCGGCGAGTTCCTCCAATCGCCGATTTGCCTCTTTCAATTCCCTATAGAGTTGGGCAGTCGTATTGGGAGCTGCCGCCGGTTTGCGAGAAGGACGCACTGGCGGTTTGGATGGCGGCTTCTGCACTGTCGGTGCTTGTTGGATCTTGTTTTTTCTTGCGGTTGCAGGCTGGCGAAGCAGTTGGCGACCGCTGTTTTTTTCAGAATGCGTCGCGGTGGTTGTTTGTTCACTTGGTTGTGCCTTCACTGTGCGTTCTGCCTCGTAGTAGGCGCGCAAAAGCATCGGCAGCCAGCGCAGCCGTTCCAATCTGATTCGCCTCATACGTCTCCCTCCTCTGTACACCTTATGCAGAGTCCGCGTATGTTGCATGGGCCGACGTCGCTTGCGGCATGAAAGTTCCGTTGGTTATGTAACTTTCAACGTATGAATATGGACGAGCTTCAAGCAAATTTAGAATCATCCTTGTTACAGTATTGGTGATGAATGGTCAGTCTGAGGAGGACGTAGATGAAGAACGCAAGAAAGTGGATATCACCGGCCATCGGCGCAGCTGCAGGTGCGGTCATCGTCGGGGGGGTCTGGTTTGGAACATATATCGTCCACGGATCTGGTTCCGTGATCGCGATGGTAGGTGGGAAACCAATCACGCGTTCCGCATTGCTCGCCGAGACGCAAGCCTACGCGGGCGCATCCATGTTGGAGGAGTTGATTTCTAACCAACTGATTCAGGATGCGGCTGCAAAGAAGAACATCACGGCCACGCAATCGGAAATCAACCAGCAATTGGCCGCACTCGAAGCTCAAAATGGCATTACTTCCGATTCCGAATTGACGTCGGTTCTCGCGCAGAATCATATGACGAAAGCGCAATTGCTTGATCAGATTCGCGTTTCGGTTCTCGAACAGAAGCTGGCCGAATCCAAGGTCAATGTAACGGACGAAGAGATCCAGAATTACTACAAGCAGAACAAGTCGTCGTTTGCCGTTCCCGAGACACGCGCGCTATCTGATATCGTCGTGGCGACGAAGGCGAAGGCAGAGCAGATTGAAAATGATTTGCGGCAAGGGAAGTCATTCGCACAACTTGCCAAAGCGTATTCCACCGACTCATCGACAAAGGCCAAGGGAGGAGCTATGGGGACGTTTTCCGAAGCCGAACTCTCAGCTTCGGAACCGGCCATCGCGACGGCCGCTTTTAAGCTGGCCAAGGGTCAGGTCAGTCAGCCCATTGCGGTAAGCGGTAGCTATGAGATTTTGCAATGTACGGCCGTAAACCCGGCGCATACGCCGTCATTAGCAGAAGAGCGTTCGGCCATCATTCAGGATATCAAGCAACAGAACGCGGAGTCCGAGCCTCAATTGGTCGCCCAGCTCATCAAGTCGGACAAAGTGAATATTCTGGATCCGACTTATTCGAGTGTATTGACTCAGTTGGAGAATCCCACCACGACTTCGACTTCGTCGTCAGGGTACTAAAGGATACGCCAAAGCTATGAAGCATAAGGGGCTGTTCCAAACCAATACGTGGAACAGCCCCTCTCGATTTTGCCGCAAAAACGTCAGGCTCTTGGCGTTTGACTTTTCGCGAGCACCGAAAACAGCTGCCAGAGTGCTCCGAGCCCTACAACGCCATAGACGAAACGCGAAAGGGTGGTGGTTCCAAACAAGGCGTCAACGACGTTCACGTTTGCAAACCCGATGAGTCCCCAGTTCAAACCGCCAATGATGATAAGCGCCCAAGCGATCCAGTCGATCGCGCTCCAACGCATGGGTACACCCCCCAACTAGTTCAGCGCCGCACAAGCATAGCGTGATCGAGACCGTTCGTTTGTATGCAATGGGAATCTTCGGATAGCACGACTTGGCTATGGCGGTTGCACGAAGATGCGACTATACTTATGTCTGAATCTTTATGCAGAGTTTCGAACGGTGGCGGGGGTTTTATAGAGAAATAAGAAAGACATCCATGACAGGAGTGGAGAATGTGGCTCAGGACATGACAACGATACCGACGCGGGTCGATGCGCACGTCGAGATCGATGCCCTACATCATCTGCGTATCGGCGGCTGCGATGCCGTGGAATTGGTCAACAGCTACGGAACACCGCTTATTGTCTACGACGAGGACGTCATGCGTCGCACGATTCGCGCATTCCATAACGTCTTTCGCGCGGCGGGGGTACCGTATCAAATTTCGTATGCGAGTAAAGCGTTCTGCACGTTGGCCATGTGTCAATTGGTCTACGAGGAAGGGTGTGGCATCGACGTCGTGTCCGGCGGCGAGTTACACACGGCGCTGAGCGCAGGCGTACCCGCAAAGGCTATTCACATGCACGGCAACAACAAGACCGTCGAAGAATTGCGCTACGCACTCGAGGCGGAAATCGGGGCCATCATCGTCGACAACTTCTACGAACTCAATTTGCTCGATGAGCTGACCCGCGAGTACGGGCGCGAAGTCGACGTCTTACTCCGCGTGGCGCCTGGCGTCGAAGCGCATACGCACGATTTTATTGCGACTGGTCGGCAGGACAGCAAGTTTGGTTTCGATCTCGCAAGCGGGCAAGTGCAAACGGCGCTTCGCCAGTTGACAGACTTACCATTTCTGCGCTGTGTCGGTGTGCATGCGCATATCGGCTCACAAATCTTCGATATCGAAGGCTTTCAGTTGATGATTGAACGTCTGGCGGAAGTTTATCAGTACGGGCTGCAAAAGCTGGGGTTGCCTTTCCGCATTCTCAATGTCGGCGGGGGCTTTGGCATTCAGTATACCGACGAGGATGCGCCGCCGACGACCGAGATATTGGCGGCCGTGATCGAAGCCGTCAAGATGGCCTTTAGCAGCCGCCGTATGCCATTGCCCACCATCTGGATTGAGCCAGGGCGGAGCATTGCGGGTCCGGCGGGAGTGACTCTTTACCGCGTGGGCAGCCAAAAGCAGATCCCTGGTGTTCGCAATTATCTCGCGATCGACGGTGGTATGACCGACAATCCCCGGCTGGCCTTATACGGTGCGAAATATCATGCGGTCTATGCCAACCGCGCCGATGCTGCAGCGGAAGACACTTGGTCGATTGCAGGGAAGTGTTGTGAAAGCGGCGATATGCTCATTTGGGATGCAGCGTTACCCAATCCGCAGCCGGGAGATATCCTCGCCGTCTTTGCGACGGGAGCATACACCTACTCGATGGCGAGCCATTATAACCGCATTCCCAAACCCGCGGTCGTATTTGTTCGCGACGGTAGCGCGGAACTCGTCGTCCAACGCGAGACTTGGGCTGACTTGATGCGTCGGGACTTGCCGTTACCAAAGCGTACATGACAGGATTTCCGGCTTTTGCATACGGGCGATCCCGCTGTCTCTGTCCGCAAGTGATATACTTGTGGGTGGAGATAAGGTTCGCGCCGTTTGCGAAAGGGGATATTTCTGGTGACTACGAAAGCGTTTGAAAGCCTCCTTGCATTGATTACAGAGACCTCAACCAATTTGCCCCCAGACGTTCGCCGCGCCATTAAACGAGCGCAGCTCGAAGAAGAACTTGGTACCCGTGCATCCATCGCGCTCAATACCATCGTCGACAACATCGTGTCGGCGGAGGAAGATGTCCAACCCATTTGTCAGGATACAGGCATGCCCACGTTTATCGTGCATTGCCCTGTGGGATTCAACCAGATTGCATTTGAGCGCGAGATCGAAGCTGCGGTGCGCGAAGCGACAAAACTCGGGAAATTGCGCCCAAATTCAGTGGATCCGCTGACCGGAAAGAATACGGGTGATAACCTTGGCGAAGGCACTCCGGTCGTTCACTTTCACCAATGGGAGCGCGACGAGGTAGAAGTGAAGTTAATTCTCAAAGGCGGCGGTTGTGAAAATAAAAACATTCAATACGCCTTGCCGACAGAATTGCCAGGCCTTGGGCGTGCCGGGCGGGATCTCGATGGCATTCGCAAGTGTATACTACACGCAGTGTACCAAGCGCAAGGACAGGGTTGTAGTGCTGGTTTCATCGGCGTCGGTATCGGCGGCGACCGGACAACCGGATACGAGTTGGCGAAGGAGCAGCTGTTCCGCTCACTTGATGACGTCAATCCGAATCCCCAGCTTGCTGAGCTCGAGGATTACATTCTGGACAAGGCAAATCAGCTTGAGATTGGTACGATGGGCTTTGGCGGTAAGGTGACGTTGCTTGGTTGCAAAATTGGCGTGCGCAATCGCATTCCAGCGAGCTTCTACGTCTCTGTGGCCTATAACTGTTGGGCATTCCGTCGGTTGGGCGTCGTTCTGGATCCGGCGACAGGCGAGATTCGGCACTGGTTGTACAGGGATAACGAAGAGAAGTTGGAGCGGCCGACCCATGCGTTCGCCACGGACAGCGCGATTGTCCTTGAAGCGCCCATTAGTGAGGAGCAAATCCGCAAGTTAAAGGTCGGCGACGTCGTGTTGATCCGCGGCGAAATGCATACTGGCCGCGACGAGATTCACAAGTACTTGATGAAGCACGATGCACCTGTCGATCTGAGCGGCGGTGTATTGTACCATTGTGGTCCCGTGATGCTGAAGGACGATGATGGTACGTGGCATGTTAAGGCGGCCGGGCCGACGACGAGTTCCCGCGAGGAGCCTTATCAGGCGGACATCATTGAGAAGTTCGGCATTCGCGCCGTCATTGGCAAAGGCGGTATGGGGGAAAAGACCTTGCAGGGGCTCAAAAAGTCCGGTGCCGTCTACCTCAATGCGATCGGCGGTGCGGCACAGTACTACGCGAAGTGTGTCAAACGGGTCAATGGCGTCGACTTTCTGGAGCAATTTGGGGTGCCGGAGGCGATGTGGCATTTGGAAGTCGAAGGCTTCCCAGCCATCGTCACAATGGATGCCCATGGCAACAGCCTGCATAAAGACGTTGCGGATGAATCGCTTGTGAAACTGGAGGACCTTAAGGAGCCAGTATTCGTATAAGTCCTTTGCTTCTATATCTCTTACATCGGCAAGGCGGACGATATCTCTCGTTCGCCTTGCCGTTCATTTGTCAAGGCGAAAGCTTCACATTGATTGGCGGAGAATATCGACAGTCGGGCATCTTCAGCCATACTGACGGATAAGACACGTAACGACGTGGCTATAACGGAAATGATCCTCGTATTCAAAAAACAAAAAGAGTTTCCCTCGCGAAAAATTTTTACCCATATCCAAAATGTTGAGGCACGTTTTCGGTGGAAGGGTATATAATATAACCAGAAAGTTTCCCGAGACTAAAACTGTTGCACATATACAACAAGCGTGGCCCATCAGACCCATTCGGGGAGAAGGAGGAATATCCGTGAGCGTATCGACTTCGCATGTGGAACGGGAGAGCAAGGCGGTTTCTGCAGCAAGGGCGTCTCTCGATCAGCGGCGACGAGGATTGCGCGCGTTGCTCCCGTTCTTGGGACCGGCGTTCGTCGCGGCCGTTGCCTATGTGGATCCTGGTAACTATGCGACCAATATACAAAGCGGGTCCGAATTCGGCTACAAATTGCTATGGGTCGTGATTCTCGCCAATCTTATGGCGATGTTAATTCAGAACATGTCAGCGAAGCTTGGCATTGCAACGGGCAGGAGCTTGCCGGAGATGTGCCGGGATCATTTTCCTGCTTGGCTAACCTACGTCATGTGGGGATTTTCTGAAGTTGCAGCCATGGCAACAGATATTGCTGAGTTTTTGGGGGCAACGCTGGGCTTGAATTTGCTGTTTCATATTCCGATGATTATCGGAACCCTTTTAACCGGTGTTGTCACGTATTTCATCCTCATGCTTGAACGTTTTGGCTTTCGGCCGCTCGAAAAGTTTATCACGGCCTTCGTCGTCGTCATTGCGCTGTGCTATGTCGTCGAGACGGCATTTGCACGGCCCAACTGGGGAGCCATTGCTTATCACAGCTTGGTACCGTGGCTCGGCAATCAAAATGCCGTTCTGTTGTGCGTTGGCGTGATTGGCGCAACGGTGATGCCACATGCGGTCTACCTGCACTCAGGTTTAACGCAACGCCGCATTGTTGCACGCAACGCAGATGAAAAGCGAAAGATTGCGCGATTTAACACGAAAGAAGTCGTTATCGCGATGTCGCTCGCAGGGTTCGTCAACTTGTCCATGATGTTTATGGCGGCATCCGTATTTCATGGCACAGGTCATGTTGGTGTTGCAGACATCGGGACGGCATACAAGACGCTGACACCGCTACTTGGTTCGGCTGCCGCAGCCGTCTTTCTCATTTCCTTGCTGGCGTCCGGGTTTTCCAGTTCTGCCGTCGGCACGATGGCTGGCCAGGTAATTATGCAAGGTTTTGTCGGATTCTCCATCCCTCTCTGGGTGAGGCGCGTGGTGACCATGTTGCCAACCGTCATCATCGTTGCCCTCGGTGTCAATCCGACGCAGACTCTCGTGTTGAGCCAAGTCATCTTGAGTGTCGTGTTGCCAATGCCCATTGTCGCGCTCGTCTATTTCACAAGCAAGCCGTCCATCATGGGCAATCTCGTCAACCGTCGCCTAACGAGCGTACTCGCCGTCGTGTGCGCCGTTGTGATTGTCGTGCTTAATGCGATTCTGCTCTATTTGTCCTTTGGCGGCGCGTTGTAATAGCTAATGCGTCCAATCGCCGCCTATGCCCGGCGCAGTACGCGACGGCGCAAGGCGCGGGCGATGTCACGATATGGTGCGAAGTCCTCGCGGCGCAATTGCCAAAGAGCGCGACTATCCCGTTTGGCTGTACGGTGGTACCAAGACACGTACAGCGCAAGCTCGAAGATATACGAAATGGTCGACGCGATGGAAGCTCCATACATGCCTAACAGTGGGATTAAGCCAAGGCAGATGAGCGCGTTTGCCCCGATCACGCAAAGATTCACCCACATCAGTGTCAAGGGCTTGCCTTGGGCATTCGTGAAATACTGCGAGATCACATTTGCTGTCGCCTTCAAGACGAGGCCTGGCAGCAGTACATAAAACGGCCCGATGGCATGGCCGTATTTGCTCCAACTGTAAATTGCCACGAGTACAGGCATACCGACTGCTAAAACGATGGCTCCGAGCGTCGAAGTGATCAAGGTCTGGCGCGCTGCGCGTTCGGTGATGGCGCCTGCGTCGTCGGTTGTCGCCGCGGTAACGCGGTGAAACACCATGGTTGAAATGGTTTGCGTCAGTGTGTTCAGAATCTCTGCGGCCGCCACGGCCACACCGTAAATGGAGATGATGGTTGCACTGTGCGTCGTCAAAAGCATCCAAAAGTCTGTTCGATAATTTACATAACCTGTGACAATGGCCAGCGACGATGCCGTGCCATAACTGTATAAGCCACGCCACTCCACGCTTGACCATCGCCACTTGAGAACGTCTCGGAATCCCAGTGCACGATAGGCGACAAACAACGTCATGACGACGCAAACAATCCACGACAGCAGCCAAATGCGGAATGTCCATAACAGCCGTAGGCTGTCCTTTAAATGTGGCTGAAAGCCAATGAAGACAAGGTAACAAACGAGAAAAACGACCGCCTGAGCGATGTTTGCCCGGTTTAACCACGAGATTTCGCCGAGAGAGTTCAGTAGTTTCGAACTATAGCCGAAAAGAAATGTCAGTGGCATTCCGAAGAGTGCAAATGTGACGGTCAGGGATGGATGGCATAACCAAGCCACCAAGGCCGCCGCAATCCACACGAGAATACTAAAGGCGTACATGACGAGATTGCCCATTTGCACGATACGAGCTTTATCATCGGGGCGCCTAGGCAATGCGTAAGAAAAGTAGTTCGTATAGCCGCCAGAGAAGGACTGCCCGAGCGTTGCGATGGTGGTCGACAACTGGAACTCACCGCGGCTGGCTGTCGGCAAGTAGCGAGCGGCAATCGCGCTGTTGAAAAACGTTAGGGCGGATGAAGCCCCGCGGTAGACAAAGCTGTATAGGGTCAACTTCCGTTCGCTCACGGTTTTGCACTCCGTCCATCTGTCGTTTGTTTCGACAATCTTCCACAACCAGTTTACTGTACCATGAAACCTGCCGAGAATGGTGATTTTCGAGCCATCGCAAACGTTGGATTGTTATGGTAGGATGGTGTTCAAGTTTTCGCAAAAGGTACGGCGGATAAGGAGGAGCGCACGCGATGCTGCGGGCTGTAGATTTAATTGACAAAAAACGCAGAGGCTCGGCCTTATCGGACGAGGAACTTGCATTCCTGGTAAAAGGCTATCTGGCCGGAGACGTTCCCGATTATCAAATGAGTGCGTGGCTTATGGCGGTCGCGTTTCACGGCATGAGTGACGCTGAGCTGAGCGCGTTTACCGCATGTCTGGCACAATCCGGCGAAACCCTCGACCTGTCGCTCGTCCCCGGTGTGAAGGTCGATAAACACAGCACTGGCGGGGTTGGCGATAAGACTACCATCGTCATTGCGCCGCTGCTTGCCGCATTGGGTGTGCCGATGATCAAAATGTCGGGACGCGGTCTTGGCCATACGGGCGGTACCATCGACAAGCTCGAATCCATCCCAGGCTTTCGCACCGATTTGACGATCCCGGAAATGATTGCACAAGTGGAGCGTATTGGTGTGGCACTGGCAGGACAGACCGCGGAACTGGCGCCAGCCGACAAGCGAATCTACGCATTGCGCGATGTGACAGCCACTGTAGAGTCGTTGCCACTCATCGCAAGCTCCGTCATGAGCAAGAAGCTGGCGAGCGGTGCCGACGCCATCGTTCTCGACGTCAAGGTGGGTGACGGCGCGTTTATGAAAACGCTGGCAGATGCGAAACGCTTGGCGCGAACGATGGTTGAGATTGGCAATCGCGCTGGACGGCGCACCGTTGCCGTGCTGTCCAGTATGGAACAGCCTTTGGGGCAGGCCATCGGCAACGCGCTCGAGATCGCCGAGGCCATTGCCGTCTTGCGGGGCGAGGGACCGCAGGATCTCACTGAGGTCTGCCTTGCGCTGGCTTCCGAAATGGCTGTGCTCGCTGGTGTGGCGGACGATGCAGCGCAGGCCAGGGAGATGTTGCAGGACGCTATCGCCGACGGGCGCGCCTTGGCCAAGTTGCGGGCGTGGGTTGCAGCCCAAGGCGGCGATGCAAAGATCGTGGACGATCCGGCGCGATTGCCGCAGGCCCCGGTCAAACAAGCGTGGACCGCGCCTTACGACGGGTTTGTCAAGGAACTGCCGGCACTCGCCTTCGGCTCGGCGGCGATGCGCCTTGGTGCAGGCCGATCGAAAAAGGACGACATCATTCATCCTGCCGTCGGCATCGTCGTCCACAAAAAAGTCGGGGATCGGGTCAATGCAGGTGAGCCCGTGTTCACCGTTCACGCCATCGACCAGCCGTCGGCACAAGCGTGTATCGACGAATTGACGCAAATCATTCGTCTCGTGGAGCAGCCTGTATCCTCGTTGCCACTCTTGCTAGGCCGTGTGCAGGGTGGCGATGAAGACGCCGACGAGTTGCTTGCGGCGGCTCAGAGGGCGCGTAAGAACGCCTATGTGCCGTATTCCGGCTTTGCTGTCGGCGCGGCATTGCGGCTTACAGACGGGCGAATCATCGAAGGAGCAAACATTGAAAATGCGTCGTATGGTCTGACAAACTGCGCCGAGCGCACCGCCATCTTTACGGCTTTGGCCGCCGGCCGGGAAACCCAAGAACGGCCCGGCATTGCCGAAATCGCCGTGGTTGCGGATGCACCCGAGCCCGTCTCGCCATGTGGCGCCTGTCGGCAAGTGATGGCAGAGTTTTGCCCACCGGAGACCCCGGTTGTCCTTGCCAATTTGCAGGGGGATGTCTTGCGAACCACGGTCGGTTCATTGTTACCAGACGCCTTTGGGGCGGCGCAAATGGTCTACACACGTGTGGAGGAGGCGGATGTATGAACAGAGAAGGGGATATGAGCAAGCGCGTTCGGGAGTTCGGAGCGAGCCTTAGGGCAAGTGAAGTTCGGGGCAAGCCCCGCGTTGAGATCGATCCGGCGTATCGCTGGAATCTTGAAGACATCTATGCCAGCGAGGCGGATTGGCAAAAGGACGCACAGCGCCTCCAGTCGTTGGTCCAAGCGTTCGCAAGTCGACAGGGCACGCTGGGAAGATCCGCCGCCGATCTCTTGGCCGCGTTACAGAACCACGACGAGATCGGCATGGTCGCGGGAAAGTTATATGTGTATGCGAAGATGAAGCTCGACGAAGACACGGCGAACGGCGCGGCGCAGACCTTGTTCAATCAGGCTATGTCCCTGCTCGTTCAGGCGAACGCCGCAACGTCGTTTTTTGTACCGGAGATTTTAAGCGTGGACGCGCATCAGCTGCAGGTGTTTGTCGACGCCACGCCCGAACTGCACGTGTATCGGTTTGCACTCGAGGAAATTACGCGCCAGCGCGATCACGTCCTGTCCCCAGAAGCTGAGCAATTGCTTGCGCAGTTTGGCGAAGTGCTGGGTGCGCCTTCCGACATCTTTGAGATGTACAACAACGCCGACATGGTGTTTCCGACCATCGAGGATGAGCATGGGCAACCTGTCGAGATTACGCACGCGGTGTATCACGAGCTTTTGGAGCGAAAAGATCGCGACGTGCGCGAACGAGCCTTCACGGCGGTCTACGACACATACAAGCGGCATCGCAACACGATTGCGGCGGTGTATGCGGCAAACGTCAAGCGCAACGCGATCAACGCGCGCATTCGTAACTTCCCGTCGGCTCGTGCTGCATCGCTCGATGCGGAGAACATCCCTGTCGCCGTGTATGACAACCTGATTCAGGCCGTCGGCGAGTCGCTGCCTGCCCTGACAAAATATCTGGAACTGCGCAAGCGCGTGCTCGGGGTCGACGAGTTGCAGATGTGGGACTTGTACGTGCCCCTTGTCGCGGACGTCGATTGGAAAATCCCTTATGACGAAGCAAAGGCCATCGTGCTTGATGCCGTAAAAGTCTTTGGCGACACGTATCACGACGCTGCCATGCACGGGCTGAACAGCCGCTGGGTCGACGTTTACGAGACGCGCGGCAAGCGCTCAGGAGGCTATTCCTGGGGCACGTATGGCACGCATCCCTACATTCTGTTGAATCACACCGACACAGTGCAGGATATGTTCACGCTTGCGCATGAGTTGGGCCATTCCATGCATAGCTACTTTTCGCGCAAGACGCAACCGTACGTGTACAGCGATTACACATTGTTCGTCGCCGAAGTCGCGTCAACGTGCAATGAGGCGATTCTCTACGACTATCTTGGGCGCATCGTCGAAGATCCCGCGAAGCGCGCTTATCTCCTCAATCAGCAACTCGAAACCATTCGCGGTACGCTGTTGACTCAGACGTTGTTTGCGGAGTTCGAAAAGATGACGCACGATCACGTTGAACAAGGCGGGGCCTTGACTGCCGACTGGCTCGACGAGACGTTTTACCAGCTCAACGTGAAGTATTACGGAGACGCCGTCCATGTCACCGACATCACGGCGCACGGTTGGATGCGCATTCCGCATTTCTATTCGGCGTTTTACGTCTACAAGTACGCGACAGGCATTTCCGCCGCCATCGCGCTCTCGCGCAAAATCCTCGGCGAGGGACAACCTGCCGTGACGGCCTACTTAAACTTTTTGTCTGCGGGGAGTTCGGACACATCCATCGAATTGCTACGCAAGGCTGGCGTGGATATGACATCCCCGGAGCCAGTGCGCCAAGCTTTGCTACAGTTTGAACAACTCGTGGATGAACTTGGGGAAGTGTTGTAAGAGGCAGAATCTCGAGAGGGGCACACAGATGGGGTGCCCCTCTTTTTTCGTATATTTGGTTTGCTGGATTATGTAACGGGTTGCGTTTTCGGCAGATGAATGGAGACCACGGTCCCGCAATTGAGTTCAGAGTTAACCGTAATACGACCGCGGTGTGCCTCGACGATGTGTTTGCTGACAAACATGCCAAGCCCTGTGCCAGACGGCTTTGTCGTATGGAATGGGCGAAACAGTTGGCGCGTATCGGCGATCCCGCAACCGTTGTCGACAATCGAGATGTCGATATCGGCGCCGCGGTCTACCAGAACCAGGTTGACCGTGCCGTTTGTGCGTCCTTCACAGGCGTGTACAGCGTTTTGAACTAAATTGATGAGCACTTGTTTAATGCGGCCTGGACGAACCGTTGCAAATACAGACTCGGAGGGAACTGAGCAGGTCAGCTCAACCCCGCATAAACTCGCCTCGGGTTGAAGAAAATGGCACACGGATTGTAACAGATGACAAACGTCGATGGATTGAAGCCATTCGTGATCGGGCCGCGACAGCCCCATGAAGTCCTCAAGAAGTTCCTGGATCCTATCCAATTCGCGAATGGTTAACTGCAAGTACGCCTTGTCTGTCTGCTCGCAACGTTCGCCAAACAACTGCAAAAAACCGCGGGCGGTCGTTAGCGGGTTGCGAATCTCGTGTGCGATGCCGGCACTGAGTTGCGCCAAGGCCGACACCTTTTCGAACTCCTGAAGTTTCGTTCGTAGGCGGTCGATCAAGGATCTTCCACGGTCGACAGGAGGTTGGCTTTGTAGGCTTGTCCAGATTTGCGCAACGCTGTATGCTATAGCGCTTGCCGTCTGCCTGACAAAGAGATTCGGCACGGCCGTCCGCGTCACCAACACAATGTTGCGAAGTCCGGAACCGTTCCCATCCGACACGCTGACCATTGCCACTTGCCAACTATCCCGCCAAGGGTGTTCTTCTAGCCATACGACTTCGTTGCGCTGCAAACCCCGCCCTTTGTCCAGCGCTCCGGTCACGCAGGGAAATAGGCTGCCAGGTGTCAACGACTCAAGTCGTTCGTCGACGGAGGCGGTCCGTTGTCCGCTTTCATTGACGGTTCGGTCAAGGATCACGCCATCCGCATCGAGCACCAGGCAGACGAGCGACTCGGGAAATGGGAAGTCTACGACAAAGTCACGTACGACACCACAAAACGCCTCGTGTTCCACAAGTCTGCGCTCGAAGTCGAGAACGCGCGGGCGTCTGTTCCCCTCGTCTGTACAAGCGTGGTCGGACGTCTGCAGGACGTGCGTGTTCAATGCGACGTCTTCGAATCTGATACTTGCCGAAGCATAGCTCACCTTGAGTAACCACCTTTTTGGATCGCACGCTCGTGTCAACAAATGTTTTGAAAACATTATGCTTTCCGTTCAATTTTTTGACAAGTGTATCGTGTGGAATTCATGCATATTCGACAAAGGTTGTCAGAATTCGCCTTGATACTCGGCCGAAATCCCGGTCTAGCGAGCGTCGCGCGCGGGCAGCGGTGTAATGGATCGACTGGGCTGCGCATGTCGAGCTGTCACTTCATGGAGCTTAACAAACATCTCTTCGGCTCCCGCCAGCGCTTCTAAACCCGCTTCCGTAACGCCGCCTGGCACGCAGATTTGTTCGAGAACCCGCCCAAAGTCCATGCCTTGCTCAAGCATGGCTGCAAGACCAATCAACGTGTTGGTCACAAGCGACTGCGTTTCAGCATAGGGGATACCACTGACGCGACTGGCAGCCATGGCCCACGTTTGGCACAGATAAGCTAAGAACGCAGGACCGCAACTTGTGAGATCCGAACAGACGCGTACATCTGTATCGCGCACGACATAAGGCTGACCGATACGTGCAAGCCTACGTTCAACTGCTTGCGAAACGGCGCGCTCCACGTTATCGGGGTAGGTAATCAGCACCACACCCTTTTGCACCGATTGGGTCAGACTTGGCACAATTTTAATTGGCGTGGCTGTGGTGAGCCGCTGCCAGCGGGCGAGATCGACCGTGCTAATTGTCGTGAGCAGCAACTGCTCCGCGGTCAGGTAACGTCCCAGTTGCTCGGCGACGCGTTCGCCGTCGACAGCTTTTGTGCAGACGACGATCACGTCGGATAGCGCGGCGATTTGCTGCAATGTGTCACAAATGACAATCTGCGGACAGCTCGCTGCAACGGCCTCAGCCTTTGCGCGCGATCGGTTATATACGTAAACGGTCTCGTCGGACGTCTTTGCGAACGCCCTCGCCAACATGCCGCCCATGTGGCCTGTGCCGATGATTCCGATGGTCATGTGCCGCCACCTCCGATGCGATCTCGCTTTTGTCATTCATATTCAGCAAGCTCGGCCGATAGTCCGGACGGCCCTGCGACGGGACCTGGTCCCCCGAAACAGCTAAAGTACTTTTGGCATAGGAAGTGGTCTGGTACAATACAACTGCGAACACAACACCCGTGCAAAGAGACAAGCAGGAGATGGGAGGTCTTTTCTGTGCCAAAACGAACGATTGAGGACGTCGCATGGCGCGGTAAGCGCGCGTTAGTTCGTGTCGATTTCAACGTCCCGATGAACGATGGGGGCGAAATCACGGACGATACGCGCATTCGCGCCGCACTGCCGACGATTACATACCTATCTGATCACGGCGCTCGCGTCATCCTCATGAGCCACCTTGGCCGGCCGAAAGGCGAGCGGAGCGAAAAGTATTCCTTGGCTCCCGTGGCTCGTCACTTACAATCGCTGTTGCCAGATAAATCGGTGTCGTTCTGCCCGGATGCGATTGGCGAGACTGCGGAACATGCGGTCGCCGCGTTGGCCGACGGCGCCATTCTCGTTTTGGAGAATGTCCGCTTTTACGCTGGCGAAGAGAAGAATGACAGGGAACTCGCGAAGCAGTTGGCAGAACTCGGCGACGTGTTTGTGAACGACGCGTTTGGTACTGCGCATCGCGCACATGCGTCTACGGCGGGTATCGCGGATTATTTGCCGTGTGTTGCGGGCTTCTTGATGGAAAAAGAGGTTGGCGTGATGGGCGAGGCGCTCGCCAATCCGGAACACCCGTTTGTTGCCATCATTGGTGGTGCCAAGGTATCGGATAAAATCAGTGTGATTGAAAACCTTTTGCCCAAGGTCGATGCATTGCTCATCGGTGGGGGCATGGCGAACACGTTCCTCTCCGTGCAGGGTTATGACATGGGCAAGTCGCTTGTCGAGGCGGATGCGAAAGGGACGGCAGCGCGTCTGCTTGAACTTGCCAAACAGCACAACAGCCGTCTGTTGCTTCCGGTCGATGTCGTCGCCGCCAAGGCGTTTTCTGCTGATGCGGAGCATGCGGTGCGCAACGTGGATGCCGTCCAACCTGACGAGATGGCGCTCGATATTGGCCCGGAGACGGTAAAACAGTATCAGGCGGAAATTCGCAACGCGAAAATGGTGATCTGGAACGGCCCGATGGGCGTGTTCGAGATGCCAGCCTTTGCGAAGGGCACGTTTGCGATTGCAGAAGCGATGACCGAAGCAGACGCAACGACCATCGTTGGTGGTGGCGACTCTGTGGCAGCCGTGGAACAGGCGGGGGTGGCGGACAAGATGTCGCACGTGTCGACGGGCGGCGGCGCTTCACTCGAATTTCTTGAAGGCAAGTTGTTGCCTGGGGTTGCGGTTATCGCAGAGAAGTGACTTCGCCCAGTTGAGGAAGGAGGCGCGTCCATGGCAAGAACACCTTTGCTCATGGGCAATTGGAAGATGTATAAAACGGTCGCTGAGGCGCGATCGTTTGCGGAATCGCTTGGGCAGCAATCGGCGGCCCTGGTCGACGGTGTCGAATATGCCATCTGTGCGCCATATACAAGCTTGCACGTTTTGCGCGTGATGTTGCCCGCAAACGTGAAGGTTGGGGCGCAAAACGTGTATCCTCAAAAAGAAGGGGCGTATACGGGCGAGATCGCGCCGGGCATGCTTGCCGAATTCGGGACGCGTTTCGTCCTGGCTGGACATTCTGAGCGCCGCATGTTGTTTAACGAGTCGGATCAGATGGTCAACCACAAGGTTCGGGCCATCGCGGAAGCTGGCATGATCCCGGTGCTGTGTGTCGGCGAGAATTCTTCGCAGAAGCAGGACGGTATTACGAAGGAAGTCGTGACGGGTCAGGTGCAACAAGGCCTGGATGGCCTGTCACAAGAACAAGTCGCACAGGCCGTGATTGCCTACGAGCCCGTCTGGGCGATTGGCTCGGGCAAGACGGCGACCCCAGAGGACGCGCAGTACGTGGCGAGCGAGATTCGCGCACTGGTTACCGATCTGTTCGGAGCAGAGGCGGCTGCTTCGGTGCGCATTCTTTACGGCGGCAGTGTGAAGCCTGACAATATTGCGTCTTTTGTTCGCGAGGCAGATATCGACGGCGCGTTGGTCGGAGGAGCGAGCCTTGAACCGTCCTCGTTCGTCGAGATGGCGCAGGCACTGAAGGGGGTTATCTGATGGCGGATGCGGCTTTTGCACGTCGATCCCGCCCGAGTGGCAAGGGACCGGTGGCGCTGATCATTTTGGATGGCTTCGGTCTCAATCCAGTGCACGAAGGTAACGCGGTGTATCTGGCCAAGACGCCAACGTTTGATCATCTTTGGCAGACATACCCTCATACGCAGCTACAGGCAAGCGGCGAAGCAGTCGGGCTACCGGAAGGCCAGTTCGGCAATTCGGAAGTCGGTCACTCAAACATTGGGGCTGGTCGCGTCCTGTATCAAGATTTGACCAAGATCACCAAGGCCATTCGCGATGGCGACTTTTATCAGAACGAGGTTCTAAAGCGGGCGATGAATGCCGCCGTTCGCAAGAACAAGACTCTGCATCTTTGTGGTCTGGTTTCGGATGGCGGTGTACACAGCCATATCGACCATCTACTTGCGCTTTTGCGCATGGCTGCTGGCTTGAACGTCCAGAAAGTCGCAGTTCATGCGTTTCTGGATGGACGCGACACGTCGCCCAAGACTGGTGCAGGCTTCATCCGCCAAGTTGAATCGTTGATGGCCGATCTCGGCATCGGGCAGATTGCGACCGTCGTCGGCCGCTACTATGCGATGGATCGCGATCGTCGGTGGGAGCGCGTCGCAAAGGCCTACAACGCGATGGTGCATGCAGAAGGCGAGCAAGTTACAGACCTGGTGCAGGCTGTGGAAAAGAGTTATGCCAATGATGTCACTGACGAGTTCGTGTTGCCCATTGTCCACGTCGATGCGCAAGGCAAACCGGTTGCGACCGTGGAGGACGGAGATTCGCTGATTTTCTTCAACTTCCGGCCGGACCGTGCCATTCAATTGTCGCAGGCGTTTACAGACAGCGAGTTTCATGGGTTCGATCGCGGTGCCAATCCACCGTCTGTGCACTTCGTTTCGATGACCAAGTACAGTGATACGGTGGGTGGCGAGATCGCATTCCCGCCTGACAGTCCGCATGACACATATGGCGAAGTGGTCTCGCGGGCAGGACTTACGCAACTGCGCATTGCCGAGACCGAGAAGTTCCCACATGTGACGTTTTTCTTCTCTGGTGGCCAAGAGGCTGAATTTCCCGGCGAAGAGCGGATTCTCATTCCGTCGCCGAAGGTTGCAACCTACGACCTGAAACCGGAGATGAGCGCGTACGAAGTCGCGGAAGCAGCAGCCAATCGGATGCGATCCGGCGAGATCGACACAATGATCTTGAACTTTGCCAACCCGGACATGGTCGGGCACACAGGATCACTTGAGGCAGCCATTAAGGCCTGTGAAGCGGTCGACGAGTGTCTTAAGACTGTGCTCGATGCCATCGCTGCGGTCGACGGGGTGGCGATTGTCACGGCCGATCACGGCAATGCGGACGTGATGGTGTTCCCGGACACGCATGAAGTGTGCACCACGCACACGACCAATCCGGTGCCATGCATTGTCACTTTGCCGGGTGTAAAGCTTCGCGCTGATGGCATTTTGGCCGATTTGGCACCGACTTTGCTCGATTTGCTCGGCGTACAGCAGCCGCCGGCAATGACAGGTAAGTCGCTCATCGTCAAGTGATTGGCCACGTCGATAGGATAACGGTACGGCTGGAGGTTGAACCTTCGGTTGACATAGGCATGACCGCGGCGGGGAATACAACCCGCGTGGGATTTCAAATTTGAGGGAGTGGATCGGAATGTCTGAGATCTTTGACGTACATGCTCGCGAGGTACTTGATTCGCGCGGCAATCCGACGGTGGAAGTGGAAGTGGAACTGGAGAGTGGCGCAATGGGTCGCGCCATCGTTCCATCCGGCGCATCGACTGGCGCACACGAGGCCGTGGAACTGCGCGATGGCGACAAGGGGCGTTATTTGGGCAAGGGCGTGTTGAACGCCGTCAAAAACGTCAACGAAGTGATCACGCCGGAACTCATCGGCGAGGAAGCGCTGGATCAAGTCGCGATCGACGAACTGTTGATTGGTCTCGACGGTACGCCAAACAAGGGCAAACTCGGCGCCAACGCCATCCTGACCGTGTCGATGGCGGTTGCGAAAGCCGCGGCTGCTGAGCTTGGTTTGCCGCTGTATCGCTATCTTGGCGGCTTCTATGCGCGCACGCTGCCGACGCCGATGATGAACATTTTGAACGGCGGTAAGCATGCGGATAACACGGTGGACATTCAAGAGTTCATGGTCGTGCCGCATGGGGCGCAAACGTTCCGTGAAGCGTTGCGGATGGGCGCAGAGATCTTCCATAACCTGAAAAAGGTGCTCTCCGATAAAGGCTTGGCCACAACCGTTGGCGATGAGGGTGGTTTTGCGCCCAACCTGAAGACCAACGAAGAGGCCATTCAGATTATCGTCGAGGCCATCGAGAAAGCTGGTTACAAGCCGGGTGAGCAGGCTTCCATCGCGCTCGATGTCGCATCGACCGAGTTGTACAAAGATGGCGTCTACCACTTTGAAGGAGAAGGCGTGACGCGCTCGGCAGACGAGTTGATTGCGTACTACGAGTCCCTTCTCGGCAAGTATCCTATCGTGTCCATTGAAGATGGTTTGTCGGAAGACGACTGGGAAGGTTGGGCGAAGCTGACGAAAGCCCTTGGCGGTAAACTCCAACTGGTGGGCGACGATCTGTTCGTAACAAACGTACAACGCCTCCAGCAAGGCATTGAGCAACATGTCGGGAACTCGATTCTTGTTAAGGTCAATCAGATTGGCACATTGACGGAGACGTTCGCGGCCATTGAAATGGCGAAGCGCGCTCGTTACACGTCCATCATCTCGCACCGTTCGGGCGAAAGCGAGGACACGACCATCGCCGATATCGCGGTGGCGACCAATGCTGGCCAAATCAAGACTGGGGCGCCAAGCCGCACCGATCGTGTGGCGAAGTACAACCAATTGCTGCGAATTGAAGAAGAACTGGGTGGTGCTGCGCAGTACGCAGGCAAAAGTGCGTTTTTGCACGCTTGACAGCCATGATAGACTAAGACTGGAAAACGACGTGGAGCGGAGGTGACAAGCAGATGATGTTAGCAGCGAAAATCGTCCTCGTGGCGTTGTGCGCGTTGCTCGTCCTTGTCATCCTGCTCCAATCGGGTAGAAGTGCGGGCTTGTCGGGCGTCATTACAGGCGGTTCCAACCAAATGTCAAATCGGCGCTCCAAGGGACTCGATTCGTTTCTCGGCAAAGTGACGGTCGTGCTGGCGATTTTGTTGTTCTTGGTGACCATGCTGATTGCGGCCTTTTACCACTACAACATTCATTGAACCGTCTGCGGCCAGATTTTTGTATGTCAAGGGGCTGCTCGCTGTGCATCCTAGTGATGACAGAGGGCGGGCCCCTTTTTCGCGCGAAGACGCGACTTTGATCGGAGTGATAGAGTTGGGAAAGAGATTAGGATTCTTAATTATGGCGATTTTTATTGTGTCGCTCGATTTGCGTCCTCCCATTACGTCAATAGGCCCGCTGATGACGCAAATTCAGCACGCATTGCACATGAACTCCCTGACCGCAAGCCTGTTGACCGCGATTCCGGTTTTTTGCATGGGGATTTTCGCCCCGCTCACAGGTACGCTCGGTGACAAAATGGGCATTGATCGAGCGATTTTCGCTTGTATGGTGCTCATTGGCCTTTCCACGATGTTGCGCTTTTTCGTTCACGCGTCTGCGCTCTTGCTCGTATCGGCCTTTTTGGCGGGCGTCGGCATTGCGGTGATTGGACCTTTGCTCTCCGGTTTCATCAAGGAGCACTTTGCCGAGCGTGCGGCGGCCATCATTGGCATTTACTCGGTCGGCATCGGCGTTGGCGCCACTGTCAGTGCTGGCTTGTCGATCCCGCTTGGCTCCGCGCTTCACTCATGGCAAGCATCTTTGGGAACGTGGACGGTACTCGCCGCACTTGGACTCGCGGTGTGGGTGCCGGTGCTTGTGGCGGATCGCGGATTCCGCGACGAAGAGCAGGCAAAGGGCAGGCTGCCGTGGAATGTCGGTCGGGCTTGGCTGTTGTTGATTGCGTTCGGTTTGCAGTCAGGCATATATTATTCAGTCACGACATGGCTCGCGCCACAAGCCGAGCAAACAGGGTATTCGGCTGCTGGGGCGGGGGTGGTGCTGACGACGTTCTCCGTCATCCAAATGTTTTCGAGTCTCGTCATTCCCATGCTCGTGCATCGCAGCAACAAGCGGACGCCTTGGCTCATGGCGTGTGCCGTGTTTTCCGTGATCGGTTTGGCCCTGTGTGCAATGCCGCTCGGTATGACTGGCCCCTGGATTGCCGACGTCTTTTTGGGAATCGGACTTGGCGGCCTGTTTCCCATCCTGCTCATACTACCCCTCGATGAGGCTTCGACAGGCGACGAAGCGAGTCGCTGGACGGCCATGATGCAGTGCGGCGGCTACATCATGTCCGGCGTGGTACCGATGCTGGCAGGAGCCATTGAAGACGCAACCGGAAGTTATCATCAATCGTTCTGGCTCCTTGTCGCACTGGCAGCAGCCCTGTTTGTCTGTTCCTACTTTTTAAAACCGCAGCGGCAGGCAAGTCACTGATCGTCTACGGCAAAACTTTCTACGGGAAGGGGTGGCGATCTCGCCTGTTTGTGTCCATACTAGTACAGACATTACGTATCGGTTCGCGCCAAGGCGAGTCTGACGATGGAGTGAGTTCCCTTGCAAAGAGAACAACTGCTCGACTATATGGCCAGCGACATCTACACGCCGCTGACCGCACAAGAATTGTGTGAAGTCTTCGACGTCGAGCGGGCGTCGGAGTTTCGGGACTTTGTGAAGTTGTTAAATCAAATGGAAGACAGCGGCGAGATCATGCGCACGAAAAATAACCGCTACGCTTTGCCTGAGCAGATGAACTTGATTGTGGGCAGGCTTCAGATGAAGGCGCGCGGATTTGGTTTCGTGATTCCTGAGCAGGAGTCGGAAGCGGATATTTATATTCCCGCGACGGAGCTTAACGGCGCCATGAGCGGAGACAAGGTATTGGCCCGCGTTCGCGACGTACGTGGCAAAACGGGGGCGCATCGCGAGGGCGTGATTGTGAAGGTTGTGGATCGGGCTAACGAGCGAATCGTCGGGAAAATTGCGTTGTACGCGCACCATGCGTTCGTCACGCCGCTCGACAAACGTTTTGCCGATGATATTTTCGTGCCGAAAGAGGACGCGCACGGTGCGCATGATGGGTACGTCGTGGTCGTCGAATTGACGTCGTATCCGTCCGCGACGCACGGGCCAGTGGGGCGCGTCGTCGAGGTGCTTGGGCATCCGGATGAGCCCGGCGTGGACATCCTCTCGGTCATTCGCAAATACGGGTTGCCTGAGCAGTTTCCGGAGCAAGTTTTACGTGCCGCAGAGGCCATTCCCATCGAGATCGATCCGGCCGAGATTGCCAAGCGGCGCGATTTGCGCGGTGAAGTGATCGTCACCATCGACGGCGACGATGCCAAGGATCTCGACGACGCGGTGCACGTGAAAGTGCTGGAAAATGGCCACTATGAGCTCGGTGTACACATTGCCGACGTCGGGTATTACGTGCAAGAGGGCAGCGTGATCGATAAAGAGGCGTTTCGACGGGGGACAAGCGTGTACCTGGTGGATCGCGTCATTCCGATGTTGCCTCAGCGCTTGTCGAACAACATCTGCTCGCTCAATCCACAAGTCGACCGGCTCACGATGTCCTGCGTGATGGAGATTGATGAACAGGGTCGCGTCGTTCATCACGACATCTTCCCAAGCGTCATCCGCACGGCCGCGCGTATGACGTACAACAACGTGCGGCGGATTTTGGTGGATCAGGATCCTGAATTGCGCCGCGAATATGAATCGCTCGTACCGATGTTCGAGTTGATGGAGCAACTGGCGCTTATCATGCGTGAGAAGCGCATGCGCCGCGGGGCTGTCGACTTTGACTTCGACGAAATCTACGTCAAGGTGAACGATCTCGGCGAGCCCGTCGACATTGTGCCGCGCCAGCGCTCGATTGCGGAGCGGTTGATCGAGGAATTCATGCTTGCGGCCAACGAGACGGTCGCGGAGCATTTTCACTGGCTTGGTGTGCCGTTCGTCTACCGCATTCACGAGGAGCCGGACGCGGCCAAAATGCTGGACTTGAACGCGTTTTTACACAACTTTGGGTATCACCTGAAGGGTGTCGGCGGTAGCAAAGTACATCCTCGCGCACTGCAGGAAGTCTTGAACGAAGTGGAAGGCACGCGGGAAGCCCGCATGATTTCCACAGTCATGCTCCGGTCGATGCAACAGGCGAAATACAGGCCGGAATGCACGGGGCACTTTGGGCTTGCGGCAGATTATTACACACACTTTACCTCACCCATCCGCCGTTATCCGGATTTGACCATCCATCGCATCATGCGTGAGGTCTTAAGTGGTGGACTTTCGCCGGAGCGCGAGGAGAAGTTGCGCGAGTTCGTCGCTGAAGCCAGCCGTCAGTCGAGTGAACGTGAGCGGATTGCGCAAGACGCGGAACGTGAAGTCGATCAACTTAAGATGGTCGAGTACATGCAGGCGCATCTCGACGAAGAATTTGACGGCATCATCACGAGCGCGACCCAGTTTGGGTTGTTTGTGCAACTCGACAATGGCGTTGAGGGCTTAATTCATATCAGTGCGCTCGACGACGATTACTACGTTCTTAACGAACGCCAAATGGCGCTCATCGGCGAGCGCACGCGCCGCGTGTTTCGCATTGGCGATCCTGTTCGCGTCGTGGTGACGCGTGCGAGCAAGGAAGATTTGCGTATCGACTTCGGACTCGTCGCACATCTGCGCGAAGCGACGTATGTCGGCGGCGCAGGCGGCGAGGCCATCGTGTACGATGAGGATCTGTCGCCCAAGGAGCGGCGCGAGAGCATCCGTCGTCGCGAATCGATGTCCAGTGAGCGTGGTGGGCGCCAACAGCGCGATCGCGGTATAGGTGGGCGTGGCAAGCGCGATAGGCTGCGTGGGAAGACGGTGCGCGGTGGTTATGACCGCGCCGGACGTCGGCGGGACGCGGTGCCAAGCGCGGATCACGAAGACCCCATTATCGACGTTCGGCATGCGGCTTCGCCGCCGGATATGCCATATGACGAGTGGGACGCGGAATTCCCGGATCCGCGTGCCCTGCGTGAAGCTGAAGGTGGACGTGGGAAACGCCAGCGGCAAAGTGCAGACGAGCGGTTTGCCAAGTGGGATCGGGAAACAGGTGGAGTTGGCGATCGCGCGCGTGGAGAGCGGCGAACTGGCGGTTACCGTACGTGGCCCACGAGAGGCGAACCGGGCGTTGCGAAAAAGGGCCCAGGTAAGGCCAAGGGCCGCAAGCAAAGCGAGCGAGCAGCGATGGAGTCGGCGGATCGGCCAAGGCGAGCGAAATCTGCCAAAGCGGTAGTCGGTGCCGCTGCGCAATCAGGTGGTCGGGGCAAGGCGAAGAAGGCCAAGGGGAAGCCAACTGGCAAGCGTGGCCGCAGATGACACAGGGATGGATGCCGTAGTGACAGACGCCCTGTGTCCATCATCCGTGAAGTCTCCAGAGGTTGCCGCTTGGGCCAACGCCTTGCTCGTGCTGGTGAGCCATGGTATGATGAAATATACGCAATATATCTGCTGGTGGCTCTGGAGTGACACGCATGGCAAAGTCCGGTGAGGGGAAGATCCTCGCGCAAAACCGAAAAGCGTACCACGATTATTTTATCGAGGAGACGTTCGAGGCAGGCCTTGTGCTCACCGGAACGGAGATCAAGTCGATGCGCAAAGGCTCAGTCAGTCTGCGCGATGCGTATGCCCGCGTAGAGAAGGGCGAGGTGTTTATTCACAATATGCACATCGCCCCATATGAGCAGGGCAACCGATTTAATCACGATCCGTTGCGAACCCGAAAGTGCTTGCTTCATCGCAAGGAAATCAATTATCTGTTCGGGGCCGTTCGCGAACGTGGAGTCACGCTCGTGCCGACGAAGATTTACTTGAAGAACGGCTTCGCGAAAGTGGAACTTGGTCTCGCGAAGGGTAAAAAGTTGCATGACAAGCGCGAGACGATGAAGAAGCGCGACGCCAATCGTGAAATTGAGCGCGCCTTGCGGGATCGACAGCGCGGGTAAGGTTGCTTTTACCACGGTTGCTGATGGGGCTGAGCAGGGTTTGCATAAGTTCCTGCCGTTTGCTTCGGTTGTGAGCGGCTGGCCGGATCGCCAAAAACATGCCGTTGTCAGAAACTGTGGATCGTGATAGACTGAGTTTCGTCAGCCAAGCAAGAACACCTCAGCGATTAGCGAGACATTCCCAAAACGCGGGGGCGTTTTGGATTCGACGGGGATTGTTCGAGCATGGACGGCGGGTCGTGGGGCTGCGCACACGTTAATCACGCAGGTCTAAGTTTAACTGGCAAAGCTAATCGCTTTACCTCACAAAGCAAGATCGCTCTCGCTGCCTAATCGCGCGAGACCGTTACATGACGCGTTGCCTGTGCGCGCCCTGTAACGTCACCTGAGCAGGCTAGTCGATGCCTTTGTTCGCGGGGCACCGGCGAAACCATAGCGAACTTGCCTGTGCACCAGCGTGATCGTCCGCGGGTGGCAGGGACTGTAGTAGACGGTCTACGCCCGTAGATGTGCATGTAGCGAGATCTTCGGACGCGGGTTCGATTCCCGTCGCCTCCACCATTAAAAAACCTGTCTCCTATTGGAGATGGGTTTTTGCCTGTTGTAGAGCCGTAAGCGTCAATTCCCCCCACATGGCGTTCGCCCTCCCGCTGCTTGAAGTAAACGTAAACTGAGACCCACGTGGCTTTCATCCTCTCGTCGCTTGAAAATGTCATCAACAAGCCGCGGGAGGTTTCTTGTATGCGAGAGCACATGTCTCACCAGGAGCGTCGTGAACTTTGGCGTGAACGTATCGCAGCCTTTTACGACAGCGGGCTGTCCGCCAGTCAGTTTTGCGCTGAGCACGGTCTGAAACCCTATCAGTTGTGGTACTGGCTTCGCCGACTAGGAAACGAAATCGCACTTGGCACGCATGACACGACGTTCGTATCGGGCGTGACGACCTCATCACCTTCGGATGTAGTAAGCTGTTCGCCCCTGACCCTGCGCGTGGGTGCGGTCGAAATTGACGTCCGTCCCGGCTATGACGCCTCGACACTTGCTGAGCTCATACGGCTCGTGATGCATGTTTGCTAGACTGGATTTCGGATCACCGCGTGTATCTCGCCTGCGGCGCCACAGACATGCGCAAATCCATTGACGGACTCGCCGCGCTCGTTCAGGCGTCGTTTCAACTCGATCCGTTTTCGCCATGCCTGTTTGTCTTCTGCAATCGGCAACGGGATAAGCTCAAAATCCTGCACTGGTCGCACAACGGCTTTTGGCTGTACTATCGGCGCTTAGAGCGCGGTCGATTCGATTGGCCAGAGACAGGCGATGCCAAGATCATGGTGATCACACGGCGAGATCTGAACTGGCTCCTGGACGGCCTTCCACTCGAGCAGCCGAAAGCGCATCGATCCGTTCACGCGCGCTCCGCCACTTGAGGGCACAAAAGAGGAATCCGATCCGCGGTGTTGAATGCGTAAGGCATATCCAACATGAACGGAACCTCTCTCGCCAAACCCCAGCGAATTGGGCTGTTTGCCAACACGTCGCGAGGGGCGCGGGCGAGTGCGACGGTGTTTAGACTCGTGGAGACGGCGGTGGTGGAGTTGACGCTTACGGAGTATTAATAAGAGCTGTGTTTTCGACTAATGTTAACTTGGGCAGATCCAAGTGATATTCTTATTGTGGGAACGGAATTCAACTTAAGGTTCATTAATTTATTACTGCATAGAAGTGTATGTCCGCCGGTATGGAATTTTGTCGCAAACGGGCAGTTTAACACAA
This sequence comes from Alicyclobacillus tolerans, assembly GCF_001447355.1. Taxonomy (GTDB): domain Bacteria; phylum Bacillota; class Bacilli; order Alicyclobacillales; family Alicyclobacillaceae; genus Alicyclobacillus; species Alicyclobacillus aegles. Next base: position 3,854 of record NZ_JXBW01000019.1, on the reverse strand, counting down.
CACGACATGCGAATTTTATGCGAATTTCGTGAAGGATGGCATTCCAGTTGGAGGGATTCATATGAAATTTTATTCGCCTCAGATTAACCTATATGTTGAGTGTTTGGAGGTATCCAGAGAGTTCTATGAAAAGCTTGGATTCGAAGTTAACTTTACTGCAGAAATTGCGGGGCAGGCAGTCCATCACGAACTGATACTTGATGGCTGGAACTTGGGTATCGCAACGAAAGAATCTGCTCGCGAAGTCCATGGTTTAAGCCCAGGTAAAAATTCCGGTTGTGAAATTGTATTTTGGACCGATGATACTGATGCAGCGGTTCAATATTTAGTAGAGCATGGTGCAACGATGTTATCAGAGCCCCATGATTTTCTTGACGATGAATTAAGAGTTGGTTGGGTACAAGATCCAGATGGGAATCCCATTCAAATCGTCTCCAGAACTAAGAATAAGCGTTGACCAAACGGGAACATCCCTGACAGCCGCTACCTTTTAGGTTTGGATGTCCATGCAAAGGACAGCACACACGTCGTCTGGTGCTAGGCTGAAATAGTGGACACCACGAATCGAGAACGTAAGGATACTGGGATTCATGCTGAGCTACATAACACTGAGATACGATAAAAATTCAAGCTTCATGCAGTTCAATTGGCTTTGGTGAGAGGGAAGCCGGTGAGCCGGGTAGCTCGGGAACTGGGCATATCGCAAACGACGTTGTATGGCTGGGTGGCGAGTATAAGGAGGATCCTGCTACCCTGTTCGTTTGGTAGCGAAAACCTCAAGCCTGAGACGAAGGCCTTGCGGAACCTGAACTGCGAGAGACGAATGAAATCTTAAGAAACGAGAGAACAGTCCACACAACGAATTTTCGAGTACATCGGGGTGTGGTACAACCGCAGCCTGTACACTCATCAGTTGGCTATCTAGTTCCAGTCGAATACGAAAGAGGATATTTCGAAGTAACAAAGGCCAAGGCAAGCTGAGCGGGACAAAAGTAATTCGATCCGAATGTTAAAACTCGGCGGATGGTCATCCATGATCTGGATGGGGTCGCCTGGGATTCATCATCGTTCAGAATTGAAATTTCGCCCCAACGAGGACTGTTGTGCATTATGACAGGATCGGATCATGCTGTGGCGAAGCTGTAAGGCAGCACATAAATTGAGGTGCCCCGACATGAAAACTCGTGATGTAATGAAGCAATTCATCCTTCACTCCGAACACCGAATCCGTCGATTTGCCCTGGACTATTTTGAAGAAGCCCAATCAGACGATGAAGATCTCCTGCCTATGGTTTTGAAGGCGTGCGAAATGGGAGATCAAACGGATGCCCGTGGGGAGTTGCTGTACGGAGCACGTGAATTTGTCGTGTCGCTAACAATGGCTTCCGAATTATTCCGCCGGATAAAGGACGAGCCTGCACTCCAACAGGACTATGCGAGAATCCTCCTTTCAGCGCACCCTCTGGTATTGGCGGGACTTAGTGGTGGTTTGTCGAGCCTTCCTGCAACGCTACGTCAAAAGATTGAGCGGCGTATCAATCTCGTCCGCTTGACAACGCCGGCTCTCCTTGAAGAATGGCGGAGGTTTGCCGAAGAAATTCGGGGCGAAGAATACTCGGTGGTCGATTTTTCGTTTGTCATCGCAATGGCACGGGAAATCGCACGCAGAAGTGATTTGCCAAAACTCGAGTTGAGTGAAACTATTCGGAAGTATCAGGATGGCGATCCCGATGATTGGTACGACGACTACGAAGGAGCAATGGCGTGTGTCCTTGCGGGTTATCTGAAGGACGAATCGGCGGTTCCTGCTTTACTCGACGCCCTGGATTCAGATATCGACCTCTTGCAGGAACGTGCCATGTACGCCTTAGTGAGAATTGGTACTCAATCCGTCGTTGATGCTGTTGAGAAGCGATTCGGTGAGTCTGAGTGGGATTTCCACAACTACGCTACGGGCGTACTTGCTGGAATCAAAACACCGTACTCGGAAGCGGCGACCTTGCGGCTGTTTCAGAAGGCCACAGACATCGAAGAGCAAGTAATGCTTGCCGATACACTTTGCAGGCTGACTTCCGCCGTAGATATTCCGACCATGAAGGAGCTATTTGAGCAAACAAATTATAACCTGGACTTGCTGGAAGTTTTGTATGCAAATTGCGTCATCAATGGAATCGATAATCGGGAAGTCCAACAATGGAAGGAAACTCTCGATGAAATCGACGAAGCGTTTGAAAGACGGCTGCGGTTTGAGAGGGCCATGGAAAATCGATCTAAGAAGAAGGTCGGTCGGAATGAACCGTGCCCTTGCGGAAGTGGGAGGAAGTACAAAAAGTGTTGTGGTGCATGACTGGTAGGTCTTGAACACGGTGAAGAATTTGAGGGGGAGCAATAGAAAACTTTCCCGGTTCGCTGTTAGAGACGACTCGCCATGAACCAACACGCACCGCCCCAGCACTCGATTGACATGTATTGAATTGTCCTTCACGAGAATTTCGACTAACCCCAAGCCCGCAGCGAGTCAATGATGAAGCAATTCCAACTCTGATGGTTCAATCGTGGCAAAGGACAAGGACGGTGGATGACATGCAGTGGTCCGAGGTTCGGAAGCTTTTCCCGGATCAGTATGTATTCGTGGAAGATTTGAAGTCGAAAATCGAAGGGGGGAAACTATACGTTGAGGAAGTTGCGCTGATCCGTCCGTTGCTAGATTCAAAGGAGACGCTTGAGGCGCTGAAAGAGTCCAAGAACAATCGCTTTATCTATCATACGTCAAACGAGAAAGTTGTCATGGACGTTGTAATGAAGCCGATGGTCCGAGCGGGGCGCTCATGAAGATCGAAATTGTTGGCGGTATTTTGATGACCTCCATGACGATCACGCATAAGGGAACCACCAAGACTTTAGACAACATGATTATTGATACGGGGTCGGCACACACCTGGATTAACCTTGATGCTGTTGAGGATGATGTGGATGTTGCACCCGAGGATGGGGATCAAATTGTCACGGCCTTTGGTATTGGTGGTCGGGACATTGCCATTCGTAAGCGCATCGACAGGGTGGACTTCGGAACCTTTCGTGCGAGTGATTTCCAGGTGGATTTTGGTCGGCTTGATTACGGAATCAGTGGGTTGATCGGACTGGATTTGCTCATGGCGGGGGATTTTTTTCTTGACCTTGCGAGGCTTACTCTCTATCAGACCGAAGCCACTACGGAGTGAACATTCGCTACAAGTCGTCTGTTCCAACAGGAACTTGCGTAATTTGCAACGAACCGATCCTTACAGGGTCAGGTGTTGGACGGATCTTCTTGGTATCTCACGATACTGGAGAACGGGAACCTGGCCTGTTGTGTCACACCCATTGTTATCACTCGCTCAACAATACTCGGCATATAACCGCCAGTTGAGCGATTGATTCATTGTGAACCGTTTGTTTGAACGTTAGCTTCATAATACCATCCGTTCGATGACCCGAATACTGGCCTAAATACAATTGCTCGAGTGAAGTTGGTTCCTTTAAGTTCGAATATCGTGAATACACCTGAAACCTTTCCGTGATATGAAACTGTACCAAGTTTTTTGCCCACGTTATATGAACTGGTTGTTCCCACAATCTTGTACATATGATTTTTCCAACCAAGGATTGTCCCGGATGGCAAAGTTGCATAAGATTGAGTGGTTCCGCAACCTGACAAACCCAAAACAACAACGAGAAGACCGAAAATTTTCTTCATGGTCGTCACCCCTTTCTATAAGAATTAGACGTCAGTGTTGAAGCAATGTTACATGTTTGTAGTTGGTCACGATAGAATCGACATGAGTGGGCACGAGATTCCGTCAGGGAGGCGATAA
>NZ_JXBW01000018.1 GCF_001447355.1 Alicyclobacillus tolerans | reverse complement strand
ACTAACACCTTTCACCGCCTGTGTCAACGTCTCAAAGGAAACATCAAAAAAGAGACTGTCCAACAGTTCAGCGATAGAACTGTGTCCAGCCTCCGATTTCTTCAAACCCAAGCCGTTGATAGATCCTACCCGCCTTCGGATTATCGTAAAACAAACAAAGTCCCTTGCCACGCTGGTCGTACGTTTCACAGATTTTAGCCAAGCACTGCGTGGCATATCCCTGTCCTCGATACAAGGGCCTGGTGCAAACACCTACTACCATTGCCGAAAGCGAATTCTCGGCGACAGTGGAAGCGGATGATGCAAGTTCTCCTGCTTCGCCGGGCACAAAGTAGTGCAATCCCGTCCGCGATTGAATGGATTGCCTGAGACTTTCTCGGGTCGTTGTGCTATCCGCGAACTCGACGATGGTTCGTCGCAATTGCAACAATGCGTCAACGTGATCGAGCGTCGCTTCCTGTACCAACGAGGTATCTATGGACGGACGTGGCGCACCGGGTTTGCGTTCTGCAAAGTGGAACTCACGCGCACGACTAGGTATGTACCCAACAGCCTTGCGAAATGTCGCAAGCGACAATGAATCTCCCTGAAGCAAAGTCCATGCGGTGTTCGCCGCGAGAATGCGCACGACTTCTTCGGAGCCTTCTCCTGTTTCTGTTGAGTAAATATAGCTGCCGAAGTAGCGCAAGAGCACGGTGTGTACATCGCCATGATCGTCGATGTACCCCCACACTTCCTGAAATGGCGCATCATAACCGTGTGCCTCAATATCACCAAGCAGAAACAGATTCTGCGACGGTCTGCGCGTCAAGAACGGCATCACCCGGTCGTGATCGCAAGCGGTCAACTTCCGGAACATTCTTTCCCCTCATTTCCCGATCCGCCGCAGTAACCGGCAGCCAAGCATGTTTCGTTATTCTTTGACGAGCGCGTTCACGATGATGAAACAGAGTACCACAAAAACTGCAAACGCAAGGTACATAGCTGCCGTATGCACAAGAAACGTCCAAAGCACATTGGTCATCGGCGTCTCCTCCTCGGATTTCATCCTAGCAAACTAAGGCGAGTATCTCCAGTGGGCGGCACGTACGACCACCCACTCGAGCGCGACTCATTCGCTTGACGAATCGCCTTCGTCAGCATCATCATCCGCGACCACCCGGCTGACGGAAGCCACTTCCTGTCCCTCATCTACGTTGATCAACCGCACGCCTTGCGTATTCCTGCTTTGCGTGGAGATATCGCGCACATGAATGCGTATTGCGACGCCTGATTGCGAAATGATCATCAGGTCGTCGTCCGCTGTAACCATACACATTTCAATAGCCTGCCCGTTTTTCGGAGTGCAATTGATGGTCTTAATCCCTTTGCCACCCCTCGACTGCGCACGATACTCCTGCACCGGCGTACGCTTCCCGTAGCCGCGCGAAGTGACCACAAGGACATCGTGATCGTCCTCTGCAACGTCCATGGCAATCACTTCATCCTTGGCACCAAGCGAGATGCCCTTGACGCCTGTTGCGGCACGCCCCATCGGACGAACGTCGGTCTCAGGGAAGCGGATGGCTAGGCCTTGGCGAGTCACCATCATGATTTCCTTTGTTCCGTCTGTCAATTTAACGCCAACCACGTCATCATCATCGCGAAGATTGATGGCAATTAAGCCGTTCTTGCGGATGTTGGAGTACTCGCTGAGCGGCGTCTTCTTGACGATGCCCTGGCGGGTTGCAAAGACGAGATTGATCCCTTCGATCTCGGCCGGATCCAACGACTTCACAGGAATCACAGCGTTGATCTTCTCATCTTGCTCGACATTCAGCAGATTCACGATCGGAATGCCACGCGCCTGCCGGCTGAATTCCGGCACGTCGTACGCCTTAATGGCGTACATGCGCCCACGATTGGTGAAAAACAAAAGATAATCGTGCGTTGATGTGACATGTAAGCCTTCGACGAAGTCTTCATCGCGCGTTCCCATGAGCGACATGCCACGTCCCCCGCGCTTCTGACTGTGGTACGTCGAAAGTGGAATCCGCTTGATGTAGCCTCGATGCGTGATGGCGATCACGACGTCATGCACGGGAATCAAATCTTCCTCGTTAATCTCGCCCTCCGCCGCGATGATCTTCGATTTCCGATCATCTCCGTACTTGTCGCGAATCTCCTTCAGCTCATCGCGAATCACGCCCAAGAGCAACGACTCATCAGCCAAAATGGAACGTAAGTAGCGAATGCGCTCCATCAACTCTGCATATTCCTGCTCAATTTTTTCACGTTCCAAGCCAGTCAAGCGCTGCAAGCGCATGTCGAGGATGGCCTGCGCCTGTTCCTCTGAGAGACCGAACGAAGTCATCAGACCTTCGCGTGCTTCATCAACCGTTTGCGATGCTCGAATGAGTGCGATCACGGCGTCCAAGTGATCGAGCGCAATCCGGAGTCCCTCCAGAATGTGTGCACGCGCTTCGGCCTTGTTTAGATCATACTGCGTACGTCGCCGTACGACTTCGCGCTGGTGATTGAGATAATGGACCAGCGTCTCCCGCAGCGTCAGAATCTTTGGCTCGCCGTTGACCAAAGCCAAGTTGATAACCCCAAAGCTTGCCTGCAGGCTCGTGTGTTTAAACAGATTGTTCAACACGACCTGTGGCCGCACGTCGCGCCGCAACTCGATCACGACGCGCATGCCCTTCCGATCACTTTCGTCGCGCAAATCGGTGATACCGTCGACCTTCTTATCGCGCACCAATTCCGCGATTTTCTCGACAATGCGCGCCTTGTTATGTTGGTACGGAATTTCCGTGACAACAATGCGCGTTTTGCCTGCCGACATCTCTTCAAAGTGCGTGACCGCACGAACTGTGATGGATCCTCGTCCCGTCTCATACGCTTTGCGGATCCCCTCACGGCCGAGAATCAAACCACCTGTCGGAAAGTCGGGGCCTTTGATGACCTTCATGAGATCGTCAACCGTGGCATCAGGTCTGTCGATAAGCATGATGACACCATCGATGACCTCACGCAGGTTGTGTGGCGGAATGTTTGTCGCCATGCCGACAGCGATACCACTCGATCCGTTGACAAGCAAATTCGGAAACCGCGAGGGCAAAACGACAGGCTCCTGCTCTTGCTCGTCATGGTTTGGGATGAAGTCGACCGTCTCTTTATTGATATCGCGTAGCAACTCGAGCGCGATCGCAGACATACGAGATTCGGTATACCGCATGGCAGCGGCCGAATCGCCATCGATGGAGCCAAAGTTACCGTGGCCATCGACTAGTGGATACCGCGTCGAGAAATCCTGCGCCAAGCGCACCAGCGCGTCGTATACGGCTGTGTCACCATGCGGATGAAATTTACCGAGAACATCACCTACGATACGCGACGATTTTTTATACGGTTTGTCCGGCGTCATGCCGGCGTCGTACATCGCATACAAAATTCTTCTATGGACAGGCTTAAGGCCATCGCGGACGTCGGGAATTGCCCGGGCAACGATGACGCTCATCGCGTAATCCATGAACGAGTTTCGCAGCTCCTGACTGATATCGACCGGTAGGACGCCGCGAGAACTATTCTGTTCTGCCATGCCATTCACCCCTCATCGGAAATTCCCCATCTGGGCTCCCCTTAGTAGAGCGCGATCACACGTCGAGATTCCGCACATAGCGCGCGTGCTCTGCAATAAAATCCCGGCGCGGTTCGACCTTGTCGCCCATTAAGGTACTGAAGATCATGTCGGCGTCCATGGCGTCTTCCATCGTAACTTGCAGCAGGGTGCGGGACTCCGGATCCATCGTCGTCTCCCAGAGTTGGTCTGCATTCATTTCCCCGAGCCCCTTATACCGTTGCAATTTCACGCCCTGTCGGCCCATTTCTTGCAACGCTTGCTCCAGTTGTGCATCCGAGTATGCATAGCGAATGACTTTGCCCTTCTCGATCTTGTAAAGCGGCGGCTGCGCGATATAGATATAGCCTGCATCGATAAGCGGTCGCATAAACCGATAGAACAATGTGAGCAGCAAAATGCGAATGTGGCTGCCGTCGTGATCGGCATCCGTCATGATGACGATTTTGTGATAGCGTGCTTTACTCAAATCAAATTCGTCGCCAATGCCTGTGCCACACGCGGTGATAATGGCCCTAATTTCCTCGTTGGACAATACCTTGTCCAAACGGGCCTTTTCGACATTGATAATCTTTCCTCGCAACGGCAGGATGGCTTGTGTTTGTGGATCTCGCCCGCCCTTTGCCGATCCGCCGGCTGAAAATGCGAATTTGGCTGCCGTCGTGATCGGCATCCGTCATGATGACGATTTTGTGATAGCGTGCTTTACTCAAATCAAATTCGTCGCCAATGCCTGTGCCACACGCGGTGATAATGGCCCTAATTTCCTCGTTGGACAATACCTTGTCCAAACGGGCCTTTTCGACATTGATAATCTTTCCTCGCAACGGCAGGATGGCTTGTGTTTGTGGATCTCGCCCGCCCTTTGCCGATCCGCCGGCTGAGTCGCCCTCAACCAAATACAGTTCGGACACTTCCGGATCCTTTGAAACGCAGTCCGTCAACTTTCCGGGCAAGCTTGTGACTTCCATCTTCTTGTTGCGAGTAAGTTCACGGGCTCGTTTCGCAGCTTCTCGAGCGCGGGCCGCGAGCACGCATTTTTCGAGGATTCTCCGAGCTACGGCCGGATTCTCTTCGAGAAAGATTTGTAGGCGTTCCCCAAACAAACTTTCCACGATCCCGCGGACTTCGCTATTGCCCAACTTTGTCTTTGTTTGTCCCTCAAATTGTGGTTCCGGGACCTTAACGCTGACAACCGCCGTCAGCCCTTCGCGAACGTCGTCACCCGTCAAACTGCCGTCACTGCCCTTGATGAGGTTATTGCGACGACCATAGTCGTTGATAATGCGGGTCAGTGCACTTTTAAAGCCCGCTTCATGCGTGCCGCCTTCACCTGTGTTGATGTTGTTTGCGAACGAGTACAAGGTGGAACTATAGCCATCGTTATACTGTAAGGCGATCTCGACCGTGACCTCGTCTTTGACACCCTGCACGTAAATTGGCTCAGCAAACAGAACGTCTTTTGAATGGTTCAGGTAAAGGACAAACTCCTTTACGCCACCCTCGTAGTGGTACTCAAATCGCTTGCCACCTTCGCGTTCATCTTCGAGCACAATTTCGAGCCCAGCGTTTAAAAACGCCAGCTCCCGCAAACGGTTTTGCAAAGTCTCCGCGGAAAACTCTGTGGTCTCCGTAAAAATCTCTGGGTCCGGCCGGAACGTAACCGTCGTGCCTGTCCGATCCGTCTTGCCAACAACTTTTAAATCATAAAGCGGAGTTCCGCGCTCGTATTCTTGGACGTGGATTTTGCCATCGCGATGAACCTCCACCTTCAGCCATTCGGATAGAGCATTTACAACGGATGCACCAACGCCGTGCAAACCACCTGACACTTTATATCCGGCACCACCAAACTTCCCACCGGCGTGCAGGACCGTTAAAGCCGTTTCAACCGCCGGCCGCCCTGTCTTGGCGTGAATTCCGACGGGAAACCCGGCGCCGTTGTCTATAACACTGACGCTATTATCCGGGTGAACCTGGACGACGATTCTCGTGCATCGCCCCGCCAGTGCTTCGTCGACCGCGTTGTCGACGATTTCCCAGACCAGATGGTGCAGGCCTTTAACACTGGTCGATCCGATGTACATACCAGGGCGTTTTCGCACAGCCTGCAAGCCTTCCAGGACTTCTATTTGCGACTCGTCGTACACTTGTTCTGACAACTGGGTTCCCTCCACACTCACGTCAAGACAGAGCAAAACCTCTCGGATGTTCATCTTTACAGAATCACCGAGTTTTTGCTCGTTCAGACGTTATCACAGCTTATTATACCAGAAGCAACTCGGAAGAGCCGGGCGCCATCCGCCAGCTCTCGCTCTAAGTGATATAGGCTCGGCGTTTTAATCATCGTTTGTACCTTTCGGCTCATGGACAACACAAGATTTCGCTGTCGCCTATCGTCCAACTCAGAGAGTACGTCGTCCAAGAGCAACACAGGATATTCGCCTAGCTCCTGATACATAAAGTCGATCTCGGCCAGGCGCAAAGCGAGCGCAATGGTCCGTTGCTGTCCCTGACTGGCAAAGCTTTGGACATCTTGCCCGTTTAAGTAAAGCCGCAAATCGTCGCGGTGCGGACCAACTGATGTGTATCCCATCCTCATGTCTGTCGAGTGCTTACTCGCCAGTGCCTGTTCTACTCGTTCTGCAATCTCATCAATTGACAGACCTTCATGAACCTCACCAACCGAACTTGCGTAGCGGAAAGTGAACTCTTCACGTCCTTCCGAAATTTCTTCGTAAATCTGCTTGGCGTAACGCTGTAAGTCTTCCAGAAAACGCAGTCGACGGTGGAGTATGTGGGCACCATGATGTGCAAGCTGTGCGTCAAAGGACATGTAAAGGGTTGGGTCACTCGCACCGTCTTTCAAAAGCCTATTGCGCTGTACAAGTGTGCGGTTGTAATGGGTTAGATGGTGCAAGTATAAGGGCTGGGTTTGCCCGAGTTCCACATCGAGAAACCGCCTGCGTTCACGAGGACCTGCCTTGACCAATTGGAGATCCTCTGGCGCAAAGAGTACAACCTGAAAATGACCGATAAAATCGGTCATTTTCCCTAACTGAAGGCGATTGATATACGCTTTTCGACCGTTTCCTCCAAGTTCAAGGCGAAGCGAACGAGAACCCGTACGACACTCAATGTCACAGGTGATCGTGGCCGTATCGGCAACCCAACGAACCATATCCCTGTCTTTATTCGTACGGTGAGATTTACCTACAGCCAGTAGCAACATCGCTTCAAGTGCATTGGTCTTACCTTGCCCATTCTCGCCGCAGAACACATTGACTTCAGGACTGAAGGTGAGCGACTGCTCTTCATAGTTGCGAAAGTTAAGCAAAGATAGGTTATGGAGTTGCATGCTCATCTCCGACCAGTCGGTAGGTCTTGGCACCGATGACGAGAATGTCGCCAGGAACCAACTTCCGTCCGCGGCGTTGTTCTGGCTCACCATTGACACGAACAGATCGCCCTGCGAGATACGCCTTAACCTCTCCGCCCGAAGAGACGATGTCGGGTCGTTTTAAAAGCTGCCCCACTGTGAAGTACCCATCTTCTATGCGTACGTCCATGTTTACCTCCACAGCACTGGCGAAATCAGCTGGAGGATCGATGAGTCGCCTGTCTTTTCTATGACAAATGCCTGTGTTGGACCGTTAAACCGAATGTTGACTTCCGCTGCATTGAGAGCTCGCAACGCATCCATGACGTAGCGCGCATTAAATGCAATTTGCAGGTCTTCCCCTTGTCTCTGCAGGACTTGCACCGTTTCTGAGACATTGCCGATTTCCGGCGAGCTAGATGAGACCGTAATGGCGTCCTGTTCCATTTCTAGGCGAACCATGTTGTTATCGCGATCGCGCGCAATCAAAGCAGCCCTGTCAATTGCGCCAAGCATTTCATCACCTGATACGACCAGTTCAGTTTTGGCTGATGTAGGGATCAAGCGTGAAGTATCAGGATACGTGCCTTCGAGCAAGCGTGTATAAAAACTGGTCTGTCCGCAAACGAACAAACTGTGGCTGGGCGTCAGATAGATATCAACTGGCTCATCGTTGTCCGGCAAGATCTTGGCCAGTTCAACCAGTGATTTTCCTGGTATAACGGCTTCCCAGTTTGGAAGATCGGCTTGGACGACGCGATGTTTGGCCAAGCGCAGACCATCGGTTGCGACAAAAGTCAGTTCGTCGTTTTTACACGTGATCGAAATCCCTGTCAAAATGGGACGTACTTCCGACGTCGCCGTGGCAAAAGCAGTCGTTTCAATCAGTCTTGCGAGTGTGGACGATGGGATTTGGGCTCCTGTGATGCCGAGAAACTTGGGTAACTCGGGGAATTCATCGGCATCGATGCCATGTAGATGGAATTGCACCTTACCAGATGAAATTTCAGTCATATAGTTGCTCGCAACATGCATAGTGATTTGTGTGTCCGGAAGTTTTCGGACAATGTCGCTGAAGTAACGCGCCGGCAGCACGATGGAGCCCGGATCAAGCACGGTCAACTGATTATGTTCATCGCTTTGGATTCGCATTTGAATCGCCAATTGCAAGTCATATGCCGTTGCAATGAGTTCATGTTCGCGAACTTCAAGCAAAATCCCTGTCAATGCCTGTTTCGGGGTACGGACTGCCACAGCCTTCGAAACGGTTTGTATCGCAAGTACCAACGCCGTTTTGGAAATGGCGAAACGCATGCACGTCGACTCCTTCCTGAGGCTGAAGATGAGCCTTAGGTGTCTCGTTTTCTTAATTTAGAATAAGTAGGTTAGATCTTTAACAAGATCGTATTCATAGTCATAGGTGCGGTGAATCATGTGGATAAGTGTCGGATCATGAAGAAATATATCATACACAGCTTGTTGATAACCGTGTGGATAAGTGCATAAATTACGTTGTCCACATGTGCATAGTTGTGTACAGATTCACATAAGCGTGCGGATGGCCTCTGCCAGTCGGTCGATGGTTGCACGCAAGTCCGCATCTTTCTCCATTTCCTCCGCGACGCGATCGCAAGCGTGCATGACTGTAGTGTGATCGCGCCCACCGAACGCCTCTCCAATGCGCGGCAACGACATGTCGGTCAATTCGCGTGTCAAATACATGGCGATTTGGCGCGGGAACGCAATATTGCGCGTGCGCTTTTTGCCACGTAAGTCGTCGATGCGCAGGCCGTAGTGATCACTGACGACTTTTTGTACCTGGTTGACCGTGACGGCGCGCGGCCGGTTGGGCTGAATAATATCTTTTAGCGCCACCTGTGCAAGTTCGGGCGTTACGTCTTCATTGACCAACGACGAGTACGCGACGACACGAATGAGTGCTCCTTCCAGCTCGCGAATATTAGAGTCGATCTGATCCGCAATATACGCAAGTACATTTTCGGAGATATCGAGTCCGTCGGACTTCGCCTTTCGCTGCAGGATAGCGATTCTCGTCTCGAGATCTGGCGGCTGAATATCGGTGATGAGCCCCCATTCAAAGCGCGATCGCAAGCGGTCTTCCAGTGTCGGGATTTCACGCGGCGGTCGATCGCTGCTGATGACAATCTGTTTTCCCGCTTCATGAAGGCTGTTGAACGTGTGAAAAAACTCTTCCTGGGTCTGTTCTTTGTTTGCAAGAAATTGAATATCGTCGATCAGCAGGACGTCTATCGAGCGATACTTGCTTCGAAACAGTTCTGTACTGCCGTCGCGTATGGCCGTGATGAATTCATTGGTGAAGCGCTCGGATGACAAATAGCGAACCTTGGCCAACGGGTTGTGCTCTTTGACGTAATGCCCAATCGCGTGCATGAGGTGCGTCTTGCCAAGGCCGACACCGCCATAAATAAACAACGGGTTGTACGCTTGTGCCGGTCGCTCCGAGACAGCCAAGCACGCGGCATGTGCGAATCGGTTGCTGGCCCCGATGACGAAGGTCTCAAAGGTGTAGCGAGGGATGAGAGACGCGGTGGTATCCCCGTCCTCTTCGGTTGCCGCTTGTCCAGCTGTCTGTGCGGGTTGGCGTTCCACCGCTGGCGTTTCCAATGTTGCCGCCGTTTGTTCTTCTTTAGAAGGCGTAACGAATCGAATCCGATACTCCTGCTCTGTCAGCGCAATAATGAGGTTTTGAATCATGGATGTATAGCGCTGTTCAATCCAGTTTCGTACAAAGGTAGACGGCACAAGGACATATAAAATGCGCGCTTCCTCATCTAGCCGTACAATCTTCGTCTCTTCAAACCAGATGTTGAATGTCGGGCCGGATAAGCGTTCCTTGAGCATGATCAGCACCTGATCCCAGAGGGTATCAAGGTACGTCGCGTCTAAGCCTGCACTCATATGACAAGAAGCCCCCTAGTGATGAAAGAAAAAGTTATCCACAGCACATGAGAGTCGAGGAATGACAAGTGACGGCAATCCTTCAAAGAGGCGTTCCTGTGGATATATTCTACGAATCTATCAACATATAAATAGGCTGTGGGAAAGGTTATCCACAACCTGTGGATAAAGCTGTGGATATAAGCGAATCATACACAGCGTCTGTGGATAACGATAGGGCTTATCATAGCAGATGAATTCAGAGTCGAGCAATGTCGAAATGTATCTTTTCCACACAATCCATAGCAAAGGGTGTCGAAGTGGATTTGGGTTGTGGAAATGTGTACGTTGCTGTGGATGGGACGAGGTTGTGGAAAACAAAATAGAGTTATGAGATGTGTTATCCACATGTGGATAGGTGGATGGCTGTTCGATTGACAAGAGGAGTATCATTGTGTAATGTAGCTAACGTCTGTCTTTTGTCTTAAGAGGGAGGTGTCCTGATAAACCCGACCTATCAACCGAATGTACGGAAGCGCAAAAAGAACCACGGATTTCGTAAGCGGATGTCGACAAAGAACGGTCGTCGCGTCTTGGCCGCACGTCGCGCCAAGGGCCGTAAAGTTCTATCAGCGTAAGGGCCACGTTTCGTGGCCTTTTTTGATGAATGTATCGGGACTGGAGGACTGGGTCTTGCCGAGCCAGTTTCGTTTAAAAGCAAATCGCGATTTTCGCCGTGTGTTTCGGCGAGGAAAGTCGTTTGCTACAGCAAGACTTGTATTGTATTATTGCGACAATCGTCAAGATGGTGTGCGTGTTGGTTTTTCGATAAGCAAAAAGGTTGGCAATGCGGTCGTTCGCAACCGTTTAAAGCGTGTGTTGCGGGCGGTTTTTCAGACGTGGTTGCCAGAGTTGAAGGACAAGTCCATTGATATTGTAGTGGTATGCCGTACAGACGCTGCCGACGCGGATTTTCAAATTTTGTATCAAGATGTGTCAAAGCTCCTCCACAAGTCAAAAATCGTGATATGATGTGACCGGGGATGAGTACGGATGCGATGGTTGCTGATTAAGTTGATTCGCGCATACCAGTTGTTTATTTCACCGATGACGCTTCCGACTTGTCGGTTTACTCCGTCGTGTTCTGAATACGCTGTACAAGCTGTTGCGAGATTTGGGCCTGTTTACGGTAGTTGGCTCGCGGTTCGCCGATTGGTTAAATGCGGTCCATGGCATCCAGGCGGCGTTGACGAAGTTCCGCAGGCGAAGTAGGGGGATATCTGGTTGAAGTCAAAACGCACGCAGAGAAAGTGGACGTTTTTACTCAGTGCGGTAGTGGTGCTGGCCGTAACAGGGTGCGGTATGTACCAAAGCAAACCTGGCCATTGGCCGCATAACGTATGGGGTACTCTCCTTCATGGCATTTCGGACTTGAGGGATTTCTTTGCTCGACACCTCGGCAATAACTACGGGATTGCCATCCTAATTATGACCATCATCGTCCGTTTTATCATTCTGCCGCTGTTTATTCGGCAGCTTCGTTATCAACGTGTGATGATGGAGTTGCAACCGCAGATTCAGAAGATTCGTTCCAAGTACAAGGGTGACAACCAGAAGATTCAAGAAGAAACTATGAAGCTGTATCAAGAGATGGGCGCCAATCCGCTTGCGGGCTGTTTCCCAATGCTTATTCAGCTCCCGTTTTTGTACGCGTTTTACGGCGCTATATTGGGCAATCCCAATATGCGTGAGAGCACGTTCCTCGGAATTTTTCGCTTGGGACAGCATGACCCTTACTACGTCTTGCCGATTTTAGCCGGCTTGTCGACACTGTTATCGTCGTGGTTGACCATGCGCAACCAGCCCGCGCAACAGCGCGCCATGTTGTTTGTGATGCCCGTGATGATTTTCTTTATCGGGGCGCGCTTGCCAGGCGGACTTGTGTTGTACTGGATTTACACCAACCTGATCACGGCGATTCAAACGTACTTTTTCATCACTCGCCCAACTGCTAAAGGTACTTTGGCGCCAGCAGGAACGTCTGCGGCGGCTGCAGCGCCTGCTCGGTCTGCGGGGGAGAAGCGAGGGTCTGCCAAGGTTTCAACGAATCCGAAGGGGTCAAATCGCACGACGCCCGCGAAGGCAAACCGCGGTGACAAAGACATGTCGAAGGCTGATTCGGCGAGCGGAAGCAAGACAGAGAAGCGTAAATCAAGTGCTCCCAAACAAGTTGATCAACAGAATCAGTCTACGAGTCGTTCGGACACAGAGACGGTGGATTAAACGGTTAGCGAGGGTCGCGTGCAACGTGTTGACTGAGGGAGTGGCCTAGATGAAAAAAGTGGTCGCAACCGGACGTACGGTTGAAGAGGCGATTACATCGGCGCTTGTCCGCCTTGGCGTCTCGAGATCGCAGGCGGAGATTCGCGTGATTTCTGAGCCGGTGAAGGGGCTCTTTGGATTTATCGGTGGCAGGGATGCTGAGGTGGAGGTTTGTGTTATGGAGACTCCGCTTGATATGGCCAAGGAGCTCTTGCACGGCTTGCTCGAGAAAATGGGGATCTCCGCAGATGTCACGGCCGAGAGTCAGTTGACAGAGGATGGGGCAGTACATTTAGCCATAACGTGTGCAGCAGATGAGCTACCGATTGTGATTGGACGTCACGGATCGACGCTTGACTCGATGCAGTACCTGGTCAATCTCGTTGCAAATCGCAATGCCCATTCGGTGGTCAAGTTTTCCGTAGACGCCGGGGGATACAGGCAACGTCGGCGAGAAAACTTGCGACGCATGGCTGACCAGGCGGTGGAGCGAGCCGTTCGCTTAGGCCGGCCGGTTTCCTTAGAAGCGATGCCGTCTGCGGATCGCAAATGGATTCACACATATCTACAAGGGCGGGACGATATTACGACATTGAGTGAAGGTCAAGAACCGTACCGACGAGTGAAGGTGGCACCTAAGCGGAATCATTTTGTCGATTGACGGAGTCGACGGAGAGCTGAACCGTTGGATAGAACTGAACGATTTTCGAGTGACCCCGCTGCGAAGTGGGGTTTCTTGTTACGATGGGTGGAGGTGAGAGTGTGCAGGAGGATACCATCGCGGCCATTGCAACGGCGATCGGAGAAGGCAGTGTTGGAATTGTTCGTGTCAGTGGTGAGATGGCGAAGTCAATTGGCCAGAAGCTGGTGCGTACCGCATGGGGAAAGCCGATACGATTGGCTCGGCGCCCCATGCGCTATCGCCGCGTTGTGCAGCCAGATTCGGAAGACCCACTCGATGAGGCAATCATCCTGTGGATGCCGGGTCCGCACAGCTATACGGGCGAGGACGTGCTCGAGTTGCAAGTACACGGAGGCGTGCATGTGTTGCAATCCGTTCTTGCGGCATGTCTCGCGGCAGGCGCTCGCATGGCGGAGCCAGGAGAGTTTACAAAGCAAGCATTTCTCAATGGACGGATGGACTTGTCACAAGCCGAAGCCGTGATCGACTTAATCCGAGCCAAGACCGAATTTGCGGGCAAAATGGCGTTGCGCCAAGTGGAGGGTCGCTTTGGTGACGAGGTGCGATCCATTCGCAAGGAGTTGCTGGCGCTGCAAGCACATGTCGAGGTAACTATTGATTACCCAGAACACGATGTCGAAGACGTTGCGTGTCAACAGGTGTTGACTGTCGGAGAAGGCCTGTTAAGGCGGATAGACAAACTGATAGCCTCGGCAGCGCTCGGGCGAGTGTTGCGCGAAGGTGTCGCAACGGCCATTGTCGGGCGTCCGAATGTCGGTAAGTCGTCGCTGTTAAACGCGCTGCTCCAGAGGGAGCGTGCGATTGTCACGGATATTCCAGGAACGACGCGAGATGTGCTCGAGGAATATATCAATCTGCGTGGTATCCCACTTAAACTCATGGATACGGCTGGCATCCGACAAACCGAAGATGTGGTCGAGAGAATCGGCGTTGATCGATCACGCCAATCGATGACCGATGCTGAATTGGTCCTTCTCGTCTACGACGGCAGCCAACTGCCAAATGAGGACGATCGCGCACTTGCAAGCGAAACGGGGAAATTGCGGCGGATTGTTGTGGTAAACAAGGCTGACCGGGGAGTGCGACCCGAAACGCGAGCGTGGATCGAGGGGTTGGCGTCGGAGGGAGTCGTTTATCTTTCGGCGAAGACAGGAGAGGGCGTCGATGCACTTGCGGATCGCGTAATTGACGTGATTGAACGGGACATCGCTGTGGATATGGACGTGAGTTACATGGCGAATGCACGTCAGGCGCAATTGTTGCAATTGGCAAAGCAGGATTTGTCCTCCGCTATGGAGTCAGCTGCCGCAGGTGCTACACTCGACCTGGTCGCTGTTGCGCTGCAAGCGGCATATGCCCAGCTTGGCTACGCGATTGGCGAAGAAGCAGGGGAAGATTTATTAGACGAGATTTTCTCGCGATTTTGTCTAGGTAAATAGAAACGAGTTCTTAGTTTCGGAAAGAGGTGAATACAGATGCGGTTTTTTGCCGGCGAATATGACGTGATCGTCATTGGTGCGGGCCATGCCGGTTGTGAGGCGGCCTTGGCTTCGGCACGGATGGGTTGTAAGACGCTCCTGTTGACCATTAACTTGGATACCATCGCTTACATGCCGTGTAATCCGTCGATTGGTGGGCCTGCAAAGGGTATTGTCGTTCGTGAAATCGATGCGCTTGGTGGGCAAATGGCTCGCAACACAGACGCCACCTACATTCAGATGCGGATGTTAAAAACGGGTAAGGGGCCTGCAGTTCAAGCATTGCGTGCACAAGCGGACAAGGCGTATTACGCATTGAATATGAAGTGGACGTTGGAGCGGACGGAGAACCTTGATCTGAAGCAAGCTTTGGTCGAAGAGTTACTGACGCAAAATGGCGCTGTCTATGGTGTCGTCACAAAGAGTGGGCAGGAGTTTCACGCAAAGGCAGTCGTGTTGACCACGGGAACGTATTTGCGCGGGCGTATTTTTATCGGGGATGTTTCGTATGAGAGTGGTCCAAATGGGCAGATGCCGGCTGTCAAACTGTCGGACTCATTGCTTGATCTCGGGTTTCAACTGGTTCGCTTTAAGACGGGCACACCCCCGCGAATCAATCGAAATTCCATCGACTTCAGCAAGCTAATTGCACAGCCTGGAGATCCAGTGCCCAAACACTTTTCATTCGACCCAGACACGCCAATACGCGAGCAGGTTCCATGTTGGCTGACCGGTACAACGGAAACAGGGCATTCCATCATCTTAGAAAATCTCGATCGCGCTCCGATGTACAGCGGCGAGATTAAAGGTACGGGTCCTCGCTACTGCCCCTCGATTGAGGACAAGGTGGTGCGTTTCCGCGACAGGCCGAGCCATCAGATCTTTTTGGAGCCAGAAGGGCCTAACACGTGCGAATGGTATGTACAGGGGTTGTCGACAAGTTTGCCTGAAGATGTGCAAATTCAGTTGTTGCATAGTATTCCTGGCCTCGAAAAGGCGGAGATGCTTCGTCCAGGGTACGCGATCGAATATGATGCCATCGTTCCAACACAGCTCTGGCCGTCGTTGGAGACAAAGCGGGTAGCAGGACTGTTTACGGCGGGCCAAATCAATGGTACGTCCGGCTATGAAGAGGCTGCAGGACAGGGCATTATGGCGGGCATCAACGCTGCGCGCAAGGTACAAGGCAAGGAACCTGTTGTGCTATCGCGATCGGATGCGTATATCGCGGTGATGATTGACGATCTCGTCACCAAAGGCACCAATGAACCGTATCGGCTGTTGACATCACGAGCTGAGTACAGGCTTTTGCTCAGGCACGATAATGCGGATCTTCGGTTGATGGAGATTGGTTATCAGGTTGGACTCTTACCGGAAAAGGCGTATAGCCGGATGATGCGGAAGAGAGAGGGCATTGCACAAGAATTACAACGGTTGTCCAGGACGCGGGTTAAGCCGACGGAGGTCAATCCGAAGCTGATGGAGTATGGTTCGCAGCCGTTGGAGGATGGGGCAACACTCGCTCAATTGCTGAAGAGACCGGAATTGACCTATGAGCAGGTAAGGGAGATGGATCCGACAGGTGGCGTTGAACTTGATCCTGAAGTACAGGAGCAAGTCGAGATTGAAATGAAGTACGCTGGGTATATCCAAAAGCAGGCCCAAGTGATTGAACGTCAGAAGCGTTTGGAAAATCGGGTTCTGCCCGATGGTATCGATTATCCTTCGATCCGGGGATTGGCCATGGAAGCTCGCGAAAAATTGTCGCGGATTCGGCCGCGGACGGTGGGGCAGGCGTCGCGTATACCAGGCGTAACACCTGCGGATATTTCTATCCTGCTCGTCTATCTTGAATCGTACGAAGGACGTATGATGCATGGGTAATGATATGGAGTGGCTAGCGTGGCCCGTCGCGTTGACCGAGTTCCAGTTAAGGCAGTTTGCTCGTTATTATGAAATGCTTGTCGACTGGAATGAACGCACCAACTTGACCGGTATTGTTGATGAGGATGAGGTATATATCAAACACTTCTACGATAGTCTGGCTGTCACAAAGCTACCTGTGTGGCAAGAGGCTGAAAGACAGGGGGGCCGAGCTATCGACATTGGGTCGGGAGCCGGGTTCCCTGGAATTCCATTGGCGATTGCTTATCCCAACATGTCGTTTGTCTTATGCGATGCGCTTCATAAGCGGATTCACTTTTTGCAGGAAGTCTGTGCCGATCTCGGTTTGAAACACGTTGAGTGTGTTCATGGTAGATCAGAAGATATGGGTCGCAATGCGGCGTGGCGGGGTACATTTGATATGGCTTTGGCAAGGGCCGTGGCACGCGCCAACGTGCTTATGGAGTATATGGCTCCTTTTCTGAAGCCCGGCGGTGCAGGCATCTGCTATAAGGGACCCTCGTTTGTACATGAGGAGTTCGACGATGCCAAACGCGCCGCCACCAAGTTGCATTGTCGTCTACTGGAGCCGTTGACATATGATTTGCCTCGAGGGTTAGGGAATCGGACATTAGCTTCATTTATCCAGCTGCAACTTGTGTCGAAGTCTTATCCTCGACGAGCCGGTGTACCGAGCAAGCAGCCTTTGTGACATGCGAACGACACGGTATGTCGAATCGTGTCAGTTCCGTGAGTCTTTTGTAAATATATGAGAACGTTTGTCACCATGAAGGAATCCGGGGCTTATATGGTGAATTCGACAATGAGTGTCGATACTCGTTTGTTGATCGGAATTGAGGGGTCATCATGAGGGAATCTTGGGGACGATTCATCAGTCTGCGCGATTCCGGCAGCGCGAATGCACAGACGCAGGTAGTGGATATCCCTGTCCAAAACATTGTGTCGAATCCATATCAGCCACGCACCATCTTCAATCAAGAAGCGATTGAAGAGTTGGCGAAAACGATTCACACACACGGCGTCATTCAGCCAATTGTCGTTCGAAAGAAGGGTAATGTGTACGAGTTGATCGCGGGGGAACGTCGCTTGCGGGCGGTACGTCATCTTGGTTGGTCGACGATTCCGGCGATTGTACGCGACATGAACGATGCGCAAACGGCTTCAGCGGCGTTGATTGAAAATTTGCAACGCGAGGGACTCACGCCAATCGAAGAGGCGGTGGCTTATCAGCAGCTGCTTGAACTGCACGGTTTGACACAGGAGAGCCTTGCACAACGATTGGGCAAGGGACAGTCTACGATTGCAAACAAATTGCGTCTTTTGCATTTGCCGGAGACGGTACAGCAGGCTCTGTTAACCAAGCAGATCACGGAACGCCATGCACGTGCTTTGCTAGCTTTACCAACCGAGGAAGTGCAGATTGAACTGTTGAATGAGTGTTTGGAAAAAGGTTGGAATGTCAAACAGATGGAAGAACGCGTAAAAGCCAAGCTTACTTCGCTTGAGACAGCGGGGGGCAAGCGTTCTAAAACGCGCCGACGTGCACTATCGAAAGATGTGCGTTTGGCAGTGAATACGATACGTCAGTCACTGGAGATGATTCAGCAGACTGGCCTAGACGTCGTGTGTGAAGAGTCAGATGAAGAGGCGTTTTATCAGTTTACGATTCGTGTACCTAAGTCGGTCTGATGAGTACACGTTTCCTGACTATTGAAATCATACCCTTTTTTCTTCGGTTTGCGTGAAAGCGGCCGTAAAGGCCGCTGATTCGCAATCTCTTTCCCCTGGGTGTATGCTAGAATGCGTTGTTTTCTCCATACTTTTTTCGCCACATCCATTCCGTTTTGAAGTAGAATGATAAAAGTCCGTGACGTTTCGTCACCCACGTATTAGTAAGGAGGACTGTTTGTGTCCAACGCCCGTGTTATCGCCATTGCAAATCAAAAAGGTGGCGTGGGGAAGACGACAACTGCAGTCAACCTTGGCGCGTGTTTAGCAACACTGAATCAGCGCGTCTTGCTCATTGACATCGATCCGCAAGGAAATACCACGTCTGGCGTCGGGATTAACAAGGCGGACGTGAGGTACTGTGTGTACGATGTCATTATCAACGACGTCGCGATGGCGGATGCGATTATGCCGTCAGGGTTGGAAAATTTGTCGCTTCTGCCTGCAACCATTCAGCTCGCCGGTGCCGAAATTGAATTGGTGCCGACGATTTCACGCGAAGTTCGCTTGCGGCGTGCTATTCAAACCATGCGCAATCAGTACGACTATATCGTGATCGATTGTCCACCATCACTTGGGTTGTTGACCGTAAACGGCTTGACGGCCGCGGACTCCGTGATGATTCCGATTCAGTGCGAGTACTACGCCCTAGAAGGCTTGAGTCAACTACTCAACACCGTGCGCTTGGTGCAAAAGCATCTGAA
The DNA here is from genome assembly GCF_001447355.1 of Alicyclobacillus tolerans. Lineage (GTDB taxonomy): Bacteria > Bacillota > Bacilli > Alicyclobacillales > Alicyclobacillaceae > Alicyclobacillus > Alicyclobacillus aegles. Next base: position 43,602 of record NZ_JXBW01000018.1, on the reverse strand, counting down.
TACTTCACTTGAGGTCGAGGGTGTAGTATTGACCATGCTGGATGCGCGAACCAACCTGGGTTTGCAGGTGATTGAGGATGTTAAGAAATTCTTTCGCGATAAGGTGTACAAGACAATTATTCCACGGAATGTTCGTTTGAGTGAAGCGCCAAGTCATGGTCGACCTATTATTCACTATGATCCAAAGTCGCGTGGAGCCGAATCCTACATGGAATTGGCGAAGGAAGTGATAGGGCGTGACTAAACGTGGTTTGGGGCGCGGGCTAGATGCTTTGATTCCGCAATTGAGTGTCTCGGATGAGGACAAAGTTGTGTCGGTTGACATTCGCGATTTGAGACCAAATCCGTATCAACCTCGACGGACGTTTAACGAAGAGAAGCTTCAAGAGCTATCCAATTCGATTAAAGAGCACGGGATCATTCAACTGCTGATCGTGCGTAAGAGTGAGATTAAGGGATTTGACATTGTGCCAGGTGAAAGGCGCTTTCGAGCCGCCAAGCTTGCTGGACTGCAGGTTGTTCCTGCGGTGGTTCGCGACTTTAGCGATGTCCTTCTCATGGAGATTGCATTAATCGAGAACTTGCAACGAGAAGATTTGAATCCCATTGAAATTGCAGACGCATATGCCAACTTAATCGAAAAGTGCGATCTGACTCAAGACGAGTTGGCAAAGCGCGTTGGCCAGAGCCGCAGTCATATCACCAATATGCTGCGATTATTACAATTGCCGAGTGAGATTCAAGATATGGTTTCACGTGGAACATTGTCGATGGGACACGCTCGAGCGTTGCTTTCTGTCGAAGATAGTGGCTTGCAGTTAGGTTTAGCGGAGCAAGCGGTGCGGGAAGAGTGGAGTGTTCGCAAATTAGAAACCGTGATTTACGAACCGAAGAAGAAAGTTTCACGTGAAACAAAATCAAATAACCTGCCGGCCGAGTTCAGACGGTATCAAGAACAGGTGCAAGCATATCTCGGTACATCAGTCCGTATACAACCGGGGAAAAAAGTTAGGTTTAGCGGAGCACGCGGTGCGGGAAGAGTGGAGTGTTCGCAAATTAGAAACCGTGATTTACGAACCGAAGAAGAAAGTTTCACGTGAAACAAAATCAAATAACCTGCCGGCCGAGTTCAGACGGTATCAAGAACAGGTGCAAGCATATCTCGGTACATCAGTCCGTATACAACCGGGGAAAAAGCGAGGAAAAATCGAGATTGAGTATTTCTCGGATGAAGATTTGAAACGCATTATGGATTTAATGCTTTTGCATGCACCATGAACATGAAGCTTGCTGTAACGGCTTTGGTTTGTAAAGGTTGAGGTGAACCTATGTTTCTATTCGGGACGATCGTGGACGCATTAGCCATCATCCTAGGAACGACGATAGGTATGATGCTTCCAAAGATTCCGGACCGAATGCGCGATACGGTAACTAAAGGACTTGCACTCTGCGTGATCATTATTGGTCTTAGTATGGCTCTCAGCGATATGTCCGACATCCTGTTAATCATTATCTCTATCGTTGCTGGTTCGATTCTGGGGGAGTTATTGAACACAGAGGGCGGATTGAACAGGGCTGCACATCGACTGGAACGAGCCGTTACGCGAATATATCATGGGCCCATTGCGGAAGGTTTTATTTCAGCTACTCTGTTGTATTGTATCGGTTCTATGGCGATTGTCGGTGCCATCCAGGATGGGATCCAAGGTGAGCACCGTACATTGCTCGCCAAGTCGATGTTAGACGGTTTTATGGCGGTTGTCTTATCTTCTACACTCGGCTTGGGCGTTGGTCTATCAGCCATTCCCGTTTTTTTGTACCAAGGCACAATTGCCTTTGTCTCGCACTTGGTCGGCAATGTGCTGAATACCCAAATTTTTATCGACACCGTTACGGCCACAGGGGGCCTCTTGATCGTTGCAATTGGCTTGAATATCAGCGGGTTAACAAAAATCGCTGTCGGTAATATGTTGCCCGCTATTTTACTGGCGCCTCTCTGTAAAGAGATTGTGCATGCCATTCACGCCTTTTGGTAACATTGTGGCCCGATCTGGGTTGGGCAATACAACCAATGATTGGATGACGCAAGGGTTGGCGATCACGCTATACTACAACCGTTCGCGAATTCGGGGGTTATCTGCAATCCATCCAGTATGTATCCTTTTGCGAAAGGACGAAACGTTACAATGAACTTAGCTTCTCTTCAGCCGTACACCCTGGATATCGCGTTAGCGAGCGGTGCAGTGGCCATTATTTGTTTTATCCTTGCGGGGTCCAGTTTGGCGCGTGCCCCAAGTTTGCGTCGCAAGCTTAACCGACTGCGGGAGATCAGTTCGGCTGCGGATTTGGAACAGGTCTTTACGGAGACCAAAGATGCTGTGAAATCGCTGCAAGCGCAATTGGATGCTGCCAAGGTGCATATCTCCCAGTTGGAGAAAGCCTTGAACAAAAAGGTCTCCACTCCTGTGATTCGTCGGTATAATGCGTTTTCAGAGGTGGGCAGTGATTTAAGCTATTCAGTTGCATTCCTCGACGACCAGGGGGATGGTGTTGTTTTGACATCTATCTATGGCCGAGAAGATTCTGTAACGTACGGCAAGCCAATTGAAGCAGGAGAATCCCCGTACCTTCTGACAGAGGAGGAACAAAGTGTGATTTCCGGCGCGATGGGGACATTGGAGCGCCAGCCAGCGAGAATTTCATAACTGTCATTGCAGGTTTCATAATGTCGCCGAATGGGGATGTGAAAACGTTATTCGTTCACATCCCCATTCGCATTGCTACGGAGTGTTGCCACTTTTGAAGACTCAACGATAATGCCTGGACCACGATGTCCGACATGCGCATGACAATGCCAAGTCGCGTGTTTTGTAACACGAAGTACTCCATGAAGCCACTGACATTCACGATTCCTGTGATGGTTACGTCCCCAAACTCCGGCAAAACTTTTTTAACGCCGGCCCCGGGACGCAAGGGACCGCGTTCCACGGCAATATGACCGACGTGATCGAACTTGCCAAGGCACGCGTCGATCGCGATAATGAAAGGCCGTTCATGATACATGGTCTCGATTCTTTCCAGGGTTGCACTCAAATTGACGGCATGCACCGGCTCGTCCAAAGTACCGAATATGTCGATGGAGGGAATGCGAAGATTGTGGCCAAGGCGTGAACCGTTAATGGGGCCGAATGCATCGCCTGTCGACCGACCGGTACCAACACAAACAATAAGAATGCGCTGTGACTGAACCGAACCGAGAATACCATCCAAATACGTCTCGAGTTTGTCTGCTGCGAAGGTGTCGTCCAAGGAAACGCGGCCGATCACGTCCCCGGTTTCAATTGCAGGAGATTCTATCTGCCGATTGTTCACGGGATATCCCCCTAGCATGGAATATTCCCAGTATACGTAGGCGTACCATCAACTATACCTGTCCAAGATTCCTGTAAATTAGGGGAGACAAGCGTGATCGATTTGTGTTTAGTCGCGGAGGCTTGCTGGGTTTGGCTGTGGATTCGAACGAAGCAAACAGAGCAAGCGCTTCTGTATGTGGCGGCCATATTGACCTCGATGTATGTCGCCGTACACCTGACGCCATGGTTTGTACGAACATTCATTGAAACAGGGTCGGCTTTCTCATGGCTTATGCAGGAGATATCCCTAAATACCCACGCCGTAGGGTGGATGCAACATGTGGTACCGTCTGTTCCTGCTTCGAATGCTGATGCATCGTCCTATTCAAGATGGCTGAGCTTACAGGTGCTCCATGTGTTGATCACCATTATGATGGCTTGGGCGGTCTTTATGGTCTTTGTTGCGGTGGACTCAGTTGCAGAGGCGATTTGGGATGAGCCACAACGTGCTCAACATCTTGTGGGAGAACAGTTGTTACGCAATCTTGCCGCGGCGTTTGCTGGCTTATGGGTTGCAGCTACCACGCTATGCCTTCTCGTGACATTAGACTGGATACAACCGCTTCAGCCAATCGCCAAACATGCCATCGATTCGCTGAGTTATCAAGGGTTGGACATCCTTCTGCGTGCCCTACCAGGTCTGCGTATTATGATATCATGAGCATAATGCGGGACAGGGGGTGGACGATTGCAGTCGTTCTGGAAGCATATTGAGGACAAGGCCTTTAGTGACATGCCAAGCGTGGAAGTCGTCATCTGGGACGTCGTCAAGATCGTCGTATTCTACTTGCTCGCAAGGCTAATCATCCGCGCAGGCATTCGTGTCATGAAGCGAATGCTCGCCATGCATGCGCGCATGGAATCCCGGCGGAAGGCGACTTTGGAATCCTTGTTTGCAAACGTGATTCGTTACACAGTGTACTTTGTGTTCGTGGTACAGGTGTTGGCGATTTTCCATGTCAACATCTCCGCCATTCTCGCTGGTGCGGGGATTGTCGGTGTGGCCGTTGGTTTTGGGGCTCAGAGTCTCGTCAAAGACGTCATCACTGGGTTGTTTATTTTATTTGAAGATCAGTATGCTGTGGGAGATACGGTTCAAATCAATGGTTTCACGGGCACGGTTGTGTCCATTGGTGTTCGCTTGACTCGTGTGCAGGCTTGGACCGGAGAAGTTCAGGTCATTCCGAATGGGCAAATCACGACGATTACCAACTTCTCGCGAACCTATTCCACGGCCGTGATCGACATCACCGTGCCGTACGATTCGGATGTCAATGACGTAAAATCTGTGATGGAACATGTGCTTAACACCATGAAGCGCGAGCAACCGGATGTATTGACGGGTGATATCCACGTGCTTGGGGTTCAGGAAATGTCCAATTCAACTGTGGTGGTTCGTGCCACAGCGATTTGTGCGCCGACCAAAAATTCGTCCGTACAGCGAGAGGCACAAGAACGGATCAAGGAAGCACTTGATGCGCTGCAGCGAACTGAAGCCGAGGGTGGCTATGCACATGGCGCGGGTGAATTGGCGACCGAATGAGAAGGGGGCGAAATTGTGCCAATCTCGTTTGGACTCAACGATATTGTAAAGATGAAGAAGCCACATGCGTGTGGAGAGAACATGGGGCAAATCATCCGTTTAGGCATGGATATTCGTATTAAGTGTAAAAAGTGCGGCCACAGTGTGTTGATCCCGAGGGCGCGGTTTGAGCGGTTGCTTCGCAGTGTACTGGTGAAAGGGGAGGATGCTAAGGATGAAAGTTAAAACAGCATGCCCGATGGATTGTTATGACAGCTGCAGCATTCTTGCAGAGATTGATGGGCAAGGGAACATTAAGCTCGAAGGCAATCCCGAGCATCCTATCACAAAGGGTGCTTTGTGCAATCGCGGAAGGCAACTAAGTATTCGGAGGAACAGTGAGAACCGAGTACTGCATCCGCTCAAGCGAGTGGGAGACACATTTGTTCATATCTCCTGGGAGCAGGCCATCGCGGAGATTGCTGAGCAGGTTCAGGCGACACTTGATGAAGTGGGGCATCACGGCATTTTTCATTGTTACGATTGGGGATCCGGAACGCTGTTGAAGAATTTGAATCAGCGGTTCTTTTACGGCCTCGGCGGTTGTACGGAAACGGTCGGGAGTTTGTGCTGGGACGCGGGGCTTACGGCACAGATGTACGATTTTGGCAGGGCAAACAGCCATACTCCAGATGATACGGCGGAGCATGCACAGGCCATCGTCGTCTGGGGACGCAATGTGGCTAACACCAATGTACACATGACACCCTTTATCAAGACCGCGCAAGCACGTGGCGCACAATTGGTGGTCATCAGTCCGCTGGCGCAGGATCTGGGGCGCCGGGCAGACAAGTGTATCTATCCGCGCCCAGGCACGGATGGCCTACTGGCTCTGGCGGCGCTTCGCGTCTGCCGAGATCGCAATTGGCTCGATCACGACTTTATCCGTGAGGCTACGCTTGGCTGGGACGCGATTGCCGCTGAACTCGATATGTATGATCCGGAAACGGTTGCTTCGCTGACTGACGTGCCTGTCAAAGACATATACTGGTTGGCTGAGTTATACGGCCGTACGCGGCCAGTGGCCACCATTCTCGGCATTGGCATGCAACGTTATGCGCAAGGCGGACAGACGGTACGTGCCATTGACGCACTAGTCGCTGCAACGGGGCACGTAGGGGTTCCGGGCGGTGGTGTCAGCTATGCGCAGCGTCAACTTGCAAGCTTCTTCGACGAAGAGGCGTTGACCGGGCGTAGTAAAGCTGACGTTCGTGCATTTGAACGGGCGACACAGGCAGCTGACATTCTTGCGGCGAATCCACCAATCCGCGTTGCTTTTGTCACGCGCACGAATCCAGTGCTACAAGTGCCTGATTCAGCTTTGTTCCGCAAGGCGTTCGCATCGATACGGTGTAAAGTCGTGATCGACACGTTCATGACGAAAACGGCAGCAATGGCCGACTATGTTCTACCGTGTACCAACGTCTTGGAGGAAGAGGATGTTGCCTACACGACGATGTGGCACGATTATGTCAGCTATGTGAAACCAGTCGTTGCGCCAAGAGGGGAAGCAAAGCCAGATTGGTGGATCTTTGCCGATCTCGCTTGTGCCCTTGGCAGGCCGGAGATCATGGAGGGCAGTGTCGATGTGTGGATTAACAGGGCGCTGTCGCCATGGCCGCAGGAGAAAGTTGCGGAACTGAAAGAGCGAGGCTTTGTCAAATTGGATGTACCGTCAGTGGCCTGGGCGGATCATAAATTTGGTACGCCAAGTGGAAAGTTTGAGTTTGCATCGAGTTTGGCAGTTGCCGATGGTCATCATCCGGTTGCGCGGATCGAGATCGACAAGTTGCAACGGGGAACTGACATGTATCCGTATGTCCTTCTCACGATTCACCCGCGCAAGTGGCAGTTGTCGCAGCGCGAGACGTTCCCGGAAGGCCGCGGTGAGTGCCCAATCGTCGAGATTGGTCGGGGGATTGCGCATGAACAGGGGATTGCCGACGGCGATTTTGTTTATGTAGAAAATGAACGTGCTCGTATTCGGGCAATTGCTCGCGTGCAAGCTGCAGGGCACGCAAAGTCGGTGCGCCTTGAGATTGGTTGGTCTGGGCAAGGTGTGACCGCAAACGACTTTACCGATACGCGTAAAGCGGACTTTGGCAGCCAGAGTGCTCAATACGATTGCTTTTGCAGTGTTGTCCGTGCTCCTGCACATGAAGAAGAGCCCTCTCAGCGAGAGCTCTCCGCGATTGCCCCGGCAACTACCGGGAAGTGAGTGTAGGTATAGGAATTACGACGCATGATAACGGGGTCTTGTCCGGTTCACACGAGCGGAGGGTCCAGTTTCGATGGCCAATGCTTTCGGTGAGAGCTTGCGGACCCTCAATCGACGCAAAAGTCGACGCAGCATTCGCAATCACCTCCTCAGTGGATTAGTATTCCTACGTGGAGATTCTCTATCCAGGTAAATGTCCGGATTGCGAACGGATTTGCAAACTTTTTTGATTATCGGTACCGAACGTTGAGAAATCTCCAATTGTGTGTTGCCAGTTGGGGACAACCGTCTATACTTATCCTGCAAAGAACACGGCGAGGTGTCAGCATGCCACTACAGGCTGGAATTGTAGGCTTGCCCAATGTAGGCAAGTCGACTTTGTTTAATGCCATCACAAAGGCCGGGGCAGAGGCCGCAAACTATCCATTTTGCACAATTGATCCAAATGTCGGCGTCGTGGAGGTGCCGGATCCGCGGCTTCAAAAGCTTGCGGAGATTGTACATCCAAAGCGGATTGTGCCGACAGCTTTCGAATTTGTCGATATTGCCGGCTTGGTCAAAGGAGCAAGCCAGGGCGAGGGACTGGGCAACCGGTTTCTTGGTCATATTCGCGAAGTCGATGCCATCGTCCACGTCGTTCGTTGTTTTGAAAATGGTGATATCACGCATGTATCGGGCTCTGTTGATCCCATCCGAGACATTGAGACCATTGATCTCGAGTTGATCTTAGCCGACCTCGAGACCGTGCAAAAGCGGCTGGAGCGAACGAAGAAGAACATGAAGAGTGGCGATAAGCGCTTTAAGTTGGAGGCGGAGGCCCTAGAACGCATCGCGGCAGCTCTGGAAGCGGGACAAGCAGCTAGATCTGTCGAGCTCAACGACGAGGAACAGGCCTTGCTGCGGGATCTTCACTTGTTGACGCGAAAGCCAGTTCTGTATGTCGCAAACGTTGGCGAAGAAGATGCTGCCGACAGTTCGGACAATGTGCATGTCAAAGCCGTCGAAGCGCGTGCAGAGACGGAAGGTGCACAGGTGGTCGTTGTTTGTGCGCAGTTAGAGTCGGAAATCGCTGAACTGGAGGGCGAAGACCGGGATGCCTTTTTGTCGGATCTCGGTCTCTCCGAAGCAGGTCTGGACAGGTTAATCCGCAAGGCCTACCAATTGCTTGGGCTGCGTACTTACTTTACGGCTGGCGAACCGGAGGTTCGGGCGTGGACGATTCGAACCGGGACCAAGGCCCCACAGGCAGCAGGGGTCATTCACAGCGACTTCGAACGCGGTTTTATCCGCGCAGAAGTAGTCGCTTATGAGGATCTGATAGCCGCCGGCAGTTACCAAGTTGCTCGAGAACAGGGCAAGGTTCGTTTGGAAGGTAAGGATTACGTTGTAGAAGACGGCGACGTGATGCACTTCCGTTTCAATGTCTGATGAAATTGGCTTGTGATGTTGGGCTGTTCGTGATAGCATAGACAATCGGTGCATGATCTATGCTGCCAACATCCTTGCTCCGCAAGGGGCCATCAGACCAGAAGGAGGTGTCACGGTATGCGTCAGTACGAAACGATGTTCATTGTGAACCCAACATTGGAGTCTGAACAGACCTCTGAGTTGGTTCAGAAATATCAAACGCTCATCTCTGAACAAGGCGGTCAAATCGACGAACTTCAAGAGATCGGCAAGCGTCGTTTGGCGTACGAAATCGAAGGCAACCGTGAGGGCTACTACGTGTTGTTTAAATACACGGCGGGCACAGATGTGTCCAAAGAGCTCGAACGTGTAATGCGCATCGACGAAAATGTCGTTCGTTATTTGACAGTCCGCGTGGGTGAGTAATTCGCGGAGGGGAAAACGATGCTGAACCGGGTCATTTTAATAGGACGGCTGACGGCGGATCCTGAACTGCGCTACACCAACAATGGAACGGCGGTTGCGTCGTTTACACTGGCGGTAGATCGTATGCGTTCCGGGCAGAGCGGTGAGCGCCAGACTGATTTTATCAATATTGTCGTGTGGCAGAAGCAGGCCGAGATTGTCGCACAGTATCTGCAAAAGGGCAGACTGGCAGCGGTCGATGGTCGCCTTCAGATTCGCACCTACGACAAACGCGAAGGTCAAAAGGGCCGCGTTGCGGAAGTTGTCGCGGAAACCGTTCGCTTTTTGGATCGCGGATCGGATGTTGCACAGTCAGCTGGTGGGTTCGGTGGTGGTTCAACACCAATGAACAGGCCACGTCCTGATCGGAGTTCAGCTCCTCTTTACGAAGACGATCCGTTTGCGGATGACAGCCAAACTATCGATATTTCGGAAGATGATTTGCCTTTTTGATTTCGATGCCCAGAGGCTGACACTGCTCGCACGAGCGTGTGGGACAGGCGTACGGCCGCTGGAGAAAACGACGAGGAGTGAGTGGAATGCCGCGTAAAGGTCGTGGTGGAAAGCGCCGCAAAGTATGTCAGTACTGCGTCGATAAGATTGACTACGCAGACTACAAGGATATTGGCCGTTTGAGCAAGTTCTTGACGGAGCGTGGGAAAATCCTCCCGCGGCGCATTTCCGGGAATTGCGCGCGCCATCAACGCCAGGTGACGGTCGCGATTAAGCGGGCTCGCCAGGTTGCATTGTTGCCATACACCACAGAGTGAGCTGTCTAACGTACGGCGAATGGCCGTTCGGGATTGCGGATCGCCCGCAATTTCGGGCGGCCTTTCTTCGTCTTGGCTCAGCAGGACTTATTCGTGAGTTTGTGGAATGCGTAAAGATATAAGATTTGCCGAGTGCACCAATTGGGAGGTAGCGCGGTGACGGGTATGGAAGCGGAGACAAACTTGACGAGAAAGCTGCAGGCTGTGGAGCATGATCGGATTGAGTTGGTGCAGCAGGCGGTTGAAGTTTTACGCAGCGTCCAATCGGGCAACCAGACACTTTTGACCGAAGCGTTGGCTGGCGTTGTTGGCTTCGCATACCTGCTGGGGGTTCAAATGGGAATTGCACCGCACCGGATCGATCGCGAAGTCATATCGGCCTTTCAGGACGCGCCATCCGTAGACAATCCGCGACGAGACGAAATGGCGGACATCGTGCGCCATCTCCGTGGTCGCATCTAGGATGTACGGCGGTTGGCGGTGAGATGAACCTGTCAGATCCGAAGGTGACCGATGTTGGTCGGTTTTGCATTTGCGCCCGCAACCATGCGGCGATACGATGGATTTTGATTGGGGGTCTGTACGATGAAAGTGATCCTGTTGCAAGACGTAAAAGGCCAAGGTAAACAAGGCGAACTCAAAGATGTGAGTGAAGGGTACGCTCGCAACTTCCTGTTTCCCCGCGGGTTGGCCGAGGAAGCTACACCTGCCGCTTTGCGCGAGTTGGAGCAGAAACGCGAGAAGGACAGGCGTCACAAGGCACAAGAACTGGCTGATGCGAAACAATTAGGCGCACAGCTGGAAAATCAAAAGATTGTTGTTAAAACGCAAGCCGGCGAAGGTGGACGCCTGTTTGGGGCCATCACGAGCAAGCATATTGCTGACGCGATGAAACAACAGGGCTTTACGGTCGATAAGCGCAAAATCAGCCTCGGTGAACCCATTAAGTCTTTGGGAGGGCACCGCGTGACCGTTAAACTCCATCCGGAGGTTCACGTACAGGTGCTTGTCTACGTCGAGGCGGAATGACGGATGGCCATGGTGAATGAGGGTGCTCTCTGGCCGTCGCCCGCTGCGGATACAGGGCTTCGAATGCCACCGCAGCAAGTCGAGGCGGAGCAGGCTGTCCTGGGTGCAATGCTGATTTCGCCAGACGCCGTGGCAGAGGCGCTTGAAATACTAGAGCCGGACGATTTTTACCGAGCGGCTCACCAGTCTATTTTTCGGGCGATGCGTGACGTCTATGATGCAGGGAACCCAGTCGACGTGGTCACCGTGGCAGCGGCTTTGCGCACGCGCGACGACGCGCTGGATGCCGTTGGCGGCGCAGAATACCTGGCCGATCTCGCTGCCGCAATGCCGACGGCGTTACACGTCGTGCAATACGCAGAAATTGTGCGTGAAAAAGCCTTGCTGCGCAGGATTATTGCGGCTGCTACGCAGATTGCGGAGGCAGGCTACGCGCAGGAGGTACCGGCGGCAGACGTTCTGGCAGATGCTGAACGGGCGATTCTCGAGCTCGGGCAGTTTCAGCGGACTCGGGATTTCACGCATATCTCCGATGTGTTGCAGACGACTTTCGAGCGGATCGAACAACTCTATGAGAGCGATGGCAACATCACAGGCGTGCCAACGGGTTACAGCGAACTGGATCGAATGACGAGCGGTTTTCAAAAGTCTGACCTCATCATTGTCGCAGCGCGTCCCTCTGTCGGTAAGACGGCGTTTGCTCTGAACATCGCGCAGAATGTGGCAGTGCGCAGTGGGTTGCCTGTTGCCATTTTCTCTCTCGAGATGTCAAAAGACCAACTCGTTCAACGTATGCTTTGTGCAGAGGCATATATTGACGGCCATAAGTTGCGTAACGGTACACTGGATGACGACGATTGGCCCAAGCTGTCCATGGGCGTGACCACCTTAGGAAATTCGCCGATTTACATCGACGATTCGCCGGGCATCACCGTGCCGGACATGCGCAGCAAGCTGCGCAGATTGAAGATGGAGCATGGACTTGGCTTCGTCGTCATCGACTATTTGCAGTTGATTCACGGCCGTCGATCCTCCGGCGAAAATCGACAACAGGAAATCTCGGATATTTCCCGGTCGCTCAAGCAACTCGCGCGCGAGTTGGAGGTTCCAATTGTGGCGCTGGCCCAGTTGAGCCGTTCGGTTGAACAGCGCCAGGATAAGCGTCCGATGCTCTCTGATATTCGCGAATCGGGCTCCATTGAACAGGATGCGGATATTGTCGCGTTTCTCTATCGCGATGATTACTATGACCCGGAGACGGAGCGTCAGAATATCGTCGAGGTAATCATTGCGAAGCAGCGTAACGGCCCAACTGGCAAGGTCGAGTTGGTATTCCTCAAAAACTACAACAAGTTTGTCAATCTGGAGAAAGCGCATAGCGGACCATGAACAACGATGAATCGGAACAACTAGTAGGGTTGACGGTGCCGCGCACACTGACGCGGAAAGAGCGCCGCGAAATGATGCTTAAGCAGCAAAAGCGCCGGCGTCGGCGCAGGCGAGCGCGCGTGCGTCGCGTCAAGGCATGGCGCGCCTTGCGCAGCCTACAGTTTTGGACGCGGGCGGCAATTGCGCTCGTACTGCTACTATTGCTTGCATTTTGGGCGCGGTTTGCGTACGTGTATGACATTCCGAGCTATGCGGCGTCTGTTCTGCCGCCCCACATACGCGCATATGTCACAGTCAAGCCGTGGTGGTTTGGACCGCCTATATTCGATCTCGGCCTTTACGCCCCGGATTTAAGTAGCGGAACCATTTCGGATCCTTATGCGGTGCTGTTATACAAGCTGGGGCAGTATGCGCCGATATTGACTCACCCACAAATCATTTGGGTAAGTCACTGACACCGTCGAAAGGAGGGCGTCATGTGCAGCACATTTTGGTCGTCGAGGATGAAGAGCCTATTGCCAATCTCCTACGCTTTGCACTCGAACGCAGTGGCTATCGCGTGACATGCGCATACGACGGGCGCGAGGCGGTCGATCTCTGGCGTGCACATGCGCCGGACTTGATGTTGCTCGACGTGATGTTGCCAGAGTTAGACGGTTTTGATGTATTGCGCACTGTACGCCAGACCTCGGGTATACCTGTCATCATGCTGAACGCTAAGGACGACGAAGTCGACAAGGTACTTGGCTTGGAACTTGGTGCAGATGATTATGTGACCAAGCCTTTTAGCACGCGAGAGTTACTTGCGCGTGTCAAGGCGAACCTCCGGCGCGCCGGCGACGTGTTGAACGATGGCAAGGAGAGCGAGCGATATATGGTGCAGGATCTCGTCATCGACCTGCAAGAGTATAGCGTGACCAAGGGTGGACAGCCCATTTCGCTTACCCATCGCGAGTTCCAAGTTCTTGCATTGCTTGCGGCTCACCCTGGGCGCGTATTTACTCGGGAACAGCTCGTCGACCAGGTTTGGGGCATCGACTATGTGGGGGACACGCGAGCGGTCGATGTGACGATTCGCCGCTTGCGCGAAAAATTGGAACCTGATCCGAGCCAGCCGCGCTATGTCATGACACGGCGCGGCGTCGGCTACTATGTGAGGAACGAATAAATGCGCTGGCGGAGTCTGCGCGTCAAACTTGTACTGGTGTACACCTTGCTCATCCTGTTTGCGGTCGAACTGATTGGTGCGTACTTCGTGCGAGCCCTGACGTCTTCCTTGATTCACAATCAAGCCGCGGCGGCCAAGAACCAAGCTCAACTTATGGCAACCTTGGTGGCACCACAAATCCAAAGCGACGCCAAAAGTGTGGGCACATCCATTACGACCGTCCTGCAATCGGTTCCTCAGTTTTTGAACGGAACCGTGTACGTTCTGAATCAGGATGGCTACGTGATGTACACCACCGCGGGCGGGGCGTTAATTGGGCAAAAACGCATTGATTCTGTCGCAACAGAGGCGTTATTACATCACTCAAACGCCCAATCTGTACGTTATGACCCAGTCTCAAAGAGCCACTTGTTGGCGATTGCGGTTCCCATTGAACTCCACGGGTCATACCTTGGCATCCTCGAATATGTCTTATCCATACAATCCACATACGAGACGATTCATCAAGCCACCAGCATTTTTTACACCGGATCGATGGGTGTTCTTGTGCTTACCGTCATTCTTGGCATGGTCGTCGCACGTGGGCTCACGCGTCCTGTGCTGGAAGTGACGCGCCAGGCTCAGATTATGGCAAAAGGTGATTTTTCAAAGCGACTGACGGTGAGTGGGAACGACGAGTTTGGAGAACTCGTTGCGTCCATCAACCATCTTGCGGATGAACTCGACGAGGCGCTTGCCAGCAATCGGCTGGAACAGGAACGCCTGCGCGCCGTCATCACGTCGATGGGTGAGGGCGTCATTGTCCTCGATTCGTCGTGTAAGGTGTTGATGATGAATCGGGCAGCCAGGCAAATGCTGCGGACTGCTGCGAACGAAGAGGATGAAGCGCTCGCTCTCCTAGAGCTCGATGACATGGCGAAGGCAGATGTATCATCTGGTGTTCGCCAAGTGCGCGTTGTTGGCAATGCCATTTTTCATATCATTCTGACGAGTATCCAGCGGCGCGGCCAAATTGATGGCTTCGTGGCTGTCGTGCGGGACGTCACAGAGCAGGAACAGCTTGAGCAAGCGCGTCGCGACTTCGTCAGCAACGTTTCGCACGAGTTGCGCACACCGCTGACCACCGTGAAGTCATACATCGAAGTTCTGCGCGATCTCGATGACGATGAACACGCAACCAGGAAGGAGTTCCTAGGCGTGATCGCAGAAGAGACGGATCGGATGGTGCGCCTCACGCGGGACTTGCTGCAACTGTCGGGGCTTGATCGCGGTGGGTCAAAGGCTTTTGCGCTACAAGCGTTACGGGTTCAACCTTTACTTGCCGGGGTGGCACAGCGCTTTGCGCTGCAAGCCTCGCGTCAGCAATTGACATATCGCGTGCACGGACCCACAGAAGCATCCTTGGCCGTGTATGGAGATAGCGACATGGTCAACCGCGTCCTTGACAACTTGATTTCAAACGCGCTCAAATATACCGCGCCTGGCGGTGAGATCGACGTCTATGTAAAAGCGGCTGACGAAGTTGTCACGTTTGCTGTGTCGGACAACGGCATAGGTATCCCTGCTGAGGATTTGCCCCATGTCTTTGAGCGGTTTTACCGGGTTGAAAAGGGGCGCAGTCGGCGTCGCGGCGGGACAGGCCTTGGCCTTGCGCTTGCTCGTGAGATGGTTGAGCGCATGGGTGGGGAAATCCGCATTGTCAGTCAACCCAACCAAGGGACGACGGCGTACGTTTCATTGCGGCGCGCAGAGGAGGGGACCCTATGATGCCATCCTTCCTACGCACGTTAAAAACGGCGATTCTCGTCCTGTTGGTGGCAAGCAGCATGGTTTTGAGCTTTTTGCTGTGGTCAGACAATCTCCAAGAAGGGAGCGAGATTGGTCTGGCCCAGCCACATTCTTTACCTATCGCGGCGACGCCGAGTTTGGGGCAAACGATCCGGCCATATGAGATAGACGTGGAGACAGGCGATAGACATACTGTGATCCGGCCAGGTAGTGCAGCGTATGCATTTTGGACAGGACAATTGCTCACAGCTCGACCGATGCATCCGATTGTGAGCACCGCCATGCCGAGCAGTGCCACTTTGCGCGTTTCCTTTCAGTTTGGTATTCCACTGAACGGGGCTATCGGCAAGGCATGGTTGGATGGTCTAGGGCAGGAGTTGGTCGGTTGGCAATGCCGCACCATCGTGATCTATGCAATGTCAGGTTGGCGTACTTGTAACATGGCGTTGATAGGCAACGACGCGGGCGGGCAGACGCAAATCTTCATAGAACAAACAACTCTTTCCGTGTCGTCACTTGAGAGCACGGCGCAAAGTGAAGCAGAAGCGGCTCCCTACAGCGTTTGGGGCGGCTTTTAGGGAGAAAAAAGGGTTCCTGAGAATGGACACATGCAACGCGTTGTGTATAGCTATACGGAACCAGAGGCCTTGCCGCTCATTCAGTCGTTTTTCCTCAATCCACAAGCAATCACCAAGATCCAAGAAAACGCTTCAACGACACTCTGGACTGACGGCAGTCGAGCTGTGCAAATCGACAAGGGTGCAGACCAGCTGGAATATGAGGATCCGAATGCAGGAGCTTCGGGCCTGCATTCGGAAGACTATCTCACCGCAATCGACTTCCTGCACGCGCACGGGGGCGGCCCGGAGAATCTGATTGGGTTTGACTTGCTTGGCATGTTGACCGTCAATTTGAATGGCCCGACGTTGTCGTTCGCGCAGTTTGTCGATGGCTACCCGATTCTCGACAATGCGGCCGACTATAATCTCGACATTGAGAGTGGGCACGTACTCGAGTTTGATCGTCCATTATGGACGCTCTCAACAGTCGTAAGGCAAACTCAAGTTAGCGTGATCGGGCAAAGTCAACTAATTTCGTCTCTGGAGAGGCTTTGTTCACGCGTCAATGTGCATACGTTTCACGTGGAACTTGGGTATGTCCCGGTGCGCCAGAGTATGCCCGCAGGTGAGATAGAACTGGAGCCGGCTTATTATGTGACCAACAACGGTGGCGACGTCTGGGTCTTGGATGCCGTGAATGGCGCTATCATTGCGGAGGGGTTGGCGTGAATTGGGAGGTTGCAAAGTCGTGGCTGATTGCACTGTTTATTGTTCTGGACGCCGTGCTTGGGTGGCAGTTGTATGAGTCGAGGCAGCTAGCAAGTGATTATGCAGAATCGCCTGCGGACTTGCTTGCCAATACGAAGACGCTACTGGCGAACCACGGATTCAGTTTGGACACGCAGGTGCCAAGTGGGCAACCCAACCTTGTGACCTTTCAGGCGGACCTTGCCAATCCCAAGTTGAGTGCGTTGGTACAGGCTGCATTCCCAAATGTAAAAGGCAAGTTGACCTATACAGGAAATGTGGGTGTGACCACCAACCAGGGTAGCATTACCGTCACTGCACAAGGCAATTGGACGGTTGAGTACCAAAGTCCTATGCAGATTACAACGACACATACGGTGCTGTCCTACGTATATCGGGGCAGTGAATACACACCGGATCCCATCTCGTCGGATCCGAATCATGCGGTGTATTATGAGATGGTGGACAATTACCCGATTTTTGATGCGGCCATTGTCAGTACAGAATCCAAAGGGCTCTTGGTGGCGTACAGTCAGACACTGGTCGAACATGTTGTGGCCAATAGTTCACCGAAGCCAGTCATCAGTGCATTGGACGCCTTGGACAGTTTGGCCGACGCAGTTGATAAAACCGATACGGCGACGAGCAGTACGGTCGTCAGGGTCTATCTCGGATATGCGCGCAAAGTTCAGGTTGCGTCAGGAAACCAGCAGGTGCTACAAAGCTACTGGTTTCCGGTGTGGCGCATCGTAACGACTGCAGGAACCTATTACGTCAATGCGTTTACGGGAGAGGTCGAAATGGCCACCGCATTTTAGTCATTTTCGATACAAATACGGTCTTGCAACCGTAAGGAGGTTCCGGTAGTGCGTTTTTCAGTACTTGCGAGCGGGAGCAATGGCAATGCCGTCTATATTGAGGACGGTGAGACCAAGATTCTGCTTGATGCAGGCATCACCGGCAAGCAGTTGCAGACGCGATTGCAATTCGCTTGTACCCAGGAAATATCGAATCTCACTGCCATTTTAGTCACACATGAGCATGACGATCACGTACGCGGTTTGGCACAGGTATGCAAAAAAAGTCAGGCTCCAATTTATATGACCGAAGGTACATACGCAAACCTGCCAGATAAGGCGAGACTGGAAGATGAGTCCCGCTTTCAAGTGGTTCGCGAAGAAGAGTCGTTCACCATCGGCGATATCCAAATCACGCCTTTTGCCGTGTCGCACGACGCCGAGCAACCCGTGGCATATCGCTTTGATACGCCTGATGCCAGCCTTGCCGTTGTGACTGACCTTGGGTACGTCAGTGATCGCCAAAAGGAGCTTCTGCAAAACTGTGACGCTTATGTGTTTGAAAGCAATCACGATACGGACATGCTACGAGCCGGCAGGTATCCATGGCACCTAAAACGGCGGGTTCTCGGTGATAAAGGCCACTTGTCTAACGTCGACGCAGGTTACGCATTAATCGACATCCTCCCGGAATCGCCTGTTGAGGTCTTTCTGGCTCATCTAAGCGCAGATAACAATCTGCCCGATCTGGCCGAATTGACTGTCGAGCAAATCGTGATCGACGCCAGACCCAGATTGGCTCAGGTCCTTACACTTAAACGTACGAGCCGCCAAGAGGCAACGACGTTAACGGAAATTTCCCGGGCAAGAGTATGATCCCATGCCTCAACGCCCAAAATAACCCCTGATTATGATCGCGTGGTACGGTGTTGGCCCCATCCACGCAGGCCGGCAGGAGGGGTGTTGAGGTGAACGGAAACCAGGACAGAGAGCAATCGCGCCGCTCGAGGCGCTTATGGTCAGGGAGCGCAGCTCGCTGGATGACAGTGGTCGCCTTGTCGGCACTATCAGGATCTGCTTTGACCATCGGGTTGACACGCGTTTCTGCAGAAAGCCACCATGTGGCTCAGCCAAAGCCCATGGCGACACGGTTAGTTGGGCAGCCGATGACCATCCAAATTTCAAGTGATGTCACACAAGCGGTTCGCAAGGTCGAACCGGATGTGGTTGGAGTCGAGAACTATCAACTGGTCTCTAATTTTTTCTCGCAGCAATCCAAGTTGCAGGCTACCGGCATTGGTACTGGTGTCATGTTTTATAAGGATGATAAGTCAGCGTATCTGGTTACGAACAATCACGTGGTAGAAGGCGCTGCAAAGGTGGATATTGTTCGCGATTCAGGCAAGCACTACAACGCTGAGGTCGTGGGAACGGACCCGTACACCGATCTCGCGGTGTTGAAGGTTCCGGCCAGCGTTTTCAAAGGCGTTGACGCCATCAATTTTGCCGATTCCGATAAAATTGAAGCGGGGGAACCAGCAATTGCGATTGGCACGCCGTTAGGGCTTGACTTTGCGGATACGGTGACAAGCGGTATTTTAAGCGCCAAGTCGCGCATCATGCCAGTACAGGATGAGGCAAATCAACAGACTTTGGACTACCAGACGGTTATTCAAACAGATGCGGCCATTAACCCGGACAACAGCGGCGGTCCGTTGGTCGACATTCATGGCGATGTGATGGGCATCAATAGCAGCAAAATCGTTGCGCAAAATTTTGAAGGTATGGGCTTTGCAATTCCGTCAAACGAAGTTAAAGTCGTGGCCAAGCAACTCATGCAAACTGGGCATGCAATTCATCCCGCACTTGGGATTGAGGCGTATTCATTGACTTCGCTGCCACAACAGATGTGGCCGGACGTGCCGGTGGATTACGGTGTGTGGGTTAAGAAAGTCACTTCTCCAGAGACACGTGCCGCAGGCCTGCGCTCCAATGACGTAATCGTCGGTTTAAATGCGACAACGATTCGCACGATGGCTGACTTGCGGACGCAGGTGTTCCAGACGAAGCCGGGGGATACGGTGACACTGAAGGTGTACCGGGACTCTCGCCTTGTGACGATGCGAGTGAAAATTGGCTCGATGGACACGCAATTGACGACGGGAGATGTGGGCTCTCCGTAAAGCAGGGGACGGGGAACATGCAGGTTGCCGTGATCGCGGTAGGGAAAGTGAAAGAGCGTTATTGGCTGGAGGCGCTTCGCGAATACGAGAAGCGCCTTTCGGCTTATGTCGAGCTGACCATGCACGAGGTTCCGGACGAGCCGGTGCCGGAGCGCATGAGTGAAGCGGACAGGCAGCAGGCTTTGGCGCGGGAGGCGGATCGCATTGAGAAGCTGTTACGCCCCCGCGACGGGGTCATCGTGCTGGACATTGGTGGGAAGCAGCTTTCATCGGACGGTTGGAGCCAGGCGTATGCCGATTTGCAGGCGCAGGGGTACGGGAGACTCGCGTTTGTGATTGGCGGATCTTGTGGTGTGCACGATCGCCTGCGGAAACAGGCGACGATGCGCTGGAGCTTTGGGCCGATCACGCTGCCACATCAACTGGCGCGAGTGGTGCTGCTTGAGCAGTTATATCGCGGGATTAGGATTATGCGGGGGGAACCGTATCATAAGTAAATCGAGAGCCGGAGCAATGTGTTACACGGCCGAATGGAAGGGTGCTCCTCAGTCGCGCACATGTCTATGCCATAAACGCACTAACCGGAATCGTTATCCGGTTCGGTGATAATTGTACATGCCCTTGTAATCAGTATGGATGCCTACAGGTGCTGGGAGCAAACAAAGACCATTTCGAGGTACGCCTTGTACACTATCGATACTGTGATGCCAACTCAGCATTTTGGAAATCTAACTGGAAAGAGGGCTTTTAGGTGAGTGTGCTGTGGTTGGAACGTCTGCGGCTATGGTGGCTCTCCTGTGCCATCGTGATCATAATCGTGTGTGTTTGGAAGGAATGGACAGGTTTAGCGCATATCCACTTCCTGGGCTATGATTATGCGTTTTTTTATACGGCATTCCTGCATGTCATCGAGGGGCACGTGACATGGGGCACATTATACAGTGGTACTTCGGAGCGTGCGTTCTTACAAACTCACCACTATCCAATGGATATGCACAATCAATATGTCTACCCACCGCAATTTGCTTGGCTATTCTCCTGGCTCGCCTGGCTGCCATTTGCAGTTTCGCTGGCCGTATGGCGATTTTTAACAATTTTATGTGGCGTATTCGGCGTATTTTGGACGGCGAAGACGTTGTGGGGGAGATTGCGGCGCGGTTACCTGTTAGGTCTCATGGTTGCAGTAATGACTTTGACTCCATTTCAATTGGACCTCGCTGTGGGCAACGTGAATACGGTGCTGTTCGGCTGTTTTTCCCTCGCTTTCTATCTGTTATATCGACGTAAATTAGAGACCGCCGCTGCACTGCCTATAGCCTTCGCTATTTTGATCAAAGTTACTCCTATCGTCATTTTGCTCCCGCTTGCCATGCAGCGAAAATGGAAGACGATAAGGTACACAGCTATGTTCGGTGCTTTGATCATACTGGCATCATGGTGCTGGTTGGGACCTGGAAGCACGTTTGGATACGCTATCCACTTCCTTCAATTCAGCCACGACAGTATGCAAAATGGGCCGGCGCCATACAATCAGTCGCTACTCGGGGTGATGGAACTTTTCCTAATTCACTTGAAGGGGCTATACCACCAACCTATGCTCCAATTCACCTTCGACATCTACGCCGTAGCGGTCTTGGCGGCAATTGTGTGGGGGATTCGTCAGGCCAAGCACACCGAGGCTCACGGAAGTGTGGGGCTCACGTCGATATTACCAATCTCAGTATCGCCGTTGCTCGAACAACCGCACATGGTCTTCACATTACCGGCAATGTTAACCGGACTATACATGGTGGGACGGATGAACGTCAGTATCAAGTCGCGGTATCTCTCTATCATCGCACTAGCATATGGTCTTCAGACCTTGCCGGTGACGTTTTTGTTAAATGATCTGACCCGGAGAGTACCGTCGCTTTTCTGGCTACACACACAAATGTTTGCGTCTCTCGTTTGCCTTATCGTCATGCTGCTCGTTTTACAACGTCCTAACATGCTAAAACAAGTAGACGTGTCATTATAAGGGGGTGGGTTAACCAAGTTTTATTCAAGTTGTGCCATAAGCATTGTATGAGCGTCAAATAGCGCACACCTCGTTTGCAATATAGACTTCTGAAATAATCCCATGATCATTCAGGTGGGGAATCATTATGACAAGCGAAGAACGGGCCAAATTGGATGGCTTGTCCATGAACTGCGCGGGCCTCCTGTCCACGAATTCCTCCATAGCCATGTACTTACTAATGGTCTTACGGTCCATCCCCAATCGGTTCGCTCTTGTTGTACCGTTAACGATCGCGACATAGAGAGCCCTCAACTGGATGAAGATCTGGTGCACGATACAATCCATAGTGTATTGTCTTATGCGAGAGAGGAGCGCGATCGTCGAGGCTACATTAGCGGGAAGGGATGGGCCCATACCATTGCGCATACCGCGGATTCGTTGGACAGTTGCGCTCAACATCCATGGTCCACTGATAGCGAACGGTTGGCGGTGCTTCATAGGGTGGTGGATTTAGCAACCTTGCCGAATCCAATCTATTTCCAAGAAGATGACAGGCTGGCGTTTACAGCAAGTCGAATCCTCGAAAAAGGCCTTGTCACGACCGACGCATTGGAGAATTGGCTTAACAGGTTCACTAAGCTAGAGAATCCTGAATTGCTTGGTCTAAGGAGATAACCTGACATGCGGTATATACTTTTCGTGATTGATGACATGACCATTCGGTCTGATGCCGAGCTTACGAATGGCACGGCAACCTCGGACGAGAGAGCGGCGATCGACGCCTTCAATGACCGACTTATGTCCGATGGCCACTTGCTTTTCGCCGGCGGTCTCGGATCTCCGAATTCGGCCACTGTGATAGACAACCGCAGTGGAGATGCCGTTGTCATTGACGGGCCAGTCTCAGAATCAAAGGAGTATGTCGCTGGAATATGGATCATTGATGCTCCTGATTTGAGCGCTGCACTTAGGCTTGCCGCAGATGGATCGAGGGCTTGCAATCGGAAAATCGAAGTACGACAGTTTCATTCAGCGTGATCGGTATCTGGAGGATGTATTGGTGGAAATACGCGAGGTGATGGCGTTGCCGTCATTTTGATTGGCGCTTTGGCGATTCAACGTCGTTGCAGGGGAACGACTTTGCGCAGGTCTTCCTGACCGGGCCAAGGGGGATTTTGTGCGTATACGATTGATACCACACAAAAAGTGCCGCCTTGCTCCTGGTTCAGAATGCACTGTCGCACACATTCATGAGAGGGGGTATAAGAACGGCATCATTCCAAGTAATTTTGGATAGAGATCCTAGGCACGTAGCAAATCTTTGCCCCCTTTTTCGGATAGACGGACAACCTCCTTATAATTCAGGCAGATGGAGGATTGAACCCAGTCTTGGCGTGTGGCCTCAGAGAGTTGATTTGCCGTTGGTGTCCACGTGTAATCATGTAGAAAACGAACGAAGTTCTCTTGCATATGTGCCCTCCTGTTTCAGAGATATTATGAAAGCGCTATCAAGATGTTTCGTCAAATCTGTAAGATTGTCAACCACTTGACGTTGAATACAGCCTCAGAGGGCAGTTTTTAGCTGTTTTCAACCATTTTAAAATGTAGACTTGCGATAGTTCGTACAATGGGCACCGTCATAACCAAAGGTTTATCAGCATTCACGGTTGGAGTGGCTGCCCCACTTGTATTGGGGCAGCCACGTTGTCAATCACTGATGAAACATGGAGAAATTCGGCGTATGTGTCTGGCCGTAAGCGGGCGTGGATAGCGGGCGCTGGTATGCGGATTGTACTTCCGCGCCCAATCTGTCACACATTTGCTGAATGTGTTGCAGTTGTTGCATGACCATCTGGTGCCCTTGTAACGCCTGTTGGATCGTTTGCGCTGCTTGGCGTTCTCTTTGCGCCAGCTGTTCAAGCGTTTGGGCGTTTTGTAGTTCTTGTTGCATCATTTGTTGATACTGCATCGACGCTTGTTGGGTCTGCTGCATCAACTGCTGTACCGTTTGTCGACACTGGTTGAGATAGGTGTACGTCGTGTTCAGGTTATCCATATACAAGCCTCCGTTTTACACAAACTTGGTAAACTCAACTCGAAGGCTAGAATGCCCCGTCCCGGGCGGTGTATACCAACGTGCAAGTGCGATCGATCGCGCTTTGCCCCATGCAGACCTTTGTAGGCTGTGTACGGGTGGGTCTTGGATGCGTTACCGTCTAGCTTCATCGTAATCGCCTTCGGCACTGCGAAAGCGCACAAGTGCGTATATCCACACAATCAACAGAAACACGACCCCTGAAAAGACGGATACGCGCGTGAGTGGCGATAGGACGATGAACACGAACGTGCCGACGAGCAAGCACATGCCTAGGTAGGACAGGATTGGTCGGCGTAATGTGGAATGTTCTGTGATCGATGCAGATGTCATGGTTACCCTGCGCCCGGTGACATGTAGCAACAGAATGATAAACCAGGTCCACAACGACGCAAATGCGGAGGCACTGGTGATCCATACATAGGCGTGATTCGGGTTTAGGTACGTGATCAGTATGCCAATTCCGATGGCCAGTGACGTGATCCAGACAGCCACGTGGGGCACGTCTTTTCGGTTCAGGCGCGCCAGTCCACTCGAGAGCTGCCCTTGCCGAGCCATGGCATATAGCATACGGCTACCACCATAAAGGCCCGTATTGCAGGAAGATAAACCGGAACATACGATGATTAGGTTGACCAGGCCTGCCGCAATCGGGATGCCGGCGCGTGCAAACATTAGGGCGTACGGACTGCCGTTATGGTGAATGAGGTACGTCCATGGGAAGGCACAAAGCATGACGAACATGGATCCGATATACACCACGAGTACTCGCCAGGTCACGCTGCGAAAGGCGCGTTGCAACGTGCGTTTCGGGTTGGCTGTTTCCGCGGCCTCGACGCCAAGCGTTTCGATACCGCTGTAGGCCTGCACGACGAGCGACAGGGCCATCACGGCTCCCAGCCATCCGTTTGGCAGAAAGCCGCCGTGTGCGTACAGGTTTGCGATACCTAGCGGACCGCCAGTATGCAACCAGGGAGTCGCCATCATCAGTAAACCAAACACGATAAAGACGGCGATGGCCAAGGCCTTCAGCACGGCGAACCAGTATTCGATCTCGCCGAACATCCGCACGATGAGCAGGTTGGATAGTGTAAATAACGCGAGCGCAATCAGACCTGGCAACCAAGCTGGAACACTTGGCGCCCAAAATTGAATCAACTTGCCGATGGCGGCTAGCTCCGACATCACGGTCGCCACCCAGTAAAACCACCACATGCCTGCCGTCACGAATCCGAGCCGATCACCCCATCTGCGCTTCGCAAGCATAGCGAACGATCCCGCGGACGGATCAGCAACCGTCATTTCGCCTAAAGCGCGCATCACGATGGCCACCATCACGCCACACAGCAGGAAGTCCAGGATCACGGAGGGGCCAGCGAGCCGCACGGAGACGGCCGCCCCATAAAAGATTCCGACGCCAATCACGCCGCCAAACGCGAGCATCTGCACGTGACGGGCCGAGAGTGCCCGCCGCAAGTGCCGTTCACTGCGCGATGAGTTTCCAATTTCGTTGTCCATGCCATCACCACCAGGTAGGCTATTACGCTTACCCTATGGCCGTGGCAGGGGCATTTGTGTAGGATTCCAGCCTATGGTGATATCTGCCCACTCTGCAAAAAGTCCCGAAACAAGATGGTCGCCCGCGTTTCAAACGTGGAGCGCCGTGTGACAATCGAGAACCAGCGGGTGATGGGTTCGTGGAGTGCCGGTACGATGCGCAGCGTTCCCCATGCCAGCTCTTTGCGAACGACCCAGCGCGACAACAGCGCAATGCCAAGTCCGGCCTCCACAGATTCTTTAATGATTTGCGTGCTATTGTACTCGGCGACAGACGTGGGAGCGATACCTAGGCGGATAAAGAGCTGATCGACAAATTCCCGCGTGCCTGAGCCAGGTTCGCGAATCATCCAGTTAGCTGCCTCGAGATCGGCTGGGGTGACGTCACCTTCAGGCGGCCACGGCGCGTTTTTCGCGCATACAATAACCAACTCGTCCTCGGCAAAAGGCGTAAGTTCCACGTCGTCGTGCACCACATCGCGACCTTCCACCACGCCGATGTCGAGATCGCGCACCGCTACGCGATGGGCAATGGTTTGTGTATTTGCGATCTCGACGATAGGTTGAATCATTGGGTACCGCTTGCGAAACGAGGCAATCACATGCGGCAGCACATATTCGCCGTAAGTGAGGCTGGCGCCGATGCGCAGGGAGCCGGATGGCTCCTCTTTGGCTTCCTCCAGCATGCGTTCCATGCGACTGTATAGCGCAAGGATTTCCTTTGCATGTCGATAGACAATCTCGCCGGGGGGGTTTAAGCGAATCCTTCGCCGTTCGCGATCGAGCAGGCGGACATCGAGTCGCTGTTCGAGCGCTTGAATGTGTTGGCTGATGGCCGGTTGGCTAATGTGCAATTTCTTTGCGGCATGTGTAAAACTTTGTTCTTCCACGACGGTGACAAACACGCGAAGTTGCCAATCCACGCAATACTCCCCTTGCGACATAAGGATAATGAATTGCTTATCACCTATATTGACATTATGTATTTTACCTAATCGTTAACAAGACATACCATAAAGACGGTTAGCACAGAAGGGGGTAGACTTGGATGCACGCCGTTCGACAATTCGGGTTAAATTGGTTCACAACGGTGATGGGCATTGGCATTGTTGCTGCTCTGACCTACACGTCACCCATAACCATCCCGCTGCAACATGTGGTGGGCGTCACTCTGTTTGTGGCGTTGAACGTGGTGTTTATATCTGCATTTGTCATGTGGCTCTTGCGCTGGGTGTTCGCAACGGAAACTGCGGCGGACGACTTCCGTA
The DNA here is from genome assembly GCF_001447355.1 of Alicyclobacillus tolerans. GTDB lineage: Bacteria > Bacillota > Bacilli > Alicyclobacillales > Alicyclobacillaceae > Alicyclobacillus > Alicyclobacillus aegles. The sequence continues at coordinate 17,167 of NZ_JXBW01000018.1, read as the reverse complement.
AACCTGGGCGAGCACTTTTTTATGGTGCATTCGCCATGGGCTTAAACGTGGTAGGGAACGATTACTTTTTGATTGGAACTCACCTCTTGCCACGCTTACTGGCGATTCACATCAGTATCGGAATCTGGCTGGCTGGCACGTTGGCGTCGTTGTTCACGGTCATTGTTGTTCCATACCTTTTGTTTACCGAACACCGCGTCGAACGCGAGGAGACGGTAGCCTCATGGCTCATTCCATTGGTGCCGCCGATTGTTGCGGCGGCCACCGGAACCAATCTCCTTCCATACGTGGGTGGAAGCGAAGTGCAGTTTGCCATGTTGGCCGTTATCGCTGCCATGTTTGGCGTGACCTTCTTTCTATTTATTCTGATGAGCACCTTGGTCTATGCGCGTTTGGTATATCATCGCCGTCTGAGTGGCCAGGAGGCACCAAGCCTATGGGTGGAAATTGGGCCTATTGGCATGTCGATGGGGACGATGTGCGGCTTGCCTATTCAGGCAACTCATCTGTTTGGGGCGTATGCAAACGCCTTGCATGCATTTGCCGAGGTGTTTGCGATGGCCATGTGGGGCATTGGCGTTTGGTGGATTCTCATATCGACATTGCATACGCTTTTGCACGTGACGACGCGGGGAGATGGACTGCCGTTTCATCTCGGCTGGTGGAGTTACGTATTTCCGATTGGCAGTTTTACGAGTGGAACCTATGCCCTTGACCACCTTATGGGACATTCGTTTTTTGCGATAGCGGGGGTCGTCCAGCTTTCCATCTTGTGGGTATGTTTTACGGTTGTCTTTGTGCGCACAACGATGGGCATCGTCAAAGGGGAGCTCATGACATGGCGAGCGGTGCACCAGTTGGAGGGCAGCGGGCATGTTTGCGCGCAGGCCAAGCGAGCGTAACGGTAAGATGGGGGCGTATGCAGGGATTTGCGCCCCTTACGATTGCCCCTAGTATCCTCCTTGTCGACGATGTACAATATGATTAAACACAATCGATCAGAGAACCAGTCGGCAAACACACCGAAAGGTGTGGGCGCAAAGCTACGGGTCTACAGGCAGATGCTGCCCATGATGGCCGAGTTGCACCCAAATCCCTGCGGCACCGTTGCTAGGGATTTTTTATTTTTTAGGATGGGACGGGGAAGTTGTGTGAACCAAAGTCCAAGGCGATCACCCGATGTGCATTCCAGTGACCTTTCCTCTCGTGATCCCTTCGCCTGGCTGTCTAGGCAGGCTCCCATCGCCGTTTACGGTGTCGATCCACAGGGCAGAGTCACCGTATGGTCGCCGCCAGCCGAACGCATATTTGGGTGGCTTGAGGACGAAGTCATCGGCCGCGAGATACCGTTTGTGCCTGACGATGAGCGGGAACAGGCTAGACAACTCGTCCACCACGTCCGCCAGCATGGCTCCGTCAATGGAAGACTCGTGAAACGCCAGACCAAATCAGGCCAGGCCATTGATGTTGTCGTTTGGGCCTATGCGCAATATGACGAAGCTGGTCAATACCGAGGTGTGCTCGCGTTTGCAACGGAGGACTTTCGGACAACCGAGCTCTATGCTCAACTGGAGCAAGCCAAAACCACGATTGAGCGAATCCTGGACACGGTTGATGTTTGTCTGTTTGCGCACGACATTCAAAACAATAGGGCCGTTTATGGCTCCAAGGGCGGCGAAAAGATTTATGGGCACACTCATGACGAATTCCGCCAAAACCCGATGTTTTGGCTAGAGGTCGTTCATCCAGATGACACCGACCTTGCCTATGTACCGTTGACAGGGCCGGGCCCCATCCGCACGGAGTACCGCATTATTCGCAAGGATGGCGAGGTGCGCTGGGTTGCCAACAGTCTATACCCTCGCTATGACGATTGCGGAAGGCCCGTCTTCGTCGAGGGGTTAACCATTGACATCACAGAGCGCAAAGAACACCAACGCGAGTTGTTCAGGATGGCGTATACCGACTTGTTGACCGGTCTGCCAAATCGACAGCGGTTTGAGCTGGACCTTGCAGATAGCGTCACGAAGGCGTTGGAAGGGCAGACCAAGCTCGCTGTGATGTTGCTTGACTTCGACGGGTTTAAAAATGTGAATGACACGTTTGGCCATCACTTTGGTGACGAGACACTAAAGGCCATCGCGGCCCGCTTGCAGGAAGCTACGGCGGATGGGGCCACCGTATACCGCATGGGTGGCGACGAATTTACCATCGTGATCGATCCGGTGACAGGGGAGTGCGACGTACGAGAGCAGGCGGAACGCTGCCTTGCTCGATTCCAAGAGCCACTCTGCGTCGGCGGTGAGCTTTTGCCCATTGGTTGTAGCATTGGCGCGGCCATTTGCCCGGACCACAGCACGGACGTCGACACGTTACAGAAGTACGCGGACATGGCCATGTATTCCGCAAAAGAGCATGGGGGACAGCAGTATCGAATCCATCTCGCGCAGAGGCAGACGTGAGAGCATCGGCGCTTGTGCCTAATCTTCTCGCCGTGGCGCGTGCGGTGTCGAATCTTGCGGAGACTGGCGTTGCCGTTGCGATCAAACAGCGGAGCAGTAAGATGCCTTGCGGCGCATAGGCTGCGACCGGTTGCAGGGCTTTGTGGCCTATGCGCCGCAGCCGCCTTCCGCAGTATGAACTCAATCGTCCGCCGCGGGTGCGAACGGACTTGACGGGTGACCTGCTTAAAACTCCGGATTTCGCTTGCGGAATCCCAGCCACATTTGCCGTGCCGCCTCTGCCAAATCCTCGCGCGAGGCGTGCAATCGCCGTTCGGAATCACCATAGCCGATTTCGATCTCGCCGCCTCGGAGTGACGCGAAGACCCCATCGGCGAACTCGTTGAGAGGGGCGCCAAATGTGTGGAGTCCAGGACCACCGAGATCGGTATTGACGGCTGGAGGCAAGATTTCAATAACGTCCACCTTGGTGCCTTCCAGTTGCAACCGCAGGCTCTGTGTGAACGAGTGGAGTGCCGCCTTAGTCGCACTATAGATGGGAGCCCACGTTGCAGGCGCCAAGGCCAAACCAGACGACACATTGACGATGGCTGCATGTGGTTGTTTGAGTAAGTGTGGTAGCAGGCGCAGGGTAAGATGAATGGGTGCATCGAAGTTAATGGCGATTTCTTGATGGAAGTGCGCCCATTCCTCCTCCGTGCGCTGCACGTTGACCCACTGCTGAATGCCGGCGTTGTTGACGAGGACATTCAGGTTCGGGAATTCGCGGACAAGCCAATCGCACAGCTCGACGCGGTCTTGTTCGTTGCCGACGTCGCAGACACGCGTGTGGAGTGCAGGGAATTTTGCCTTTGCTTCCTCTAGCTTTTCAGCGCGGCGTCCACAAATGATGACTTGATTTCCGGCTTCCAAAAAGCGCTCGGCGAACGCCAGGCCGATGCCCGAGGCGCCGCCTGTGATCAGGATGGTATTGCCGCTTTCTCGCATGAGGGATGCTCCCTTCCGGTCGGTGTGAAGAGCCAGGTTAGGCTTCGGAATCGACACCAAGCTTCGTCAGCAGGTAGAGAAGCTGAAGTGCCCCAACCATGGCGAGTCCCAATAGTATCACGAGCGCCAATTTTGATCCAAACAAGCCTGTAAATATAGCGCCACTAATGGTCAAGGTCGTAAACGCACCGACTCCGGCAAGCGCGTAGCCAAGCCAATTCCGCTGTGTCGGTGATGGCATCTGCGCGGTGCCCCAGTTATAGCGTCGCCAGATGGGGCCCTGTGGCTTAGCGCCATCGCTCGCCTGCGTTTTGCCCTCGGTTCGCGTCTGCTTGCGATGCTCTTTGGGTTTGCGGGTCGTCGATCTCGCCTTTGTATCTTTAACTCTGCTGCCGTCAGACGGAGCGTTTGCTTCACCCGTGGATGCGGTCAATGACAGGTCATATTGTTCGCGCATGCGTGGATCACTCAATATGGAGAATGCCTGCGCAATCTTTCGAAATTGGCGTTCAGCAAATGCGCGATCCGGGTGTACATCGGGATGCCAAGTCTTCGCCGCGCGTCGATAAGCAGCTTTAATCTCACTTGCCGACGCGGAGGACGGGATACCAAGCACCTCGTAGTGCGTCAACGCAATTGGCGATCCGCACTTGCCGCAGCGACAGCTGAGGCCACTTTCGACACGAATTCGATTTGTGGTTCGACAGGATGCGCATTGCTTAAACACAACCGTATCGCCCACTCCAGACACGCCCCTCATCCATAGCGATGGCATTCATATACATTGTAACACGGCACGTACAAACAACTGAAACAATTTCCACAACAGCCCCTTGACTCATACACCTAAATATATTAAATATACATAGTGGTTAAATAGTACACTCTCTAAAAAGATAGCGATCAAAAAAGCCGCAAAGGCAATATCGGGATCGCGAATACGAGGAGGAAGCGTATGAACCCAGCAAACAGTTTTCGTAAGGTCATCGTCTTTAACATCATTCTATTCGTCGTTTTGGTTGCGGCGGCCATCACGGGCTACTACTTCTACAACCAGTCGACATTGTATTTGAAGACGGACGATGCACAAATCAGTGGTACACAAATTACCGTGGCAGCGCCTGCTACCGGCAAATTGATCAATTGGCAAGGCAATGTCGGGACGAATTTCACCAGTGGACAACAGGTAGCTGAAGTACAGACGCAAGAGGGGAACAAGGTGGTTGACATTCCGGTCACAATGCCAGCAGCCGGGACGATTGCCCAGGACGACGCGGTCAACAACCAGATTGTTGCTGCGGGCACGCCGCTTGCCTACGCATATGACATGAGACACTTGTACGTCGTGGCGAAAATCAAAGAAACGCTGATCGACAAGGACAAGGTCGGTCAGCAAGTCGACGTGTACGTCGCTGGCAAGGCAGGTTCCATCAACGGTACGGTAACGCAAATTGGCGATGCGACGGCGGGGACGTTCTCGCTTCTGCCAACGCAGAGCACGACGGCTGACTACACACCAGTGACGCAGGTCGTACCGGTGACCATCTCGCTCGGGACGACGGCCGGCAGTGGATTGGTCCCGGGGATGAGCGCGACGGTTCGCATCCATAAGTAAGAGGTGAGCTCAATGTCGAACGACACGCTGCAACCGACCGCGAACCAGGCGGTCATCGCCGCCTCGCCCGGTGCAGCTGGCGCCCCGCCGCAGGAAGCGGCGCATGGCCATCCGCACCGGGGTTCGATTCTTGCAACACTCATATTCGGCGCTTTTGTCGCCATTTTGAACCAAACCTTGTTAAACGTAGCGTTGCCGCATTTGATGTCGGCATTTAACGTCAATGCAACCACGGCGCAGTGGCTGTCCACGGCCTACATGTTGACCAACGGCGTGCTGATTCCCATCACGGCTTTTCTGATGGGGACGTTTACGACGAGACAGCTGTTTATTTCTGCGATGTCATTGTTCGTCGCCGGATCGTTCATATGCTCCATTGCGCCAGTGTTTTCTATGAGGATCATTGGCCGTATTGTTCAAGCATCCGGGTCAGCAGTCATTATGCCACTGCTCATGACGGTTATTTTGGAACTCTATCCGGCCGAAAAACGCGGCAAAGCCATGGGGACGATGGCCATTGCGATGTTTTTTGCGCCGGCCATTGGCCCGACCCTGTCCGGGTGGATGATCATGCACTGGTCGTGGCGCCTGCTGTTCTGGGTCATCATTCCGCTCGGCTTACTCGACATGATCATCGCCATCTTCGTGCTTAAGAACGTCTCGAAGCCTGTTCGTCCGAAGTTTGAAGGCATTGGCTTGATTTCGTCGTTGATCGCATTTGTGAGTTTGCTCTATGGCTTAAGTGAAGCGGGCAATAAAGGTGGGGGCAATTCACCCGTCGATGTCTCGCTCATCATTGGCGGTGTTTTCCTTGTCGTCTTCGTGATTCGCGAGTTGACCTGTAAGGACCCAATGCTCGATTTACGCGTCTTTAGGTACGGAACGTTTTCCTTGACCACCATCGTCGGTTGTGTCATCAACATGGCCATGTTTGGTGGTATGATCCTGACGCCGATTTATTTGCAAAACATCCGTGGTTTTACGGCGTTGCAGTCCGGCCTTCTGATGTTGCCAGGAGCCATTCTAATGGGTGTGATGGCCCCTGTTTCCGGTGCCGTGTTCGACCGCATCGGCTCTCGACCGCTCGCCGTACTCGGGCTGGCGATCACGACGGTCGCAACGTATGAGTTCACGAAGCTCAACGCGCAGACCACTTACGTCCACGTCATGCTCCTGTACACCTTGCGCATGTTTGGCATGTCGATGCTCGCGATGACCGTGCAAACTGCAGGCATGAACCAGTTGCCCAGACACCTCTACCGACACGGAACGTCGGCGTCCAACACCGCGCGAACCGTTGCGTCGTCCATTGGTACGGCGGTATTGGTGACGGTGATGACGGATCGCACGAAAGTGCACTACGCAGAATATCAGAACGTCATGACGAACAACAATCCGTCGGTGAGTGGATTCTTCCACGAGCTTGTGCAATATTTCACGCTGCAGTTACACGATTCGACCGTCGCGGCGACGCAGTTGGCTCATGAGGTGTTGTACGAGCTTGCAATGCAGCAGTCGACCATTCAAGGCATCAACGATGCGTTCTGGTGGGCGACGATGGGCTCTTTGCTCGCATTTGTGCTTGCCTTCTTCATTCGCCGTGTGAAGGCTCCGGAAGCGGCGCAAGCTGTGGCTGGCGCGGGTGGAGGATCAACCGAGGCTGGAGCCAAGGGTGCGCAGTCCCTGCCTGACGCGGCGCGACAACAGGAAGCTGAGGCGGTTGACGCAGTAGGTGAAAACAACTTGTCTGTAGAGGATACAGAGGTATCCACGCAAGAAGAGGACGGGTCTACTCCGCGTGAAGAGGGAGATCTGTCGGAAGGGGATCCGGCTTCTCCGCTCGACGGCGACATTCCCGAGGATGAATTTGACGATATCGATTCGCATCCGGATGTTGAACGAGAGCCAGAACCGGTACAATAAAATATGCTGTGGCACAGCGCTGCAAACGCCTTATGCGTTTTGCAGCGTTGTTTTCGTGGAAAGAGGGATGCATGCATGGGATCACTGAACTTTCGATTAGATGGGAAAATTGCGCTCGTCACGGGGGCGTCGCGGGGGATTGGCCGTGGGTTGGCACAACATCTTGCGGCAGCTGGTGCTACGGTCATCGCCGCTGGCCGTGATGCAAGTGCACTCGAATCGCTCGCGCGCGAAGGGGGTGACGGGACGGGCATAATTGAGCCGCTGTTGTTGGATGTCAAATCCGTCGCCAACATCCGGCGCGCGTTCAGCGTGATCGACGGTAAGTATGGGCGGCTCGATGTGCTTGTCAACAATGCGGGCCTCGGTTATAACCACGATGCCCTCGATGTTACCGAGGAAGACTGGGACGAGATGATGTCGGTCAATCTGAAGGGCGTCTTTTTCTGTAGCCAAGAGGCTGCGAAGTTGATGATGCGGCAGGGCAAGGGGCGTATCATTCAGATGAGTTCACAGGCAGGTATCGTCGGGATTGAACGGCATGCGGCCTACTCGGCATCAAAAGGCGGCGTCAACATGCTGACAAAGGTCTTGGCACTTGAGTGGGCTCCTTATGGCATCACGGTCAACGCCATCGCGCCGACGTTCATCTATACGCCGGGCACGGCGGAGAGACTTGATCAACCGGAATTTCGCGAATCGGTGGTTTCACGCATTCCGGTGGCAAGGGTCGGGACCATTGAGGATGTGGCCGCCGCGGTCTTGTACCTGGCTTCCGATGCCGCAGGTTTAGTCAATGGTACCGTTTTGGTTGTTGATGGCGGCTGGACGGCGAGATAAGGTCGGCGCCGGCTCAGATGCCATTACGGTTTGTGCAGCTGTTGTAACAATCGCCAATCTTCTTGCCAGTGCTTTTCCAAATTGGGCCGTCGGCGAACTGCGAGTGGGTGGTACGTCGCAATCAGGATTCGATCGCGCCACGTATGCACCCGTCCGCGCATATCTCTGACATGCGCCTCCGCTTCCATAAGGGCACTAAGCGCGACATCTCCCATCGCAAATACGATGCGTGGACCGTCAGGTCGAAGTTGCTTATGGAAGTTCTCCATACACATTTGCCTCACCAAATATTTCGGGTAACGCGGCGCCGGTCGGCGTCTCACGACAAACGTCACATAGATATCCTGTTCGCCGTAGCCGTGCTCGGCCGCTGTCCTGTGCAACGTCTGCCGCGTGCCACACACAAAAGGCTTTCCGGACCGATCTTCGCGCAAGCCGGGGTTATCCAGCAGAATCCACACGTCTGCCGCTTTGTTACCTTCTCCCTAGATAATTCGCGATCCGGTTGTCGCAAGCGGACATGACAGACATGGCATCCGCTTTGTTGGTACAGGATCTTCCGGCCATGGGTGATCGCCTGTTGGACAGGCGGATACGCTGTTCTGTGGGCAAGTGGTTTTCTGGGCATCCATAGTTCATTGATTGCCCAATAGAAAGGGGAATTATGTGGACAGCGTCCCGGTCAGGCCGTTGTTTAGGGCTGTACCGGGGCGGCATGAGTGGCTTTGCGAGTGACCATCGAATTGGCTTTAGGAATGCGCACAAGAAACGTCGTGCCATGGTCGACTTGGCTCGTAACCTCCACATTGCCACCCAGTTCGTGCGCGGTCTTGTAGACGAAGGTCAATCCTAAGCCGGTTCCACTCGAGCGCGTCGTGTAATGCGGTTGGCCAAGCCATTTCAAGGTTTGGGCGTCGATGCCGCGACCGTCGTCCGCGACACGCCAAACGACCCATTTGCCTTCAATCTGCACGGATACGTTGACGATTCCTGCGCGATCGTGAGATTCAATCGCGTTTTTGATGAGGTGTATGGCAGACTGCAACAAGCAATCTCGATCCGCGAACACCACGGCGTTTTCATCGCAATCGCTATACAGCGTAACGGCGTGTGATTGAGCGTAAGGCATCAAAAGGTGCAAGGCATTTTCGACGACGGCCTTGACGGAGATCTGCGATTTCTCCTCGTCAGTACCCATTTGGGCAAGTTGCAGATAACTGGCGATCATGGCGTCCGCCTGATCCAGTTCCGCAATGATGGTATCCAAATACGTTCGATGTGTCGCAGAGGTCTCCGGGTGATGTGCCATCAGCTGTGCAAAGCCACGCACGACCGTTATTGGATTGCGGATTTCGTGTGCCATTGAGGCTGCAAGCTGGCCGATGAGTTCATACTGTTCCCGCGTTCTGGCGGCAGATTTGGTAGCGTCTACGGCTTGCACCGCATGGACAAGACGCACGCAGATCAGCCACAGCGCGATGAAGCCAAGTACGTACGTGACAAACAGCTGAATGGGAAAGCCAATCAATTGGTGTTCGCGCTTCACAATGACGAAATCTAAGCTGGCGTAGAAAAATAGCCCGAGAGCGAACCAATAGCTGCGCCGATACGCGTTCTCCGATTTTGTCGCATAGGAACATAGCATCATGAGACTGATGTAGACCATCACCACAGCAAGTGACTTCGGGAGTATGTGCATTGTGTGCATTGCCGAATGCCATGAAAGGTGTCCGTGGCTCATGAGGTACACGCTAAGGGCAATTTGCACGACGATGTACACGAACATCCAGAATAGTGACCACAGTGGGGTCAAGAGGAAGAAGTTCAACGTGAGTGGCACGATACTGAAGTTGACGGCGACCGATGAACCGATATGGAACGCAAAAAGGTTGCTGGCAACGGCCGACGCGACAAATAGTGTCCCTGCCACATACGGCGATTGATAGGTACGCGTTGGAGGCAGGGTGCTGCGCAGGTGCCAGGCGTCCAACACCAGTAGAGGCAGTACGACACAGGCCAAGTCAATCCAAAAGTGAAACGAATCCAAGTAACAACACTTCCTCGGCGATGGTCGGCATGTGCACATGCACATCGGATATAATAACGTTGGCCTATGGCCGTTGGATAGTCCTTTTTGGCGTCGATTTGGACAGGATGGGGGAAGGATAATTATGACGACGTTGACAGCCAATAAAGACTTTTTAACGGTATTGCGGGAGAGGCGCTCCATTTACGGTATCAGCAACGCTTCACCCATTCCGGATGCGAAGCTGGAGCAGATGGTGGCCGACATTGTCAGGCATATGCCATCTGCGTACAACTCGCAAAGCACACGACTGGTATTGTTGCTTAGTAAGCAACACAAAAAATTCTGGGAGATTGTCGAAGAAGTGATGCAGGCCGTCATGCCTGCCGAGTCGTTTCGCAGTGCCCAGGAGCGGTTGCAAGGTTTTCGCAACGGGTATGGAACCGTCCTATTTTTTGAAGATCAAGCCGTGGTGGAAGGGTTTCAGCAGAAGTTCCCAAGAAACCAAGAACTTTTCCCAGTCTGGTCCGAGCAGACCAATGGCATGCACCAGTATGCCGTTTGGGTGGCGCTTGAGGCAGAAGGATTAGGCGCAAGCCTTCAGCACTATAACATGGTGGAAGAACGCGTCAAGGCCGAGTGGGGGCTTCCAGAGACTTGGCGGATGATCGCGCAAATGCCGTTTGGCTCGCCAACGCAACAACCACGCACAAAGGAAGTACAACCGGTGGAAGCACGTATGCGCGTGTTCCGCTAACGTCGAAACAGCAACGCCTTCCGTGAGCCATCGCGGAAGGTGTTTAGCATAGAGGTGGGAGATTTAGTGTTACGCTGAATGAACCCCTATTTCGCATTGTAGAGCACGTGCATATGTTTACACACCGTTTCCCAAATCCGTATGGCGACTATTTGTGATTTCAGATGTTTGTCTGCGATTGGCCATCCATACGAGTATGATGCTCATAACAAAAGTCACGATCACCAAATCAATGGGGATTTGCGGGTTGATGCTATACGTGTAACCGCCGATCACGCCTGCGGGCGATGTGCAAGCAAGGATCATCACGTTGAGCACGGAAAGCATGGTTGCACGTTGTTCGTCATCCATGGCATTGGCGACCACAGACTCGACAAACGGGTTAGCAATGATTGTGCCAATGGCTGCGAGTATGGTGCTTACAACAGCCCAGGCAAAGTTGCTTTCGGGCATGATGACAAGGACAAGATTGGCAAGTCCTATAAGCACGAAACCAGCATTCATCCACCGCGCTGCGTGTTCCTCACGGAAACGAGGAACCGCCGTAAACAACAGGGCCATCATGGAAAGCGACGAGATGGCCGGAAAAAGCGAAATCAGTGAGGCTGGAATGTGGAGATAGTCAATTTGGTACACCGAAACGAATGTGGTGCGAATGGTGGTTTGTATGTTCCACAATACATAGACGGCAAATAGAAGCAACAGCCTGCGGTTTTTCACGATTTGCTGCACAACGGCCATGTAACTGTGCCATTCGCTTCGGGCGTCAAAGGTGTGGCGCTCCGTCATCTTGCGTAAGCCAATGTCGGTTTCGCGAAGACCGAGATGGCGCACATAAATCATAACGGACATGCTCAGACAAGCGAACAAGTACATGACTCTCGTCGCCGGCACGAGAGAGAGATGGTTGACCAGGATGCCCCCAATAGGTGCAAACAGACCGCCGACAACGCTGACAATCTGAAGACCTGTGAATACCCAGGTCCGCTTGTCGACAGGCGTGTCTTCGACCAATAAGCAATACCAAGCAGTCGCAGGTATTCGTTGAAACCCGTTGAGCACAGCCGCAAGCAAGAACCACCAGACGTTTTGCGAGACAGCCCATACCAATGTCGCGAATGACCAACTCACAACATCATACAACCAAAGGGCTTTTCGTCTGCCCATGCGATCCGTCAGATACCCGCTGACAAAAGCGGACAACATTTGCAAGATGAGATTGATGGTGGTAACGATACCAAGCCCAGCATCGGATACATGCAGGTCGAGCATGTAGGCGGATGCATAGGTGGTGTACATGTTATATGGGATGACGAATAACGGCTCCGCCAACACACAGCTGCGGGCGTTTCCTCGAACTTGGGTGAAAGCCATCATGGCACCTCAATAAAGAAAATCTAGTCATCATCATACATGAAGAGCTTGGTTGGCGCGAATGCGCTTTCGCCATTGTGATCTTACCGGTTCGAGCGCGAGATGTTTGAAGCAAGCCAGTTTTTCGGTAGACTTTGCGTAGCGAAATGTGAAGGAGACAGACGAGTTGGAGCAAGTGCTGGAGACACCACCAAACTACGCGCGAATCGTATCGGACAAGACTGGTATTGCGGAAGCCCGGGTCAAAGCGGCGCTTCGCCTGTTGGATGAGGGCAATACCATTCCATTCATAGCTCGCTATCGGAAGGAAATGACTCGCGAGCTCGACGAAAATGAATTGCGCTCGATTGCACGGGAGTACGAACAGGCGAAAAACCTGGAGGCGCGTCGTCAGGACGTGTTGCGGCTGCTTGCGGAGCAAGGCGCTTTAGCCACCGAACCGCAGGCGAGTCAACTGCGCCAAGCCATTCAGGTGGCACAGACGTTCACCGAGATCGACGACATCTATCGGCCATTCCGTCCCAAGCGGCGAACACGCGCTTCCATTGCTCGCGAGCGTGGACTAGGCCCGCTTGCGGAATGGCTTCAGACGGTGGAGCGGGCAACGCCTTTGGCAAGGGTCATGCAGGAAGCTGAGACGTATGTAAACGTCGAAGCAGGCGTCGAGTCGGCTGGACCAGCCCTACAGGGTGCATTGGACATCTTGGCGGAAGCGATTTCGGATGATGCAAACAACCGTCGTTTCATTCGCACGATTACCATGCGACATGGCAAAATGGTGAGCTCGGCGGTCGATGAAAGTGCAGAGACAGTCTATGAGCAGTATTACCGCTACGAAGAACCTCTTGTAAGTGTGCCGCCGCATCGAGTGCTGGCGATGGATCGGGGTGAACGCGAAGGAGCCTTACACGTTTCCATTGCCGCTCCAGAGGTTGACATCGTCGCTCGCTTGTATCGCCGTTATGCCGGATCGGACAAGCCGGATACCGATACAGTTGCAGGCTTGCTGGCGCGGGCGGCGCTAGATGCCTATAAGCGGCTGATTCAGCCAGCGGTGGAACGCGAGGTGCGGGCCGAGTTGCAGGAGCGGGCGGAAGAGCATGCCATCGGGATATTCGGGGCGAATTTGCGCAGTCTCCTGTTGCAACCACCTCTGCGCGGGAAGCGCGTCCTGGGGGTTGATCCGGCTTATCGGACGGGTTGTAAGCTAGCTGCCGTCGACGATACAGGTAAGCTTTTAGAGGTGTCCGTGATTTATCCGACACCACCACAAAATCGCGTTGCAGAGGCCGAGGAAGTCCTCCTTTCCTTTGTCGAGCGGCATCATATCGACGTGCTCGCTATTGGCAATGGAACCGCGTCACGCGAGACGGAGGCGTTTGTCGCAGATTGCATTCGCACCTGGCACGCACAATCTGGTCGCTGGCGGATCGCGTATGTGATGGTGTCGGAGGCGGGGGCAAGCGTGTATTCTGCATCGGAATTGGCGGGCGAGGAATTTCCTAACCTTGATGTCGCTGAGCGAAGTGCTATTTCCATCGCGCGCCGTCTGCAAGATCCACTTGCGGAACTGGTCAAGATCGATCCAAAGTCGATTGGTGTCGGCCAGTATCAACACGATGTTTCACAGGCGAGGCTCGGAGAACAACTTGGCGCGGTCGTCGAGACAGCGGTCAATGAGGTCGGTGTCGATGTCAATACGGCTTCGGCCAGTCTGTTGTCGTACGTTGCTGGGTTGAACCGTACAACGGCACGCAACATTGTACAGTTCCGTGAGGCAAATGGGCGATTCCGCACGCGCAACCAGTTGGCCAAAGTTCCACGCCTAGGGCCGAAGACGCTCGAACAGTGCGTTGGCTTTCTGCGCGTCATGGATGGCGATGAAGTTTTGGATGCAACGCCCATTCACCCGGAGTCATACGGTGTCGTCGAGCGTCTGTTGGCCAGGTTGGAAGCCAATCCGACTGACTTGCGCGAGACTTCTAAGCGTCGAGCCCTGATTGCCGCTGCCCGCCGCCTGCCACTTGCCGAGTTGGCACAGGAGCTTGGCACCGGTGTGCCGACGTTGCGCGACATCCTGGATGCTCTCGAACGTCCAGGCCGCGATCCGCGTGAAGATGTGCCACCGCCGATTCTGCGGACAGATGTGATGCGCATGGAGGATTTGTCGGTGGGTATGGAACTAAACGGAACAGTGCGGAATGTGGTGGACTTTGGCGCGTTTGTCGACATTGGGCTGAAAAACGACGGGCTTGTGCATATTTCCGAGCTTGCCGATACATTTGTCAAACATCCACTCGACGTTGTGACGGTTGGTGACGTCGTTCGTGTCCGCGTGGTTCACATTGACGCGGCACGCGGGCGGATCGGGCTGTCGATGAAAGGGTTGCAAAGCAAGCAATAAGCTTTACAGATGCTCGTGGGGCGTCCACTTGTGATGGTGGACGTCCCATTTGCCGTGCTTCTACACACAGGATACAATGAACCAACGGACTTGTACGGATTTTATATAGGAATTGGTGATACGTGATGAGCACGCCCGCAAAGTACGTGGTGGTCAAAGAACAAATTAAAGAGTGGATCCGGAGTGGGAAAGTAAAACCGGGGGAAAAGATTTATTCGGAGAACGAGCTCATCAAGATGTTCCGCGTGAGCCGACATACAATTCGGCAAGCGGTGGGGGATTTGGTGCACGAAGGGCTGTTGTATCGGGAGCAAGGCGCAGGTACGTTTTGTGCGTATCCGCCGGAAGAGCGTACAACGAGTGGCCCGGCAGTGCAGGAGAGCGGCAAGTATATCGGTGTGATCACGACGTACATCTCGGATTATATTTTTCCGTCCATCATCCGCGGAATTGAGTCGCATGTGACGAGTAAGGGGTACTCGTTGATCCTGGCGTGTACGTACAACAACATTGGGAAAGAGGCGCGGTGTCTGCAGTCGATGTTGAGCAGGCCTATAGACGGACTGATCATCGCGCCGACGGAGAGTAGTACGTAAACCCCTAACATCCGTTACTATCTGGAATTGGAGCGTCGAAAGATTCCGTATGTGATGATCAACCAGTTCTATCCCCAGTTGGATCCCCCGCATATCATTGTGGACGATAAAAAAGGTGGATGGATGGCAACAGAGCACTTGATTCAGTTAGGCCATCGTCGGTTGATGGGCGTGTTTAAGACGGACGATCTGCAGGGCGTGTATCGGATGCAGGGGTTTATTGACGCGTGTCGAGAGGCGGATATTTCGGTGGCGCCGGAGATGTTGATCACGTATCGGACAGAGGAGGAGAGTAGCGACGTACTTCGCAGTGTACGGGAGGGACTGAGTCAGGATACCAACGAGCGCCCGACGGGCGTGGTGTGCTATAACGACCAGTTGGCCATAAGAGTGTTGGATATCATGCGGGAATTGGAGTTGAGTGTACCGGATGATATATCACTGGTAGGCTACGATGATTCGTACTTGGCCGAGGCGACGGAGATCAAGTTGACAACCGTGGAGCATCCCAAGATGCAGATGGGTTTGGATGCGGCGAAATGGGTGATGCGTGCCATAGACCGTGGGAAACGCGATGGCGAGGGTCCGCAATCCATCGTCTACGAACCGAAGTTGGTGGTTAGGCAGTCAACGGCGAGAATGGGGTGATGAGCATCACCCGTACTGTATGAAACACAAAATCGGAAAGAAACCTCGAATTGCTCGCCGAGATTCAAATGAAAAGCGTGCACATGGCATACGATTGTACCCATAGGACGTAAGACGCAGGAGGGAAGAGTTGTGAGTCGTGATTACTTATCCGTACAACTGGCATCACCATTTTGGTCTGCGTATCGGGAACTCGTTCGGACAGTTGTTATTCCTTATCAGTATGACATTTTGAATGACCAGATTGCTGGGGTGGAACCGAGTGGTGCCATTCGCAATTTTCGGATTGCGGCAGGCATGGATGAAGGCGATTTCACTGGGATGGTGTTTCAGGATAGTGATGTGGCCAAGTGGTTGGAGGCTGTCGGATATGCATTGCGGTCTCATCGAGATCCTGAACTTGAGCGAGTGGCTGATGAGGTCATTGATATCATCGTGGCCGCGCAACAACCAGATGGCTACTTGAACACTTATTTCACCATTGCAGCGCCAGAGAAGCGATGGACCAATCTTATGGAATGTCATGAGTTGTATTGTGCTGGGCACATGCTGGAGGCTGCTGTGGCTTATTTTGTAGCGACAGGTAAGCGCAAGCTGCTTGATGCCATGTGCAAATTTGTTGACTATATTGCAGATACATTTGGGCCTGAGGAGGGAAAGATTCACGGTTACGATGGTCATCAAGAGATTGAACTTGCGCTTATCAAGTTATACGGTGTAACGCACGACCGGCGTCACCTTGACCTAGCGTGCTACTTTCTTGAAGCACGTGGCACGGAGCCAAACTTCCTGCGTGAAGAATGGGAAAGGCGTGGGGGAGAGTCGTTTTGGGGGACAAACAAGCAAAGTAAACCTGACTTGGCGTATCACCAAGCACACAAACCGGTTCGCGAACAGGACGAGGCTGTCGGCCATGCGGTGCGCGCGGTATACATGTATACCGCGATGGCGGACATTGCGCGCCTGACGGGTGATGCAGACTTGCACAAGGTTTGCGAGCGCCTGTGGCATGACGTCACTGGACGGCAAATGTACATCGTTGGGGGAATTGGGTCCACGCGGCACGGCGAGGCATTCACGTTCGACTATGATCTGCCTAATGAGACTGCATATGTGGAGACCTGTGCGGCGATTGGGCTCATCTTTTTTGCAAATCGAATGCTTAAGCTAAATCCGAAAAGTGAATACGCTGATGTTATGGAACGTGCGATGTACAATACCGTCATTGGAAGTGTTGCACTGGATGGCAAGCATTATTGCTATGTGAACCCGCTTGAGCTATTTCCGCAAGCAAACTCTCGAAATCCGGATCGAGAACATGTGAAACCGATACGACAGGAATGGTTTGGCTGTGCGTGCTGTCCACCGAACTTGGCGCGTCTCGTCATGTCTCTTGACGAATACATCTACAGTGTGAATGAAGCGCATGCCAAATTGTATGTACATTTGTACATCGGTAGCGAAGTTGCATTTGACCTCAATGGACGTCGTGTTCGCCTTGTTCAGCAATCAGACTGATCAAGTCCTAAATGTGG
>NZ_JXBW01000017.1 GCF_001447355.1 Alicyclobacillus tolerans | reverse complement strand
CATAGCAGAAGCAAAGGTACATAGCAGAAGACAACCTGAAGCGAAGTTTGTTCTGAGCAAACACACCCGCAGGCGAAAGCCAAAGCCACGTGAGTGCCAGGACAAACGTAGTCAGCACAAAGGTTGCACGAAGGACAACCTGAAGCGAAGTTTGGTCCGAGCGAACACATCTGCAGGCCGAAGGCCGAAGCCATGTGAGCGAGGAGCAAACGAAGCATGAAAGTCTGGTGACCATAGCTGAGGGGAAACACCCGTACCCATCCCGAACACGGACGTGAAGACCTCCAGCGCCGAGAAAACTTGTCTCGAGAGGGACTGGGAAGGTAGGTCGTTGCCAGGCAAGAGAGAACAGAGTCAGGCGAAGATGCCTGGCTCTGTTTTGCTATTTGCACCATTCCTCCCCCACATCCCCGAGAACAGAAGCTCATCCCGACCGAGTGCATCTAAAGGTCAGGATGAGGCCGGCCTGACATGATTGGTACGAGCACACTCCACATGCCAACCTCACATTTTGTTCAGACTACGCGAATGAAAGTTGCATTTGCCCTTCCCTGCTGTATAATATGGTCAACAAAAGTCAAAGTCAAAATACGTTAAAGGGCGGTGCTGCCACACAAATGGGGGTTGCGGCCAATGGGCAATAACATTTCGGATATCATCGAACAGTACCTGAAACGTATTTTAGAGGAAAGCGACTTCGATATGGTCGAAATCCAACGCAGTGAATTGGCCGAGCAGTTCCATTGCGTTCCGTCTCAGATTAACTATGTGATCAGTACTCGTTTTACCGTCGATCACGGATATATCGTCGAGTCCAAACGAGGTGGCGGAGGTTACATCCGAATTCGGCGGGTGAAGTTGGATCGGGAACACTTAGTGTTGGAAGTGTTGCGCTCCCTTGGGGACGAGATCAGTCAGGCGACAGGTGAGGCTCTCATCGAGCGGCTGTATCGCGAGGGTTGGGTCACGCGCCGAGAAGCGCAAATGCTTCAAAATATGTTGCGCCGCGAGGTTCTTGCTGTAGACCTTCCATTACGGGACAAATTGCGAGCCAAGCTATTGTATGGTGCGTTACAGGTGATCGCTGCTCATCGGGACTGAGGAAACGAGGTGTTCGGGTGTGTTGTGTGAGCGATGTCACGAGCGTCCGGCGACGGTTCATGTGACGAAAATCATCAATGGTGAAAAGACAGGCTATCATCTGTGTGAGGTGTGTGCAAAAGAGCAAGGAGAGGTGATGAACCCATTCCTTGCAGGCAATGCGTTCGATTTTAACAAGTTGTTAAGCGGTCTCCTCAGCATGGATTCATCGCCTGGATTTGCACCTGTGCAGGCCCAGGTTCAACCTCGATGTGGAACCTGCGGAATGACCTATAACCAGTTCACCCAGGTTGGGAGGTTTGGCTGCCCGGACTGCTACGATAGTTTTGCGGCCAGACTAGAGCCTCTTCTGCGCAGAATTCAGACTGGCAACCGTCATACAGGTAAGGTACCCGTGAAATCAGGAGCGAAGATTAAGAGACTGCGTCAATTGGACGCTTTGCGCCGTGAATTACAGCAAGCCGTCGCTCAGGAACAGTTTGAACGGGCCGCTGAGTTGCGGGATCAAATTCGCATGTTGGAGCAGGCGTCGGAATAAGGAGGAAGTGGCATGTCACTCAGCGACTTTTTGCAGAGGGCAGTCAGCAAATGGATGCGGGAGGGCGGCCCGGAAGACGACATTGTACTCACGAGCCGCATTCGCGTTGCCCGCAACCTGCAGGGTTACCCATTTCCCATTCTGCAGACCGACAGCCATGCGGATGAGATCGTGCGGTTGATGGAACAGGCCATACAGTCGCCGGTTATGCAACAACTCGGGAACTATGAAATGGTTCGCTGTCGCGATTTATCGCCGCTGGATCGACAGGTCTTTGTCGAGAAGCATTTGATCAGTCCCGACCTAGCACAGCAAGAAAAGCATGGGGCTATGGTGATTCGCGAGGATGAGCTCGTGAGCATCATGGTGAACGAAGAAGATCACTTGCGAATCCAGTGTATTTTACCGGGATTGCAACTGCTCGATGGCTGGCGGATGGCTAGTGCCATTGACGACGCGTTAGAGCAACATCTCACATATGCATTCCACGACCAATATGGCTATTTGACAGCGTGTCCTACGAATGTCGGCACTGGGATTCGGGCTTCAGTGATGATGCATCTGCCTGGACTGGCGTTGACAGGGAGTATCAACCGCATGTTGACCGCTGTGTCCCAGGTCGGTTTGGCAGTACGAGGGATCTATGGGGAAGGTTCCGAATCATACGGGAATCTGTACCAGGTATCAAACCAAATTACGCTCGGCGAGACTGAAGAAGAGATTGTTGCCAATTTGCAGAGTGTCGTTTATCAACTGATTGAACATGAGCGCAATGCGAGAAAGGCGTTGTTAGCCAGGAATCGTACACAGCTCGAAGACAGAGTTAGCCGCTCGTTTGGCATTCTGGCATACGCCCGTCGCATCGACACGAAGGAGACCATGGAGCGCTTGTCGGATGTTCGCTTGGGCATTGATCTGGGCATTATTCAAGGCGTGTCTGCCGGCATTTTAAAAGAGTTGATGGTCATAACACAGCCGGCCTTTTTACAAAAATATTATCATCGTGAACTTGCGGCGACAGAACGAGACATTCGCAGGGCGGCGCTGATTCGCGAAAGGTTACGTTTGGACGACTCGGAGGTGCATCGATAATGTACGCAAGATTTACGGAGCGAGCGCAAAGAGTGTTGGCTTTGGCGCAAGAAGAAGCGACAAGACTGAGTCATCCAGGAGTGGGCACTGAACATATTCTGCTTGGTCTTGTCCGCGAAGGTGAGGGTATCGCTGCGCGCGCTTTGCAAATGTTGGGCGTTCAAGCAGATAAAGTGCAACAGGAAGGGGAGCGGATCATCGGCAAAGGCCAGGGTCAAGTCAGCGCGATGACCTACACGCCACGCGCCAAAAAGGTGATTGAGCTGCCCATTGATGAGGCTCGCAATCTCAACCATTCTTATGTCGGCAATGAGCACATTCTGCTTGGCCTTGTCCGCGAAGGGGAGGGTATCGCTGCGCGCTCTTTGCAAATGTTGGGCGTTCAAGCAGATAAAGTGCAACAGGAAGTCGAGCGGATCATCGGCAAAGGTCAGGGTCAAGTCAGCGCGATGACCTACACGCCCCGCGCCAAAAAGGTGATTGAGCTGTCCATTGATGAGGCTCGCAAGCTCAACCATTCTTATGTCGGCACTGAGCACATTCTGCTCGGCCTTATCCGCGAGGGTGAAGGGGTTGCGGCGCGGGTTTTGGCCAACATGAACGTCAGCTTGAACAAAGCCCGCCAACAGGTACTGCAACTCCTTGGTGGTGACGCGGTCGATCTCGCAGGCGATAAGGACAGCTCAGTAGGTACTCCGACACTCGACAGCCTCGCACGCGACTTAACACAGATGGCGCGTGATGGCAAGCTCGATCCGGTAATTGGACGCGCCAACGAGATCGAGCGCGTGATTCAAGTGTTGTCTCGGCGTACAAAAAACAATCCTGTCCTGATTGGCGAACCTGGCGTCGGTAAGACGGCTATCGCCGAGGGTCTGGCACAGCGTATTGTGGCCGGAGACATTCCGGAGACGCTGCGCAACAAGCGCGTGATGGTGCTCGATATGGGGACAGTCGTCGCGGGAACGAAGTATCGTGGCGAATTTGAAGATCGCCTAAAGAAAATCATGGATGAAATTCGGCAGGCGGGTAACATCATTTTGTTTATCGACGAGTTGCACACGTTAATTGGTGCGGGTGGCGCTGAGGGCGCAATCGATGCATCCAATATCCTGAAGCCAGCATTAGCTCGCGGGGAACTTCAGTGCATTGGCGCAACCACGTTAGATGAGTACCGCAAACACATTGAAAAGGACGCAGCACTCGAACGCCGCTTTCAGCCGATCACGGTCGATCAACCGTCTCCAGAAGAGGCCTTGGAGATTCTTCGTGGGTTGCGCGATCGCTATGAGGCCCATCATCGCGTAAAAATTACCGATGAGGCTTTGGAAGCCGCTGTGCGGATGTCGGATCGGTACATTTCGGATCGCTTCTTGCCAGATAAGGCCATCGATCTGATTGATGAGGCAGGTTCGCGCGTGCGTTTGCGGACGCACACTGCACCGCCGAATCTCAAGGAACTCGAGCAGAAGTTAGAAAAGGTTCGCAGTGAGAAAGATGCTGCCGTGCAAAGTCAGGAGTTCGAACAAGCGGCCAGCCTGCGCGATCAGGAGCAAAAGATTAAGCAGGAGCTTGAACAATTGAAGGAACGCTGGCAGCAGACGCAGCAACACGATGATGTCCGGGTTACGGCGGATGACATCGCGCATGTGGTGGCGGCTTGGACGGGGATACCGGTGAAGCAGTTGGCGCAAGAGGAATCGGAGCGGCTGTTGCATATGGAACAACTTTTGCACGAGCGCGTGATTGGTCAAGATGAGGCGGTGCAAGCC
>NZ_JXBW01000016.1 GCF_001447355.1 Alicyclobacillus tolerans | reverse complement strand
AGGGAAAAAGCCGTATCGCGTGCCATCAGGAGGGCGCGGGCCGGCTTGAAGGATCCGAAGCGTCCGATTGGCTCTTTCATTTTCCTCGGTCCAACCGGCGTTGGTAAGACGGAATTGGCACGTGCCTTGGCCGAATCGATGTTTGGCGATGAAGATGCTCTTATTCGCATCGACATGTCCGAGTTTATGGAGCGCCACACGACGTCCCGTCTCGTAGGTTCTCCTCCGGGATATGTCGGCTATGAGGAGGGCGGGCAACTCACGGAAAAGGTACGCCGTAAGCCCTATTCGGTCGTGTTGCTCGACGAGATCGAAAAGGCACATCCAGAGGTATTTAACATCTTGCTACAAGTGCTGGATGATGGGCGGTTGACCGATGGTAAAGGTAGGACGGTCGATTTTCGCAACACGGTCATCATCATGACGTCGAACGTCGGAGCTGAGGAGTTGCGCAAAGGTGGAAGTGTGGGTTTCAAGCGCGACGAAAGCAGCCGCTACCTCGATATGAAAGACAAGGTCATGCAAGACTTGAAGAAGACGTTTCGCCCTGAGTTTCTCAATCGCATTGACGAAATCATCGTCTTCCACTCACTGGATGAAGACCATATCGGCAGGATTGTCGACATGATGGTGCATAACCTCCAGCGTCGCTTGAAGGAACAAGAGATCGAATTTACGCTGACAGACGAAGCAAAGAAATTCTTGTCCAAGGAAGGCTTCGATCCGCAGTATGGCGCACGCCCATTCCAACGGGCGATTGTCCGCCATATCGAGGACCGGCTATCGGAGGCCTTATTGTCCGGCCAAATTAAGAAAGGCGACAGCGTCGTGTTGGGCCTCGATGGCGATCACCTGCGCATCGAACAGGTCAATCAGCATCCTGTAGGCGTGTAACAGGCAGCAGGCTGAATGAAAGCAGCCGCCCAGCTCTATTGTGGCATGTGGGCGGCTGCTTTCGTGTGAACAATGATTGTGTTGGATCATCTCCTGTCCGCCATGGACGAATCGCCAGAGTTCTGTATCATGTGTGATGAGGAAGAGGAAGGCGGGAAGGTATTGCCGAAGACGAAAACACAGTACGTGTGTCAGTCCTGCGGACATGTCGAGGTCAAATGGATGGGGCGCTGTCCCGGGTGCGGCGAATGGAATACGCTTATCGAGGAAGTCACTACATCGTCCCCGCATCGGGTGACGGGAAGTCTCACGCGCAGTCAGGCGTTACCTATTTTATCGATTCCAGCACAAGGGGAACGGCGCTTTCAGACGGGCGTTCAGGAATGTGATTATGTCCTTGGCGGTGGTGTTGTACCGGGATCGCTTGTCCTCATTGGTGGTGACCCGGGCATTGGCAAGTCGACGTTGCTGCTTCAGGTGTCACATGCCATCGCGCGCTCCGGTAGACGGGTTTTGTATATATCAGGCGAGGAAAGCGCCACGCAAATTCGGCTGCGGGCCGAACGATTGGGAACGGTGCACGATGATCTCTTTGTGCTAGCAGAAACGGATCTTGATCTCGCCATCGAAGCTGCGGGACAGTTGCGTCCTGATTTTTTAATTGTCGACTCGATTCAAACTGTCTTTCGGCCGGGATTGACATCGGCTCCTGGTAGCGTTGCGCAGGTGCGCGAATGTACCGGGGTTTTGTTGCGCTTTGCAAAGTCGCAGAATATCGCCACGTTCATTGTTGGCCACGTCACCAAAGACGGTGCCATCGCTGGGCCGCGCATGTTGGAGCACATGGTCGATGCCGTTTTATACTTTGAAGGCGAGCGCCATCATATGTATAGAGTATTGCGCGCTGTGAAGAATCGGTTCGGTTCGACGAATGAGTTGGCGGTTTTCGAAATGCGGGACGATGGCTTGCGCGAAGTCGCAAATCCCTCTTTGTTGTTTTTGTCGGAGAGGCGGGTCATGGCACCCGGATCCGCCGTGGTCGCAGCGATGGAGGGCAGGCGTCCCTTGTTGCTTGAAGTGCAGGCATTAGTGGCACCTACCAGTTTCGGTACACCACGGCGCATGACGACAGGGGCAGATCTGCAGCGTGTGAATATGTTACTCGCCGTATTGGAGCGGCGGCTTGGCCTGCAAGTCGGGGCATCGGATGCATATGTCAACGTCGCCGGCGGCGTTCGGGTCGACGAACCGGCGGTCGATCTCGGCATCGCCCTCGCACTTGTGTCAAGTCATCGCGATAGGCCGCTGGCACATGGCGACCTGTATATTGGCGAGATCGGGTTGACGGCAGAAGCAAGAGCTGTGACGAGGCTTTCGAAACGACTTCGCGAGGCGCGTAAGCTCGGGTTCGAGCGCTGTTTTGTACCCGCGGCGCAGACGATGACCGATTCAGTTGCCGGTCTCGAGGTTGTTCCGGTCCAATCAGTTCAAGACGCAATACAGAAGGCCTTTTGAGGTGACATTGTGAAAGAAGACGCGAAACGAGAAGCGGCAATTAATAAAATTCTCCGTATGGTGGCACCTGGGACCGTGTTGCGCGAGGGGATTGAGAACATTCTTCGAGCCAAGACGGGGGGGTTAATTGTCGTCGGTGCATCGGACACAGTCCTGTCGATCATGGACGGAGGGGTCTCCATTCAGTGCGAATTGACGCCTTCTCATCTCTACGAGTTGGCCAAGATGGACGGTGCGATTATCATCAGTGAGGACGCCCGGCGGGTTCATTATGCCAATACAAATCTGAATCCGGATCACACCATACCAACCTCGGAGACGGGTACGCGCCATCGAACGGCTGAACGCGTCGCCCGGCAGAGCGGGCATCTGGTCATCTGCATATCCCAGCGTAGAAATGTGATAACCCTGTATCAAGGCAACTTCAAATATGTCTTGCGCGACATTGGCGTCATCTTGACCAAAGCAAATCAAGCGTTGCAGACCCTGGAAAAATATAAGACGGTATTAGAGCAAGAGCTGACGGACCTCACTGCACTGGAATTCGAAGAGGCCGTAACGCTGGACGAAGTGACGACGGTGTTACAACGATTCGAAACAGTATTGCGTGTGACGGCTGAAATTCGGCGCTACATTATTGAGTTGGGCAGCGAGGGGCGTCTCGTCAGCATGCAGCTTGAGGAGTTGTTAGCCAATCTCGACGAGCAGGCATACCTCCTTCTTAAAGACTTTGTAAGTCCTGAATCGACGCATACACCGCATCAAATTATGTCGCAAATCCACAGCATGTCGGCTGAAGAGCTACTCGATGGCAGTCTCATGGCACGTGCACTCGGGTATTCACCAAGCGCAAATCAACTAGAGGAGACCGTTTCATCGCGCGGCTATCGCGTGTTGAACAAAATTAGCAGGCTTCCACAACCAGTTATTGAGAACCTTGTTGAGCATTTCGGCGTCCTTTCTAACATATTGAAAGCCAGTATTGCCGATCTCGACAAAGTGGAGGGGGTGGGGCCGGTTCGGGCGCGGATGATCCGCAACGGACTCAGCCGCATACAGGAACAAGTTCTGATTGAACGGCAGATTTGACATCATGGGAGGCGTCTTCGGTTGTTCATTCGCGCGATTCCAAACGCGTTGACGTTGTTCAATCTCGTGGTCGGTGTCGCCGCTGCGTTAGTTGCTTTACATGGGCGATTGGACGAAGCGGCACTTCTTGTTGTCTTGGGCATGTTGCTCGACGGTCTCGATGGAAGAGCCGCGCGCTTGCTCCACGCCGAAAGTGAGTTTGGCAAGCAACTTGATTCCTTATCGGACATGGTCACGTTTGGTGTTGCACCCGTCGTGGTCATGTACCAGGTGCAATTGCGACAGTTAGGTTTGCTGGGAGACTTGCTGGCTGTGTTATTTCCGATTTGCGGCGCCTTGCGTTTAGCGCGTTTCAACACGCAAACGAAGGTACGCAACTATTTCGTTGGTCTTCCCATTACCGCTGCCGGTGGCGTGCTTGCGACCATGGCCTTGATGAAACCCGTTCTCCATCCAGCACAGGTGATTCTACCGGCAGGCATGTTCATTTTGTCGCTATTAATGGTCAGTTCGGTGCGCTACCCGAATTTTAAACGGGTCTCGTATCCAAAGTCGGTATTTGTGCTTGTACCCGTGTTTGCCATGACCATTTTCGTATTGATCAGGTGCCACATCGTGCGCACCGATTGGCTGGCGTTCGGAATTCTCGGTCTTTACGCATTGTATGGCGTTATGCGTTCCATCCGCTACAGGCTACTGACCGCAAGGCGACGTTCGACGCCGACAGATATGGCGACGAGATCTAAAGATTAATGTGCATACTTCGACAACTGGGGGACGAAGCGCCGCTGAATCGGCTTTTGACGAGTTATCGGGGCAATGGTACACTGGAATTAGTACCCCAATATTTACAAGGCTACTTGTGTTCTTTCATTATACTTTCCATCGTTTTTTCATCGATTTTGATTAGGCTTGGATAAAGGAAGTGCATACTAACGGTAGGAGGTGACGCCGCCATGATGAAGAAGGTCGTCCATCTGTTTTTTATCGTATTGGGAGTCGTTCTAGGTTATCAGCTTTGCCCGGACTTATTCATTCATGTATTTCATCTTCGTCACTCGCTGCTGACGTCAAATTGGTTTGGAATTCGTTGGGCGCCGCCATTGGCGGGGCGCTACTCTTGGTTGCGACCATTTCCTTGGCAGGCTACGTTTCGGCGCTTTTGCGTTGGTTGGAGGAGCGTTTGAAAAGTGCACCGCTCGCCGACATTCTCGGTGGAACCATCGGGATGGTGATCGGTCTCGTTGTAGCTTACCTATTTTCGCCTGAGATTCGTTCCATCCCGGTGGTTGGGGTGGCCGTTCAGTTTTTCGTGGCGGTCTTTTTTGCGTATCTGGGATTGCGCATTGGCTTTACCGAACGAGAAGAACTCTTCAATTTATTTTCCGGACGTTTGTCACTGAAAGAACGCGGTGAAGCCCGAGAAAAAAAGGGGGCATTGCGCCCGGGCGATGCAAAACTGCTCGATACATCGGTCATCATCGATGGCCGAATCGCCGACTTGGTGGATACGGGCTTCGTCGACGGCACGTTGATTATTGCCTCGTTTGTGCTTGAGGAGCTGCAACATATTGCAGATTCGTCGGATGTGCTCAAACGCAATCGAGGGCGCCGTGGCCTTGATGTGCTGAATCGAATCCAGAAGGAGTCCAAAGCGACAGTTCAAATCGTCGAGATCGACTTTGACGATATACAGGAAGTGGACTCTAAACTGGTGCGGCTTGCAAAGCAAATGCACGGCAAGGTGATGACAAACGATTTTAACTTGAATAAGGTCTGTGAATTGCAGGGTGTACCCGTGCTCAACATCAATGACCTCGCGAATGCGCTGAAACCTGTCGTGTTGCCTGGCGAAGAATTGCATGTACAGGTGATTAAAGACGGCAAGGAATACAATCAAGGTGTGGCGTATTTAGATGATGGTACGATGATTGTCATCGAAGGCGGTCGTGAATACATTGGCGGCAGGGTGACCGTTTTGGTAACGAGTGTTTTGCAGACGTCGGCGGGTCGAATGATTTTTGACAAGCCGAAATTGCTAGAGAAGGCTTTGTGATGAGATCAAGATCAAATTGCACAGCACGCAGTTCGAAAAGGCGAGGGGTACCTGACGAGAGTCGGTGCTCCTCGGCTTTTCCATGCTTGGACATGGTATTCCAGGATGGAAAGGTAGGAGGCCAACATGTATCTTGCAATTGTCGTTGCCGCGGGCGAAGGCCGACGCATGGGTTTTAAGAAGCAGTTTCTCGATCTCGCGGGAAGGCCTATGTGGTTACGCTCCGCGGAAGCCATGCTGGCTGGCGGCGCGGAGCGCGTGGTTGTCGTCACAGGAGAAGCTGATGTGACACGCATGCGTGAAGAATGGGTTGTCTATGGCGGTGATGATCGTATTTCGTTTGTACAGGGGGGCGCGACACGCCACGAATCCGTGACGGCAGGCATGCGTGCGCTATTGGCTTCGGTAAACCAGACGGACTTTTACAATCGTGAAACCGTCGCTGCGGTACACGATGGCGCGCGCCCGTTCGTACAAGCTGAAGATGTGGTTCGTGTCTACACAGCTGCGGCCGAGCATGGTGGAGCGGTACTCGGCAAACCGTGCCGAGATACGGTAAAGTGGGTGGAAGGGCAGCACGTGGAACGTACCGTCTCGCGGGACAAGCTGTTTTTGGCGGAAACTCCACAGGCCATCCGCGGAGATTGGATTCAGCAGGCGTACTTTGGGGATTTACCCCTGGCTTCGCCTACGGATGACAGCTCGCTCATGGAGGCGCTTGGCATTCCGGTTGCAGCTGTCGAATCGAGCAGTTATAACGGGAAAGTGACGACGCCAGCGGATCTTGCATATGCGGAATGGCTGGCAAATCGGTTGTGGGGGAGTTTGGAAGACCATGCGAATCGGATTCGGATATGACGTGCATCCCATCGGTTCAGATCGGCCTTTGGTGCTTGGGGGCGTGCGTATCGAGGCGCCTTTTGGCCTGGTTGGGCACTCGGATGCGGACGTTATTGCGCATGCGGTTATGGATGCGATGTTGGGTGCGCTCGCGCTGGGCGATATCGGTGTCCACTTTCCTCCTAGCGATGAGGCGTATCGCGGTGCGGATAGTATGGAGTTGATGGCGCACGTAGTCGCACTCATCGCGAAGGAAGGCTATGGTCTAGGCAACGTTGACGTCATGGTTTTGGCGGAGAAACCCAAGCTGCTACCTCACGTGCCTGCCATGCGGGAAAACATTGCACGCGTCTGTGGGGTCGATCCCGGACAGGTATCGATCAAAGCGACAACGACCGAGAAGCTTGGCTTTGTCGGGCGAGGGGAAGGCATCGCTGCGCAAGCCGTGGCCTTGCTGGTCAAGGCTGATGAATCTATCAGGGAGGTGGCAAGATGACTGTACGGGTGCGCTTTGCGCCAAGTCCCACGGGACATTTACATATCGGCAGCGTACGCACAGCGCTGTTTAACTTTTTATTTGCACGCCATCACGGCGGCCAATTTATCTTGCGTCTTGAGGACACGGACACAAATCGAAACGTAGAGGGGGCGGACATTCAATTTCTCGATGGGTTCCGCTGGCTTGGGATCAACTGGGACGAAGGTTTCGATGTCGGCGGTCCCTATGCCCCGTATCGCTGTATGGAGCGGCTTGACATCTACCGCCAGTACATCGATCGGTTACTCGCGGAAGGCAAGGCTTACCCATGTTTCTGTACGGATGACGATCTCGCCGCAGAGCGCGATCAAGCAGAACGAGAAGGGAGAATTCCGCGCTACAGTGGGCGCTGCCGCCATATGCCCGAGGCGTTGCGCGAGTCGAGAATGGCCAGCGGCGAGCCCTATAGCATTCGCTTCATCGTGGAACCTGGTCGCGAACTGGTGGTACGCGACATGATTCGCGGTGACGTCTCATTCCAGTCGGATGATATTGGCGACTTTGTCATTGTGAAGTCAAACGGTATTCCCACGTACAATTTCCAGGTAGTCATCGACGATATTGAGATGCGCATCACACATGTCATTCGCGCGGAGGAGCACTTATCCAACACGCCGCGGCAGTTAATTTTTTATGAAGCGTTTGGCGCAACTCCGCCTGCATTCGCTCATCTGCCAATCGTCCTTGACGAGCAACGCAAAAAGTTGAGCAAGCGAGATCCGAATGTACTGCCTATTGCGACGTATCAATCTCTAGGGTACCTGCCTGAGGCGTTCATCAACTTCCTTGCTTTGCTCGGTTGGTCTCCTGGCGGCGAGCAGGAATTGTTTACAGTCGATGAGCTTTGTCGGCTATTTGATCTCGATCGCGTTGGGAAGTCGGGGGCTGTTTTTGATGTCGAAAAGCTAAACTGGATGGCGAATCAGTATTTTAAGGCCCTGCCAGTCGCACAAGCCGCACGCATGGTTCAGGAACAGTTGGATCGAGCAGGCATTGGGCTTCCTGCACATGCCGATGACGCATGGTTGGAGGAGGTTGTGTCGCTATATCAAGATGGGATGCGCTGTGCACATGATTTTATTGAGATGAGCAAGACGTTTTTCACGCGGCAGGTCGAGTGGGAGGACGACGCCGTTGTATTGTTGCGGGATCCAGCTGCGCGATCGGTCGTTGAGGCGTACTTGGCGCTCTGCCGTGAGGCTGGCGAAGCATGGACCGCAGAGGCGAGTCGCGAGCGGTTCAAACGTGTGCAGGCGGATCTTGGTGTTAAAGGGCGGCAGTTGTTTATGCCTGTTCGGGCGGCCTTGACGGGGCAACTTCATGGCCCGGATCTTCAAAAGACGATTGCGCTATTGTCGCAGAAGATTGTTATCGAGAGGCTGAGCGCAGCGCTTGCTGGTTAGGAATCGGTTGGGAAAGGGTGGACGAGATTGAGTATCGTTCTTTACAACAGCATGAGTGGGGAAAAGGAACCACTGCAGACCATCGAGCCTGGTAAGGTGAGATTCTACGCCTGTGGGCCAACCGTCTATAACTATTTTCACCTGGGCAATGCTCGCATGTTCGTCGCCTTTGACACCATTCGCCGATATCTGGAGTATCGAGGTTACGACGTTCGGTTTGTGCAAAACTTCACCGACGTCGACGATCGCATCATTCAGCGTGCGAATGAACTCGGTATGAGTCCGCGTGAATTGGCAAAACAGAATATCGCGGACTACTTTGCGGATGCACAGGCGCTGTTCATCCGGCCGGCAACGGTACACCCACGGGTGACGGAATGCATACCGGAGATCATCCAATTTATTGAAGATTTGATTCGAGACGGTCACGCCTATGAGCGCAACGGCAGCGTCTACTTTGATACCTCGTCGTTTCCGGAGTACGGGAAGCTATCGCATCAGTCCCCGGACGACATGCGCGCTGGCTTTCGGATTGATGTTCAAGACGAAAAGGACGACCCAACCGACTTCGCCTTATGGAAGGCGGCGAAGCCCGGCGAAGAGTTTTGGCAGAGCCCTTGGGGGGTTGGGCGCCCAGGATGGCACATCGAGTGCTCGGTTATGAATTTGTTGTATCTTGGTGAACAAATTGACATTCACGCCGGCGGCCGAGATTTGATTTTTCCGCATCACGAGAACGAGATCGCGCAGAGTGAGGCTCACTCAGGCAAAGTGTTCGCGCGCTACTGGTTGCATAACGGCACATTGAATATCAATGGCGAGAAGATGTCGAAGTCGACAGGCAACTTCATCATGACGCGGGACTTGTTGGCTCGCCGCGACGGTCGCAGTGTACGCTTTTTTCTGCTCAGCGCTCACTATAGGCATCCGCTCAATTATACGGAAGAAGCTTTGACCCAGGCTGAGCAAGGGTTGGGGCGGATCGATCGCCTACTTCGTAGTATCGATCACCATCTTGCTGCGCTGTCCGAACGCGCTGACGTGGTACCCGTTACCGGGGCGCTGCCCGGGGCAACCGCGACAGGTGATTGTGCCGAGATCCGCACAGCCTTTGTGGCGGCGATGGATGACGATTTTAATACAGCCGATGCCATTTCTGCGATTTTCGACGGCGTGCGCCTGATCAACACGCGACTCGAGTCCGAGCGATTGACAATGGCGGATTTGGAAGCTTACCGCAACGTGATTGTAGAATTGCTTGATGTCCTTGGGATTCCAGAACAGCATGCGGCACAGCTCGAGGCTGAGGTGGAGGCGCTGATTGAGGAGCGACAGTCTGCGCGGGCCCGCCGCGATTTTGCCAGAGCCGACGAGATTCGGGATATCTTAAAGCACCGTGGCATTATTCTTGAAGATACGCCTCAGGGGACGCGTTGGAGCTTTGAGTCATGAAACAGTTGTGGCGAGCCGAGGATATTTCGCCGCTTGGACTGGCGTTCATCGGGGATGCAATCTGGGAAATTTATGCGCGCAATCACTGCCTTAATGCAGGCGTCCGCAAACCACGCGATTTGCATCTGCGCTGCACTCGCTACGTCGCCGCCGCGGCACAGGCTGAGGCCCTGAAGATGCTGGAACCCGTGCTGAATGAGGCAGAACTGGAGATGGTCCGGCGTGGGCGAAATCAGAAGTCGGCGCACGTCAGGCGCAATGTCGATGTCCTCGTCTATCGCTACAGCACCGGCTTTGAAGCTTTGATTGGCTATTTACATGCGACGGACCAAATTGAGCGGCTACACGAGTTGGCAGCCTTGGCGCTGGCGTATTTGGACGAGATCGAACGGTGAGGGAGTGTATGCCGATGAATCGCAGCAAGGGACGGCGCATGCAACAGCCACCCCGGAGCGGATCGGAACATGTGGAAGCAGGGACAGCGCTGATTAAAGGGCGTCACCCTGTAGCGACGGCCTTGGCAGAAGGCCGTCCAGTGAACAAGGTGCTGATTGCGGAAGGTACGGAAGGACTACAACATGTTGTGGCACGGGCGCGCGAGCAGGGGGTGCTCGTGCAATTTGTTCCGCGATCGCGCCTCGATGCCATGGCGGGCGATCATCACCAAGGTGTTGCGGCATATGTCGCCCCGTACGCGTATGTCGATCTCGACACGGTCGTCACGCGCAACACGGGCCATGCGCCATTGGTCGTGGTCATCGACGGGGTAACGGATCCCCACAACCTAGGCGCCATTGTCCGTACTGCCGAGGCGGCGGGCAGTCAAGGCGTTGTGATCAGCAAACATCGGGCGAGCCCACTGACGGAGACGGTGGCCAAGGCGGCAGCTGGTGCGCTCGAGTATTTACCCGTCGCGCGTGTTGCGAACCTCGTTCAGGCGCTGAAGGAATTGAAGGAGCGTGGCTATTGGGTGGTCGGGACCGACGTGGAGGCCAAGACCAGTCTGACAAGTGTGGATTATTCGGGCCCCACGGTCGTGGTCATTGGTTCGGAAGGTGAAGGTATGCATCGGTTGGTCCGCGAAACGTGTGACTTTCTTGTCTCGATCCCGATTCTTGGACAGGTGCAAAGTCTAAACGCATCGGTCGCGGCGGGGGTCATGCTGTATGAAGTCGTCCGTCAGCGCACGTAAGCGGAAAGGGCAGCGCTGTCTGATTGTCGATGGATACAACGTCATCGCGCGGCGGGCGGGCAGGGCCCTGGCACAAATTGTCGATCTTGAGCAAGCCCGGCGGGATATGGAAGATTTGCTGAGCCAGTACCGCGCCATCTACGACGAGGATGTGGTCTTGGTCTATGACGCCCATCAGCGAGAAGGGTTAGGGGCGCTTGAGGAGCGCAGCGGCATTCGCATCGTATACACAGACACAGGTGAGACGGCCGATGCTCGAATCGAACGCTTGGTCTACGACATGCGCGACGACTACCGCGAGATTACAGTCGCGACATCCGACGCGGCGGAGCAGCAAGTCTCCTTCGGCGGAGGAGCCTTGCGTATCTCGGCCAACGAGTTGCTGCGGCGGATCGATAGAATGCAAGATTATATCATTCGACAGACGCAGCAGGAAAACGGCAAATTGCGACATACACTCGCGGATACCTTGCGCACGGATGTGGCGAAGCAGCTCGACAAATGGCGAAGAACATAGTGACGAAGGCTGAAGATCGCCGTCAGAATGCATATTTTTCTGCTCTATCACAATTGCTTCTCGTAGATTACATAATGTATAATGGCGTCATTCACGAGGCTCGGGGTGATACAGTTTGTCGACACAGCCGACACAGTTGGACGCCGATGTAACGCTATACGAAGAGCAAACCGACGAAGAACTGGTAGAAGCGGTTCGTCAAGGTGACACCGACGCGCTCGAGTATCTTATCCAGAAATACAAAAACTTTGTGCGGGCAAAGGCGAGATCCTACTTTTTAATTGGCGCGGATCGTGAGGATATTGTTCAGGAAGGTATGATTGGGCTGTACAAGTCCATCCGCGACTTTCGCGGGGACAAGCTTTCCTCTTTCAAGGCGTTCGCTGAACTGTGTATCACGCGCCAAATTATTACCGCTATTAAAACTGCAACGAGGCAAAAGCACATTCCTCTCAATTCTTATGTCTCGTTTGAAAAGCCGATTTACGACGAGGATTCAGATAGAACTCTGCTCGACGTGATTTGTACGGTAAGAGTAGCGGATCCGGAAGAATTGATTATAAACCAGGAAGAGTTTGACGATATTGAAGATAAGATGTCAGAGTTGTTGAGTGATTTAGAAAGAAAGGTCCTGATGCTTTACCTGGATGGGAGATCGTATCAGGAAATTGCTGTTGACTTGGCGAGACATGTCAAATCGATTGACAACGCACTACAACGTGTCAAACGCAAACTTGAGAAATACTTGACGGTTCGCAATGTCATATGCTAATGTGATGCAGGTATGAGTCCCCGGTTTCGGGGGTTCTTCTGTTTTTGTGTCGCCAATTCGTTTCGCTGTTCGGGGAGGTGCTTGGGATGCGCGAAATTATCACCCTTGCTTGCACAGATTGCAAACAGAGAAACTACACCACGATGAAGAACAAGAAGAATGATCCAGACCGGATCGAGCTTAAGAAGTATTGTCCGACCTGCAATTCGCACACGACGCACCGTGAAACCCGCTAATCCCTGCGGCTGAGCGAACGGCGATAGAAGGAGCATCCGAACGTGGCAAAGCCAAACGATACGTTGGTGGAAGTGAACGAGCAAAAGAGATCCGGTTTTATCGCCTTTTTTGCGGAATCGTTTCGCGAATTGCGGCGCGTCCGCTGGCCTAAACGCCGTGACGTCGTCGTATATACGACTGCCTCGCTTTTGGTATGCGCCATTCTGGGGTTGTTGATATGGGGATTCGACATTGGCGTTGCGCGCCTGATGTCGGTAATCGGTGTAGATTAAGGCGTCTTGGGGGTGTCCGGGCCTACGGCCTGTGCTGATGGAAAACCTCGAAAAGAACTGGTACGTCATCCACACGTACTCCGGCTACGAAAACAAGGTCAAAAGCAACTTGGAGAGCCGCGTGCAGACGATGGGTATGGAGGATCGCATTTTTACGATTCTCGTACCGACGGAAGAAGAGCTTGAGATCAAGAATGGCAAAAAGCGCGTGGTGCAGCGCAAGACGTATCCGGGTTACGTCTTGGTCGAGATGATCATGACAGATGACTCTTGGTATGTTGTTCGCAATACGCCGGGTGTAACTGGGTTTGTCGGGTCGACTGGCGCTGGTTCGAAGCCTGTTCCGCTTATGCCGCATGAAGTGCAGGCAATTCTGAAGTCGATGGGCGTCAATCAACCGCGTCCAACTGTCTCGTTTGACGTCGGTGAAGTTGTGCGCCTTGTTGAAGGGCCATTTGCCGATATGGTGGGTACCGTCGAAGAGGTTGAGCCCGAACACCAGAAGTTAAAGGTGCTGGTATCGATGTTTGGGCGGGAAACACCGCTCGAGGTCGATTATACGCAAGTTGAGCACCTAACATGACATGGGCAGCAAGTTGGGTGGTTCGCCATCCACTTTCTGTGGCTCGCTGTGCGAGCCGTATAGATGGTTTCAAGTGGGAGGGCTTTGCCCGAAACACCACATTCTGAAGTGAAGGAGGTGGCTGTGTTGCCGAAAAAGGTTATCAAGGTTGTGAAATGACAAATTCCAGCCGGGAAAGCAACGCCTGCGCCGCCGGTAGGTCCTGCGCTTGGTCAAGCGCAAGTTGGCAACATCATGGGGTTTTGTAAGGAGTTCAATGCGCGCACTGCAGATCAGGTCGGTCTGATCATCCCGGTGGTGCTGTACGTCTACGAAGATCGTTCGTACACGTTTGACCTCAAGACTCCGCCAGCTGCTGTCCTGCTGAAAAAGGCTGCCGGTATCGAATCTGGTTCGGCTGAACCCAACCGCAATAAGGTTGCGACATTGACTCGTGACAAGGTGCGCGAGATTGCCGAGCAGAAGATGCCCGACTTAAACGCTTCGTCGATTGAAGCGGCGATGCGGATGGTCGAAGGTACGGCTCGCAGCATGGGCATCACGATTACCGACTGATTGGCGGCGGATCGTGGGAGGTTGTAAAACCGAATACCACATGGAGGTGAAACGATGGCGAAGTTGAGCAAGCGTGCCCAAGAGTTGGCGAAGCTCGTGGAGCGCGATAAATTGTACGAAGTCGACGAAGCTTTCTCGTTGGTGAAACAAACGGCGAAGGCGAAGTTTGACGAAACGGTGGAAGTCGCTGTCCGTCTGGGTGTGGACCCGAAGAAGCAGGATCAGCAGGTGCGCGGTGCGGTCGTTCTTCCGCACGGTACTGGTAAAACGGCTCGCGTCTTGGTTTTTGCGAAGGGCGATAAGGCCCGCGAAGCCACGGAAGCCGGCGCTGATTATGTGGGTGACGAGGATTTAATCCAGAGGGTTTCACAAGGTTGGTTCGACTTTGATGTTGTTGTGGCAACGCCTGATATGATGGCGTCGGTCAGCCGGTTGGGTCGTATCCTTGGTCCGCGTGGTTTGATGCCAAACCCGAAAACTGGTACGGTAACCTTTGAGGTTGCTCGCGCTGTTAACGAGATCAAAGCCGGTAAGATTGAATATCGTCTGGGCAAGGCTGGGATTATTCACTGTCCGATTGGTAAAGCTTCCTTCGAGGTTGACCAATTGGCTGGCAATTTCCGTGCGTTGATTGGTGCCTTGATTAAGGCGAAGCCTTCGGGTGCCAAGGGTGTATATGTGCGCGGCATCACGATTTCATCGACGATGGGGCCTGGTATTCGCGTCAATACACAACGTGCGGTAGCTGGCGAATAAAGCATTGTAAACAAGCGAAATACGACCGTAGACAGCAGGTCCTTGGATAATGCCGAGGTTAAAGTTGCCTGCCGAGGTGTTGCAGATAGCCTTTGTGGCTGATGGGCGCCTCGTGCTGTCGAGGCGCCTTTCGTGTATCCGTTGGAGGAGGTGGATGGTTTGGCTGTACGCGCAGAAAAAGAACAGTTGGTTCAGAGTGTCGCGGAACGCCTCGAGCGCAGCAAGAGCGTGGTGCTTGCGGATTACCGTGGTTTGAATGTCGCTGAAGACACAGAGCTCCGGACGCGCTTGCGCGCTGCTGGTGTTGAATATGCGGTCATTAAGAACACGATGACCAGTCGTGCCGCGAAGCAGGTAAATCTCGAAGGGTTAGATGAGTTCCTCTCTGGCCCGACGGCCATTGCATTTGGTTACGAGGATGCTGTGACGCCTGCAAAGATTTTGCACGAGTTCGCGCGTGAACACAAAGCGTTGGAACTCAAGGGTGGCGTCGTCGAAGGGCGGATCGTCTCGGGTGCGGAGCTCGCAGAGATTGCGAAATTGCCTTCCCGTGAAGGCTTGCTCTCGATGTTGCTCAGCGTTTTGCAAGCACCAATGCGCAATCTTGCGTACGTGGTCTCGCAGGTTGCCGAGAAGAATGGCGGAGCCGGTGCTGCATCTGAAGCCGAAGCCGCTCCTGCCGAGTAATGTACATCGTCTGCGCTTGTGGTTATCAAAACCGACTGGTAGAGCCGGTTAGGAATGTATATCTAAGGAGGTTATCTCATTGACAACAGCAGAAATCTTGGAAGCCGTTAAAAATATGACGGTGCTCGAATTGAACGAATTGGTCAAGGCTATTGAAGAAGAGTTTGGCGTTACGGCGGCTGCTCCTGTTGCTATCGCTGGTGCTGGTGCGGTTGCTGACGGCGGTGCCGCTGAGCAAACGGAGTTTGATGTCATCCTTGCAAACGCAGGTGCTTCGAAGATTGGCGTTATCAAGGTTGTTCGTGAAATCACTGGCCTCGGCTTGAAGGAAGCTAAGGACCTTGTTGACAACGCTCCGAAGCCGCTTAAGGAGAAGGTTTCGAAGGAAGAGGCAGAAAGCATCAAGGCGAAGCTCGAAGAGGCTGGCGCTTCCGTCGAAATCAAGTAAGTTTCCCTTTCGTGAGGGTGCCCGTTTCTTGGGCACCCTTTTTGTTATCGTGGGGGGTGTGAACATGACGGGCCATTACTATAGCCAAAGGCCATCCGTTGCCAGTGATGAACGTACAATCCACATCGATGTGCGTGGCGTGTCGATCGATCTCGTTACGGATCGCGGTGTGTTCGCGAAGAGTGGCTTGGATGAAGCGACACGCCGATTGATTGAGACGGTAGATTTGGCTGGTGCCACTGAGGCCCTGGACCTGGGAGCTGGGTACGGTGTGGTAACGGCGGTGCTGGGCAGCGTGTATCCAGGGATACAGTGGACGCTTATTGACATCAATGAGCGAGCCATCGACCTTGCCGTGCGCAATACGGCAGGTTTGCTCAGAAAGCCAGTGCCCCTCGTGCATGACGGTATACCGGACGACATGGAAGCTGTTTTCGATCACGTCCTCCTGAATCCGCCTATCCGTGCTGGGAAATTGGTGATGTATCGTTTGTATGAGCAGTCAAAACGCGCATTGCGAAAAGGGGGTAAGTTGTGGGTTGTAATTCAGAAAAAACATGGAGCGCCTTCGACCCTGGAGGAATTGCGGAGACACTTCGGTTTTGTCCAGACTGTCTATAAAAGATCTGGTTATTTCATTTTCTGCGCAGAAAAAGATTGATCAGCTTGCGCAGATGTGATAACCTTATCCAATGCAAACTGTGATGATTGGACGGATGCGCACCTCTTTACTGAATAAACTCCGTGGTTTTTGGAAATAGGTGAATACGAACCGACGTGTCCATGAACGTCTAGTATGGCGATGTGCAAAGAGAAGATTCTGCATGTATCGTTGCTTGCGGCGGTGTGGACTCCTTTTTTGGGAGACTTGCGCGCATGCGTGGCGTAGCATGTCAGAGGTCGTCTCTTCGTCGTCTGTGGGCGCTAGTCCGAGAGTCAACAGGCCTCATCTTCTATAAGCCTCACAAAGTATCGCATCGTCCAACAAATCCGCTTGAGGGGTGACGGTTTTGCAGGGACATATGGTCAAGTACGGATGGGCGGAGCGTCGCAGCTACTCGCGCATTCGTGAAGTCCTCGATCTGCCCAACCTGATTGAAATCCAGCAAAAATCGTATGAATGGTTCTTGCGTGAAGGACTGCGTGAAATGTTTGCCGACATTTCCCCGATTCAGGACTTCACGGGCAATCTGGTGCTCGAATTCATCGACTACAGTCTCGGCGAGCCGAAATATGACGTCGAAGAGTCGAAGGAACGCGATGTCACGTATGCAGCTCCGCTTCGTGTCAAGGTGCGTTTGCTGAATAAAGAGACCGGGGAAGTGAAGGAACAGGAAGTGTTCCTTGGCGACTTTCCGCTGATGACAGACACGGGAACGTTCATTATCAACGGAGCTGAGCGCGTGATTGTCAGCCAGTTGGTTCGTTCGCCTAGTGTCTATTATAGCAGTAAGATCGACAAAAATGGCAAACGTACGTTCGCTGCTACTGTAATTCCAAACCGCGGTGCTTGGTTGGAATTCGAAACCGATGCGAAGGACGTCGTCTATGTCAGGATCGACCGTACGCGCAAATTGCCAATCACGGTATTGCTGCGTGCGCTTGGCCTTTCGTCCGATCACGAAATCATCGACCTGTTGGGCGAGGATGAGTACCTGCAGAACACTCTCGATAAAGACACGACCGACTCGACGGAACGAGCTTTGGTGGAGATTTACGAGCGCCTGCGACCGGGCGAGCCGCCGACGGTGGAAAATGCGCGTGCGTTGTTGGCGTCGCGTTTCTTTGATCCGAAGCGCTACGATTTGGCGAGTGTCGGTCGCTATAAAATCAATAAGAAACTGCATTTGAAAAACCGGCTTTTAAATCAACGGTTGGCCGAGACGCTCGTCGATGCGGACACCGGTGAGATCATTGCAGAGGCAGGGGCGGTACTCGATCGCCGGACGTTGGATCGGGTGATTCCGCATTTGAACGGCAACGTGGGCCGTTTCACGATTCGTGCCACGCGGGATCTGCTTGAGGACGAAGTTGTGCCGTTGCAGATGATCAAGATATTTAGCCCATCCGAGGACGGACGCGTATTGCATGTGATCAGCAACGGTGAATTGCCGTCTGACGTGAAATACATCACGCCGTCCGATATCTTGGCGGCTGTGTCGTATTTCTTTAACTTGTTGCGTGGGGTTGGTACGACCGACGATATCGACCATTTAGGCAATCGTCGTCTGCGCTCCGTGGGCGAGTTGCTACAGAATCAGTTTCGCATCGGGTTGTCGCGCATGGAACGGGTCGTCCGTGAACGAATGTCCATTCAGGATGCGAGTGCCATCACACCGCAGGCTCTGATCAATATTCGTCCAGTGATTGCGGCTATTAAGGAATTCTTCGGTTCTAGCCAGTTGTCTCAATTTATGGATCAAACCAACCCGTTGGCGGAGTTGACGCACAAGCGTCGTCTTTCTGCGTTGGGGCCTGGTGGCTTGACGCGTGAGCGTGCCGGTTTCGAAGTGCGCGACGTTCACTATTCCCACTATGGGCGCATGTGTCCGATTGAAACTCCTGAAGGTCCGAACATTGGGCTTATCAACTCGTTATCGACGTATGCCCGGATCAATGAGTATGGCTTCATTGAAACGCCGTATCGTCGCGTTGATCCCGAGACCGGTGTCGTCACGGATCAAATTGATTATTTGACGGCCGACGAGGAAGAGAACTATGTCATTGCTCAGGCCAACGAGCCGCTGACAGAAGATGGCCGTCTCGCTTCGGAAGAAATCACGGTTCGATCCCGCGAAGACGTGATTACGGTCAATCGGGATCGCATCGATTACATGGACGTGTCTCCGAAGCAAGTCGTGTCGGTTGCTACGGCTTTGATCCCGTTCCTCGAAAATGACGACGCGAACCGTGCTTTGATGGGTTCGAACATGCAACGCCAAGCGGTTCCGCTGTTGGTGACCGACTCGCCGTATGTCGGCACAGGTATGGAACATCAGGCGGCGAAAGACTCCGGCGTTTGCGTCGTCTCGCGTCATAACGGCGTGGTCGAACGCGCGACGGCTCGCGAGGTCTGGGTCCGCCAGGAAGCGGAAGTCGATGGCAAGGTCGTGAAGGGCGATCTCGCTAAGTACCGGTTGATTAAGTTTGCGAGATCGAACCAAAACACATGCATTAACCAGCGGCCGATTGTGCGTGAGGGGCAGCGAGTCAAGGTTGGCGATATTTTGGCCGATGGACCTGCAACTCAGAACGGCGAGCTGGCGCTTGGACGCAATGTGCTTGTCGCGTTCATGACGTGGGAGGGCTACAACTACGAAGACGCCATCCTGCTATCTGAAAAGATGGTCAAGGAAGATGTCTATACGTCGATTCACATCGAGGAGTACGAAATCGAGGCGCGCGATACGAAGTTGGGGCCAGAGGAGATCACGCGTGACATTCCGAATGTCGGCGAAGATGCTCTGAAAAACCTCGACGAGCGTGGCATTATCCGGATTGGCGCAGAAATTCGCACGGGCGATATCTTGGTTGGCAAAGTGACGCCCAAAGGCGTGACGGAGCTGACAGCGGAAGAACGCTTGTTGCATGCCATCTTCGGAGAAAAGGCGCGCGAAGTGCGCGATACCTCGTTGCGCGTTCCACATGGTGGCGCCGGGATCGTGGTGGATGTTAAGGTGTTCACCCGTGAGAATGGAGACGAACTGCCGGCGGGTGTTAATGAACTGGTGCGCGTGTACATCGCACAGAAGCGCAAGATTTCGGAAGGCGACAAAATGGCTGGTCGACATGGTAACAAGGGTGTTGTCGCCCGCATTTTGCCGGAGGAAGACATGCCGTTCCTAGAAGATGGAACGCCGGTCGAAATCGTGCTGAATCCGCTCGGCGTGCCGTCCCGTATGAACATCGGGCAGGTGCTTGAGACCCACTTGGGTATGGCGGCGAAGGTGCTCGGGCTGAAAATGGCGACCCCGGTCTTCGATGGCGCGCATCCTGAAGATGTGTTTTCGACGCTGAAAGAAGCCGGATTGCCTGAGGATGGCAAGCAGGTTCTGTACGACGGACGCAGCGGTGAGCCGTTTGAGAACCGTGTTACCGTTGGCTATGTCTATATGCTGAAGTTGCACCACCTCGTCGACGATAAGATTCACGCTCGTTCGACGGGACCGTATTCTTTGGTGACTCAGCAACCGCTCGGTGGTAAGGCGCAGTTAGGTGGACAGAGGTTCGGTGAGATGGAGGTTTGGGCGCTCGAAGCGTATGGCGCTGCATACACCTTGCAAGAAATCCTCACGGTCAAGTCCGACGACGTCGTTGGTCGCGTGAAGACGTACGAGGCCATTGTGAAGGGTGAAAACGTACCGGAACCAGGCGTGCCGGAGTCTTTCAAGGTCTTGATCAAGGAATTGCAAAGCCTTGGTATGGATGTGAAGATCCTCAGCGGTGACGAACGCGAGATCGAGATGAAGGAGATCGACGAGGACGACGACGGGTCGGAAAAGCTCAACCTGAATCTCGAATACAACGAAGTCGGCGATTGACCAGACGGTGTCCGTTAAAGCAGGCGCTACGATTGGAGG
This sequence comes from Alicyclobacillus tolerans, assembly GCF_001447355.1. Classification (GTDB taxonomy): domain Bacteria; phylum Bacillota; class Bacilli; order Alicyclobacillales; family Alicyclobacillaceae; genus Alicyclobacillus; species Alicyclobacillus aegles. Next base: position 9,697 of record NZ_JXBW01000016.1, on the reverse strand, counting down.
GTGCACGATTTGCTGGATGTGAACAACTTTGAGTTCATGAAAATCGGCCTCGCATCGCCGGAAAAGATCCGCTCGTGGTCGCACGGCGAAGTGAAAAAACCAGAGACCATTAACTACCGGACGCTCCGCCCGGAAAAGGAAGGCCTGTTCTGTGAAAAGATCTTTGGCCCGACTCGCGACTGGGAGTGTCACTGCGGTAAATATAAGCGCATCCGCTACAAAGGTGTCGTTTGTGACCGCTGTGGTGTCGAGGTAACACGTGCGAAGGTCCGTCGTGAGCGGATGGGCCATATTGAGCTGGCCGCTCCGGTCTCACACATTTGGTACTTCAAAGGGATTCCGAGCCGGATGGGGCTTGTGCTCGACATGTCTCCGCGCGCGCTTGAAGAAGTTATCTACTTCGCGTCCTATGTCGTGACCGATCCGGGCGATACGCCACTGGAGAAAAAGCAACTGCTTTCGGAAAAGGAATATCGTTCGTATCGGGAAAAGTACGGCTACGCGTTCCAGGCGGGCATGGGTGCAGAAGCTATCCGCACGCTTCTGCAAGAGATCGATCTCGATCGCGAAGTCGAGTTGTTGCGCGAAGAACTGCGTACAGCTCAGGGTCAACGACGCAATCGGGCCATTAAACGGCTGGAGGTCGTTGAGGCGTTCCGCCAGTCCGGTAACAAACCGAGCTGGATGATTCTCGAGGCACTTCCGGTTATTCCGCCTGATTTGCGCCCGATGGTCCAACTGGATGGCGGTCGTTTCGCGACTTCCGATTTGAACGATTTATATCGGCGTGTGATTAACCGCAACAATCGTTTGAAGAGATTGCTCGATCTCGGTGCGCCCGACATCATTGTGCAAAATGAGAAGCGCATGTTGCAGGAGGCGGTTGATGCTCTGATCGACAATGGGCGTCGCGGTCGACCTGTCACAGGGCCTGGCAATCGTCCGCTGAAGAGCCTTTCGCACATGCTGAAAGGTAAACAAGGGCGTTTCCGTCAAAACCTGCTCGGTAAACGTGTCGACTACTCAGGGCGTTCGGTTATCGTTGTCGGTCCGGAACTGCGGATGTACCAGTGTGGATTGCCGAAGGAAATGGCCTTAGAGCTATTCAAGCCATTCGTCATGAAGGAGCTCGTCGCTCGTGGCTTGGCGCACAACATTAAGAGTGCGAAGCGCAAGGTGGAGCGCGTCTCGGATGAGGTTTGGGATGTCGTCGAGGACGTGATCAAACAGCATCCGGTGCTGTTGAACCGTGCACCAACGTTGCACCGTTTGGGTATTCAGGCGTTCGAACCCACCTTGGTCGAGGGGCGTGCCATTAAGTTGCACCCGCTCGTATGTACGGCGTACAACGCTGATTTTGACGGCGACCAAATGGCTGTGCACGTGCCACTCTCCGCGGAGGCGCAGGCAGAAGCTCGGTTGCTGATGTTGGCGGCGCACAACATCCTGAACCCGAAAGATGGTAAACCAGTCGTCACGCCGACCCAGGATATGGTCCTTGGTCCATACTATTTGACCATCGAGCGCGAAGGAGCGCAGGGCGAAGGGACGGTCTACTCGTCGATCTCGGAGATGGAATACGCGTTGCATCAGCGGTTGATCACCTTGCAAACGCGCATTGTCATTCCGGCGAGGGCACTGAATAAGACGAGTTTTACGGAACGTCAACAACGCGCTTTACTGATTACGACGCCTGGCAAGGTGATTCTCAACAGCATTTTCCCGGCGGATTTTCCGTACCTCAACTCAGCTGCCAAGTCGAACTTGCTGGAAGGTCCGGCTGACGACACGTTCATCTACGAAAAGGGCGTCAATCCGATGGATGCCATCGCACAGCGCAAGGTGCCGAAGGCGGTCATCAAGAAGGATCTTGGGAACATTCTCGCGGAGTGCTTCCGACGCTACGGCACGACGATGACTGCCGAAATTCTCGATCGCGTAAAGCGCCTTGGCTTCAACTACTCGACGAAGGCGGGCATTACGATTGCCGTCAGCGATATCATCGTGCCTGAAGAGAAACACCGCGTCGTCGCGGAAGCAGAAGCCAAGGAACACAAGCTGAAGCAACAGTACAGGCGCGGTTTGATCACAGAAGAAGAGCAGTACATCACGTTCAGCCAAATTTGGTCTGAGGCGAAAGAAAAGATTTCGTCGACCCTGATGGACAGCATGGATCAGTTCAATCCGATTTACATGATGGCGACATCAGGGGCCCGCGGTAGTAACTCGCAGATCACGCAGCTGGCGGGTATGCGCGGCTTAATGGCTAATCCTTCAGGCGAAATCATTCAGTTGGCGATCAAATCCAACTTCCGTGAAGGCTTGTCCGTGTTGGAATACTTCATTTCGACGCACGGAGCACGTAAAGGTTTGGCAGACACGGCGTTGCGCACGGCTGACTCGGGCTATCTGACGCGTCGCTTGGTCGATGTGGCACAGGATACGATTGTTCGTGAGCATGACTGCGGTACTGACAAGGGCTTGCGCGTCGCTGAAATCCGCGACGGGCGGGAAGTCATTGAGGATCTGCGCGATCGCTTGGAAGGCCGGGTCTCCTTCCAAGACGTCTTCCATCCGGAGACAGGTGAGAAGATTGTCGGGAAGAACGAAATGATTGACGAGGAAGCTGCCGAAAAGATTGTTGCGGCAGGTATCAAGGAGATGTACATTCGATCCGTCTTGACTTGTCGTACGCGCCACGGCGTATGCATTCAGTGCTATGGGCGCAACTTGGCGACGGGCAAGATGGTCGAGATTGGAGAAGCGGTCGGAATTATTGCCGCCCAGTCCATTGGTGAACCGGGTACACAGTTGACGATGCGCACGTTCCATACCGGTGGCGTCGCGGGCGATGACATCACGCAAGGTTTGCCGCGCGTACAAGAGTTGTTTGAGGCTCGAAATCCGAAAGGTCAGGCTGTCATCGCTGAGTTTGACGGCACCATCACCGATATTCGTGAAGGTAAAGACAAACGCGAGATCGAGTTGACTGGTGAAAGTGAGACCAAGACCTATCAAATTCCGTACGGATCGCGTATTCGCGTGTCTGTCGGCCAAGTGTTGGAGGCCGGTGAGGAACTCACGGAAGGCTCGGTCGATCCGAAGGAAATGCTGCGCGTCAAGGGCCTGCAAGGTGTGCAGAATTACCTGTTACGTGAGGTACAGCGCGTTTATCGCCTGCAAGGTGTCGACATTAACGACAAGCACATCGAAGTCATGATCCGCCAAATGCTGCGCAAAGTTCGCATTCTCGACGCTGGGGATACCGAACTGTTGCCCGGTACCTATGTGGATCTGTTCGATTACGAAGCTGCGAACCGTGAAGCGTTGTTGTCCGATCACGAACCTGCCGTAGCGCGCCCGGCGCTGCTCGGCATCACCAAGGCCTCGTTGGAAACTGATTCGTTCCTGTCGGCTGGCTCCTTCCAGGAGACAACTCGCGTGTTGACTGAAGCTGCGATTAAGGGCAAGGTCGACAGGCTATTAGGCCTGAAGGAGAACGTGATCATCGGCAAATTGATTCCGGCGGGCACGGGAATGGCGCGGTATCGTCAAGTGGCGCCCATTTCCGGGGCGGAAGCAGGGGTTGAAGTCGCAGTTGGTGTGAACGAAGAGGAACATCAAGCTCTCGAGACGGTGGAATAACGACTCTGGGAAATTTGGGCTGTCGACAGTGATTTGGTTGACAGCCCGGAAATCTCGGTGATAGAATTCCGTAGTGTGCGTCAGCACGATGTTTTCCCCTAAGGAGGATCGTGCGGTGTCCATTGACGACATACGCCAAGCGAAAAGGAAGACCATAGGCACGAACCAAACGCTGAAAGCTCTCAAGCAGCCTTCAGGACGAGTCCTCTGCGTATATGTTGCAAAGGATGCGGAGCCTCGTGTGACGGAGCCTGTCGTTCAATTGGCGTCCAAGCTCGGAGTTCCAATCGAGTGGGTCGACACGATGCGGCAGTTGGGCAGAGCTTGTGGTATTGAAGTGGGGGCAGCCACGGCAAGCATTCTCGCCGAGTGATGCTGTCTAGTTTGGTGTGACGTCTGTGGATTTTTGTTTGCGTATCGATGAACCACCAGGCTCTGTGAGCTTGCAACGGACACGGGATGGGACGTTCAACAGTGAGAGGAGGTGCAGATATGCCGACAATCAACCAATTGGTGCGCAAGGGTCGTAAGGACATCGAGAAGAAGTCTACGGCACCTGCGTTGCAAAAGGGTTACAACAGCCACGAGAAGTCGCTGACCGACTTGCCGTCCCCACAAAAGCGCGGCGTGTGCACGCGCGTTGGCACGATGACCCCGAAGAAGCCGAACTCGGCACTGCGCAAATATGCGCGTGTTCGTTTGACGAACACCATCGAAGTCACGGCTTATATTCCGGGCATCGGGCACAACCTGCAAGAGCACTCCGTCGTATTGGTGCGCGGTGGGCGCGTTAAGGACTTGCCGGGTGTGCGCTATCACATTGTTCGCGGTGCCCTTGATACAGCGGGTGTGAAAGACCGCATGCAAGGCCGCTCTAAGTACGGTGCGAAGCGTCCGAAGGCGAAGTCGTAATAGAGCGATAACGTCCTCGTGCGGGGATCAATGGAAGGAGGGTGTTCAGTGCCGAGAAAAGGCCCGGTTCCGAAGCGTGATGTGCTTCCGGACCCGATTTACGGGAATAAGTTGGTCACTCGTTTGATCAACAAAGTTATGCTGGACGGTAAAAAAGGTGTGTCACAGCGTATCGTCTACGGTGCGTTCGATTTAATTCGCGAGCGGTCTGGGAAAGATCCTATGGAGGTCTTCGAGACTGCAATGCGGAACGTGATGCCGGTGTTGGAAGTCAAGGCTCGTCGTGTTGGCGGTTCGAACTATCAAGTTCCTGTTGAAGTTCGCAACGACCGTCGCATTACGCTAGGCCTTCGCTGGTTGGTCAACTACGCGCGCATGCGCAGTGAGAAGACCATGGAGGAGAAGCTTGCCAACGAGCTTCTTGATGCAGCGAACAATACTGGCGGTGCGGTGCGTAAGCGCGAAGATACGCATCGTATGGCGGAGGCGAATAAGGCGTTCGCACATTACCGCTGGTAACCATTATCCTTTAATTAGGAAGGAGGCGGCGCGATGGCACGCGAATTCCCGCTCGAAAAAACGAGGAACATCGGTATTATCGCACATATCGATGCCGGTAAAACCACGACGACCGAGCGCATTCTGTTCTATACTGGCCGTGTTCACAAGATTGGCGAAGTCCATGACGGTGCGGCTACCATGGACTGGATGGTGCAAGAGCAGGAACGCGGTATTACCATCACGTCCGCCGCTACAACTGCTCAGTGGAAAGGGCATCGCATCAACATCATTGACACGCCGGGTCACGTCGACTTCACGGTTGAAGTGGAACGCTCTCTGCGCGTGCTCGATGGTGCTTGTGCGGTGTTTGATGCCAAGGGCGGCGTCGAACCTCAGTCTGAGACGGTGTGGCGGCAGGCGGACAAATATCATGTCCCGCGCATTGCCTATGTCAACAAGATGGACATCATTGGAGCCGACTTCCTCGCTTGCGTTGACCAAATGAAAGAACGCCTTGGCGCGAAAGCGGTGCCGATTCAATTGCCCATCGGTGCTGAAGATGAGTTCCGTGGCATGATTGACCTTGTTGAAATGAAGGCTATCATTTACACGGATGATCTCGGCACGCAGGCGCAGAACACTGAGATTCCGGAAGAATTAAAGGACCTTGCAGAGGAAAAGCGGGCAGAGTTGATTGAGGCGGTAGCCGAGGTCAACGAAGAGTTGATGATGAAGTACCTCGAAGGCGAGGAGCTTACGGTCGACGAGATCAAAGCTGGTCTGCGCGAAGGTACGTGTAAGGTGCAACTCTTCCCGGTCCTGTGCGGATCATCCTACCGGAACAAGGGTGTTCAACTGATGTTGGATGCGGTCGTGGATTACCTGCCGGCTCCGACGGACGTGCCTGCTATTAAAGGTGTGACGCCCGATGGTGAAGAAATTGAGCGTCATTCTTCGGACGAGGAACCCTTCTCGGCTCTGGCCTTCAAGATTATGACGGATCCGTTCGTCGGTAAGCTCGCGTTCTTCCGCGTGTACTCCGGCATTTTGGAGAGCGGATCGTACGTCTTGAATTCGACCAAGGGCAAGCGGGAGCGCATTGGCCGTATCTTGCAGATGCACGCAAACCACCGCGAAGAAATCTCCCGGGTATATGCGGGAGACATCGCGGCTGCGGTAGGCCTAAAGGATACGACCACTGGCGATACCTTATGTGACGAAAAGAATGTCGTTCTTCTCGAGTCGATGGAATTTCCGGAACCGGTTATTTCGGTTTCCATTGAGCCGAAGACAAAAGCCGACCAGGACAAGATGGGTATTGCTTTGTCGAAGTTGGCGGAAGAAGATCCCACGTTCAAGACATATACTGACCCTGAGACCGGACAAACCATCATCCAGGGCATGGGTGAGTTGCACCTTGAGGTCATTGTCGACCGCATGCAGCGCGAGTTTAAGGTTGAGTGCAACGTGGGTATGCCACAGGTTGCCTATCGTGAGACGATCACCAAGCGTGTCGATCAGGAAGGCAAGTTCGTGCGCCAATCTGGTGGCCGCGGGCAGTATGGTCACGTCAAGGTCATCTTCGAACCGTTGGAACGTGGACAAGGTTTCGTCTTCGAAAACAAGATCGTCGGCGGTGTGATTCCGAAGGAATACATCCCTGCGGTCGAAGAAGGTATTCAGGAAGCTATGCGCAACGGCGTATTGGCTGGCTATCCACTCGTCGATGTCAAGGCGACGTTGTATGACGGTTCGTATCACGATGTCGACTCGAGTGAAATGGCGTTCAAAATTGCTGGTTCGATGGCCCTGAAGGCCGGTGCCGAAAAGGCTGCACCCGTTCTGCTGGAGCCCATCATGCGCGTCGAGGTAACGGTCCCTGAGGAGTACATGGGTGACATCCTGGGCGACATCAACTCGCGCCGTGGTCGTGTTGAAGGCATGGATACGCGCAATAACGCAAGCATCGTCCGCGGATTTGTTCCGCTGTCCGAGATGTTTGGTTATTCGACCTCGCTACGCTCACGTACTCAAGGTCGCGGCACCTATTCCATGGAGCTCGCCGCCTATGAAGAAGTGCCGAAGAGTGTTGCTGAGGGCATCATTAAGAAGAGCAAAGGCGAATAAGGAGTGATCTCTCGTGGCAAAGGAAAAATTTGATCGCAGCAAACCGCACGTCAATATTGGTACCATCGGTCACGTCGACCACGGTAAGACGACTTTGACGGCCGCTATTACGTCCGTACAGGCTGCTAAGGGTAAGGCGAAGGCTCAGAAGTACGACGAAATCGACAAGGCTCCAGAAGAGCGCGAGCGTGGTATCACCATTAATACCGCTCACGTCGAATACGAAACCGACAATCGTCACTATGCACACGTGGACTGCCCAGGACACGCTGACTACGTGAAGAACATGATCACCGGTGCTGCTCAGATGGACGGTGCTATCCTGGTCGTATCGGCAGCTGACGGTCCGATGCCGCAAACGCGTGAGCACATCCTGCTCTCCCGTCAGGTCGGCGTTCCGTACTTGGTAGTCTTCCTGAACAAGTGCGACATGGTCGACGATGAAGAATTGCTCGAACTCGTCGAAATGGAAGTTCGCGAATTGCTCAGCGAGTACGAGTTCCCTGGAGACGACATCCCGGTCATCCGCGGCTCCGCTCTGAAGGCTCTCGAGGGCGATCCGGAATACGTCAAGAAGATTGAAGAGCTCATGGATGCAGTCGACAGCTACATCCCAACGCCAGAGCGCGACACGACCAAGCCATTCCTGATGCCGGTCGAGGACGTGTTCACCATCACGGGTCGCGGTACGGTTGCTACAGGCCGTGTTGAACGTGGCACTCTGAAGGTTGGCGACGAAGTTGAAATCGTCGGTCTGCGTGAAGAGCGCCGTAAGACGGTTGCCACCGGTATCGAGATGTTCCGTAAACTTCTCGACCAAGCTGAAGCTGGCGACAACATTGGTGCACTGTTGCGTGGTGTCGAGCGTAAAGACATCGAGCGCGGTCAAGTTGTCTGCAAGCCTGGCAGCATCAACCCGCACACTCAGTTCACCGCTGAAGTGTACGTCTTGACGAAGGAAGAAGGCGGCCGTCACACCCCGTTCTTCAACGGCTATCGTCCGAAGTTCTACTTCCGTACTACGGACGTTACCGGTGTTGTTCAATTGCCGGAATGCACAGAAATGGTGATGCCTGGCGATAACGTTTCCATGACGGTTGAATTGATCGCCCCCATCGCTGTTGAAGAAGGTACCCGTTTCTCCATTCGCGAAGGTGGCCGCACGGTTGGTGCTGGTGTCGTCGCGTCGGTCATCAAGTAATATCACTTCACGGAAGTGATGATTTAGAGAAGGCGGCCCATTGTGGCCGCCTTGTTTCATGGCCAAGTTTACGAATTCGCAAAAAACCTTGCTACGTAGATGATGGTCTAGTATAATATCGGACGTTGGTCTCAAATAGCGATGAAGCGGAAGGTTGCCTATGTGTCCATAAGCCATATGGGATACCGATGGGGGAATTTCTGCGGAGTATGTCCAACGAATTGGGCGAAAAGGAGGGAAAACATATGGCGAAACAAAAGATTCGGATTCGATTGAAGGCGTATGATCACACGATTTTGGATCAGTCGGCAGAGCGAATTGTCGACACGGCGAAGCGCTCTGGCGCTAAGGTGGCCGGGCCGATTCCGCTTCCGACGGAGCGCGAGGTGTACACCATTCTGCGTGCACCGCACAAATATAAGGATTCGCGTGAACAATTCGAGATTCGTACACATAAACGCTTGATCGATATCCACAATCCGACGCCGCAAACTGTTGACTCGTTGATGCGTCTCGACTTGCCGTCTGGTGTTGATATCGAGATCAAGTTGTAATTGGGATACGGCACACCAGGTGCCGTTGTATTGTATGTGTTTGAGGAGGTGCACACTTTGAAGGGGATTCTCGGGCGCAAGCTTGGCATGACACAAGTCTTTACGGAAGACGGTGAAGTTGTGCCGGTAACGGTCATTGAGGCTGGTCCGTGCGTCGTGCTGCAAAAGCGCGAAGAGGCAGTCGATGGCTATGAAGCAATTCAGGTGGGCTTTGCCGACCAAAAGCCCAACCGGGCGACGAAAGCGGAAAAGGGACACGCCGAAAAGGCGGGGACTGCGCCGAAGCGTTTTGTGCGTGAGTTTCGCGGTGTGAACTTGGCGGACTACGAGGTTGGTCAGCAACTGAAGGCTGACGTGTTTGCTGTTGGTGATGTCGTTGACGTGATTGGCGTGTCTAAGGGCAAGGGTTATGCAGGTCCTATTAAACGCCATAATCAGCATCGTGGTCCCATGGCGCACGGCTCGAAATATCACCGTGGCGTCGGTTCACTCGGTTCTATTGCTGCAAACCGTACGTTTAAGGGTCAGACCATGGCAGGACGTATGGGTGGAGAACGTGTGACGGTCCAGAACTTGGAGGTTGTCCGCGTCGACGTCGAAAAGAATGTGTTGCTCATTAAGGGTTCTGTTCCTGGACCGAAAAATTCGTTTGTGACGATTCGTTCCGCCGTGAAGGCGCAACAGAAGTGATGATTTGTGTTTGAAAGGAGGCAGAGTCATGCCGACAGTGGCAGTTTTGAATACAGCCGGGCAAAAG
>NZ_JXBW01000015.1 GCF_001447355.1 Alicyclobacillus tolerans | reverse complement strand
GCGTCCACCGCCCGACGTTGGCAGTTTTGAACCCAGCCGGTCAACAGGTTTCCGAGTTGCAGCTTAGCGACAAGATTTTCGGTGCGCCTGTACGGTTGGATCTTATGCACCAAGTCGTGTTGCAGTATTTGGCTGCGCGCCGTGCTGGTACGCACAAGGTTAAGAATCGTGCGGCGGTATCCGGTGGTGGCCGTAAACCGTGGCGTCAAAAGGGGACGGGCCGTGCTCGTCAAGGTAGTATTCGCGCTCCGCAATGGAAGGGTGGCGGCGTTGTGTTTGGACCTACCCCTCGCTCGTACGCCTTCTCTGTGCCTAAGAAAGTGCGTCGTCTTGCGCTATACAGTGCACTTTCCTCCAAGGTTGCAGAAGGCAAAATCATCGTGCTGGATGACCTGCAATTGAATCAGCCGAAGACCAAGGAAATGGTTTCCGTTCTGAAGAACCTTAACGTCGGTAAAGCGCTGATTGTCGATGGTGAAAAGAAGGAACCTGTATACCTGTCTTCGCGGAACATTCCTGGAGTGAAATACATGGATGCGGCCGGCATCAATGTCTATGAGCTGCTCCGTCACGATCACCTCGTACTGACGAAGGATGCGGTTGCGAAGGTAGAGGAGGTGTTCGCCTGATGGATCCGCGGGATTTGATTAAACGTCCGGTCATCACTGAACGCTCCACTGAGCTCATGGAAGAAAACAAGTACGTGTTTGAGGTCGACCGCCGCGCGAACAAGGTTGAGATTCGCAAGGCGATTGAGAAGTTGTTCGACGTGAAGGTCGTTTCCGTAAACACGCTGAACCAGACAGGTAAGGTCAAGCGGGTTGGCAAGTATGTGGGCCGTACGCAGGATCGCAAAAAGGCCATCGTCAAGCTTGCACCGGATTCGAAGCCGATCAATTTCTTTGGCGAGTCGTGATCGGACTGCCTCGAACGCAATAAACAAAGGAGGTCGTCGATATGGCGATTAAGAAGTATCGTCCGACTTCTCCTGGACGCCGCTTTATGTCGGTCTCGACGTTCGAAGAGATCACGACCGACAAACCGGAGAAGTCGTTGCTGGTTCCACTGAAAAACCGTGCGGGCCGCAACAATCAAGGTAAGATCACCGTTCGTCACCAAGGCGGCGGGCACAAGCGTCAATACCGCTTGATTGACTTTAAGCGGAACAAAGACGGCGTGCCGGCCAAGGTGGCAACGATTGAGTATGACCCTAACCGCTCAGCTCGCATTGCCCTGTTGCACTACCGTGACGGTGAGAAGCGTTACATTATTGCGCCGCATGGACTAAAGGTCGGGGACATTATTGTCAGCGGTGAGAATGCGGATATTCGCGTGGGGAATGCGTTGCCGTTGTCGTCGATCCCTGTTGGTACGGTTATTCACAACATCGAGTTGAAACCCGGTAAGGGTGGTCAGTTGGCTCGTGCGGCTGGCGCGTCTGCGCAGCTGATGGCGAAGGAAGGCAATTATGCGCAAGTTCGTCTCGCCTCTGGCGAAGTGCGCAAGGTTCGCGTCGAGTGCCGTGCGACAATTGGTCAAGTCGGTAATCTGGATCACGAAAATATCAACATCGGTAAGGCTGGACGCAGTCGCTGGTTGAATCGACGTCCAACCGTCCGTGGTTCCGTCATGAACCCTGTGGATCACCCGCACGGTGGTGGTGAGGGTCGCGCTCCGATCGGTCGCAAGTCGCCGATGTCCCCTTGGGGCAAGCCGACTCTTGGTAAAAAGACGCGTAAGAAGAACCATCGGACTGATAAGTACATCGTTCGTCGTCGGACGAAGTAATACGGATCACGTCTGGGTTGTTTGAAGAAGGGAGGCGACTGACGTTGGGTCGTTCATTGAAGAAGGGGCCGTTCTGCGACGACCACCTCATGAAAAAGGTGGAGGCGTTGAATGAGTCGGGCGAAAAGAAGGTTATTAAAACCTGGTCGCGACGTTCTACCATTTTCCCTCAGTTTGTCGGACATACGTTCGCTGTTCATGACGGGAGAAAGCACGTGCCGGTGTACGTAACTGAGGATATGGTCGGTCACAAGTTGGGCGAGTTCGTCCCGACGCGGACGTTCAAAGGTCACGCTGGCGATGAGAAGTCTTCTCGATCCCGCTAAGCGGTTTTTTGAGTACCTGATATAGGCGTCGTCGCAGTTTTCGCTCGTCGGCGCCAGTTTCGTGGAGGAGGTAGCAGGATGGAGGCAACGCAAACGCGTGCTGTTGCGAAGTATATTCGCATCGCTCCGCGCAAGATGCGCCTGGTGGTCGACTTGATTCGCGGCAAAGGTGTGCAAGAAGCCCTCGCGATATTGAAGTTCACGCCTCGCGCTGGTTCGCCGGTCGTTGAAAAGGTGCTGCGGTCTGCGATCGCGAATGCGGAGAACAATCACAATATGGACGTTGATCGGCTCTACGTAAAGGAGATTTACGTGGATGAAGGTCCGACGCTAAAGAGGTTCCGTCCTCGTGCGCAAGGACGCGCATTCAGCATTTTTAAGCGGACGAGTCATGTGACGGTCGTCGTCGCTGAAAAGTAAGGGAGGGATTTGCTGCATGGGTCAAAAGGTTAACCCTGTTGGTCTCCGAATTGGCATCATCCGCGATTGGGAGGCAAAGTGGTTCGCGAATAAGAAGGACTATCAAGACCTGTTGCTTGAGGACTTAAAGATTCGGAACTATGTTTCACGTCGTCTCAAGGATGCTGCTGTGGCATCGATTGACATCGAACGTGCGGCCAATCGCATTAATGTGACGGTGCACACCGCGAAACCGGGCATGGTCATCGGCAAGGGCGGTGCGGAAGTCGATGCGTTGCGCAATCAGTTGAACGCTCTTACCGGGAAACGCGTCCACATCTCCATTTCGGAGATCAAGTCGCCGGATTTGTCAGCAAAGCTGGTGGCTGAAGGGATCGCGCAGCAACTGGAGCGTCGTGTTTCGTTCCGTCGCGCGATGAAGCAGGCAATTCAACGCTCGATGCGCGCGGGTGCAAAGGGTGTTCGCGTTCAGGTTTCTGGTCGTCTTGGTGGTGCTGAAATCGCACGTACCGAAGGTTATTCGGAAGGTACGGTTCCGCTGCACACTCTGCGTGCGGATATCGACTATGCGTTGGCTGAAGCGCATACCACCTACGGCCGAATCGGCGTTAAGGTTTGGATTTATCGCGGTGAAGTGCTTCCGCAGCGGAAGAATCATTCTGCGGAGACCGCAGAGGACGCTGTTCAAGGAGGTCGGTAAACCATGTTGATGCCAAAACGCGTAAAGCACAGAAAAGAGTTCCGTGGCCGCATGAAGGGTCATTCTAAGGGTGGCAACGAAGTGACGTTTGGCCAGTATGGCCTGGTTGCTCTTGAGCCTGCCTGGATCACGAACCGCCAAATCGAAGCGGCTCGTATCGCAATGACGCGCTATATGCGTCGTGGCGGCAAGGTGTGGATTAAAATCTTCCCGAGCAAACCAGTTACGCAAAAGCCTGCGGAAACTCGTATGGGCAGTGGTAAGGGTTCGCCGGAGAAGTGGGTGGCTGTGGTAAAGCCGGGTCGCGTGATGTTTGAGGTGGCCGGCGTTAGTGAAGAAATTGCCCGTGAGGCTATGCGCCTGGCGGCAATGAAGCTCCCGATCAAGTCGAAGTTTGTGACTCGTGAAGAAGTGGGTGGTGACGCAAATGAAGGCAACTGAGTTGCGGGAACTGAGCAGCGAGGAGCTGGCGTCCCGCATTGAGGGGCTGAAGGACGAGCTGTTCAACCTCCGCTTCCAACTGGCAACGGGGCAATTGGAAAACCCGATGCGTATTCGCCAGGTGCGCAAGGATATTGCACGCGCAAAGACGATTTTGCGTCAGCGTGAGCTTGGCATTGGTTAATTCGGAAAGGAGGGCATTTCATGGAACGCAATGAGCGCAAAGAGCGCGTTGGCAAGGTCGTCAGCGACAAGATGGATAAGACGATCGTCGTTGCTGTAGAGGAGAACGTGAAGCACCGCCTCTATAACAAGACGGTTCGCCGGACCAAGAAGTTTAAGGCTCACGATGAAAACAACGAGGCGAAGGTCGGCGACGTTGTGCGGATTATGGAAACCCGTCCGCTCAGCAAGGATAAGCGTTGGCGGTTGGTCGAAATCGTCGAGAAGGCCGTTATTATCTGAGTTTCATTAGTCGGAAGGGAGGAAATCTAGGATGATTCAACCGCAAACACGTTTGACCGTGGCAGACAACTCTGGGGCGAAGGAAATTATGTGCTTCCGCGTGCTCGGTGGTTCGAACCGGAAGACGGCCAACATCGGTGATATCATCGTTGCGTCTGTTAAGAGCGCAACACCCGGGGGCGTTGTCAAGAAGGGTGACGTCGTCAAGGCTGTTATCGTTCGCAGCAAGCGCGGTCTTCGCCGCAATGATGGGTCGCATATTCGTTTCGACGAGAACGCAGCGGTCATCATTCGTGAAGACAAGAGCCCTCGCGGCACGCGTATTTTTGGGCCTGTCGCGCGCGAATTGCGCGATCGCGATTTTATGAAGATTATCTCCTTGGCACCTGAAGTGCTCTAAGGAGACGGGATTTGAACGCGGGAGGTGGCAACGTGACGAAGTTGCGAGTGAAGACCGGAGATAAAGTTGTCGTCATCGCAGGCAAGGACAAGACGAAGACCGGCCGCATTTTGAAGGTGTTCCCGAGTGAGGGTCGTGTGATCGTCGAGGGTGTGAACATCGTAAAGCGCCATTCAAAGCCAAGCCCGGCACATCCGGAGGGCGGCATTATCGAGAAGGAAGCACCCATTCACGTTTCGAATATCGCGATCGCGGATCCGAAGACGGGTGAGGCTTCGCGTATCGGATACAAGTTCCTAGAAGACGGGCGCAAAGTGCGTTACTCGAAAAAGTCTGGCGAAGTTCTTGACTGAGTAGCCAGGTGAAGGGAGGTTTTGTCGTTGACTCGATTGCAAGATATGTACCGGGCGCAGGTCGTGCCGGCGTTGATGAAGGAGTTCCAATACAAGAATGCGATGCAGGTTCCTCGCGTCGAGAAGGTTGTCATTAACATGGGTCTCGGCGAAGCGACGCAGAATCCAAAAGTGATTGATGCTGCGGTTGAGGATTTGCAGGCTATTGCGGGACAACGTCCTGTTGTTACGCGTGCGAAGAAGTCCATCGCGGGTTTTCGTCTTCGTCAAGGCATGCCAATTGGTGTGAAGGTGACGTTGCGCGGCGAACGGATGTACCACTTCCTCGACAAGCTGATGAACGTTGCGCTTCCTCGTGTGCGCGACTTCCGCGGCGTTTCGCCAAAGGCGTTTGATGGCCGTGGCAACTACACGTTGGGCTTGCGGGAACAGTTGATCTTCCCTGAAATCGATTATGACAAGATCGATAAAGTTCGCGGCATGGAAGTGGTTGTCGTGACGACGGCGAACACAGATGAAGAAGCTCGTGCGCTGCTCACGGAGATGGGCATGCCATTCCGGAAGTAAAAGTCTTTGACGAGGAGGTCGAGACCGTGGCAAAGAAGTCGATGATTATCAAGGCGCAGCGGAAACCGAAGTTTAGCACGCGTGCCTACACTCGTTGCCGCGTGTGCGGGCGTCCGCACTCGGTGTATCGTAAGTTCGGTATTTGCCGCATTTGCTTCCGCGAGTTGGCCTATAAAGGGCAGCTTCCGGGCGTGAAGAAGGCAAGCTGGTAATTCGTTCGGAAGGAGGTTTTGTACAGATGATGACATCCGATCCGATTGCGGATATGCTCACTCGCATCCGCAACGCGAATCAGGTACGGCATGAAAAGGTGGAGATCCCGGCGTCGAACATCAAGCGTGCGATCGCTGAGATTTTGAAAAATGAGGGTTATGTCCGCGACGCGGAGTTCGTCCAAGACGGACCGCAGGGTACTATCCGGCTGTTCCTGAAGTATGGCAAGGGTCAAGAGCGCGTAATCACAGGACTGAAACGGATCAGTAAGCCGGGTTTGCGCGTGTATGTAGGGCATGACAACATTCCGCGCGTACTTGGCGGGCTCGGTGTGGCGATTCTTTCGACTTCTAAGGGGATCATGACCGATCGCGAAGCTCGTAAACAGGGCGTCGGCGGCGAAGTCCTTTGCTACGTTTGGTAAGTTCTCTTCGATTGGAGGTGTAGCACATGTCCCGTACAGGGCGTAAGCCGATCCCGGTTCCGGCTGGGGTCGAAGTGACTGTAAACGGCACGCACTTGGTCGTGAAAGGGCCGAAGGGCCAGCTTGAGCGCCAATTGCATCCTGATATGAAACTGGTCGTGAATGACGGCGTGATCGTCGTTGAGCGGCCGTCCGATGAAAAGAAGCACAAGGCCTTGCATGGTACCACGCGCAGCGTCGTGGCGAACATGGTGGAAGGCGTGACGAACGGATTTGCGAAGAATCTTGAGTTGGTTGGCGTTGGTTACCGCGCGAACAAGGCAGGCAACAAGGTGACGCTGTCGCTCGGGTTTTCGCATCCGGTTGAGTTGCCCGAGGTGCCTGGCATTGAGGTCGAAGTTCCTGCTCAAACGAAGCTGATTGTCCGCGGTATCGATAAGGAATTAGTCGGTTCGTATGCTGCGAAGGTGCGCGAGTTGCGTCCGCCTGAGCCGTACAAGGGCAAGGGTATTCGTTATGAAGGCGAGAACGTGCGCCGTAAGGTCGGTAAGACTGGTAAGAAGTAAGAATCGTGATCGATTGCGGGCAAAGGAGTGAGTCTTGGTGATTACGAAGGTGAATCGCAACGAAGCGCGCAAGCGGCGCCATGTTCGTGTGCGTGCGCGCGTTTCCGGTACGCCGGAGCGTCCGCGGTTGAATGTCTACCGTTCAAACAAGCACATTTATGTGCAGTTGATCGACGATACGACCGGCCGCACGTTGACGAGCGCTTCGACGGCGGAAAAGGGCTACGAAGGCAACGGTGGCAATGTGGAGGCGGCTCGCAAAGTTGGACAGTTGATTGCAGAGCGGTCGCTTGCGAAGGGATATAAGGCAGTCGTATTTGATCGCGGTGGTTACCTCTATCACGGGCGCATTCAGGCGTTAGCCGATGCAGCGCGTGAGGCAGGTCTCGAGTTCTAATTTAGAGAGGAAGGTGTTCACGTGCGCATAGATCCGAATCAGCTCGAACTGACCGAGCGCGTCGTTCATGTGAATCGCGTTGCGAAGGTCGTCAAGGGTGGTCGTCGTTTCTCGTTCTCCGCGTTGGTGGTTGTCGGTGACGGCAATGGTTACGTTGGCGCTGGTCTTGGCAAAGCCCAGGAAGTCCCTGATGCGATTCGCAAGGCCATCGACGACGCGAAGAAGCATTTGATTCACGTTCCTATGAAGCGCACCACGATTCCGCATGAGGCGCTGGGGCGGTTTGGCGCCGGCCAGGTTCTGATTAAGCCGGCTCCGACAGGTAGCGGCGTGATTGCTGGGGGTCCAGCCCGCGCGGTGCTGGAGTTGGCTGGAATTAAGGATATCGTGACGAAGTCGCTCGGGTCGAACAACCCCATCAACATGGTGCATGCGACACTCGACGCGTTAAAGCAATTGAAGCGTGCCGACGAAGTGGCACGTTTGCGCGGTAAGTCGTTGGAAGAGATTCTGGGATAAGGAGGCGTACAACGTGGCAAAAAAGCTGGCGATCACGCTGAAGAAAAGCCCCTTTGGGCGCCCAGAGAATCAGCGCAAGACTGCAGCTGCGCTGGGACTGCGCAAGCTGCAACAGACGGTTGTCCGCGAGGATACCCCGGTTATTCGAGGCATGATTAACCGCATCAGCCATCTGGTTGAAGTGGTGGAACAGGACGCATAATCGCGAGGGAGGTGTACGTAGATGCAATTGCACGAGTTAAAGGCGCAGCCAGGTGCTCGCCGCAGCAAGAAGCGCGTGGGTCGTGGCACCAGCTCCGGTCACGGTAAGACCTCTACGCGTGGTCATAAAGGGCAGTGGGCGCGCTCGGGCGGTGGCGTGCGGATTGGTTTTGAAGGCGGTCAGACGCCATTGTTCCGCCGACTCCCGAAGCGTGGCTTCAACAACAGCCGGTTTGCGAAGGTATATGCGACGGTGAACGTGGAAGCCCTGAATGACTTCCCGGCTGGCACGGTCGTAACCCCAGAATTGTTGCTCGAACAACGTTTAATCCGTGAGCCTTTGGATGGCTTGAAGGTCCTGGGTACGGGTGAGTTACAGGTGAAGTTGACGGTGAAGGCGCACGCGTTCTCGGCTGCGGCGAAGGAGAAGATCGAAGCCGCAGGCGGAATCGCCGAGGTGATTTGACGTGTTGCAGGCCATTGCGAATCTGTGGCGCCTCAAGCACCTTCGCAATCGGATTTTGTTTACCCTGATGGTACTTGCCGTCTACAGGATTGGCACTTACATTCCGGTACCCGGCATGAACGTCAGTGCTCTGAATGCTGGACAGGGCAATAATGCATTGTTCAGTTTGTTGAATATGTTTTCCGGGGGCGCGTTTTATCGCTTCTCGATTTTTGCGATGAGTGTGACGCCGTATATTACGGCGTCGATCATCGTTCAGTTGCTTCAATCCGGTGTCATTCCGAGGTTCGAGGAATGGCAAAAGGAAGGCGAGTCAGGGCGTCAGCGGCTGACGCAAGTGACACGGTATCTGACTGTAGGGCTAGGCTCTTTACAAGCGATTGGGTTTACCTATATGTTCGCTCGTTCAGGCCTCTTGTTGGCGAGTGCGAACAACTTGTGGTCATATATCGTGATCGTCGTAACTTTGACCGCCGGAGATACGCTGTTGTTGTGGTTTGGTGAGATGATCACCGAAAAAGGCGTGGGCAACGGTATTTCACTGCTAATCTTTGTCGGTATTCTGTCTCGATTTTCGACGCTCGGGCAAGAAGTATACTCGAGTTGGTACATGGGGCAGTCGAGTCACCTGTTTCTCGCCATCTTGAAAACCCTGCTTTTAATTGCGGGGATCGTGGTGATCTTTGCACTCATTGTGCTGGTTCAGCAGGCTGAGCGCAAGGTTCCAATTCAATATGCGAAGCGGGTGGTAGGGCGTACCGTGTACAGCGGGCAGCAGTCCTACATTCCGATCAAAGTCATTGCAGCCGGCGTGATTCCCGTGATCTTCGCTGTTTCGCTGCTCATTTTGCCATATACGATTGCCTCGTATTTTCAATCGCATCATTGGGCGGCTTTCATTCTGCGGTATCTCAGTCCGCAGACGGGCTGGTACATGGCTTTAGAAGTCCTCTTGATCATCGTGTTTTCGTTCTTCTACACGCATGTGCAGATCAACCCGCAGCAGTTGGCCGAGCAATTGCAGAAGCATGCGGGTTTCATTCCGGGCGTGCGTCCGGGGCGCGATACGGAGATGTACATTATCAAGGTCATCAATCGGATTACGGTATTCGGTTCGGTGTTCCTGGGCGTAATCTCCATCTTGCCTTTCTTGCTGCTGGGGGCCATTAACTTGACCGATTACAACATTCAGGGAACGTCGCTGATTATCTTGGTCGGCGTAGCGTTGCAGACGATGCAGCAGATGGAAGGGCAATTGTTGCAGCGCCAGTATCGAGGCTTTTTACGAGAGTCGTGACAGGGACGCCGTCCGCGGCGGTTGGTAGCGTGGGATCGCAGAGACCAAGGAGGAGATGTTGGTGCAGGTCATTTTGGTAGGTCTCCCGGGCGCTGGTAAGGGTACGCAGGCCGAGCGGATCCAGTCTGAGTATGGCATTCCGCATATTTCGACTGGTGACATGTTCCGCAAGGCCGTGGCGTCGGGCAGTCCGTTGGGTTTGGAGTTGAAGGCGCATCTGGATTCCGGGCGTCTTGTGCCTGAGGAGACGACAATCGCGGTGGTGCGTGAACGTCTTCAGGAGCCGGATGCTGCCAATGGGTTTTTGCTCGACGGATTCCCTCGGACACTGGAACAAGCCCGAGCCTTGGACGCGATGTTGCACGAGCTCAATCGTCCGTTGGACGTCGTCTTGTATATTCACGTAGATCCTGGTGTCTTGAAAGAACGTTTGACCGGGCGCCGCATATGCAAGTCGTGTGGTGCAACATACCACATGGTCTTTCAACCGCCCAAGGTGGCTGGTGTCTGCGATAAGTGCGGCGGTGAGCTGTATCAGCGTGCCGACGATACCGAAGAAGCGGTGGCGACAAGGCTGGAACAGTTTAAGCAGACCGCGCCGCTCATCGAGTATTACGAACAGCGGGGTTTGTTGCGGCAGATTGACGGTGAGCAGCCAATTGACAAGGTGCACGCCGACGTCGTTGCAGCATTGGCTCCATTCAAGAGGTGAGAGTGCAAGCGATGAGCGTACCTCGGGAATTGCCGCCTCTTGGTTCTCTCGTCGAAGTGATGCAGGGGCGCGACGCCGGACTCGTGGCAGTAGTTATCGGGCATCTGGAGGATCGTTTCATCCTTGTTGCGGACGGCAGCGTCCGCCGTGCCGATAAGCCAAAAAAGAAGAATGTGCTCCACGTACGGCGCTTGTCGCACATCGCAGGCGAGGTTGCAGAAAAACTTCGCATCGATGGCAAGGTGACGAATGCGTTGTTGCGTCACACGGTCAGAATGTTTCTGGAAGAACGTCTGGCAGCAGCGAACCAACGTGATCAAGGAGGGGCGTTCCATGGCGAAGGATGATGTAATCGAAGTTGAGGGCACGGTCATTGAGCCGTTGCCAAACGCGATGTTTCGCGTTGAATTGGAGAATGGACACAAGGTACTGGCGCATGTCTCCGGAAAGATCCGGATGCACTATATCAAGATCTTGCCGGGGGATCGCGTGACAGTCGAACTTTCTCCGTACGATCTTACACGTGGTAGGATTACCTACCGCTACAAGTAATCGTAGACTGGCATTCAGCGCTGATATGCGGTATGATACCCCAAGTGAAGGAGGGTTTCTGATGAAGGTGCGTCCTTCTGTCAAGCCAATGTGCGAGAAGTGCAAAGTGATTCGTCGTAAAGGGAACGTCATGGTGATTTGCGAGAATCCGAAGCACAAACAGCGCCAAGGCTAAGGCTTTGGTTTCGTGCACGGCGCTTGTGATAGATGTAATGTTAGAACATATCGCGTGTCTTAGGTGTTATCACGAAGGCAGCGCGGCTGTTTCCTTGTGTACACGTCCGGAGGTGCGTCTTCCGCATTTCTGTTGATGTCGCAGAGGGACTGTCTTCGTGTTTTCATAAAGTGTGCCGTGGGCTTGTCCCTTGGCAGTGAATTTGCAGCTCACACGTGGAGGTGGAGTCTTTACATGGCACGTATTGCCGGTGTCGATTTGCCGCGCGACAAGCGCGTCGAAATCGGATTGACCTATATTTTTGGCATCGGCCGGACGACCGCCAATAAGATTTTGGCGACGACTGGCATTGATCCGAACCGTCGAGTGAAGGACCTCACGGAAGAAGAAGTCGTACGTTTGCGCGACGAAATTGAGCGTTCCCATAAGGTTGAGGGCGACCTCCGTCGTGAAATCGCGCTGAACATTAAGCGTCTGACGGAAATCGGCTGTTATCGTGGTATTCGCCATCGCCGTGGTTTGCCAGTTCGCGGTCAACGCACGAAGACCAATGCTCGTACGCGCAAGGGTCCGCGTCGTACGGTTGCGGGTAAGAAGAAGTAATCTTTCAGGGGGTGTAATTGTTGGCGAAAGTGAAGCAACGTCGTGGGGCGGGTTCTACTGCGCGTCCGCGTCGTCGTGATCGTAAAAATGTGGAGGCTGGCGTCGCGCATATCCGTTCGACGTTTAACAATACAATTGTCAGCATCACAGATCCGAGCGGTGCTGTGATTTCGTGGTCGTCGGCTGGTAATGTCGGTTTTAAAGGATCGCGTAAGAGCACCCCGTATGCGGCTCAAATGGCTGCCGAAGCGGCTGCTCGCACGGCCATGGAACATGGTATGAAGACTGTCGAAGTCATGGTCAAGGGTCCTGGTGCGGGCCGTGAAGCGGCGATTCGGGCTCTCCAAGCTGCTGGCTTGGAAGTTGCGGGTATCCGCGATGTGACGCCGATTCCGCACAACGGTTGCCGGCCGCCGAAGCGCCGTCGCGTATAATCGACTGCGGATGGGTTGGTTGCCAGCCATGTGCGCTGGTAGTACGGAATTTCTTACGGTGTGCATTGTCACGCCGTTTTATGTGATACGGGTATACAAGAAATTGGAGGTGTCAATCCTAGAATGGCAAGATATACAGGGCCAGTGTGCCGTCTGTGCCGCCGCGAGGGTATTAAGTTGTACCTGAAGGGTGAGCGCTGCTTCAGTGAAAAGTGTGCCATCGACAAGCGGCCGTACGCACCTGGACAACATGGACAAGGTCGCAAGCGCAACTCGGAGTATGGTAGCCAGCTGCGCGAGAAGCAAAAGGCTCGCCGTTACTATGGAGTATTGGAAAGCCAGTTTGAGCGTTACTACGAAGAGGCTGCGCGCCGTCGTGGGGTTACCGGTGAGACGCTGTTGTCTTTGCTCGAAAGCCGTTTGGACAACGTCGTCTATCGCTTGGGCTTCGCGGCTTCGCGTGCTGAGGCTCGTCAGATCGTGCGTCATGGTCACATCGAAGTGAATGGCCGGCGCGTCGATATTCCTTCGTTCCTCGTGCGTGAAGGCGATGTGGTCGCTGTTCGCGAGAAGAGCCGCGACAATGGCCGCATTAAGGAATTGGTCGAGGTCATCGGAAATCGGACGATCCCGGCATGGCTCCAGCTCGACGCCGAGAAGTTGAGCGGTAAGGTTCTGCGCAAGCCTGAGCGTGAGGAAATCGACACGCCTGTGGCTGAGCAGATGATCGTCGAGTACTATTCGCGGTAACCCTTAGCGCAGGCTGACCAGCTTCCGGTCAGCTCCGAGCGTCGACTAGTACCACTCCCAAGGAGGATTAGGAATGATTGAAATAGAGAAGCCGCGAATTGAGATTGTGGAACAAACCGAAGACTACGGCAAGTTCGTATGCGAACCGCTGGAGCGCGGCTATGGCACGACGTTCGGCAATTCACTGCGGCGCATCCTATTGTCCTCCATTCCGGGGGCAGCGGTGCGCTCCGTCAAGATTGAGGGCGTCCTTCACGAGTTTGCGACGATTCCTGGTGTGGTCGAGGATGTCACGGAAATTATCCTCAATCTCAAACGGCTCTCGCTGAAAATTCATTCCGACGAAGAGAAGATCCTTGTCATCGACGCCGATCGCCCTGGGGTTATCACTGCTGCGGACATTCGAGCCGATTCGGACGTGGACATCATGAATCCGGATTTGCATATCGCGACTCTGACCGAAGGGGCACGCGTGTACATGGAAATGCGCGCCGGCCGCGGTCGTGGGTACGTACCAGCGCATCGCAACAAGCCGGAAGAGCAGGAAATTGGGCTGATTCCAATCGACTCACTGTACTCGCCGATCTCGCGCGTCAACTTCTCTGTAGAGAATACACGTGTGGGTCAGGTCACGGACTACGACAAGCTGACGCTTGAAGTGTGGACGGATGGAAGCGTCGCTCCCGACGAGGCGGTGAGCGTCGGTGCGAAAATCCTAACGGATCACTTGATGCTTTTCGTCGGACTGACGGATCGTGGCAAGAACACGGACATGATGGTTGAAAAAGAAAGCAGCCAAAATGATCGTGTTCTCGACATGCCGATTGAGGAACTCGACCTGTCGGTGCGTTCTTACAATTGCCTGAAGCGGGCTGGTATTAACACGGTCGCCGAACTGTGTGCCAAGTCCGAAGAAGAGATGATGAAAGTGCGAAATCTCGGGCGTAAGTCTCTTGAGGAAGTCATTGAGAAGCTCGAAGGCCTAGGGTTGGGTTTGCGTCAGGAAGACTGACTGCCTGGATAGCTATGGATGACGGATGACGTTTGAAGGAGGGATAACGGAATGGCTTATCGCAAGTTGAATCGTACGTCGTCGAACCGGAAGGCTCTGTTCCGCAGTTTGGTGACGGATCTCGTGCTGTACGAACGTATTCAGACGACAGAAGCGAAGGCGAAGGAGCTTCGTTCTATCGCTGAGAAAATGATTACCCTCGCAAAGCGTGGGGATCTGCATGCTCGCCGTTTGGTTGCGCAGTACGTACGTCGAGAGTCTTTGGGACTGGATGGAGAAGGTCCAGACGCCATTCAGAAGCTGTTTAGCGACATCGCACAGCGGTACCAAGACCGGAACGGCGGTTACACCCGTATTGTGAAGATTGGGCCACGCCGCGGCGATGCTGCGCCGATGGTCGTTATTGAGCTTGTTTGATGGCCGATAGCATTAGGGAAAGCCGTGGGAACCGGATTCGCCTTGTCTTTGCATACGATGGCGCCGGTTTTCACGGCTTTGCCCGTCAGGATGGGCTGCGTACCGTGCAGGCCACGTTAGAAGAAACGTTGACACGCATGCTGAGTACGCCCATCGAGGTGCACGGGTCTGGACGCACGGATAAGGGTGTGCACGCGCGTGCGCAAGTCGTTCATTTCGATTTGCCGTATGGACCACCTGCTGAGCGGATGGTTTATGTTCTACGGCGCCGCTTACCAGCAGACGTCATACCGTTGTGGGCGGATCGGGTGGACACCGGGTTCCACGCGCGGTTTTCTGTGGTTCGTAAAACCTATCGCTACCTGTTATATCGAGGTGCGACACCAAATCTGTTTTTGTATCGGTTCAGCTGGCGCGTTCCAGGTGTCCTTGCTGTAGAGGCCATGCGGGAAGCAGCGGCACACCTGCTTGGCACCCATGACTTTACGTCGTTTTGCGCCAGCGCGACGCCGCAAGAGGACAAGGTGCGCTCGCTCTATCGGATCGACTTCGTCGAGTCACCGAATCGGTTGGCGATTGAGGTCGAAGGAAGCGGCTTTTTGCAGTACATGGTGCGGATCATTGTCGGCACGCTGGTTAAGGTTGGCCAAGGTCGTGAGAGAGCGGATCGGATACCGGCTATTCTGGCGGCGAAGGATCGCCGGTTGGCGGGCGAGACCGCGCCACCACATGGCCTGTGTCTTTGGAATGTCGAGTATCCGCCAGAGTACGGCGGGAAAGTTGTTGATCCGGAAGCTGATTTGTAATAAAATTGTGCAGGTATATTTGACCCACTGACTCCCCCGTTACGCCAGTTGGTCAAATTGAGGATCCGGAGGGAATCTGAATGCGTACGACGTACATGGCAAAGCCCGGCGCGGTTGAGCGCAAGTGGTATGTCATTGACGCCGCTGGTTGGCGCGTGGGCCGTTTGGCTACACATATTGCGTCTATTCTTCGCGGCAAGCATAAACCTGAATTTACACCGCACGTTGATACGGGTGATTTCGTCATTGTCATCAATGCGGACAAAGTCGAATTCACGGGTAAAAAGTTGCAGGACAAGAAGTATTATCGCCACTCTGGTTATCCAGGCGGTTTGAAGGTCACGACGGCTCAGGATATGTTGCAAAAACATCCCGAGCGCGTGTTGTATTACGCGGTTCGCGGTATGCTGCCGCACAATACGCTTGGACGCGCCCAGCTGAAGAAGCTGAAAGTGTATGCTGGTCCGGAGCATCCGCATGCTGCACAGCAGCCCATTCCACTCGTACCCGGTACGAAGGAATAAAGGAGGGACAGAACCTTGGCACGTTTGCAATACATGGCAACTGGACGCCGTAAGACGTCTGTCGCTCGCGTACGTCTTCTCCCGGGCGACGGCAATATCGTAGTCAATAAGCGCTCGATGGACGAGTATTTTGGTCTGGAAACGCTGAAGTTGATTGTAAAGCAGCCGCTTTTGTTGACGGAGACGCTGAGTCAGTATGACGTTTATGCTAACGTCTACGGCGGTGGAATCTCTGGACAGGCCGGTGCTATCCGCCACGGCATCGCACGCGCGTTGCTGAAAGTGGATCCAGAATTGCGTCCGACCCTGAAGAAGGCTGGTCTGTTGACGCGCGACGCACGCATGAAGGAACGTAAGAAGTATGGCTTAAAGGCCGCACGGCGCGCACCACAGTTCTCGAAGCGCTAACCGAGTTTGTTGTATCGATTATCCCTGCTGTCTGCATGAATTTTGTGCAGGCAGCTTTTTTGTTGCTCTCTTCGTTCATGGTTTCCGGTTCGTCTGCACAAACTGAGCAGAGCGAGCATGTCTGACGAAGGGAGTAGGAGAATGTTTAGCAAACAGAGACACCTACCAGTGTTGATTGGTGCGATGGCATGCATGCTCTCCGCCTCCGCGGTCGTACCAATGACACAGGCGAGTGCATGGTTTCATAAACATGCGCATACCGTCAACAGTGAGGCTGCTCCTTCGGGTATTGCCGGCCAGACCATTGGCGTCGACGCCGGGCATGGGGGCAAAGACTCCGGGGCACGCGGCATAGGCGGTCTCCAGGAAAAGGACATTACATTGGCAGTCGCGCAACGTTTGATTGCCTACTTGCAGCAGGCGGGCGCAATCGTGGTGGCGACCCGGACGACAGACGTCGATCTCGCCACCGACGAGGATCGCGCAAACCGACGTCGTCACCTCGGAGACTTACGAGGGCGGATGAACGTGGTTCGCAAGCAGAAGATTGACGCATTTGTTTCCATTCACTGCAATGCTGCACCATCCGCGGACTGGCATGGTGCACAGGTGCTCTATTTTGCGACAAACGATCACGCTAAAGCGCTTGCTAGCCTCATGCAATCCGAATTTCGCGAAGAATTGCTGCCGACCAAACGCGAGATCGAGTCCAATCGCTCCTTGTATCTGTTGAAGCGCATTGAAGGACCAACAGTACTGGCGGAGATTGGTTTCATCACGAATCCGCAAGAGGCTATGGCGATGCGTACGGCGTCGTACCAAGACAAGGTTGCCTTCGCGGTGTACCAGGCATTGGTCCGGTACTTTAGCGATCCATCCGTGGCAAAGGCGGCTGAGAAATTCTGAGGAGCCAAGGGGGCGGCGATATGAGGCGTCGGCGCAGAGCAAGGCCCTGGATGTATTGGCTGATGCTAGCGGTTGTGTTCTTTGCCGTCATTCGCCTCATCGGCCCACTCGCGGCCGATGTCGCGGGACGTCCCCATTCAGCGGTGCGTGATTCGGTCAGCCAACACGCCGCGCCGGTGCTCGAACTATCTGCGACCGGCTGGACCTGGAACGGCAGGCCGGTCTACCGCGTACAGAATCTCTCCAGCCGTGTGCTTTCTCATGTAAGTATCACAAGCTGGCAGGGAGATCTTCTGCCGCTATTGGCCATTTCCCGAGAATCTCCGAACCGCATGCCGAAACAGCCGTTGGTTCAGCCACCCTATCAAGTTCCTCCTGGTAATTCTGCTTGGTTTGTGGGCGAGGATGAGGGGCAACCGCGCTATGTCGTTTCGTGGCTCGCAAACGGCGAGGAAGCGTACGAAGTAGTGACCACGCGTTTGGTTTCGCCCGCCTGATGATGTACACTAATGCTATTGGAATAGGTAGTGCGCAAACATACTTGGGAGGTTGTCGCACGAGTGGTTACACGTGCACAAATCATAGA
Organism: Alicyclobacillus tolerans; assembly: GCF_001447355.1. Lineage (GTDB taxonomy): Bacteria > Bacillota > Bacilli > Alicyclobacillales > Alicyclobacillaceae > Alicyclobacillus > Alicyclobacillus aegles. The sequence continues at coordinate 10,343 of NZ_JXBW01000015.1, read as the reverse complement.
AGCGCTCCGGGACGCACAGGATCCCGAGGTTCATAGTAGCATCGTCGCGTTGGATATGGAACAAGCCGTTGAGATCGACGGCGGTCGAGTGAGTGTTGAAATCTTGCTGACCATTCGCGGTTGTCCACTAAGTCATGTCATTGAGGACGACGTGAAAAAGCGGCTGCTCGCTGTTGCTGGCGTCGAGCAGGTTGAAGTTCGCATCAGTCACATGACGGACGAGCAACGCGCGGCGTTCGCCGCAAAAGTTCGCAGTGTCGGCCAAGCCGCTGGTGCCAACGCCGGGCAGGCTGCACTTCCGCCACTTTTGCAGGGAAAAGGCACACAATTCCTCGCGATCGCGTCCGGCAAGGGCGGTGTTGGCAAGTCGACGGTTACAGCGAACCTCGCTGTGGCCTTGGCGAGGCGAGGTGTCAGAGTGGCGCTCATCGACGCCGACATTTACGGCTTCAGCATACCCGTCATCTTTGGCATTCAGGACCAAAAACCGGCCACGATTGAGGATTTGATCATGCCGGTGCAGGTTGAGGGCGTTAAAGTGATTTCGATGCAGTTCTTCGTTCCCAAGGACACGCCTGTCGTCTGGCGCGGTCCGATGCTTGGCAAAACCCTACGCAGCTTTTTTGGGCAGGTTCATTGGGGTGACGTGGATCTTGTGCTGCTTGATTTGCCGCCCGGAACAGGGGACATAGCACTTGATATTCACACGCTATTACCGCAAAGCAAGCAATTGATTGTCACGACGCCACAGGCTGCCGCTGCAGAGGTCGCAGTTCGAGCGGGTCTGATGGGCGTGCGCACCAATCATGAGGTGATTGGTGTCGTCGAGAATATGGCGTACTACGTCTGCGATTCGTGTGGAGATCCGGCATACATCTTTGGTCGGGGCGGTGGTGAGCGCGTTGCATCGCAACTGAACACAACGCTGCTAGCCGAAATCCCCATTGCCAATCTCGACGTTCAAACGCCTGGTATTTTCACGCAGGATTCGTTGCAAGGACAGGTCTTCGACAAGCTCGCGAGCCGCATCGCCGAAGCGATGGGGATTGGCCAGGTACAGCAGTCGCACGCGTAATTCCCCAACGTTTCAGCAACATAAACGGCCGTCAAGAGGGCATGGTGCTCTCAACGACGGCCGTATTTTGTATCGAATCGTCAACTGCCGGATGATTCGCCCTGACTACTATTTTCCGATCCCGATTTACCTTGTTCACCACCGCCTTCGCCTCCAGCCGTTGCTTGTCCCGCTTGCATGGCCTTTTGCACGGCTTGTTGAACGGTTTCCTGAAACTGGACTTGAAAGGTCGGCGAAGTCATTGTTTGTAAAATAACTTTTTGCAAGTCGGATCGAAATTGGGGACCTTGCATCATCGTCTGCAGGTTTTTCGTAAAATCATCCGATTGTAGCAGCACCAGCATATCCTGTTGAAAGCTGGGATCCTTCATCAGGTTTTGCACGGTGGACTTCAGTTCCGGTTGTGCAGCCTTTGCAAGTGCTGCCGCAAAAGCAGGATCCTTTGCGGCCTCGGTCAAGAATGTCTGACTTTGTTGCGACTGGATAAACTGCGTCAATGCTTGCTTCACGTCGTCTGGGGAAGCAATCAATTGATTTTTAAACTCGGGATTCTTCAATGTATCGAGAAGTGCTTGCTGGCCTTCTTTGGAGTTCAGTATATCGACGACCATCTGTTTGGTTTGGCTATAGTTGCCGCCGCCATCGGTCGCACCGCTGACGTCAGCGCCCGCATTGGTAATACCGCATCCAGTGACAATTAGGGCGCACAGCCCGATTCCGGCCAAGCGCACAGCTTTTCCGCTCACGGCAGCCCCTCCCCGCGACAGGTTTGTACAGTCAGTATGTGACATGCACCGCCGGGCTATCCCATGATTTCGACTTCTGTCTGCTCAGCGGACGTTAGAGGAGACCTTTGCCCCTGCCAACAATTCTGAAACCGTTACAAACTGGTACCCTTGGTTACGCAGTTGAGTGATGATTTGAGGAAGCGCCTCCACAATTTGCTTCGATGAATCACTCGCATGCATTAGAATGATGTCACCTGGAACGACACGCTTCGTCACACGGCTGACAATGTTTTGCACGCCAGGATTCTTCCAGTCGAGTGAGTCGGTATTCCACTGAATAACCGTGTAGCCCATGTTGTTCAGACAACGCAAGACGCGCGGATTGAAATCGCCGTTCGGTGTGCGAATGAGCTTCGTCTTGACGCCTGTCACTTGATAGATGGATTTTTCGGACAAGGCAACTTGTTCGCGAATCCAGCTGTCGGGGTAATTCGAGAAATCTTTGTGCAGGTTGCCGTGGTTGCCAATTTCATACCCCATGTCTTTGATTTTCTTCGCAATTTCAGGATGATGCAGCGTCCATGGCCCGCTCAAAAAGAATGTCGCCTTCTTCACGTTCTGTTGTTTAAGAACGTTCAGAACCGGTTCTGGCACTTTGTTGCCCCATGAAATATCAAAGGTCAAAGCGACAACCTTCTCTTTCGTATCCACCTTATAGATGGCCTTTGGCTGATTGGGCTGCGTACTTGCCGCGGAAACTTGGGGACCAATACCGCACCCAAACGCGACAAGACACGCGGCTAGTGCGCTCATGAGCCAGCGCCGAATCGATTTCATATGCGGTTCAACCTCCTTTAATTCTTTGGGAAGTGTTTGCACTCGTCGCGGCGGATATACCGAATCGCGCATACCGAGGGCCGGATGGCAACTGGTATAGCATGACCTGTGCGAACAGATTGATGTGTTACGGGAGGACTGCATTTTCTGGGCGACTTTTGTGACCACTTCGCGCGTAAGCCCATAGCTTACATCAGTACACGATGCTGGGGGGGCTACCAATGCTCATGCTTGCGCTCGGAGATTCCATTACATATGGATACGGTGCCACGACGCCCGAGCACAGTTTTGCAAAACTCCTGCAGAAACAGTTTGCCAAGAACGTTCGCGCAACCTTGCACGTGCAAGCGAAACCAGGGTGGACATCACGTCAGTTAAACCGTTCATTGCGCGAGTTACCCACATGTATCTTTGACGAGGCCGAGATCGTCACGCTGATGATTGGCGGAAACGACTTGTTAAAGGCAGCTCCATTCTTGTTGACCGGCAGCACGGACAGAATCGCACAGGTCTGTGAGCGATCGCGCGAGGAGATCGAGGAAATTGTCGAGGGTGCGAACCGCTCGTACAATACATTTGCACTCGCGACGTTGCATAACCCGTTTCCAAACTTCGGTTTAGCTGAACAAATCACGAATCAGTACAACGACATGCTGCGCACAGTCGCAGCGCGCAATGGTCTGGTACTGGTCGAGTCGCAAAAGTCATTCCGTGGTCGCGAACAAGACTACGTCGAAAATTATCGAAACGGACTATTCCGCGACATTCGCCTTTTCCGCAATCCGATTCATCCAACCGATGCCGGCCATCACGCGTTGTATCAGGCTTTTTACCGGGCTCTGCAACGCGCGCGGGCGCGCGAGCGCGCCAAGGCACAGCGCCGGCGCCTCAATCGGCAAACGCGTCGCGCTTAACACACAACGCAGGGATGGACTTGACTCGCTCCTGCTTGTAGGAAACAATGGGTAGGAGAATCCCCGATCGTTGGGTGGATGGTTATGGACGCATGGCTCTCGGCAATCCGCGGTTTCGGGTTTAAAGACGTGATCGATATCGTCTTTGTCGCCTTTATGATCTATTATCTCCTGTTGCTCATCCGCGGTACGCGAGCGGTGCAACTGCTCAAAGGCGTGATCATTGTCATCATGGTGACGATGATCAGCAGTCTTCTCAATCTCTCTGCATCCAATTGGTTGCTCAACAAAATCATCGAAATCGGCCTGTTTGCGATCCCGGTCGTATTTCAGCCTGAACTTCGTCGCGCGCTCGAACAGCTCGGGCGCGGCGGCCTGTGGAATATCAACCTATTACAGCAGGAAAACGACCACATGGCGCATACGGTCAACGAGATTGTCAAAGCGGCGCAGGTTCTGGCCAAGACGAGGACGGGAGCGCTCATCGTGATCGAGCGACAGACGGGTTTGAACGAATATATCGAGACGGGCACGACGCTGGAAGCGCGTGTGAGTTCTGAACTTTTTATCAACCTGTTTATTCCGAACACACCGCTGCACGATGGCGCAGTCATCGTGCGCGGCATGCAGATTGTCGCGGCAGGATGCTTTTTGCCATTGACGGAGAATCGCTCGTTGGACAAGCAGCTCGGTACGCGCCACCGAGCGGGTATTGGGATTACCGAGCAATCGGATGGCGTTGCCGTGATTGTTTCGGAGGAGACGGGAGGCGTTTCGGTAGGCGTCGACGGTGTCCTGCATAGCCATCTTGACGAAGGTGCACTGAAGGAGTTGTTAACAGAACTACTCGTACCTCGCCGCAACGGTGCGCTTTCGTTTTGGAGCAGAAAGGCGGAGTCGCGATGATGGATCGGTTTTTGCGCAATACCACCGCGCTTCGCATTCTCGCGCTCGTGCTTGCATGTATATTATGGCTGGCGGTGCACGCGCCGCAAGGCGGATCGAATCAGGACAAGGGCGGGGTTACGCAAACATATCCGCTTTCGGTGCATATCGAAACCAGCAACGATATGGTTGTTACCTCACCAGAACCCTCGGCGACAGTGCGGGTGACAACGAGTTTGTTGCGCGTGCCCTCACTGCCAGCGGATATGCTTAAAGCGCAATTGGTGGCAAACGCACAAGGCCTTGGTCCTGGCACGGAAACGCTGCATGTTGCCGCGATTAACATGCCAAGTGGCATTCGCTCATACAGCATTTCACCGGCTACTATCACGGTCGTCCTCGAGCAGAAGGAAACTGTGCAACGCTCTGTTTCGCTTCAGGTGATTGGCACGCCGCAAGCTGGATATACACTGGGCCAGTTCAACCCGGGAGCCATTGCGGCGAACATCAGCGGAGCGGCGTCGGCCGTACGCTCGGTCAAACATATTGTTGGCACCGTCGATATCACGGGTCTCAGTCAAACCACAACGAAAGTCGTGCAGTTAGAACCTGTCGATGCGTCTGGGCGGGTGGTTCAGTCTGTGAGCGTGAGTCCGGCATCGATTTCGGTGACTGTGCCTATTGCGGCATCGACGGAAGCCGTCAGCCTCACGCCCACCATTACGGGCACGCCCGCGCCTGGATATGCCGTTGCAGGGGTAACCCTTGCAACGACCCAGGTGACGGAAGTTGGGCTTTCGGCCGCTCAACTTCCCAAGGGGGGGCTCGACGTACCGGTCGACGTGAACAATCTCTCACATGATGTTTCCATGTCTGTGCCCATCCCGCTCATACAGGGCATGACGAGCGTTTCACCGCCGACGGTGACGGCGGTTGTGCAAATTGAGCCGTCCGCCACACTTGCCTTACAGAAGCTTCCGATTCAAGTGCAAGGAGGAAACCAGGCGTCGCTGACGGGTGTCAATTCAGTCGATGTGGTACTCAGCGGCCCGGAGAGCGTGTTGCACGTCATCTCGCAAAATCCGTCGCAAGTATATGCCTATGTCGACGCAAGTAAGGTGAAAAGCGGAACAGCTTCGTTACCCATCCAAGTCCATGTACCAGCCTATGTCGACGTTGTGAACTTGTCGGTGCACTCGGCACAGGTTGCCATACAGTGAGTCTTTGCACGTCAAACGTTCTATGGCACAATGTTGAGGTCATAAGAGAGGAGCGTATGGTCGTTGGGACGTTTGTTTGGTACGGACGGTGTCCGCGGTGTAGCAAACAGCGAGTTGACGCCAGAGTTGGCGTTTCGCCTCGGCCGCGCGGGCGCGTATGTATTGACCAGTCGCAGGCCTGGGGCGCGCATCGTCGTCGGCAAGGATACGCGCATTTCGGGCGATATGCTCGAAACAGCCCTGGTCAGCGGCATTCTGTCCATGGGCGTCGATGCGTTGCGTCTAGGGGTCATCAGCACGCCCGGCGTAGCTTACTTAACCAAGCACCTGCGGGCGGATGCGGGTGTGATGATCTCAGCTTCGCACAACCCAGTTGCGGATAACGGCATTAAGTTTTTCGGCGGCGATGGATTTAAGTTGCTCGACGAGACGGAAGACCGGATCGAGCAATTGCTTGAGGACGGCGCGCGGGATCTGCCTCGACCGACAGGAGACAAGATTGGCCGTATGTACGATGAACCTGCTGTGGAGACATATATTCGCTTTCTGCTCAGTACAGTTCAGGTGCGCTTCGACGGTTTGCACATTGTTCTCGACTGTGCCAACGGAGCAGCATCGGCCATCGCGCCGGAAGTCTTTCGCAGGCTGGGGGCGACCGTCACGGTCATCCATGCTATGCCTGATGGGGTCAATATCAACGTCGGCTGCGGCTCGACGCATCCGCATATCGTCCAACGCGCTGTCTTAGCACATGGAGCGGATGTTGGCCTATCGTTTGATGGAGATGCCGACAGACTCATTGCAGTAGATGCAAGTGGCGAAGTGATTGACGGTGACTTTATTATGGCTATCTGTGCCCGTGCGATGAAGGCAAAGGGCCTGCTCCAAGGGAACAAGCTCGTCGCAACCGTCATGAGTAATCTGGGCTTTGTCAAGGCAATGGAGGCCGAGGGCATCGACGTATTGCGAACCGCCGTGGGGGATCGCTACGTCATGGAACGCATGCGCGAAGACAATGCCGTGCTTGGCGGCGAGCAAAGCGGGCATATCATCTTCCTTAATCACACGACGACGGGCGACGGCATTTTGACGGCAGTGCAATTGGTGCAAGTGATGGTCGAGAGCCAGCAGCCACTGTCGCAATTGCGGCAGGTCATGAAGCGCTATCCACAGTTGTTGGAGAACGTTCAGGTTCGAGACAAGCGAGCGTGGCGCGAGAATGAGAGAATCCAAAATGCTTTGCGGGCAGCCGAAGAGGCACTCGGCGAGAGCGGGCGCGTGTTGGTGCGCGAATCCGGAACGGAACAACTTGTACGTGTCATGGTCGAAGGCCCAGACGATAAGCTGTTACGTAAAGTCTGTGGCGAGATCGTCAAAGTAGTCGAGGCAGAGTTGGGGGTTTAAACCATGGGCGGGGGCTTGTCATGGGCCCCGCCGCTTATCCCTTCATATCCGTGAAAGGGGGAATGTGGAGCGAACGAAGTAGCACATCCGGGATAGGCGAGTAAAATGTCGCATGCACCTGTGAATCTTTGCACGCAGGGGCATTGTCCAACAGCGCCTGGACTGCAGCTGCAAATGCGGTGCAGTTGACGCGGAGGAGGTTGGCGAAGCATTCGGCGGGTGCCTCCCGGCGTTTTCCGATCACGCCGCAAGCAAAGCCTGAAAACCATCGGGCGACCGATGCGACAAGGGTGAGCAGATCGGCTAAGGAGGATATGACTATTCATGTGTGGGATTGTCGGCTATATCGGCCCGAGGAATGTCAAGGATGTCGTCGTTGGCGGACTGGCGAAGCTCGAATATCGCGGATATGATTCCGCGGGGATTGCGGCCATCGATGACGGTAACATCAAGGTCGTGAAGTCTGTCGGGCGGCTCGCGAATCTTGAAGCGAAGCTCGCAGACAGCCCTGTCGATGGCCAGGCGGCCATTGGCCATACGCGATGGGCGACGCATGGCAAACCTTCGGACGAAAACGCACATCCGCACCAGGACTGTAGCGGCAGGTTCGCGATTGTGCACAATGGTATCGTTGAAAACTACCTGTCCTTACGGGAAGAATTAGTAGCGGCTGGTCACGAATTTCGCTCTGAAACGGACACGGAAGTCGTGGCACACCTGATTGAAGAAATGTACAATGGCGATTTGTTTCAGACGATGATCGCTGTCGGCAAACGAATTCGCGGCGCGTATGCGCTCGTCGTGATCGCAAAGGATCACCCTGATGAGATGATTGCGATCCGCAAGGCCAGCCCGATGATTATTGGGCTTGGCGACAAGGAAAACTTTGTTGCCTCCGACATTCCAGCGATTCTCGAATACACGCGTGACATTTACGTGATGGAAGATGGCGAAATGGCCATCCTGCGGCGCGACGGTGTCGAGTGCTTTACACTGAATGGTGAACCTGTCAGCAAAGAGGTCTATCGCGTCACTTGGGACGCAGTGAGCGCAGAGCGCGGGGGTTATCCGCACTTCATGCTGAAAGAGATTCACGAGCAGCCGAAGGCCGTCCGCGATACGTTGCGTGGCCGCGTCTCCGATGACCTAAACCGGGTGACGCTATCTGAAATTGGGCTCGACGAGGAGCAAATCCGCAATATTGATCGGATTCACATCGTTGCCTGTGGTACGTCGTGGCATGCTGGCCTCGTCGGTAAGGTAGCCATCGAGCAGTTTGCGCGGATTCCGGTCGATGTCGAGATCGCATCTGAATATCGGTATGCAAACCCCATCGCGACGGAGAATACACTGATTATCGCCATCACGCAGTCGGGCGAGACGGCCGACACACTCGCGGCGATGCGCGAGATGAAGAAGCGCGGATTGCGCGTATTGGCGATCACGAACGTCGTGGGCAGCTCGGCGGCGCGCGAAGCGGACAGCGTGATCGTCACGTGGGCCGGGCCGGAAATCGCGGTTGCGTCAACCAAGGCCTATACGACGCAGCTAGCAGCCTTATATTTGCTCGCTGTGCACTTTGGGCAGGTGCGCGGACAAATTGACGAAACAGCGGCGCACGAAATGATCGAAGCACTTGACAACCTGCCGCAGGTCGTGGAAGCGGTGCTTGATACGGCCCCGCAAATTGAGTCGTTTGCGCAGCGCTATGCACATGCGGACGACACGTTCTTCATTGGCCGTGGCATTGACTATGCGGTATCGCTTGAAGGTGCTTTGAAGCTGAAAGAGATCTCGTACATCCACGCCGAGGCCTATGCCGCGGGTGAATTAAAACACGGCACGCTCGCCCTCATCACTGATGGCGTGCCAGTCGTCGCGATCGCGATGCAGCCGGATCTGTACGAGAAGACAGTGAGCAACATTGTCGAGGTCAAGGCCCGCGGTGCGTTCGTTTTGGCCTTGACTTGGGTGGGCAACGAGGACTTGGAGAAGGCGGTGGATGAAGTCATTTACCTCCCGAAGACATTGCCTGCGTTGGCACCGATGGCAGCAGTCATTCCGCTTCAGTTGTTGGCCTATTACGCAGCGGTGGCTCGCGGTAATGACGTCGATAAACCGCGGAACCTCGCCAAAAGCGTCACGGTAGAATAAGGCCTTTGATTCGGGTGAGGTCATTTTGTGGGCCGGAATTACAACTGGCCCTGACGGGAATTAATATTGGCCCTCCACCGGAACAAATATTGACCCTGAAATTTGATCCCATGACGGTAAAAACCGCGCCGTCGTGGGATTTTTCTTTTCCATTCGTACTACAGGAATTTGGAACACTTTGGCGAACCATGTTTACATCCCGAATTTCTGGTCAAGGATTGTGGTAACAATTATTGTCCTTTCACGTCGTAAATATACGGAGATATCAAATGGACTGGTCAAACAAGTCGTGGGAGAAGGAAGATGCGGCGTATGCCCCAAAGCGCAAAGTGGGCAATAGAGGTAGCCAGCAGAGGCCGCACGTCATCGGTTCATTTTACAGTCCGAAGATGAAGAGAGTAGTGGAGTACGAGTCACTTGGCGAGTATTTGTTTTACTCTCTACTGGAACTTGACAACCAGACTGTACGTTACTATGTTCAGCCTGTTGAAGTCCCCATTCCATACCTCGACAAGCACGGCAAGCCAAGGCACTGGACCCACGTGCCGGATGTGCTCGTCTTTCGCCAGCAGTATGAGCCTCACTTGTATCAAGTCAAAGAACCATCAGCCGTACCTTCGGAAAAGGATCAGAGGGTGGATGCATATTGCAGAAAATATGCCCATCAGAGGGGTTGGGCGTACAACGTCGTACACCCGAAATCAATCCCGTCGGTAGTCGCTCGGAATGCGAAACTCCTTATGGGATTCCTGAGACCCCGGATGGGGTTTGAAACACTCATACCTGAAGTCGTTTCACGACTTGCATTTTTACGAACTTCGACAATCGAGGAGTTGTCCAGAAGCTTTCAGGGTAAGGCGCATCCCTGGCAGGTGCTCCCGGTTATCTATCACCTGATTGCGAAGGGCACGTTTGTGGCCGACATTAACGAAGAAATTAATGAATTCAGCGAGGTTATGGTTAGGTCGGCCCAAAGCATACGTGCCAATTACCTAACGTGGGAGGAAGGACAACATGGTCCTAAATCAACTCAAGGTTAACTCGGAACTTGTGTTCTACGGTAAAACTTACACAGTCCTATCTATTGATCCCCCGAATGTCTGGTATTAAGTCAATATAGTGGACA
>NZ_JXBW01000014.1 GCF_001447355.1 Alicyclobacillus tolerans | reverse complement strand
AATTTACACCACATTTAGGACTTGATCTCGGCGCGCTCTCTAGACCCGGATCACTTTCTCCTTTCGCCCGTCCTTTTCACGTATGCATTGACAACGGTAAGCCACCGATGTAGTGTATTGTTTGTTACTCATGGTTACAAAAAGTTAGCTGATATATTTTGTGAATCTACATGTCCTGATTACGATTGACCTAGTTCTTCGATTTGAACACTTGAGCGTCCGATAAACGCTTTGCGGATACGGCAGGTCTATTTGGGTCACTATGATTCTGTTTATGGGGAGATCCGTGAGGTAGCAGGACACAATGAAAGATGCCCAAACCGAATGGTCAACGCCATTGCGGTCGCAGTCACCGAACACAGAGCGTGCGAACTTCAGGTTCATAAGGAGCTGGATTTTGTGAGTAAAGAAATTCTCGGCATTCATCATATCACCGCCATGTCCGGCATTGCACAAGCAAATATAGATTTTTACGTTGGCGTTCTCGGGCTTCGGTTGGTGAAGAAGACAGTAAACTTTGATGCACCGGACGTGTACCACTTTTATTATGGTGACACCGTCGGCAATCCCGGGACCATCTTCACGTTCTTCCCGTTCGGCGAAGGCCCAAGAGGGCGCAGCGGAGCAGGTCAGGCAACCGTGACGTCGTTCTCCATTCGCCCTGAATCAATCGCCTTCTGGATCCAACGGTTACAAGACCATGGCTTGTCTGTCAGCGGTCCGCAAGCGCGATCGCATGATCGACAAGTCATCACGTTTTACGATCCCGATGGTCTTGCGCTCGAACTGGTTGCACATAAAGGAGCCGAGAAAAGACCAGGGTGGCAAGACGGCCCTGTGCCAAGCGAGCATGCGATCCGCGGTTTCTACAGCGTTACCATAAAAGTGAAGAATCACGTGTTAACTTCCGCGTTGCTTAAGGACGTGATGGGCTTTCGGTTGATTGAACAGAACGGGTACCGTTTTCGCTATGAGGTTGGAGAAGGCGGACCTGGAACCATGATTGACGTCATTAGCCAGGAAGATGCCGCGTATGGGAGACAATCCATCGGAACCATTCACCATATTGCTTGGCGTGTAGCCAATGAAGAAGAACTCGTTTGGTGGCAACAAAAACTTCTGAATGTCGGGTTACATGTCACGGAAGTCAAAGACCGCAATTACTTCAAATCCGTTTACTTCCGCGAGCCAGGCGGTGTTCTGTTTGAATTGGCAACCGATCCGCCGGGATTCGCGATCGATGAATCCGTCGAGAACTTGGGATCGAGTTTAAAGCTGCCCGAATGGCTTGAGCCCACTCGTTCCAACCTGGAAGCTCAATTACCACCTATCACCGTTCCGAAGATCAGGGGGTAATTCACGATGACCTTCATACACAAGTGGATTCCGTCTGCGACTGGTACGAACGAGACCACTTTGCTTCTATTACATGGCACCGGGGGAAACGAAGAGGACCTGTTTCCCCTTGCGCGGTTTTTAGCTCCTCATGCCGCAATGCTTGGGGTACGCGGTAAAGTCCTTGAAAACGGCATGCCACGTTTTTTCCGTCGACTAGCCGAAGGTGTATTCGATGAAGAGGACCTGATTTTCCGCACGCATGAACTTGCTCGATTTATTGAGGAAGCAACCAAGACGTATTCGCTTAACCCAGAACGAATCTATGCCGTAGGTTACTCGAATGGAGCCAATATAGCGGCTAGTTTGCTGTTCCTTGAGCCGGCCATTTTATCAGGAGCCGTCTTGTTCCGCGCGATGGTTCCACTTGAACCAGCAGAACTGCCCGACCTGGCAGGCAAGCGTGTGCTGATGCTATCAGGAAGACATGATCCAATTGTTCCACCAAACAACAGTGAGAGGCTTGCACAGATGTTCCAACAGGCGGGTGCAGACATCGCCTTAAACTGGAAAAATGCTGGACACGGCTTAACAAATTCAGAACTTGCGGTGGCCCGAAAGTGGATGGAACAGTTGCAAAACTAGGCTTCGTGCACGATTTACACATCGTGATGGATGTGTTCACCGGCAGCCGCAGTCCACTTCTTGGGCAGGTGCCACCCATAATGTAGAGAGATCATTCGCAGCACAACGACTATTACAAATAAGGCGTACTGAGCGGGTGCCACCGGAACGATGCCCAGTCCGACACAGAGCCCCGCAAACAACGCCCAAACAGCATAGATTTCGGATTGAAATACGAGTGGCTTGCGCCCCGCCAAAACGTCGCGGATGATTCCTCCACCAATACCCGTCATGAGAGCGGCCACAAGTGTGGTCGCGAATGTACTATGTACATGATGGGCGTAAGTCGCTCCTTCGATCGCAAAAGCAGATAACCCAATCGCATCAAAAAAGCTGACAACTCGTTGCCAACGATGCATCCACTCATAGGGCAACACAAATACAATACATATTGTAATGGTGGCCGTCAGAAACAGTGATGGCTGGTGCCAGATATTCGCTACCGGCAATCCAACTATTAAATTGCGAATCATGCCGCCACCGAACGCAGTGACGAATCCCAAGATAAATACACCTAATAGATCAAACTGCTCCTCAATCGCTACCAGCGAGCCGCTGACCGCGAAGGCAATCGTACCAATGATGTTCAAAACGCCCCAGACGATTGCGAATCACCTCCTGCCGTACAAGCAGCGACAATGATGCGCCTACGTTCGACCGCAACGACCGCCGCATCACCAATCGTCGAGAAACTTCTTCCGTTCGTTGGGTGCCGGAATCCGACAGGCGTTACGCTGGCCGAACCAAGCATAACGGTGCCTAGCAACCCAGTCGTAGATTGTATCGCGTGTCTGCTGTGGAATCCATCGAAAATAGCTCAACCACGACCAAGGCCAGGGAAGTTCCGTGCAGATTTGCACAACAGCGGAGGATCGTTCATAAAGCTTACCACGAAAGAAGACAAACACCGAGTTCCGGCATCGTCTGCTCATTCCGTGTTGTTCCAGCAACTTTTCGGCAAATGGCGACTGCAATGAAGCAAATCGCAAGATATCTTTACGATCACGCCGCAAAAGCCAATCCACGATTCCGTTACACAGTGGACAAACACCGTCAAACAAAACAATGATTTTGTCATCCTCCGCCATACCCTCACCACCGCACTAGAGGTGACCCCATACTCCCAATATACAATGAACGCGTCGGAATGTCCGGCGCGTTCATTGTATAGCATGCTTTACTTTACCTTAAGTACGGTTTGTACATGTGGTCCGTCTTTGACCAACACCTCAGCGTCCAGAGCAAGCTCTGTGCTGGACTTCGGCAAACTCTTGGGAACGGCAATCGTCCCGCTCCATGTATCGTTTTTGCCAGCTTGGAAAATTCTCGTCACCAGCGTCTTGGAACCGTGCGCGGTGCCATCGAAGAGTGTTACCTGTACGTCCTTCTGCGCAAAACCATTGGCAACTGTGCCTGTAACGGTTAACGTCTGCCCTGGCGCGACCATTTGTTCCGCTTTTGGCGAGGTCACTGTGATGGTGTTCGCCGCATGGACACTATCTGACTTCGATTGGTTCGAGGTCGCTGCGGTACCTTTGGTCGTGGCTTTCTTGGTTGTACTTTTAGCTGCCACAGATTTCTTTGCGCTGGTAGCCTTGTCCCCCGACGTCGTGTGTTTTGCCGAAGAAACGGTTGTACTTGCCGCACCGCCACTTGTGCTGTTACCACTCGTGCTATTGGCAGATGTACCACACCCAGCCAAGGCCAGAATGGCCACTGCTGTAATTCCAAACATGCTAATCTGTTGCTTGCGGTTCATACACCCATCTCCCTTGTAAAATCAGCGCGATCGCGCGCCAATGGGTATGCTGAACCTCCTAACTCAAAAACGCCTCAGAAGAAAGCCCTCACACATTTGACGATTTTATGAACAGCGGCAAATGCGGTAAATGACGATTGCAATACAGGGTAAAGCGCCATGATTTGCCCTTCGTGGATCAAGGTGCAAGCGGCGGGCACATTGAGTACAATCTGTAATGGAAACAACGAATCTCACAAAGGGTGAACAACGTGCCCCCACTAACGAATCGGCAAGCTGCTTTACTCGAACTGTTGGTCAATGCGACGGCGCCCATCCCAGGCCAGGCGCTCGCCGACGAACTAGGCGTAACGCGCCAGGTCATTGTGCACGACATTGCGCTTTTGCGCGCCGCTGGGCAACGAATCTTTGCAACCCCAAAAGGATACCTTATCGAGTCTGTACTGCCAGCCAACAAACAAACCGTTTTGGCTGTCTCGCATACGCCGGAGCAAACCGAAGCGGAACTGTGCATTCTGGTTGACTGCGGCCTGCGTGTGCTCGATGTGCGTGTAGAGCACCCAGTCTACGGGGAATTGGTGGGCAACCTGTTGTTATCTTCACGCCGCGACGTCGACTTATTTATGCAAAGAATTCGCACAGAACAAGCGCCTTTACTGTCGACATTGACAGGTGGTTATCACTATCACCGCGTGGAATACCAGGAAGACGAGCAGTTGCATGCAGCCGTCCACCAACTGACACAGGCGGGAATCCAGCTTCTCGCAAATGGTGAATTGCCGATTGTGCCGGAGAGATAGTTGCAATGTCCGGCACCCTCCCGTCGTTCGCCTGCACGCGCCCATACATGGTAAAAGGCCGTCCCTGGACGACCTTCACCCACCCGCTCCAATTCGCCACGCACCAGTCCTGATCTCGCCAAACCACTTTACTCCTTGACAAACCGCCGCTGTGTCTTCTTTCCGTCATAGGAAAAGATCACATCCCGGCCTTCGACAACGGTTTGCAAATGCACTTGCCTGCCCCAGACTCGATGTAGGTACGGCAATGTGCGCTCCAGATGCCGCAGGTCTAACTCCACACCCTCGTACTCGTGTTTGATGTACAACTCGCCATTCCGATTATAGTCTCCATCTTCGACGTACAGTACGGGAATTCCACCATTGACGCGGGAGGCGACGATGGTGTCACGAACCTTTTCCCAGTCTGTCTCCACGACGCGCCAATCGTTACCAACCTTCTGGTATAG
The DNA here is from genome assembly GCF_001447355.1 of Alicyclobacillus tolerans. Classification (GTDB taxonomy): domain Bacteria; phylum Bacillota; class Bacilli; order Alicyclobacillales; family Alicyclobacillaceae; genus Alicyclobacillus; species Alicyclobacillus aegles. The sequence goes on along the minus strand of NZ_JXBW01000014.1, from coordinate 61,443 downwards.
ATATAGATCCAACTTCTCAATCAGATCTTTTGTGAGATAATTGCGCAGGAACGAAACGTCGTTCTCCATCTCGCGCACTTCGAAAATCTTTTCGCGACCCTGCCCTGGTTGACGCCCAAACTTGTCGATCTCGTCAACGGTTGGTTCATTCCATCTCCGTTCAATATCTTCCCAAATCGCCAGTCCGATGTGGTAAGGATTGATACTCATCCGCGATGGCAACACAACGCCGGAATGCATTTTGGCAAACTCGATGGCCTCATCGTCCGTCAAGTCCATCTCGCGCATGATTCGCAAATGCCAATATGTGGCCCAGCCTTCGTTCATGATTTTCGTCTCGAGTTGAGGCCAGAAATAAAGCATTTCTTCGCGCAAAATGGAGAGAATGTCGCGCTCCCACTCCTCCAGTGCCGGACTGTTCTCAATGATAAACAACATGACGTCCTTCTGCGCTGCTCTCGGTTTGACAATCGGTTTTTTTCCATCGTCTGCAGGTGGCTTGCCATCCAACTCCCAGAGATCATCGTATGGTGTACGCGCATGTGGATTCGATTTAAAAACCACCTGATTATCGCCGCGACGCTGCAGGAACTGTTGCTGTTTCACGACTTTACGCGCATTGCGTCCATCCGTCGAAGCGTCGATGTGTTCAGAGAGCGCAAGGCCTGCGTCAAGCAACTGCTCAACCCGGCCCCGTCCGTACTGTAGTTCATAATGGTAAATGCGTTCCGCACTGGCGGCCATGCGTTCCACCATATCGCGGGAAGTATAGCGAAATGTTGCGTTGTTCTTAAAGAAGTCACAGTGCCCTAACACGTGCGCACAAACAGTCTTGTTCTGGAGAAGTGTGTTGCCATCGAGCAAGAATGCGTAACAAGGATTGGAATTGATGACGAGTTCATAAATCCGACTCATACCGAGATCATAATCGAGTTTCATCCTGTGGAATTGTTTACCAAACGACCAGTGGTGGAACCGCGTCGGCATGCCATACGCACCAAAGGTATAGATAATATCCGCCGGACATACCTCATATCGCATGGGGTAAAAATCGAGCCCGAACGATTTGGCGATGTCCGTCATCTGTTCGATACTGGCGCCAAGTTGTGCCATTTCTTCGTTGGTCATGCGCTTCTCACCCCGCCGCTGCTTTGCGAAAAGAAATGGCGTAACGCTCCGTAAACTTCCGATTTTTCACGAATGACGTACTTCCGGAATTGCGGAAGTTCAAACTTTCCGTAGGCGCTCATCAGTGTTGACGCGCGCGAGTACTGGTTCACCTCCGCATACCCAAACATGCGCGACATGGCACACAACTCTGTGACCAATTTGACGCATTTTTCGTTGTCGGAAGTCAAGTTGTCACCGTCCGAAAAGTGGATCGGGTAAATGTTATAACGTTCGGGTGGATATTCGTTTCGGATCATCGTCAATGCGTATTCATAGGCGGAGGAGCATATCGTGCCCCCGCTTTCACCTTTATTGAAGAAATGCTCTTCATCGACTTCGTGCGCCTCCGTATGGTGCGCGATGTAGCGAATTTGCACATTCGCGTACTTCGTCCGTAAGAAGCGCGTCATCCAGAAGAAGAATGTACGGGCACAATATTTTTCAAACAACCCCATAGACCCGGACAGGTCCATCATCGCCAGGATGACCGCGTTGGAATCCGGCTTCGTGATATCTTCCCAGGTCTTATAGCGAAGGTCTTCCGGCGTGATGCTCACCCGTTTTTCATGCGGACGCCCTGCACGGCGGATGGCTTGTAGCAACGTACGCTTTTTATCAATGTTCGTGGATAGCCCTTTTTTTCGCACGTCGCGAAAATCGACCGTCTCCACGGTCATATCCGCCGCCTCTTTTTCGGCCAGGTCAGGAAGCTCCAATTCCCGAAAGAGTACCGCTTGAATTTCGTCCAAGGTCACTTCCGCCTCGGTGTAATCGACACCTGGCTGCTCGCCGGCCCCCTCGCCCTGCCCTGGCCCAGGTGCACCGTCCTGATCCGGACGACCACGGGCGACGACGTCGCCCACTTGTGTGTTGCCAGAACCCGTGCCGGCATGGCGTCCCTTTTGGAAGTTGTAACGAATCCGGTATTCCTCCAGCGAACGTATCGGGACCTTCACAATCTGCTTGCCGTCACTCATGATGAGGCTTTCGTCGCTGACGAGATCGGCCAGATTCTCGCGAATCGCCTCTCTCACCTTTTCTCGATGCCGTTCCTGATCTTGCTGGCCCTTGCGATGCAAGGACCAGTCTTCACGCTCCAAGGTAAATTCGATCACGCCGCCTCTCCCCCCGCCTTGTCAGCGATTGAGCAAGCTACCGGTATACCGCAACAACTCGTTTGCGCAAACCGAGCAATATCCGTGTTCGTCGATCAATCGTGCGGTTACCTCGTTGATCTTTTTCAGCTGCGCTTCGTCCGGCGTCTTGGAGGAAGTCGTAATCTTGACGACGTCTTTCAAGTCCGCAAACAGCTTCTTTTCGATCGCTTCGCGCAACCGCTCATGCGAATGATAATCAAACCGCTTGCCGCGGCGGGCATACGTGGATATGCGAATCAAAATTTCTTCGCGGAACGCCCGTTTCGCGTTTTCCGAAATGCCGATCTGCTCCTCAATGGAACGCATCAACTTTTCATCGGGATCGATCTCCTCGCCTGTCAGGGGATCTTTCAGTTTTTGCCAGTTGCAGTATGCCTCGACGTTATCGAGGTAGTTATCCAGCAGGGTCTTTGCCGATTCCTCAAACGAATAGACGAACGCCTTTTGCACTTCCGTCTTGGCCATCTCGTCGTATTCACGCCGCGCCATGGCGATAAAATTGAGCAGCCGTTCGCGATCCTCCGCCGAGATCGACGGATGTTGATCCAGGCCGTCCTTGATTGCGCGCAAGACGTCGAGCGCATTGATGCACTGCGTATCGCGGCGAATGAGCGCTGTGGATATACGGTTGATGATGTAGCGCGGATCGAGCCCAGACATACCTTCGTCGGGGAACTCTGTGCGAAGTTCCTTGACGTCTGCTTCCTTCATTCCTTCCACGGTCTGGCCATTGTACAAGTAAAGCTTCTTCAATAGATCGACGCCCTGCTTCTTCGATTCCTTCAGCCGGGTAAGAATCGAGAAAATTGCAGCCGTGCGCAGGGCATGGGGCGCGATATGCACATGCTTCAAGTCACTCTGCTGAACCAGTTTCTCGTAAATTTTGACTTCGTCATCGACGCGCAGGTTATAGGGCACAGGCATGACAATCATGCGCGATTGTAAAGCCTCGTTCTTTTTGTTGGAGACAAATGCACGATATTCCGCCTCATTGGTATGTGCGACGATCATTTCGTCGGCCGAAATCAAGGCAAAACGGCCAGCCTTAAAATTGCCTTCCTGCGTAAGGCTAAGTAAGTGCCACAGGAATTTCTCGTCACACTTGAGCATCTCTTGGAACTCCATCAGACCGCGATTGGCCTTGTTCAACTCGCCATCGAACCGGTACGCCCGCGGATCGGACTCGGAACCGTACTCCGTGATTGTCGAAAAGTCGATGCTGCCGGTGAGGTCGGCGATGTCTTGCGACTTCGGATCGGACGGGCTGAATGTGCCGATGCCGACGCGCCGCTCCTCCGACAGCAAGACGCGTTCGACAGGCACTTGCTCGATCCGCCCGCCGAACTCCTCATCGAGCCGCATGCGGCAACTTGGGCAGAGATTGCCTTCGATGCGAACGCCATACTCCGCCTCAAACTCACTGCGCAGTTCCTGTGGAATCAAGTGCAGTGGTTCCTCGTGCATCGGGCAATCGGCAATCGCGTAGACGGCGCCAGAAGGTGTGCGCGAATAGCGTTCAAGCCCGCGTTTTAGCATCGTGACGATGGTCGACTTGCCGCCGCTTACGGGGCCCATTAAGAGAAGGATCCGTTTCCGGACATCGGTCCGCCGGGCTGCAGCGTGGAAATATTCCTCGACAAGGCGCTCAAGCGTCGCCGACAGTCCATACATTTCCCTTTCGAAAAATAGGTAATGATGGTTGCCGTCGGCGTCCGTCTCAATACCCTCAGAGGCAATCATGTCATAAATTCGAGCATGGGCCGTCTTGACAACATCGGGGTTCTCGCGAACGATTTCCAGGTAATCAGCAAACGTTCCTTTCCAACGCAGAGCTTCTTCCTCCGCGCGATACGAGTTCAGTCGGTCAAGAAAACTCATGGTCCCATCCTCCTCCAGGATCGGTTGCACGTCTTCTCGCCTGAAGCGACCTGCAACAGACTGGACGCCTTTGTTCATCCTATTCCGTTTTGGCTTGCCAACATGCCCATGCTGTCAGTTTTGGGCCAGTCCTGGCATCTCTTTTGCAAAGGACGCACTAAGGAGGGAGATTTCCTAAAGCGTTGAGATGTACTGAATGCTATTAAGACGGTCGATGAAGTCCAATTTTCAGCTTTCCGTTGTTTGTTTTGGCTAGGTGCATAGTATACATGCGTATTCCCACTGCAAACACGATCAGGAGGGGCAACGCGATACCCTTGATACACATATTTCCTGCAAAGTATACTGCCGCTCCCAAACCCACTGCCAGCAAAGCATGCACCTCGTGCTGGAAAACTGAGGGACGACGTCTTGCCAATAAGTCACGTATGATTCCCCCACCAGTGCTCGTCAAGAGTGCAGATATAATAATCATTCCGAACGATCCACTGTGGGACTTCGCATATATGGCGCCCTGAAGCGCATAGGAGACAAGCCCCACCGAGTCGAACCATAATCCCCAACGCCTCCAGTGATGGACAAAATAACGTGATACCACAAAAAGGAAAACAAGAGTAGACAAAATAATGCATAAGGTTTCTGTGCTAGTTACATTTGTAACTGGCACTCCAAAGACAAGGTTCCGGACTACTCCACCGCCAAATGCATTAGTTAATCCTAGAGTGAGCACACCTACGAGTTTGTATCGGGCAGTAAAGGCTGCAAACGCACCACTCGCTGCATAGAAAAACACACCCAAGAAATGTATCATTATCCACTCCATATTCCCATTTTTTCCTCCCCTCATCCTGACAGTTTTAAGCTGGCCACTGCGCTTCCGATGACTACTGAGTGCATTTTCTTTTATGAACGCAAAAAACACCGAGAATTTACATCCATATACGGACGTAAATCTCGGTGGAGTAGTAAAAAACACAAATGTATTTTTTAACCAATCCACAACATGATACAACATCTGATAATTTGTCGAAACTGGTGCCCTATGAAGATTCAAGTACAGCGTACGTTTCGACGTCGTCATTATATCATATCTCTTATTACATCTCCCGCGTTTACGACTCAGCCCAGGCTTCATTAAAACAATTCATGTCGTGTTCTACATCCAAAACAAAAAACTTGGATTGCAAGCATGACCTAACTCAAACAGGACAAACTGTCAAACATCATGAAGGGAGATGAATCAAAAATGGCTTACGGCAAACCCCCAGAAGGACGGAACAAAATCCAGGATATGACCATCGCCTTAACCGGTTCCGACTCGGTACAAAAGGACAAACGTTACCATGAACCGACGGACAGCACGGTCAAGGCGATGGACGGGAATTGGCGAGAACAAGAGAAAAGAAAACACCAATAAATAATGATTATCGATCCCGGTTCGCAAGCCAGATGAGCGCGTCCGGGATTTGCTTTTGCCACACGCCCCAGATGTGATTGCCGGGGCCGACGCGATAGGTAATATCGGCACCGCGATCGATCAAAAGGTCTCGCATGGACTGGTTGTACGACAAAAAGTCGTAAACGCCCGACGGCGTCTGCGCCTGAGCTTCCTCGTCTCCAATGAACATATACGCAGCCAACCGCGACAAATCCGGCTCTTGTTCAATCCGCCTTTGATACTCCGGAAAATATGCGCCAGAGAACAAAATCGTCCGATGAAACCACTGCGGATACGTCAATACGAAACTGAGTGTCGCGACCGCCCCCAGCGAAATCCCTGCCATATAGCGAGCGCGATCGTCCATTGGATACATCGCGTCTAAGTACGGAATGCATTCCTCGGCTACAAACTGCAGATACTGGCGATGGCGTGCGCCATCCATGGCATAGTCGTCGCGCCGCTTGTCCAAATTGACGGCGATGCCGACGATGTAAAACGGAGGCAGTTGCCCTTCCGACATCAATTCGTGGGCAATGGTCGCCGTTCTGCCATGCGTAAAAAACTCAATCCCGTCGTGGCAATATACGACCGGAAGTGGACCGTGTCCCTCGGCAACCGGCGGCACAAAAACCTTAAGGGCCCGCTCCTCCCCGCCAAGAGCGCGGCTTGTGATCACGTGAGATGCAACTTTTCGGGGGTGAAGTTCCGACATCGTTCGCCAGCCTCCTCGTGCTGCCGTGCGATCGCGCCAAATCGTCTGTGAAAGCGCTGTACACAGCTGTTATACTCGTAAAGCAAGCTTATTCTATAACAGAACATTTCGCGCTGAATCGTGATCGTTTCGCACGTTCCGATGTGGTGTATTATAATATTTATCGACCTGTATCACTACTTTAGATATGAGGTGACAGATTTGAGCCAAGCGGTTGCTCAATACGAAACCCCGTACGTTCAGATTCTGGACGAAAACGGGAATGTGACAAACCCTGACCTGCTTCCGTCACTTTCCGACGAGCAGTTGCGAGAACTGATGAAACGCATGGTCTTCACGCGGATTTGGGATCAGCGTGCCATTAAGCTGTCGCGCCAAGGCCGACTCGGCTTTTATGCCCCGGTCGCGGGTCAAGAGGCGTCCATGATTGGATGCGAATTCGCGACGCAAAAAGAAGACTTTTTGCTCCCTGGCTATCGGGATATTCCGCAATGTTACTTCCACGGCTATCCCCTGCATCAACTGTTTCTTTACTCACGCGGTCACCAACTCGGTGGCAAGGTTCCGGAAGGCGTTAACTGCATGCTCCCCCAGATCATCATTGGCGCACAGATTGTCCAGACGCCGGGTGTTGCTCTCGCCTTTAAACTGCGCGGCGAGAAGCGGGTTGCCATCACCTTTACGGGCGACGGTGGCACGTCGCAGGGCGACTTTTACGAAGGCATGAACTTTGCGGGCGCCATGAACCTGCCGGCGGTGTTCTTCGTGCAAAACAACCAGTACGCAATTTCCGTTCCTCGCGAATTGCAAACCCGCGCCAAGACGCTCGCGCAAAAGGCAGTCGCAGCTGGTATCCCAGGCGTGCAAGTCGATGGCATGGATGTGCTTGCCGTTTATCATGTCACGCACGAAGCCGTGGAACGCGCTCGCGCTGGTGAAGGGCCGACGATGATTGAAGCCGTGACGTTCCGCTACGGTCCGCACACGATGTCCGGCGACGATCCGACGCGCTACCGCACCAAAGAGACGCAAGAAGAGTGGGAACGCAAAGATCCGCTCATCCGTTTCCGCAAGTATTTGGAGAGCAAAGGAATCTGGTCAGAGTCGGAAGAACAGGCGTACATCGAAGAGGCAAAGGAAATCGTCAATCAGGCCTTAAAGCAAGCTGATGAAGCGGAAAAGATGACGGTAGCCGACCTCATCGATACGATGTTTGCGGAGCCGACGCAGACGCTGAAACGGCAACGCGCAGAGATCACCGGCGAGGGGGCGAACTAAATGGCGCAAATGACGATGATTCAAGCGATCACGCACGCGCTCGACCTCGAGTTGGCGCGCGACGAACGCGTGCTCGTGTTTGGCGAAGACGTGGGTAATAACGGCGGCGTGTTCCGCGCGACAGAAGGGCTACAGAAGAAATACGGCGCAGATCGCGTCTTTGATACACCGCTTGCGGAAAGTGGCATTATTGGGTTGGCGAACGGCTTGGCCATTCAAGGATTTCGTCCTGTTCCAGAAATTCAGTTCTTCGGCTTCGTTTTTGAGGCCTTCGACCAAATCGCGGGACAACTTGCACGCACGCGGTACCGCTCGGGTGGCCGCTATACTGCACCTGTGACCATCCGCTCTCCGTTCGGCGGCGGTGTACATACACCCGAGATGCACGCAGACAGCTTGGAAGGATTGTTCGTGCAGACACCCGGGATCAAAGTGGTTATCCCAAGCAACCCATACGAGGCTAAAGGACTGTTGCTTGCGGCCATTCGCGATCCGGATCCTGTCATCTTCCTCGAGCATATGAAGTTGTACCGTTCGTTCCGTCAAGAGGTTCCAGAAGACGACTACACCATTCCGCTTGGTGTGGCGAATGTCGTACGCGAAGGTAAGGATGCGACCGTGATCGCCTACGGTGCAATGGTCAGTGTTGCGCAAAAGGCTGCTGAACAATGGTCGAAAGAAAAAGGGTTCGAAGCCGAAGTCATCGACTTGCGTACCATCAGCCCTATCGACATCGACACGATTGTCAAGTCGATTCAGAAGACAAATCGTGCTATTGTCGTGCAGGAAGCACAGCGTTCGGCTGGTGCTGCGGCGGAGATTGTCGCACAGATCAACGAGCAAGCCATCTATCACCTGGAGGCTCCTGTGTTGCGTGCGACGCCGCCTGACACCGTCTATCCGTTTGGCATGATCGAAGACGAATGGTTGCCGACGCCGCAATACGTCGTCGATACGCTTAACAAAGTGATGACGCTTTAATTTTTGGAGGTGATCGAATGGCTCTGTTTGAATTCGGCTTGCCCGAGTTAGGTGAAGGTCTGCACGAGGGCCGCATCAGCAAATGGCTGGTCAAACCCGGCGACCAAATTCAGGAGGACGACGCTGTCGCCGAGATCGAAAACGACAAATCGCTTGTTGAACTCCCCTCTCCGGTCAGTGGCAAAGTCGCAGAGATCAAGGTTCCCGAAGGAACGACCTGCGTCGTCGGCGACATCATCCTGACGATTGAGGTCGAAGGAGATGCACCGGCAGCCGCCCCGGCGCAACAACAGTCCGCACCTGAGCCTGCGACTGCGCAAACCCAGCCGGCACCTGTGGCAGCACAGCCAGTGGCAACTGCAACGACAACAGCACAAAGTGCTGCACAGCAGGTGCTTGCAACGCCCGGAGTGCGCCGTTATGCCCGCGAGGCTGGCGTCGATATTCGTGCGGTGCAAGGAACAGGAAACAACGGAAAAGTGACGAAAGAAGACATTGACCGTGCGAAATCCGGTGCGCAACCAGCACCAGTCGAGGCCTCGACAAGTGTGGACGCTGCGCCGACGACGCAAGCTGCCGTATCCGTCACAGGCGATGAAGTCGAAGAACGTGTGCCGTTGCCGATGATCCGACAGGCGATTGCACGTGCGATGGTCAAGAGCAAGTATACGGCTCCACACGTCACCTTGATGGACGAGGTAGACGTGACGGAACTCGTGAAACTGCGCAAGGAAATCAAGCCGATTGCGGAACAGCGCGGCGTCAAGATCACATACTTGCCGTTCATCGTCAAGGCGTTGATTGCAGCTCTGCGGACAAAGCCACAGTTGAATTCGACGTACGACGAGGAAAAGCAGGAGCTCATCCTTAAGCACTACTACCATATTGGCATTGCGACAGACACGGATCGCGGGTTGCTCGTGCCAGTGGTTCGTCACGCCGATAAGAAAAACATGTGGACGATTGCTGAGGAGATCAACGATCTCGCCACGCGTGGACGCGCCGGCAAGTTGACGCCTGCAGAAATGCGCGGAAGTACGATTTCCATCACCAACATCGGTTCTGCCGGCGGCATGTTCTTCACGCCCATTATCAATTATCCGGAAGTGGCAATTCTCGGCGTCGGACGGATTACGGAAAAGCCGGTCATCCGCAATGGAGAATTTGCAGTTGGTCAAATGATGTCACTTTCACTCAGCTTCGACCACCGTGTGATCGACGGTGCACTCGGTCAACAGTTCGTCAACGACATCAAGCGCATGCTGGAAAATCCGCGCTTGTTGCTCCTGGAGGTGTAATCCATGGTAGTGGGAGATATGTTGGAGGAAGTTGAAGTTCTAGTCATCGGCGCTGGCCCTGGCGGTTACGTGGCGGCCATTCGCGCGGCACAACTTGGCAAGTCGGTCACCATCGTCGACAAAGCAGAACTCGGCGGCGTGTGTCTGAACCGCGGTTGTATTCCTTCGAAGGCTCTGATTTCTGCGGCTCATCACTATGAAGCCGCGAAGGAGTCGCCGTTCCCAGGCGTCGAAACGACGGCTGCGCTTGACTTCGCCAAGGTTCAAGCGTGGAAACAAAGCGTCGTCGACAAGATGACCGGTGGCGTCCAACAATTGATGAAGGGCAACCGCATTAACGTCATCTCCGGCGAAGCATTTTTTACAAAGCCGAACGAAGTACGCATTATGCACGAGAACGGCAGCCAGCGCATCCAGTTCCAACAGTGTATTCTGGCGACAGGGTCTCGCCCCATCGAGTTGAAGAACTTGCCGCTAGGCAAGCGCGTGATCGACTCGACTGGTGCGCTCGCGCTCGATCACGTTCCGAACCGCCTCGTCGTCGTCGGCGGTGGATACATCGGTATTGAGCTCGGCCAGACATTTGCGAAGTTTGGCAGCCAGGTAACCATCATTGAGGGTCTGGACAGCATCCTGGCGCTCTTCGACAAGCAAATGGTGCGCTTGGTGGAACGCAACTTGAAGAAGTATAACGTCGAGATCGAAACAAACGCCTTGGCACAATCGGTCGAAGAGACGGATGACGCGGTCAAGCTCACGTACAAGAACAAAGCTGGCGAGGAAACGACGATTGAAGCGGATTACATCCTGGTCACCGTTGGCCGTCGCCCGAATACGGACGATCTGGGTCTTGCCGACGCGGGCATTGAACTCACCGAGAAGGGCCTCGTCAAAGTGGATGCACAATGCCGGACGACGAATCCGAACGTCTATGCCATCGGCGATATCGTGCCGGGTGCTGCCCTCGCCCACAAGGCATCCTATGAAGGCAAAGTGGCCGCAGAAGCGATTGCCGGCAAACCGAGCATCGTGGACTATCGTTGCATTCCGTCTGTCGTCTTCTCCGATCCGGAGATGGCCTCTGTCGGCTTGTCCGAAGAAGAGGCGAAGAAGCAGTACGGCGATATCGCGGTTGGCCGCTTCCCGTATGCAGCCAACGGCCGGGCGACCGCCCTTAATGCGGACGCTGGTTTTATCAAGCTGATTGCCAACAAGGAAAATGGCGTGCTCGTAGGCGCCCAAGTGGTCGGCATCGAAGCGTCCAACTTGATTGCAGAACTTGGCCTCGCCATCGAGATGAGCGCGACGCTCGAAGATATCGCACTCACCATTCATGCGCACCCGACGTTGGGAGAAATGGTGATGGAAGCTGCCGAAGTTGGACTTGGCGAGCCCATTCATATCATTACCCGTTAACAAGCATGAAAAAGCTCAGGCCGAAACGCCTGAGCTTTTTCATGCCCATTATTGTGACGCCGTCATCGCATCTTCGACATATTTCCCGCGCAATAGTTCGACAATCCTTGACCTGTTCCCCAAGTCGTTACACCATGCCAGAAAAGCCCACCTGTCGCAACGCTTCGAATACAACAACAGCCACAGCATTCGACAGATTTAAGCTCCGAGCCGCCGCGTCTGGAAGCATTGGAATGCGGATTACCTGATCTGGATGTGCCGCAAGCACTTCTTTTGGCAGTCCCTTTGTCTCTTTGCCAAACACCAGGAAATCCTCGTGTGTATATGTGACGTCTGTATACCAATGGCCGCCTTGTGTCTCCACGTAGTGAAAACGTGCATGCGGGAACTGCGCCCACAACTCATCCAACGAATCGTGATAGCGGATATCGAGAAGATGCCAGTAGTCGAGTCCTGCCCGCTTTAACTGTCGATCATCGGTCGAGAAGCCAAGCGGCCGTACCAAGTGGAGCGTGCTTCCTGTCACAGCGCAAGTCCTTGCAATATTTCCTGTGTTCGCCGGTATCTCTGGTTCTACGAGAACAATGTGCATAACGGATGTACCCCCAAATTCGAGTCCGCAACCAGTCTATCACGGCCTTGGACGAGGGGCCAATGCGAACTGCGCGAAGGACGTCATTCACCCTTTATCCAAGATCGCGATCTGATCGGGTAAATGGACAAATGCGTAACGCGTGTTGGGGGTATAAGCACGGCTATCGTAGTACAAATACGGCCGATGAAAGCTATCATCCGTATGAGCGTTGACTAGAGGTTCACCTGCTGCATCGAATTCTGTGACAATGGTCGTATGGTGATACGTCCCCGAACCGCTCCAATCGTAAAAAATTAAGTCGCCCATTTTCAATTCGCTCGCCTTGGCGACCACTTGCCCGCCGAGCACAGACGTGACAACGCCAAAGAGCGCGTTCGACGTCGTCCAGCTGTAGCTCCACCGTCCTGTCCGCGGATCGTTTGTATCCATCCACCATCCCTTACTTACATCCGGCTGTCCCCACATGGGTATCCCACCTGCGTGCAAGCACTGCGAGATGAAATTGGTACAGTCGTCCTCCAAACGCGGGTATTGTGGATTGGTGGAGTCCCACCAAACGTCGGCGTAGCGCGTGGCGCGCACCCTATCGTACACATCCTGCCGCCGATTGCGATCCTGAGGCAACCGTGGCAAGACGTAGTTGCCGCGCGTCTCTTTAACGCTGTCAAACGATCTGCCATCCGTGGTCTCCTCCGCTTGTACAAGCCGCCATGTATGACCGAGTTGCTGCCACAATTGGCGGTGCTCGATAGTTCTGCACTCAACCTCGACGACGTTTTGTTTATCTTCATATGTCCAGCACAGTCGTTCGATGGCTCGCGCATGTACGAGATTCGGCTCTTTGCCCTGGACAAGTTCCCGAACTTCAATTTGCGTGTGAACGCGTAGCAATTGTTTGCCTTGTGCTTGATACGCACGGTGCTTTCGTTCCGCCAGATGAACCGAGCGCTTCACCCAAGGCTCGTTCGCAGCTGCACCCTTGAGAGCTGCAAAGGATCCCGCATCGCGGGTCAACCAGACGCGTGATCGCGCGTCGAAGTACTGGCGCAATGCTTCAATACAAGAATCCACGGCGTCTCACACCTCACTCCTTGCTGCTGCATCATATGACAAACGCCGTGCCGCGTTACCTACGGAATGTTCTAAAAACGCAAGTCGGCGGCGGTTTGTGATATACTCGCTCAAGAGTGCGTTTTGCAGTATGAAACAGAGGGGGCGTCCTTTTTGCCGTATCGATCGACTCCACCCACGACCGTTCGCGCCGTCGAAAGGGCGCTCGACATTTTACTCTGTTTCACGAAATCCACTCACGAATTGAGCCTGAGCGAGATTGCACGCGACGTCGGACTGCATAAAAGCACGGCCCATCGGCTGCTTTTATCGCTGCAGCAAAAGGGTTTTGTGCGCCGACAGCCTGGTTCTGACAAGTACATGCTCGGCTGGAGCGCCCTTTGCCTGTCGGCGAATGCGCCGCTTTTTGATAGCTGGACTTCCGTCGCGCTGCCCACTATGGAGGAACTTCGCGATCGCACAGGAGAGACGGTCAGTCTGTATGTGCGTAGCGGGATCGAACGCATCCGCGTGCAGGCTGTAGAAAGCCGTGAACCCATCCGCAATGTTGCGACCGTCGGCGAACGCTATCCGCTGTACATTGGTGCGTCCGGCAAGGTTTTGCTGGCCTGGTCTGATGTCGATCTACTCGACGAAATACTGCGCAGAGAACGGCTGCCGAGCGGCTTTTCGGTAAACGAGTTGCAATTACAGCTGCAACAAGTGCGGGCCGACGGGTATGCAGTGAGCATTCAGGAACGGGATGCAGGAGCGGCAGCGATGGCTGCACCTGTCTTCGGGCCGGATGGCGACTGCATTGCGGCTTTGGCTGTCTCGGGGCCTGTAACTCGTTTGACCGAAGCCAAAATGGAGAATTTGGTATCCCACCTATTGGGCGCCGCGCAGACCTTGTCGAAGGCCATTGCAAACGCCTCGCGTTAGGCAATCGGGGTCCATCGTGTAGTGGAACGTAAATGAGGTGAATGAGATGACGAAACCAACTATCGTCGTAATGGAAGGCGACCAAACCGGACAGGAGCTTCTGGAAGAAGCTCTACGTGTGTTGGCGCCCGAGGTGACAGGCTTCGAACTCGCTCTGTCACGCTTTGATTTAAGCTTGGAGAACCGCCGCAAAACTGGGAACCAGGTTGTGTTTGAAGCTGCGCAAGCCATGCGTGAAACGGGCCTCGGACTCAAGGCCGCAACGATCACGCCTGAAGAAAAAGGCGACGTCGGAAGCCCGAATGCGATTCTCCGCAAGGAAATCAACGGAACCGTAATTGTCCGTACAGGCCGCCGTATTCCCGGTATCGCGCCGCCGGTCGGCGTGTACTCGCCCATTTCGGTCGTTCGCATGGCCGTGGACGATGCCTATGGTGCGAAAGAATGGCGTGAAACTGCGGACAACGGCGACGAGATCGCATTTCGCACAGAGAAGATCTCCCGTTCGGTGTGCCGTGGTGTGGCGAAGTACGCATTTCAACACGCGCGTCGCTTGCACGCCAAGGTATTCGGCGGTCCAAAGTTCACCGTCAGCCCTGTGTATGAAGGCATGCTGAAAGAGGAGATGGACGCGGCGGCGAAGGAGTATCCGGATGTCGCTTACGAACCTCAGCTCATCGATGCGACCTACGCGCTATTGCTCGTCAAGGCAGGTGAACCGCTCGTCATTCCCGCGCTCAATCGCGATGGTGACTGCCTGAGCGACTTGGTGCTACAAATGTTTGGGTCGATTGCCGGCTCGGAATCCATGCTCTTGGCCTTAGACGACGATTTCCGGCCGCAGGTGGTCATGGCAGAAGCGCCACATGGGACGGCGCCAAGCCTTTTTGGCAAAAACATCGCCAACCCGATGGCCATGATCCTCGCTGGTGCGGCGCTACTCGGCTACATCGACGACAAAGATGCACATACCGCCTCGCGAGCCATTTACGAGTCGACGTTAGAAGCCATCGTCGACGGTTGCCGGACGTCCGATCTCGGTGGCAGCGCAAGCACGACGGAGTTCACAGACGAAGTCATCCGCCGCGTTCGCACAAAGCGCGAGGTTTGGAGCACGTTCGGAGACAACGTATAACGCGAACTTGGTGAAAGCCGTCCGACCACTGACGTGGTCTGGCGGCTTTGCCATCGGCAAATCATTCTGCCTTATCCGCCTTGTACCCACCCAACTGTGCAATGCCAGCGCTGCTTTGCTTGCGACCTTCGCAACCATAGGCCATCGCCTGTTCACCCACTGCGCTCTGCGAATAGGCTGGTGACCGAAGGAGATGCGAACCATGCCAAAGTCCCCACGAACGAAATTGCCTGACTGGGTGCAACAACTCATTGACGAATTTACACGTCCACCTTACTTCCTCAGTCCAGGCAACGGAGCCAACCAAAATACCGGAAATCAGCGAAGCCAACCAAGCAACGAACACGAACAATCCTATACGCCACAGCCCGAATCTAGGCACCAGCAGAAAACGCCCGCCAATCCTATGCAGCGGGCAGACCGTGAACGGCGCCATGAACCCGCCCAAACTTCAGGCCTGCGCGCCGGTACGGCTGCCGACTCAGCACGCATACCAAAGGCCGTCCTTACCAAGTATGATTTCGCCTCTGCAAAGCGCGAACAGCTTCAAGGTGTTGAACAAGTGACGACAGAAGACGGTCAACGTTATGCAGTCAAACGGGCGTCCATCCCCCCAGCGCGAGTGCGCTTCATGCATCGCGCGCTCGTATATGCACGCAAGCAGGGTTTCACGCGTTACGCACCGTTTGTGTTGAGCAAACAAAAATCGCCGGTCGTGGTTGACGATGGTCAAGCGTACTACGTCACCAAGTGGATCGACGGGCAACCGGCTCATTTTGCATCTGCGGAACATGTTGCGCAAACAGCCTATACTCTGGCACAGTTTCACGAAGCCACACGCGGCTTTGTCAACGAAAAATACGCGCCTGCCGACGCCTTCGACCTCTTCGGCATGCTACAACGGCGCACACGCGATCTCCGGCATATGCTCATACGCGCCGATGCCAAGCGAGATAAGGATGCCTTCGACGCCCTTCTGCTGTCGCTACGCGACGCACTGCTCAACGATGCGGCACATAGCCTGCATCTGGTCGACGACGCCGAAGCAATTGCCTTTCTTGCCGAAGACAAAGACGAGGCTGGGCTCTGCCACCTGGATGTGATCCCAGGAAACTGCCTGTACACACCAGATCACCACGTCTGCCTAATTGATTTCGATCTCGCGACGTATGCCCCGCGCGCACTGGACATGGCACATTTACTCCGCCGTGGCTTTCAGGCGAGCGATTGGAATGGCGAGCTTGCCTACGCTTGTTTTCTACACTTCGACGCCGTGCGGGCCATTCCGAAAGTGGAATATCGGCTGGTCGAGTCGCTCTTGCGCTTCCCATACCTACCATGGCGACTGGCACACACGCGCTACCGATACTTCGTGAATGAAGCGCAACTTGATGAACTACAGCGGTACGCACTCCAAGAGGAGAAACGCCAGGCCTTCCTCTCTTCACTGGCGGATCAAGTCGAACATCTGGGGGAGCAGGAGGAATGAGCCTTGTTCCAATGCCAGTAAGCCCTGCTGAATGTCGATGGCCGAACCTGCATAGCCGCGCAGGACGCTGCCTTTGCCGACGACGCGATGACAGGGTATGATGACCGCGACCGGATTCGCCCGGTTTGCCTGTCCAATCGCCCGCACGGCAGCGGGCCGTCCAATCCGTTGGGCAATGTCTCCATATGTCGCCGTTTCGCCGTAGGGAATGGCGCACAAGGCTTGCCATACAGCCTCTTGAAACGCTGTACCGCGGGTACGGACCGGAACCGTGAACGAGGACAAATCGCCGCGAAAATACGCCCTTATCTCCTCGATGGCCTGTTCTGCAAGCCTACGAGACGCTCGCGAACCGTTTCGATTGTTCCGGATCCGCTCCACATCCGGCTCCTCCCGTAACCAGGCCGCTTCCACGACAGCGTCATCGTCCGCCACCACGGCAAACGGCCCAAAACAAGTGTCGGTTACTCGCACACTAAGCCCATCCACGCCATTCAAGCCTCCCTCTCCCGCGTCTTCTTCCGCGCCGCCTCAATAGCATCCGCTATCTCACATTGCACCTGTGCATCCGATTCCACGGCGCGCGCATCGAGCAGGAGCCTTACGGCATCTGTGCCGCCGATCTCACCCAACGCCCACGCTGCGCTCGCACGCAATTCCGCCCGTTCCGATTGCAGAAACGGCTCAATGTGTGGTATGGCGTCAACACGTCCCATGTTGCCAAGGGCAATGAGTGCATTGCGCTGCAACGTTCGCACGCCTCGCCAGCCCATTGCCGTCTCCCCATACACGCGCATAAACCGACGATTGGACATTTGAAGGAGTTCGACCAGGTCGGGAAAAGCGAGCTCTGCGTTGGGGTGAAAGGCGGGATCATCCGGCGCTTCGCGCAGCCGGTTCACCGGACACGCCGTCTGACACACGTCACATCCCCACACGCGACGCCCCATTTTTTTGCGAAATGGGCGGGGAATCATACCCTTCATCTGCGTGATGTACGACAGGCAACGCGTCGCATCCAGTTGGCCAGGCCCCACGATGGCCCCTGTCGGACATGCGGTCATGCACAATTCGCAGGTTCCGCAATGACGGCCAACGGCGGGCGGATGTGCGCTCGCATCGGCGATTTCGATGTCGAGTAACAAAGCGCCTAAAAACACGTATGATCCGTAGCGTTCGCTGTACAACATGCCGTTCTTCCCAACCCAACCAACACCGCTGCGCTCTGCCACCCGTCTGTCGACGAGCGGCGAAGTATCCACCGCGATGCGCCCGGCGACAGGCCTTCCTAAGCGCTCTGCAATTGCCGTCTGCAGCCGCGTCAGGCGATCCCGCAAGACTTCGTGATAGTCCTGACCATACGTGTAGCCAGAGGCTTGACCACGCAATTCGCCGCGCGGATGTGACCTAGCCACCGTTTGCCCCTCTGGCGTCATGTAGGGTAACGCGGCGACGACAATCGACTTGGCCTCCGGAAACCATAGAGATGGTTGTGTTCGCGCGGCGAGATCGCCAGCTTCAAAACCTGTTCGCCCCCGCTCTTCATACGCGAGAAGCGGTGCAATCAGCTCGGGAAACGGTTGTGCATCCGTGACGCCAATCTCCGGGAGATGAAGCGCAGCAGCCATATCCGCAATATCCTGCCTTGTGAGTTGAACAGAGGAGGTCATCGCGGAATCGCCTGCCGCGCGAGTTCGTCACAGCGTTCGTTCCATTGTACACCGGCGTGCCCCTTGACTTTTTGAAAGCGCACCTTGTGTGGTTTCATGGCGGCGAGCAACTCTTCCCACAGGTCCTTGTTTTGAACGGGATCGCCCTTACTGTTGCGCCATCCGTTTTTCTGCCAGTTCACATACCACTTCTGCTGAAAGCAGTTGACGACATAGGCCGAATCTGAGTGAATCACCACGTCGCATGGACGTTTTAAAGCCCGCAATCCTTCGATCACGGCGCGAATTTCCATGCGCTGATTCGTCGTCTCGCGCTCGCCTCCGGACAATTCCTTAACGTTATCGTTCCATTGCAAGATTGCTGCCCAGCCACCCGGCCCCGGATTCCGGGAGCAAGCGCCATCTGTATAGACAATGACCGGTTCGCGGTTTTCCATAGGCGTTATCCTCCCTGCCACCAACAAGGGGGCATTCAATCCAGAACAGAATATACCGGGTCAGCTGGACGGTCAAACATCAAGTCAGCAATTTCCAAAGGACAGCCGCGCTGACGACCAACGATAAAATGCCCAGTGTACCGGCGGATACCTGTGCAGTCGCACCGGGGCGACTACCGACCCAACGTGTGAAGGACATCGTGTATGCGAAAATCATCACGGGGATGACCATGGCAAACAGGAATTTAAACACGCTGCATCCTCCTTCGGCCGCGCTGGCCCCCGTGCAGACGACCGCCTCCGCGCATCGATCTCACCATGGCACCAATCGATAACACCGCAATCGGGATCGCAAACACGACAATCCATCCCCAACGAAGCAAGTAGGTGCCGTCGAAATTGATGACCTGAATCCAGTTTTCAGGCCACATGCCTAGGGAGAACGACAATAGGACAAGTGCGGGTACCGCCGGCCGATACGTGGGCCAACCGAACGCCTTGCCAAGCAAGTATGAGCACCCCCACAAGGTGACGGCCATGCGCACAGTTGCAGCGGTGACCCACAAGAAGATGAAGATACTCTCCAGCCTTTGAAAAAAGGGCCCAAGGTGAATCATGCGCGCCAACCTGTATAAGGCAAACGACGTCTTTCCCGTTTCCGCGGCCGGAAAAACCATGTGATAGGTCAGCATGAGCCCGACAAGCAACAATGTCGAGACCACAATGCTGACAAAGCCAATGCGCCGCATTTTCGATGTATCGTGAACGTGTGGATAGATAATGGTCAACAACAACACGTTGGCGAAAATCGAACTGTATTGAAGAGAGCCTCGCAAAACCTGTTCTGGCCCCGTCCCCCAGAGCGGCAAAAGCATGTAAGGACGCCACCAGTTGACGGTCATCAGGCAGACGGCAACGAGCCCAACTAAAAGTATCGGCAAAAAGATGAACGCGGTTCGACAAATGCCCTCAATACCACCATACACGATGTATCCCACCGCAAACATGAATACCGCGCCGACAATCAGAATGGGGGTCGAAGGCAACACCGTGCTGACCACGTTTTCGGTGAACTCGCGCATGACCGCGGCCGTCGAACACAGGAAATACAGCGAGAATACAAGCGCGATAAGGATGGCGCCAAACCTTCCAAACACTTCTTTCGAAACCTCAACAATGTCCAGGTTTTTGAAGTACCTGCGCAACAACTGTTCGACCAAGAAAAATAAAATAAGCGTCAACACGCCTGAAAAAACAGGCTCCATCCAAGCCGCCTCATACCCACTTAAACTGATGTACCGTGGATAGGTAAGAAACGCATTGGTGCTGACGAAGATGATGAGCATCGCCGTCATCTCGGAGCCCGGTACCTTGGCGTTGCGCCGCGCCGACTGGCTCATGTTTCTCCCCCCTCTTTCCCGGTTGACTTGCGCGTGGGCGCGCTCCATGGCCTGGACATGGGTTTTTGGCGCCAGCTTCGCAGTGGATACAAAAAGGATGGACGCTTATTCATCGACCAGAGTGGTCCGCGCAACAAAACGTCGCGCGATGCGCCGCTAGATGGCGCGATGGGCGATAAAATTGGGACCCCGAACGATTTGAGCATCGTCAGACGCACGACATACACGACAAACAAAATCGCGATGCCATAAAATCCAAGTACGGCGCCGGCAATCAAAAAAGCAAAACGCATAATCCGAATGCCCATACTCAATTCGTAATTGGGCACTGTGAACGAAGCGAGTGCAGTCGTCGCCACGACGATGACCAACAGAGGGCTTACGATACCCGCCTGCACGGCCGACTGGCCAATGATCAACGCACCGACAATGCCTATCGTCGGACCGATCACCGTAGGAATGCGAATGCCTGCTTCCCGAATCAGCTCGATTGCAAATTCCATGAGCAGAACTTCCACCACGACCGGAAACGGCACTTGTTCGCGACTACCAGCAATCGCGAGCATCAGATCCGTTGGCAGCATCTCTGCATGATAATTGGTGACTGCCACATACAGACCTGGTAGCAACAAGGCCGTCAACAACGCGATCCACCGAATGAGTCGCATAAACGTGCCAGGCAAAAAGCGAATGTTGGAATCCTCCGAGCTATGCACCAAGGACCAGAGAACCACCGGGACAATCAGACAATACGTGCTATTACCTACAAACAGGGCCACGTAGCCTTCAGCCAGAGAAGCCGCGACGCGATCCGGTCGTTCCGTCGCCATGACCTGCGGGATCAGCATGCTCGGCCGATCTTCGATAAATTGCTCCAACATGCCGCTATCGAGGACAAAATCGACGTCGATCTGCGATATGCGCCGACGCACCTCACGTACCAGCTTCGGGTTTGTCACGCCATGAATGTACATGATGGCGACGTCGGTCCGCGCCAGATTGCCAACGCTGTGAATTTCGGTGACCAAATGCTCCGTGCGCAGGCGGGCACGAACCAGCCCGGTGTTCGCGCGAAAGTTTTCTGTAAACGCATCCTGCGAACCACGAACGACATTTTCCGTCTGTGGCGTCGATACGGATCGATGTTCCCAGCCCTTGGTCTCAATGACGAGTGCGCCATTGCAGCGATCCAGAAACAGTACTGTCGATCCTGTCAGGATATTGGCCACTGCCTCTGACCACTTGTTCACGATTTGCGATTGATTGCCGGGAAGCAGCTTCTCGACGACATACTCCAGTGTTCGCCGCGGATTTTCCTCGCTCACGTGCGTCAAAATCATCAATGGCTCAAGAATGGCCGAGTTAATGACGTTCTTATCGGATAGCCCATCAACAAACACTGCCATACCGCGCCATGGCGCCTTGGTGTCAACGCCGACGCGAAACTCCCGGATCACGATATCTTTGTTCTGTGGCAGGTGAAAAAAGCGTTCCAAGCGCCGCTTCATCTCATCGATGTCACATTCGATCTCGTCATCCTGGCCCACATGAGCCTTTTCCACGGCTTCTTCATACTCTTTTGTCGCTCTCCGCAGAAACGTGCGCATCGAGACAGGCTTCTTTGATGTATCTGTCTTGTTTTCCGCAGTGGTGAAATTGACCGTCTCCGGCTGCGGCGTCTCTCCGTAGGTGTCAGCTGGTTCTGACGGATCATCGTCGGCGAGTGAAAACTGGTCGTCGAGCATCGAATCGTCGACCGTCAACAGGCGTTTAAGTGCCCCTGTAAAGCTCATATCCACCGACGCACCCTCCCATCGTCTCGCAAACCATCTGTTTCATGTCTCGTAGGGTGCGACAGGTGACAAAAAGTAACCCCGCCGCCACCACGGCGCCGGGACAAATTTTACTCTTATGATGCAAAGATAGGGATTTATTGGTTTCCGGGCATTACAGCTTGTGGGGAAATCGTCAATTGGAGAGCTAGCTTTTTTGTGGCTTCCGAGTAATTCAACATCCGAATGCCGAACGGACGCTGCGGCCGCTTCGAGAAATCGATCTCGACATCGTCCTGACCCGCGTTCATCTCCACCCAATTTGGCGTGTGCGCTCGCTCCAGAACCGAAAACAAAATGCTGTTCGGGATTGGAAAAAAGGACATCGAAGCACTGTCGACGTGAAGGACAAGATTACCCGCTGTCACCTTTGGTGTGAGCACGAGGTGAAAGGGCACGATTTTGCCCAACAAACGAATGCCAAAGTCGCAATTCCAATCGTGATCGAACTGGACATTTGCCGAGCCGAGAATCTTGCCCACTTCTTCATCGTGAGCGATAGCATATGACAGATATGCGTTAATGGCCTCCTGACCAATCTGGACTTCGACCGCTGGCTGTTGACTGGCAACCAAAGGAGGGGCCCCACCCGTCGACTGGTTCTTGGTCGGGAATGTATTCCAAACGATAAGAGCAGCTACGACGATGAGCAGGTTGATCGACAACAATATAATAAACGCCCGCTTCCAGGCCATCTCGAAGACGCCTCCTCCAACCCTTTGCTCAGGGCGCTGCCTTGCGCCGCTTGTTTCCCGCTGCGAGCCGCACTTGCGCACGGACGTAGTGACACAGGTCGGAAACTGGGCAGATATCGCACTTGGGTTTGCGCGCGACGCAAATTTGCCGACCGTGGTGGATGAACAAGTGATGGGCTTGCGTCCACAAGTCGCGCGGCAATTTGCGGCACGCCTGTTCCTCGGTTTTTAATGGATCGTCGCTCTTCACAATGCCGATGCGGTTCGTCACGCGCTGAACATGTGTGTCGACGGCAAACGCAGGAATGCCAAACGCGTTGGATAGTACGACGTTTGCCGTCTTTCTGCCCACGCCGGGCAACTCAACCAGCTGCTCGCGGTTTTTCGGCACTTCACCACCGTATTTCTCAAGCAGGATGCGCGCCGTTGCAACGATGTTCTGAGCCTTTGTGCGAAACAGCCCCACCTCGCGAATATCTTCTGCCATTTGCTCAGGTGTCGCGGTAGCAAAGGCCCTGGGCCCTTGGTACTTTTGAAACAATCGCGCCGTCACCATGTTGACGCGAGCATCTGTACACTGTGCGGACAGCATGGTCGCAATGAGCAGCTCAAATGGGGTTGTGAAGTTGAGTGCACATTTGGCATCTGGATAACGTTGTGCCAAACGCGCAACCACCTCCGCCGTCTCTCGCTTAGTCAACAAGGCCATCGTCTCATCCCCTCTTGGCGGCGGACACACGGACGTAACGCCGCAACTTCGCCCGCTCGATCCGCCCTTCGTCCGCGATGCGGGCAATCAGGACTTCCCGCACCAATGGTGGTTGATACGTGATGTCGCGGGCGGCGCGAAACGGCTGGAAAACAGGTGCAAGCCAAAGATACTCACAGGTGATGACGCGATAGGTCCGATCCGGTTCCAGTTCTCTGCCTTGGTGCAGAATGCGACGTACGTGCTGACGCTCACCATCATCCACCAACTCAACGACCGCCCCTGCGATCACAAGATAACCAATCTTCCCGCCCCGAAAGCCGAAGCCGATACCCAAGCGGCCGTACGTTTCAGGCTGAATGCCTTGTTCGATGGCAGCCTCTAACTCGCGCCCCGTCAGGCTTACAACAATTGGGCGAGTTGGCGTTGGGCAGGCAGCGAGCAAATTCTCCAATGTCAAAGTACCCGGCAAAAGGCTGGCGTTTAACGCACCCGTCATCATCACGGCGAGATCGCCTTGAAATTCGTCAAACAACACGTCGACCAGCAGATTTGCGAAAGTCGATTCGTCGTGATAGACGATGGGCAGCCCTTCCGCAAGCGAGGCGACTGGACGCCCGAGGACCGCTTGTATATGCTCCTCGTACCTGCGGTAGACCTGCTCCATGGCCATGTCAAACGGCGTTTCGTGCAACACCGGAACAGGCTTCGAGACGACTTGCTGGACACTTCGACCGTCCCAATCGATGACGGTATGGCCAAATGCAGTTGCATGCTTGCCAGGTTGGAAAATGGCTGTCTTCTCGACGTATTCTGCCCTTGGCATCGACTCGTGCGAATGCCCGCCGAGAATTACATCAATGCCTGGCACCATCGCGGCCAGCCGACGGCCATCCCGCAATCCAAGGTGGGACAGGCAAACGACGATATGGGCACCTGCGGAGCGCAGATTTTTCACCGCAGTGCGGGCACACGCGAACGGATCGAGCGGCTGTACATGAAGCATCTCGTAGGGAAGATCGTAATTCGGCGTCAATCCGAATGCGCCGACGCGAACGCCATTTACGTCAAACACGCGCGTATCGATAAAAAAGGGAAATGGTTCGCCGTTCGGCTGGCGCAGGTTGGTCCCAAATACAGAAGTGTTCGCTCTCGCCACCAAACCAGGCCAGTCTTGAACCGGAATGGTCAGCCCTTCGTTATTGCCGAACACCCAGCCGTTCACACCAAGTGCAGCCATCATCTCAGCGTTGAGTGTGCCCATGGTGGCTTCGGTTTCCGGGCGGACCCGATCAAGCACGTCCCCAATGTCGAACGTGAGCACCGGCTCGCCAAGATCCTCGAGGCGCGATCGCAATGCCCTTAGTTGCTGTCCCAGACGCATGTAACTCTCCAGACGACTGTGAACGTCATTCATGTGCAAAAGATGGATGCGCACGCCTTCACCTCATCATCCATGGCTGACCTGTGCTCGGCTCGCCTCAATCCACAGCTTACAAAGTGGCGTGAATGTGCTCTCGACCCATTCCACCAGCTGAGTCCCCGAATGGGTGATGGCAAGTTCTTTGTCCAGGCGCCGGCCAATCAACAATTCCGCCTTTTTTACCTGTACAAGCCTATCGCCAAACGCCGCAATCTCGCGATCCGCAACTTGTGCCGCGGGAATGGACGAAGGCTGTGTATGATCCGGTATGTAGACAAAATCATCTGGTACAATTCGTTGAATCTCACTCGCTTGCGCCTGCAAATAGTGCCCAAACGCCACCTTGTCCTTGGCTTCGTAAATGTAGCCGAACGCCGCGAAGACATGTGTCGGCCAAATACCAATTTGGAAGTGTGGATGTTGCTTATAGCCGCGGCTGTTCGCACTGAACGCGACCCACGTATCACTTGGCGGGTTTACCGTGCGGCGCGCGTGCTTGGCGACATGGGCATACATCGGAGATTGCAGCCGCTCAGACAAAAATGGCACGAAGTGTTCACCGAGTACCGCAAGTTTTGGCTGGATGCGCGCCCGAATCGCTGTCATACGCGGTTCTAGACCTGGAATGGAAAACACATCAAAATCCGCTTCGTCAAAACCGTTGAACAATCGCGGCACCTCACTTTATCAGCTGCGTGTAGCGTGCATCTACCTTACTCCCTAGACTAGACAAGACCATAGAGTCAGGCAAGATCGGCACGCGCCTTGGTCGCTAATTTGCGCTCTATGCGCTCCAGCCTGTGGAGCAAAGCCGTTTCTTCCCGAGATGCTCGTTGCACTCGCTCTAACGCCAATGAAGTCGCCTGTCTTGCCGCATGCAATTCGATGGCACGATGCTCGTAGTACTTGGCGAGCTCAACGAGCGGTTCTGGTTGCTGGGGATAGCTCTCCGCCATCTCCCACCAGAGACGAACCGCTTCGTCCCACAGCCCACGCCGCTTGAGAAAGAGGCTGAACAACCAAAACGCGCGCCAATCGGCATCGTCGGCGGCCGCTGCCCGCCGATAGGCGTTTGCAGCCGCTTCCCAGTCGTGCCAAGCGTCAAACCAAGTCGCTATCGCCAGATTGGGCCTTGCCTCCACATACACCGCACGCCCCGACAAGGCTTCGGCGATCGCGATGAGCACGCCTACAAGTGAACAGACATCGTGTAAGTTGTGCCGAAACACATCCTCCATCACCGAAAACGGCGCTCCCCCGACAAACTCAAAGTAGCGCGCTGGTGCCTCACGCCCTGGCAAATCATCCATTCGCGTTACCCCAAGCAGACGCTCGACCTCCGCCAGCGATACGCGACCGAGAACGTCTTTCCAAAGGCGTCTACTCGGATGTAGAAGATCCAGTTGCGCGCGGTCAATGCGTGGCATTTGGTGAAGGACCCGGCGATTTTGCAAAAGCGGCCAGTCGAACGATTTGCCGTTAAAGGTTACGACCACTGTTTGTGTGTCGCCGAGCGGTCCCGCTTCCATCGCCGCAAGCACCGCACCCTCAGCCCCGTAATCATCGACAAAGTATTGATCGACGCAAAATTCATCGTCTATGAAATAGCCGACACTGTGCAAAAACGGAAGTGTACCGCTGCCAAGTCCCAACCCGTTCGTCTCCGTGTCATAAAAGCACAGGTTGGCAATGGCGATGGGTGCCTTCGCCAACTTGGCCATGGGGGCAAGTTCGAGATCGAACACATCGAGGAATGGACGCTCCCCATGCTTCGTAAACACGTCAAACGATGTCGTACGGCACCAACAGCGTCCAGCGTCCGTCGTGATCTGACGAAAACCAGCCTCCAATAACTCCTCATCGCGCGGTGTACATACACTGGGTTGACGATGATCGCCAGACACGGGCGGATTGTCGTCAGCCGTCACCGGTCCACCTGTCACCCCACGGACGCTTTGTTCCAATGCGCGCAGCTTATCGAGCAGGCTTCGCGCCATCGATTAAACCTCCTGTAGCAGCCGGCCATCAAGGCAACGCACTACCAACTTTTCGACCATTTGTTTCAGTTGCTCTTCCTCGGTTCCCGGCCCGACGCAGCCCGGACACCCCCACTCACAACGACAACCACGAACCATGTCGAGTGCAGACTGCAAGATCAGATCACGATCCCGAAACGCCCGATCACAAATGCCAATGCCTCCCGGATAGGCGTCGTACACGTAGACCGTCGGCTGGATGTAAAGCGGATCGCGCACTTGGACAGCCGCATGAAGATCCGACACGGAACACATGCAATGGAGCGCAACCGCGTGTTTAAGCAGATGGCCGAAGCCTTTAAGAGCCGACTCCCACGCGTCAGGTCCGACCGCGAGCAAGTCTTGGTCGAATGTGCACCAGTAACCTGTCGTATGCAATTCGGCCTCTGGCAGATGAATTCGCCCCCAGCCGAGGTTCTCGTGCGTATCGAACTTGATTTTTTTAAACAACGTTGGCGTCGCATTGACGGCAACCTCGCCTGTGCGGTGTATGACGCCCGCCCCTTCGGCATGTTGCAACTCATCAAGCACCTGCAGCCGGACGGCGAGTTCAGCGTCCGTATAGTAGTCGCAATCGACAGCCCGCACATACGCTTTGCCATTGTCGAGATCGAGCTTTTCTACCTGATAGGACTTCGCCTGATGCAAATAGATAGCCTCTTCGTGCAACGTCGTGAGAGCACCAAAGCGATCTGTTTCGCCGATGACAATCGGCCTTGCCACGTCCGTTTGATCAATGATGACGACATTCTCCTGCGCCGCACTGCGCAAGGATATGCCATGCGACGGCAACGCATCGGCCATCCAGTGATAGCGGTTGTCGCTACCCTTGTGCAGCACGCGTGCATCGGCCAGATATTCGAGCAATTCAGCAGTTGTTTCGACAGCAAACGACTCGTCAGCGGCGAACGGTAACTCGTAGGCCGAGCACTTCAAGTGATCCATAAGAATCAACAAGTTATCCGGGTAAATGCGAGCTGCTTCTGGCGATCCCGCCAACAAGGCTTCCGGATGGCGCACTAAGTATTGGTCAAGTGCCGAAGCATTTGCCACAAACAGCGCAAGCGATACGCCCTTTCGGCGCCCGGCGCGGCCGCTCTGCTGACGAATGGAAGCGATGGAGCCTGGATAGCCAACTGTGATGGCCGCTTGTAAGGAGCCGATATCCACGCCGAGTTCTAAAGCGTTCGTACTGACGACACCGAGAATATCACCGTTGCGAAGCCCTCGTTCGATCGCGCGGCGCTCATTCGGGAGATAACCTCCACGATAAC
Organism: Alicyclobacillus tolerans; assembly: GCF_001447355.1. Classification (GTDB taxonomy): domain Bacteria; phylum Bacillota; class Bacilli; order Alicyclobacillales; family Alicyclobacillaceae; genus Alicyclobacillus; species Alicyclobacillus aegles. The sequence goes on along the minus strand of NZ_JXBW01000014.1, from coordinate 33,425 downwards.
CGACGATCCGCGAGCGCAGCCGCTCACGCGCATCTGCTTTCAAATAGGAAGCTAGTACCTCAACCTGTGTGCGCGTTTTGACAAATGCTATGGTTGAGACCTCAGAGTCCAATAATCTCCGTGCCAGGCGTCTGGCCGTTTGCAACGACGAGGCCCGAAGACCTAACTGCGGGTGGACAATGGGTGGATTGTAAACCACGGTGTGCCGTTCGCCCTCAGGGCTTCCGGACTCATCGATGACCGTCGTCTCCCGGCCACACAGACGCGCCGTCAATTCGCCTGGGTTGGCAATTGTAGCAGAACTAAAGATGAACTGTGGGTGCGAGCCGTAAAATGCGCAAAGCCGCTGTAGCCGCCGTAACACATTTGCCACATGGCTACCGAAGACACCGCGATAGATATGGGCTTCGTCAATGACGACATAACGTAGATTCTCAAACAGGCGAAGCCACTTTGTATGGTGCGGTAGAATTGCGGCATGCAGCATGTCAGGATTCGTGACCACGATGTGCCCCGCTTCGCGAATTCTTTGTCGCGCATGTACAGGCGTATCGCCATCGTATGTGAACGACTGTACTTGCGTTCGCAAGCGTCCAATCCACTCGTTGAGCTCTGCCACTTGGTCCTGTGCCAGGGCTTTGGTCGGAAATATGTACAAGGCCCGAGCACTCGGGTCGCGACAGATGGTATCGAGTACAGGCATGTTGTAACAAAGGGTCTTGCCGCTAGCCGTCGGTGTGGCGACAACAATATCGCGACCCGCCGCAAGCGCATCCCAGCACTCCGCCTGATGGCTGTACAATCGCTCAATACCACGCGCAATCAGAGCTTGTTTGACATCCTCATGAAGTGCCTTAGGAATCTCGCGAAATCGACCGAGTCGCGCTGGCGCAACATCCCATGCGGCTACCTGTGCCGCAAACGCCTCATCTCGCCGCCACTCTTCCAATACTTGCTCCAAAATCATTCATACCATCCGCTTTCACTCGTACCTTGTGTAAAGTTGCCTACGAAAAACACCTTTAATGTGTCACCTATTCAGTCACGATTTAAAAAATCAATCATAGCATGTAATAAAGCCCTCGATAGAGAGGGTATGAATCTTGTACAGCATGGCAATAAGGTATAGTACCGAGTAGAGGGAGGAATCACCTTGCAAACGGTTGAGAAATGGGCGACACGCTCAGATGCGTGGACTCCCGACGATGATACTCGTTTGGCCGAACTCGTTCTGCAACATATCCGCTCAGGTAGCACGCAACTCAAAGCTTTCGAAGAAGCGGCAACACTGCTCGGGAGAACGGCAGCAGCCTGCGGTTACCGCTGGAATGGCGTGATCCGAAAACATTATCAAAGCGAGATCGAAGCGGCCAAACAAGAACGAAAAACACAGCAGACAAAGGCCGATATAACTACACCCGGCAAATCACTGCAGTCAGAGACGAGCGCATCTATGCTCGAGGTGATCACGTTCCTGCAGACGTTCGACGAGCAATATCAGAAACTTAAGGCGTACGTGAGCCAAATCGAGCAGGAAAAGCAACTTCTTGCGGAGCGTGTGGAAACCCTCGAAGCCCAATTGCAAACGCAGGGCAAGGCGTTTGATCAACCATTCTCGCCCGAACAGCTCGAAGAAGATTCGCGAACACTTTTCGCCATCATGGAGCGGGCTCGCAAGCTATTAGGTGACAACCGTCCGGCTGGAACTTGAGTATCATCTACAAAGTTTGGCCCGCAGCGCGGCAGCGAGTGCGGGCCGAAACGGTCCACTGCGCTTTTCCGCCATCGCGAACAACCGTTCAGCTGCCGCCATAGCTTCGTCCCGCCAACTCTGTGGATAGAAGTGACTACGCCGCGTAAACTCGTCCATATCCACCAGTGAAACGAGATGATTCTCTACGCGCACGTCCAAATCGAGATCGATAAATACCACGTCGGACCCGAAGATTGCCGGCGTAATCACGTTGGCATAGTAATCGGTAACTTCCGGTTTGAGAAGTACAAAAACTTGGTAAAACACGCCGGGCCAAAATAGCGCGGCAACGGGGTAATCCGAACTCCACGTCGTGCCATCGCGTTCCCGTACGGTTGCACCAGCCGGAATGAAGTAGCAGCCCGGGATGTTTACCGCTTCGACGCGTTGCCATACGCGATGGAGTTGACCATCATAACGCAAACTGATGAAGCGCACTTAACCATCCCCTCCCGCACCACCGTCAACTTTCTCGCTCCGCTCCGACTCATGTGGTAGGAAATCGACGAATAGGCGCGTACGCAAAAGGCCTTTCGCTCCAATTAAAACGATGGGGCCAATGAATAGTCCGATCACGCCCAACACCTTCAAACCCACATACAATCCGAATAGCGTCGTCAAGGTGTCCAAGCCAACGCTTTCCGCGAGAATCTTCGGCTCGATAGCATGCCTAATGAGAGAGATGACGACTTGTAATGCGAGCACCTTCACCGCCGTCGCCGTATCGCCCATGACCAGCGCCCCAACAGCCCATGGCACCGTGAGCAACGCCGATCCGACAATGGGAACCAAACCGGTCAACCCAAATAAAATGCCGAGCAGGACAGCATACGGAAAACGCAAGATGTACATGCCGATGACCCCAAGAAACGCAGATAGACACATGAGGATGAACTGTACGCGGATGGTACCAAGAAACGCGCGTTCCATGTCCGTAAAAACGACGTTGACTTTTGGGGCCCAACCGGGCGGAAGTAAGCGGTAGAAAGATGCAAGCATGCGTTCACGCCGTAGCAAGATAAAAAACGCGGTGACGACAGAAATCACAAAGATAAACAACGTGTCAGGTAAATGCGTAACAATGGAGATGAGCGATGTGACGAACTTATGGACGCTACCTTCCAGTCCGTGCACGAACTGCGTAACCGCAGATTGCACCGCACTACTTACCTGCGGCGGCAATTGGCCGTAGAGAGGTTGCGTACCATCAAGACGCTGTTCCAACTGAAACAATTCCGCTTTTAAGAACCATTGACTATGCGTTAAAAACGATGTGGCTTCGCGCAGCGTGCCGATGATGATACCGACGGAAATCGCCAGCGCAACCACAACCGCAACGGTCATGACGCTGAGTACCGACGTCAGCCGTCGCATACCCCGACGCTCACACAATCGCACGACGGGGATGAGCAGGATGGCAAAAATCCAGCCAATCACAAACGGCAAAATGTACTGCATGAGGTACGCCAGCGTCAGTGCGATGGCCGCGATAAACGCGAGCATGATGCAGACTTCAAGGGCGCGCCACAAATAGCGGCGCAGTTGCACTTCGCGTCCCATCCCTTGCAAGCAAAGCGCTCCTTTATTCGGCGGCTGTGGGTTTGATAAACCGGCGACGCAACATAAAGCCAACGCCAGCAAGTAGTATGCCAATCACGTAGCTCAAGGCTGAGAGCCATCCATGATGCCCTACGGCCATGAGCGTCGCACCAGCGGCTAACAAGGCCATCGTGAACAATGCAATACCAAAAAACATCAGACGCACGGGAACAGACATGACGTTCCCCCCAATTGTGTTATAGAGACCAACAAGTCATTTGATGTTTTCATCATACCATAAGACCTCGCGCGTGCAGAGAAGGAAGGGAATCACCAAGCTCATGTTTGGGGTGCCTTATTGAAGAGGAGTCAGAATGATACCAATGATGAGCGAACGATTCGCGCTGCGCTCATCTCGCTCGCGATGGACCCGTTGTTCAGGCCACAGACGCGTCTAGCCCTGCGGCCCGTCGTCTACCATTACGCGGAGACATGCAGATGCAGGTACGGCATGATGCGATCCCACGCGTCTTCCCGGCGATCTACCACCACAACATTGTTTGCCCCACAACGACGGTACATCTGCGCGCGCGACTCATCCTTACAAATGACAATCACCTGTGGCACGCCCGCCTCGCGCAAGGTCTGAATCAGCAGTGCCGACCGAATGGCATCGTTCATGTCACGGACGATCGCGATGTCCAACTGCGCACTTTGTACAGCCGCTTTTACAGTCGCTTTATGAGCTGGAACTAACATGGTGCGGTTGGGGTACCAAGCTCGCACCTTATGATGAACGTCTTCAAAGCAAGTGAGTACTCGCACGTCGATGCCTGCGCCAAGAGCGCGTTCGATCAACAGTCGATCCTCTTCCGAGCAAGCAGCCACCAGCATTTTTTGTATCACGTAAATCAACCTTTCAGAAGCACGTTGTTGATAGCGCTTTCATCAACAGTATAACATGAAACGGCGGCGAACAGAACCTCAGAACGCCGATTTGGGCGTCCGTTTTTTCAGCTGAATCGCACGCAACAGTTCCTCGCCATATGCATACACGACTTCACGTGCCAAGTCAGGACGTTCCATTTGCACCGCATCATAAATGGAGCGACACGTGCGTAGACCGAGATCGAGCTTCGGGTTAAGCACGCGCAAGCTGCTGCGCAAGGCCTCTTGCAAGACGCGAAACGCATTTTCGAGCACACGGTTGGCGGCACACTCGGCCAGTACAGAATAAAAGTGCAGTTCACTGGCGATGCGGTGCTCACTGTGCCGCCCCGAGGACTCAAGTTCAAATAAAGCGCGAGCGAGCGCCGAATAGTCCGATCCGCCTCGTCGCTTCGCTGCAGCGTGCGCAATGCCGGCGAGCACGGCAGTCTGCAATTCGACCAGATCGCGCACCTCGTCCAAGCCGAGAAGGATTGCAGCATCGAGAGGCTGCATCCACATCTCGACCGATGCCGTACGCACATACGTGCCATTGCCGTGTCGAAATTCAACCAGTCCCTGCCCGCGCAGCGCCCCAAGCGCCTCGCGAACTGTGGCGCGACTACAGCCGAACTGCGCTGCCAATGCCTGCAACGTGGGCAGCTTTTCCCCAGGTTGAAACAAGCCTTGCTCGATCATCCGACGCATATCGTCGGCAATCTGCATATACAGCTTCTTTGGGGTTCTGCCGTCCACGCTGCCACCTCCCTACACTTGCCCTGGCCATTGCGCAGCCCGAAAACTGCGTGCGCCGTCAGCGCACGACGATGTTGACCAACCGCCCTGGCACGTAAATCTGCTTGACGATCTCTTTGCCTTCGACCCACTCAGCCAGTTCCGGCAAGGTCTTTGCCTGCTCGATGGCGTCTTCTTGACCAATATCGGCAGCCACGGTCAAGCGCGCCCGAACGCGCCCGTTCACTTGCACGGCAATCTCAACTTCGTCATCCTTGAGCCACGCTTCGTCATACGTCGGCCAAGTTGCGTCAAAGACGGACGAGCTGTGACCTAATAGCGACCACATCTCCTCGCCCAGGTGTGGCGCAAACGGCGCGATGGCGACCGTCAAAGTTTCCAGCGACGCCCGGTCAATGCCGTCTTTCGCTTCACTGCTCAGAGCATTGACGTACTCCATAAACGCGCTAACTGCTGTGTTAAAGCGAAAACCTTCCATGCGCTCAGTCAACGAGGCGACGAAGCGATGACGCAACTTCGTGAGTGCCGGGCGTTCGCGAGATGGGTTCGCGGCATGGGCGGTGACCAGCTTGTATGTGCGGCTGAGGAAACGGGCGACCCCCTCCAAGCCGTTGGTGCTCCCCTCCGCTTCGTCTTCCGGAGGGCCGACAAACATCTCATACATGCGCAACGCGTCGACACCGTAGGCTGCGATGATGTCATCGGGGTTGACGACGTTCCCCTTCGATTTGCTCATCTTCGCCCCGTTCAGTGTGATCATGCCTTGCGTGAAAAGGCGTTGGAACGGCTCATCGAACTGAATAAGTCCGAGATCGTAGATGAACTTGACGTAAAAACGCGAATACAAAAGGTGCAACACCGCGTGCTCGACACCGCCGATGTACATGTCGACGGGCAGCCAATAATCGATGGCCTCCTTCGAGAAAGGTGCCTTGTCGTTATGTGGATCGGCATACCGCAAAAAGTACCAGCAAGAACCAGCCCACTGCGGCATGGTGTCGGTTTCGCGCTCAGCCGGACCGCCACACTTCGGGCAGGTCGTATGAACAAATGACGGAATGGCCGCAAGCGGCGATTCACCGGTGCCCGTCGGCTCGTAGCGCTCCACGTCAGGCAAGGTAACCGGCAACTGATCTTCCGGCACCGCAACCGCACCACACTTTGGGCAATGTACAATCGGGATGGGCTCGCCCCAATACCGCTGACGGGCAAACACCCAGTCGCGCAGACGATAGGTGACGGCCGCTTCCGCATGCCCCGTTTGCGCAAGCAAATCGATGGCCGCCTTTTTTGCCTCGGCCACTGTTTGGCCGTCGAGTGGGCCGGAGTTACACATGACGCCATCGCCCGTGTACAGTTCTTCCGCCTCGCCTGCTAAAGGCTTCACGACCGGAATGATGTCAAGTTGAAACTGCTTCGCGAATTCGTAGTCCCGCTCATCGTGCGCAGGTACGGCCATAATGGCACCTGTGCCGTAATCCATCAGCACGTAATCGGCAATCCATACCGGCAACTTGCGGTCAAGCAAGGGATGTTGGACATACGCGCCCGTGAAAACGCCGGTCTTCGTCTTATCGACAACTTGCCGCTCGACATTCGACTTGCGCAGAGCCTCCTCGATATACGCCTCGACGGCCGCGCGCTGTGCAGGTGTAGTAATGCTCTGCACGAGCGGATGCTCCGGTGCCAACACCATATACGTTGCACCGTAGATGGTGTCCGGCCGCGTCGAAAACACTTCGATCTCGCCATCGCGATCGACCAACTGAAAGCGAATGCGCGCTCCCTCGCTGCGTCCGATCCACGCTCGTTGCATGCGCTTGACGTGCTCCGGCCAGTCGAGCTTGTCCAAATCGTCCAGCAAGCGATCCGCATATGCCGTGATTTTCAGCATCCATTGATCCATTTCGCGCTTGGTCACTTCAGCTCCACAGCGCTCGCACTTGCCTTCGACGACCTCCTCGTTGGCAAGTCCCGTCTTACAACTTGGGCACCAGTTGATGGGCATCTTCTTGCGATATGCCAGCCCGCGTTCAAACATTTTGACAAAAAAGTACTGGGTCCAACGATAAAACGACGGGTCAGTCGTGTTGACCTCGCGCTCCCAGTCGTACATCGCGCCAATCTCTTCGAGCTGGCGCTTAAAGTTTGCGATGTTGCGCTCCGTTGCGATGCGCGGATGAATGCCGTTTTGAATCGCATAGTTCTCAGCCGGCAGGCCAAACGCGTCCCAACCCATCGGGTGCAGAATTTCATATCCATGCAGCCGCTTATATCGACTCCATACGTCGGAAATTGTGTAACCCCGCCAGTGGCCAACGTGCAGGCCGTTGCCGGACGGATAGGGAAACATATCGAGGCAGTAGTACTTCGGCTTGCCGCTTTTGCCGTGAGCGCGATGTACGCCCGTCTCCCGCCACCGTTCCTTCCACTTGCGTTCAATTTCCTGTGGCTTGTATTCCATGTCTTGTCCCCCTGTTAGGTGCGTCGGCGACCACATGGCCGCATTCTGACAAAAAACTCTCGTCCGTATTATAGGACGAGAGTTCCCTACGGCGCCAGGCCGGGTCTGTTGATGTCGATTTCGTCAACTTAACGGCGGTCGGACGATCCGCCCATAATCCCCATCAGGCGCAGGATGAACAGGAACAGGTTGACGAAGTCCAAGTACAGCGAGAGCACCATCCACGGCACGTGTTGTTCTGCCACGCCGTACTGCGCCAGGCGATTGACGTCAAACAACACATAGCCGACGAAGATGGCAACGCCGAGAAACGCGTAAATGAGGCTTGCCACCGATGAAAACCCTGTAAAAATAGACACGATACCCATCAAGAGCAAAGCCAGCATTCCGATGAACAAAAAGCCACCGAGGAACGAAAAATCCATCGACGAACGCGTTGCCACAAACGACGCGACAAGGAACGCACCAGCCGTTACGGCCAGCGCTTTGATCACGATACCGACACCAAGACCAACCGCGTAATAGCTGATGATGGGCCACAGTGTGATGCCAGAAATGAAGGTGAAGAGATACACAAACGGAAAACCGATGGCACGCGTGCGCTGCCGGAACATCGCGTAGATAATCATCCCAAGTTCGACGAGGCTAAGCACGGGTATCAAACCCATGGGTAGTTGCGTGCCAGCCAGCACGCCGACCAAAGCCGTCAACAATGTGCCAAACAGGCCTAAAAACACACGTCCCAACAGGCGATTTTGCGTAATCGTATAGGTCTGCTGCATGCCGATGTCCTCCTTTAACCTTCTCCATTCATCGTCCCCTAAAGAACGGGCAAGCCATGAAGCAGCTGTGAGAGAAGCGTTTGATAGACTTTAGGCCACACAAGCTTGGACAGTTCGCCGCGTGGAACCCACATCGCATCGTCAGATTGACTTGCGATGTGTACCTGATGATACCCAACAGGCCGTACAACGACAACCCGCCATTCTAGGTGCGTAAAGACGTGCCTTGCTTCCGCCGCAATCACAAAATCCACTGCCGCGGGCTTTTCGGCAACAGACGACACGTCCTCCTCTATGGTATTGCCGATTGCGAGTTTATGCAATCGTGTGCGGGCCGCAAGATATAACTGGTCTGCGCTATACGGCGGATCGTCCGGCAGTTCAACCATCGGCAGTTGCCACATTCCCGCCAGCAAGCCGTCGTCCGTGCGACGCTCGGCGAGTAAAGCCCCGTCCCGCTCAATCCAGAGTGCCACAACCGTGACCTTGCGGCGGGCTTTTTTCGGCGTTTTCAACGGCAATTCCGGTGCCGTGCCCTGTTGCCGTCCCCGACAAGCCGCCGCGACAGGACACATCTCGCAACGTGGACGGCGCGGGACGCAAACCAGTGCGCCGAGTTCCATCAACGCCTGTGTGAACAAGCGTGGCTCCTCCGTATGGATGGCGAGATCGACCGCATCGGTGATCGTACGCTTGGTCGCGGGCAGGTCAACGGGATGGGCGATAGATAGGAAGCGGGCCATGACGCGCAATACATTGCCGTCTACAGCGGGCTGCGGACGGTTAAACGCGATACTCATCACCGCACCTGCCGTGTATGGGCCGACACCCGGCAAGGCGCGAACAGCGTCGGCATCATCCGGAATCACACCGCCATAGGCATCCCGGACGACTTGCATCGCCTGGTGCAGATTGCGGGCGCGACGGTAATAACCAAGCCCCTCCCACAGTTTCATCACGTCATCCTCGGCCGCATCCGCGAGCGCGCCGGCGTTTGGATAAGCCTCAACAAAGCGTTGATAATACGGAATTACGGTTTCGACCCGCGTCTGTTGCAGCATGGTCTCGCTGACCAGAATGCGGTACGGATCCGTGGTTTCACGCCACGGTAACTTGCGGGCGTTAACGCGATACCACGCCACTAGTGTATGAGCGAAATCAGCCAAGCTTTCCGCCGAGTGCATGCCAAACCTCCCGTTCTCGCGCAATTTACATTTCGACACATCGGATAAGCCAGAAGTCAACTTCGCGGCGGTGAAAACAACCGAGGATTCCAGTTTGCTCGTTCATACTGTGTCGGATTGCGGACACAATACGTTTTGGGGGGTGCTGTCCATGTGGAATGTGATGAACGCAATGACGGGCATGGCGCGCCAGCGCATGATGCCGCGCCGTCGCGGCAATGGCGTCGGCACGATGACCGCCCTGCTGATTGGCGCGAGTGTCGGCATCGCCGCGTGGGAAGCAGTGCGCCAAGTCCAAGGCAGGAATAGCGGCTCCCAAAGCAATAACAGCAGTGCGATGGAAATCGCTCAGGAAGTGATGAGCGAAATCCAGGAGTAAATTCGGGTAACCATCGCTCTGCTGGTTCGTCGATGCGCCGTTTCCAGATGGAACGGCGCCGACGAGCAATGTTCAGTCAAGGGTAGCGGCGATGAATGCCATACTTATGTTTCCAAACCTGATACGATAGCCGACTGCGTTTAAAGCTGTCTACAAACCTTTGCGTGTTGTCCAACACCCGGCGCGCTTCAGCCATACTGACCTGCCGTGTGAACAACGCTTCGCCAAATTCCTCGAGATCGATGATATGGTAGTACGACCGTTCGTACAACAGCACGTCCACATACATATCCTCAACGTATATGTATTCTTGGTCTTCCCAAACCTTGACGAGATCGACATAGTGATCAAACCGAAGCCGCGGATGCTTAACGGGAACCCCTTGATCCATGCACGTGCTTACGGCAATCCCCCACTGCGGATAAATTTCGCGCATGTGATTGCTGTAGCCGTGCTCAAAAGCGGGGCGTTCCACGACGACCAACCCCGGGCGCCGAAAGAACTTGTCGATGGTGAACGGCTCATTCGATCGGTCGATCCCGCGCTCTTCCCGTTTATGTATCTGCTGGACGCGGCCTGCTCGAAGCGCCACACACGCCCCTCCTGACTCCGTGAAATCCGCTTTTCCATATAGACTACCATGAGTTGCGGAAAACACAAAGCCAAGGCTGCCGTCCTTTACCACAACCTGCGCGAAGATTTTGCGCGAAATCGCTTTGGACGCCGCTTGACCGTCGGCACATGTATGGTTTCTTTGCGCGTCCCCCGCAAATACATACGCTTTTTACGCAACGCTCGACGTCGATGCATCATCCACCAAAAGCCGCCTCCAATCATGGCTAGCATGATCAAATACCAGTATGGTGGCGCGCTCTCCAGCGGTTCCGCATAGGTGAGCGATGCGGCATCAGCGTGCTCAATGACAACCCATTTGCCGTCGGCGCCAAACAACTTTGCACTCGGTGGCAACATTGAATGGCCACCCGTAGTTGGATTGTAAAATTCCAGGTAACCCTCTTCGTTTTCACCCTCGTATTCCCAGTTGTCGATCACGGTTTGTCCGAAGTTGACCTCGTGATACAGCGGATTGCGGGAGACAAAAGGCATAACCAACCGATACGCCTCAAACATAAAAAGCAATACCAGCGCACCCAGTACAGCCATGATCCATATGGGAATGCGGCGGCGGCGCCCAAGATTCATGCGTGATTGCATGGACTCACCCCCATGCTTCCTTCACGACTATGAATATGAACAAGCCGCTCGGAACAGAACGGGGCGAGGAGGAAAGCAGCGGAGAGTAAGGAGCGTTTAAAACAGTTGATCCGACTCAATCAGCTGGCTCAGTTGCTCAACAGCCGTCTCTTCATCCGAACCGTTAGCCCGCAAAACCACCTTCTGCCCGGATGCAATAGCCAGCGACATGACACCCATGATGCTTTTGGCATTGACGGCACGACCGTCTTTTTCAATAAAAATTTCCGATTTGAACGTCGTTGCCTCCTGCACAAACTTTGCAGCCGCGCGAGCGAACAAACCTCCTTGCAAACGCACAGTGGTTTCTTTTTCCACCATCTTCATCACCAGTTTCTCATGATTTGTTTTGAGTATAACACGCGCCAAGGCCCACTCGATAGCGGTTACAGGGGCGTTTCTAGACCAAATCTGACGAATCGTTGACAGTCCGTTGTCCAATGTTTGAACGATCTCGATGTTGCAACGCAATCTCTTCTAATTTACGAAAGCGGTGATTCAACCCAGACTTGGTAACGCGACCATTGAGAAGCTTGCTCAGCTCCTGCAAGTTGGCCTCCGGGTGACGCAACCGGATGTCCGCCACCTCCCGCAGATGCTCCGGCAGGCTATCGAGGCCAATTGTCTGCTCAATCCAGCGAATATGCTCCAATTGGCGAACCGCAGCGGAAATCGTCTTGTTCATGTTGGCAGTCTCGCAATTGACCAAGCGATTTACCTGATTGCGCATACCCTTTAAAATCCTTCTATCCTCAAACTGCAATAAGGCTCGCACCGCGCCGATAATGTTCAAGAAGTCCACAATTTTCTCGACTTCCTTGATGTACACGATGTAACCCTTTTTCCGATTGGTCATCCGCGCGTGCAACTCGTATACGTTCATCAACTCGTGCACCCAATGTGCCAAGTCGCGCGATGGGGCATAGATCTCCAAGTGATACGAGGAGCTGCCAGGGGCATTGACGGAACCACCAGCCAAAAATGCGCCCCGCAGAAACGCGCGCCGCAACTCATCCACAGGCGGAAGATCCCAGGCTGCCGACAGAGGCCCCTCCTCATAAGAACCGCGATACCCCAAATCCGAGAGTACCGCTTCCGCCTGCACCCGCGGCAAACGTACCGTGTAGACATGGTTCTTCTTCAACCTCATCTTCTTGCGCACGACGACTTCCGGGCGAACGTGGAAGAGATCCTTGAGCGATGTGTAAATTCGCCGAGCAGTCGCCACATTTTCCGTTTCGATCGCGAGTTCGCTTCGCCCATCAAAAGTCTTAAACATGGCCCCCAGAGCAAGGATGGCCATCAATTCAAAACGCGATGCCGCCGCATCGGACGTCAATTGCGTGAGTTCTTTTTTGGTCTCTGCGGCAAACGACATACGCGTGTCTCCTATTCTCGCCTGGTGTCTCGCTCATAGCCGAGCAAGCTGACGATTTGTTCGGCGATCTTGCGACTGTCGTGACGGGCATAAGTCGCATAATGCACAAAATCGCGCGCGATCACCTTGAGCCCCAGTCGATTCAATTCTTCAATATCCACACGCACTGGGTAGCTCATCTGCTGCTGATACTGTTGCAATGCTTCCTCGGGAAGCGGAGCTGCATTGACAAGCACATAGTCGAACAAAGGCTTGCCAATGTGCTTATAAATCGCCTTGACGTGGCTTGAAGCAGAGAGATCGTCCGCTTCGCCACGTTGCGTCATGACGTTACAAACGTAAATCTTACGTGCGCTACTGCCCGCAATGGCATCGGCAATGCCCGGAACCAGCAAATTTGGCAGCACGCTTGTGTAAAGACTTCCCGGGCCGACGACGATGGCGTCCGCCGACGCGATCGCGCTCAAGACATCTGGCAGCGGTTCAAGATCCCTTGGAACGAGTTCCAACAGTTCGATGCGGCCACCGGCCTCCGGGATCTTCGATTCCCCCTCGATCACGCTACCATCCGCCAAATGAGCTCGCAAGCGAACGTCCTCGCGCACAGCGGGCAGGACCTTGCCACGCACTGCCAAAACCCGACTTGTCTCCCGGATCGCAGATTCGAAGTCGCCCATGATGTGCGTCATGGCGGCGAGAAACAAATTGCCGAAACTGTGCCCTTCAAGCCCCTGTCCGGCTGGGAATCGAAACTGTAGCAAGCGCTCCAAAAGCGGCTCGGTGTCTGCCAGGGCAACGAGACAATTGCGGATATCACCCGGTGGCGGCATGGCGAAGTCGTCGCGCAATCGCCCCGAACTCCCCCCGTCATCCGCAACCGTCACGACCGCCGTCAATTCAACCTGATATTCCTTCAAACCACGCAAGATGGTAGACAAACCAGTACCGCCGCCGATGGCGACGATTTTCAGGCGCCGCTCTTGCCAGCGCTGGCGCCGACGCGACTGCCGCATATCCGACCACCAGCCAAAGGCCAGCAACAGTACGGCCGCCAATAACACGGCCAGACCCAGCATCGTCGCATGCGGCCAGTGCGCCAAGCGGACCACGCCAGCCAAGATACCAATGCCAAAGCAGGCGATGGTCCATGCCAATAGCCACCACTGTCGCATGCTCAACCCTCCCGCCGAAAATCGCGATGCGTGAGCTCGACATCGGCCGCCTGCGCGAGGTGGTTGGCGATGTGTTTAGCAATGGCAACGGATCTATGCTTGCCACCCGTGCACCCGATGCCGACGACCAAGTGACTCTTCCCTTCACGCTGGTATTCGGGAATCAAAAAGTCGAGCATGTCTTCGGTCTTTTTAAGGAACTCCTGCGTCGCTGGCCACTGCATCACGTATTGATACACCGGATCGTCCTCGCCGGTGTACGGACGCAGCCCATCGATGTAGTGTGGATTTGGCAAAAAACGAACGTCCAATACCATATCCGCGTCCAGCGGCACCCCGTACTTGAAGCCGAACGACATGACATGGACAGGCAAACGCATGACTCGCTCGACGAAACGTCTGCCAAGCTCCTGCTTAAGTTGATTGGCCGTCAGTTGACTCGTGTCGATCACGGCGTCGGCCGCCTGGCGTACTGCCGCTAAGGCCACGCGCTCCTCCTGAATGCTCTCCAGTAGACGAGCGCCTTGCGCAAGCGGATGCCGGCGGCGCGATTCTTTGTAGCGACGGACCAGTGTCGCGTCGTCGGCATCGAGGAACACCAGTTGAACTTCAGCGTCCTTGCGCTCGCGGATCGCCTTGAGCGTCTGTAAAAGAGGTTCAAACAACTCGCCTCCGCGCAGATCGCACCCGAACGCCATCTTCGCCAGCCTGCCGGATGCGTGTTCGGCCATGTCGAGCAAGCGCGGAATAAGGGCAGGCGGCAAATTGTCGACACAGAAGAAGCCAAAGTCTTCAAACGCCTGCATGGCGACCGACTTACCTGCGCCGGACATGCCGGTCAATACGACCGTTTGCAAGCGGCTTGTCACATCGCATCCCCCTCTTGCGCTGCCCCAAACGGCGGATCGAACTCATAATTGGCGGGATCCATCTCACAGGCGAGCAACTTGTGTTGAACGTCATATTCGAAGCGGCCGAAAAAGACGCGCTTATCGCCTTGATATTCGGCCGCAATGGTGCGCTTTAACATTAGTCGATCGCCTTCATCCATCGGCAAGCCGAGCATTTCATCCGGTCGCACGACGGCGAGCTTTCCTTCCCTGTGTTGTGACAACAAAACCCCACTCGCGCCGTACCCGACAAACTGTGCAATGAGCCGATGCTTTGGCTCCTCATCGGGACCACCTGCAATTCGAACCTGATATATCCCTCGCAATGCGGCATCCGTCAGCGTGATTCCCGTCTCTTCTGCAAATTCGCGCATGGCGGCCAGCCGCCATAACTCGTGTTCTTCCACCTTGCCCCCCGGCAAATACCACCAACCGCGCCGCGGCTTGCACAACATGACAAACCCGTGTTCCCAAGGAACATAACAGTTCACAATCACTTGCAAGGCGTCCACCTCACTTGTGAAAAGCATAGCATTTCCGTGCCGAAGTATACCAGGGTAGAATACCCGGGGCAAAAAAAGGGGCGCACGAACGGGGCGCCAAAAGCTTTATATCAAAAGGGGGTCAAATGTGCTACGGTTTCATCATAAGGGCTTCATGTTTCAATCGTGTTACAGCGACGTGAAATTTCGATGACCAGCAAACATTTTAGTGCTGCCATCGCTGCCCGTTCGACGTCCAATCCGAGCAACGCCGGTCTCCTCCCGACCACCTGCCATCAAGGCTGTCAAACGCCAGGTTTGAGCAATATTTGTTCCAAGCGAGCGCTGCACTTGCGTATGGACGATGGCGACACGCTGAATTCTGCAGCCAATTCCCTTTGTATCACCGGAACTCCGTAATACCGCAAGACGATATAAAGAACACTTGCCACCCAAATATCAGGTTTGCTGATCCGGCGGTTTGCATGTAGAAACATGTCGTACAAGTACATGTTCCATACCCGTTTAGCCTCTACAATTAATCTTTCGAGGCTTTTCGTCGATAACCACTGACATACACGCTCTGAGACGTAACGCCACTGCGGGTTCAGGTTGAGAATGACATCCGAACTGATGTCGTCAAGCGAAATTTCCTGCAGGGTTCCACCCTGCCAGACCTTCAACCTGCCCTTCGCCCCCATGCGTTTAAGAGCAACGACAGCATAAAGGCGCAAAGTGTCATCGATATCAGAGCGCCCCAGGAATAGCCGCAGGGCCTTTTCCGCATCGCTGTCCGCGACAACGGCGAGTGCGCGAATGACGCGCCGCCGCGTCTCATGATTGCCGTGACGCAACCCCCAATAGAGCGAGGCACGCAAAAGCGGGTCGCGCCGCCACTCGTCCGGAGCCGACGACTTTAGCCTGTCTTTAACTTCTGCCAACTGAGCTTCGATAGGCAAGTCGAGCTGATATCCGACCCGGAAACCGAGACTTTCACCCGTTCGAACGGTCATCAAGCGCTCCAAATAGTATTCCGCTACGTGTCGATAATCGCGATGGCGCTTGAGCAACAACCAGTAGCGCTCTGCCGTCGCCCACTCGCCACAGTTGGCGGCAGCCGCCGCGATGGCATGAAGCAGGATGGGATCATCCAATTGTGCAACGTGTAGCAGTCTGCGAAATGCCACCATCGCCTCGCGATGCCAACCGATAATGCCAAGCGTTGTACCAATTTTCATGGCAATATCGGGGTTTAGAGAAAACACTTTCGTCAACGGCTCTGCCGCCACCGCCAAAGCGTCTTCTGCCCCGTAGTGCTTTAGCAAAAGAGCACGATTGCAAAGCGCATGCAGGTTGTCCGGCTGCCGTTCTAAAACCTCTTCAACCATCCTGAGCGCCTTGTCATGCTGCCCAGTGTAATAATAGGCCAGACACAAATTGTTACACGCTGCTAAATGCCCTGGATCTTCCTGTACAACTTGTTCGAGCCATTCGACAGCGGCCTCAAACTGTCCATTTTCTAGAAAGTAGCGGCCATCCTTTACCGCAGATAAGTTATCGAGCTTTTCTTTCTCTTCTTGCCATTTCTGAAGAACTCGCCCGCCGCCAAACTCATCCACTAAGATGTCCAACATTTCCTCCGCATCGGCGGCATATTCGCCGTTCGGATCCATATCGAGATAACGCAGTACGTATTCTTCAGCGGTATCGTACTGCCCCATGTTTGCATAGTTGTTGGCAAGGTAAAACTGGCGCTCAGCCATATTCGGATCCAGGTGGTTCAAGACGTGCTGCAGTACCTGATTCGATGCCTCAAAGTCGCCCATCTCGGACAGGACGCCTGCAAGGTTGCAATAGTTCACAGGATTGTCCGGTTCATATTCGACTGTTTTACGAAACGCCCTGAGCGCTCGCGGCAAGTCGTTGCGCTGCAAAAAGCGAACGCCGCGCTCAAAGAAGTACGATGCGTCAAATTCCATCGCAATCACGTTGGATCGACGGTCGGACGAATCTTGGCGATAATGACGTGTGTCCATACGTCCATACGCACCTCCTGCAACGCTGTCCGTTGTCTGCGAAACGGCCCTGCGTTGACAAGCCGGATTGCTGCTGAACCAACCGCAAGGACAAAGATTATGTGAACTGGTGGAAAAAGTATACCACATCAGAGACCGGTTGGCGAAGTACCTCAAGAAATTCGCCCATGTGGTATAATGAAGAATCAGCTTTGAGCGAAAGCACAGGGGGATTGACGTGAAATCCATTAAGCATGCAATTGCCACTGCGGTCGCAGATCACACAGGATTTCCCGCAGCGGACGTTGTCAACCTGATTGAATACCCACCAAACCCAGAGCTTGGCGATCTCGCATTGCCATGTTTCCAGTTCGCCAAACAACTGCGGAAAAATCCGGCGTTAATCGCATCCGAATTGGCGGACAAGCTCGCCGGCGTAGACGGTATCGGCAATGCGAACGCCCAGGGGGGATACCTCAACCTGACCTTGGAGCGCTCGACATATGCCCTTGGTATCGTGGACCGAGCCCTTCGGTCTGTGCACGATTTATTCTCTGAGGAACGCGGCACAGGGCATACCGTTGCCGTCGATTATTCGGCACCCAACATCGCGAAGCCCTTCGGCGTTGGCCACCTGCGTTCCACCATCATCGGACAGGCCATCGTCCGCCTCATGCGCGAGGATGGATATCGGGTAGAAGGTGTCAACCATCTCGGTGACTGGGGCACCCAATTCGGTAAAAATATTGCCGCCTACCTCAAGTGGGGCGACGAAGAAACCGTACGCAAGAACCCAGTGCGAGAACTGTTTAAGCTGTATGTTCGTTTCCACGAAGAGGCACGTGAGCATCCAGAGCTTGAAGACGAAGGACGATATTGGTTTAAGCAACTGGAAGAGGGAGACGAGCAGGCAAATCGACTGTGGCGCTGGTTTATTGACGAGAGCCTGCGCGCCTTTCAAGAGACGTACAAGACGCTCGGCGTCGAGTTTGACCACTACCTTGGCGAGAGCTTTTACAACGACAAGATGGACGCAATTGTCGACGAATTACGGGCCAAAGGGTTGCTTGTCGAAGACGATGGCGCCGAAGTCGTCGATCTATCTGCCTACGATATGCCTCCTTGCATCATCAAGAAGTCGGACGGAACTTCCATTTATGCAACGCGCGATCTCGCTGCTGCCGACTATCGCCATCGCGTGCTTGGGGCGGACACACTCGTCTACGTGGTCGGGGCAGAACAGAAATTGCACTTCCAGCAGGTATTTAAGGTCTTAGAGTTGCTTGGACGCGACTATGCCAAACGTTGTACACACGTCGCGTTCGGCCTGATGAAGTTTAACGGTGAACGCCTTTCCACACGCCGCGGCCATGTTGTGTATCTCGAAGACGTACTGAACAAGGCTATTGAAGAAGCCAGACGGATCATTCAGGAAAAAAATCCGAACTTGGCCGATCAAGACGGTGTGGCTCGCAGTGTTGGCGTCGGTGCTGTCATTTTTAACGATCTGAAGACCTATCGCATTCACGAAGTCGATTTCCGTTACGAAGACGTGCTCAACTTTGACGGCGAAACGGGTCCATATGTCCAATACACGCATGCACGCGCTTGCAGCGTGTTGCGCAAGGCAGGAACCGATGCAAAGCCTTTGAACTGGCCGACAGAGGTGCAGCCAGACGACGTCGAGTGGGCGCTCATCCTGCGCTTGGCACAAGCCGGAGAAGCTTTAGCGCGAGCGGTCGACGAGTTTGATCCATCGGTCATGGCGCGCTATGTCCTGCACGTCTGCCACGCATTCAACCGTTTTTACCACAACAACCCCATTCTCCAAGCGGACGATCCGCTGCGCGCGGCACGCCTCGCCCTCACTCAGGCAACGCGCAATGTCATCGCCAAGGCGCTCTACCTGATTGGCCTTGACGCTCCACAAGAGATGTAAAAAAGGCGGTGGGCTCTCCCACCGCCTTATCCTTAGATTCCGGTCTGTGATGCAATCACCTGCTCCAATTCTTGCGTAAACGCCTTCGCCGCGTCTAAGCCCATTCCCTTTAAGCGGAAGTTCATCGCCGCCACTTCGACAATAACGGCCAGGTTACGCCCGGGCCGTACAGGCACCGTCACTTTTGGTACCTCGAGATCGAGAATTTTCATCGTCTCCATATCGATGCCAAGGCGGTCGTACGCGTGATTCTCGCGCCAAGCCTCAAGGTGAATGACCATGGAGATGCGTTTGTGTGTGCGCACCGCACCTGCCCCGAATAGTGTCATGGCGTTCAGCACGCCAAGTCCACGAATCTCAAGCAAATGTTGCAAAAGCGGCGGCGCACTACCAACCAAGCTTTCATCTGAAATTTGGCGGATGACCACAGCATCGTCGGCAACCAAACGATGCCCGCGCTTGATGAGTTCCAACCCCGTCTCACTCTTGCCGATGCCGCTCGATCCCGTGATCAAAATGCCAATTCCGTACACGTCGACAAGCACACCGTGCTGCAGGGTCTCCGGTGCCAAACGCTCTTCCAAATAGTTTGAGATGGCGGCCGTCAGACGTGTCGTCACCATATTGGTGCCCAACACCGGGATGTGCTTGGATGTAGCTTCGGCAAGCAACACAGGTGGCGGCGTATCACCCCGCGTGATCAAGATGCAAGGCGTCTGTTGATAGGAGCAGAACGCAAAAACGCGCAACGCTTTTTCCTTTTCATTCATTCCGCGCAAAAACGAGAGCTCCGTTCGCCCGAGGATTTGCACGCGCTCGGCAGGATGATAGCGAAGATAGCCTGCCAACGCCAACCCCGGCCGATTGATGTCGCGCGTATAAATCATCTTATCCAAATCCGCATCGTCATTAAAAACGCGGAGATCGAGATCCTTGACCAACTGCCGAACGCTCACACCACGCGGTTGCCCCAAAAGACACCCTCCTTTTCACCACAACTAGACCCGTCCCGCCGTGTCGGTAAAGCCATCAACCTACGACCGTACGGCCGCATTGCGCAATTTATCCATACGTGCGCGATCGCGCTCGAGGATGGGACCAAGAAAGCGCCCTGTATGAGATGCTGGGACAGCACACACCGCTTCCGGAGTGCCTTCTGCCACCAACTGACCACCGCGGCTGCCACCTTCCGGCCCAAGATCGATCAAATAATCGGCCGTTTTGATGACATCCAAATTGTGTTCGATGATGAGCACTGTGTCCCCATTGTCAACGAGACGATGCAGCACGGTCAATAGCCGCTCAATGTCAGCGACATGCAGTCCTGTCGTAGGCTCGTCGAGAATGTACAACGTGCGTCCAGTGCTTCGACGGTGTAACTCTGAGGCCAATTTCACGCGCTGCGCCTCGCCTCCAGACAATGTGGTCGCTGGTTGCCCCAAACGGATATAACCGAGCCCCACGTCCATTAGTGTCTGTAACCGGCGCTGGATGCGCGGAATATTTTCGAAAAACGTGCACGCATCCTCCACTGTCATATCGAGCACTTCCGCGATATTTTTGCCTTTAAATCGGACCTCGAGCGTCTCACGGTTGTATCGCTTGCCCTTGCACACCTCACACGGAACGTAGACGTCAGGCAAAAAGTGCATCTCGATTTTAATGATGCCGTCACCCTTGCACGCCTCGCAGCGCCCACCGCGAACGTTAAATGAGAAGCGGCCCTTTTTGTATCCTCGCATCTTTGCTTCGTTCGTCGAGGCAAATAAGTCACGGATGTCGTCAAACACCCCTGTATACGTCGCGGGATTGGATCGCGGTGTACGACCGATGGGCGATTGGTCGATATCGACGACCTTGTCCAAATGCTCCAACCCTGTAATGGCATCGTGGGCACCGGGTCGCACGCGCGCTCGGTTGAGGTCGCGTGCCAAGGCTTTGTGTAAAATCTCATTGACCAATGTCGACTTGCCCGACCCCGAGACGCCTGTCACACATGTGAACACACCAATAGGTATTTTGACATCGATACCCTTAAGGTTGTTTTCGCGAGCCCCTTTCACCACCAACCATCGATCCCCAGGCCGCCTGCGCTCATCCGGCACCGGAATGAAACGGCGTCCCGACAAAAACTGGCCGGTCACAGAATTGGGATCGCGCATGACCTCAGCGGGCGTCCCCTGACTCACCACTTCGCCGCCATGAATGCCGGCACCCTTGCCCATGTCGATGATGTAATCGGCCGCCAGCATGGTGTCCTCGTCGTGCTCGACGACAATCAAGGTGTTACCGAGATCGCGCATATGCTCCAACGTCCGGATTAGACGCTCATTGTCGCGCTGATGTAGGCCGATGCTGGGCTCGTCCAAAATGTAGAGAACGCCCATCAGTGACGATCCAAGCTGTGTCGCAAGACGAATGCGCTGCGCTTCACCGCCTGACAGTGTCCCGGCCGAGCGCGCCAACGTCAGGTAATCCAATCCCACATCGCGCAAGAAGCCGAGCCGACTCTCAATCTCCTTTAAAATTTGGCGAGCAATATGCATTTCCTTTTCGGATAGTGTCAAATCGCCGAAGAATGCTAACGCATCCCCTACAGACATTTCGGTGACATCTGCAATATTTCTGCCCCCGATGAGGACCGCCAGGCTCTGCGGCTTCAACCGCTTGCCGTGACAGGCCGGACAGGGCTTCGCGCTCATAAACGACTCGATAAACTCACGAATGGAATCTGAAGCCGTCTCCCGATGGCGCCGCTCCAAGTTCGGAATGACACCCTCAAACGGAATCTGTGCCGTCTTGTGCTGACCAAAGTCGTTTTCATAAGCGAAGCGTATCGTTTCCCCGTTGCCATAGAGCAACTTATGCAACGCTTCGTCTGGCAACTCTGCGACCGGCACCGTAACATCGATCCCGAACGATTGGCAGGCGGCCCGTAATAGCTCTGGATAATAGTTTGAAAAGGAACCCGCCCATGGAACGATAGCGCCCTCTTCAATACTGAGCGCCGGGTTGGGCACCACCAGCTGCTCGTCCACCTCCATATTGACGCCCAGGCCCAAACACGTGTCACACGCGCCAAACGGACTGTTGAACGAAAACATGCGAGGCGCGAGTTCCTCCACGGAAAATCCACAATTTGGACACGCCGCATTTTGGCTAAACAACATTTCCTCGCCGTCGATCACGTCAACCAACACAATGCCACCCGAAAGCCCGAGTGCAGCCTCCAATGAATCGGCTAAGCGACTGGCAATATCATCGCGAACGACGAGGCGATCAACCACGACTTCTATGCTGTGCTTGCGGTTTTTTTCCAACTGAATGTCATCTTCAAGCTCGCGAACCTCGCCATCGACGCGCACACGGACATAGCCCGCCTTGCGCATCTGCTCAAACACCTTCTGATGCTCACCCTTGCGCCCACGCACCACGGGAGCCAAAACCTGCAATCGTGTGCGTTCAGGCAACTTCACAATGCGGTCGACCATTTGCTCGACCGTCTGTGATTGGATGGGAATATGACAATTCGGACAGTAGGGACGCCCTACCCGCGCAAACAGCAAACGCAAATAATCATAGACTTCTGTCACCGTGCCAACTGTCGAACGCGGATTGCGGCTCGTCGTCTTCTGATCAATGGAAATGGCCGGCGATAGGCCATCGATACCATCGACATCCGGCTTGTCCATCTGACCGAGGAACTGTCGTGCATACGCGGAAAGCGACTCGACATAACGTCGCTGTCCCTCGGCATAAATCGTATCAAACGCGAGCGACGACTTGCCCGATCCGCTCAGTCCCGTGATCACCACAAACTTGTCGCGCGGGATTTTGACGTCGATGTTTTTCAAATTGTGCGCACGTGCGCCGCGCACGTAGATGAAATCCTGAGGCATCTCGTTCTTCCCTTCTTCCCACGCTTGCGATCACGATGCATCCATCAATTCGGCAATCATATCGCGCAACTGCGCAGCGCGCTCAAACTCCAAGGCCTTCGCCGCTTCACGCATCTGCTGCTCCAGCTTGGCAATCAGCTCTTTGCGTTCACGTCCTTTAAGAGCCTGTGCCTGTTCGGCGACGGCTACATACTCCTCATGGGTGTCCGCTACCTTCGTCGTCTCGACGACATCCCGGACTGCTTTGCGAACGGTCGTCGGCGTGATGCCGTGCTCTTCGTTGTACGCAATCTGCTTGGCTCTACGTCGCTCTGTCTCGTCGATTGCGATCCGCATCGAATCTGTAATTTGATCCGCATACATAATGACTGTGCCGTTGGGGTTGCGAGCAGCGCGTCCAATCGTCTGAATGAGCGACCGATGCGCGCGCAAAAAACCTTCTTTATCAGCGTCGAGAATGGCAACGAGCGATACCTCAGGCAAATCAAGGCCTTCGCGAAGCAGGTTGATGCCAACCAGGACATCAAATGCGCCCTTGCGCAAATCGCGAAGAATCACCATGCGCTCAATGGTCTTGATATCAGAGTGCAGATACCGCACTTTAATGCCAATCTCCTTGAGGTAATCCGTCAAATCCTCGGCCATCTTCTTGGTCAGCGTCGTGACGAGTACGCGCTCATCGCGGCGGATGCGGTCGCGAATCTCGCCGACGAGATCGTCAATTTGGCCTTTAATTGGGCGGACGTGAATGATGGGATCGAGTAATCCCGTCGGGCGAATGATCTGTTCGACAATGCGCTGCTGGTGCTCCTCCTCATACGGCCCGGGCGTTGCACTGACGTAAATACACTGCCCGACTGCTCGCTCGAACTCCTCAAACGTCAAAGGGCGGTTGTCCGCCGCAGACGGAAGCCGAAAGCCATGTTCAATCAACGTCAGCTTACGCGTTCTGTCACCACCATACATCCCTCGAATTTGTGGCAGGGTGACGTGAGACTCGTCGATCAGCGTCAAAAAGCCCGGCGGAAAATAATCGAGGAGCGTGTTCGGAGGTTCGCCTGCAGCACGGCCTTCCAGATGCCTGGAATAATTCTCAATGCCTGAGCAAAATCCCATCTCCAGCATCATCTCGATATCGTACATCGTTCGCTGTTCAAGCCGTTGTGCCTCAAGCAACTTATCTTGCGAACGCAACTCGTGCAGCCGCTCCCGTAACTCCTCACGGATGCGCTCGATGGCCGCCTCCAATCGAGGCCGCGATGTGACAAAGTGCGAGGCCGGGAAGATGCTGAAGTGATTGCGCCTGGCCACGACTTCGCCTGTGACTACGTTGATTTCCGAAATGCGATCGATCTCGTCGCCAAACAGTTCGACCCGAATGGCATGCTCGTCGCGGGACGCCGGAAAAATCTCGACAACATCACCACGCACGCGAAATGTACCGCGAATGAAATTGATGTCGTTGCGCTCGTACTGCATATCTACTAAGCGCCGTAACATCTGGTTGCGATCCATCGTCGCCCCAACGCGCAACGACAATACATGCTGGCTATATTCTTGCGGACTACCAAGACCATAAATCGCAGACACACTGGCAACCACAAGCACGTCGTTGCGTTCGAGGATGGCAGCCGTCGCGGAGTGCCTCATTTTATCGATCTCATCGTTGATCTTCGCATCTTTTTCGATATAGGTATCTGTGGATGGAATGTACGCCTCCGGCTGATAATAATCGTAGTAACTGACGAAATACTCGACTGCGTTGTTCGGAAAAAATGCTCGAAACTCTGCTGCCAATTGCGCTGCCAGCGTTTTGTTGTGGGCGATCACAAGAGTCGGCCGATTCAACTCGGCAATAATATTGGCCATGGTAAACGTCTTACCTGACCCGGTAACGCCGAGCAGCGTCTGATGGCGCAACCCGCTGTCCACACCGTCGACCAACTGCTCAATGGCTGCTGGTTGATCACCTTGCGGACGATAGTCTGATACCAATTCAAATTTTCCCGGCAGGTTCTGCACTTCCATCCCCCCTGACCACAAACATACGTTCGCCACTGTACACAATATCACTGAAACGCCAAAAAGGGAACGAGCGTTCCCTATCCAGCGGCATTATTCCATTCACATCAATCGAATCTCATTATAAAGAAGTGGGGAATCCTGTTCAATGAACTGCGGAGGGAAGTCAGGAAAGTTTAGGAGTTTACAAGCACGGCCTGCCACACAGCTTAGTTACCAGCAGGCAGTGTCTGTACGGTTCCCCGCGAGGACGCTTTTTGCAATACGACAATGTTAACTCGACGGTTTGCCTGACGCCCTGCAGGCGTATTATTTGGCGCGACGTTATGGTATTGTCCATATCCCATGCCCGCCAACCGCGTCGGATCGATCCCATGATTGCTCAAAAACCGCACAACACTCATCGCCCGAGCTGCTGATAACTCCCAGTTCGACGGGTAAATTGGTGTGTCAATCGGCTGCGTATCTGTATAGCCTTCCACCACGATACTATTGGTAATTTGTTTGAAAAATGGGACAAACCCCGAAATGATGTGTTGTGCACCAGGGAGTAACACAGCTTGCCCCGTGTTAAACAACGCCACGTCACGCATCGTGATTTGCACACCGCGTGCTTGATCTTCTACCTGCACTTCACCATTCAAATGGTGTGCAGAGATATATTGCTGTATCTCTTTAAACAATTGGTCCAGCTGTTGCTGATCTTGCAAAGACGACTGCGATTGATTTTGTGCTTTCTGCTTAGATGCGCCATTCGGGGCTGTCAAGTTGTCGGGAAACTGCGTCCCGTTGTTCTGGTCACCGCTGTTCAGCAACGCGGTCGTCCCCATTCCATTGAGCGGAATCTGCTGTCCGGGATGCAGCGCCTGATACAACGATTGAGCCAGCGTCGCAAACCGCGTTTTATCAATGGTCGACATCGCAAACATCACGATAAAGAAAACCAACAAGAGCGTGATCAAATCGGAATACGTAACCAACCAGCGCTCGTGATTTTGGTGTTTTTTAGGCCTCTTGCGCCGCGCCACTGGAGACACCCGCCTTCTTGTCTATCCGCTCAGAAGCCGCCAGGAATGACATCAACTTCTGGCGCAACACATTTGGGTTCTCGCCTGCCTGAATCGACAAGATGCCTTCCACACTCATCTCGCGTTCAAGAATTTCCTCCTGCGAACGCACACGCAACTTGTTCCCTATTGGCATCCAAAACACGTTTGCACTGGCTACACCGTATAAGGTCGCGATAAACGCTGTGGCAATCTCGGGTCCTAGTTTACTCACATCGCTCAGGCTACCAAGCACGTGTACCAGGCCCATAACCGTACCGATAATGCCCATCGTCGGTGCAAACCCTGCAGCTGACTCAAACAGATTGATACCAACTTCATGGCGCTGCTCAATGTAGGAAATCTCCGTCTCGAGCATCTCTTTGACCAATTCCGGATCGATCCCGTCAACGATTAGGCGAATGCCATTGCGAATAAACGGATCCTCAAACGAATCGACGTGGTCTTCCAAAGCAAGGATTCCTTCTCTACGAGCCATTGTCGCCAAGTCGACCAACTGTTCGATGGTTGCGTGGGGATCACGCTTCGGGGCCATAAACGCAATTCGTAAGTAACGGATGATGGACGTAAAGGATTTCATTTTATTAGAAAGCAAAGTCGCGCCAATCGTGCCCCCAAACACAATCAACATCGCCGGCGGCTGAATCAGCGCACCGAGCGCCCCTTTGTCCAAAACATAGCCGCCGACCAAGCCTACGACGGCAATCACCAAACCTAATATCGTTGCGAGATCCATACACTCGCCTCCTCCTCCGGCCAACGGCCGACAGTCATTCCGCCTGTGGTTGCGTCACCGTAACATGTGGCTTTTTCGCACGGCGCAAGTAGATTGTTTCAAGAAACCCAAATGGGCGGTTCAAACGGAGTGCTGGCTCGTCGCTGGAGACAACCAAGAGGAGGCCGAGATCGTGCCGCTCGCCCTCGAAAATGGGACTACTCAGCAGGCGTACTTCCCCATCCGCATCTACCACTTGAAATCTTGCATACGCCGGGTTTTGTTCCATGGCGAAGTGAATATCATACTCGGTATGTACCGGCGACTGATTGACATGCGTGACAATCTCGCCTGGCCGAATGCCGATTTTGTCGCTTAGTGAACCACGAATCGTATATAGCACGCGCACGCCCCGATTGTTTGGCGTGTATAACGGCTCCACAGTCGAGTCAATCCGCCGCCAAAGGAAACGAAATACTTCAGCGATGAGAATGAGTAGAATGGCAGCCCAAACCGCCACAAGCGGAGCGTACAGGCGGGCAAGCACAAAACCAGCCGCTGCCACCAGTGCGCGCACCAAGTCAAACCAGCGAACATGCATCAGCGCTCGCTGCGGCCGAAGGCCGGTGAATACGGCGTGGAGTCCGAACACCAGCGGCAAGATTCCGATTTCGATCGGCTGACCTAGAGGCATCCGCCAGGGATGGAAGCCGGACTGCCACATCAAGGCATGCCCCCCCAGAGGATGCATCCAGACAGCCACAGGCATGGCATAACCCAGTTGCAGTTTGAGCGCACCAATTCGCCTGCCCCGTCGCGACGTGAGCAAGGCCGGCAGTATGGCATCGCGCACGCCCCAAAACGTCATGATACATTCGGCACAACAACTCACAGCGACAATCGCCAGCCATGCGCCAATCGGAAAGGATTCAACTACGTGCAACCATGACCATCCGATTACACGCGATAGATGTGCCTGGCGAGCGCAAAATGAGATGACTGCGGCGGCTGCGACTGCAAATGGCGTGGCCGCAAAGCGTGATCGGATCACGCCGAGCACAATCGACACGGCACTCACATAGGCTATCGACTGCCACGTCACCGAGACACCGCAAGCAAACAGCGCGATGGACCCGACCAAGCCAACCAGGCAGGCCCTTGCGTAGCGCAAAATGAGCGTCCGGCCGATGCGAGTCACACGAATACCAAACCATTCACGCTCGCTGCGGACATTGCGAACGAGGTCCCAAATGACGAAGCCTGTCGACAAATAGTGTAACGGATTGAGCAAGAATGACAGTAAAGCGATTATTACAATCGCCCACCACCCATTCGCCGTCAGATGCATGCGGACGTATCCCTTCTCGACTGATGCGCGAACTCATTGGCTCCCTTAGACGCGGAGGAAGCGACGAACAGACATCACGCCTCCCCACAGCCCGATGAACAGGCCGATAGCCAACAAAATCACGGCGAGTTTGACGCCGAGATCCCCAGCCTGCACCAACGGGAAAGAAAGCCCGCTAAACACTCCTTTGGCGCGAATATACAGCGATCGGTAGCCGTAGACAAGCACCAATACGGGAACGACCGCCCCGACCAAACCGATAAGCATTCCTTCTACGATAAACGGCCACCGAATGAACCAGTTTGTCGCCCCGACCAACTTCATGATTTCGATCTCGCGGCGCCGTGAAAAAATCGTAATGCGAATCGTATTCGAAATGAGAAACATCGACGTGATGAGCAACGCCACGACGAACACGACGCCGACGTCACGGACGATGGCTAACGTTCGGAAAATGGCCGCAGCCAACTGGTGAGGATCGCGCACCGTGGCAACTCCTTGAATTTCTTCAACCTGTCGAGCAATCCGGTCAATTTGATGCGGATCAGCAGGTTTGACGACCAACTGAATCGGCAACGGATTCTGTTTGAACGCATTGAGAACGTCGCCCATCTCAGAACCAAGTTCCTTCTTCATCTGCGCCAGGCCCTCGTTCTTCGAGATCACCTGCACGGACTCCACACCAGGCAAGGCCTTGATCTGAGCGGCAATCGCGCTACCTGTCTGCTGCGTAGCATTTACGTTGAGAAAAGCACTAAACTCCAATTGCGAAGTTACATCCGTCGACATTTGTGCGACGTTGAACGTGAGAATGAGCGAAAACCCTAGCACCGCAAGCGTCACGATAACCGCACTCATCGATGCGAACGACATCCAGCCATTGCGGATGACGTTTTTGATCCCTTCGCGCAGATGCCGGAATATCCTACTCATCATATCCGTAATACCCTTTCTCCTCGTCTCTGACGATCACGCCGTTTTCAATGGCAATAACGCGCCTCCGCATCGAATTGACAATTTCCCGGTTGTGCGTAGCCATCACAATGGTCGTACCACGATCATTGATGTGTTGAAACAACCGCATGATACCCCACGATGTGTCCGGGTCCAAGTTACCCGTCGGTTCATCGGCGATGATCACCGTCGGGTTATTCGCGAGCGATCTCGCAACCGCCACGCGTTGCTGCTCACCGCCAGATAGTTGAGAAGGCAACATGTCCATCTTGTCCTCCAAACCGACCTGGCTCAGGACTTCTCGCACCCGCTTACGGATTTGCTTGTGCGACAAGCCAATCACCTCGAGCGCAAATGCGACGTTTTCAGCCGCAGTCAGCTTAGGGAGCAATTTGAAATCCTGAAAGACGACCCCGATACTCCGACGGAGCAACGGAATTTTGTGATCCTTCAGGCGCTCGATGTTGAATCCATTGACGAAGATGTGTCCGCGGGTCGGACGGACTTCTCTGTACATCAATTTGATAAATGTCGACTTCCCGGCACCGCTGGGTCCGACGACGTAAACGAACTCTCCCTTTTGAATCTGCACAGAGATGCCATTCAGGGCCTGTGTACCGTTCGGGTACTCCTTCCATACATCCTGCATTTCAATCACTGCGCAAATCGACTCCTCTGTCACACAATAAATCGGTTTAGGTTTACGTCGGCAAGTCCGCCTGTCGGGCAAAAAATAACCATCACCCTCTGCACAAAGGAGACAGTTCGACGCGATCCGGCAAAATTCCTGTTGTTAAAACTTGACCAACCTGCAAACATTGTTCGGCAAATTAGAGTTCGCGCAACTGCACAACGAGTTTGTCCGTCGTGAAGGCATCCACGACCTCCCAATCGACCCACTCGGCAACCCCATGCGTCTGCCGCACACGTAGAATTCCAGGTTTCTCAAAGCGGATTGGTTCTTTGAGAATGTCGCGTTCGAAATAGCGATCACTGGGGCCAGTGTCGGTTGGGAAAACCATGCCTGGAAGGGAACAAATCGCAAGATTGTGCAAGCGTCCTACACCTGTTTCGTACATGCCTCCACACCAAAGGCCAATCTTATACTGTTGGGCAATCTGATGAGTACGTATAACTTCACCGATCCCGCCAAGACGACCCGGTTTTATGTTGACAATACGACACGCACCAATCTTGGCCGCCCGCCGCACATCTTCGGCGCTGCGTATGCTCTCATCCAGACATATAGACGTTCGCAACCGGGCCTGAAGTTCAGCGTGATCGACCATATCGTCATAGGCAAGCGGCTGCTCAATCATCATAAGAGCCAAGCCATCCAGCTCCAACAAGCGATCTATGTGATCGAGACGGTATGCACTGTTTGCATCGGCCATCAGAGCAACGTCGGGGAATACTTTGCGAATGGAAAGAAGCGGGGCACGGTCTGCCTCTGGCGAGATTTTTAGTTTAATCCGCCGATAACCTTCCTGTAGGGCCCGCTCTACGCGCATGAGCAATTTTTCCGTAGAAGCCTGGATGCCAATGCTAATGCCTACATCGATCTCCTCGTGCACACCACCAATGAGCTTTGCCATGGACGTATCGTGCTCCATCGACCAAAGATCCCAAAACGCCATCTCGACTGCAGCTTGTGCCATCTTGTTACCACGAATGTCTGACCAGATCTCCGTCAAAGTGCCTGGCTCCAGCGTCTTCAGCCGTTGTCCCCGTGCAAGCCGCGGAAGCAGATGATCACGAATGACGTGCCATGCAGTCGCGACCGATTCCTCGGTATACGTCGGCTCACGCATGGCGACACATTCTGCGACACCCATGGCACCGCTATCGCTTTGCAACTCGATCAGGATTGCGGTCTTCACTCGATGCTCCCCATAAGCAGTCCGCATTGGCTCGACAAGCGGGATTTCTAATCTACGAAACGTGCAGGATGCAATCATATTGTCGATGCCCTCCTGGTGTCGTCATCAAGTCTTCGATTACTTGGAAATTGGCCTATCGGTAATTGGATTCACATTTGTATAGTGTATCAATCTTCGTACGGAACTACAGTCAAATCTCGAGAATGAAGTGAAGAACGGAAGCGTGATCGTAGGCGGAATGAAACTGGGGTCAGTTTGTGCAAACCGGCTGATAGAAGGACGCAACAAAAGCAAGACTGCCTTATGAATCATATGATCCATAAGGCAGTCCGATTGTCCGGTTATTGTACAGGTTTCAGGTGATCCATGATAATGGCCGCAGACTGGAACGTATATGGCGCTGGATTGATCCACAGATTGTTCTTCGTCGGCCATCCTGTGAATTTCGCATCGTTATACTCATACCACAGCTCGCCATCGAAGATTGGAATTACAGGTAGTTGCTGCGTTACGATCGACTCAACCTTATACAAAGCCTGCTTTTGTTGAGACACATTTGTAGTCGCAGCAAACTGCGTAAGCGCAGCATCAACCGCTGGATTTCGATACTGCTCAATGTTGAAATTGCCCTTCGAATCGAGCATATCGTAATAAATCGTATACGGCGTAGGACCTTCATTTGTCCAAGACAACGCGAGATCGTAATGCGGTTTCAGTCCTGCCCCCGGATCGATGAGATTGTAATACGCCGAGAATTGTTGTTGAACAACGTTAATGTTAATACCGACCTGCTGCAACTCTTGCTTAATGAGAAGCGCATCTTCGTCCCAGTCACTCCACCCTGTAACCGTAAGCAACTGGAATGACAGTTCCTTTCCGTTTTTAGCGAAAATCCCATGACTATCCCGGCGGAACCCGGCCTTCTCGAGAATTTGAACAGCCTTAGCGTCATTTACGCTGAACGACTTGGCATCCCCCGGCAGATTTGGATTCAACCACGACATCTGCGAAGGAATCAGGCTGGTTGGCACCGGAAGTTGTGAATATCCTGTTTCACCTTTTGACTGAATCACATTGCGATTAATCGCAAGATTAATGGCCTCCCGCACAGGTAGCTGACTCAACAAAGGATTGTTAAAGTTCGGGTACATCTCTACGACGCTACCGGCCGCAAAGTAATAGTGATTGCGCTTCGGATTGGCAGAGACATACGTCTTCTGAATATCGGGAATGTCAATCCCGGACCAATCAATCTCACCGCTCGCCAGTGCCAAGTCGGCAGTTTGGTTGCTCGTGTATGCAGGATACTTCACGTACTGGACCTTCGGCACACCGCCGTAATAGAGCTTGTTCGCTGCAAACGTATACATCTGGGGTGAGAAGGAAACAAGCTTGAAGGGGCCGGTACCGATGGCTTTCTGCCATGGCAATTTCACTTTCGTCGGATCACCTAATGACTTCCACTCGTGTTCGGGCACGATATAAGTGGAGCCTAGTACGTATTGCTCTGCAAACGGAATGTCAACCGTTTTGAAAGTAAACACAACTTTAGAATTGCCAACTGCTTTCACACTCTCCAACTGCGACCAGACGTTATTCGTATCAGCTGCGGGATACTTCTTCAGTTCATTAAATGTGAACACGACGTCTTGAGCCGTGAACTTCACACCGTCAGACCACTTCGCATTCGGTTGCAAATTAACGGTCAACGTCTTGTTTCCATTACTAAACGCATAGCTCTTACCAAGTAGATTGAATGTCTTGCCTGTGACGCTATCAAAATAGAAAAGCGTCTCGTAAATGTTACCGAACGTCCCATCATTCGTACTAGGATCAAAAGGATTGAAGCTATCAGCAAAGTTACCTTTAGGGCTGGTGAGTACGGTCAGAGTTGAAGCCGACGGACTTGTAGATGCGGAAGCGCTTACCTCTTTGGTAGAAACAGTAGGTTGTGAAGAACCACCATTTGCAACCCCGACGTACGCGCCACCAGCGACCACAACAGCTGCTGCAACAGCGATGCCAGCCACGTGTTTCTTTTTCATTTGTAATCCCCCTTGTAATAACACCAAATGAGCGAAACCTCAGTCGGCGAATCTTAATTTTGATTCGCTCAAACAACTAACCAAATCGATTTATAGTCATCATAGCGACTTACGCATACGTTTTCAATACCATTTTCACA
The DNA here is from genome assembly GCF_001447355.1 of Alicyclobacillus tolerans. Lineage (GTDB taxonomy): Bacteria > Bacillota > Bacilli > Alicyclobacillales > Alicyclobacillaceae > Alicyclobacillus > Alicyclobacillus aegles. The sequence continues at coordinate 441 of NZ_JXBW01000014.1, read as the reverse complement.
AAAAATCAACATCCTCATATTGTATAAGATATAAACTAAAGGTCCCACACCCATAGTACCCATACGCTTTCGACGGCACCTACAGATGCACTCGGCCGGGGCTGAGCTTCTGCTTTCGGGGAAGTGGGCGAGGAATGGTGCATATAGCAAAACAGAGCCATGCATCTTCGCCTGACTCTGTTCTCTCTTGCCTGGCAACGACCTACCTTCCCAGTCCCTCTCGAGACAAGTGTTCTCGGCGCTGGAGGTCTTCACGTCCGTGTTCGGGATGGTTACGGGTGTTTCCCCTCCGCTATGGTCACCAGACTTTCATGCTTCGTTTGTTCCTCGCTCACACGGCTTCGGCCTTCGGCCTGCAGATGTGTTCGCTCGGACCAAGCTTCGCTTCAGCTGTGTTTCGTGAAACCTTTGAGCTGAGTTCGTTTGTCTGTGCTGCTATGT
>NZ_JXBW01000013.1 GCF_001447355.1 Alicyclobacillus tolerans | reverse complement strand
GGGTTTTGGGACAGCCCCTCTTTCGTCTTGAACTGTCGTTAGGCGTTTTCGCTTTGATTTGATGGCCATTGCGACGATGGATAGCAGCGGGATGGCGATAAACGTGACTGCGAAATAAACGGGAACCGTATATGAGATAAAGTATTGAACATCGCTTGAACTGCTGAACAGAACCGTCGCTCCACACCACACCAACATTCCTCCTGCCAGTGTCGTAACACGGTGCGAGGACAGGCGAAATAAATCTTTCATTCCGATACACCATGCGTAGTGGAAGACAGCGACCTTTACAAATATGGTCGAAATTACGGCAATCACGTACAACGTATCGAGGCGCTCAAGAAACCTCCCGACTCGAATATTACGTACGGCCTCCAATACCGGATAGCTCAAGTAATGAGTCGATGGCCCAACGACGCCAATAGTGAGAACAGTCACGAGCGTTAAGATAACAGTAGCCAATCCACCTGCAACCGCAACATCGCGAGCTGCATACCGCGTATTTCGCAAAAATACAATGAATTGAAGGCCAATGACCAGTTCCAGTGCATAATCAAAGTTCGATACGATGCCACCTCGTAACACTGGCGTCCAGCCATCAGCAAGCACTGGAAGCAATTCATGAACGTCCATATGCTGCATGGATAAAAAGAACAAGATGGGTGCAATAAGCATCGCCAATGGCGTGATGAATTCAGCATCGCGCATTACGACTTCTACACCCATATAAACAGCATAGACAACTGCCAACATGGCGAACGCGCCGACCATATATTCAGGTGTCTTGGGCAGAATGGTGGTACCAACGAAAATCTCCGCTTCTCGAACAACGGTGCAATTTGTAACGTACAAACAGATCAAAAACCAAACTCCAAGAATGCGTCCAACCCATGGACCGCAGGCTCTCACCACAGCGCTGGTGAATGACAGATTTGCAAAAGAACGGGCGAACATCCATGTGACGATTACAACAGCGCACACACCAATCAAGAATAACAAGCTACTGATCCATGCGTCGCGTACGGTAAATTGTGCAACCGCCGCGGGAACGGTGACTATGCCTGTGCCAAGAATGCACCAAATCAAAGCGATAATAAATTGGTCTCGTGAAATTTGAGCCTTAGTCATTGTCCACCGCCCTCAAATGAATTCCTGAATACGTGGGTTGACCTCGTCGCTACGAATTTCTCCTCACCTTGTGCGCGAACACAGCAAGCATGGGCATCAATAAAAGCGTGCATACAGCGTAAGCTGGACCTGTATAAAAAATGAATTGTTGTACGTCATCGGCATCCGCAAACAGCACGTTTGCACCGCCCCATACCAATAAGGCTCCAGGAAACACAGTCACACGATGAGACGACAATCGGAATACATCCTTCATGCCAGTACACCATGCATAGTGGCAGACTGCCATTTTAATGAATATGGTTGTAATCACCGCAATCACATATAGAGTGTCCATTCGTTCAAGAAAACGGCCCACGCGAATGGTGCGGATAGCCTCTAGCACCGGATAACTTAAGTATTGTGTAGAAGAACCCACTACACCTACCGTTAGGATCGTAACCGTCGTTAAGACAACAGTAATCACTATGGTTGCAACGAAGATATCACTTGCCACTGATTGGCTACGATGTACAAATGGACTGAATTGGAGAACTATGATCATTTCCAATGCATAAACAAGGATCGAAACAACGCCCCCGCGCAGAACGGGTGTCCACCCATCGGCTAACACAGGGAGCACCTCGTGAATGTCCATGTGTTGCATGGATAAAACAAAAAGGATGGGTGCTATCAACATGACCAATGGTGTAATGAACTCCGCGTCTCGCATAACCACTTCGATACCCATGTACACTGCATATACAACGGCAACCAAAGCGAAAGCCCCTAATACATACTCCGGCGTTTTTGGTAGAATCGTCGTCCCAACAAACACCTCAGCCTCGCGAACGACGGTGCAATTTGTAATGTATAGCCCTGCCAAGAACCAGATGGCAAACGCACGCCCTACCCACGGACCAAAAGCATCGATTAGAGCGTGTGTCAAGGATCGTTTTGGAAAGAATCTCGTGAAGACGGCCGTGACCAAGGCCACCATGACTCCTCCAACAGAGAAAAGCATGGTACTTATCCAAGCGTCACGAACAGTAAACTGGGCTATGGCTGTTGGAATGGCGACAATCCCTGTACCAACCACGCACCATGTCAGAGCAGTAATCAGTTGTGTTCTTGATATTCGGATATCGGACAACTAACCACCCACCTCCTATAAAATGTGATATAACCACTTCGTTGGTGGACGAAATAATGCATCGATCGGAGCCAGTAAGTGAACTTTTGAGAATAGATTCATCTCATACCCCACCGCCATGCCTAACGATAGACCTATAAGCCCTATATAAAGCGCGACTTCACGTCGTTTCGCCGTTCGTAAAGAAGACCAATCGATCACGACCATCGATAGAGACGCCACAAGCGATAACCAAATCACTGTGCCACCTCCGCCGTTGTTGCTCCACTGCGTGAAACGGTTGACTCTGGAGTGTTCAATGACAAGTTGGCGCGAACAATCTGGACGTTCGCTCTGTACTCCACAGATATTTTCGGAAATGCAGACAGCCACGTGGGGCTCATTTTTCGCCAATAGCCCGGACTTTGTAAGAATATTCGTTTACCAAATTGGCACGCATCTACATCGTCTTGTTGGAGCTTCAGAAGCGCGTTTCGCATGCTGCGCTCAATATCTGACGAAGCCATGATACTGAGTTGTTTTAGCTTTACATCGTCCAGCTTCTCATGTGGACATAACTGCTCAATCTCTGCCCTCGCGTCCACATCCAGATGTACACTTAAATTGTCGTGATCAGGTCGCGCGTAAAAACGGGTCTTTGACCCAAGAATCCGGATGGTTGTGCCAGTCCCATCGCCCGCCCCGGTACAGGGCATCCGCAACGCAATTTGACGCGTTCTCCCGAGCAGCCAACCCAACCCTTGCATTTCGTCAACGGACAGGGTGTCCACCATGTGATCAGCACGGAAGATAGCTACACCTTTAAGGGCTGGATGACCCAGTTGATTCAGTCCTATTAAGGCCATCACAGGCGATTGAGAAGGCGATAGGTATTGTTCCATCACGTGCTGTTGTTCCGATTGCACGAAACGCAACTCTGTAGAGGACTGTTCCACGAGCTCACGTATGCCTAATGCATTTAGTGGCTCAGGATCGACTGAAGCTGAAAGCACGTCGGTAACCGGATCCGGGGTCACGAGAAACAGTTGATTGCGACGAAAGGCTCGATTGCGCTCAAAGTAGTCCAACGCCCGGTCAATGCCGTTTCTCGCATAGGTCTCGCCAAACAAAACCAGCATATTTTGCGCAAGATATACAGAATGGGGAATTTCCCTTTCGAATTTACCTATTGCATCTTCGATGGAAATTCCCGTTTCTTGCCGTACAATCACCGGCTGTCTGCTACCGCTCGAGCTTGATCCCCCATCACTGGACGAAGGTGCACTCGCCGGATTGACGAATTCGGCTGTCACACTGACGTGGTGATCTTTGGTCTCATCAATACCTAACGCAAGTGCTAGGTTCATGTCATCCACTTCACGAATGTCGTAACAACCTGGTAAGAGAAAGGCAGAGAGAACAACCATGACAATTACAACTGCACGCCTCGGTGTCCAGCGCGCTTCACGTATCATGACTCGCTCAAATCCCAACCGGAAGCTTTTTTCTGTTTCGGCACTGGCGTACGGTTACTCACTTGGTTCACGGTCTCTAAGTGTGTAGGACGGCGCTTCATCGCAAACCACGGAGCCCGAATAAACATGTCTTTCATGTCCGACCAGCTGAAAGGTGCGATTGGCGCCATATAAGGCACACCAAACGATCGAAGCGATACTAGATGGGTGACGAGTATAAGTGAAAGGATCAGGATCCCAACCAGACCACATATCCCAGCTGCAACGACAAATGCAAATTGTATTAGCCGACTGGAATTTACGAATCCGTATGCTGGCAAGGCGAATGAGGCTACCCCCGTGCCCGCAATGACGATAACCATTCCAGGTGACACGAGACCCGCACGCACGGCTGAATCTCCGACAATGAGCGTGCCCACAATACTTACAGATTGACCTACGGCTCTGGGTAACCGCGTGCCCGCTTCACGTAAAACCTCAAAAACCATCAACATAAGCAACGCTTCAATAATTGTTGGGAATGGGATACCTCTGTGTTGCGCTGCCACGGTGACAAGCAGTGGCGTGGGAAGCAGGTCTTGATTGTAGGACAAAAGTGCGACATACAACGCTGGCAGCAATAGCGATGTCCAGTAGGCAACGTGTCTGAGCATGCGGATAAAAAGTGTCAATGTGTAGTGAAAGTAATAATCATCGACAGCCACTAGGAAGTGAATGAATTGGGCAGGAACAAGCAAACAATTTGGTGAACCATCGACCATAATTGCAATCCTGCCTTGTAACAGGTTTCCGCATACTCGATCTGGCCGTTCGGTTTCTTCTGTAGTCGGAAATAGTGTAAATGGTGCATCCCCTATCAGTTCACGCAATTTATTGATATCATTAAGGCCATCGACCGAAATGTTGTGAATCCGACGCATGGCTTCTTGCACCAATGTGGGTTTAGCTATTCCCTCGATATACACCACACAGACAGTTGAGTTGGAGTATTCCCCGACTCTTACAGATTCTGCTTTAAGCCGCGGACTTCGTATACGCTTGCGCAACAGCGCAAGATTTTTGTCAAGCTGTTCGATAAATGCCTCTTGAGGACCCTCCAGCGTTGGTTCATTCTCAGCCTTGTTAATCGAACGTCCAGGGGCATCACTCACGTCAAGTACCAGTGCCTGAGATTTCCCCCGCATCCAGAGTACGACCTGACCATCGGCAACAGCCGCATTCAACTGGGATTTCGTCGAAATTTCGCGTATATTCACTGTGTACAGGATGGACACAAGGTCGTTCATTTGGATGCGACGGCGCGACACTTGCGCGAGCGGTTGAAGAATCCCGCTTTCCAAACGCACCAAATCGACCAATCCACGCAACCAGACTAACGTGATGTTTTCCCCGGCCACCTCCAGTTCACGCGTCTGCAAGTCACTACAGTGGCCCCATTCCGCATCAAGCCATGCTCGCATGATATCTGACCGATCCGGTATCTGCACATCGCCGTCTGCAATGGCTTCACTCCACCCCATAGCCGTAATCGTAGGGCTTCTATGTTGAACATCCTTCACTCGGCGAAATCGTGCAAACACCATATCCCCTCCCGACATCTGACTTGCCATAGAATGTGTATATTTGCCATGCAAAATACACAATTGCCAGAGTTTCAATCCTCGCACCCAGTGCCCTCCGCCCGTACCTACAACATCGCCCCAAAACAAACATCAGGCAGCCTGGTTTCGTCCAGGCCGCCTAATGTAATCATCGAGCCCCTACCTATACCCAATTTGTACCCATGGACGCAACGGCCGTTTATGGCAACTGGTTTACCAGCCTATCCAAGATCAAATACAGAGAATGTGCCCAACCAAGCGGTGTATTCTCATTCGGTATCCTCTGAACTGGGAGATACAACTCTGGTATCAATCCTTCTGGTGTCATGACCCTTTGCGTCCACTCCCAATCCCGACGGGCCGCATCGCCGCCGCCAACCGTCGCGTGACACAGCCCCAACCAAGGTAATCCCATGCACCATTCCGCTTCCCGCCCGTTATCGGCGTAATAACGATCACCCGCGTACCGAATGACTCCATACTCGCGGAGCAAGTGGCTTTCCACACGCTGAACGATCGCGCGGGCGATCTCTTTAGGTAGTAAGCGGTACGGATACACGAGACTTAGTTGTGCCAAATCGACGTCATGCGTCGCGCTTTCCTGGGGGAGAAGCCGCCAAAGGGACACCATACCCTCACGAATCGTCGGGAAATCGACATCAAAGAACGGTTTGACGGCAAGTAACCCGGCCACGCATGCGCCTACGCTACTTGCGTGCAATTCGACGGTTTCCTCCCACATCCCGTTGTCCTTGTCGCTCCAGTAGGCAAGCGTTTTCAGGTAGCGGATCAATAGACGAACGAGATTTGCGTCCTCTGTGTCACGCAACATGGATCGATTTCGCTGCAGGCCGGTGCCAATACCGTACAAGAAGAGGCCGATGGCATCATTCTGCGCATTGCCCCATGGTTCATGAATTTCTTCCAAAGTATCTGCCGTATATCTCGGGTGAATATATTGATAGACTGCCTCCGGACGCCGGTCGGCATGAAACGCAATTTTCCAAGCGTATTTTTTCCATATGTCGAATATACTGTGGTATATCTGCTCGTACTCATCGTTGTCTTGATCCAATTTCGATAAGGAAACATAACAGTTATCGCGAATCCAAATGAAGTGATAGGTGTCGGATGGGCTGGCTAGGTAAAGACCGTTCTGTCTACGCAAACTGTCCAGGCCTTGCTGTACACGTTCTCGCATAAAGAACGCCCTCCCTTCCCCATTACACTAAGCACTTGGAAAGGAGGGCGTGCAATATTTGGGCACTTGTTACAGGTCTCGTTGTTATACAACAACACTCTTTAGGCGTTACGCGAGTTCAACAGGCACTTGTACTTCAGCGGGCAAATGGATGCGGACTTTGCCTTGCAGCATGTCGATTTGCGACTGATAGTACTGCTGCAGCGTTCCGACGTCTGACCAGTAACCATCTGCTGCATATCCGTACAGCGGGACACCAGCCTTGAGCAACATGGGAAACAGTTCTTTCCCAAAATCAAATGGGCGATTCTCAGGAACATAATCCAAAACTTCTGGCTCAAGAATGTAAATTCCGGTATTGATCCAATAGTTCTTCCCTTGTATAAACGTTTTGGGCTTCTCTATAAACTGCGTGATGCATCCACTATCGTCCGTCGACACGACGCCGTAGCCAAGCGGACAAGCGACTTGTTTTAAGAGTATGGTCACAGGAACACGCCGCTTGCGGTGGGCGGCGATAGCCTTCGACAAATCAAAGTCAGTGAGTCCGTCTCCACTCATCACGATGAATGTGTCGTCAAGTCTCGGCCGCAATGGCTTAATGCCACCCGCCGTTCCGAGTGGGTGGACCTCCTCATGATAATCGATCCGTACGCCCCATTTTGCTCCATCACCAAAGTGGGAACGAATGTGTGCCGCCAAGTAACACACAGTGATCGTGATGTCTCGGATCTCGTGAGCTGCCAGCAGTTCGACGACATACTCCATCATAGGCCGATCAAGTAGCTGTAACATCGGCTTTGGCAATCGCTTCGTCAAAGGCTGTAATCTCGTCCCCTGGCCGCCTGCCATAATCACTGCGCGCATGGTCATACCCCTTTGCTGTTCAACTCAAAATCTTGTGATGTGGCAATATACACATGCAGAATTCCTGCTATGACTCACGTATCCGGTTGCATTTTTGGACAAACCAAAATTTTTTGTCACTTCGCGCCAATGGCTTGCCTCTCAGGTGCGACTTCTTCATAGATTTCCTGCGTGGCCTTTGCGATGGTTTTCCAGTCAAAACGGGCGAGGTCTGCACTTGCTGTTTCACGCAAACGACGGCGCAAGGCTGGATCGCCAAGCAAACGGCACACCTGTTGCGCGATTGATTGGGCATCGCCCGGATAGACCTTTAACCCGTTCCGATCGTGATCGACAATGTCGGACAGCCCGCCGACGTCGGACGCAACGAGCGGTGCACCGGCAGCCATAGCCTCCAATGCGACGATGCCAAATGGCTCATACAAACTTGGCACGACGACCGCGGAAGCCGTTTGCAGCAAATCATTCCGGTACTCGTCATCCACATACCCAGCAAACTCGACGTACGGATCAATCCCTAGATTGTGGCACTGTTGCTCCAATTCGCTGAGCATCGGGCCTTGCCCGACGATGACAAATCGGGTGTTGGGGAATGCCCGTAAAATGGCTGGCGCAGCGTCGAGTAAATGCTGGACGCCCTTTTCGCGCACAAGGCGCCCCACAAAGACCACCGTGGCACTTGTTCCGTCCTTTTCTTCATGCACACCGGGCATCCAACCCGCTGTAGGCAACGAGACCTGGATCCCGTTTGGCAGAATCCGCACCTTGTCAGATGGGAGCGCAAACAGCCGCTCCACTTCGCTTTGCATATACGAACTGCAGACGATCACGCGCGCTGCCTCATAGGTGAGCACCCATTCGCGATGGTGAATGTAAGCCTGTGTATCCGTATAGATACCGTGGTTGCGGCCGTGCTCGGTGGCGTGAATCGTCGCAATGAGCGGCAGTCGCCAGCGTTGTTTCAATGTCTTCGCCGCATCGGCGACGAGCCAATCGTGCGCGTGAATAACGTCGACGACCAGTCCATTCTCGGCGAGCTCCAACGCACGATCGAGCATCGCAAGATTCATCTGAAACGCAAAATCGATGAACGATCCGCCGTCGGGCTGACGCACGCTGACGCGATGGACGTGCACTCCATCAACCGTTTCCTCCAGTGGACTGTCGCCACCACCAAGCGTGATGACATGGACATCGACTCCCTGTGCTGCCATGGCACGGGCGAGATCGTAAACATGGCGCGACAAGCCCCCAACCGAGATGGGTGGGAACTCCCAGGACAGCATCAATATTGATCTCGTCGGGTCAGCTGGATGATTCTTTTCCATGGCTTGAACTCCGTTATTGCTAGATGATTGATAGAGTCGATAGTCGATATCCGGAAAAAGGTTGTCGATGGACTCCACTTGTTGCAGGAAGTCCATGTCGACATGCTTTGCCTCCACCATTTCCAAAAGAGCCAAGCATCGGTTGATGTGTTGTTTGAAACGAGACACGGCATAATTCACGCTTGTGCGCTGATCCATGATGAACGACCAGTCACTGCTTTGGGCGAGCATTAACTCGCGCGCAGCTTGATTGAGCGCCCTGTGCACCAGAGGCGATGCTTGTTCCGATCGATTGGCACTCCTCGTGAGCCGCCTTTCACACTCATGCAATGCTGGATACATCCAATCGTTGCTCCCATTTAGCCAGACCTCTCCGTATCCGTTGCGCCCCCATGAGGAAAAACCGAGATCGACGCAAGGATAATCCGGGTATAGTGCGAGGTACTCGGAGGGGGTAATCGTTTTGACTTCGCTCTGATCGAAATGAAGTTTGCGTAGTAACACGTCGAGGAAAATAGGTCCCTCGTACCACCAGTGCCCGAACAATTCCGCATCGTAGGGAGCCGTCACGACAGGCAGTCTCCCCATCTGGCCATGCATGTACGCCAACTGCTGTTGCCGATTGAACATGAAATTGCCCGCATGTTCGCACGCCTTTTCGCGGGCACGCGCGAGATCGTACGGCTCTTTGTCGGCGCCTGGACCTGTGATTCGGTAATACTTAAAACCGGTATTGACGCGAATCCCATCAGGATGAATAAATGGCTGGATGTATGCTTCATCTAAATCGAAGCCGATGTCGCGATAATACTCTCGATATTCATAGTCACCTGGGTAGCCATGTTCAGAACTCCAAACCTGACGCGAGCACTCCTCATCGCGGGCAAACGCGGCAATCCCACTGTTGCCAACGAGAACTGGGGAGAACGTACCAAACACAGGACGTGGCTGGGCCGAGGTGAACGCATGGGTGTCGACGAAGAAGTACCGAATGGAGTACTCCTGCAAATACGTGAGAACGCGTGGTGTGTACGCGCACTCGGGCAGCCAGATGCCCGGGGGTCGAAAGCCAAAACAAGATTCAAAGTTCGTGACCGCAGTGGCAATTTGAGCCCGGATGGCCGCTTCAGTCTGGATATAAGGCAGAAACGCGTGCGTGGCAGCGCTTGTGATGAGTTCAATACAACCGGCAGCATGCAGGTCTCTAAATGCGCTCACCAAGTCGCCATGGTAGTCGTCGTAGAATTGTTGAATGCCATGCAATTTCTGTCGATAGGCCTTCGCAAGCGCATGAAACTTCGCGTCCCCCCGCGTCCGCTCTACCTCGAGTTCGGCAAGCGTCAACGATTTATCTAGGTACTCCTTGTAGCGATCTTGCAGGAGCGCATCGCGCAGCATGGACAAAAGAGTCGGCGAGAGCGAGATCGTGACGCGAAAATCGACTTTATCGCGGACCAGTTGTTGAAAGACTTGAAGCAACGGGATGTAACACTCGGTCATCGCTTCAAAAAGCCAACGTTCCTCGAGCCTATCGTCGCGATCGACATGTCGTACAAATGGTAAATGAGCGTGCAAAACCAAGTTGAGATAACCATTTGGCATAGCTTGCTTCGTCCCTTTCTCGATCAGCGCGTCAGATGATAACCGTCAAATTGATCTGCATACCGCAAGCCCGGATGACCACTAATGACAGCCTGATTATTCACGCCATTGAGATCTGTGGCGGTTTCATGGTTCGCAGAAACCGATAAGGGCGCGGCGAATGTCACAGATGGCTGCACTCCGTACTCGGCGCGTGGCGGCAATGAAACCATGTTGGAGCGCAAGAGGCTGAACAGTTCTCCTTGGCTGTCAACAGCGAGATCGACGATATAATGGCGACCGGGGACGAGATTATGGATATACCAATTCGTGGTGGACGTATCGCCAATGTTCTCTTGGCGGATAAGCGGCGCGTTGTGTCCATCGAACCAGACGCCTGTGACGTCGTAAACACAAATGGTAAGAGGCATGTTCGACCAGTCGCATAGCCAGTGCTCCCCACATAGCCGACGCCAGTCATCTGTTATAAACCAATACGCAAACAAACAGGTAGGATTGATGGGAAGGCAAAACATGTGGCTTCGTTGATACGAGACGATCCAATCTTCGTTGTACAGTTGGCGTTCCACGGTGTTCGTAGACTCCACTCCTCCACTGGTGTACTGGTCCTCGCAGACTTTCGCTGTCTCGTCTACAGACCTTCACTCACACCATATGTGCAGGTACGAGAGTTCATGCGATAGATTCAATAGTAAAATGCGAAAATACGACGTGAGACAACCCGGCAGGCACACCTCCAACCGGGCTGTCTATCCCTATTTGTTAATGCTGCAGAACAAATGCTGGCATGGCCACAACCATGCGATTGACCGCACTGAATAACGCCTTGATGGAAGCATTCATAATATCTGTATCGATTCCGCATCCCCAGTGTGTCGTGCCCTCGGGATCCTCAATGCTAATGTAAGCTACAGCCCTGGAGCCTGAGCCGACCTCCAACGCATGCTCCTTATATGTTAGATTGGTGTACTGCAAGCCGAGACTCGCCTGCAAAGCGTTGCTCACAGCATCCAGGCGTCCGTTTCCGGATCCCCTGATGGTACGCGTCCGCCCATTCGTGTGTATGGTCACCGTCGTCGGATGCCCCGGCCCCTCCTCGGCTTTTATATCCGAAAATGCAATAGGCTCCGCCAGGTTGACAAACTGCTCAGTAAAGATATCTGCGATCTCGTCGACAGACAGCTCCTTTTGCAAGCGATCAGATACTCCCTTCACGGTATAACCCAAATCTTCACGCATGCGCGGCGGCAGATCAAAACCGTATTTTTGCTCGAGCAAGTAACCTATGCCGCCTTTGCCGGATTGACTGTTGATCCGAATGATGTCCCCCTCATACTCGCGCCCAATGTCCTTCGGATCGATAGGGAGATATGGCACGGTCCAATATTCACGCTCTTCTTCCTCACGCCACTTCATTCCCTTTGCGATCGCATCCTGATGGGAGCCTGAAAATGCCGTGAAGACAAGCTCTCCCGCGTACGGATGGCGCTTTCCCACCTGCATCTTGGTCAAGCGTTCGACCACCGACTGAATTTCCGGCAAATTCTCAAAATGAAGTCCCGGATCGACACCATGTGAAAACATATTGAGTGCGAGTGTGACGATATCGACATTGCCTGTGCGCTCGCCGTTGCCAAATAAGGTTCCTTCCACGCGATCCGCCCCCGCCAGCATCGCCAGTTCTGCATCGGCCACACCAGTGCCACGATCATTGTGTGGATGCACGGAGACAATGACGTGCTGACGATCGCGAAGGTGGGCGCTCATATACTCAATTTGGCTCGCGTAGACGTGCGGCAAGGAGAGTTGAACCGTCGATGGTAAATTGATGATAACCGGGCGCTCTGCAGTCGGCCTCCAAACGTCCAGGACTGCATTGCAGACGTCCAGTGCAAATTCAACCTCCGTGCCGGTGAAGCTTTCTGGGGAGTATTGAAATAGGAAATGACCCGGTGTCTCGGTCGCCAGCTGTTGACAAAGCTCCGCACCTGAAACAGCAATCTCCATGATTTCAGACTTTGGCTTGCGAAATACCTTTTCGCGCTGCGCAATTGACGTCGAATTATACAGATGGACAATGGCTCCTTTTGCCCCAGTCAGCGCTTCAAAGGTCCGGCGAATAATGTGCTCACGCGACTGTGTGAGCACTTGAATGGTGACGTCATCCGGAATCAAATCGCGTTCAATCAAGGTCCGCAAAAAGACAAATTCGGTATCAGACGCAGCGGGAAAACCAACTTCAATCTCCTTGAACCCGATATCCACGAGTAGCTGAAAATACTCGAGCTTTTCTTCGAGATTCATCGGAACGACAAGCGCCTGATTGCCATCGCGCAGATCCACGCTGCACCAAATAGGTGCCTTATCGATGTACTCCTTCTTGACCCAATTCCAGCTCGATTCCGGTGGCACACTGTACTGCCGGGTATACTTGTTCGCATTTTTCACGATGTTCCACTCCCTTTTCATCTCTTTGTCCCAACAAGTAAATAAAAAACCCCGTCTCCGGTTAGAGACGAGGCATAGTTGGCTCGCGGTACCACTCTAATTGACTTTCCATCGAAGAAAGTCCACTTTGCTTGATGGCAAACACCATCTATCCCTGTAACGTGAGAATCACGGCACACCCTACATGTCGGGCTGCAGTTCATGGGCGAGTTCAAAATGCACCTTCTGCCGATTCGCACCACCCATCGGCTCTCTGTCATCCGGCCACATTTCTACTACTCCCAATCTCCACTTTTCGCACAATTCTGTTGAATCAACTGTAGCGTGATGAAGCTTGGATTGTCAAGGGGCGAATCGCTATCCTTGCATCGAACCGCGTGGTCAAAAAGCAATCCATCGTTGTTGCTCGCTGCTTTCCCAAGCAGCTTCCGTGAGCCGTGCAACCTGATAACCGCTTTCCGCCGTCGCTGCAGGTGAACTGATTCGTCCGAGAACAAGGTCGATGAAATTCTCGTCCAGATTTGTAGTGACTGGCAAATCTTCGACAGCGACCGGATGTAGCTCCGAATGTACACCCTTTGCCACGAGAAGTTCGCCATTGCGATACAATGCGGTTCCCTTAGACCCGTGGATCGCGACGTCTTCCCACCACTGGATAGAGGCACTGCCAACTACGTTCAGAGTACAAATGACGTCATGCTCGAAACGAATGGTTAATGCGGAGTCAATATCAACTTCGGTTCCGCGATTGTCGGTATGTGCAAAAACAGATTTCGGTTGCCTTCCGATGAGCCACAACATGACGTCAACAAGATGCGATCCGGAATCATTCAACTGTCCACCGCAAGAAAGTCCTCGATTCTGCCTCCACGTGCCACGTTGGGATTCCAACCAGGACTGCGCCTGATACGCCGTGGCATAGCGAATCTCGCCGAGCTCTCCACTTTCAATCAATGTCTTAAGATATACGTATGGCCCCTGTAACCGTCGTTGGTAACTCACAGCAAGATGACGTCCCGCCTGTTGAGCCATCTCGATAAGTGCCCTCGCATTGACGGAACCCGCCACAAACGGTTTCTCCATCAAGACATGCAAACCTCGCTGCAGACACATCTGACCTTGCTCAAAATGTTGTGCATGCGGCGTAACAATCACGGCCGCATCCGCCTGAACCGTCTCCAGCGCGGCTTTTAACGAGGAAAATTCAGGGGTTGATTCCATCCCCCCATATAGTTGTTTCGTCGCGGCAATCGCCGCCGACGAGGGATCGACGATTCCCGCGATTTCTACATCGCGTAGAGCGAGCAAGTTGCGCAGATGGGATCTTCCCATCCCACCAGCTCCAACCAATAGTACGCGGACCGCTGCCATGTCCATCTCCCCCCGGTTACGCAAAATACTGAGCAAGATGTCGAAACGCGCATTGAATACCATGTAATTCATCTTCAGCGCTACCCCAAAACCGAATGTCCTCCAGTTCGATACTGACACACGCGCCGTATCCAATCCGGCTCAATTTCGACGCAATCTTCCCCCAATTCACTTCACCTGTTCCCGGGATACAATAGCGCCAAGAGCCTTCCGAAAAGCGCTCTGGAATAGAAAGTCGCGCTGGTAAACCGCCGTACAAATACTGCCCATCCTTAAGAATTTCGGTATCTTTCCCGTGACAGTGAAAAATTCGGTCCTGAAACTCGTCGAGCACCCGTAAGTAATCAATTCCTAAGCGCACAAGGTGCGATGGGTCGTAGCACAAACCAATATATGGTGAACGGACCCTGTGGAACATCTCACGCCATACTTCTGGCGTATAACCGAGCGTCGGGTAATATGGTGCTGGTCCGGGCCAACCTTCAATAGCGATGCGTACCTCATGTCGTTCACAGACCTCAGCAACAACGGGAAATGTTTCTGTGAAGTAATCGAGAGACTCAGAGATTGGTTGGCGATCCGCTTGTGGAACAAGGCATACAAAAGCCGTCTTTGCACCAAACGCCGCCAGTTCTTCGATCTGCCTACAAACGCTTGCCATGGCTTGTTCCCGCTCCTGGGCATGAGGCGACAGAAGTCCGGACACGCCCGCGAGATCAACAGTCCCTAGTTCGAGCCCGGACAAATCTCCATCCTCAGCGGTTTGCACATATTGCAACGAAGGTAGATCGATTGCGGTAAGACCCATTTCTCGAAATTGATCAGCCACGAACTTGATACCTTGCGCCTGTAGTTGAGGTGACAACCTTGCCCCAATCAAATTTCGCATGTCTTTTCTCCTCCTTAGCACAATCGATGATGTTAGGTTCGGCATAACCCGATCACGTGAACTTTGTCACCTCCTTCACATCGTCAGCACGTCATCCTTTGGTTGCTCCGCCGAACTGAAAACCTGTCGACATATAGCGCTGGCCTAGGACATACAAAACGACGGCTGGTATTGTATACAGGATTGAAAATGCAGCCAATTTTCCGTACTCCACGCTGCCGTACTGGCCAAAAAACTGGAAAATGGTCACCGAGGCAGGTAATTTCGATGGCGTTTGGATCAGGATAAACGGTACAAAAAAGTTGCCCCAGCTTCCTGCAAACGTGAAAATACCCACCGTTGATATGCCAGGTAACATCAAGGGCGCGACAATCCTGCGCAGACTAGAAAACGCGGATGCACCGTCTGTCCATGCAGCTTCTTCAAGCTCAATAGGTACGGAGTCCATAAAGTTTTTCATTATCCATATCGCATAAGGCAATCCGGAAGCGGCCAGAAACAACGTGGTCCAAAAGATTGAATCTGTGATGTGAAGAAACACGAACAATTCGTAGACAGGCACCATGACAGCCGTGATAGGAAGGCTGGTGGAAAAAAGGATTGTGTACATAAATGGCCGCTTATACTTTAAGTGATAACGAGACAGGGGATAAGCTGCGAGTCCAGCTACAATGACAACTAGAATGGACTGCCCAAACGATATGATGACACCATTGACAAATGCCCTCTGATTCGCGGGATCGGACAAGATAGCCCAAAAGTTGCCGAGTGTCCAGTGCTGTGGTACCTGCAATGCTAGAGTGGCGTCGCCATCAAACGCGGCGAAAATCATCCACAACAACGGGATCACAAAGGCAATGCCAATAAGCACTAATATCACATGAACAATGACCGCATCTGCCTTGGCACGATTCCACTTCTTCATCCTCTCGCCTCCCTCGTCTAGTCGTATCGGCTGCAATACTTACAATTTCACTTTCAACATGCGCAGGTACACGAAGCTCGCCACAATGCCGATCATGAGTAGGATGAGAGAAATCGCGGTACCATAACCCAATTGATAGTCACTGAACGCCTGCTGATACATGTAGATAGGCAATGTCGTGGTGCGATTGCCCGGACCGCCGCCAGTCAGCGAATAGATGAGCGTGAACACGCCAAGCGTTTGTAGCGTAATCAGCATCATATTGGTCGCGATCGAACCCTTGATCATAGGGAGTGTCACACGAACGAAACGCTGGAATCGACCCGCACCGTCGATGGCTGCGGATTCAAGAATCTCCTTCGGGACGTCGCCCAATGCAGCCTGATAGACCATCATGGAAAAGGCAGTGCCGTGCCATATGTTTGCGATAATCACAGATACCATGGGAAACGCATACAGCCAAGCGATGGGTTGGACATGAAACACAGACAGGAAGGTATCAAGCGTTCCACCATCGCTAAAGAAGGCATAGAAGATGAATGCCACTACAATTTCTGGAGTGACCCACCCGGCAATAACCAAGACACCGATGGCACTGCGAAACAGTCGATGACGTTCATTCATGAGAACGGCGAGCAACAATCCTAGCACCTGTTGACCAATGACCGCAGAAAATAAGAGGAACACAATGGTCTTGATGACGCTAATGCGAAATGTCGGATCCTGAAACATGGAAACGAAATTTTGAAAACCAACAAACTTAGTTGCGAGACTTGAAGTACCTGTCAGTGATAAATTTGTGAAGGCAAAATAGAAGGTGAGCAATATGGGTACGAAGAAAAACACTGCGAGTAAAAGCCAAGATGGAAGTAGGAACATGATAGCTCGCCACCCGGTGTGTTGACCCACACCGCCTGGGACTCTATTTCGACGTCCCGTGGACTTGGCGAAGGCGTGCACAGCCATGATGCAACCTCCTATGCGACGCAGTCAGGGCGTGGCTTTTGCCCCGCCCACTGCAGTCGTGACGTCATTTGGACACGGTTTCCGTGTTACTTGCGCCAACAATTCGTTGGACATTGTTCGCGTATTGTTGCATCGCCTGTTCTGGGGTAAGCGCACCAGTCGCAACGGCTTCAACGGCCGCCTGAATTTGTGTAGAAACACTCGGATATTGTGAGTTAGCTGGACGGAAGTGCGTGAATTTCTCAAAACCTGTGGCTACTTTAAAGAACTGGCCAGGTGCATTTTCGTAAGCTGGGTCGTTCGCAATGTCCTTCCTCGGTGCCAGATTGCCCTGATGTACGTCATACCACTCCATGTTCTTCTTATCTGTGGCAATCTTAATAAAGTCCCACGCCAATTGCTTATTTTGTGAAAGATGCGAGATGGAGAGTGCCCATCCCCCCGACATTGAGGTATACCCAGGTGCCTGCCCAAATTCAGTTGGCATCGCCGTCAACTGATATGCCTTTGTCCCGTCCGGCCAAGGCGACGGTCCATTTTTCTGCCAAGATCCTGGTAGCCAATTCCCGTCTAAGGCTATGCCAATCTTTTGTTGTGGCATCAGCTGTTGTGACTCGATATTTCCAGCTTGCGCATTTAAAATTTGCGAGAAACTTGGTCCGAGGCCATCCGCGTAGACAGTTTGAATCCACTTCAATGAATTTAAGAAGCCGGGACTCTGTACAATCCACTTATGCTTGGCAGCGTCGTACAGCGTATCATGCGTCCCGTACAAGAGCATCTCGAACGTCTGCATTGTTGTCGCTTCCCCAGTGGCCTTGCCAACTTGCATCCAAAGAGGTACGACCCCAGGAACTTTCTCTTTAATCTTTTTCGCTGCATTAAGCACGTCATTCCAATTCTTAGGATGCCATGGTACTGGAAGACCCGCCTCCTTAAAAATCTTTACGTCGTAATATAACCCACGAGTGTCAGTACTGTATGGAACTCCATACACCTCTCCACTATTCGATGTCGATCCCGACTTCATCGCCGCACTGAACTCAGACCAATCGGGCCAACTTTTCACTTCGGCATTTAGCGGTTGCAAATATCCCGCGGACCCATCGGCATTAATCAGAAACGTATCTTCCGTCACCACGTCGGGAGCTGTGCTGGCCGATTTCATCATTAAGTCAATCTTTGTATAGAAGTCATTTTCCGAGGCTTCTATCGGCTCCAACTTGACCGTTACACCGTGATACTGCTTCTCAAACTGTTGTGCTGCTTGCTGTAGCCATTCCTGATTAAAATACGGTGGGTTCCCAAACTGTTGGTACGCCACCGTGATCACCCGTGGTTTTGTCGTACTTGCTGCGGCTTGCTGGTGCGATGTCTGTGCGGGCGCAGCATGCGAGCTGTTTGTGGCACACCCAGAAAGGCCGACACAAGCGAGCACTATAGACGAACCGATGCAAACCGTTCGTTTTTTCATCTTCCGTTCCTCCTTTGTGAAATGTGCTGCAAATGTTTACTTTGTTGCTTCTACACACAGATTCCATGTACTCAGGTCAACCGACAGAAACCGTTTACATACCAGTGTCTCTGGGTGCTATCCACTTCTGTGTTACGAATGTATTACGGCGATGCAATGTTCATACCAGGTCTATGATGAACTTTGCACAAATGTGTGCGACGAAAGCGATAAACATAAAAATGTATCTGAACCGCATACAAATGTGACAGCGATTGTCACTTGGGTCCCTGTGCGATCCTTTAGCTATGTGAAAGCAGAATGGTGTTTTTACTCCTGATTACACAAAGTCGCGAGATAAGGTATGTGATGCGAGGATGAACGCAGGTAGCCCACTTCAAGATGAAATTGTGCAATGGTTGCGCGAGCGCATCATAGGTCACGAGTTGACGCCCGGGGATCAACTGCCTACAGAAAAGCAGTTGTCAGAGCAACTTCGTGTTAGCCGGATCACTGTCCACCGGGCGTTGAAGCGTCTGGCAGACGAGGGGTTGATCCATCGTTACCCTGGGAAAGGTACGTTTGTTGCCAGCACACCCCCAGCCGTTAAAGAAGAAATGGAGCGATACGAACACAACAAATCTGCAAATACGAGCTCAATCGCATTTATTCTGCCCGGAATATCTGCCGCTTTCGGTACTCAACTCCTCAAAACGGTTATATCTACGGCCGAAGGGGCGGGGTTCAATGTCGTGATCAGCTTCACGGATAACTCACAGGAGGCGGAACGTGCGGCCATTCAGAGGGTCCTACGAGAGGGGGTAAAGGGGATCCTTGTAACTCCGGTGAATGGAGAGTACTATAACGACCTGATCCTGCGGCTACACCTTGACCACTTTCCAATGGTACTCGTCGATAAACGCCTTGATAAAATCCCTGTTCCCTTTGTCACAACAAACAACCGTGCAGCAGCTTATGAATTAACCAAACACCTTGTTTCTCTAGGTCATAAGCAGATTGGCTTCCTGTCTCCCCCCGACGAAGTGACTACGTCGCTACAGGATCGGTTTGCAGGTTATTTGTCGGCATTAGCGACAGAGCACATCCCATTTGATCCCGATTTGCGAATGTGCAATCTGCCGACCGGAGGCGCGATCGACAAACCAGACGGCAAAGTGGTTTACGAAAAAATTGAGCAGTTCATCTTGACACACCAGAATATGACGGCCCTGATTGCGACGGAACACGTCTTTGCCACGATGCTGGACGACATTTGTGCCAAGCACGCAATTCGCGTGCCAAACGACTTGACGATCGCATGCTTCGATAGCCCTGCGTCATGGATTGAAAAACAAAAATTCACCCACATCGCACAGCAGGAGGAGCGTATCGGCAGAACGTCGGTCGAACTGCTGCTACAGCTGATTCAGTGCGGCCCTCGGGACGTTCCTGTCGCCATCGAATTTCCTGGTCAGCTGTCTATCGGTCGCTCGTCGGGTCCACCACCGCTCGGCTCGGAATCCAATACCTGATCAAAAAATGTGGCCAACCTGCAAAGAGGTGGCCACCGTGCATTGCCTAATGTTCACTTGCCTAGCTTTTGCCTCCGCATCCGCGTGAATGTGTCAAAGGTGACGGCCAACAGCAGAATGGCACCTTCCACGAGGTACTTTGTGCTCGTTCCTGCATCCAGCAGGGCCATTCCGTTTTCGATACTCCCGATGACCAAAGCACCAGCCAATGCATTCCAAATACTCCCGCGGCCGCCGAACAAACTGGTACCGCCAATGACCGCCGCAGCGATGGAGTCCATCAGCAAATCACTGCCACCAGCCGCTGTTGACGCCGCCCCCAAACGTGATGCGCCAACGATTCCTCCGACCGCTGCAAGCAATCCGGCTAAAGTGAAGACAGCAATTTTCACGCCTTTCACGTTGATGCCCGCGCGGCGTGCCGCTTCCTCATTGCCACCTAAAGCATAAATGTGCCTACCAAACGTCGTACTTTGCGACATCCAAGCAAATCCAGCAACGAAGACGATCAAGACCAATCCGGCGATGGGCACTCCTTGATACGCGTTGAGCACCACCGTCACCACAATCATGACGATCACGCTCGCCACCACGCGCACCCACATGGCCGATGACGACTTGACGGGCAACCCCATGCTTCGTCTGGCCGCTTTATCTCGCCAAACGCTCCATATGACAAGTGCGATGGAAATCGCAACAAGCAACCAACTCAACCAAGCGGGCAAGTAATTGCCTGCGATGGCATTGATGGTGTTGCTCATGATGGGAACCGTGCCTTCCTGGCCAATCAACACGAACAGTAGTCCCAGATACCCAAGCGATCCGGCCAAGGTCACGATAAATGAAGGCACGCGCAAAATGGTGACCCAAACCCCCTGAAACTGGCCGATGATAGCACCACTTGCGGCGCCAGCAAGAATGGCTACGTACGGGTTGACGTTGTTCGCCGCCAGCTCAGCTAGAATGGCGCCACCGACGGCGCTGACCGCCGCGATCGACAAATCGATCTCGCCAAGTAGCAAAATCAGCGTTTCGCCAATCGCAAGCAGTCCGTATTCCGCCATCTGTAGGACTAGGTTAGAGAGGTTACGACTGGTTATAAACTGGGGATTTAAAATTTCAAAGACAATCCAAATAAGAACGAGCGATAGGAACACGGGTAATTGCTGAAATTCACCGCCGAGCAGGCGGCTCATCAGAGAACGCTCGCGTACAGTCGGTACCTGCGGATTTCCTGCCTGGCCAATATTCGCCGTCATATCAGGAAGTCACCTCCTCTACTGCCGATGCGCCTGTAATGGCGGCAACCACCTGTTCAGGCGTCACGTTTCCGCGTTCAAACGCAGCCACCGTACGCCCCAAGCGCAGTACAACGATCCGATCTGCAATTTTAAATACGTCGTTCATATTGTGAGAGATGACCATCACGGCCTTTCCACTTTGCGCGAGGCGCTGAATTAACTCCAACACTGCGCGCTGCTGAACGACGCCAAGTGCTGCCGTCGGTTCGTCGAGCATGACCAGTTTGGATCCCCACAGTACCGATCTGGCGACAGCGACCGTCTGCCGCTGCCCTCCCGAGAGAGAAGCCACTTGTGTGTCAAGGGGAGGCAGACGAATCCCTAACTCATTCAAAACCGGCATAGCTCGGCGTTCCATCTCGTTCCGATCCAAAACGCGTACCAACCCTGGAATCAACGTGCGGCGCAGTTCACGCCCAAGAAACAGGTTGGACACAATATCCAAGTTGTCGCAAAGAGCCAAATCCTGATAAACCGTCTGAATGCCCAGTTTCTCCGCAATGGCCGGGCTGTTTAAACGTACAGGCTCGCCCTCAAATAGAATGTCACCTTCGTCAGGCTGCTCGACGCCAGCAATCATCTTGATGGTCGTCGACTTTCCTGCCCCGTTATCCCCGACAAGGGCGACGATTTCGCCAGCCGCGACGGAGAACGTGACGCCGTCCAGTGCTTGCACCGCACCGAATCGCTTGCGCAGTCCCCGAACCTCGAGGACGCAATGGTTTGCATGACCTAGTTCGGTCACAAATATCCCCCACTTCATCTCGCCAAGACGACCGGGGAGCCACCGCTCCCCAAGTCTATACAATTGGCAAACACCAATTATTGTTGTGCTGGATTTTTAATATGAGCCCAAGTGGTATAGCCGTCTTTGATGACCGTACTTGCCACGTTCGCCTTCGTGACCATGATCGGCGTCAACAAAACGGAAGGAATCTTCGCAGCCCCGTTCGCGGTCGAACCATTCACAAGGCCAGTCGCCTTCTTGCCGGTCAGGATGTCGTAAGCGAGATCAGCAGCCGCTTTTGCCTCTTCCTTAATTGGTTTATAAACGGTCATCGACTGCGTACCGTCGTAGTAAATGCGATGCAGTCCAGCGTCCGTCGCATCTTGCCCCGTCACAGGAATCCCTTTGATGTGCTGTTGGGTCAGAGCCTGAATCGCCGCACCCGCGAGGTTGTCGTTGGCCGCCAGAACGCCGTTGACTTTGTTGTTCAGCTTTGTTAAAGCCTGCTCCATCTCGGTCTGTGCGGTTGCCGAATCCCAGTTTTGCGTGTATTGCTCATAGCCCAATTTCAACTTCCCTGATTTAAATAGCGGATCGAGCACTTGGTGAGCTCCCTCTGCAAACTGCTTTGCGTTCGGGTCTGTCGGCGCACCATCGAGCATGACAACCGTGCCGCCTTTTTTCGTGTGCTGGGCAATGTACTCGCCTTGCAACCGGCCGACTTCGACATTGTTGAACGAAACGTAATATTGAACTTTCGCATTCATAATCAGGCGGTCATACGAAATCACTGGAACCTTCGCCCGGCTCGCTTCCGTCACGATGGTCGATGCGGCATAGCCATTCACAGGCGCCACAACAAGCAATTGCGCCCCGTTCGTGAGAGCGCTTTCCACCTGTTGCAACTGTGTAGACTCGGACCCCTGGGCGTTGTTGTATATGATTTGTGCATTCGGGTCTAGCTTTTTCATTTCTGCGATAAAGTCGGGCCTATCATCGTACTCCCAACGCGGTGAACTTGTCGTTTCCGGCATCAGAAATGCAATTTTCACTTTCGGTGCAGCGTTGCTCGCCGCTTGTGCCGAAGTCGACCAAGCGAGCCCGACGCCGCAGCTACTGGCTGCCAGGACAGCGCTCGCGATACTCGCACGAATACCCCACGTTTTTTTCCCCATTCTTGATATCCCCCTCATAAGATTCAAAACTAGTCATAAGCATTCAGGAAAGCGCTTTCCTGAACCTTGCCAAAAATACGCGTCCTCGGTCACAACGCGTTGCCGTACCCAGCTCCCCCCTGTCATCCAGAAAATTCACCATGTTGCCGAATCTATGAGGTCTTGAGATATGCTTACCAAATACCGAATTGTTTGTCAACGAGAAAAACTAAGAGTACTGATTTGATAAGCCATATTTTTTATGCTAAACCGTCTTCTGAATATGCACGCATGAGCAAACGTTCGCTCTCACGCTTGCCACCCCACTTCTATTGACATTCAAAAAGCCCGCTCCAAAGCATCGGACCGGGCTTTTGCATGATTTCACGGAACCGTTGAATCAGCGTTTGACCACCCTGAAGCGGTTGGCCAAAAGCGTGGGGACCTGCGGGAAGTCAGTTGGGTATGACCAGAAACTGATCCCTCTCAAGTTGTATTCACCAACCAAGTCGAGTTTCGCTTGAAAACTGCGTGCGTCCTCAAACCAAACGATGTGCTCTGCTTGGTCCTGCGCTTTGTACATATAATACGGTGCCTGCGCGTTGGCATCATACAGAATCGAAACTTGATGGGCTGCCGCCCGTTCGACCGCTTGCAAAGGCGTCAAGGTCTCCGCACGCGATCCACTGACGTAAGGGAGCTTCCAATCGTACCCGTACACCGAAACGCCCATCAGAATTTTGGCCGGTGGAATCGCCGTGATCGCGTAGTTGAGCACTTGCCGAATTTGATCGATGGGCGAAACCGCCATTGGCGGACCGCCAATCCAGCCCCACTCATACGTCATCAGTACGACAAAGTCACACAGCCGTCCGTGCACAGGGTAATCGTGTGCTTCGTACAAAAGCCCCTGCTGTGTCGCAGATATTTTAGGCGCCAAAGCGCTCGACACAAAAAGCCCCTCGCGATGCAAGCGGTCAACCACCATCTGCAAAAATTGATTGTATAGCGTCCGATCCTGTGGGTACACGTACTCAAAATCGATATTCAGTCCCCGGTATCCCTTCGCTCCCATGGTTTGTAGCACGTTTTCAATCAACGTGTTTTGCAAGACCTCGGAGGTGAGGATGGTATGTGCGACGTCAGAGCTAAACATGTTGCCCTGCCAGTTGGTCAGGACCAGCAATGGCGTTACACCTTGCGATTGCGCTGCTTGCAGCAGGCTGGTGTCGTCCAGTTGCATCGAGATAGAGCCGTCGGGTTGTGCCTGGTAGCTAAAAGGCGACAAGTATGTTAACACAGGTGCCAAGCTTGCGACCTCTTGCGCGGCGGCTGTCCCGGACTGAACAAAATACGCATTCGCTTCCAAACTGCGCCTTATCGCAGGTGTAGCACTTCCCACATTTGTGGGGATGACGAGAGACTGACCGACAACGAGTCCATTCGGATTGGCAATGCCGTTGATAGCGGCAATCGCTTCTGGCGAGACGCCATACATACGCCCCAGCTGCCAGAGGGTATCCCCCCGCTCCACGACGTGAATCAACATCATACAGGCCTCCTGTTCTCATTCCTCGACACCAGCCTATTCCTTGCACATATCGTTGGGCTGGGCGCGCGCCCACGTCTTTTGGCATCGCGACGCTTCCCATGTATGATGGAATCTGTTGTGCATGTGGAGATTTACGAGTGAGAGAGGAGTCACATATGCAACTGGAGCAAGCAGTCGAGCAGAGCAAACCCGTTTTGTCAAAGCGCTTAATCCTCGTCATGGCGATTGCCGCTGGCCTTGCCGTCGCAAATTTATATTACGGCCAGCCTCTCCTCAATGACATGCGCGTGTCGTTTCATACCACATCGTGGCAGGTGGGGATAGCTGCCACTTTGACACAGGTGGGCTACGCGTGCGGTTTGTTCTTCTTTGTCCCACTGGGCGACAGCCACGAGCGGCGGCGGCTCATTGTTCGTATGTCGATCGCGGCAGCTATTGCACTCGTGTTTCTAGCAGTAGCACAGGATCTATGGTGGCTATACGCAGCCAGTCTTGCTGTAGGTATCACGACCGTAGTGCCCCAGATGATTGTACCGTTCGCAGCCCACTTAGCAGCGCCAGCAGAACGCGGCAAAGTGGTCGGTACCGTCATGAGCGGTCTGCTCATTGGCATCTTGCTGGCACGGACACTATCAGGATTTATCGGATCGCAACTCGGCTGGCGGGCGATGTATTTGATCGCCGCCGTCATCATGGCACTTCTCACGGTCATCCTGCGCTGGCTGCTACCTGCCCTCCCGGCGGAGACGCAAACGCCTTACGGTACACTCCTGAAATCGCTGTTCACGTTGATCAAGGAACTGCCTGATTTACGCGACGCGTCGCTCCTTGGCGCAATGTCATTCGGCGCGTTCAGCGTGTTCTGGACCGTGCTGTCACTCTATTTGGCAGGCCCGCCGTTTCACCTCGGGGCTGATGTAGCCGGCTTGTTTGGCCTCGCGGGAGCAGCAGGAGCGTTCATCGCCCCTGCCGCCGGATCGATCACGGCGCGCATGCCTGCGAAGTACACGGCGCGCTTGGCTACTTGTGTCACACTGCTGTCGTTCCTGATTCTCTGGCTGTTTCGCCAACATCTCATCGGCTTAATTGTCGGTGTGATCATCATGGATCTCGGTGTTCAAGCGACACAGGTTTCAAATCAAGCGCGCATCTATAGCCTCTCAGATGCGGCACGCAACCGCCTCAACACGGTGTACATGGTCACATACTTTCTGGGTGGTGCGCTCGGATCGTTCATCGGATCGTTCGTCTTTGACAATTGGCACTGGGGCGGTGTCTGCGCAGCCAGTAGCATCTTGCTTATCCTTGGCATCCTGGGTTTTCTCGCCGTCGCACCGAAGGCCCTCATGCCATCGCACGATCCTCGCGATCTGATCAATTGACATACCGCCAGGTGTGACCACCATCGGTGGTCGCAAGCAGTCCGTTTGCTGTCAGCAAGTACCCGTCCGCAGAGTTAACGAATGACAAGTCATAGACGGCTCCGGACGGGTACAGGTTGAGCGGTTGCGGAACCGATTCATCCTCGCTCCGCGTTTGCCAATGGCTCCACGTATGCCCGCCGTCGTGCGTGACAAACAACGCCATCCCTTGATTCACCTCAAATGGCGATCTCGCCGCCAACACCCAACCGCTCTCCCCGGACCAGTCCATGCCAAGGGCGGCATACCCCTTTGGCAGTGAAACATGCCGTTCGACGTGCGATCCGGACGTCCATGTAAGCGTCGTCTGATACACCCCGGGCTGTGATTTCGTGGGGCGCTGTAGCTGTTCAACCGAGGAACTCCACAACGACCCGGGGTTTTCATATGCCGCCGTGGCAATCCCTAACGGACTACTTTCTGTAGCGATTTGCGTCCAATCGATGCCGTTGGTCGATTCCAACGTCACAGACGGATATGCAGTCACAAGCGTCAATGCGAAGTGATCGCCAGACACTGCGAGAGCAGTTTGTACGTTCGCGACAGAAAGTTGTTTCGACGCACTCGCTGGCAATTGCGAAGCCCCTAAATCCGTCCACGTCGTACCGCCATCATGGCTCACCAAAAGGTGTAACTGTCCTTGGCCGTTATTCGCTTGTTCTACCGCAGCCACGTAGACCGTACTGGCATTTGCGTACGCAATTGCGGTCGGGAACATGCCATTCATGATGCGAACGGTACGCCAGGAATGGCCGCCATCGTCTGTCGTATAGATATAGCCAGAGAGATCGTCTGAGCCGATACCTATGCCCTCCTTGGGTGTGACAAACTGCATCGCGACGTTCGGCTCACCGGCTGGATACACAACGTTCCACGTTTTCCCGCCATCGCTACTGCGGTACAAATCCATGCCACCGTTCGTCAGCGACACGGCTGCAAACATGGAACCCTTGGGTCCGCTCGTCAACGTCGCCTCACGCCAGTCAGGAAGCTGTGCCACCTGTGAAATCACACCTGAGTGCATATTGAACGCTGTCAAACCACCTGGAAACGGCGCCGCCCCCGGATCGAGGGCCACGAAAGCGAGTTCGCCAGCAGACTTTGTAAACGTCGGTTCCGATTGCAAAATGCGTCCCATATACGCATTAGGCTGTGCATGTTTCCACGCCTTACCGCCATTGAGGGTCCAGTACGCGGTGGTCGTCCAAGAATCAAGATCTTTGACGAGAAATAAGCCGTAGTTTTCCGCGTTCGGGTCAAATTGCACGGCCGCTTCCCACACGCGCATGGGTGCCGTCCGCACGGCCACACTCCAATGCGCACCGCCATCCGTCGAGTGCAACAGTTCGATCGCGCCGTTGTTGACTTCGCCGTCCGCCGTTACCGGTGCCGTCGTGATGGACAACCACAGCTGGCTGGCGTTCGGTGCGCTGAAGGCGATGGGTTGGCCAGGCGTCTCCATCTGCCTCCACGTCGCGCCTCCGTCAGTTGTGTGTAAAAAATATCCATCCACCAGCGCGTAACCGCTTTGCGCAAAGAGTTTGACTTGCCAGTCCTGCGCAAGCATGGACTCTCCCATCACTTGTGTCGCCGTCCATGTGCGCGTCCAATGCCGCCCGCCATCAGTGGTTCGATAGATAGCATCTGTCACGCGCTGGCGTCCGTCAACCGCCGGCGCGACGGGCTGAGCAGTCCGGGTCAGCGCAACGCCGTCGCTCGCATTTGTGAATGCCAAGGACTGCACTTGCCCATCGATAGTCCCAGCCTTTGCCCAAGTCGATCCGCCGTTTCGCGTGACGACGATTTGCCCGTTGACCGCCGCATATCCGACGCCGGCCCCCGTAAACACGGGAACCGCAATGCTCGTTGCCGACGTACTCGTGATGCCCGGCTTACCGACAAAAGCCAGTGAACGGTCGTTTATGACTGAAACCGCTTCCTGTTTCGTAGTCTGCGCGGTATGCTTGAGAGGAGTGACGCTCGCCATGGCCGTAGCATTGCCGTTAACACGAGTATCACACCCAACCAAGGCAAATGCGGTCGTCACTGCGGCAGCCCACATCCATGTCCGTCTGTTCATTGGTCATTCTCCTCACTCTACCATGTTGTCATCTCAGTTGACGAAGCGAGTGGCGACCATGTGACATGGAGTGCTGACAAGGAAACATTTGCAGAGTTGTGGATGTCGACTATCCGTAAAGGGGAAATGGCATATGGACAACAGCCGTACACGCCAACAAACACCGGCCCGTGTTGGCCACTTGACGATCACGTTTGACGATGGGCCAGACGCCGAATATACGCCGAAAATTCTCGAAACCCTTCGACATTATGGCGTGCCCGCAGTCTTTTTTTGTATCGGTGAACAAGTGGCGCGCTACCCCGACGTACTGCGCGCCATTGACGCTGCCGGGCATGCCGTTGGCAACCACACGATGACACATCCGCATCTGACCGAGTTGCCTGATGACGAAATTCGTAAACAACTGACTGACGCAGCCAATCAAATTGAAGCCACAATTGGCAAGCGACCGCACTTGTTCCGTCCGCCATACGGCGATATGGACGATCGCGTCGAGCGGATCGCGCGCGAGCTCGGTTATCAACCCGTCCTGTGGGACGTCGATTCCGTCGACTGGTCGGGTATTCCTGGACCGACGGTCGCGGCCAATGTGCTTCCGCACTTAAAGCCGGGTGCCATTGTGCTCCAGCATGCGGGTGGCCACGCTCAAGGCACGCCTGCGGCGTTGCCGTATATCATCGAAGTGGCTGTCGCGATGGGTTACGACTGGGTCCCTTTTACGTCGAAATCGTGAGTAACCGCTTAAGAAGAGGAGGGAAACTGTGAAACACAAAGACCTGATTGCCCGCATGACGCTTGAAGAAAAGGCCTCGTTGTTGTCGGGCAAAGACTTCTGGCACATGCAGAATATCGCAAACCACGACATACCTTCGCTGACCCTAACAGACGGTCCACACGGCGTAAGGATGCAAGAAGAGGGAGAAACGCAGTTTAAGGGCAAACCGGCAACTTGCTTTCCAACTGCATCCGCATTGGCAAGTTCATGGGATGCCCAACTGCTCGAGCAAGTCGGTCAAGCGCTGGGGCAAGAGTGCCGCAGCCTCGGCGTCCATGTATTACTCGGGCCAGGTGCTAACTTGAAACGTTCGCCCCTTTGCGGCCGCAACTTCGAGTATTTTTCCGAGGATCCCGTCCTCTCAGGCGAACTCGCCGCAGCACATATTCGCGGCGTGCAAAGCCAAGGCGTCGGGGCATCGCTTAAACATTTTGCCGCGAACAACCAGGAGCACCGACGAATGACTGTGAGCGCCGAGGTAGACGAGCGGACGCTACGCGAAATGTATCTCGCGAGTTTTGAGCGTGCCGTCAAACAGGGACAGCCATGGACCGTCATGTGTGCCTACAACCGCATCAACGGTACGTACTGTTCTGAGCACAAATGGCTTTTGACCGATGTTCTGCGCACGGAATGGAGATTCGACGGGATCGTCGTGTCAGACTGGGGCGCGGTCAACAATCGCGTTTCTGGAGTGGAGGCTGGCCTTGACCTCGAAATGCCAGGTGGACCAGGCACGCAGGACGACGAGATCGTACGAGCCGTTCGCGAAGGCCGCCTCGACGAAGCATTGCTCGACAAGGCGGTTGA
This sequence comes from Alicyclobacillus tolerans, assembly GCF_001447355.1. Taxonomy (GTDB): domain Bacteria; phylum Bacillota; class Bacilli; order Alicyclobacillales; family Alicyclobacillaceae; genus Alicyclobacillus; species Alicyclobacillus aegles. The sequence continues at coordinate 42,951 of NZ_JXBW01000013.1, read as the reverse complement.
CCGGCTACTCACCCTGGTCGAGCGGGCGTATCAGGCTGAGCCTGCAGCGCCGTTTGATACAAGGGCCCACCACACACTCGCCCGCAAGGTCGCCAGCGAGTGCATGGTGCTTCTCAAGAATGAGGGCAACATACTGCCGATTCAAGAGGGTACACAGGTTGCCATCATTGGGGCCTTCGCGAAAGAACCGCGTTATCAAGGCGGCGGCAGTTCACATGTCACACCTACGCGCTTGGATGTGCCGTACGACGAATGCGCCAAACTCCTCGGCAACCATGTGTGCTACGCCGACGGATATCGATTGGATACGGACGAAGCCGACGACAAACTGATCGCAGACGCTGTCCAGCTCGCCAAGACGTCGGACGTCGCCATCGTGTTTGCTGGGCTGCCAGAGCGCTATGAATCGGAAGGATATGATCGGCAGCATCTGTCCCTTCCACCTGCACACAATCGACTGATTGCCGCCATTGCCGCGGCGCAACCCAAGACGGTTGTCGTGCTCACAAACGGTGCACCAGTTGAGATGCCATGGGTCAACCAAGTGCCGGCTATCATTGAGGCTTATCTCGCAGGGCAGGCGTTTGGCGGCGCGATCGCCGACGTACTCACTGGCCGAGTGAACCCATCAGGCAAGTTGGCGGAGACTTTCCCCGTGAAACTGGAACACACGCCAGCACACCCGTTCTTCCCAGGTGAAGGTGACATTTCCGAGTATCGCGAAGGCATCTTCGTGGGCTATCGATACTACGACGCCAAGGCCATTGAACCCCTCTTCCCATTTGGTCATGGACTGAGCTATACGTCGTTTGCGTATACAGACGTCGAAGTTTCAGGTGAACGAATTCGCGATGATGAACCGCTAGAAGTGCGTATCCGAGTAACAAATACGGGCCCTCGCCCAGGCAAGGAAGTCGTACAGTTGTATGTGGGCGATGATGTGGCGAGCGTCATTCGACCGCGCAAAGAACTCAAGGCGTTCGCAAAAGTGGAACTCCAACCAGGTGAAGAAAAGACGGTCACACTCGTGCTCGACAAGCGCGCGTTCGCCTTTTGGGATCTCCAATGCAGCCAATGGCGGGTAGAGAGCGGTACCTTTACTTTGTCCATCGGGTCGTCGTCACGAGACATTCGATTGACCAAGCAAGTGCAAGTTGAATCGACCACGCCGCGTCCCCCCGTACATGTACATGCAAACGCCACAATCGGAGACTTGCTGACGGATCCACAAACCGGTCCGGTACTGCGAGGGATTTTGCAAGAGGCTATGCTATCGTCGCCTCTTGGTGGCATGGCAGAACACGATCCCGAACTCTTCGAAGCCTTTATTCGATATACGCCACTGTCGCGCACGGCGACGTTGGGCGGTATACCACGCCAGTCGATCCAACAAGTGATTGAGCGTCTGCGACAAGCGCAGGAAGGGTAATTCGCGGGCAAGCCGCCTGTATGGCTGCGAAAGGAGATTACTCCGATGAACGTTAACTTGAACCGCGTGGCTGACGCACCCGTCGTCTCGACACGCTATGGAAAAGTTCAAGGTATATGGCAGGACGGCGGTTCTGCCGCGTACCTTGGCATTCCTTACGCGGCTCCGCCCGTTGGTAAGCTACGTTTTTTCCCACCGCATCCCCCCGAGCCATGGGAGGGCATCCGAACAGCCGCCGAATATGGGCCGACACCTCAGCGGCGGCCATTTGGCGATGTGACGACGATCCCCGAGCCGTCCATACCCGGAGATGACGTCTTGAATCTGAATGTATTCACACCTGCCCCGCGTGATCGTCTCGCAAAACTCCCTGTCTTGGTGTGGATTCACGGCGGCGGCTACTTCGCTGGATCACCCGCTTCGCCATGGTATAACGGCCGCTCTTTTAATCATCATGGGGTCGTTTTTGTCACGCTGTCGTACCGCCTCGGCTTTGACGGATTCGGCTGGATGGAAGGCGCACCATTGAACCGCGGGTTGTTGGATCAAATCGCCGCACTCCGTTGGGTCAAAGACAACATTCGCGAATTCGGGGGCGATCCTGATCGCGTCACGATTGCTGGCCAATCGGCTGGGGGAGGTTCCGTGTTGTCACTTCTCGCTTCACCGAAGGCGGACGGACTGTTCCAGTCGGCGATAGCCGTTTCTAGTGCATTTGGCTGGCCAACGGCCAACGACGTGGCCGAAGTCGGACGAGGCATGGCGGAGCATTTTGGCATCGATCCGACCATTGAAGCGTGGCGCACCATTCCTCACGAGCGTATCCTGGATGTCGAACGAGAATGGAATCACCTGCCGGGCAGTCCTTCATCGGCTTCTGTCGATGAACTCTTGACAGCCATGCGGACGGGATTAGATCGAGCGACAGGCCTAGCGTTCCGCCCTGTGCTGGACGGAGACGTACTGGTGCATGCTCTCGATCATCCAACAACTCAACAGCGGATCGCTCACATTCCTATCATCATCGGCAGTACACGCAATGAGTTTTCATTCCCGTCGCTGGCGGATGCTCCCGGCCTTGATGAAATTTGCGAGATACTCGCTCGCCACGGTGTGGCCGATGCTGCCATCGAACGGTTTGCCCACGATACATGGCGGATTGGCGAGGAACGTGCATTGGGACAGTTCATGACCAGTTTCATGTTCCGCAATGGGATTGCCCGCTTTGCAGAATTGCGCAATCGGGCAGGAGCAGGAACGCGGACTTGGCTGTACGATTTCGCCGAGCTTGCCGCGAATGCCCAGGGATCGTTCCATTGTCTCGACCTGCCCTATTTCTTTGACCAACTCGACGCACCAAACGTAGACAAAGTACTGGGTCCCAATCCCTCGCAACCACTCGCGGATGCTATGCACGGAACATGGGTCGAGTTTCTCAAACATGGAAGGCTGCCGTACCCCTCCACCGAGGACAACCCGTGTGGTGCAATTCACTTTCAGGGCGGGGCTGAATTCCGACCGGATGCTTATTTCTTCGAACGAGAACTGCTCGCTGCCGTCGGCCAGTGGCCGGGCCTTCGGGGCTGAACATGCCGCCGCATAATCAGACACGCCATGCTAAAAAGCCCGGGAGAATCCTCTAATCCCGGGGCGATTTCGCTAACGGCGGTTCACTTGTTCTGCATCACCACTGATTTTATATTCATCACCACAATCGGTCGGCTGCCGATATCTTAGTCGTCTTCAACCTCGGTAAATTCCTTTACAATATGAGTATAATCATACCCGTGTTCGCAGTGCGTGCAATGAACGCGAACCACATGTTCACCTTCTGGCACTTGAACAACATTGACCTTTTCACAGCGTGGGCAAATCGACTCCACTTCCCAATGTTTATGCAAACTCATGAACTCGCCTCCCTGCTTGATTTTGATACGATACTATGCAGATTAACTCAAAATCAGCTTGAAGCGATAGCACTCACCCGTTTAAGCCATGAACAAAGTAATACGCGTCAATGGATCCCCAACCTGTTGGATGATCATATCCTACTCCAGCCGCATATGCGCCATTGTTGCCGGACGTAACGTCGTGGAAAGCAAAGTTCCTATACGATGCATTGCGCGCCATGGCATAGATACCTATATCCGCGAGACCAACAGGCGGTTTGCCTTTCAGCGCACGGGATTGGTCAATAAGCGCAAACGTCGCAGCCATTTCGGGAGCGACAAAACTGGTGCCGCCTGCGATTTCCCAAGTGCCTTCATAATAAAAATCGTAACCTGTCGCGGGATTCGCGTTGAGTGCGATATCGGCAGTCTGCCGCGCCCCCTGTTACGGGAACACCCGGACCATACTGCCACGACGGTTGGCCAAAGATGGCGCTTTGTCCACCGCCACCATCCGTCCACGCGTTCTCACTCAATCGTTCACCATCGCTTGCGATATCCAGTGTCGTCCCGCCGCACGCCGTCACGTAGGGGTCAGACGATGGATAATCGACATGGTTACCCGCAAGGCCGTCACTGCTACCGCTGTCGCCCGCCGCTGCAAACACACTTTGTCCTTGTGCGGCCATCTCTTCAAATATACTGTGCTCCGCGTCGATGGTGGAACTCGGCGTCTGCGACTCAGGTGCCCCCCAACTCGTCGTCACAACATGGGCTCCATCGTCGCTTGCCACCTGATTAAACGCATCAATGAATGCTGCCGCATCGGGCGTCGCGGCTTCGTAAACCGCGAGCGAAGCGGTGGGTGCGATGGCATGCGACCACTCGCAGTCAAGCGTCGTCTCGTCACCTGGTGCCGTGCTTGTCCCGTCGATCACGCGCTGGCGAATAAGCGGATTGGGCAACCCAAAGGCGCTGTCAAACGCGTCCACATCCGACACATTGACAGACCCAGAGGTCACGATGGCGATGGTTTGTCCTCTTCCAGCCCACGACGAATAGAGTCGCTTGTAATCGTAAGCTGTTTGAATCTGTGCCGGCGTGTACCCACCTGTTGCCGACGCCGACCGCTTCGTCACGGTCAGATGCCCGGTCATAGGCTCCTCGCCCAGCCCAACAACGCCAGATACATATTCTGCAATCGAAGCTGGGAGAGTCCCCATCTGCGAAGGTGCATAAAAGTCGAAGCTTCCTTCTTGGTACTGATGCTCGCGAATCGAAAAGGCGTGTTCCATCTGCGTAGCCGTTCCTTTAACGTCGAGCACCAAGTTATTGTGGGAGTCAGTCTGCACCTTAAGCCCGTACTGGCGCAAGTAGGTACTGACAGCTTCCACTTCGCTTGCGGAAGGCCCAAATTCCTGCCGAAATTGTTGCGGCATCAAATAATGGCCGTACTGCTTGGATGATGGATTGTACAGTTCGCCAATCAACTGTTGCAAAGCCGCTTGATTTCGCAACTTCAGGCCAATCGCCACATGCATGGGCGCATTTCCTGCGAGTTCCCCGATGATCCTGGCACCGTGCTTCGCCTGTGGCTCCACACTTGCCACGACAACGCGCTTCGCCATCGGCGCTGTCGCCGCCATGGCGACAAGCGGAACCCCACCGGTCAGCAAGCATGCTGTTGTCGCTGCCAGTATCCGAACAGAAATTTGCATACTGCCCCCGCCCCCAATCTTATGTCAACTTCTATACAACGAAGTATAGGAGGGGGTTGCACAGTTAGATAGGAACAATATGCGGATGTAAAAGCCGACACTGGTGTTAGCGGTTGCCCATGGCGACGTAGGGTAGACCTTCCGCCCCAGCCATGAAAGGGCGTACCGGATGTTGTCAACCCTTGTCTAGCCTCAACTCTTCTATCCCACTTATTCAACCAAACTCGCGAACTAGTCGTTTGGAGACATCTTGAAAATAGGCAAATGCGAAGACACGGAATCGCTCAGCTGCTGTCGAGAAGTAGCGTCGCTCCGACCAAGCAATACCCAACTGGCGCTGGCAAGTAGGTTCTTCGATGCGCAACCGGTGCGAGGCGCGTTGCGGCCACTCTAGCCAAGTGAGCGCCGGAACGAATGCGACGCCAAGACCTTGCTGCACGAGTCCTGCAATCACGTCGGGTTCGTCACCAGCAAAGTGAATATGCGGGACAAATCCAGCCTCGCGACACAGCCGATCCGTCAATTCGCGAAATTCATAGCCTGCATTCATGCTGATGAAAGGTTCATCCTTGACCTCCGCAAGACGAATGGATTCACGTACCGCCATCGGATGATTGGGAGGAACGATAAGGAATATCTCCTCCGTTAGTAATGGTTGCCACTTGATATCGATGCCCTCAATGGGCGCGGAAGATATACAAAAGTCGACTTCTCCATTTTCAATCTGGCGCTTCATCTCGGGTGCCGATTCAAAAAACTGGCGAAAACGGACGTCTGGATGGCTAGCCAGAAACGCACCAAGCAACCCTGGCAGGATTCGTGGCGTCGAGACGGCAAGTGTCACAATGTCTTCGTTGAGCCGAGCGAGATCGCGAATTTCGCGCTTGCCTTCATTCAGTTCCACAAACGCGCGTTGAACGCGCGCCAAAAAGGCTTCGCCATATGCATTCAAGCGGATCTGACGGCCGGTGCGGTCAAACAGCGGAACCCCCAAATCTTCCTCGAGCCGGGATATCGTCTTGCTCAGTGATGGTTGTGCGATTTGAAGCTCCTCGGCGGCCTTGGTCATGTGCTGTAAACGAGCAACCGTTTGGAAATACTCTAATTGCAAAAGTTCCACCCAAATCCCTCTGTTCTCCAATCATTTATCCAAATCTATAATTAAATAGTCTACCATATATTTTACACTATATAAACAAAAAGATACAATAAACCCTGCGCTTGATGCCTCATGGGTACTACTCGATTTCCCAACTTTTTCAAAGCCAACAATTTGATTGTATCGAGAGGAGGTTTGGTATGAACCAATCCCCAGCAACGGGTTCCGGCGGAATTCATGGTTGGCGGCTTGTGGCGATTTGTTTACTGACTATGTTCGCCTTTGGCCCACAGTACGTATTAAACGTGTCGTTTATCTTAAACCAGGGTCTTATCCAAAATACGTTTGCCTCTGGCGCAAATGCGCTGACCGTGCCGTCGACCTTGTCCAATTTGGCGTTTGCTGCATGCGTTCCGGTGGGTCCAGTGTTGACCAGGAGGTTCGGTCTACGGCACACGTATATATCCCTGGTGCTCATGTTCTTGCTTGGCAGCATCATTGCCGCCATTTCACCCACGATGTGGGCGCTGGTCATCGGCCGTCTGTTACAGGGTTTGAGCGCCGGAGCCTTATTCTTAACCATTCTGCCAGTAAGCCTCATGTCGTTCCCAAACGCCATTCGCAATTGGTTCCTATTGCTCGCTATAGGCGGCCTTTTCGGGGCTTCTGCATTCGGTACGCTCTTTGGTGCGTTGACCATCAGCGCGGACGCATGGCGCTGGCTTTTCGTGCTATGTGGCATCGCACCGATTTTCTGCTTGATCGTTGGGCTCATCGCTCTGCCTCGTGAACACGTGCATGAACATCATCAGCCATTCGATATCTGGGGTGCCATCGTCCTTGCGGCAACCGTCACGGTGACCCTGTTCCCGCTGATTCATCTCAAAAACATGGGCATCGGATCGCTGTGGGTATGGCCATTCTTTGTTTTGGCAGCGGCGCTGTTTGCAACTTTCGTTTTCATCGAGTTGCACTCGAAGGCGCCACTCGTCCACTACCGGTCGGTGCGCATGCCCAAACAGATTTTTGGCTTCCTGATGGCGGTCATTAGTCACGTCGGCCTAATCCTTGCCCTCATCGGTGGCATCGAGTTTTTGCGCGCCATCAAAGGAGCCTCCTTTACAGACATCGTTCATTTTACCGTCTGGTTTGTATGCGGAGTCGTGATCGTCGCCCTCATCTCGGTGTTTCTGTACGATCTCGTCGGCGCAGGCGCACTCGGGATCGTTGGCTCGTTCGTCGGCATGTTGGTGGCCTGGAAATGGCACAACGCATCGGGTCACTTGTCGTATCCCATGCTTGCTTTTGAGTTTGCAGCTGCAGCGACCTGTATTGGCCTCGTTCTCATCGCAGGGGCACTCGGTACAGCACTCGCGGGCGATATTCACGAAGCGCGTTGGCGTTCCGGGTTTCTGCACTTTCACCGCAATCTGCTTGGTGCGCTCATCGCCCCGTTCAGTGCATGGTTCCTGACCAAAGACAGCGCGATTCAATACGAGCAACTGCGTTCTCACATCAGTCTGGCCGATCCGCTGGTCAGCGCACAGTTGGCCTCCATCACGCAGCGTCTCATGGCCAACGGCACACCACAGGCGCAGGCACAGCAACTGGCAGTTACCTCGGTGTTAACCAATGCGCAGCAAGCGTCGCTACTCAGTGCACTGCACGGCTTATTTACCATCATGTTCATCGTCGGCTGTATGATGCTGGTCGCTTCCATCGGGATGGCCGCAACAGGCAAAGGCCGCGCCCTTGTACAACGCCAGAAACCGCTCACCGCACCGCAACATATCGGCGAATCCTTGCCGGCACCGACGCGTCACCACGCCGCAATTTCCAATGAAGGGAGTATACACGCATGAACATGCGACGGATGGTCGCTTTGCAAGTTGTTATCCTACTTGTTCTTGTAATCGCAGGTTTTGTCGGATATTACTTCTATAATCAGTCCTCGACCTATATTAAAACGGACGATGCCCAAGTGAGTGGACAACAAATCGTGATTGCCGCACCGGCGGCGGGACAGCTGACGGCGTGGAATGGCAGTGTCGGCTCCACGTTCAGCAGCGGATCGATCGTTGGCACGCTGGCCGTTTCCACAGGTAAAGGCGAGGTTAACATGAATATTCCAGATCCGAGTTCGTCGACGATTGTCGACAATTTGGCGGTAAAAAACGAATACGTCTCGGCTGGTGAACCTCTTGCGTACGCCTATAACCTGAACGATTTGTATGTGATCGCCAATATTAAAGAGACAGACATTCGGCATGTCGAAGTCGGCCAAAATGTCGATGTCTATGTCGACGCCTATCCGGGGACGACTTACAACGGCGTCGTCAAACAAATCGATTACACCACTGCAGCCACCTTGTCGCCACTGCCATCCTCGAACACGAATGCAGACTATACCAAGGTGACACAGGTAATTCCGGTGGAAATTCAGCTGCAGTCGGGCACAGAAGGCCTGGCACCAGGCATGGACGTACATGTGCGCATCCACCGCTGATCACCTGGACCGATCGGGATCAGGGCTGCACGGGCCGCTTGCACAAACGGCTCGTCGGCCCTTTTTATATTGGATTGTGTTACGATGCTCATAGCGGAGCGCCTTACGGCGAATGCTCCCGATTACGGCCGGACGAGCCAGGTCGAGTTAGAGGATGATGAGTGTGCAAGAGACGAATCTACAAGGGCGTGTACGCCCACCTTTCCGTGCCGATCAAGTCGGCAGCCTGCTGCGCCCAGAGCGCGTGAAAGAAGCACGACAAAAGCGCTTGCTGGGCGAGATTGACGAAGTGGCATTGCGTGCAATTGAGGACGAAGAAATCACGCGCCTCGTAGCCAAGCAAAAAGAAATTGGCCTAACTGCCGTGACCGATGGCGAACTACGCCGCTCCTGGTGGCACTTCGACTTTTTGGAGCACCTCGATGGCGTGCAAGGATATGAGCCGCAGGTGGGCGGCATTCAGTTTCACACAGTCACCACCCGCCCGCGTACAATCCGCGTCGTCGGCAAGCTCGGCTTTAGCCAACATCCTATGCTGGATCACTTCCGATTTTTGCAGTCGGTCGCTGGCGGCCATCCTGCCAAAATGACGATTCCCAGCCCGAGCATGCTTCACTTTCGGGGCGAGATCGATCCGCAGGCATATCCGGATGAGGACCAATTTTTTGCCGATCTCGGCCTTGCGTACAAACAAGCGATTCAGGCATTTTACGACGCTGGTTGCCGTTACCTGCAACTCGACGACACCGCATGGGCATACCTGTGTTCCGACGAGCAACGCGCGCAAATCGTCGCCAAAGGGTGGGACCCGCAGCGTTTAGAGGACAAGTACGCACAGACCATCAACGCCGCAGTACAAGGTCGGCCATCCGACTTGGCGATCACGATGCATATTTGCCGTGGTAACTTTCGTTCCACCTGGATTTCCTCCGGCGGTTATGAACCGGTGGCTGAGACGCTGTTCCAACGTCTCGACATCGACGGCTTTTTCCTTGAGTACGACAGCGATCGCGCCGGCGGCTTTGAACCGCTCCGCTTTGTCGAGCGCAAGTCTTTGCAAATCGTATTAGGTCTGATCACGAGTAAAACTGGGCAATTGGAAAGCAAAGACGAGGTCAAACGGCGCATTGAAGAAGCGAGCAAATTTGTCCCTCTTGAACAATTGTGTTTAAGTCCGCAGTGCGGCTTCGCTTCCACAGAAGAAGGCAACTTGCTTACCGAAGATGAACAGTGGGCAAAGCTGGCACACGTGGTCGAGATTTCGCGGGAAGTCTGGGGGTAACACAAGCAAGGCTCAGATCACGGCATCAAAGTGTCAACGATGTGCGTAACCGCTCAACCTGGCGGTTGCGCACCATGTATATTTTTCCAAGTCGTGCACACTCTAATTACATGCATGTACACGATCTCGGGCGCAGACGTATCGCTTTTCTTGGTGCATTACATCTTAATCTCATTCACCGGACTCGGCCTTGGGTGGCCATCGCCTGGTCTTGGTTCATGCCGGGGTTTGGCCATTTGTTACTCGGTCAATACTTACTGGGTTGGATCTTGTTTGCGTGGGAAGTGGCCGTCAACGTCGAAACACACTTCAAAATCGCCATTCTCGACACATTCACGGGACAATTTGCCGCAGCCAAGCAGGTGTTAAGCCACGAACAAATCGGCTTTCTGCTATTTACATATGGACCTATTTTCGCATTTGCTATGCACCACAGCTATCTGATTGCCAAAGACGCCAATCTCCTGACTGACATCGGACAAGGTGCCGCCCCTCCACTCGCCATGTCGATCCGCCAAATTGAGTGGAACTACTTATCCAAGAAAAACCCCGTTGTCGGCTGGCTGTGGTCGCTTTTGGCCCCCGGTGTGGGAGCCATTTACACACATCGCGTCTTGACTGCATTTTTTGAAATCGCTTGGTGGACGACCATTATCGTCAAGTCGAATATTCTCACCAGCATTGCGTATCTGACAACAGGGCAACAACAGATGGCCGTTCGGGTTCTGGATCCGGAGTGGACGCTTTTTATACCCTCGATGTTCAGTTTCCCGGCGTACTATGCGTACGTCATTACAGTCGAGCGCAACAAACTGTTTGACCGCGAGCAAGCCGTGTTTCTCACTTCACATTACCAAAAGAATTGGGCGTTTCCACTTCACAACAAAGGTGATGCGAAGCCTATGCGATTCGTCGCTTCGTTTGATCATTCCCTGCAACTTGAAGTAGCCCTATCCAAGCTGCAGCAGCTCCACCTGGGTCCAGAATCCGTATTGGCTGTGCCACTTGTCCGCCGTTCCGACGGGCCGCGTGCCGACACGGCAAATCACGCAGACCAGCGGGCATATTTTGACTTGGCGTCGCTCGCCGCCGCCTCCGGGTGCTTTCTTGGTACTGTCTACGGTTTCGTCTTGCCCCTCGGGCCGGTCGTATGGGGGCTCGGCGGGTTCGCCATTGGCTTCGCGATTGGCCTTTTCGTCAAGTGGATATGCAATCGCCGAAAGCGCCGCACGCCTTCGCTACCAACGGAAATCGTGGTCGTTATCGAGTGTGAGGAGGCTGTAGCCCGACAGGTTGAACAAATACTTTGGTCACACGGTGCCTTTGCTCTGGCCCGGGTAGGACTGCATGAAACGCCAGGGCAGGATGCTTTGTGAACGTTTACCTTCACAAACCGACATGCCGACGCCGTGCGATCCATATATACTGTACACAGACAGACCGCGAAGGTCGCGGATGATAGGGGTCAGAGTCTGTGCACAAACTGCGTGTTTTTCGCCGCTACGTACGGCGTTACTGCAAATTTCTGCTGGTCGGCTTGATGAACGCGGCTGTCGATCTCGGCGCGTTGAACGTCTTGTTGATCTTTTTCCCGACGCGATCGTCATGGTGGCTCACCGTGTATAATACCGTTGGCGTTGTCGCGGCCATCGTCAACAGTTACATCTGGAACCGCTTTTGGACGTTTGCGGACGTCGCGAAGGGGAACTTTCGGGAAAAGTTGAAGTTTATCTTGCAGTCCATACTGAATATCGGCATGAACGATGGCATTTTGGTATTCGCCAACGACTACTTGGTGACGCACCGCAACCTTCCGTATATAGTGAGCAGCAACATGGCTAAAGGAGGTGCGATGTTTATTTCATCGTCTCTTTCCTATTTCCTTATGCACATGTTTGTCTTCCGTCGCCACCGTCCGCTGCCTGTCAAACCCACAAGGAATGATTGAGCCCTCGACGCATAAGCTAGTACTACAATTTGTTGGTGATGGAGCTCACCAGAACCGTCCACCTGACGTGGACTGATAGCCCCTACCCCGTGTTTCGGCATGCGGGTAGGGGCTTCTTGCTCATCAACCGATTGGGACGGGAGAGACATTATGGCGCCTTTCTTTAAGATTTTGCTGGTGGTCATTATCACGGCTGTCGACAATGCCTTACTCGCAGGGATCCTCATGCCATCGTCCCTGAATCGCGCAAGAAAGCGCGTGATTGGTGCCGTCGGTTGTCTCCTCGCGATCGCGCAAATCCTAGCCGCCGCCAGTGTCGATAGATTGATGCACCATATCGAGTTCCAAGTTCTATCGTCGCTACTTCTCGCCTGGATGGCGGTGCGACTCCTCACGACGGCTCCAAGTAGCGGTGCCGGGCGCTCACCCCATCTCCTCATATGGCCCATCTGTCGGTTGTTTGGTTTAACTTTTATTGGAAATTTGGACAACATCATCTGGTTGGGATCAACGTTGCAAGGCAATCGCCTGTGGCTCATCGCCTGGTCCTTCGCAAGCATTCCGGTGTTCGTAGCCGTCTCGCTCTTCCTGGCCAAACAAATGGAGCGCCAGACTTGGATCCTGCCCCTGGGGGCCGCGATGATGGCGTGGGCGGCTTCCTCGCTCATCGTCGAACTGCCGGTCGTGAAAAGCGCGATCGAAAGCCTGGAAGACATACCGGCGACGACGCTACAATGTATCGTCACGCTCGTCATTTTGGGAATGGGGTTGTTGCTGCGAGCGATTGCGGGAAAGGGGAAGTCGCGGGCGCAATAACGTGCATATCCCAGTAAGTGCGGCGACAATGGCCGCCACGCCGATAGGAAGATGGCTCAATCCGGCCCCAAGACCCATGCAAAGGCTGCCTAGACACTGCGCGAGCCAAGCAGCCATGCAGCCTGCAAATGCAGTGTTCGCTACGGCTCGCATCTCTGTTGCCGAAACCAAGAGGCGGTGCCCAAACAACCAACTACCTACGACACTGAGTGTGCATATTCCGATGGCGTGCGCGAGAGCAGAGGGCAAGGACAACCTGGCGTGCAGCGCACTGATGCCGCCAAGCCAGAGACAGCCCGCGGAACTCACGGCAAACACCATGTCCACCCAACTGCGCCGTGGCCATCCGAATGCCGTCTCTGCATTGGATCCGGCTCCAATCAACGCACTTGCGAGCCACATGCCCCATTGCATCGCTGCCCCTCCGTTCCTCACATGGTTACATTACGGCAGGACCCATGTGATGGCGAGGGACAGGCGCCCCGCCAGGCTACAGCCAAAGTTGCACGAGCCAGGCAACGACGAGGCCCAGCCCAAGTGAACTCACGAGATAGACGAGGGCAAGCATGCGATTTGTGCGAAACAATGTGATGGTGTCCACTGAGAGTGCGGAAAACGTTGTGAACCCTCCACAGAAACCCGCGCCAAGCACGATAAACAAGGAAGGTGCACTCACCGCAAACAGACCTGCGAAGATGCCAAGCAGTGCAGTTCCCAACATATTGATTAGCCAAGTCCCCCACGGGAAGGCGGATCGAGCGTAACCCCCAACCAGCCTACCCACTTCATACCGTGCAAGAGCACCGAATGCCGACCCGCAGGTGGTCAACCAGAGCGTCGTGCCAATCACGCAGATACCTCCTCGGTCGGCCGTTTCGTCGCTTGCGTCAGAGTAGCCATCAGCCACTTTCCACCAAAGGCCGCAACCGGGCCGCAAAGCCCACTTGCCAGTATATAGGTGAACGCAAGGACGGGTGCTTGACTGAACAAATGTAAACTGCCTTCGGCAAAGGTGGAAAATGTGGTGAATCCGCCCATGACGCCTGTACCAAGTCCCACGACCAGCCAATCAGGCCTTATGCGTCTGAACGCTGTGTGCTGAATGACGCCTAACAAAAACGAGCCGGTGATGTTAATGAGCAAAACATCAATAGGGAACTTCCCCCAGCCCCCCATACCTTCACTGATCAGCGCGCGTAGTAGACCCCCGATGGCACCGCCCAGAAAGACCGCGGCAATCCGCTTCCATTCCTGCATGCGAATCTCCCCCCAAAGTTCTTCCGCACACGAAAAAGGCCCCTGCAAACCACCGATTGCAGTGCAATCGGTACGTTGCAGGAGCCATCAGCCCTCGCGGGCGGTTTTGGTGAGCCCCATCACCACTTGATTAGGCTCATTATACTGGGGAACTGTCTTGTCTGCCAAGAAGATTATCATGGCGCATTATGCTGCGCCATGTTCGACATGCAGAGGCCATTTCGCTTACGCGGTATTGATACATCGTATGCGGCTGGGCGCATTTTGCGAAGCCCTATTGTGCCTCTTGACGCGTGATGGCCACGTGTCAAACAACGCCCGGGGGCCAATGGACGAGGCGGCCAACAACCGCATTACGAAAACGGATGACTGTCCGGATTCAAATCGTCTTCTGTTAATATGCGCGTGGTATAGCCCAGACGATAGGACAGCTCAAACAGCCTTGACAACCCTCGCACTCGTTGCAGACCATATCCCCATGTGATCGGCGTCATGCCCGGAATCAGAGCCTTGACCGCAGAGAGTCCGGCGTATGATAATTCCGCGCTCGTTTGTTGAAATACGACAACGTCGAACCCCCGGTGATGTAAATCGCGAACAACGGCGTCGAGGATAAGCCGAATGTCTCTGGAAGCCAGTTGATACCGATTGGCTGCAGTCATATACGTTTCGTCGACGGATTGCACAGGCCTTTGCCTAGTACGCTCCAACAGAAACGCCCAACGCGGGTACGCCTCAGGCAACGCTGCCACGGCATTGTGGTCGAGAATGTCCCTGATAGTACGCGGATCCTTGAACATCGCCCGGGCTTGATTGCGCCTTACCTCTGGTGAACGGCGCAGATTGAACACTTGTACTGTCAGTTCACGCAGTGCGCCATGAACGGCTTGATAAGGTTTTGCGTGGCACGCCGACCCGCTGACCACTTTCGGGTATTGGTGCAAGCGATGGATACCCACGGCACACACGACTGGTATGTCGAGATCGGGTGATAATTGAAACAGGCGTACTTCGTAGCCCATGTCATCCAACATGTGGAGCATATGTGCCGTTTGCGCGGGACAATGAGCGCCTATGGTCAATTCGGGAACTGGTTGTTTCGCGTACCACATGTTCAAGAATCCGTCCCGCTCAAGGACTTCGAAAATCCCGTGGAGTACGGCCTCTTCTACACTTCCTCCGATTGCACATCCATTCGACGACTCGGTGACAAACCGCCTTTCATCGGCGGTTGGCCCATAATAGGCCATTTGCTCAGGGATGAGGACTGGTATGTTTTGTATCGTCGAATAGGCCCAGACCCACGAATACTTCTTTTCTTCATCAAAGGGCTCTAAAAACGAATACGTAGATGGTAGCAACTCGTAGCAATGTAAACCGAAACGCGACGGATGTATGGCATTTTCCGCGAGCTCCGCATACCTGCCAAAGACGATAGGCTTTCGATTTACCGCCTGAAATCCGCAACTGCGCTCCAGCACTTCCAGCATGGCTGATTGCCTTGCGGCGGTGGATGTCGGGCCAGAACCATAGCCGGCAATCTCCGCACCGCCAGGCGTATATATGAACGCCGCGGCCTGAGCGAACGCTGTATCGTCGCTATGCTCATGAATAACGGAGATGTAGCCCACCTCGGAGTGTAAGAACATGCGCTTCACCTGTTCGAAATCGATGTTCTTCACCCGTAACGCCTCTTCATCGGCGAGCGGACATGACGCAAACTGAAGCTGTGCAAGCGCGGGATGATCATCCGGTATGAGCCCGCAACGCGGGCAATCATGATTCGGAAGGACGGGAACCCACTCGGCATGTTCGTCGCTATATACACAAACGTGTCCCCGTGAATGAGGCATTCCCCCAGGTTGCAGGATAGACTGTATTTCTTGCACAACCAAATTGAACAGCCTTTCCATTGCCATTGCCGACATCTCGAAAGGCTCTGCCAATTCCTCTATTAGCGTGCCACTTTGTTGGCCAAAGAAATGTTGTAGAACACTACGCTCAAAGCTGTTTTCCCACCGCAACTGTAAACACGTCGCACAGCCTGGGACCCCCGGTGTTTCGAGTGGACCCAAGAAAGCAGTCGTTCCTCGCCCAAGCACAGGCAGGACGGGAATCTGCAACGACCTGCACTTGTCCAGCACCGACCGTTCAAACTCCGAGAGCATATCGGACGCCAGGATCACGAGTTGCACGTCAACCTGTTCCAAGTCGTCGAGTGAGCAGTCATTCAGAATGCCAGTCCCACTCGATTGACGGGCTAGCTGCTGCCAGGTCGCAAGCAACTGCGGACCTAATATAGGGCCGTTATGAAATAGCACAATACACATCATATCTCCCTCATCCGAACCCATCATCGGCAACAATGTTTCTCTGAAAAACCGATTGATGTTCGAGTCAGGATGCACTCTATGCCATTACCCAGTAGAAGGTGTGAATGTTACGCGTATCTTTTTGCGCGTGGAAATGTGTTTCTTACCCCCTCCATCCGCCCTGCTCTGTCATTTGTTTCATGACATAACCTGCACCATGTCGGGTTCAAGGGAGGGATTGCGATGTACGGAACCTTTGGCGGATACACACGGTGGGCTGTTGTATTTCTGATTATCTTCGTGCTGTTCTTCCTGCTCGTACCGGGCTATGTTGGCGGCGGCTCCTGCGCTGGCGGTGCAGTCGGCTATTGATGAAAAGGGGGAAATCTGCGTGTACGATGGAGGCGCCTTTGGGGGATATACCCGCTGGGCTGTTGTGTTCCTGATTATCTTTGTCCTGTTCATTCTGCTGGTTCCCTATTGGGGCGGCGGCGGTTCCTGCGCTGGCGGAGCGGCAGCATATTAAGATGGATGGTTGCAAAGGCGGCGGGATAGTTCTCCGTCGCCTTTTTGTATTCGACGAAAACCACATGGTATCGAAAATCCAAGTCGGCATCTATATACACTTACCCTGAACGTTGACCAGTTCATTTGGACCGATATATGCCATTTGGCTTCCTGTGCGGCCAGCGCTATCATAGATGGGTATGGCACGCGGGAGGAGTGGTAACCCATGCGAACCAATGTCGCTCGCACAGCATGGATGGTCGCGTTTCTTGTGACCGCTTGGGGCTTTAATTGGCCGTTATCGAAAATGGCCCTGGCGTTCACGCCACCCATTTTGTTCTCGGGCATGCGTACGCTTGCCGGAGGCATCATCCTGCTTATCGTGGCCAAGATCACCCGCCCTGGGCAGTTAAACCTTCGGAAAAACTGGTATATCTATCTCATTTCCAGCTTGTTTAATATCATCCTGTATTACGCACTTCAGACGATTGGGTTAGCTTATCTGCCATCAGGCCTTTTTTCTGCCATCGTCTTCTTACAACCCATGCTCGTTGGCATCCTGTCCTGGTTATGGCTTGGCGACCCAATGCACGCATGGAAAGTAGCCGGCCTCGTGCTCGGTTTCGTAGGTGTCGGCGTCATCAGCCTCGGTAGTCTTAGCGGCGTGCACAGTTCCAGCATCGGCATCGTCTTGGCCGTGGCGACCTCCGTCTCCTGGGCGATTGGCACAGTCTACGTCAAAAAGACGTCCAGCCTGGTCGATCCGGTATGGCTCGTCGCCATCCAACTGGTTATCGGCGGCATGCTGATGAGCGGCATAGGCAGCGCCATCGAACCACTGCAGTCCATTCGCTGGACCGGTGAATTCATCGCGCTGTTCGCCATCATTTCCGTGATCGTCATCGCTCTCGGCTGGCTTGTTTACTTTACGCTTATTGGCTCCGGCGAAGCTACGAAGGTTGCCTCGTACACGTTTCTCATTCCACTCATCTCTGCCTTTGCAAGTGCGTTGCTGATGCGCGAGCCGCTCACACTATCGCTCGTCGTAGGCCTCGTACTCGTGCTCGTGAGCATCTACTTCGTGAACCGCCCCGCACCAGCCGTGAAAGAAAAAGCATCGATGCAATGAGCAAAGGGGCAGGCATGTCGCCAGCCCCAATCACGATTCGGCTGCCTCGACGAAACGCTCGCCGCCGACAATGCGCTCTGTCGGGTAAACACGACGCACGCGTTGCACGATGATGGCACCTATTACGGCCTTCACAAAGTCTCCCGGCAAAAAGGGCCACATACCGCCTGCGAGCGCAGCCCCCCATGGCTTAAGCGACGGCACCACATGTCGCAGCCAAAGAACACCTGGAATATAACAGATGCAGTCCCCTAGAAAGAATAACACGAGGACAAGTTTCCACCACTCCCCGCGCGATCCGGCTGGCATCCGTTGCACCACGAAGCCCGCGAAAAACGCGCAAAACGGCCATCCCCATATGTAACCGGCTGTTGGCCCGAGCAACAGGCTTGGTCCGGCGTGGCCGCCGATCAACGGAAGCCCTGCGAGATCGAGCACAATCAACAAAACAAACGTGAGTCCACCATACCACGGGCCAAGTAAGGCACCACACACCATGATCACAAGTGTCTCCAAGGTGATAGGAACGGAACCAATCGGCAACTGAACTAGACTTAGAACGGCAAACAATGCGACAAACAGGGCACAGAAAATCAATCCACGAAACTTCATGCATCGCTCCCCTTTGCAAAAATTGAATTGTTAACCTAGTATATATCACAGGTTAACAATTGGCGCTAGATCCAATATTCCTGCTGACGAGGAACATGAGCGATGAAATCTGTAGCAATGTCTATCGAATGGGAACGCGTCGTTGTCAGACGCGTCGGCGCAACGCGCGACGTCCTTTGTGACATCTCGTTTGCGATTAAGGCGGGCCAAGTGGTCGCCGTCGTCGGCCACAACGGCGCTGGCAAGACGACATTGGCACGCGTAATGACGGGCCTTATCCCGATTGCAGCCGGGGCCGTGAAGGTCTTCGGACAACCTCTCGCGACACAGCGCAGACACGTGCAAATGGGATTTCAGCCACCTGGCACCCAGCTCCTCGGTGCCACGATTGCAGAGGAACTGGCCATTGCCCTGGCAGCACGTCCTTTTGAAAGAGGGGAAGTGGAAAGCGATGTTCGACGCATGCAAGCAGAGATGCACGCACTCTGCCGGCGCTTCGGCCTCGACTTGCCACTGACCACCCCAGTCCATAACTTGTCCGGCGGCCAAGTGGCTCGGCTTTGCATCGCCAGTGCCATAGCGTCAGGGGCTGACATTCTCGTGATGGACGAAACACAAGCCGAGCTCGATCCCGCTGCTCGACAAGCGATGCGTCAGCTCTTTCGCAATCTCGCTGAACAAGGCAGGACGATCCTGCTCATAACCCACGACATGGAAGACGTGTTAGCCGCCGATCGCGTGCTCGTACTGGAGGCTGGGAGATTGGTTGACGACTTGCCAGTGAGATCGTTTTTTTATTCGGAGCGAGGCGACGCGACGCCTTGTCAACAGCATGGCTTTGAGCCGCCATTTCTCGTGCGCGCCGCGCGATCGACGAATCAACGCCTAGGCTTGCGTCTGTCACCGGTTACCGAGATGGAATGGACGGAGGAACTGCAACATGTACTTGCATGCCGCTAAGATTGGCGTCGATCGCGAAGGCAAGCAGATACTTCGCGATGTCTCGTTGGTGGTTGGACCGGGAGAATGGATCGTGCTCGCAGGTGCCAACGGTGCGGGTAAATCGACCCTGCTCGACGTGCTGGCTGGGATGATGGAGCCAACCAGTGGGCAAGTGATTTATGGGGAAATGCCGCAATCAGTCGGTACGATTCGTGCAAGCTACCTTTATC
Organism: Alicyclobacillus tolerans; assembly: GCF_001447355.1. Lineage (GTDB taxonomy): Bacteria > Bacillota > Bacilli > Alicyclobacillales > Alicyclobacillaceae > Alicyclobacillus > Alicyclobacillus aegles. Next base: position 23,275 of record NZ_JXBW01000013.1, on the reverse strand, counting down.
AGTCGCCGGAGACAGGGCTCTTCGCCGCAACGGCGGTGGAGGAATTTGCGTTTAGCTTACAGCGACGGCGGGGCGAAGTCGAACAATCGTGGGCCGGCATCCGCAATGACCATCTAAAACCGCTCGGACTCGGGCACGTTCAGCCGGTGGATGTGCCTTTGCGTTGGAGCACAGGCATGCAACGCAAGTTTGCATATGCCTTGGCTAAGGCCAGCCAGCCGCCGCTTTTGCTGCTCGATGAACCGACAGCCGGCCTTGACGCAGACGCGCGGCGTGCATTGCTCGACGCACTGGCGCACCACGTCGAAGCCGGCGGGTCTGTCATTACGGCGACACACGATCTCGACGAGATGCTTACCTTTGCAACGCGCGTGATCGTGCTCGCCAGTGGAAGTATCCAGTTTGATGGCTGCCCTCGTAGTCTCATTTTGCGGCCGGAACTTCTCATGGAAAACAGCATTGGTTTGTCTCCACTATTGCGTGTCGTATTGCACCTGCGTGCAACCGGATTGATCAAAGAAGTAGGCCTCTCGTCCGCGGATGCTATCGCTGAGGAAATTTCCCAAATAGTACTCTCGGGCGAAGTGCATGTCTTTGATGCCAGGCTATCGAGATCTGACTGTTCGACAGATCTGCATACAGCCACGGCAGCGGTAGACGACACAGCACCAGTAGGAGCGCTAGGTACTTGCGACCACAATCTTTTTGTGCGCTGGGTATCGATAAGCAGTATGACGGTTGCCATCGCGTTCGTTCACACATGGCTAGCCAGTCTATCGGGAACCGCCGCAACGATTCTGATGTTGGTACTCCTTGGTGCCAGATGGCGAACGACGCTGCGGCTCAGTTGGGTGTGGCTGAGTTTCGCCTTACTCACGAGTACCATTGCAGGCTTGCAGCTTGGCCCACCGTTTCACACCAATTGGGCATTCCATACAGCGGCCTGTCTGCGGACGATCCGGGAAATCGTCCCCTATTGGTGCTTTCTGCAACTCGGCCAACTGTTTGTAAGCGACTTTTCACCCATTCAATTTGGATCGGCCATCTACCGTGGGCTCCGCGCTTTGCGTTTGCCTGATTCCTGGTGTCAAGTGAGTGGTTGGACAGCCGCGCTTGTCTGTCGTTTCATCCCAGCTATTGAGCAAATGTATCGTTCACAAATCAGAGCATACAGGGCCCGCACACTCGCCTGGAAAAAACAACGCCATACGTTGCACTGGGACATCTTGCGCACCACGAACATTCTGGCACCGTTCTTCGTTCGCTTACTGCGCGTTGGTGACACCACGGCGGACGCAATGACGGCACGCAACGTCTTCCGAACGTCTTTTCCACCAACGTATGGCGTTCATGAAAAACTACGCCCAACCGATGTGGTCCTCCTCGGCGCTGTACTCGTCATATGCGTCATCATCACGACGTTAAACTGCGTGTAAATTTCACATTGATCCGCAAAACGGAAGCAAGAGCGGTCGTGATCCCCACTCTTGCTTCCTTCTGTGAAATTGCCTAATTTAATTTACTTCGCCGGTTGCATGATATCGAGTGTCGATCCAGACCACTGGAAGGATACACCCAAATCCTGAAGCACCTTACCAACGTCACTCATCGTCATGAATGTGGTTGGTTTATGGGAATACGGGTCGGTGAGAACGACGTCACTCGCCATTCCTACCGTATGACCATTGATTGAAAGTGCAACGTTTCCTCCAGCAAACATGGAATTCCAGTTGGTTTTCGCACCGGTCGTCAGCGTCCACGTATGTCCGTTCCAGTGACTCTGAACCCCAATATGGCGAAGTATCTGCATGACATACCAAATGGGTACACAAAGCTCACTTTGGCCGGTGCTTGGATTGATGCCCCAAACACCCAATGGCATATTCCATGCCATTTGGTTCACTTCAAACGACAGTGCCGACCATGTCCACGCGTCCCCCGCACTTTCAAATTTCGTCGGAAACTGCTTAACTATTGCGGCGGACAAACCGTCTCCCGTCATGAACATGTGGTTATATGATTCTTGAAACATCGATTCCGAATCGGTATAGTCCTTGTTGACATAGTCATTGAACGTTCCAAGCAACTCGTTGACATGCGCCTGCAGCCCATCCGCCAACTGTGTTGCATCCAGATTCGGATTCGCACTGGCAAGAAATTGTGCAAACTGCATTTTATATTGAGCTAAATTGTCGAGTGCCTGCTGTTTAGCTGTGGCATCACTTTGAACGACCGCATGCACATAGTCTACGAAAAATCCAATATGTGCACTCCACATCTGATTGAACTTTGCCCCGGCTTGGGTCCCATATACCGATGCAATCGCGTTCGAGAGATCCGTCGTGTTTTGGTTGAGAACGTTCACAATGGCATCGAAGTCCGGCGAGCCATCGTACCCATCTTCCATCGCGATATTTGCTAGATCTGCATGGAGTGCAAGTAATCGATCAAGTGTCACGCGTAGATTCGCTGCAGCCGTATCCGTTGCCATCTCTCCAAATTTCTGAGGAAACTGTTTGACAATGGCGGCGGATAACGCGTCACCGACCATAAACATATGATTGTAGGCCATGACCATTTCCGTAGCTGCACCGTTGTAATCCTTGTTTACATAATCCGTAAACGCTGTAATTAACTCATTGACATGTTCCTGCAAGCCCTCCGCCAACGCTGAGGCGGATAAGTTCGGATTTGCACTGGCCAAGAAATGTGCGAATTGCGTTTTATACTGCTCAAGATTGTTCAACGCCTGCTGTTGTAGAGCGGCATCTCCTTTTGCCGTAGCCTCTACATAGTCAACGAAAAACCCAATATGTGCACTCCACATTTTATTAAACTCTGCACCCGCTGACGTGCCGTATACAGAGGCAATAGCTTGCGTCAATGCCTGTGTATTTTGATCAAGTGCAGCAACTACTGCGCGGTAGTCCGGCGCATTTGCATAACCCTTTTCCATAGCTTCGACGGCAAGCACTGCGTGTTGCGCCAGGAGATTGTCCAGGCTGACGCGCAAATCTACCGCTGCGTTCGACGTTACTGGCGTCGGTTTGATAACCGTAGAAGTGTTGGTATTGGCGAATGCCGTACTCGTAACCGTGCCTAACGTTAAAGCAGCAACCGTGGAAGCGGCAATCATCGTGGCTTTTTTCATCGATTCGTCTCCTCCGTATACTCGCTTTTTTGATGTTCGCATGGATATACGCATGGATTGGCGTTTTGGATCACCCGAAAAGAACGAAATGCGTTCCATGTGTCCACAGCGAGTACCAACTGCAAGAGCAGAATCAGGAGATCCACCGGGATACCCTCGTCGAACGGATCGGACGGATGAAAGAAATACGCTCCTCCCTGAAACAGGAAAAAGTTAGCAACCATGAAACTCGCCACGCTACACGCGACGACCCCAATGAGAGATACAAATTGACTTCGCTTGCCGAAAAGACAAGCGAATCCACAGATACCGAAAGCCAGGGCGACGGCTAGTTCCCCAATCATCACGCAATAGGCGCACGTATGCGAGCACCTAATCAAAACATGCTGCAAAACCCATCCATACCAATGATATGGAGTCGATCGAACAGCCATCGCCATCTGTTTTTGCAAACCGTCAATAAAATCGTTTCCTAGCGCCTTATTAACACCCGAAACCAACCACTCGTAACCCAAAACCCACCATGTGGATACAGAGAGCAGACGACTCGCAGATCCCATAGAAAAATCACCTCGCACTCTTAATACATAGAGATACGGGGTGACGAGTGTATTGGGATCACACCCACAGATCAGTTGTGATTCAGCGATTCATGTGCTGATCTGTGTTTCAAACATCATGGTTCCCAAGGGTTTTTGATCGACAGCTTTTGGCTCCAAAGTCACTGCAATGACGTTTACGTGCTGTTTCGGAAACCATGCCGCAAACAACGCATCCCCCGTAGCATCAGGCGCAAATATGCCAGCCGATTGAGGCGCATGACCCTTCTGAATTAACCAAACCTGGTACACCTCTGTTCCTACCGTTCGCTTCAGCCCTTTGAAACGAATTAACAGTTCTTTGCCCTGTGTAGTCGTCGTAATCCACATATGAGCACTACCAACTCCGGACGTCGACTCCATCTGTTTCTCCGCCTGGACGCGTCCCACCGGACTCGTGGTGGAACCCAGGCCACGCCATGTCAACCCACCAGCTATGGCAACGAGACTAGCCCACGAAACTACCCACCACAGCAAGGAGTATCGCCGACGTCCCGATGACGCATTTGGCATGGATGTGCGCTGCTTAGGTACTGACAATGGCTCCAGGTCTCGAGGAAGTGTGGGCACCTCGTTCCGCTGCGTTGCACCCGTCACTTCAGGGCCGAGCTGGGAATCAGGTTGATTGGCAAAGACAGCCGTTAGTACACGTTCACGCATACCCGGAGGTGGCGAAACGAAATCAAAGTCGAAAGACAAAGCATCTGTGACGCCGCGTAGTGAAGCCAACTCCTCTTGACAGTCGGGGCACGTAGCAAGATGTCGCCCGAACGGTAGAACCTCTTCTTTGTCCAGCCCGCCTAATGCATACAAAGTGCACAGTTCACAGAGCCGATTCGCCATGCTGTTCCACCTCCATTCCTACAGACCCAAGTCGCTCGCGCAGCTTCGCCATGGCCAAACGTGCCCGACTTTTCACAGTACCCAACGAAATGCCGAGGCACTCGGATATTTCCTGTTGCGTATAGCCCCGAAAATACATCATTTCAACGATCTGCTTCTGGTCCAACGGCAGTTGGCTCAAAGCTTGCCGCACTCTTTGGCGTATATCCGCTTGTTCTGCGACCCATTCGGGGGTCGGAGCATCATCAGCAACCTCTGGCAGTACCCCATCCGCGATTTGGACCAACTCATGCCGCCGATGGCGACGATGATGATCGATAGCCGCATTCCGTGCAATCGACAACAACCACGTTGAAACTTTGCCAAGCGACGCGTCGTAGCGGTCCGCCATCCGCCAGACTTTCACAAACACATCCTGGACAATCTCCTCTGCAGCAGACGCGTTCCCCACGGCCCGATAGGCGAAACTGTAGACAAATCCCGCAAATCGATCATACAGTTCCTCCATGGCATCGCGCCTGCCCTCAACGATGGCGGAAAGCAACATGTCATCCGATAGTTCGTTCATGTCAACTCTCCCTGTAGAGACAATGGCTATATCTCGCTTCTCTCGTATCATAGTTGACGTGCATCGTGTGAACAATGATCCTTTCAATTGAAAAGCGGCTGGTGCGCCGACGCGCCCAGCCGCTTCATGTCTCCACCTCTTGATTTAGGCAATCACGCCCAGGTTTGCACTTTTTTCAACACGTCTTCCTGACTGTCGAGCTCCAAGACCACAGCGGCCAACGTCTGCGCCTCATCCATACGTAAGCCCCGGATCCGTTCACGGACTTTAAGAATGGAACCGGCGCTCATGCTGAACTCATCGAGGCCAAGGCCCAAAAGTACGGGTACGGCGCTCAATTCTCCGGCCAGTTCGCCGCACATGCCAACCCACTTGCCATGCCGATGTGCCCCGTCGATAACCATCTTGATCAGCCGCAAAACACTTGGATGCAGAGGCTGATACAGATGAGAAATACGTTGGTTCATGCGATCGCAAGCCATCGTATACTGAACGAGATCGTTCGTGCCAATCGAGAAAAAGTCGACTTCTTTGGCGAGCAAATCCGCCGCGACAGCCGCCGCAGGAATCTCAATCATGATCCCAATCTCGATATTCTCGTCAAAAGGTGTGCCCGCCGCTCGCAACTCGGCTTTCACTGCTTCAACGCGCGCCTTTGCCTGCCGAATCTCTGTAACGGTCGAGATCATCGGGAACATGATGCGCAACTTGCCATAATGCGAAGCCCGCAAGATGGCCCGCAATTGCGTATCAAACAGCTCTGTGCGGTCCAAGCACACGCGGATTGCGCGGTAGCCAAGAAATGGATTTGCCTCCTTTGGCAGGTCGAGGTACGGTATCTCTTTGTCCCCGCCGACATCGAGCGTGCGTACAATGACAGGTTTGCCTCCCATCCGTTCGGCAACTTCGCGATACGCCGCAAATTGCTCTTCCTCAGAAGGCGCGTCCTGGCGATTCATATACAGGAATTCGGAGCGGAACAAGCCAACGCCCTCGCCCCCATTGTCAAGCACTGCCGCAACGTCCGCCGGGGTGCCGATGTTACCAGCCAACTCGACGCGGCGGCCATCAAGAGTCTGCGACGGCTCGTCCTTCAGTGCCAACAGACGAGCTTTCGCCTCCGCTTCCCCCGCCGCGCGGCTGCTGAACGAAGCCTGCTCTTCCGGATCTGGGTCGACAACGACGAGCCCGGCCGCACCATCGACGGCAATGAGCTGTCCCGCCTGCACATTGGCTGTGATCTCGCCCAAACCCACTACAGCGGGGATGCCGAGCGATCTCGCCATAATCGCGGAATGCGATGTCCGCCCGCCAATGTCCGTGACAAATGCGCGCACCAGCGATGCATCAAGCTGAATCGTGTCCGATGGCGCCAAATCGTTGGCAACCAGCACAACCGGCTCTTGAATATCGGCCAACGAACTTTGCGAACTGCCTTGTAACCTCGCCAGTAAGCGCTGGCTGACGTCCTTGATGTCTGCCGCGCGCTGGCGCATATACTCGTTGTCCATTTGCTCAAACAGCGCAATCAACTGCTTGGCAACTTGATTGAGCGCAAATTCGGCGTTAACCTGTTCCCCTTCGATCACGCCGCGAATGGCGCCAGCAAACTCAGGATCCTCAAGGATCTGAATGTGCGCCGTAAAGATCTGCGCATGCTCGGCGCCGAGTTTCGCATCGGCCGTTTCCCGCAGCGACTCGAGTTCACCTTTGGCAGCCCGCAAGGCGACTTCCAAGCGTTCAATCTCTGGGCCGATAGGGACGCCCCGCCGCTCCTCGACTGCCTGTACCGAAGTCGAGAGGACAAAGGCAGGCGCAATGGCGACGCCGTCCGACGCGGCAATACCGGTAAAACGCGTTCCCACGTCTGACACCCGCCTTATTCGCCAAAGCCGCTGGCAACCAAGTTGACCAGCGCTTCGACAGCCTGTTCGGCGTCGGACCCTTCAGCGATGATCTTGATGGTCGTCCCCTGGCTGATAGCGAGCGTGAGCAACCCTAAAATGCTCTTTGCATTGACGCGCTTGCCCTTCGCTTCGACGAAAATCTCCGATGCAAACTTGTTCGCTTCCGCAACAAACAACGACGCGGGCCGCGCGTGCAACCCGGACGGATTTTTCAGTTCAACTTGCCGTTCCATCCCAGATGCCTCCTTGAATTCGTTCATATTCCCTAACTATTGAGGCTACCACAGTTTCATCGGTGCAGCCAGCAATTTGCGCGATGGCCCAGCTGACCCCATGCTCCTGAATCATTTGCTGAACCTTCTGCGCCGATTCATCTTGCTCGTTGTCGTAGCTGAGCGCAAATGCGATCGCGCTCGTGAGCGCTGGCGCCTTCCGCCCTGCCGCCATCGTCAATCGCAGTGGCCCAAATAACCGGTCCGAAGCCGCAAGTTTACGCAACGGATCGCGCCCGACGCGATCGACGTGATCGACCACGTGTGGATTCAGAAAACGCGTGCGCACCGTATTGGCATACTGACGCAAGCCTGTAAGCGTCAAATCGGGGTAGGCGCTCGTCAGTCCCTGTGCCGCCTCCTCCTGAACGTCGGCAACCAGTTGCGCAATTGCGGGATCTTGCATCGCCTCTCGTACGGTCTGATGTCCACGGCGATAGCCTGCATAGGCGGCCGCGGCGTGAGCACCGTTGACCAAATACAACTTGCGCTCTAAGTATGGTCCCAAATCGCGAACAAACGTTGCCCCTGACAATGCCAACTCGCCGCGCACCGCTGGCTGCTCGATGTCCCACTCGAAATAGCGCTCGACGACAGCATCGAGTGGCTCAACTGCATAACCATCGCGATTGGGCGCGATGCGGTCAACCGCCGCATCAGGGAAGCCGACGTGTCCGTCCAACCACGTCCGGACTTCGTCGTCGACGCGCTCGTAGACGAGATCGCGCAACGTCGATGTCGCTCGAATCGCGTTTTCACATGCGATCACGTTGAGCATCGGCTCGGGATTGCGCTGCATCCGACGCTGTAAGCCGTCGGCGAGCACGTCGGCTACATGCACCAAGTTGCCCAGGCCGACCGCGGTGGTGACCAGATCAGCGTCCACCAGTTCTTCTCGGCACGCTTCCGAGCCAAGCAAAACGGCACGTACACCCGAAACTTCCTTTGTTTCAATCTCTGTATCTAATGTGATCACGCGATATGACCCCGCAGCCGCCAACTGTTCGACCAGCGACGGCACGACGTCCGCGAAGACCACGTGGTATCCGTTGTCACACAACACCATGCCGATGAATCCTCGGCCTATATTGCCTGCACCAAAATGCAATGCCTTTTTCATAACGTACCACCAAGCACGGCCATCACTTCTTCGACTGTCTGCGCCCGTACCAACTTTTCGACGTTTTCCTCTTCCATACAAACAGTCGCAATTTGCGACAACACTTCCATATGTTCTTCGCCGCGGCCAGCAATACCGATGACCAGCTTGGCAACATTCCCGCCGCCAAAATCGACACCATCGGGATATTGGGCTACGACAATACCAGACTGTTGAATGTACTGAACGTATTCAGGCATGCTGTGCGGAATCGCCACCTGGTTGCCAATGTACGTCGTCATCGACTGCTCGCGCAGAAGCATGCCTTCCACATATGGCGCTGCAACATAACCGTTCTCCACCAACTTGTTGCCAACCCGCGCGATGGCGTCCTCTTTACTTTCAGACGGAACATTGAGCAATACATTCGAAACTTGAAGGACTTCCATGTGTCTGTTCACTCCTCATGGTTGTACATCGACGTCAACATTTCTCTTTGCAAGCCGTCGATGTCGAAAGTTCGCAGCGCGTCGACGAGGTCGTCATCCGTAACCAACGCTGCGCTCAGTCTCCCCAGCAGTTCTATCACTTCTAACTCTTCGTCTATCTTTGCCAACAGGACAAGCACAGTATCAACCTGCTCTTTCTGCACACCCACCCCCTTGATGGCAATCGCCTGCCTCAACCGATACACAGCAATATGACAATCTGTCAGTGCGTTTGAGCGAGCGTGCAAGACGGCAAGTCCCTTACCGGGCAAGACAATGCTCCCCAAGCGCTCGCGTTGCAAAATTGCCTGTTTGACGCCAGCAGCATCGACTGCATGGCCGACTTGCACGGCATCCTGGGCTGCTTGTTCAATGACGTCCGCGAGTCTTCCACCTGTTATCTCGCGCAAGAGGATTTGACTGCAAATTCGCTCGGCCACGGAAAGCGCGCGACGCAACTGCCGTGCGTCCAACTCACTCGCCTCGATCCGGCGCGGACCGTCCGTCTCGCGTTCAAGACGCGAAATCAACTGCTCGATTTGCTTGACATCGGTTGGTGGCAGGAACGGAGAGACGACCACGACAGGCAAATCCATGCCCTCGATGGCTGTCGTCGCAACGACGAAGTCACAGCCCGTCTCCTGCAGTGAATGAAGCGATTCGATACCGACAACCAGGACATTCGGGAACTCCTTTTTCAGACGACTGGCAAGCAACTGCGCCGAACTGATGCCATTGGGACAGACAATGCGCACGTGCCACACGCGCTCGGCCAATTGGCGTTCGTATGCTGCAGCCAAATGCATGGTCAGATAACCAATTTCTTCATCTGGCGCAACGATGCCGTAGCGTCCAAGCACCACCCCACAGGCTCCCCTTACTGCCTCGAAAAACTCAGGGTATTGGCGCTTGACCTCGGACAACAGCGGATTGCGAATACCAAGTCCCGACGTCATGCGCTGAATGGCAGGCTCGAGATGTTGCGCAACACCGGCGAGAAGTTCGCGATCTCCGCTCAGTGCAATCTGCAATTTCGCCTCCAATTCACGCGTCAACTGATACGCCAGATCCATAGCCGTCAGGTTCATCGGCAGAAGCCGCACATCTTCAGCGATCCGCACCTTGGCGCCACGTAAAGGCTTCGCCAAGTAGTGTACCTCGGCTGGTTCCGGTGGCAGTTGCGGCAATACGCGGCGCAAAATGGCTCGACAGACGACCTCGTCTTGCGATTCATCTACGTTCTCGCCAAGCTGATCCGACAGAGCGCCTCCTTGCTCGATGCGTGCGCATGCAAGCAACACGTGCAACAAGAAACTGTAAAACGCCGCTTCATCGAGCGGCGGCGAAACAACTCGTAGTTCTTCCTGCAGCACCGACTCCACATCGGCCAGGCGTTCGGGTGCAAACCAACGTTCAAGCCAAGGATAAAACGGATGTCGCATGCGTTTTGACGCATCCGCATGCATAAGCTTCATCAAATCAATGGGTGAGATTTGTGCGTGCACGAGTTCAGCGAGTGCTTCTCGACGGCGCTCTTCGTCCCCTGTCACCTCAACTCCATAGCCTTGGCGGCGGATCATGTGCAGTCCGCGATCACGCAACCATGCCGCAACATCGTTTAGCTGATGACTGAGGCTTGCTGGCGTAACCCGCAATTGCTTGCCCAAATAAGCGAGCTTCATCGGCCCTTCTTCCATGAGTAAATCGAGGGCGACAAAGACTTCGCGGCTTTTGGGCGTGATCGCAAGCGCAGTCGGTAGTTCCCCAACCGCCGCACGCATGCGCTCCATTCCCGCAACTGCTCCGGTCAATGCAATTTTGCCGTCCGCAGTTTCGAGGTGCAGCCCAAACGTGTCAACCCAACTTTGGATGGCTTGGAGGTCGCGATGCACGGTGCGCCGACTCACGTCGAGTCGGCGCGCCAATCCATCTACATCCATGCCTTGTTCGCTGTCAAGGATCAGATAGAGTATGTGCTTTTGTCGGTCGGTCAGTGTGCTGGCCATTCGCACCTCGCATCACTTCTTGAGTTGGTCAAGTTCGGTTACAAACGCATCGTACGTATTCTTGTCTAAGAAGTTGTTCACGATGTAGATCTTCGCGTTCGGCGCCACTTGGCTGGCCCGCGTCGCGAGACTGCTTTGCGTAAAGACCACCTTCGCGTCGACAGGAAGCTGATTGACTGGCACGTGATCGACCGGAATGTCGTAACCGGCTTCCTTTAGTCGCTTCTTGAGGATCGAAGCACCCATCGCACTCGAACCCATACCTGCTTCGCAGGCAAAAATAACCCGACTCGGAATACCCGTGAGCGCTGTTGCCGCGCCAACTGGTGCTGCGGTTGCAACCGTCCGGGTCGCAGTTGCGGCCTGGCCTTTGCTTTGCGACTTCATGTCGCGAACGATGTCTTGGGCCATCGCCAAAGCGTCATCGCTGAACTCGTCCTTCGAGCGGCTGAGGAAAAACGACGCGACAATGAGCGAAATGGCGGCACCGACGAAAATGCCTGCAAGCACTGGGAAATAGCCGCCTTTTGGCGTCATTGCAATTTCGGCCAAAATGCTGCCTGGCGATGGGGTCGCAACCAGACCAGCGTGCAACAACATGAATGTCGCATCTGCGCCCATCCCACCGAGAATGACCGCCAGAACGAGTACCGGCTTCATCAGGATGTACGGGAAGTACACTTCGTGAATGCCGCCAAAGAACTGGATCAAAATGGCGCCAGGTGCAGATTGCTTAATGGTGCCTTTGCCGAAAATCCAGTACGCAAGCAGAACGCCAAGTCCCGGGCCTGGATCCGTTTCAAGCAGGAAGAAAATAGATTTCCCTGTTTCTTTCGCCTGCTGCACACCAATCGGTTCAAGAATGCCGTGATTGATGGCGTTGTTCAGAAAGAGAACCTTGCCGGGCTCAATAAAGAGAGCAATCAAGGGCAACAGGTGAATATGCGTAATCCAAAGTGCGGCAGCCCCCAACGCAGTCGAGACAGCATCCATTACCGGCTGTACGACCCAAAAGCCAAGAATGGCGAGAGCGCCACCGATGATACCCGCGGAGAACGTGTTGACCAACATCTCAAAGCCAGCTTTGATCCGATCTCCGAGCATACGGTCAAACTGCTTAATCAAATAGCCACCAAGCGGCCCCATGATCATAGCACCGATAAACATCGGCTGCGTGGCGCCGACCGCCACGCCCGCCGTCGCAATGGCACCGACGACCGCGCCACGATTGCCATGCACAAGGCGACCACCCGTAAAGCCAATCAAAACTGGAATCAGGAACGATACAAACGGAGATACGAGTTCATCAAGCTTCGCGTTTGGCGTCCATCCGGTAGGAATAAAAAATGCCGTAATCAAGCCCCATGCAATAAACGCCGGAATGTTTGGCATGACCATGCCGGCGAGAAAGCCGCCAAACTTCTGCATGCCCGCACGGGCCTTGCCAGCTTGGGCGACGTTCTGAACCACTGCCTGACTTGCCATGTGTGACCCTCCTTTGAGCTGAAATCGCTTTCCGGTTAGAACTATACGAGCCTCTGAGCGCGCGGGCAATCAAAAGAAATTCAATGCTGACACGCCGCTCTGTGACAAATGTTAATATCGCCTTTGTTTCGGGGAAGTTTCGAAGCGAGTCATGCAGAAATTTGTCGAAGCGCACCGACTTCATTTACCCACATCCACGGGCTTGTCCACGGTTCCAAAGGCCACACAACCGTGTGGCCTTCCCCTCAATACGCGGCGGCCGTCCCAGCGTAGGGAACCAACAGGATGAACAGGACAAAGATGATGAGGAACACAACTGCCCAGCGAGTGTATGCTCCAAAGCATTCACCGTACATTGCGATTGCACCTCCTCGCCGCTGATGCTAGATCGTATTCGATCCACATAGCAGCTTGGGAGGACAGGTGGCGGGTAGCAACGGTCTAAATTGACAGCGTCCCCTTTTGGCGATACTGTGATCCTGTTGTGCCTGTCATATTTGTAACCCTGCAGGAGATAAGATGGTTTAGCTGTGTGGGGAGGAATTTCGATTGACGAGCGTTTGGCTCGCATTGTTTTTATCGGCACTAGCCGCGATGGCGGACACAGTGGGCGGGGCGCTCACCGTCGTCCGGCAATTCGAGGGGCGTACGCTGGCTTCGTTTACTTCTATCGGCGCCGGATTTTTGCTCGGTGCAACGCTGCTCGATAGACTTCCCGACACGTTGCACACGATGCCAAAACTCGGCGTTACCTATATGCTGATTGGGTATCTGCTCGTGCTCACACTCGAGATCATACGCCACAGAAGCAACCACGAAAACACGCACAGCCACGCCACAGCTCACGCACACACGGCCGCCATGCAAGGTGGCACCATTGCACTGGTCAGCATGATGGTTCATACGTTCATGGACGGCGTCGTGATCGCAGGAGCACTCGCTGCGAATCGCGCCGAGGGCATCCTCATGTTTGTCGCGATCACGCTACATAAAGTGCCGGAAGGCCTTACGATTAGCGCCATCAGCCTGAATTCATCGAATTCACGCCGACGGGCGTTTCTTTGGGCCTTCCTGCTCACGTGTTCCACCATCGTCGGTGCCATCACGGCGGTCGTACTCGGTAGCGTTGGCGGCCCCAGCGTCAACATTATCATGGCGCTTGCTACTGGCACGTTCTTGTTTATCTCAACGTCCGATCTCGTCCCGTTCGTGCGCGCACAGGAGCAACCGCGCAACATGTTGCTCCTGCTCTTTGGCTGCGGTGTCTTTTACCTCAGCCTGACACTGCTCCAATCCATAGGTCTCAGTTGACGTTCAACACAATCTTACCCGTGTTCCGATTCGACTCCATATACCGATGAGCTTCCTGCACGTCTCGCCAATCGAAAACAGAGTCCACCACCGGGACGACCTCTCCATTGGCCAAGGCGTCCCCGGCAAACGCTTGAAATGCGGCCGTCAGTTCGATTTTGTCGGCGAGTGAGCGCGAACGCAGCGCCGTACCAATGATTTGCAGTCGACGTCCCAATAATTGACCGAGATCCAGCGCGTCGACCTTCGTGCCACCCATCGTACCGATCACGATAAGCCGCCCATCGATAGCGAGGGAAGCGATATTATCTGCAAAATACGGCGCGCCGATAAAGTCAAAGATGATATTCGCACCGTGCCCATCTGTATGTTTCTGGACAAAATCGACAAACGAGCCATCGTGATAATTCCATCCCGCTTGTGCGCCAAGGCTTAGACAGCGCTCAATTTTCGCCTCTGTACCCGCCGTGACGATGGAGTTGGCGCCAGCCAAACGGATCAGTTGAATGGCGGACGTCCCCACGCCACTTGCCCCAGCATGCACAAGCACCGTTTCCCGAGGCGATAAACGCCCCAGCACAAACAGATTGAGGTAAGCGGTGAGAAAGGTTTCGGGAATCGCCGCGCCTTGCGCAAATGTCAAGTTGGTGGGCAAGCGCATCAGCATGCCTGCGGGGACACATGCGTACTGCGCGTACCCACCACCAGGCAACAATGCGCAGACGCGATCTCCAACGCTGACGGACGTCACACCCTCGCCAAGCTCTGCCACTTCCCCGGCCATTTCAAGCCCCAGAATCTCTGAGGCGCCCGGCGGCGGCGGGTAAAGGCCGCGCCGTTGCAACAAATCGGCTCGATTCAAGGCCGTCGCACGCACACGCACCAGAACCTCTCCCGGACCGGGCCGCGGCGTCTCCACTTCAGAGATTTGCAAAACGTCCGGCTCTCCAAATGACGACATGGTGACTGCCAGCACCACGCACACCCCCAGGTTGACTGTTCACCCAAACAGGGTATCACACTCGCACACACTATCCAAATCAAACCAGATGCAACTCGCCTCGCGCGATCCGCTGTAGAACCTGTACATAAAGAGGTCCTTCTTGCTCTGCCACACGCTCGCGCAGGGACTGCGCAGAATCGTCTGGCAGCACAGGCACGCGGGCTTGCGCCAGGATGCGGCCGTGATCGTATTCGTCGTCGACGACGTGTACGGTCGCACCAGATTCCTGCACACCTGCTGCGATCACGGCTTCGTGCACGCGCATGCCGTACATGCCTTGCCCTCCGAAGTTCGGCAATAAGCTTGGGTGAATATTGAGAATGCGATTGGCAAAAGCCGCGAGCGTTTTGGGCCCTATGCGTTTCATGTAGCCAGACAAAACGACCAGATCTACCTGTGCCTCCATAAGCGTTCGCGCAATTTCCGCGTCCGCGGCATCCTCACCACCCGCGCGATACGCATTGATGCAGACGTGTGGCAGTTGCCGATCTCGCGCAAACACCAAAGCTTGGCTGTCGGGATTGTTACTGATAATCACAGCAGGCGTGGCGTCGAGATGCCCAGCCTCTATGGCCTGTACCACCGAACGCATACCAGAGCCGTTATAGGATGCTAAAAATCCAATTCGCAACGTCAAGTCTATGACACTCCTCAAGATCTTTGTATGCTGGAAAGAAGGGGCGCAGCTTATCAGCCCCGACGTCACAATATCGCGAGCGAGGAGTAAGGCCTATGATCACCCCATCCAAACGCCTGCAAAATTTGCCCGAAGGCGTATTTCAAGACCTCGCCTTAGCCAAAGGTCAACGGCTGGCAGCTGGCGACGATGTCATCGATCTCAGCGTCGGCAGTCCGGATTTTCCACCGCCTGCACACGCCATCGCGGAATTGACAAAACACGCAGCCGAAACAAACCAATACGGATATGCCATCACTGCGTTGCCCGCGTTTCAAGAGGCTGTGGCAGCATTCTACGAGCGCTATGGCGTCACCCTCGACCCCGTGCACGAGGTGCTGCAACTCGCGGGATCGCAAGAAGGACTGAGCCATCTCGCGTTGACGTTCATCAACCCGGGCGATCTCGTCCTCATCCCCGACCCCGGCTACCCGATTTACGAGGCGGGCGTACGCCTGGCCGGCGGCGAGGTGATGCCCATTCCGGTCGATCCCAATACGCTTCATCCGCGTCTTGACGATCTGCCGAGGCAATATTTGGAACAGGCGAAGATGATGATTCTCAATTATCCGAGCAATCCCACGGCGGGTCTCGCGACGCGCGAGATGTTCGAGCACGTGGTGCGCTTGGCACACCAACATGATATCTTCATCGTCCACGATTTCGCCTATTCAGAACTCGTATTTGACGACAATGAGGCCATCAGCATTCTTTCCATTCCCGGCGCAAAGGACGTGGCAATCGAGTTTAACTCGTTGTCGAAGACCTACAATCTTGCCGGCGCTCGCATCGCCTATGCGGTCGGCAACCCAACCGCATTGGACTGCCTGCGCAAACTCAAGTCGCATATGGACTTCGGCGTGTTCCTACCCATTCAACGCGCGGCGATCGCGGCCTTGCGCGAGCCCTGGGACGGCTATGAGCGCCAGCGGATCGCCTATATGGAGCGACGGGACGCGTTCTGCGGTGCACTCGTCGAAACCGGATGGGAGGTCAGGAGGCCTGCTGCGACCATGTTCGTATGGGCCAAGACGCCGAATGGAGAAGACTCTTACCCGTTTGCACTGAATTTGTTACGTGCGACGGGCGTCGCGGTGACGCCTGGCATCGCCTTCGGACCGCGCGGCGAAGGTTACGTGCGGATGGCGTTTGTCCGCGACATCGACGTCTTGCAGGAGGCGGCCCGGCGCATCGGAGAATGGCTGAAGCGGCACTAAACGTTTGGGTGAGAGGCCACCGACTGGCCACGCTTGGCCATAGCGGGTTACTTCCAGGCGTCTGAGCGGGGCCCTTACGGGCCCGCCGGACAGCTTCTTAAAGCGCCGCCGCCAAGCCGCCGTCGATGTTCAGCGCTGTACCCGTGATATACGAAGCTGCATCCGAGGCCAGGAACGCGATGACCCGGGCAGCTTCATCCGTGTCGCCGATACGGCCGAGTGGAATCCCGTGCTGCGGCAGGCGGGCAAACTCTTCCCACGCGAGGTCAGGGTACGCTTGCTGCCACATGTTTTCGATTTGAGCACTACGAATTTGGCCGATACAAACGGCATTGACGCGAATGCCCATTGTG
Source organism: Alicyclobacillus tolerans (assembly GCF_001447355.1). Lineage (GTDB taxonomy): Bacteria > Bacillota > Bacilli > Alicyclobacillales > Alicyclobacillaceae > Alicyclobacillus > Alicyclobacillus aegles. The sequence goes on along the minus strand of NZ_JXBW01000013.1, from coordinate 6,297 downwards.
CCTAAATCTTTGCTCATAGCTTTCGTCAGCGCAAGACCAGCAGCTCGGCTGACAGAAGACGGCAATGAAGAAGCCCCGGGCGTCTTGCCGCCAACGGCTGCCACATTGACAATAGCGCCGCCCCCTTGCCGTTCCATATACGGCACTGCGGCACGCGAACAATGAATGGCGGCAAACAGCTTTAAGTCCAAATCACCGCGCCAAATTTCGTCGTCGACCTCCAGAAAAGCGTGGGCATTTGCCGTACCTGCGTTGTTAATGAGAATGTCGATCCGTCCAAAATGGCTATGTACCTGTTCGACAAAGTTCCGGCATAGAGCGGGATCGCGAACGTCGGTCGGTATGGCCAGCACTTTGCCACCCGACTCCTGTTCGATAGACGCCGCTGCTGTCTGCAGGGCCGCTTCTGTACGCGCGCAAATCGCCACTTGCGCGCCTTCCAGGGCGAGCAGACGAGCGGTACGCAGTCCGATCCCCTTGCTACCTCCGGTCACAATTGCCACTTTTCCGCGAATACCCAGATCCATGCCCAACATCCTTCCTTCCTGTCGCACATCGCCTGAACGGCAGCCAAGCTCGTGACGCCACATTTCTAGTGTAACGGAAGCGTGTGAGAGAGATAAAGGAAATGTATAAGATAGGAGTATGTGCGGACGCAAAGGTGGATGGAAGCGAACGCACAATAGAGTCTACGTATCCTATATAGAAAATTGCAAAAGGGTATTGAAAGCGCTTACCCAGAAGCGTAAGATCAGTTCCGTGAGCGGGTTGTTCCCATAAGGATTGCAGGTCTGACAACCAACTCATGCAAGATGGAAGTTCGACAAGATAAGAGCAAAACGCCAAAACGATGTGCGCCTCAGGTGAAATGAAACAAGCGCACAGCTTGGTATGGCAAATGCTTGCAATTGTCAAAAAGGGGGCTACATGCAGATGAAGAGAAAGTACGTCGCCGGCATCGCCGTGGCAGCTGCGGTCGTCGTCGCAGGCGGAACATACGCTGGCGTAGCAAGCGCCGGATCGTCAAAAACAACGACGTCATTACCGGGTCAAGCGAGCATCTCCTCAGGCACCACCCTCACAGTCTGTAGCAACCCAACGCCATCCTGGCAAGACAATTTCAATCCTTTTGACTCGTCGGCACTGGGCGGAACCATAGGCAACGTGTATCAGCCGCTGTTTTATTTCGAATCGGTCACTGGCAAACAATTTAACCTGCTTGGCACAAGCTTTAAATTCAGTGAGGACAACAAGACGCTGACTGTTCAGCTCCGCCCGAACGCGAAATGGCAAGACGGGAAAGCATTCACGTCGACAGACGTCGTCTTTACGTTCATGGAACTGAAGCGGTATCCAGACGCGGACACGAATGGCATATGGCAGCAGTTGACGAGCGTGAAGGCAGCTGGCCCACACACCGTCGTCTTTCAGTTTAAAACAGCCAATATTCCGTTCGCCGAAACGTACGTGCTAGGATCCACATATATCGTCCCCGAGTCGCAATGGAAACCTCTCGGGGATCCGACAAAGGCAAAAATCACATCGCAAAATGCAATCGGCACCGGCCCATTCAAGGTGTCTTACTTCTCGCCGCAAGATTATAAATTCACCGCAAACCCATTGTACTACGGCGGGAAACCTAAGGTTCAGACGCTGAGCTACCCGGCGTATGGTGGCAACCAGGGCGCGGATCTGGCACTCGCTAGCGGTCAAATTAAATACGGCGGCATCGATATTCCCAATATTGAAACGACTTTCGTAAAAGCAGATCCAGCGCACAATCACTACTACTTCCCGCCGAGTGAGCCAGTCGAGTTGTATCCAAATCTACACAATCCCCTGCTTGCCCAATTGCCCGTCCGCGAAGCCATCAACGACGCTATTAATCGCAATGTCCTGTCGACAAAGGGTGAGACGGGATACGAAAAGCCTGGCACGCCAACGAGCCTGGTTCTGCCCAGCGACCAAGCTTGGGAAGCACCTGATCTCACTCCATCCGAAAAATCATTTACGGTCAATGACAAACTAGCCATCGAAACCTTGGAGAAGGCAGGATTTCATCGAGGCTCAGATGGCATCTTTGAAAAGAACGGTCAGAAACTTTCCTTCGACCTGCTTACCGTTTCCGGTTGGAGCGATTGGGACGAGGATGCGCTGCTAATCAAGCAACAATTACAGCAAGTCGGTATTGCTGTACAGGTCGACCAGAAGGATTACGCAGCCTATTATAACTTGATTGACCCAGGCAAGGGACAGATCCCCAAGTATGCGCTCGCCATCTCGTGGACAAACACGGGTCCGACACCGTACACGACCTACTACGACATGCTGGATACAAACGGCAACTTTAATCTCGAGGGATTTCACAATGCGGCAGTCGATGCCGCGCTGAGCAACTATTCGGCGACCACAAATCTCGCCCAACAAAAGAAGGACTTGTACAAGGTGGAGCACATCGTGGCGCAACAGCTCCCCGTCATCTGTCTACTGGACGGCGCCTTGTGGTACGAGTATAACGACTCACAATTTACAGGTTTTCCGACGAAGCAAAATCTCTGGATTTATCCTTCGCCGGATAGCCCGTTACCCGCTTCCATCGTGCTCTCCCAACTGAAACCGCGCACCTAATGGCACCAGGGCTGCATCTCCACCGTTTGTTCTCGGCGGTAGACGCAGCCCTGGCTGATACTGCTCCCGATTTGAATTAACTCGCGAAGATACCGTATCTACTAGGCGACCTTCGCCCTGGTTTTATGGTCGTTCGGTAAAAACAGAGACAAAAGCGCGCCTGCAACTGGCACAAACATAAGAATGTAGAATACCGTAGACAATCCGACGCGATCGGCCAGAATGCCGAAAAACGTCGCGCCAATACCGCCTGCCCCGACGCCGAAACCAATCGTTAGTCCTGAAGCGAGTGAAATGTTCCGGGGTAGCAGGTGTTGCATATACACGACCGTAACAGCGAACGAAGAGAGGATGAAAAAGCCGAACGGAATCAGCACGACAAGCGCCCAAAGGCCACTGAAAAACGGCAGGCCAAGCCCGAACGGAATTGAACACAACATGGAGTACAACAAGATGCGCTGTTTCGGCATGCGATCGGCCAATGCGCCACCAATGAACGTACCTATGGCACCTGCACCTAAAAAGACGAACGTGAACGTATCCGACAGATGATAGCCCATCCCATACTTGTGTGCGTAGTAGAACGGCATAAACTGCGCAATGCCGATTTGGCACCAGGATCGCAGGACGATTACGATCACGAGCAAAACGACCGCCCCAATCTGATTCTCCCCATCCACCTCGCGCATCTTTTTACCATAGTCCCGTAGCCCATCCCGGTACCAAGGATACAGGCGCAAGGTCAGAATGAGTCCCAAGGCCACCGCCACAAACATCCATAGGACGCCATGAATGCCGGTGGACAACAAAAAGAGGGATACGATCAAAGGCCCAATGGCCTGCCCCCCGTTGCCACCAACCTGAAAGATAGCTTGCGCAAGGCCCTTGACGCGACCCGCTGCAAGGTGTGTCACGCGCGATGCCTCAGGGTGGAACGCCCCTGATCCAAGCCCACTTATCGCCACAAAGATCAGCAAAATCGTGTAGCTCGGCGCAATACCTGTGAGTGTAATGCCTATCGTCGAAAGAAAAAGACCAAGCGGCAGCATCCAGGCGCGGGGATGTCGATCCGCCCACGCCCCAAACAAAGGTTGGGAAATGGAGGATGCCAGATAGGAGACGAGTACGATAAGACTTATCTGCGTATAATTGAGATGGTAGATAGGTTTATACATCTGTGTCAGTGCCGGGACAAGCCCTGTCGTAGATACGTCATTCAGAACGTGCGTGCCGCAGACGCTCCATACCGCATCCCGGTTCATTCTACCTTGCTCGCGCACCCCTTGCACCACTGCCATAAAACCACCCCATTCCGGCCACTGAACCCATGTATTTCGTGTCTCGAATCACCCGACACGACGCAGGCGGGCAACCTTGTACCCGCCCTCATCGTGGTGTCAATTAAAAATGGAGATTTGCCATGGACATGACAGCAACGACAATTCCTACAACAATACAATACCAGCCAAACGGCCGTTGTGCACGCACTTCGCTACTCTGAAAGTAACGCATAAGAAAAGCTGTACTGAGCAAAGCGAGAATACCAGCAAACAAGCCCCCGAGTAGACCATAATGCAACATTTGATGATTGTGATCGTGCAACATCTTCGGCACTTCCAAGACGCCAGCACCTAAAATGACCGGCGTCGCAAGCAAGAAGCTGAATCGGGCTGCCTCATCATAGGAAAGGCCGCTGCCAAGCCCCGCCGTCATGGTAATACCGCTGCGCGAGAATCCCGGAATGAGCGCGAAGGCCTGCACGACGCCAATCAAAAAACTGCGCCGGTACGACATATCGGCGATCTCGCTCGTACGTCGGCGGCGTTTGCGCATCGCATCGGCCCAAAACAGGATAAGGCCATTGACGATAAGAAAGATGGATGCCGACAACGCAGACGGAAACAGTGCCTGTAACTTGTGCTCAAACAGCTTTCCCAAGATGGCGGCTGGAATGGTTGCCGCAACAAGTAACAGGAATGTCTTTCGCTCTTCACGTCGATCGCGAATGAACAAGGAAGCAATCAAGCGAATCCACTCCGGCAGGAAATAAATCAGGAGTGCGAGACCTGTGCCAAGATGCAACATCACGACGAACGGAAGAAATACCTTTGAATCTGAGAATTGCGTCCAATGGAACAAGTACGGGAGAATGACGGCATGTCCGACGCTTGAGATCGGGAACAACTCAGTAATACCTTGTACGATACCGTAGATGATGACCTGTAAAAGATGCATCCAATGTCCTGCCTTTCAAGGAAAGTTGACACCCTTCACAATTGTACAGGAAGCCAACTTATTGACAACTTGTTTTTTGTAAGAATAGCGGATCGTGTTAGACTGAAAGCGAATTACAATGTGAAAGGAGCTTTATAAATGACGAAGGCTGAAAGCTATTTAGGACACTGGCACGCGCACCGCGATGTACTGACCGACCTCGTCAAAGCAGTTGGTGAGGTACACCTCGATTTCCAACCGTGGGCAGGCGCGATGAGTTTTGCAGATCTCGTTTGGCACATCGTCTCCACGGGCTACTTCTTCGCCGATTCGGCAGCCTTAGGCCATCTTGGCACACGCCCTGAAAAGCCCGACCTATCCACTATGAACGCACTTGAGTCGTCCATTTCAAAGTGGACACAAAAGACACACGATCGAATCGCTTCGATGACGGACGATCAGTTCGCCAATCTCGTGGACATGACGCAGTTGTTTGGTGCCAAGTTACCAGCAACTGCGCTGTTGCAAACGAATCTCGACCATGAAATTCACCACAAAGGGCAGCTCTTTGTTTACGCACGCCTGTGTGGTGCGGACCCACTTCCGTTCTTCGTCAAACGTGGCTAAACCATAACGGCGGGATTCGTCCCGCCGCAAAGGTTCACATTTACACCTAAGCAAGTGTTAATGGGCTTCCACCCGACCCTGAGAATCGAGCAAGTCGCGCACCAACGTAACCGCCTGTGACAAAGCCGCGCCACCACCGAATGCCCCGCATACACCGAGTGTTTCGAGGATTTGCTTTTCAGTAGCTCCTAATCTGAGCGCATTTTGACCGTGAAATAGAATACAATACTCGTCCTGAATTTGCACTGCAATTCCGAGGGCAATCAGGTGTTTCGTCAACTCGGAGAGCTCACCATCTTGAAAGCAGGCATTTGCATATGAGATGAACTGCCTGCCCACCTCTGGAAGGCGCTCGGCAAACCAGCCTAAACCGTCTTTGAATTCCGCGACAGCCAGTTCAACATAATCCAACTCGTCTTCCACACGACCCCTCCTTATCCTGTACCAACTTATCGTGAGCGTTTCTGGAGAGGATATACGTATCAGGGCCTCACAGGCTTCAGCCTTGCGTACAGATGCACTCGGCCGGGGTTGAGCTTCTGCTTTCGGGGATGCGGGCGAGGAATTGTGCATATAGCAAACAGAGCCAGGCATCTTCGCCTGACTCTGTTCTCTCTTGCCTGGCAACGACCTACCTTCCCAGTCCCTCTCGAGACAAGTATTCTCGGCGCTGGAGGTCTTCACGTCCGTGTTCGGGATGGGTACGGGTGTTTCCCCTCCGCTATGGTCACCAGACTTTCATGCTTCGTTTGCTCCTCGCTCACACGGCTTCGGCCTTCGGCCTGCAGATGTGTTCGCATCGGACCAAACTTCGCCTCAGTTGCGTTT
>NZ_JXBW01000012.1 GCF_001447355.1 Alicyclobacillus tolerans | reverse complement strand
AGGACTTAGAAATCTGCAAAACGCTCAGGATGCTTGTATCCTACGGGCCAGGGGGACGAATTTTTTTGGTTGTTGCAAAGATGATTGCATTACTTTTGTCATTTGGCATGGACACGCTAATGATGTCCATCTCGCTTGGAATGATCAAGACAAGAGGCAAGGCAACAATCGCGTTCAAGTTTGCTTGTGTGGAGGCGGTCATGATCATGCGAATGAACCGCGACGCGTAAATTGATCATTTATTAAGGTTCTGAACAGTCGTATTAGAACACTAGCCTACACCTGATTGACAAAGGTAGGTTGAAACCACGCAGATAAACAGTATGCCGCAATGGTGAAAAACCGCTATAATCATGTATAAAGGCTGAATACAATGGGTTCAGAAGGGGCAGTGGTTGCCCTGCTTCTCTTTTTTCTGGGGGAGTGGAGCGTTGAATAGGCAAGACAGTCGTTACCGCTGGGCGGTTTTTTTCGCTGTTCTCTTGGCTTACTATCTGATTGTCAGCCAACGTACGGCGCCTGGCCTCATTACCAACCAACTAATGCACACATTTCGTATTTCTGCGGCCGCGATTGGTCTTATGGGCAGTTTGCAGTTTCTTTCGTACGCTCTGTTGCAAATTCCTGTGGGGCTACTGTCGGATCGATTCGGCCCCAATCGCTTTCTCGTTGTTGGTGCCTTGCTCGATGGTCTCGGCACGTTGCTGTATAGTGTTTCGGGAAACGAATATATGTTGATGGGCTCACGTTTTCTGGTTGGCATGGGTGACGCCACGATTTTCGTCAACTTCGTGGCGGTCGTCAATCAATGGTTTCAGGCGAAGGAGTTTATCGGCCTGCTCGGGGTCATCGGTGTTGCGGCAGGGCTCGGATCGCTTACGGCAACGGTTCCTTATGCGCTATGGATAGCAGCTATGGGTTGGCGAATACCATTCCTCGTTGTAGGGCTGGTTATCATGGTTTGCGCGGTCCTTCTGTATGTGGTGCTGATCGCGAAGCCAAAGCGGATGTTTGGCGCTAGCCCTGCTATGGCAGAATCCCGACTGCGACCACAGCAAAATGTCATGGCAACCTTGCGGCGTATGTTTTCGACACGACAGGCCTGGGCTACGGCCATGTGCCATTTTGGCCTCGTCGGAACGTATGTCGGTTTCATCGGATCGTGGGGCGTACCTTATTTAATGCAGGTGTTTGGCTTGTCCCGAGCCGCTGCGAGTAGCCTTCTGATGTGCGGGCTATTCGGCGCCATGGCAGGGGGGCCGGTGACCAGTGCACTTTCCACGCGACTTGGTATGACAAAGCGCATTTACACGTTTGTACATGCGATCACGTTTTTGAGTTGGCTTCTCTGGTTCCTGATTGGCGATAAACCGCCGCTCTGGGCCATCATCGTGCTGCTTGTGCTTATAGGCTTTGGTAACGGGGGGAGTTCGCTCACTTTCGCTGTCGTGCGCGACTCGTTCCCAATTGAAATGGTCGGTGTCGTATCGGGATTTTCCAATATGGGTGGATTTGTGAGTGCTATCCTGTTACCAAGCTTATTCGGGTATGTACTTGGCTTGTTTCCGGAACATCTGCTGGTGTTAGGATATCACGATGGCCTTGTCATCCCGGCGTTGTTTTCGCTCGTTGGACTTGTCGGTGTCCGGCTAATCCGGCAACCAGGCTACACAGAGACAGGTGTGCACATGAGTGTATGAGGAGTGGCGGTACACATCACGAGACACAGGGCCAACGCACTTCACATAGCGTTGGCCCTGACGCATGTCACTTAACCGCCTGTGATGTCAGCTTTACAACAAAGGTACCGATGCGTCGCATGGCTTCTTCAATTAACTCTACCGATGTCGCATAGGAGCATCGGATAAAGCCCTCACCCGTTTCGCCAAAGACACTTCCCGGTACTACTGCAACGCCTTGCTCCAAGAGTAAGCGCTCGGCAAATTCTTCGGAAGAAAGCCCCGTTGGTCGAATGTCTGGAAACGCGTAGAACGCACCTCGGGGCTCGTGACACGGCAAGCCGATGTCGTTCAGGTTCGCGACGATGAGTTTTCTCCTTCTATCATAGCTTTCCACCATCTTATTTCGCTCGTCATCGCCGTTGCGCAGTGCTTCCAGCGCTGCGCGCTGCGCCATGTGTGGCGCACACATAATCGTATACTGGTGAATCTTCAACATTGCCGATAGCAACGGCTCGCACGCCGCGATGTAGCCAATCCGCCAGCCAGTCATCGCGTATGCCTTCGACATGCCGCTGATCACAATGGTGCGCTCCCGCATGCCCGGTAATGCCGCGATGCTGGTATGCACGCCGTCGTATGTCAGTTCGGCGTAAATTTCATCCGAGATGACAAACAGGTCGTGCCGGACGGCAACGTCGGCAATGTCCTGCAAATCCTTGCGCGACATGACGGCGCCAGTCGGGTTGTTCGGGAAGCATAGAACAAGAGCTTTGCTCTGGGGCGTGATGGCTCGTTCCAAGGCATCGGCCGTCAGTCGAAATCTATCCTCCGCGTAGGTCGGTACGTCCACGACACGCGCTCCTGCAAGCAACGCGCAAGGTTTGTAGGAGACATACGTGGGCGATGGAATAAGGACGTCGTCGCCGGGGCAAACGAGCGTGCGCATGGCCAAATCGATAGCTTCGCTACCACCAACGGTGACCATGATTTCGTGCGACGGATCGTAGGTCAGCTCATATTTCGTCAGGTACTTTGCGATCTCGATGCACAATTCCGGCAATCCACGGTTTGATGTATATGTGGTGTAGCCCTGTTCCAGTGAATACATGCAAGCTTCGCGGATGTGCCATGGTGTGACAAAGTCCGGTTCGCCTACGCCGAGCGAGATAACGTCCTGCATCTGGTTGGCAAGATCAAAAAAACGGCGGATGCCGGAAGGGGGCAGATTGGTGACGATAGGCGACAGGCGGTCATATAGGTTGCTCATGGTGTGATCATCAGTCGCCTTTCTCCATCGGTGTCGTCGAAAATGACGCCGTCCGACTTATAAGTTTTCAGCAGAAAGTGTGTCGTCGTCGCGGTGACGTTTTCAATGGTTGCTAGCTTTTCGGAGACGAAGCGGGATACTTCGCGAATGTCGCGGCCCACAACCGTGACTTGCAGATCATAACCACCCGACATGAGTGAAACCGATTTGACTTCTTCAAATCGATAGATTTTCTTGGCGATGGAGTCAAAGCCAACTTCGCGTTGCGGCAGTACGCGCACGTCGATGACGGCGGTCACTTGATTGGTTTCAAGCTTATCCCAGTTGACGACAGCGGAATAGCGAAGGATAACTTTATCCTTTTCCAGGCGGTCGATGGTCTCTGCAATCACCTCAGGTGCTTCCCCCAGCATTTTGGCGATGGTATCGATACTGAGTTTGGCGTTGTCGTGCAATAAGTCCACCACTTTGAGCCGCAGCGCGTCGTTCATACAGATTCCCTCATTCCGATTCCTTGTCTCGCGCGCAAACCGTTTGTGACGCGAGCCTGCGAAGATCATGGTATATCGAATTGTAGCACAGTTCAGTTGTTTCGTGTCTCGGAATCCGGGTGTCAAGGCGGGATACGCCTCGTTTATACTGATGTGAAGTGAGGGGCATTTGGCACTGGCCTTGCGTGTAACCTTTGCGAAGGAGATGATCCCCTTGAACGACGGAACCCGGTGTCCGCTTTGCGGGATGGATAATAGATGTGGGCACGTGACAGGCGATCCGTCCGGGACGTGCTGGTGCGATAAGGCTCATTTCCCAAAGGAGATTCTCGAGCGCTTGCCTGCGTGTGGGGTGTGTATTTGTGAAACTTGTCTGGAGCGGCTCAAGTCTCGCTTCGGGCAGTCGTGAAACGCCCTTTCCCTGCGTGCCACAGTCTTAGCTTCTTGACCCATCCATTCTCTGCCGTCCAGCTGTTTGGCCTGCTTTGCTGGCATCCGTTCCAAGCTACGGGTGAACCCGGCGCCTGCATATCTTGGTGCAGGGAGGCGAATATCAATGCCCAAATATCGTATTATTGTTGACTTGTCCGACCGGCGGTTGTACCTTCTCGATGGCGATCGGGTGACGCGGTCGTTTCCTGTCGGGATCGGCAAAATTGCAACGCAAACCCCGGTTGGGGAGTATATCATCGTCAACAAGGAGCCCAATCCGGGGGGGCCATTTGGTGCGTACTGGCTCGGGTTGTCGAAACCGCACTATGGCATCCACGGTACCAACGATCCAGCAAGCATCGGCAAACTCGTGTCGCACGGCTGTATCCGCATGTACAACGAAGATGTAACCTGGCTTGCCCACACTGTGCCACTACAGACGCCTGTGACGATCCGCCCGTAATTTCATATTTGTGCATTTGTATTGTATGGACGAGGGGGATCGGCCGATTTAGAATAAGATAGCACGCCGTCTAACCCTTTTTGCAACAGGTGGTTGGCGGTGATCCCGGCCCGCAACGGGGGGGTGGTCCGATGAAACCTTTCTTAAAGTGGGCTGGCGGCAAGTATCGCCTGCTGTCGCACATCAGGCGGCGGCTGCCTGCGGGTCGTCGCTTGATTGAACCTTTCGTCGGCTCCGGAGCCGTTTTCCTCAACACAGATTATCCCGAATACATATTGGCTGACATCAACGCCGACGTGATTGCCCTCTATCGAATTTTGCAGGACCATGGCGACGAATTCATTGCATATTGCAAATCGATGTTTATCCCGGAGAACAACACGCCCGAACGTTATTATGAACTACGTGCCGAGTTCAACGCTGCTCACAATATGTTTCGCCGGGCAGCCTTGTTCGTCTATTTAAATCGTCATGGTTATAACGGATTGTGCCGTTATAATCGCAAGGGCCGCTTCAACGTGCCGTTTGGCCGGTATCCAAAGCCATACTTCCCTGAGCGGGAGATGCAATACTTCGCGCAGAAAGCGGCCCAAGCGACGTTTGTTTGCGAGGACTTCCGGAGCGTGATGGCACACGCCGAACGAGGTGACGTCATCTATTGCGATCCGCCTTACGTTCCACTTTCACGCACAGCTAATTTTCGTAGCTACGCCGCCGGAGGCTTTTCCTGGGACGCGCAGGTAGACCTTGCTCGCCTGGCGAGAGAACTGTCGCAGCGCGGTATTCCTGTCCTGATTTCGAACCATGCCACCGAATTCACCTCATCTGCCTACGCGGCTGCGGCGCAAGAACGGATCGAAGTCCGTCGCGTGATCAGTTGTGACGGAGCCAATCGAGCAACAGCAACCGAGGTATTGGCGCTATTCGGCGATTTACCAGATGATATTGCGCCTAACAGGTGATGTTTCGCGAATGCGAACTTTTTTCGGATGGCGCTCGTCTTTTCCGCATGGAAAGAGCATCTTGGTCACAATCTAGCGCTGTCCAGAGATGTGGAAAAAGCGCATTGCGAGAGGAAGTCGAGAATGAGCGCAGTTCGATACGCCTCCACCCGCCGGATTCGTGCGCAGTGGACGAAGGTCCCGGAAATTACAGTCTATTTTTGGGTCGTCAAGTTATTGAAGACGGCAATGGGCGAAGCGACATCGGATTATCTGGTGTACCACATGAACCAGTATCTTGCTGTCTTCCTAGGGGCATTTGGATTCTTGGTCGCACTTGTCTTGCAGTTTAAGGTGCGTAAGTATGTACCTTGGGTCTATTGGTTGCTCGTCACGATGGTCGCCATTTTTGGCACGATGGTCGCAGATGCCATCCATATCGTCCTGGGGGTGCCGTATTATGCGTCCACCATCGCGTTCGCAATCATTCTGACGGCGGTTTTTATATCGTGGAGTAAAGTCGAAGGGACACTGTCGATCCACAGCATTTATACGCGTCGCCGCGAAATGTTCTATTGGGCCGCTGTTCTGGCGACCTTTGCTATGGGCACCGCCTGCGGCGACATGACCGCAACGACACTACACTTAGGCTATTTTGCGTCGGGCGTCATGTTTATTGTGCTGTTTCTCGCACCATTCGTGTGTCGCCGGCTGTTTGGCTTGAACGAAGTGTTTGCTTTCTGGTTTTCCTACGTCATGACAAGGCCGCTCGGAGCGTCGTTTGCGGACTGGTTCGGCGTCGACAAGGCGTACGGCGGGCTGGGCTGCGGTAGGGGGGCCGTGAGTATTGTGACGACGATTCTCATTGTCCTACTTGTTGGGTATTTGAGTGTGGCACACAAAAATATGCAGAATAGAATTGCGTCGGATTTGTAACAATCGTGTTGAATTGGCTCGTTAAAGCGCTATTTTTGCTGATCATTCCATTGATTCTGGTCTAACGAGATCGGTAAACTGTACATGCGTAGATGAGACCTCGTATAATGCCGGGAATATGGCTCGGCAGTTTCTACCAAGCGACCGTGAATCGCTTGCCTACGAGGTCGTTGTCATGTGAAGAGCCATGGCAGGTGGAATGACGGAGCATTAGCGATTTGTTCTTTCATCCACTTGTTGCACCAACCAACTCTTCCATATCAACGGCCTCTTGGCGAAGCATCCAAGCGTTTCGCAAAAAGAGGTCTTTTTTTATGTTGATAAAGGGGGAGTATGGGGGATGGCCACACAGGTACGGCCAGATGTAGAGCAGGCACAAATCGATGCTGCATTTCATCTTGAAACGGAAGGCAATGGCATCATCGCTGAAAATAAGCGGCACGGTATGCCGAAAGAACTGTTTTTCGTGTGGTTTGCCGCCGTGCTGACGTACACCGGCGTCGTGACCGGACAATTGTTTACCTCGTTAGGGCTGAACGTTTGGGAAAGCATGATTGTTGTGCTTTTATGTTCGTTCTCATTCGCAGTTTTAGGTATCGTGTGTGGGACAGGACCGAAAGCCGGGACTGTGACGCTGACCATCTCTCGCGCCGCCTTTGGCGTGCATGGCAATAAGGTGCCAGCCTTCTTTAGTTGGTTGACGGCCGTTGGCTGGGAGAGCGTGACGATGGTTCTGACGGTCTGGGCTATTTTGAGTCTTGCACAGTATGTGGGTCTGCCTTCAACAGGTGTCGGACCGACTGTGATTGCGCTCATGATCACGCTGATTTTGACGTACACGGTGCCGATTTTAGGCCACGCAACGCTGATCACGATGCAACGTATTCTGGCATTTGTACTTGGCATCTGCGCCGTTATCGTCGTTTTTGCCGTCTTGCCGTCCGTGCATTGGGGATTTGCTCCGCCTATTCAAAACATGGCGGCTCATGGTCCGTTTCCAACATTCTTGCTGGCACTCTCGATTGGACTTGCGAGTACCTTTTATGGGTGGGTGAACTTTGCCGCCGACTACTCTCGTTACTTGCCTGTCCAAACGCCGACACGGCGGATCGTCGGTGCGACGTTCTGGGGCGGTGGTGTAGCCAGCTTTGTGATGATGGGGCTTGGCGTCGTGCTTGGGACGTTCGTCAATCCGAACGCGTTTTCTAGCAATCCGGTCATGGCGATTGCAAAAGCCATTCCGGCATGGGCGGCTATTCCGTTTCTGCTTGCGGTCGTCATTGGTGATATTTGCGCCAACTATTTGAATGCCTATAGTTCAGGTATGAGCTTCTTGTCCATGGGCATTCGCCTCAAGCGTTACTGGGCGGTGACGATTGACGGCATCATTTGTACCGCCATTGGTGTGTATGCTCTGTTTTTCTCGACGAACTTTGTATCCTTCTTCCAAAACTTCTTGGATCTTATGATTACGGTTATGGGCCCTTGGGCGGCGATTTATCTCGTGCATCACTTCTTGGTGAAAGGCCGTTACGACGCACAAGCACTGGTTGAATCGGGGTCAGGGTCTGCCTACTGGTATACTGGCGGCATTAATTGGCGAGCTATGGTATCCTTCGTCATCGGTGTAGCGGCAACATTTTTTACGGCGAACAGCGCTCTTTGGGTCAGCCCATTGTCCACAGCGTGGTTTGGCGGTGCCGATTTGACGGCATTTGCGGCGCCCATTGTGACGGGGATCGTGTATTTCGTGTTGGCGCCAAAATCAAACGTAGGTGCCAATCATCAAGTGAAGGCGAAAGCCTCCTAAAGACAACACTTCGTTCCATCATGCAAAACCTCCACGTGTGCATGCGCGTGGAGGTTTTTCTATGTCATGAACTTAAAAAATACCTTCATAGGTATACTTGACGTTTCGTTTGGATGTTTGTATACTATACCCCGTACCGTAATTAATGCGGTCATCGTCTAGAACCACAAATCGCGGGGGGGTGAGTCATCGTGTTTGGGCGGAATAAAGTGCGTAATATCATCCCGACTGACCTTGAAGAACGGTTGAAACGGGGTGAAAAATTACAAATTATCGATGTGCGCGAACCGAGTGAAGTGGCCTCCGGTAAAATTCCCGGAGCCGTCAACATTCCGTTAGGACAGTTGCCACAGAGATTCAGCGAGATCGATCGAACTCGCGAAACGGTCGTCGTCTGCCGTAGCGGTATGCGCAGCACGAAGGCTTGCAAGTTTCTCGCGAGTCAAGGCTATGACAACGTCTGGAACTTGATGGGTGGTATGAGCGGTTGGAAAGGCCGTGTGCAGTAACCGGGGTTCAGCAAGATTTCCGAAATACAGGAGGGCATGAAAATGGGGAAACGAGTTGCCATTATCGCGTCGAACGGCGGCATTGAGAGCGCCTATAAAGTGTTGAATATTGCCATGGCAGGCGTGGCTACGGAAGCCGAAGTCGCGATTTTCTTCACATTTGACGGTTTGGCCATCATTCATAAGCAATCAGAACAAATGCTGAAGTTTGCGCCGGAGCATGAGCATCTGGCGGAGGGCTTCAAAAAGGCCAACGTTCCATCCATTCGAGAAATGCTTGAAATGGCAAAAGAAAGTGGCGTAAAACTCATTGGCTGCCAAATGACGATGGACGTGATGGGCCTGACGAAAGACGATTTTGTCGATGGCGTGGAAGTCGGTGGTGCGGTGACGTTCCTTGACTTCGCCTATGACGCCGATGTGACGGTGACGTTCTAATTACACATACCTAAGCAAGAGACTAGGAGGGCGTATCCATGAGCGCGTACACGGTAGATAAAAGCATCGATTGCAAAGGGTTGTCTTGCCCAATGCCGATTGTTCGTACCAAAAAGGCGATCGATGAGATAGCGCCCGGCCAAGTGCTCGAAGTCGTCGCGACCGATCCTGGATCGGTCGCCGACGTAAAGAGTTGGGCGACGCGGACCGGGCATCAGTTTCTAGGGACCACTGAAGAGGGTGGCGTCTTTAATCACTACATTCGCAAGGCGATCCCGGAAGAACAAAAGCCGGAGACAACCTTTGCGAATGTCGTAAGCAACGATGTATTGGCGAGTAAAGTGGGTAGCGATGCGGTCATTCTCGATGTCCGCGAACCGATGGAATATGCGTTTGGCCACGTGCCAGGAGCCAAGTTGGCACCGCTTGGTCAACTTGAGGGCATGCTTGGGGAATTAAAGGCTTATGCGGATAAGGACATCTACGTCGTCTGCCGGACAGGTAATCGCAGTGATGCGGCATGTCAGATACTTGCCGAGCACGGATTTACCCACGTGCACAATGTCGTTCCTGGCATGTCGGAGTGGCAAGGTCCTATCGAACAATCGGAGGTGAAGCAATCATGACACAACAACTCCGCGCGGCCAGCGCGGCCGAAGTCTACGAACGGATTTTGCGCAAAGAGCCTCTGTTCATTCTCGATGTACGCAATGAGGATGCCTATGCCGACTGGCGGATTGAAGGGGAAAGTGTAACGTCGTTCAACGTGCCCTACTTTGACCTGCTCGATGGCGTGGACAGCGTACTTGGCAAGCTCCCGAAGGACGCACCGATTCTTGTCGTCTGCGCAAAAGAGGGATCGTCCAAATTTGTTGCCGAGCAGCTCGTGGAAGCAGGCCTTCACGATATAGCTTATCTCGCCGGTGGCATGCAAGCGTGGAGTGAGTATCTACACCCAGTTAAAATAGGCGATCTCGCTTCTGGTGGGGCCATTTATCAGTTTGTGCGCGTCGGTAAAGGCTGCTTATCCTACGCGATTGTCTCCAATGGCGAGGCGGCGATTGTCGATCCGGCGCGCATGACCGACGTCTATGTACAGTTTGCCAAGGAACAGGGCGTTTTACAGTTTGCCAAGGAACAGGGCGTTCCCATCCGCTACGCAATCGACACACACTTGCACGCGGACCACATTTCGGGCGGTCGTCGTTTGGCGGACGAAGTCGGTGCAACCTATTTCCTGCCGCCAAAGGATGCCCCGGAAGCGAACTTTGTGTTCACGCCTTTAGAAGAAGGAAAAACGATTGCCGTTGGTCACAGCGTGATCGAAATCAAGCCCGTGTACTCGCCTGGGCATACCATTGGCAGCACGTCCTTGATTGTCGATCATCAATATCTCCTGACGGGCGACATCTTGTTTGTTGCATCGATTGGTCGGCCCGATCTCGCTGGTAAAGCTGGGGATTGGGCACCAGATTTGCGCAAGACGCTCTATCAGACGTATCGGCAACTTTCGCCTGAATTGCGGGTGCTACCTGCGCACTATGCTACTGAGGCAGAGTTGGACAGTGAAGGTCGCGTGTCTGCCCGATTAGGTGATTTGTACCAGGTGAATCCTGGGTTGCGTTTGGAGGACGACGCAGAGTTCCGCAAGGCCGTAACAGAGAACTTACCGCCGCAGCCGAACGCGTATCAGGAAATTCGCTTGACCAACATGGGCAAGCTAAAGCCGAGCGATGCCGAGGCTAGTGAGATGGAAATCGGCCCGAATCGCTGTGCAATCCACGGCTGATATGGATGTTTGATGACGCAACATGCGCGGGAACGCCATTTTATTTTGCACATACACATACCCATGCATGTATATGTATATAAGATGGCGTTCTTGGCGCATGTGCGATTGGGAGGGTTACCATGATTCATCTGGCGTTATGGCAAACCATCTTGGCCGTGGTGAGTGGCGGGGTGGTTGGATTTACCCTCGGACTCATCGGCGGTGGTGGATCTATCTTAGCTGTACCCCTTCTTCTCTACGTTGTGAGGGTACACGATGCGCACGTGGTGATTGGCACGACGGCTCTGGCTGTGGCGGTCAACGCCTGGATCAATCTGATTCCACACTGGCGCAGTGGGCATGTGCGCTGGCGACCTGCTATCGCGTTTGCCATACCAGGAGCCGTCGGGGATATCATCGGTTCAGTCATTGGCAAGGCGGTGGACGGTAAGGCTCTTCTGTTTTTATTTGCCACACTGATACTTATCATTGCTGTTCGCACCTTGCTGCAAACGAGGCGTGGCGATCGCGATACGCTTGCTGCGACTTCAGGCCGCCTGAACATGGGTCGCGTGATTGGAAT
Organism: Alicyclobacillus tolerans; assembly: GCF_001447355.1. Lineage (GTDB taxonomy): Bacteria > Bacillota > Bacilli > Alicyclobacillales > Alicyclobacillaceae > Alicyclobacillus > Alicyclobacillus aegles. The sequence continues at coordinate 61,888 of NZ_JXBW01000012.1, read as the reverse complement.
GGGGGGCGCCACCGGTTTACTCTCAGGCTTTTTCGGAATTGGCGGGGGGTTTCTCATTGTTCCCGGGCTGATTTTTGCAACGGGTATGGCGCTGATTGACGCCATCGGTAGTTCGCTCGTGTCCGTCGGCTCATTTGGCCTTACAACCGCGGTATCGTACGCAATTTCAGGGTTGGTGGCTTGGAAAGTGTTCCTTCTGTATGTGGTCGGCGGCGTGATCGGCGGTGTAGGCGGATCATGGGTCTCGACGAAGCTGGGCCATCAGAAGCGCATCTTACAAACCGTATTTGGCGTTGTGCTGATTCTCGTAGCGTTATACATGTTGTACGATAACTTGAGTAGCGTGCATTGGTTGTAAACACACAAGCCAAAGGTCGAGCATGGCGAACGCACAACAGAGGTAGAATAGAGCGGTAAGGTGGGGTTAGGATGCAATACAACGATCAAATGAAGAATCGCTTAAAGCGAATTGAGGGCCAAGTTCGCGGCGTGATTGGCATGATGGAGCAGGAGAAAGGCTGTAAAGAAGTTGTCAACCAATTGACCGCCATTCGAACGGCGGTGGACCGGGTCATTATGTACGTCGTAGGTGAGAACATGGAGCAATGTATTCGCGAGGAACTGAACGGTGGTGGTTCGGCCGAACAAGTGATTAAAGAGGCCATCGACTTGCTCATGAAGAGCAGGTGATGGCAGGCGTCAGTTATCAAAAAGGAGTGTTATCTATGGAGGATTTTCATTTCCATGTCGCAACGCACAAAAGCGTAGACGATGCAGTTGCGGCGCTCGGAGGAGCCTTAAAAGGGCGTGGCTTCGGCGTTTTGTGGCAGATGGATATTCCATCGAAGCTTCAGGAAAAAGGCGTCGAGTTCACGAAGCCGTTCCGGATTCTTGAAGTTTGTAACCCTCATGAGGCTAAAGAAGTGCTGCTTCGCAACGAGCTAGTTGGTTACTTCCTTCCATGCAAACTCGTCGTGTACGATCACAACGGTGAAACGCTCATCGGGCTGCCCAAGCCAACCGCGCTTATGGGTGTTCTCGGGGACCACGAGCTAATGGAGACGGCGCGGCGAATTGAAACAACCTTGCAAGACGCTATCCGCGATGCGGCTCAATGACGCGGCTCAATGATGGGTTTAGCTGACAGTGCCCACGAGGTGAGTGACCTTGTGGATGTGTCGTTGACACAAGTGTGGAGGTGCGCGATGGGACACCGATTTCATCCGAAACATGCGAACAAGCTTTTGGACGCAGATCGGAAGAAGCTTTTGCCACAGGCCGCGATTCTGGAACGGTTGGACTTGGAAGCCACGCATGTCGTGGCGGATGTCGGGTGTGGCCCGGGATATTTCACCATCCCGATTGCCCAAATTTGCAAAACTGTGTATGGGGTGGATGTTTCGCCAGAGATGCTCGATATGTTAGGCAAACGGGCTGCCGAAGCTGGCCTTACGAATATAGCGCCGATGACCGCGCAGGCGGAGCGCATACCGCTGCCCGACGGCACGGCGGATCGCATCCTCTGCGCGTTTGTCCTACATGAGGTCGATGATATGGATAGGACCTTGGCGGAATTTCATCGATTGCTGAACACGTCGGGGAAGCTGATGGTCATCGAGTGGGAAAAGCAGTCTATGGAAATGGGCCCCCCTACAGCAGAGCGGCTCACAAAGGAAAAATTAACAACCAAGATAGAGGAGGCAGGTTTCCGCACAGAGCTGTGGAATCCCAACCCATACCACTATGTCATACTTGCACAGCGGTGAAAATAGGCCCATTTCGGTAATTTGGGTTTCTCGGCGTAAGAAGTAAATTGACGGATGCTGAATACAGAAGAAGTTGTTCCTGAGTTCCCTTTTCTCCCCTAACATATCACCTCCCGGAATCGGGAACATCAGTTTTGGGAGGTGATTTCATGAAACGACAACATAGCCGATCCACCCTCTTTGCCACACTGCTTACATCGGCTTTGCTCCCGTGTTCCGTGGCCATGGCTTCGCCAAGCCAGGCCCTCCATACGACGCAAACGAGCGATTGGTACAACGCGGGGCAAGGTCCGAAAGTGTATGGCATGCGCAAATTTCCATACCCATATCAAGCCATGCTTGCCCTCTCGTCAGATGCGGATAGCGAGACTTTACGAAAATTCAATCTCGTGCATCAATTTATCAATACGACTGAACAGACGCCTATCGGCCGTGGATTGGGTCTTGACTATGCGGACTCCATCTTCATGTTTAATGGCAATGATCATCAAGCGTTTATCGATCTCAACCACGTTCCGATGGCGAATGAGCTCACGTATTTCCGCGGCATCACGGCTCAACCCTATGCGGCATCTGTGCTGGATCGTTTCGTCCAATGTGGCTGGGTCGATACGCTTCAAACATACGGAGACTTCAGCCGCGTCGATGAGCACACGACCGTATTTCGCCGTTCGCTGGCCGCCACGGCAGCCAATGCCTTGGCCAAGCGCGGCGACCACATTGAAGTCTGGACCGATCACGGCAATAAGTCCAACGTCGACAACTTCGGATCGTATCGGCGTGCGGGCTTTTATCAGTATCAGCAGGGCGAGGTGCCGGGATCGCCCTATTACCACACGGATATCACAATTCCGCACGGCATTCATTTCGTCTGGCCCGACACGTCGAGTAATCAGTTCGTGCGCGATTCGGTCATCTTCCCTCTACGATTGGCGGATGGCCGACGCGTGTGGGGATTTTGGCGCTATACGAACGAACACTACAGTCCGCAAGGCGCGGTGCGCTGGAACTGGACGCCGTATGGTTTGCATGAACAATTGACGGAACAGCATTTACGGGCATTGGAGGCCAAGCACGGCTACGCCGTGGTGGCGCAACACCTATGTGGCACGCCCTATCCGGGCGTTCTGCCAAAGGACGCGGTGGCGGCCTTGCGTCTTCTCGCAGCACATCAGCACGAGGGAAAGGTGCTTGTGGCGCGCACGAGTCGACTGCTTCACTACAACGTCGCCCAACAGTATGTCTCATACGACGTCACACATCAGTTTGGCAGGACGTACATTCACATTCGTAAAATATCGGATCCGGTATTTGGTGCGCATCAGCCATCAATTGACGAAATACGGGGCTTGACGTTTTACACTTCAGATCCGGGGAGAACGGTGATTGAGTTGGGCGACAATCCGTTGCCAGCGGCTTTGATTCAGCACAATGCGAGCGACGGTGAGCATCCCAGCGTCAGCATTCGTTGGTTTCCTCCTGACACGGCCAATCACGCGTTGACCGTGCCCAATGTTCCATAAATTCCTGTCATTGACGAATTCGTTACATAGGCAGGGCAAACGCCGCCACGCATGTGTTGGATGCCTAGTATCCTGTAGCATCACCACCCAAGAAAGGGGATAAAGGCATATGATGAAACCATGTCCACCCATTGTTTGCCCGCCCGTGTACGAGTATCACGACTGCTACGTATGCCGGGAGGTACCTATTGTACAGCCGGTCATCAGGGTAAATCGGCGCATCGTCGTAAACGTGCCAAAATACTACGTGAAACCTGAAGTAAAAGACGTCGTTGTCGATCCCGGATGTCCTGGAGGTTGCTGATGAGTACGGGGCCGTCTGCCAGTCGGCGCTGCCGACAAGGCGGCCTCGCTGGTCGTTTCGCCAAACAAACACAGATTCTGCTACAATGGCGTTCGTCCAGTAAAACTCGATTGGGGTAAGGGGATTGGCTTCCGTTGGGTGTGCAATCTACCATCGCGCTCACGCACCAGTTGCATGTAGAGAATGGTGCGCATGTTTTGTACTTCTATATGAATAAGGACGTGTATATCGCGAATGCCATTGCGTTTATTGAAACGGCAATGGCGCAAAAGCAACACGTCGTTTTCATTGAATCTACGTCTTTGTGGTCGGATATGTCGCAAGTATTGTTGCAAAGGTATGGTCGTATACCAGACTGCGTTTCTTATGTCGACAATTGCGGATTTTATGGGATGACCGATGATTTTCATCCTGATCATGTTCATCGGCGCTTAAACCAAGCGGTTGATCCGTATATCACACAGGGCAGAGCCGTTCGCCTATGGGGGCACGTGGATTGGACGGACGAAGTGGACATTGAGGAGAAATTATATCGCTACGAGTCAAGCTGTGATTTCACGGTCAGTGAGCTGGGCTTTCTCACCGTATGTACCTACGACGCCAAGCAGGTACCGGCTTCGGTCCAAATCGAAATGATGCGGAAACATCCGTATCTAATGACGGATCGCGAGCTGATCCGCAGCAATCTCTATGAGCACGCAGGAGAGAAACAATATGCATACCCTTCGCTGAGCGCGCAGGCGAAGTTGGAGTCAGAGATGGATTTATACAAGCAGAAGCTCGATTTTGTGCATGTCGTATCGCACGAGGTGCGCAATCCTTTAACGGTTATCCAGGCCTATGCCACGTTGCTCAGCGCCGACGAGCCCGATCCGGAACGGGCGAAGAAGTTGCAAACCATCGTCGACTACACAGTCGTGATTGATCACGAAATCTCACACATCATGACAACGGAGCAGATGCTCGCGGCAGAGTCGATTTGGCATAAACGCATTTTACATCCGCGCGCTGTGCTTGATGAAGTTCTATATATTATGGGGACCAAGGCTCGTACGCAAAATATCGAGTTGGTCACCGAAATCGATGTTGCGCAGACGGTAACCTGCCTTGGCAATCGCTTGGGGTACAAGCTCATTTTTTCGAACGTCATCAGCAATGCTATCAAGTACAGCGACGAAGGGGGAACCGTCCGAGTCATCTGTCGTGTTGCGGAGCAGATGTTGCATTTCGACGTGATCGATTGCGGTGTCGGTATGACAGAGCAGCAGATGGAGAGGCTCTTTCGCAAGTATGAAAAGCAAAATGAAGACGAGAGTGGGCAGGGAATTGGCCTTTTTATGGTGAAAAAGCTGGTCGACGAATTTGCAGGTGGCATTTCTGTACAGAGTCGGTTAGGGGTTGGTACGCACGTCGCCATTCGACTGCCGGTCCTTTAGGGAGGGAAGTGTATGCGGATTGCTGTCGTGGGAAGCATCAACATGGACGTCATGGCATCGGTAGATCAGCTGCCCTCGCCTGGGGAGACCGTGGTGGCGCGCGGCGTACAGTATTCACCGGGCGGCAAAGGTGCCAATCAGGCGGTCGCAGCAGCACGAGCCGGTGCGGATGTCTGGATGATTGGCGCTACAGGACGTGACCCGTTTGCTCAAGCTGCCCGCGACTCTTTGGCGAGTGCCGGTGTGGATATTGGGTATGTTGTGGACAAGCCTTGGGCAACCGGGTTGGCCATTATTGAGGTCGGAGCGGACGGAGAAAATCACATCGTGCTGGCTGCGGGGGCAAATGGGCTGCTGGAGCCTGCGGATGTCGCACGTGCCGACTCCATTTTGACGTCCTGCGATATGCTGTTGCTACAGAATGAAGTGCCTTGGTCCGCGAACCAGGAGGCGCTTCGTATCGCGAAGGCGGCAGGCGCGCGCGTTTTGTACAATCCTGCACCGATGCGCAAGCTAACGGGGGAGGCCTTACGCGGCGTCGATGTTCTCGTGATGAATGAAACGGAAGCTGCCGCACTCATCGGAACGGTGCCACAGGGACTGGACGGGGACTGGTCAGTGCTTGGCTCACTAGCGGGTATCGGGATCGCAATCGTGGTTGTCACGCTTGGCGCGCAAGGGCTGGTCTGTTGGCAGCGCGGCGGACTGATTCGCTTGCCAGCGTTTCCTGTACGTGCCGTTGATACAACAGCGGCTGGTGACACGTTTATCGGGGCCTTTGCGGCAGCGTTTGACGAACGAAACCTCGTTCGTGCTCTGCGCTTTGGCGCAGCGGCGGCCGCTCTCGCGGTGACAAGGCCTGGTGCCCAGGCGGCTGTACCGATGTACAGCGAGATCGAACGCATGCTGGGGGCGGATGGGGGGAGTCCAAATAAGCCTGCCGGTGAACCAAACATGCACAAACATAGTCTATGAAGACGAACGGCCGTACCGATGAAATGCTCATCTGTGTTTCATGCGGCTTGCTGTTGTTGGGTATTGGCCTGTCGCCGCCGGAGGTGATCTTGGTTGGAGCAAGCGGACCTCGACCTGATTCGTCAGGCGCGGCGCGGCAAACCCGAGGCGTTGGCGGACATCGTTCGCAATTATCAACAGTTTGTCTACCGGACTGCATACGGCGTCTTGCAAAACGCAACAGACGCAGAGGACGCAACGCAGGAGGCGTTCATTAAGGCGTTCCGATCTTTGAAGCAGTTGCGGGAAGAACGCACGTTTCCCACATGGCTTGCTCGCATTGCCGTTCGCGTTTCCCTCGACATGTTGGCCTCCCGCCAACGGCGCGCGCAGTCGCCGAGCGACGAGGTGAGTGCCGCGGTGTCGGGGGCAGAAGATGCGGCGGTGGCGAGGATCGACGTTGATCGTGCCTTGGCTCGCTTAAATGAAGAGCATCGTACGGTCATCGTGCTACGCGCGTTCCATGGGCTCGAGTACGACGAGATAGCACAGGTGCTCGACATTCCTGTAGGAACGGTGCGATCGCGCTTGCATCACGCACGCATGCAGTTGCGGCGGTTTTTGGGCGGCGAGAGGGGTGATGGATGATGGATCGTTGTCGCGATTGGGAGTCGTTACTGACTGCGTACGTAGACGGCGAGTTAAGCGCGGTGGAAGAGCAGCGTGTGCGTGCACACCTAGCCGTTTGCCCTGCCTGCGCGAGCCTGTTTGCCGACCTTCTGGCGGATGAAGAGCAGGTGGCGGCTTACGCCCAAACGATTGAGCCGCCCCTGGGACTTGAGGCACGGGTGGTGGCGGCACTTGCAGAAGAGCATCAGGTTGTACAGTCAAGGCGCCTTGTCTATGTCTACCTGTGTTGTTCCATAATTGGCCTGTGCGCGCTTGTCGGTCTCGTCGTGTCGCCGATTGGTTCGTTGGTGACAATTGCATTTCACTTCGCGTCAGCCGTGTTGCGCGGTTTGGTGTCGATACCGACCGCGGTGCATCAGCAGTGGCTGGTTGTGGCAGCGGCGTTCAGCCTGCTCCTTCTTGGCATCTCGCTATTTGGGACTGCGCGCCTGCTCAGGTCGTCGCGAAGAAGCGAGGTCCTATTATGAGGTGGCGGTGGCTGTACAGTTTGTGGGGCATGCTTTTATGTATTGCCATCGGCTCCGCCATCGTGCCGTCCGCGTTGGCGGCGCAGCGCACAACAAATGCAGGGCTCATCCGGACGAGCGCAACCCAAGTTCCCCCAGGGCAGGCCGTCGGCGACATTGTCGTCGTTGGCCACAATCTCACGATTGCAGGCATTGCGGATCACGTTCTTGTAATTAACGGCAACGTGACCCTGCTACCCAAATCGCGCGTCGACATGGTGGTCGATCTCGGTGGGGCCGTGCACACGTCTCCTGGTGCGAAGGTTTATACGATCTTCCATGCATCGCTTACCGATCCGTTTTGGAGTGGCGCGCTGGTTACCGGTCTTGGCGCCTTGGCTGTCTGGGGTGGTTTGTTAGCCGTCAGCATCGTCTTGACCCTGCTACTCACTGTGATTGCCGCGGCTTTGCGCGAAACCATTCGCGTGCCGTTAGCGGAAATGCAACGCTCTGTCCGGCGCGTCGGGCTTACGGGGCTGTTTGTCAGTGTCGGTGCCGTCGCATTTTGTGCGCTCTTGGCTGCGACACTGGTAGGCATACCCTTTGCTGTGCTTTGTTTCTTCTTGTATGCCGTTGCCGCTATCATCGGCTTGGCGGTCGTAGCGGTGTGGATTGGATATATGGTGATGACCGATCCGGCAAAGCGACCGGTGTGGGTGGTTGCGCTGGTCGGCGTCAGCCTGTTGGTCGCGTTTTGCAATATCCCATTTGTTGGACTGTTGTTGTTTTGTATTGCGTGGGTTGTCGGTGTCGGAGTGACTACCCACTGGCTGTGGATGCTGTGGAGCATGCGCAAAGGCAGACGGCGGCTGAGCAATATGGACAGCCAATGACGATAAAAAAGGCGGGCCAAACCGGCCCGCCTTTTTTAATGATTCTTTATGCGGAGTGCTGTGTGTCGTGCTGTGCAGCTCCTGCTTTGACACCATAGCCGAACAGGCGGGCAACGAGGCGTGTAAGCGGCATGACTTGGCGCCCGAACAGCCACATGACCCGGCTCGCGATGATACCGATGACAGCACTACCAAGAACATCTGTCGGATAGTGTACGCCGACGAACACGCGCGCAATCATGACGATAATGGCCAGAACGGTGAATGGAACTGAAATCCACTTCGGCGTACGTCCCATGACGCCCGTCGCAAAGCCCCACGATCCGGAGGTGTGATCGCTTGGGAACGATGCATCAGCCGGGTGCGTGATGAGCTGTGTGAAGGAGCCCTTCGGAAATACCGTGAAAGGCCGCGGCCGGAACCAAATAAAGTGGGATATAATCACGTTGATAACAAGTGCCAGAATTCCAGAAAAGCCTGCCACGGCAAGCGCATTCCGTTGCTCAATGTCGCGCTTTGGCAAGGCGAACCATGCAGCGATAAACATGCAGGCGTAAAGTTCTAACGCGTCCTTTGCGAAGAAAATCATGATGTCGTCAAGCAAATGGCTGTGTCCAGCCAATCCATTGATCATATGGTATACATGGGTGTCAAATGGATTGACAGCAGCGGCGTGTATCATGGTCTCACTCCTATCGGCGGATATCATAACACGAACAAAGACGCAGTCGCGACACATTTGGTTCAATCTAACCTTGCATGTTTTTGGCGGTACTTGCGACTGTACTTGGTGAACTGCATTTGAGCGCAAGCCGTCTCTATGTCGTAGTGATCCGAAAGGGTTGCAATTCTCTTTGGAGGTGGCCATCATCCATCTCGTTTCGCTAATTGAGCATTATGGATATCTGGGCTTGTTTGTGATGTTGATGTTGGAGTATTTCATTTTGGTCGTTCCCGGCGAGACGGCTTTGACGACGACAGGTGTTTTGTCCCGAAGTGGCGTCTTGCATCTGAATATTGGGTGGCTCATTGTTGTGACAGCTTTGGGGACGTTTGTGGGATCGACCATTGCCTATGGGATTGGTCGCGTATGTGGGAGACCGCTGCTCGTCCGCTATGGGAAATATGTGGGGCTTACAGAGAAACGGTTGGCTAGCAGTGAACGCATGTTTCAAAAACAACCTTGGTTGATCCTCATCATTGCTAAGTATATCGCCGTCGTCCGCGATATTGTACCGTACCTTGCGGGTATCAATCGGACCTCGTTGCGCGTATTCATTCCGTTAAACCTATTAGCGTCAGGTTTGTGGACTGCGACGTTTCTTGCGCTTGGTGGCGTCATTGGAGGGTTGTGGAAGTTTGTTGACCAACACTGGCAAATCACCGTGATTCCAGCCGCAATTGTCGTGGTGGGCTGTGGTTACGGATACTGGTTATTGAAGAAACGCCTGCATGCGGCGCTGGATCATGAACGGTCGGTGGAGGGGTAATGCCTAGCGCAACAGTACGGACAGCTAACCGTACTGTTGCGACGCTCATGCACTTTGCATTCTTCTTGTCCTCGAACATCAATTACAACGCATCTCGAAAATCTTGGTTTGTAAAACAAACTATAAGAACAGAGAATAGACTGAAGTACAAGCTCCTCGTATACTCCCTGAATAAGTCTATGGGTTTTTTCAGCGTTTATTGAACTCTACAGATCTTTTCTTGCGGTAGAACATCTGCTGATCTATAATCCGATCAATGATTTATGCAACATACAAACTATCGAGGGGGATTGTCGTGAAAAGTCGAATAAAGTTAGGTGTAGCATGTGTAAGCGCTGTATCCGTCGTTGGTCTGTTGGCAGGCTGTGGAACGGGATCATCTAACACAACATCAGTGTCGAATACGACAGGTGAAAGTGCATCAGGCAGCGCAAGCACTTCGGGGAAAGCGTCCTTAACTTTGTGGAATGTCGACACAGGGTTAGCGGAGCAGGTTGACAACAAAGCGATAGCTCGCTTTAACAAATCGCACCCCAATGCCCAAATTACCGCTCAGTATTTCGAGTCTAATCCATACCTACAGAAGCTACAGATTGTCATGGGGGCCAACCGAGCACCTGACATTTGGAGTAACTGGGGTGGTGGCCGTCTATACGACTTCGTCAAGGCGGGTAAGGTCGAGGATTTGACATCGTATTTAAATGCCGATGCATCATGGAAGAACCGCTTCCTCCCGTCGGTGATGAAATCGGTTACGTTTAATGGGAAAATTTATGGCGTTCCATACGGCAACCTTCAGCCAGTGAACTTTTTCTATAATAAGCAGCTTTTCGCGCAGTATCATGTGTCACCGCCCAAAACGTGGAATCAACTTCTTTCTGACATTCAGGTCTTTAAGTCGAAAGGCGTTATCCCTATTGCTCTAGGTGGCAAGGACAATTGGCCAGACCTAATGTATTTTGAGTATCTTGTCGACAGAATTGGTGGACAGAAACCATTCGACGACATCATGAGCAACAAACCAGGTTCTTGGTCAAATCCGGTTATTATGAAGGCCTTGTCCATGATGCAGCAATTGGTGTCAGTTGGTGCGTTTGAGCCGGGATTCAGCTCTGTCGGGTCAAACGATGGATCTGATGCGGCCTTGTTGTACAGTGGTCGCGCAGCAATGTGGCTCATGGGCAGCTGGGGATATGGTTCGATAGCAACAAACGACAGCAGCTTCCTATCGAATCTTGGTTGGTTCGCCTTCCCAAGTGTCCCAGGTGGCAAGGGGAATCCCAACGATGTAGCCGGGAACCCCAGCGACTATTACTCGATCTCGTCACATTCAAGTCCGCAGAATATCAAGGCGGCCGTTAGCTTCCTTAAGGACAACAACCTTGATTCGCAGAACGTTAAAGACCTACTAAGCATCGGATATGTACCAGCCGTTCAGGGCATTGAAGGTCAGTTGAAGAAGCAGAAGAATGGGGCATACGAACTCTTCTATTACAACTTGGCCAAAAGTGCGCCTTACTTCCAACAGTCCTGGGATACCGCTCTACCAACAGCCGAAGGCAACGAGTTGGACACGGATCTTGGGAAGTTTATGATCGGGCAGATGACGGCTAAACAATTCGCAGCCGACCTCAATTCGTATCTGAAGTAATAACATCTTCATACTACTCACCAGAGGGCTCGATCCCTCTGGTGAGTAGTATGGTAATGGAGTGGTGACAAGCTGTGTTAGGGACAAAAATGACCTGGCAACGTTGGGTGATGATGGCTCCGGCGATTATCTTCTTCGCTGCGTTTGCAATTATACCAATGTGTGTGGCGGTCTACTACAGTGGTTTACAGTGGTCGGGCGTGGGGCCATCCACTTGGGTGGGATTTTATAATTGGACCCATGCATTTTCCCAGGCTGGTGCGCTTCATTCGCTTTGGCTTACGGTGGAGCTGATGTTTCTCTGCTGGATCCTACAAAATCCATTGAGCTTAGTACTAGGCGTATTTATGGCCGGGAGGAAGCGCCACAGGGCGATTTATGGTGTGATTTACTTTATACCGCTTTTATTTTCATCTGTGGCAATAGGCCTAACTTGGTCGTATATTCTCAACCCTGAATTCGGCTTGGTAGATTCATTGCTTAAAGCGCTTCATATCGGAAATGGCATGGAGAACTGGATTGGCAACCCACACATAGCGTTGTTCGTCATCGCATGTATTATTGCATGGCAGTTTATACCGTTCAACTCTATGTTGTACCAGGGAGGGGTTCGGCAGATTCCGGATTCACTTTACGAAGCTGCCATGCTGGATGGAGCCGGACCACTACGTTCGTTCTTCTCCGTGACCTTGCCGCAGTTGAAGTACACAATTATCACAACGACCGTACTCATTTTAACCGGAACGCTCACATACTTCGATCTGATTTATGTTGTGACGAATGGAGGGCCGGGGGACGCCACTCAGGTCTTGGCAATGGACATGTACAAGGAGGCGTTCACCAACCTTAACATCGGAGCTGGCAGCGTGATAGCGGTCATCCTTGCTATCGCAGGGCTCTTGTTATCCATTCTAACGCTGAAGTTTACTGGCTTTAATAAAATGGAAAGCCAAATGGAGGGTATGGGATTGCAATCCCAACCCCCGCAACTTCGGATCAGAGCCGTCAGGCCACCCTGCGCCGTCAATTTAAGCCGCGATGGGGCAATTGGCTCTTTACCCTTTTCGGTACAGTCTGGCTCATCATTGCAGCCTACCCTATCCTTTATATCCTGATGACAAGTTTTCGTTCTCAAAATGGGTATTTGTTAGGCAATCCGTGGGTACCCACGCTACATCCAACCTGGTCCAACTACGAGACGGTCATGCAGTCGGGGTTTTTGCGGTTCTTCTTGAATAGTGCAATTGTGTCCGTGTGTACAGTTGCGTTAATTGTTGTTTTCGCTCTGTTACTTGCATATGTCGTGGTTCGCACAAAAAATCGTGGAGTACAGTTGGTTTTCAACATCTTCCTAGTTGGGTTGGCGCTTCCGATTCAGGCGGCGATCATTCCTGTGTATATTCTGATTACGAAACTTGGTATGTATGATACTCTTATAGGCATGATATTACCTATGGTTGCGTTTGCATTACCTTTGACTCTGCTAATCTTAGTGAACTTTGTACGTGACATTCCGAAAGAACTCTACGAGGCAATGGGGTTGGAGGGTGCGAGCGACTTCCAAATTGTGTGGCATTTAGTAGCCCCGCTGTCCAGGCCCGCCATTGTCTCGGTTGCGATATACCAATTCGTGCAGTCGTGGAACAACTTTCTCTTTCCGCTGGTACTCACGCAAAGTCGCAATGTACAGGTCTTACCATTGGCTATCGTGCAGTTTCAAGGAGAACATACAATGGATGTGCCGGTCATCATGGCAGCAGTCATTTTCTCCGCGCTTCCTCTTATTCTCGCATATATTTTTGGGGGAAGATACTTGCGCCGAGGCATGATGGCTGGATTTGGGAAGTGAGTAGGTTCTACAGCTAACTTTGAGACTTATATAAGGAGGTTGCATGGTGAATAAATCATACCAAAACCCCAATCTACCGATAGAAGAACGAGTGGAACTCTTGCTTTCCGAGATGACCATCGAAGAAAAGGCAGCACAGCTCACGTCTGTATGGGCCTACGAAGTCCTTGACGATCTCGCTTTTTCCGACGCCAAGGCGGCTAGCTTATTCGAACACGGTATTGGTCAAATCACGCGTATCGGCGGTGCCACGAATCTCGATCCAGCAGACACAGCGCGCCTTGCCAATCGCATTCAGCAGCATCTCCTATCGCAGACACGCCTGTCGATTCCGGCGCTCGTACACGAGGAGTCGTGCAGTGGCTACATGGCAAAAGGCGCCACGTGCTTTCCGCAGACCATCGGCATTGCGAGCACCTGGGATCGGGACATTGCTCGGAGGATTGGCGAAGTGATCCGTACACAGATGCGCGCCGTCGGAGCGCAGCAAGCGCTTGCGCCCCTGCTCGATGTCACGCGCGATCCACGTTGGGGGCGCGTCGAAGAAACGTTTGGTGAGGATCCTTACCTTGTTGCACAAATGGGCATTGGCTATGTCGGTGGGCTACAAGGTGATGATTTACGCGACGGCGTGATCGCAACTGGTAAGCACTTTGTGGGCTATGGTGCCTCCGAGGGCGGCATGAACTGGGCGCCCGCACATATTCCGGAGCGTGAACTGCGCGAAGTCTACCTCTATCCATTCGAGGCTGTTGTGCGCGAGGCCAAGCTGCAATCCATTATGCCGGGCTACCACGAACTCGACGGTGTACCCTGTCACCACAACCGGGATCTCCTGGTTGAGACCTTGCGCAATCGCTGGGGCTTCGAGGGTATCGTCGTGTCCGACTACTTCGCGGTCAACCAATTGTTTGAATATCATCAGGTTGCTCGCGACAAAGTCGAAGCGGCCGTATTTGCAGTCGAGGCTGGCGTCGATGTGGAACTGCCGAGCCGAGATGTCTATGGACAGCCACTCGTCGAGGCGGTGAACCAGGGGCGCTTGCGGATGGAGCAAGTCGATGCTTTGGTTCGGCGTGTGTTGACGGCCAAATTCCGACTCGGTTTGTTCGAACGGCCGTTTGTCGATGAAGGCCGCGCACCAAATCTGTTCGACAATCATGAACAGCGACAGTTGGCGCGCGAGGCAGCCGCCAAATCGATCGTCCTTTTGAAGAACGAAGGCAACTTACTTCCGCTGAGGAGCGGTGGCAAAATTGCCGTGATCGGACCCAATGCGGACAGCATCCGCAACATGGTCGGCGATTACGCGTACCCATGCCATATCGAGTCGCTGCTCGAGCAGTCCGAAGATAATGTGTTCCACTCGCCGATGCCAAAGGGAATGAAGAGTGTCGACGACTTCATTGAAATGAAGACCATCGTGCAAGCCATCCGCGAAAAGGTGGGGGATGCGGCGCAAGTTCTGTACGCAAAGGGCTGCGATGTGCTGGGCGACGATACATCCGGCATCTCCGAAGCCGAGCAGGTTGCGCGCCAGGCCGATGTGGCGATTGTCGTTGTCGGCGATCGCGCTGGACTTACCGATGGCTGTACGACTGGCGAGTCGCGGGATCGCGCGACATTGACGTTATTGGGTGCGCAGCAGGAGTTGGTTGAGCGCATTGTCGCCACAGGTACGCCAACCATCGTCGTGCTCGTCGGCGGACGCCCGCTGTCCATCACATGGATTGCCGAACACGTTCCGGCCATTCTCGAGGCCTGGTTACCGGGCGAGGAGGGTGCGCCTGCCATTGCTGACGTGCTGTTTGGCGACATTAACCCTTCCGGCAAGCTGCCGATCACGATTCCGCGTTCCGTGGGCCAAGTTCCGATTTACTACGGCCATAAGCCAAGCGGCGGACGCTCGCACTGGAAAGGTGTGTATGTCGACGAGAGCAACAAGCCTCTGTACGCGTTTGGCCACGGCCTCAGCTACACGACGTTTGCGTATCGGGAGCTTGCAGTGTCGCAAAGCGAGATCGGCATCCATGACACGGTCGACGTTTCTTGTGTGGTCGAGAACACGGGAGATCGGGCCGGGGAAGAAGTGGTGCAACTGTACGTGTACGATCGCGCTGCCGATGTGACGCGGCCGGTACAGGAACTGCGTGGTTTCGCACGCGTGCACCTAGAGGCAAAAGAAGCGGCGCTGGTCACGTTCAAATTGTCTGCGCACCAGCTGGGCTTTTACAACCGCAATCTGCAGTACGTCGTCGAGCCTGGCGCGATCGAAGTTCAAATTGGCGCCGCGGCGGACGATATCCGGTTGCGCGGGGAATTCCAGATTGTCGGCGAGACCACCGATATCGAACAGCAAAAGGTATTTTCAACCCCGGTTTCCGTACATTCACTTGGCGTTGTCGATGTGCATTAAAACGTGAAAACTTGGATTTTGCGCGCCTTGTCGGACATTTGATCGGCAGGGCGCGCAATTCATCTCTGGATGTTGTCGGCAGATTGGCCTACAATGAAAACCAACGGCCCTGTTAGCCGCCGATACAGTGGGCAGAGGAGATAGACCCTTGGATCGCACCGCAGATCAAGCATTGATGAAAGAGATCAATAAATACATCGTGTTGAATAGAATTCGCTTTCAAAGCCCCATCTCGCGCAGCCAAATCTCAGCCGAGACGGGCTTAAACAAGGCGACCGTCTCGGCCTTGACCGACGAGTTAATCCGGGAAGGGCTCGTCCTTGAGGTCGGGCAAGGGCGGTCGCGTGTAGGCCGCAGGCCGATCATGTTATTGTTCAACGCCAATGCTGGCAGCGTGATGGGCGTGGAACTGGGCGTCGAGTATGTCCGGATCGTCATCACGGACTTTGCGGCACGCGTTGTGTACGCCGTTAACCACCCGATTGACAAGCGGGCCGGCGCAGCAGACGTTCTTGAGTTCTTAGTGACTTGTATCGAAACGGCGCTCGTGAAGGCTCCAGTCACGGACTATGGCGTGATTGGGATTGGCATTGGCGTACCCGGACTCGTTGACTTTCGGCGTGGAATCGTCTTGCGGGCCCCACATTTGCACTGGGACAACATTCCCTTAAAGGCGATGTTGGAAAGTCGCTTGCATAAGCCGGTCTTTGTCGACAACGAAGCCAATGCGGGGGCGCTTGGGGAAAAGCTTTATGGAGCGGCCACACATGTGTCGAATTTGCTGTATGTAAGCGCAGGTACAGGTATCGGCACAGCCATCGTGGTGGGCGACGAATTGATGCGTGGCGCGGACGGTGTCGCGGGCGAGTTTGGCCATATGAGCATTGACGCACATGGGGACCCATGCACGTGTGGGAATGTAGGATGTTGGGAGTTGTATGCATCGGAGCGTGGTTTATGTTCTGTGTACGCGAAGTTGACCGGGGAGGCAGCGGATTTTGACACCATTCTGCAACGCTATCAAGCGTCTGATCCTTCAGCCATGCAAGCGTTTCAAATGATAGGTCGATATTTAGGCATCGGCATCGTCAGTCTGACGAACGGACTTAATCCAGCCATGATTATCTTGGGCAACCGCCTGGCCGAAGGCGGGCGCATGGTCACCGATGCGATTCAGCAGGCTATTTCGGCACGTTGTCTGGTGAGTCCGTATGCGAAAGTAGCCGTGCAAGCGTCGGCGCTGGGGCGCGATGCGTGTGCCATCGGCTCGGCGGCGCTCGTGTTGCACGACTTTTTCGCTGGTCCGCGAGCCAAGACGACGACTCGCTCGATTGCGGGAAAATAAGGTCTGTACAAAGATTCGGAATAATGGTATTTTCAACGTGTTCCCTCTTTGACGAAGGCTACCCAACTGGGGATGGGTAGTCTTTGTTCATTTGCGCCTACGTTATGGCGCATATGGTTGCGATCCGCGCATTTGCTGCTGCTGATTGCGCTGGCGCCGTTGTCCGCTATTCAACGCCCGTTCAATCGTATCCACCATCGCTTCGCGACTCTGTGGCATACAGACAAACATCGTGCTTAAACCTACGCCAATGCCTCCAATGACAGGCCAAGCCCAGTCGTTTCTACGCTTAGGGGACATCTCACAACCACCTCAGGCTTACGATACCCCGGCCGCCACAAAACATACTGCGTTCTCTTTTCTTCATCTGCTGCGTTTCGGTGAATTTGATGTAAAGTTGGGGATACTGGCTTTCAGGCGAGGCGTACAACAATCCACGTGTGCGGAGTTGTGAACAATTCTAAAAGGTTTGCCCGACTGGTACAGGCCCTTTACACAAACTTAACAAAAAAACAACGAATTATTTACCGTAGTCGTGTAGTTTCTTAACGATTGAACTCGATGGGGGATGGACTGTGTCGAAACGAAGTGATCAATTATTCACCTATTTAGTTGATATCGCAGACAATATCGAAGTCGCTACAAAGACATTTCACAATGAGTTGTCGGAGGGTGCCGACTTTGGCGCTTTGGCCAACCAAATGAAGGCGTATGAGGACAAGGGCGACGATTTGATCAGCAAGTTGATTTCGCTCTTGAACAACACATACATCACGCCTTTGGAGCGTGAAGACTTCGTGACGCTGGCCGTGACTCTCGATGACATCATCGATGGGATTCACGCATGTAGTGTTCGTTTTACGCTGTACGACGTAAACGGTACGACGCCGACGATGGTCGAATTCGCGAAGGATATTCACGCCAGTGCCGTAGAAATTGCCCAAGCCATTCGCAAATTGAACGAGCGCAAACTGCTTCATATTCGCGAACACATCAAGCAATTGAATGTCCTAGAAAAGCATGGAGACCAATTGTTGCATGCTGCTCTTCGCTCTCTTTTTGCGGAGTGTTCCGACGCCATCGAACTCATCAAACTAAAGGAGATATACGAAATCCTCGAGAATGTCACCGACCGCTGTGAAGACGTCGCCGACGTCCTGGAGTCTGTGATCTTGAAAAACGCGTAGAGGTGGCCGTTTGATGCTGTTTGTCATTGTTCTCATTGTGCTTTTGGCCTTGTGCTTTGACTTTACGAACGGCTTTCACGATACGGCCAACGCCATCGCAACCAGCGTATCGACACGCGCGCTGTCGCCGCGTGCTGCGGTACTTATCGCCGGCGCAATGAACTTGATTGGTGCGCTGACATTTACAGGGGTCGCCAAGACGATTGGCGGTAAAATTGCCGATCCGCTCAAGATTCAGCACGGAACGCTCGTCGTGCTCGCTGCATTGGTGGCGGCTATTTTTTGGAACCTGTTTACGTGGTATTTCGGCATTCCCAGTTCCTCGTCACATGCTTTGATTGGTGGGTTGTCGGGGGCTGTGGTCGGAGCTGCGGGTTTTGGCGCAATCAATTACGGAGGCTTTCGTTCCATTATTGAAGCGCTGATTACATCGCCTATTTTCGCATTTATTCTTGGCTACATTATCATGTGGATTTTGCGCCTGTTATTTGGCGGTATGTCACCACACCGTGTGAATCGTGGGTTTCGGTTTCTGCAATGCTTTTCGGCCGCCGCGCAGGCGTTTATGCACGGCACAAACGACTCGCAAAAGACCATGGGTGTCATTACCTTTGCGCTGATTGCCGGTGGCTACCAGCACACGATGCACATTCCTTTTTGGGTGAAAATTTTGTGTGCTGTCGCCATGGGCGTTGGCACCGCAACAGGCGGTTGGCGCATCATTAAGACCGTTGGGTCGAAAATTATTAAAATCGAGCCTATCAACGGATTTGCCTCTGACCTGACGAGTTCCGCAATTATCTTCGGTTTCACATTGCTCAAACTGCCTGTCAGTTCGACGCATGTCATTTCATCTGCCATTATGGGCTCGGGGGCAGCGAAACGACCTAAAGGTGTGCATTGGGGGATGGCGGGGCGGATTGTGGTTGCCTGGCTCATCACAATTCCTATCACAGGTTGCCTTGCCGCCTTATTAACTCGTTTGTTCTTAATTTAATCACGTCATAGCAAGGCCCGGCTGGTGTATCGGCCGGGCCTAATCATGCTTTTGTCGCACAGACTTTACTTCGCATTGTCTTTACGCAAGGCGAAAGCGAGGGCCAATCCAGACAGCAGGATGGAGACGATGGATACCGTAAGAATGATGGTGTCCGCCATTGTCCAACCAGCAGACCAGGTCGGCGCGTTCGCATCCGTCGTGGAACTTG
Source organism: Alicyclobacillus tolerans (assembly GCF_001447355.1). Lineage (GTDB taxonomy): Bacteria > Bacillota > Bacilli > Alicyclobacillales > Alicyclobacillaceae > Alicyclobacillus > Alicyclobacillus aegles. Next base: position 42,730 of record NZ_JXBW01000012.1, on the reverse strand, counting down.
TGCTTCCGCTTGTTGTGTTGGAAATTGCCGGGGCTGTCCCACCCGCAGACAAGATCTGCGTGATAGAGTGCGGTGTCGCAGATCCTGTGGGGCCTGTCCAAGTAACGATGGTTCCGTCCTTGTAGTACTGATATGCATCCCAAGCCACATCGCCCGGTGTCGACGGATTACTTGCGATGAACGGGAACTGCATAAATTGTCCAGGTGAGATGCCACTGCCTGTCGCTTGCCAGGTGACGATTTGCGATCCGCCTGTTTGACTGGTCGACACCGTCCAGCCGGGAACTGGTTCGTAGTCGTCAAATTGTACGCCTTGCGGCATCTTGAGCACGATTTTTACCGTGGGATCTGTGCGTTCACATGGCACGCGCATCGTATATTGTTCCCAAGCTCCGGCTGTCGGAGGGGTTGGATTGACCGGTATGACCACGACGTGCGCAAAGACCGTGCTGGCTGCTGTCAACGTCGCGAGTGCACCTGCTATCGTTGCCAGCAATTTGCCTACTTGTTGCCTCATCATCTTTCCTCCTCGTCATTGTCCAACGTGAATAGGGAAGGTTGTTATCACATCGTGAAAATCGTTCGTCAAGATATCGACCGCGACATTCCAGCGGCCACCCCCAGAGAGGGCAAGTCCATTTGCCACATAAACGCCCGGGCCGCGTGGAAGTAGACGCAGCTCTTCCGCGCCTTGACTGACCGTCTTTGAAGAGAAGGACAATGCCACCTGCTGAATAGCCGTATCCGGTTTTCCATTTGCACCTTGGACACGCACAGTAAACTGGTTTTCACCGACATGGTTTGGCGTGATCGACAATGTGATTCTGAAGCCATCGACGTTATGCACCGCGTCGACTGGGCCAGGATGGTTGTCCCCTGTCGGCAGGTTGGTCAGAATGGCCGTCATGGCGAATACGCCCACACTTATAAGCAGTTCTAGGTCCATAAATAGGCGTAGCGTGCCGCGCTGTGCTTGTCGGCGTAATGCATGAGCAGATGCAAAGATCAGCATAAGGCAGAAAAGTGCGAGCTTGACAATGAGTGTCTGTCCATAGCCGGTATGGAACAATGCGTACCACGTTGGGATATGCAAGAAAGCTGAATATAGGCCACTTAGGCCGAGGACGGCGACGCATATCAGGGCAATCTTGGAGAAACGCGAGATTGTTCTGCGCAAGAGAGCGTCGTCAGTTGTCGCTGGTTGTTTTGCCACTTGCCCAACGAGTGCAAGTATGGCCGCGATACCGCCGACCCAAATGGAAGCGGCATACAGGTGGATAACGATGGCGAACACGGGTAATGCAGGGCTGTTTTCGGCGATCGCATGCCCCGAAAATCCCATCGCGATCGGCAAAAGAAACAGCGGCAACGCTATCCACCAAGTCCGATGGCGCACTTTGGCGGGTAGCAGCGACGCAATCATCGGCGGCACGATGAGCAGGATGAGCATTTGTACAATCCACAGGTACCCAAATACGGTCAGGTTCAGCGTGCGCTCAATGTATCGCGCTGAGAATGCAGATGTTCCGTGAACATTCCATGTGATTGCTGTCTGCAAAGGCAGATCGAGACCGATGCCGATAAGGAGCATAAGCCAGCCGATGGCCACCAAGGCCTTACCGGCACGATGGCGCAACGATGGAAAGGCCACTTCGGCAAGCCGCAAGCCGACGGCCCCACCCAGCGCCAGAGCCAGACCGGCGTATTGTAAGATGCGATCGATCACCATCCAGACACCAGGCGTATATCCTGTTTCACTCGCGCCTAGGTGGAGAGCGTTGACATCGATGCCAATGCCAAACGGGATGGTACCAGAAACGAGGTGCCCGTCGGCGGACACCACTTGCCAATGAATTGTATAAAGTCCGTTAGCCAGCTGTTTCGGGATGTGAATGTCGATCTCGCGGGGGTTGGTCGGGGTCACATGCCCGTCTCCTAAATCGATCCGCTGGTTGTCAACGTTTGTCACGGACAAGCCACCGGGCACCAGTTGCACGTCTTCATCGAACTCGACTTCGACGATGCCTGGCGAATGCTTGAGCGATTGGCTGACAGCGGGGCTGGACTGGACAACGTATGCGTGTGCCCAAACTGGAGCGGGGCGAAAGGTGAGCACAGTGAGTGTCGCGAATATCGCCACGATCAAGAATCGTCCAGCTAGCCTTCTGTACGTGGTTGTATCAAGCACGTTTACACCTCCCTTATCAGAATCTGAGATGAAAACCGCAGAACCTCGAGGTTTCTAGGCATTCCATCACAAACATTATGGGAGATTATAAGTTGAATCAAACGACTTCGAGAGCGGTTTATGAACACACCGTTACATTTCGCCGACAAAGGTATGAATGCATCTGAAACGGAAGATGGGCTGGCATCGTCTACAAGATATGGAGGTGTGGAAAAATGAGAATTCGCTATCTGGCTGCAGTTTGTACGGGGTTATTTCTACTCTCTTCACTGTGTATTTGGCTCTTTGCTCAAAACTACTTCATTGCCGCTTATGGAAACGCAATGGCAATCCAGCCTGTAGTGAGTGGGGAGCCCGTGATGTGGGGGGTTGGTTTGTGTGTTGCGACGGGGGTGGCCGTGTTATCCGCCATCGTGGCTGCAGCTATCTACATGCGCATGGCGTTTCACGATACTCGGAAGTGGCACAAATAAGAGAGGTAAATCAAAGGAAAAAGGGAAGGGGCTATCCGCAGATGGTGCTATGCCAGTGGAAGCCCCTTTAGTTGCACACGAATGGTATGAAATATGGTCTGACAGTTCCGCATACAGGAACAACAGGATTGCTGCATCATTTGCTGAGGTCGTATGGTTATCACACAGTAGTTACAGTAAGATGTGTTGTCCTGTCGCGAATATCTCATAGAGAGGGGTCGGTACCGGCAAAAAGGCAGCGTTCTAACGGCCGATTGAAAGCGCTTGCAGATACCGGTTCGCGTATACCTATTGATATGTAACAGGGAAAGGGTGTTCAAAGTGGGCGATGAACCGAAAAAGTCGTTTTTCAGGTATGAAAATGGCGTCGTCTTGATGATGTTTTTTACGTTCGGCTTTGTTTTCATGGAACGCCTCAGTGTTGTCTATTTATTTCCGTTCCTCGGGCCGGATTTGAAATTTAACAACGCAGAGTTGGGCCTCATTGTTTCGGTATTAGCCATCTGTTGGTCGCTTTCAGGTTTTGTGTTTGGGACAATTTCAGACTTTATCGGCTCGCGCAAAAATGTCCTTTTGCCGATCACGCTGGCGTTTTCGTTGTTCTCGTTCCTGTCCGGCATTGCCAAAAGCTTTGGCGCCATGTTGTCGATCCGCGCTTTGATGGGCGTTTCCGAAGGCCCTGTGTTACCCATCGCACAGGCGTCCGTGATCGCAGATTCTTCGGAGGAGCGCCGTGGGTTCAACATGGGCTTTGTGCAAAGTTCTTTGGGTCTTATCGGATCGACGGTCGGTCCGCTTGTTCTGACGTTTGTCGCCACCAAGTATTCGTGGCACGCTGGATTTTATATCGCAGGTATCCCGGGACTCATCATGTTTTTCGTCCTGTGGTTCTGGATGAAAGATCCGAACAAGCGCATGTCGAAGGAACAACTCGCGAAGCACGAACATCGTCTACGCCGCGAGGACTATCCAGTGATCTTCCGCACGCGCAACATCTGGATCACGATGGCTATTGCAGCCCTGATGATGACCTGGTTGTTCGCGTTTACGACGTTTGCGCCGACGTTTTTGGTCGAGTATGACAAGTATACTGGTCCGCAAATGGGAATCATCACAGCCGCGATGGGCCTAGGTACATTCTTCTGGGGGTTTATGGGGCCTTACATCTCCGATAAGTGGGGGCGTAAGCCGACGCTTGTGCTGTTTTCGTTTGTCGCGGTCTTATCGCCCGTCTGCTTGGCCTTGATTCATGGCAGCGTGCTCGTGATGTCCGTCATCGGTTTCCTCACATGCGCAGGTCAGGCATGTTTCCCCTTGTTCATGGTCGTCGTGCCCGGTGAATCACTCTCGCCAAAGTATGTCGGTACAGCTGTCGGCCTTGTGCAAATGGTGGGCGAGCTGATTGGTGGAACGGCGATTCCCTCAATCGCTGGCGTCGCAGCGGATCACTTTGGGTTGCAGGCTCCGCTTTGGATTGCTGCAGCTGGGGCCGCGGTAAGCGGATTCATCGCCTTTACCTTGAAAGAGACAGCGCCTGTCCGCCGTCGTTCGGCTCAAAATGCCACTCAATCGATGAGTGTGTAACCCGGAGCAGCTTGGGCCTATCAAGCTTACGAAAAATGGACACCCCGCCTTGACCCGGCGGGGTGTTTTCTAGTACACGCTATTTTGGAGAAAGCAAGCCCAATCAGACACTGGGCTTTTCGTCCCACACGAGATGTTTCAAATCGTCAGGCGTGTTGTTTTCGCGCCAACGCCGAAAGTCTTCCTCGATTTCCGGAGCCCACTCGGCGACGTCGATATCCGATGAGCTGTACTTGCCTTCGCGAATGCGAACGAATCCAAACATGTCGCGCAGCCTGGTCTTCTCCGCGCTAATGCAGATTTCCTCCGCGAGATGTGGAGGAATAAATGTCACTCCGGCCGGAGTCCCGAGCACCACGTCCCCAGGCATGCAAATGGCTCCTCCGATGCGACAGGGCACGTTCATGCCGATAAGGGTCACGTCGCGTATTGGCGTCGGATCAATGCCTCGATAGTAGGTCTGCAAGTTTTCAATCTCGAGGATTTGCTGCAGGTCGCGAATACCGCCGTAGATGACCTGGCCACGCTTTGTACGCGTTGCGATCGTCGTTGAAAGGTTGCCGCCGGAAAACGTGCCTTCCACCACTTTGTCGAACATGTCGACGACGATGACATCGTCCTCGACCAGCGTGTCAATCACCCAGACGTTAAAAAAGCCCTTGCGGCCTTCTTCCTTTTGGCCGTATTCGAGCAGGTAATCGTGCAAATCGGGGCGCTTTGGCACCATGACGGCTGTCACTGCCCTACCAACCAACACCCTGTTGGGGTGTACCATCCGCAGATTGCCCTCGAACTGATAGCGATAGCCGTGTCGCTCAAGGACGGCCCACGCCTCCTCGTTCGTAATTCGCTCCATCCTGTGCAGGATGTCGTCAGGCACGCGGGGGCGTCCGTCGTCAAACCGCTCACCCTGCCATAATGGGGTGAGTTGAATGATATCGTCTCGATTGTTGAATTTCATATGCCCATCTCCTTTTTCAAAGCACGGCTTATAACAGCATGCTGCCACCGTCCGCGCGAATGGCCGCTCCAGTGATAAATTCCGCCTCGTCGGATGCGAGAAAACAGACGATATGGCCGATGTCACTTGGGACTCCGACGCGCCCCAAGGGGAACTTGCGCGCCCCCCGGCGCCGGCTTTCTTCTGTCACCCGATCCGGTGGTACGATGGGGCGGGGGTTTCCAATTTTACGTCCCACCTGCACAGCACCTGGTTCAATCATGTTCACCGTGATCCCGTACTGCGCGAGTTCGATCGCGCTTTCACGCACGAGCATCTTGATTCCGCCTTTGCTCATCGCGTAGACCGTATCGAAATCGGTTGGACGCTTTGCATGGACGGATGACATACAGACGATTCTGCCTTGTCGCTGTCCCTTCATGACAGGAACGACAGCCTGAATGCAGTTCAAATAGCCAAGCAGGTTGACGGACATCACGTGATCGAACCAAGCATCGTCGTAATCCATAAGGCCAAGGTTTGGCTGGATGGCCGCATTGTTTACGAGGATGTCGATGCGGCCCAAGCGCCGCACAACCTCTTCGACCATCGCCTGCACCTGCTCTGGCTGTGCCACATCCGCTTGTATAATTCCGCCGTCGGCGCTTGCTTCGCGCACCATCTGCAGGGTTATGTGCGCAGCGTCGGCGCGATCGACATCGTTGATGGCCACGCGCGCACCTTGGCGTGCCAGTTCAATAGCGACGCCGCGACCAATGCCTGCTGCAGCGCCGGTGACAAGGGCCACCTTTCCTCGCAGGCTCACGTCCTTCACCTCTGCCTTCATCGCTTCATCTTGTGGTCCATGTAGTGCAGTAGGAAACCGCCGTCCAGACGAATGATGGCGCCGTTTAAATACTTCGCTGCATCGCTCGCCATCCAGGCCACGGCTTCTGCGACGTCGTCTGCCGTTCCCAGTGTCGCCGAGGGGACTTTGTACTGATAATCCAGATACAAGTCGGAAATGTCGCTGTAAAACTGCTGATCGTCCCCTTCGACGGGCCCCATGGCGATGAGATTGACCCGCACGCCCAAGCGTCCCAGTTCGAGTGCGGCTTCCTTGCACAGCATCTGCAGGGCGCCTTGCGCCAAGGCATAGGAAAATGCACAGCCTGTCGGCTTTTCACCGTGGATGGATCCGACGTAGACCATACAGCCGGCGCCTTGCTTAGCCATCTGCCGTCCCAATACCTGCGTGCAAAGAAAGGCTGTCTTGGCGTTGAAGTTGAGTGCATCCCGGACAAGCACATGTGGCAGCGAAGCGACAGCGCCACGGTCGATCCGATTGTGCGTGTGCACGTATAAATCAATTCGGCCGTACCTCGTGACAACGTCGTTGCACAGCGATGCCACTGTTTCCGTATCGCCCAAATCGCTTGTAGCTACCAAGACTTCGTGACCCTCATCTTGCAAGGTTTGCGCAAGGTTGGCCACCACTTGTTCACTAGGACCTGGCGGGCCATTGAGGACGAGCGTCACCCCTTCTTGAGCCAAGCGTTTGGCCGTTGCGATGCCAAACGCTTGGCTTGCATCCGAAATCAGTGCTACGCGCCGATTGGTCATCGGCCATTCCTCCTTGGCAGGGCAGGTCACTAGCTCCAAAGCCTATCGTGCGACCATTCGTCATTCCACGTATCGGTCGGTTCCCATAGACCAGGGATGTCGGGATGCAGGTGAGCGCGGATCACGTCGTCATTAAGCGCTTCAATGCCAAGTCCGGGTTTGTCGGGGACGCGGATAAAGCCGTGATCGACAATTGGCTTGCGCAACCCGTCGACGAGATCGTCCCACCAGGGAACGTCGACCGAGTGGTATTCGAGCGCAATAAAGTTGTTGGTCGCGGCGACACTGTGTACCGCCGCCATGCAGGCGATAGGGCTTTCTGCCATATGCACGGCCATGGAGACGCCATATTCCTCCGCCATGTCGCCGATTTTCTTGTTTTCGAGAATGCCGCCAGATGTCAGGACGTCGGGGTGAATGACGGATACACCCCCGGATTCCAACAGTGGCCGGAAGTTTTCTTTAAGATAGATGTCCTCGCCTGTGCAGATGGGAATGGTGCTAGCTCGCGACAGCTTGACGTATTGATCTGTCAGTTGCCAGGGGACCATGTCTTCCAGCCAGGCCAGGTTATATTTCTCAAGGCGACGCGCCAGCTTAATGCAGTCGTCGACACCGATATGGCCGAAGTGGTCGATTGCAAGTGGCACTTCGTAGCCGATCACGGCGCGAACGTCGGCAACATATCGCTCAAGAAGGTCGAGGCCTTTTTCCGTAACGTGGATGTGGGTGAAGGGATGAGCTATATTCATCAGGTCGTATGCGCGGTTCCGGCGTTGACGCCGTTCCCAATCGTCCACGGGCGCATGCGTGGGACGAGTGAGGCGTTTCATCTCATCAAGGAATCCAAGGGGGGCGCTTAGGGTACCTGGTTCATCGAGTAGAAGGCCAATACCAAGATCCATTTTCAGAAAGGTGAATCCTTTTTCCATGCGTTTTAACAAGGCATTGCCCATCGCCGTTCCATCGTGCTTGCCGTGCACGTCGGTATCGCAATACATGCGGATGCTATCGCGGAATTTCCCACCGAGCATCTGATATACCGGAACGCCGTATGCCTTTCCGGCGAGGTCCCAGAGTGCAATCTCCACTCCGCACACGCCGCCGCCTTGTCTGGCGTGCCCACCAAATTGCTTAATGCGGCGGAACAACTTATCGATGTTACACGGATTCTCGCCCAGCAATCGGCTTTTCAACATGAGCGCATAGGTTTTACTCGCTCCATCTCGAACCTCGCCGTACCCGACAAGCCCTTGGTTCGTGTAAATCTTCATGAGGCTACAGTGCATCGGTGCACCGGCGATGTCGGCGAATCGTATGTCGGTAATTTTCAGTTCTGACGGGCTTGAGTGCGTGTTGACATGCGCGAGCGTCTCTTCGTAGGTCTCAGCTGTCGCCATGATGATCCCTATACGCCAGGGGCATCCCTGGTCGCACAGGATTCCTCCTTCCTGCGGTCGGCATAAGAACCGCAACCGGTTTCGTCTGTCCATTCAAACTGTTTCGTTTTCCTTATTCAGATTCCTGCAAACGGTTTCAAAAACATATACGCAAACGGCCACCGTTCCATGTCCAAAGGCGACCGTCACCTTTTGCCCAATGGTTCTACAGAGGAACCTTTTGGCCTGTGCGAGCGCTCTCAATGGCGCCAAACACCATATTCAAACTGTGGATGTTATCCGTAGCATCCGTTTCAGCAAGCCGCTGCTCGGCAAGTGCTTGAAACATCTCATCCAAACAACCGGCATGACCTTCACGCCCTTGCCATATGACCGGAATTTCTAGCTCTGTACACGGGCGGATGAATCCTTCAGCCGCTTCATCGACAACCTGCGCGCGCAAAGTGTTGTTCCCATCCCACAAGGCGGTGCCGCGACTACCAACGATCCGCCACGTTGCTTCCCACGACGTATTCCATCCTTCTGCACACCAACTGCCCCGGTAGTTAAAAATTGAGCCATCGCTCATTTCAAAGATGCAGATGGCACTTGCCGCACCTTGGTACCACGATCCTTTTGGATTGAATGCGTGACAATACACGGAAACTGGTTTGGCACCAAGCAAAAAGCGCGCCTGGTCGAATGTGTGGATGGCCATGTCGAGTAACAGTGGATGCTCCATCGCGTCCCGAAAGCCACCGAAATGGGCACCGATGAAGAAGTCGGCATACACCCCTGTGATATCTCCGATGATACCGTCTTCCAAGGCCGTTTTCAGCGAGCGGAGTTGGCGGTGATACCGCCGGTTTTGCATGACAGCATATCGCCGTCCGCTGTCGTGAACGGCGGTCAGAATGGCACGGCTGTCTTCAGGTGTTGCCCCCATTGGTTTTTCACCCAAGACATCGCACCCGGCGCGCAAGGCGGTGGTCACGATAGCCCGGTGGCTTTCTGGAATCGTGACGTCAATTACGAGGTTTGCGGCAACAGCGGACAAAGCGTCCTCAATCCGCTCGAACACGGGCACGTGAAGGCCGTGACGAGCCGCCATGGCCTCAGCACTTTCACGCCGGATATCGACTAGGGCGACAATTTGCACGTACGGTCTCTGCAACAAATCGTCCACCCACGTGTTGGCCATGCCGCCACAACCCGCGACGATGACACGGTAGTTTGTTTCCATGAGAATCACCTCAGTCTAGGCTTTTGTCGACGGCGCCATGTTGTGACTCAGCGCGTCGGGAGGAACCGGACGTGAAAACAAAAAGCCTTGAGCCTCATCACAGCCGAGCGACTGGATGACGGCGAGTTGTTCTTGCGTCTCCACGCCTTCGGCGAGGCAGCGCATACCCAAGTTGTGCGCAATGTCGATGATGCTGTGCACAAGTGCGCGCGCCTTCTCCTGCGTAGAAACATGTTGTGTGAACGAGCGGTCAATTTTGACGAGATTCAAGGGAAGTCTCGTCAATCGGCTCAACGAGCTGTAGCCTGTGCCAAAGTCGTCCAGCGAGACCTCGATACCAAGCGCACGGCAACCACTGAGGAAGTGGTTGGCAATCTCAGCATCCATCATCGCGCTTTCCGTAATTTCGACTTCCAGGTATTCTGGCGGCAGGTCTGTCTCCTCGAGAATGCCACTGATGATGCCGAGAAAACGCTCGTTCATGACCTGGTGCGGCGAGAGATTGACAGCGACTTTTCGCGGTGTACCTGCTTCCAACCACCGTTTCGCCTGGCGTGCGGCGGTGCGCAGGCACCATTCGCCGATGGGGACAATCAGGCCCGTTTCCTCCGCGATTGGGATGAATTCGGCGGGCGATACTTGTTCGCCAGACCGCCGCGTCCAACGAATCAAGGCTTCGACACCGACCGTTTCCCCTGAGGCGACGTTCACTTTTGGCTGGTAGACCAATTGAAACAGGCCCTTTTCCGCCGCTTCACGCAGTTCCTGTTCAAGCTCCAGGCGCGCCATGGCCGTCGCGGCGGTAACCTCTTCAAATACGTGATAGGTGCTGCGCCCAGATGATTTGGCTGTATACATCGCCAAATCCGCATGGCGCAACAGCATGTCCCGCGTGCAACCGTGCCGCGGATAGCTGGCGATGCCCAGGCTTGCAGTCACATAAATGGATCTGTCCTCAATCAAAAGAGGACGGTGTAATCGTTCCATCAAGGTGTCTGCAATAGCAATGGCCGCCTGTAGTGGTTGATTGAACAAGGTGATGGTAAATTCATCGCCCCCCATGCGGGCCACAAAGCCGGGATTGCCAACGACATCCTGAATCAGCCACGCGACACGTTGCAAGAGTTTATCGCCAAACTCGTGCCCGAGTGTGTCGTTGACCGATTTAAACCGGTCGAGGTCGACGAATAGAATGTGCATCTCTGCGCTCGTATCGGCTTGCGCAATAAATTGATCCACTTTAGATTCAAACAGCCGGCGGTTGGGCAATTGCGTGAGCGCGTCGTGAAACGCCATATGGTTAATTTGGTCCGCAGCGGCACGCTCGCGGGTAATGTCGGGGGCGATGAAAAATACGCCAGTCACTTCGCCATCGACGAGAATGGGAATTTGAATGGCGCTGACAATGACCGTCTGTTCGTTCGGGCCATGCAAGGCGAATTCCGAGTGCGTCGTTTCGCCCTTGATGGCGCGATCGTAATCGCCGACGACTTCTGCGCGATCGCCCTCCTCGATCATCGACAACATCGCTGGTGCATCCAGACTGGCTGCCAGTTCGCCGATTAGGCGTCGCGCCTGTGCGTTCATGTCCAGGCAGTTGCCGTGCGTGTCAAACGTAAAGATGGCATCCGAGTGGTACGTGTACAGCGAGCGGAAGCGCTCGTCGGCAGACTGGATGAGACGACGGTCTGCTTGCAGGCGGCGATCCAGAATACTTGTTGCAATGGCCAGCAAGAGAACCATGACGCCCAAAATGGCGACGACGATGGCGAGCGCGCCATGGGCGGGTATATCCATCTGCGAACTGTCCTTGGCGACGCGGAAAACGGTCGCCCACATGCCCGTGTAGTGCATGCCTGCGACGGCGACGCCCATGACAAGCGCACAAGCGATTTTGATACCATAGGCGCGCCAGCCGTTTGCACGTGCGAATGCGAAGGCAAGCGTCAGCGCGACAAATGACGCGCTAACGGCAATGACGCAGGACAGCGCGAACAATAGCGGCCGGTAGGAGAACGATCCGGCCAGCCGCATCGCGGCCATGCCCGTATAGTGCATGCCAACGATGCCCGCGCCCATAAATATCGCACCGATGCCGAATTTGAAACGCAATCGATGCAAGCGGGCGACCACAAACAGCGCAATGATGGGGCCAAGCATTGCGAATACGAGCGACAGTGCAACGATGCCCCAATTGTATGTCATGGCGACAGGCAACATGAGTGCGAGCATGGCGATAAAGTGCATCGACCAGATGCCAATGCCCATCACTGCGCCGCCGGAAACCATCCACCATGTCTGTGTTGAGCCGCGCGTTTCGACGACGCGCCGCCCCAGATCCAAGGCCGCGTACGATGCCAGCGACGCGACGATATAGGAGAGTATCACAAGTCCCAGATGGTAGTGTTGAGACGCGATGTGCACGTCAGACAATCATCCCTTCAGAGCGCAAACCGCTGCGTGTTCCAGGTTCTACTGATGCCTTAGGCGCGGTCAGCAAACAGTGGAGCGCAATAAAATTGTTAGGTACTCAATTCGTGACATAGACATGGAATACCTCTGGAAATGTGGCGGATTTCATGATTGATATTTAGCTAACAAGCTATATACTGTTGGCAAGAGATCGTGGGGGTGGTACAGGTGGCTGGTGAGCGGAAATCTGCAATCAGTTGGTGGGGGTGGGCTGCCTGGGGAGCGGTTTGTGTTGCAAGCGGGATCTTATATCCTCACCTGCCTGCCGTTGTCGCAACGCACTTCGATGCTTCTGGCAAGCCAAACGGCTACATGAGCCGCTTCGGAGCAACCGTCGTGATGCCCATCATCATGCTTGCGCTTATCGGTCTTTGGCACGTGTTCTGGCGGATCGATCCGAAGCGTGCACAATATGCGGGGTTTTGGCCGACGTACCGGTTCTTCGGTGGCATTGTCGTCGTCTTCATGGGCTGTATTCAACTATGGTTACTCTTGCATGCGATAGGCGTACCGGGGGCGTCGCAACGCGTGCCGCTCAGTCTCATTGGCTTGTTTGTGGCCATACTGGCCAATTATTTGCCGCGCGTGTCACCGAATTGGCTAGTTGGTATCCGCACGCCGTGGACGTTGGCCAGTGAGGAAACGTGGCGGCGCACGCACCGCACCGCCGGTGTTCTTGGCGTCGCAGCCGGCCTTTCGTGCGTCGTCTGTGCATGGGTCGTCCCAATACACTTTGCCATTTTGGGTATCCTCGTTCTCATATTGGTCTGGGCAACCCTGTCCACTATCTTATCTTACGTGTACTTTCGACGCGGCTAAAGGTTTTTAGCCTGCGGCGTTAGCTCATCGTGCTGTCCGCAGGCGCCCACGTAAACGAGACGTTACGCTGTCCGCGAAATGGCGACTGGTTGCCGCCAATGAGGGTCCACGAGTCGTTTGCGTTTTCCTGCCAAAGCCCGCCGAGATCGCCACCGTCGCATACCAGCGTGCCTTGCGGCGACCAGGCAAAGTAGGGAGGCAGTGCGTCGGGATCCGATGCTTTTGTCTTGTTCCAGATACACACCCAGCGCCCGCTTTGCAACTGGAACAATTGACAGGCTGTTCCGTCGCTGACCGTCAGCACACCTTGCGGCGACCAGCCAAATTCGCGGATTTTATCATGCCCGACGGCTTGTCCGAGGCCGTTGACTTCGTGCCAATGTCCTCCGCTTAGTTCCCAAAGCCCGGTCGATCCGGATGTATGACCAGCAACATACAGATTTCCTTCTGGTGACCATCCAATCTGCTGCACATCCGAAATGGGTGTCGGCACACCCCCGGCAGGTCTCCATTTTCCGTTCTCGTACGCAAACGCGCCATGCCCGCTCGAACCGACGGTCAACTGGCCGGAAGGAGACCATTGTATCGTCAACGTGTCGCCCGCAAAAGGCGCGTTCTCGCCGCCGAGTGCAATCCATTTCTGACCTATCTGCTGCCAGATGGTCGTTGCGCCATTGTCAGGAATGGAGACGACTGTGAGGGTACCTTTGGGCGACCAGAGAATGGACGTGATGTACCCCATTTGTGCCGTTCCGGGAACTTGTGTCCAGCCTTTATTTGTTCTTTTCCATAGCCCAGCCAATTGGCCATCGTCTGTTGCGGCGTATAGCGAGCCATCCGGCGCAAAGGCATGAACTTGCACGTTCGCATCGCTCTGTATCACGACAGGTCGCCAACCGCGTTGATAAAGCCACAGAGCACTTCCACTGCTGCCACCCGTCAACGTGTCACCATTGCCGGGTGTCGTGGCAGCGACCTCGCCGGTTGCAGACACGTCGACCGTCTGAAATGTCGAGGGCGCGTTGACGACGGAGGCAGCCGGCAGGTAAATCCATTTGTTGTGGACAAATTCGGCGACGACTGTCGATCCGCCCGCCACCAGAGCTCCCGGTTGCACGCGTGCCGGTAGCGCATTTTCTGTTTCCGATTGCTGCGGCTGATTCGTCGTATCGCATCCTGTCACCATGATCATCATGGCACAAAGAGCGGCGCCGAGCCGCATCGCTGGTTTGGTTCCGCGCATGGAATCACCTCGAGCCTGATATTACGTGTTCAGACATCAAATCACAAACAAAATGGTGTGAGTGTCATGAAACAGCCAAATGTGTTGGCGCAGTTTGTTATACTGAAAGTGTTTTGACATCGACGGCCGCAATTGATCTGATCGCTGTGACGCAAATAGATCTTTCGTGACGAGTTTCGACAAGTGGGTGGGACAGATGACACAACAAAAGTTGCGCTGGGGCGTGCTTGGATGTGCTGATATTGCAATTCGCAAGGTGATCCCCGGTATGCAAAAGTCGCAAAAAAATAGCGTGATCGCGCTGGCCAGCCGCAGTCAGGAAAAGGCTGCTGTGACGGCGGCCCGCTTGGGAATTGCGCGCGCTTATGGCAGCTACGAAGAATTGCTGGCGGATCAGGACGTGGACGCGGTGTATATCCCGCTGCCGAACCATTTGCATAAAGAATGGACGATTCGCGCCGCACAGGCAGGGAAACACGTCCTTTGCGAGAAGCCCATTGCGCTTTCGGCGGCAGAGGCTCGGGAGATGGTCGGGGCCTGTGCGAATAGAGGCGTCTTGCTCGCTGAGGCATTTATGTATCGTCATCATCCGCGCTACGAACGCATCGTGCAGCTCGTGAGGAACGGGGAGATAGGAGCTATCCGCGGCATTCACGCGACATTTACGTTCAACAATGCGGCCGATCTCGGCAACGTGCGGTACCGCCGCGATTGGGGCGGTGGATCGCTCTATGACGTCGGCTGTTACCCAATCAGTGCAGCTCGGCTCATCCTCGGTGACGAACCGGTGGCGGCGACGGCCGTGGGATTCACATCGTCGCAACACGACGATGTAGACATGATGGTGTCGGGACTCGTCGAATTTCCGAAGCGCATCGGTCTGACGTTTGATTGTGCGATGTGGGCTGCTCCCCGTAACACGCTCGAAATTTTGGGCAGCGATGGGCGGATCGAAGTGGTGAATGCGTTTGTCGGGGAAGATATGTCAATTCAAGTAATCACGTCGCGTGGCGAGCGCGTGGAGGCGTTTCCGAGTTTTGACCCGTACACTTTGCAGGCGGACGACTTCGCCGAAGCCGTGCTCACGGGTGCGCCGCTTCGCTTTCAACCTGTGGACGCCATCGCCAATATGCGCGTCATCGACGCGTGCTTGCAGTCGATGGCGTCTTGTCAGCGGATTGAGATCGCGAAGTAATTCAGTTGCCCATCTCCCAAAGTCGGTCAGGCCGCAGGTGTTCGGCGAGCAGTTTACTTTGTTCGCGGTGGCGCTTGCGGGCCTCGGCGCGCGCGGGAGCTGTTTCGTGCAGCTTTTTCTCTTCAGGGGACTCGGGAATCACTTTGGGTACGGGGACGGGACGGCCATCTGGGCCGAGTGCGACAAAGGTCAAAAATGCGGTTGCTGCAATCATCCGCTCGCCTGTGCGCAGATGCTCGGCGACGACTTTGACGAACACCTCCATCGAGCTGCGCCCAGTCGATGTCACATACGACGTTAAGCAGACCGAGTGACCTTCGCGGATGGGAAGTAGGAAGTCGACGCTGTCGGTGGAGGCCGTGACGCATTCGGCGCGCGCGTGCCGCTCAGCCGAGATCGAAGCAACATCGTCAATATAGGCCATCAACTTGCCGCCAAACATCGTGTTATGGTCGTTCAAATCCGAAGGGAAGACCCGTAGAATCTTCGTGGCGCGCGATTCTTTGCAAAACTTTTCTTCGCGATTGGGTTCCATCTGAACCTCACCTTTCTTTAGGCTTGCTTGACCCCATTTAGGAACCATTTCATTTCCGAAAAAATTGTATCGCAGCGGGCGTGAACCAGCCAAACAGGTAAAACGGATTCAAGACCTGACAATTTCGACAAACACACAATTTCGTCATGTTTTAACCAGATCTGCAATCGTCAAAGGCCCCCCTGGGTGCTACCATGCGTGTAGCTTAATCCGGGAGGGCTTCTGGTTGAGGTTTCGCTTGCGGTTTGTTCCGCTCAGTTCCCGCTTGTTGCCTGGCTATGGCACACTCGTTCTCGCCATCACGCTCGTCGGCATTGGGGTTTCCATCACGAGACCCTATTTGTCGTTGTTCGGCACGGACGTCGTCCATATGTCAGCAGCGGAACTCGGGCTATTTATGTGTGTCAACGGCATTGGTGGCATTTTGGCGAGCACCTGGCTTGGCAGGCTATCCGACTTGCGTGTGGCGAAAAAATACATCATGCTCGTCGCGGCAGCATGTTCTGCCTTGGGCTATGGTAGTTTTCTCGTCATACACAGCTATTTGCCATTACTCATCGTCTCGACGGTGCTTCTCGGCCTTGGTGCCTCCGCGTTTCCCCAGTTATTCGCTTACGCGCGCGAGACGGCCAGTCGGGTGCCGGACGTCGATGCGACGTTTGCCACGTCATCACTCAGGTCGTTTTTTTCGTTAGCCTGGGTCATCGGACCGTTATTGGGTTCCTATTTGTTGCAGGCCTATCACTTTTCTGGACTCTTTGCCGCGACAGCTTTGTTGTTTGTCGTCGTGCTCGCCATCGTCTTCTGGCGGATAGAACGGCGGCCACCTGCAGGCATTCTGGGTTCACAGCCAGTAAAGTCGTTTGCCGTGTTGCGAGATCGCCATATCGTCACCGCCTGTGTGTCGTACGTCGCCGTATATACTGCGTCCTCGATGAATGGACTGTATATGCCGCTCTTCGTGACGAAGGCGTTACACGGCTCAGACAGAATGGTTGGTTCGGTGGTCGCGCTGAGTGCGGGCCTCGAAATTCCCATTATTCTTGGGCTTGGTGCGCTAAGTGCGCGGCTTGGCAAGCGGCCGTTGTTGATCTTCGGCTCCTTTTGCGGCGCCTTGTATTACGTCGGAGCCTGGTTTGCACAAAGGCCGTGGGAAATGCTCGCGTTGCAACTTTTTTGTGCGACGTTTATCGCCATCAGTGTGAGTATTGGCATGAGCTATATGCAGGATTTCATGCCTGATGCTCCCGGGTCTGCGACGGCGCTGTACAGCAATACGAACAACCTTGGACAGATGCTCGGCAGCTTGCTGGGTGGCGCCATCGCACAATGGGCCGGGTATCGCGAGGTGTATCTCGTGTGTGCCGCTCTGGCTGTCATCAGTTGGCTTTTCTTGCTACGTGGCAAACGGTTCAAGGCGCAAGAGCAAAAGGCTCTACGTGCCGCCTTGACATCGCAGGATATCGAGACAACCCAAACACGGCGAGCGGCAAACGGAGATTAGTTGGCCGGGGTCATCACTGATACCGATGGCCGGGCATCGTCATGCCAGGTTGTTGCGCTTGTGGTTGCGATCCGCTCGTATACTGGGCGGCCGGCTGATGGTACGGCACCTCTTGGTAGGTTTGCGCCAGGTTTTGTACAGCTTGGGCAGATGCCTGTTGCGCCGCATACCAGCCTTTGCGGACTGCGTATTGCCACACTTCAAACGCTTGGTGCGAGCACATCCGGAAGGCGTCCTCTAAAAATGTGCGCATCTGTACGGTGGACGTCTCGAATGCAGCCCAAGCGTATTCGCGGCCGGCCCGCTTGAGTGTCAGCAAATACGACGTCGTAATGGCGCGATCGTCCAGTTGTTGCAGCTTGATTTGCGGTTGCACGGGCTGCACGGACATAGGGTGCATCGGTATGGGTTGCATAGACGGCAACGGGGGAACGTCGAGCGTATCGGTCGAACCCTGTTGCTGTTTGGCAAATTCCACTTTCATGTTGTAATCCTGCACGTGCACCGCGTAGTGCCGGGCAATCATGTCGCGCAGCTCTTGATCCTGAGCTTGGTTTAAAAACAGCGCCATGGATTGAATCGAGTTGGTGCAGCTTAGCAAAAGCTCGTTGAGTTCGGCCATCTCGTGGGTCAACATCTGCATCGTATCATCCTCCAAAATTGATCACTTGTTTCCTCGTCGATTAACATGTGGATCCTTTTGTGGGTTATACACGAAAAATCCGGATGGAAAGCAAACGTGTGCAGGCGATGGCGCAGGTGAAGATGCTTATGAAGAAAAACAAAAAACCGCCTCCCAATGCTTCGCACATTGAGAAACGGCTTCCTATGTACCCCGTTCTGCCGTGGGACAATCGGTTTTGAACCTGCTCTCACAGGTGGGTATCCTATCGCTTGATTCAACCTTCCACTCACGGAGGCATGGCATCTTCAAGCTGGAGTCGGATTCCCATATTACTCGCCATAGATTAAAACCAAAAAATGTCCCACCAACATCACAGGAGTTTGTGTTCGTCAGTGTAACACGTTTCGCAAGGGATCGCCAGCGAAATGGCGTGTAAATTGTTGGGTATTAAAGGCGGCGGTTTACGTACGGTCTGGCGTATCCTGCCCGAGAGTTACGGCATGCCTTTTACACGTATGGGCCGTCGAGAAGCGCCACTTTGCATCATCTTCGTTCGCCCATGTCCATCGGCGCCGACTTTTATCGCCCGCATGCTGTACAATGCGGCCAACAGACACAGGCTTGCCATGAGCCCAAACACCCAGACTTGCCCAAGGGCAGATAACAGCGACACGGTGAAGGGGCCCGCGGCCACGCCTAAGAAGCGAGTGCTGGTATACACCGATGTGATGGAACCACGTTGTTCTTTGTCAATGCTTTCTGTAATAAGCGCGCCGACGGCTGGCAGAACCGCACCAATGCCAATACAGATAACACAAACGGACATGGCGAGCGAAAATGCGCCAGGTACCATCGCACCGCTGACTGAGCCGCCGCATGCGACGAGCCCGCCGCCGACTGTAGCGTACTTCATGCGACGTGCGCGATCGCTGATGATATGCCCGACCAGATAGGAGGTCAAGCACAAACAGCAAAGTGGAACCGCGAGAACCAATCCCTTTAAGATGCCATCTAAGTTCCAAGTCGACTCCAGCCTGTCTGACAAATAGACAAGTGTGCCAAACAAAACGAACATGGCCAAGGCACCCATGACAAACACAGCCGATAACCAGCGCAGATGCTTGCGCAAGAGGGACAGTAACACGGCTACGCGGACTGGATGCGGGGGTTTCTCAGCATCGTGTTTAGGCACGCGGACACATAATGCAACCATGCTGCCGGAGATGAGACACAGCACAGGAATGGCGTAAAACGGTAACGAAAACACCCACATAGCCAGTGCCGCGCCAAGGATGGGGCTTAGCACTTTGCCCAACGTGTTGGACGTCTCGATGGTACCTAGTGCCTTGCTCACATCTTCATCGCGCTTTAACATATCCCCGACAAGTGGCATCGCGATGGGCATGGCTCCGGCCGATCCGGCGCCCTGGATGAAGCGCCCTGCGAGTATCCAGCCATAACTGTGCAAGAGACTGGCTCCCATGCCTGCAATCAATCCGCCCGCGGCCGTGACCCCAAGTGCAGGCAGAATGACGCGTTTGCGGCCCACCCGATCCGAGATGAATCCTGCCACAGGAATGAGGACGATCGCGATGATCGAGTACGCCGTGATGACGAGGCTACTTTGGACCGCATTAATGTGGAGCTGACGTTGAAGGATGGGGAGTACGGGGATCATCATGGCGTTGCCCAGGGTTATGATGAGTGGAATCGTTGCGATGCTCATGATGCCCCACCGTTTACTAACCTGCATGGCAAATCCCCTCCCAGGCCTTGCACACCGAACATAAGGTGCGTCGTTCAACCATGAGGGCGTTTAAAGAGAAGTGCCGACATGGCAATGATACCCACGACGTCAAAGTATGCGAGCGAGTGATCGACGACGGAATAGGGACTGGTCGCCCAGGTGACGTTTGTCCAAAACGCTGGACTTAAAATGAGATCCATCGCACACATGACGAGGATTCCCGCGCCGACGCCGCGAAAGCCTCCGAACAAGGCGATGGCACCAAGCACGACGGCCGCTGGTTCAAGTCGCAATACGCCAAACGTGGGAGCGATGGCGCACAAAATAGCGATGGAAAGTGCGATGAGCCCACATAACCGCGCGTATTTAGGTACCGAAGCAGCGGACTGTAGCCATTTCTCCATATCGATTCCCCCAAGGTGGATGATCTTCGGGTCCAAAGCGGGTTCAGCAAAAGTATCCGTTTCATCTGCGACGGATGCCTTACAATCTGGTGTGCCACTGGCGAAGGCGCGCTATACCCGTTCCACCTTATACTTCACACACGTTTCCACATTTTCATGGAAGATTGGTACAATTACCTGCGGAAGTGATGCCATGATAGGAGTCAAACGCGAATTGGCAGCTTATAAGCAGACGATGAAACCAGAGTCTCTTGCGATGGCCATCGTGGGCCCCGGCAGGGTGGGAACGGCTGTGGCCTGTGCTTGCCAAGAGATGGGGGCCGATATCCTCTGCGCTTTTCGCAAGGACGAGGGCAGTCGCCGTGCTTTCGCTTTTCGACAAAGGACCGGCGTGTCTGTGTTGGATTGGCGTGACGCCGCCCCAGTGGCTCGCGCTGCGGATGTGATTTGGATTACAGTTCCGGATCGCGAAATTGTGAGCGTTGCCGCGCAACTGTGCGAGTTCGACGCGATCCGCCCCGGACAAATCGTCATCCATACATCGGGAGCGCTGGCGAGCACAGCCCTCGCCGCAGCTGCGGATTGCGGCGCTCGCGTGGGCAGTGTGCATCCACTGCAGACGTTTGCGGATCATGGAGATGGCGCCAAGGCCTTGTCAGGTATCGCGATCGCCGTGGAGGGCCATCCCGACGTCGTGCAGGCAGCTTTTGCTTGGGCAAGGCGGTGGGGGAGCCAGCCTTTCGTGTTGGCTGCCGAGGACAAGGTCGCGTACCACGCCGCGGCGGCTCTCGCCTCAAACGCCTTGGTGGCACTTTTGGCAACAGCTTCGCGGCTGGCCCCACTGCCAGACGGCGTGCGCAGCCTGTTGCCTTTGGTTCGTGGCACCATCGACAACGTGCAGCGGCTGGGCATTCCCGAGGCGCTCACCGGGCCCATCGAACGAGGAGACGTCGCAACTGTGGCGAAACACCTCGAGGTTCTCATGGGTCATCCTGAGGCGCGCGCCGTTTACCTCGCATTGGCGCGGGCAACGGTGCCTATCGCCGAGGCGAAGGGGAGCATCGGTGCGGCACAAGCTGACGAATTTATGCAATGGCTTGGATCTGAAACAGGGGGAGACTAAATTGGCAAAGAACGTAACCGTGCGAACACTCGCCAAGATGAAGCAAGCTGGCGAAAAGATTGCCATGATGACGGCGTACGACTATCCCACGGCGCATCTGTTGTCGGAAGCAGGCGTGCATATATTGTTGATTGGCGACTCGCTTGGCATGGTTGTGCAAGGGCAGACGACAACTGTCCCTGTGACGTTGGATCAGATGATTTACCATGCGAGTATGGTGTCGCGCGGCGCGACAAACGGTGCGATGGTGGTTGCCGATCTGCCGTTCTTAACCTATCAGGTGTCACCCGAAGACGCCATGCGCAGTGCAGCCCGCATGATGCAAGAAGGTGGCGTGCATGGCTTGAAGTTAGAAGGCGGCAGGGAACTGGCGCCGACGATTGCCAGACTTGTACGGGCGGGCATTCCTGTGATGGGGCATATCGGCCTCACGCCGCAGTCTGTACACGCGTTTGGCGGGTTTGCCGTGCAAGGAAAGACGGCCGATGCAGCCATGCGCATGATTGAGGATGCAAAGGCGCTTGCGGAAGCAGGGGCGTTTGCCATCGTCCTTGAGGCTGTACCTGCGGAAGTGGCCGCTGCGGTGACCGAGCAGCTCACGATTCCCACCATCGGGATCGGCGCTGGGCCTCAGTGCGACGGTCAGGTGCTCGTCTTCCACGATTTCATCGGATACACGTCAGGGTACATTCCCAAGCACAACAAGCGGTACGCTTCCATTGCCGAGACCATCGTAACGGCTGCACGGCAGTATGTCGATGAGGTAAAAAGCGGTGCCTTCCCAGGTGAAGAGCAGACTGTTCATCTACAGGCCAGCGAACAAGAGGCGTTTCTCGATTTGTTGCAAAGAAAGGGTGAGCGTCGTGGCTAAGCCGTTTAGGCAAAGTGAAACCATTCTCGACTTGCGCCAAGCGGTCTCAACGGCAAGAGCTAATGGCCAGCGGATCGCGCTCGTGCCGACGATGGGGTATCTGCACGAGGGCCATCTCGCGTTGGTCGAAGCCGCAAGTCGCGAGGCGGATTTTGTCGTCGTCAGTATCTTCGTCAATCCGCTGCAGTTTGGTGCCAATGAAGACTTGAGTAGCTATCCGCGCGATCTCGCCCGCGATCTACGCTTACTCGCCGCGACCGGTCAGTGCGATGTTGCGTTCACGCCGGCGGTTGCCGAGATGTACCCGCGGCCGATGGCGACGACCGTGCAGCTCCCAGACATGGCTGCAAAGCTATGTGGGAAAACGCGTCCCGGCCATTTCGCTGGCGTTGCAACTGTCGTCTCGAAGCTATTTCACATCGTGGCACCGGATGTGGCGTGTTTTGGCCAAAAAGACGGCCAGCAACTCGCCATTATCCGTCGCATGGTCGCCGATTTGAACATGCCCATCGAGATTGTTTCCGTGCCGACGGTACGCGAGCCCGACGGGCTGGCGAAAAGTTCGCGCAATATTTACCTTTCTCCCGAGGAGCGCGATCACGCGACTATACTCTACCGCACTCTCAGCTGGGCGCGCGAGCAAATCGCGAATGGTAATCGCGATGGCAAGGCGATTGCATCCGGCATGCGTGAGCGCATTGCAGCAGATCCCATCGCTCGTCTTGATTATGCCGAGGTCGTGTCGCTTCCCGATTTGGAGTCGATCGACGTGATCGAAGGCGATGTAATGCTCGCGGTGGCGGCGTATTTCGGCAAGGCGCGACTGATCGACAATCTACAGTTAAACGTTTGACGATGCTGTAAAACCCACTTGAAAATGTATAGGGAGTCCGGTATGGTGAGGCGGCGAGTTGTTTACGAATGAATTGAGGAGGGAAATCTCGAGTGCGACACACAAACCGCCAAATGGTGACGGTTGCGATGTTGGTCGCCGTGTTCCTCGTCGCTATCGACGTCACGGTCGTCAGTACGGCGATGCCACACATCGTGCGCGAATTGCACGGTCTTAGCCTTTATAGTTGGGTGTTTGCCATTTATACCTTGACAACCAGTGTGACGACGCCCATTTACGGCAAGTTGGCCGATCTCTTTGGCCGGAAAGTCATATTTAGCATTGGTGTTATTCTATTCGTTCTCGGTTCTGCGCTTTCCGGTGCTTCACAGAACATGACGGAATTGGTCTGGTTTCGCGCGTTCCAAGGGATTGGTGCCGGCGCCGTGATGCCCATCACGTTTACCATCATCGGCGACCTCTTTCCTGGCGAACAGCGCGCACGTATGCAAGGGTTATTCAGCTCCGTATGGGGTGTGGCTGGGCTGCTCGGACCTCTTGTCGGTGGGTTGTTTGTCGATCACGTCAGCTGGCGCTGGATCTTCTATATCAACGTGCCGGTAGGTGCTGTGTCGTTTGTCCTAGTGCTCTTGTTCTTGCATGAGAAGTTTGAACGGCACGCCAAATCTATCGATTATCTTGGGGCGGCCGTCTTCACCGTCGGCGTATCTGCTTTACTGTACGCGCTGTTGAATGGTGGCAGTCAATACGCGTGGGATAGCGGTACCATCATCGGTCTGTTTGTCGCGGCTGCAGTTTTTCTTGCAGGTTTCGTCTGGATCGAGCGAGTGGCAAAAGAGCCGATGTTGCCACTGAGCCTGTTTTCAAACCCGGTCATCGCCGTATCAAACATCATCGGCTTTCTTTCGAGTTTCGTGTTGATTGGCGCCAACGTTTATCTGCCCATGTGGATCCAAACCATACTTGGACACAGCGCAACCAGCTCGGGTCTCACCCTGATGCCGATGTCGATTGCCTGGCCGCTTGGCTCGACGTTCGCCGGTCGTTTCATGTATCGGGTGGGGGCAAAGCGGCCCACGTTCATTGGGGCTATTTTATTAGCCTGTGCAACGATCTGGTTGTTGGCCGTCGCGTTAAACTCGCCCTATTGGTTCTTTGTCGGCGTCATGGTGGTCATGGGGCTTGGTATGGGCTACGGGGCGACTCCGACGGCGGTCATGATTCAATCGGCGGTTCCGTGGCAAACGCGTGGTGCGGCGACTGGTTCGAACCAGTCGCCGCACCACGCGTTTGCCACGGAACCGCCGATTGAATCATGACCGTCGTCGGAGCCGTCACGTAGCCCAAACCAAGCCCCATGACCACCATGACGCCGATGGCGATTGCTTGGCCGCTTGGCTCGGCGTTCGCCGGTCGTTACATGTATCGGGTGGGGGCAAAGCGGACCACGGTCATTGGGGCTATTTTAGTAGCCTGTGCAACGCTCTGGTTGTTGGCCGTCGCGTTACACTCGCCCTATTGGTTCTTTGTCGGCATCATGGTGGTCATGGGGCTTGGTATGGGCTACGTGACGACTCCGACGACGGTCATGATTCAATCGGCGGTGCCGTGGCAAATGCGTGGTGCGGCGACTGGTTCGAACCAGTTCTCGCGATCTCTCGGGCAAACCATCGGGGTCACGGTCTTCGGGGCACTCTTTAACGCAGGAGTTCAAGATTACGCCGCGCGACATGCAAATGGGTTAGCAGGGCTCAGTTCAAGCCGGCTCACGGGTATTCTGAACCAACTCAGCGGTGGGGGTTCGGCGACAGGCCTCTCGGCAGGCCTAAAGGCGTTTGTCGATCAAATGCTCGCTCACGCCTTACACCATATTTTCATCACGATGTTCGGCATCGGGTTGCTGACGCTTGTCGTCTCTTGGTTTCTCCCTTCGCACCAAAAGGTGATGGAACAGCAGAAGCAGGTCGCATAAGCCTTTGGTATGGATTGTCCATTCCCGGCTACACTACGTATGACGATCACATTCGGTAGACGGGGGGATGCCTGTGAAGAGGCCGTATGTGCCAGAGGTGGAAGTTGACCATCGTTTGCACGACGATGGTGAAGGTCTGCGCGTGACGCGCGAGCAGATCCGAGATGTCTACTTTGCCGGCACCAGTGACGGCATCGTCTTTCTTGACGAGGGCCGCGTACGGAATTTGCAGGCGACAGCCGGCATCCCGGATGACGTCGAATGAGGATTGTCTGAACACAGGGCGGACTGGCCATCACGTGTGGCGAGCCGCCCTGTTTTGCGCCTTCTTCCCGCCGTTCGGCGTTTTGTCCATGTCAATCCGGGACAAGGCCGCATTGTATACGGTGTGTTCGCTTCCATGGGGCGGGCACAAATGGCAGGAAGGCAGGTGAAGGAACGTGAAAACGGCAACCGTGGTTCTGACCATTGACAACCGGACGAATCGGGTCCTGCGCTCCATCAGCAGTGCAGGGGCTCCGAAGTTCCGCCGTGGTGCGCTGGCGCGCACGGCCATCTATCGCCTCTTGCACAACGGCTACGTCGAGGCGTCGAGCTTTGAGGGCAAGTTTTACACTGTCCTTGGCTTCGTCGAAGAAACCGAAAAAGGCATCGAGGAATAACCTGGAACAGGCGAGGGGGCCGACCTTTGGGGTCGGCCTCTATGTCGCACGCATTTCCCTACATATCGTTAAACCGCCAATCGTTTTTCAATCTAGGCAGGCTATACTGGTTAATGTTTATTCATGTGGGGGCGGGTGTTGTGGATGGCCAAGCAAATGAGCAAGCAGCTCATTGCCATGTGCACGGTAGCGCTCGGCGCAATGTATGCAGCGGGCTATGCCGTCACCGCACCATTTGCAGATCAACCGGTGGCCGGCGTGCCAAACGGATCGAATACAACGCAGCAACGCGCCGAGTCTGCTTTGACGGACAAGACAAACGATGCAACCACAAACGGCAGCGGCGGGACAAGCTCCGTGAAATTGGCCAAGTACATAGATGGTACGTATCAAGGCACGGGATCCGATCAAATAGGCACGGTTGACGTGGCGGTGACAATCCGGAACGGCAAGATTGTGCGGGTGGAAATCACTGAGTGCGACACGCATTATCCGCAAAGCGATATCGATCCCGTGCTGCCAAACGAAGTGATTGCGAAGCAGAGCGCCAATGTGGACTTCGTCTCCGGCGCTACGCTCAGTTCGTACGCGTTCGCGATGGCTGTCCAACAGGCCCTGAGTCAGGCCCAGAATCCAAACGACAAAGGGTGATGCAAATGGGGCGGCCGGCCTTGGTACAAAAGGAGTTCGTCGCGATGGACACGCGTGTTGCCATCACTGGGGTTTCGCGAACGCACTCAGAAGACGCCATCAGACAGCGCATCGACAACGCAATCACGCTGTTTTATGACGTCGAAGCGAGTTGTTCGCGGTTTCGGCCTGACAGCGAGGTGAGGCGGTTGCTTCTGTGTGTCGGCGAACCTGTTGCGGTGTCGCCTTTGTTGTATCACCCGCTGCGGTTTGCGCTGACAATCGCGGATATCACCGCGGGTCGCTTCGATCCCGCCGTCGGCCGCCGCATGGAGCAGCTTGGTTTTGTGGTCGACTATCAGTCCGGTCGTTCTATCGCGAGTTCATCTGCGCCGGAAGACGCGTCGTACCGGGACATCGAATTGGACGACGAGCACCAGACGGTCACGTTGCACAGACCTGTTGTTATCGATCTCGGTGCTGTCGCCAAGGGGTTTGCCGTCGATCTTGCTGCCTCGCAACTGCAGGCACTCGACGGGTTTGTGATCGATGCAGGTGGCGACATTTACGCCGGCGGAGTTCGCCCGAGCGGTGAGTCGTGGCGGGTAGGGATCCGGCATCCGCGCATCCCTGACGCCATGGTGACGACATTAGCCATATCGAATCGCGCGGTCTGCACATCGGGCGATTACGAGCGAAGAAGTCCCGTTGTACCAGACGCATCGCACATTGTGTTGCCGAGGGGCGCGGGCAAGACGCCGATAAGTGCAACCGTGATCGCCCCCTATGCCATGATGGCGGACGCTTTATCGACCGCGGCCATGCTCCTGCAGCCCGACGAGGGACGAGCCCTACTTACCGATTGCGGTGCCGAAGCGTTGCTTATCATGCCAGACTTATCAACTTGTTGCACGGACAAGTGGGAGGTGTACATCGATGAGTGAAACGCGGACGGTACCGCTAGAGCGGCGGCGACGCACAGGTCTTATGCGCTATTTGCGGACGCCAAAAGGGTTGGTACTCACGCTGTTGTGTCTGTTATTGTGCATAGGCGCCATCGACGGTGGAACGCTGCACGGTATCTTCAACGTCTGTGTCGCGGTCATCACTGCTGTTGTCTGCGATACCATCGCGCTTTGGTTGCAGCGCTACCCCATTCGCTTGTCTGACGGTGGGCTGGTGACGGCGCTGATCATCGGGCTGGTGCTTGCCGCAGACACGCCGATTGCAGTTGTGATCGCGACGACGGCCATCGCCATCGCGTCCAAGCATGTGCTGAGGATTAGCCGCAAACCCATCTTCAACCCGGCGGCGGTCGGCCTGCTTGCCGCAATTGTGGGGTTTCACGCAAGCGAAAGTTGGTGGGGGGATTTGTCCGCGATGCCAGCGTGGAGCGCCGCGATCGTGCTTGTCGTTGGTTACGCCATCGTCCAACGCGTCAACAAGTTCCCGCAATTCTTCTCCTTTTTTGTAGTCTATTTAGCCTTTTTTGCGTTCGAAGGCGCTTTTCACGTCGCCTTGGCTGCGGATGCGTTTCGCAACCCTATCATCAACTCCGCTTTGTTCCTAGCGTGTTTTATGTTGACGGATCCGCCCACTTCACCGGCGCGCTATCGGCATCAGATTGGCTTTGGTGCCATCTCGGCCATCGTCAGCGGTCTCATCTATCTGACGTTTGGCGGCCTTTCGTATTTATTCATCGGCCTCCTCTCGGCAAATCTGTGGAAGCTTTGGATAACGCGTCAGAAAAGTGTGATAGGATAGGTAGGAACGGAGGCGAATATGGGATGCGCTTAGAAGCAAACAGCAAACTCGTGATGATTGGCGACTCCATCACTGACTGTGGCCGCCAGCAACCGATTGGCGAAGCGCCCCGCGGAGGGCTTGGCTTTGGCTATGTTGCGTTCGTCGACGGTATGCTACAGGCACTATATCCAGACCGGCCGATACGTGTCGTCAACGTCGGGACGAGTGGCAACACCGTGGTCGACTTGCAAGAGCGCTGGCAGCGCGACGTGATCGATCAACGCCCTGACTACGTGTCGGTGATGATAGGCGTCAACGATGTTTGGCGGCAGTTTGACGCGCGCCTACTGTACGAGAACCATGTCAGCCTGGATCGCTACCGAGAGACATTGCGTTCCCTTGTGGCGAAGACGCTCCCGCGCGTTAAGGAGATGTTCTTGTTAAGCCCATTTTTCCTCGAGCCCAACCGCAACGATCCGATGCGTGCCATGGTGGACGCATATGCGGCTGCGATGAAAACGGTTGCTGATGAGACCGGCGCGACGTTCATCGACGTGCAGGCCGAATTCGATGAGCGCCTGCAACATCTGAACACATGGAGCTGGTCTGGCGATCGCGTCCATCCATACATCAATGGGCACATGGTCATTGCCAGGGCCTTCTTGCGCGAAATTGGCTCGCAATGCTAGGCATCATGAATGGTTATCGGCGCCGGGAGATACGCACCGGCGCCGATTGGCCAATTCACTTACCAGGCATAGGCTTCGGGCGCGGGTTTGCCCGGGCCGGGGAAGATTTCCTGCAGACGTTCCATCACGTCGTCGGTCAGCTTGACTTCGACGGCGCGCAGCGAGGCCTCAAGTTGCTCTATCGTCCGCGGTCCAATGATGGGAGCCGTGACGGCTGGATTGGCAAGAAGCCAGGCGAGTGCAATCACATCTTGCGGTTCACCGAGTTCGTCGGCCAGTTGCTTGAACGCTTCCAATTGGGTTCGGTGTTTCTCGACTTCCGCATGTGCGCGCGCACTGCGCGATCCGGTCCGATTCAAAGCGTTGCGCCCGAGCAAACCGCCGCCCAGTGGGCTCCAAGGAATGACGCCGATGCCGTGTGCATGTGCACTTGGCAACACTTCAAGTTCCGGTTCACGACATAGCAAGTGGTATTTATGTTGCTCGGAGACGAGTCCGAGGAAGTTGCGCTGTTTCGCGGCAGCTTGGGCGACAGCCAAATGCCATCCAGCAAAGTTACTTGCACCTACATAACCAATTTTGCCTTGGTAAACGGCAACTTCGAAGGCACCCCAAAGTTCGTCCCAGGTGACACGCAAATCGACGTGGTGCATTTGATACAACTCAATATGATCGGTCTGCAGGCGCCGCAAGGAGCCCTCGAGGTGTCGACGAATTTTGTAGGCTGAAAGGCCGCGTCCCTCATTTGGTCCATCGAGTGGATCTTCCATGATGTTGTAAACCTTGGTCGCGAGTACAACCCGTTCGCGGCGCCCACCTCCCTGTGCGAACCAACGGCCGATAATTTCCTCTGTCCGGCCACGGTGACCTTCGCCACCGTACACGTTCGCAGTATCGAAAAAGTTGATCCCAGCGTCGAGCGCTGCGTCCATAATGCGAAATGCGTCCTTTTCATCGGTTTCGGGTCCGAAGTTCATTGTGCCAAGGCACAGTCGGCTGACCATCAGCCCAGTTCGGCCAAGCTTGGTAAATTCCACACAAGACACCTCTTTCGCATCGTGATATCATGTCTATCAATAGCACGTTCGGGTAACGCTTTCAAATATGAATCGGCAAGAAAATTGGAATGCGCGAAAATTTCTCATAAATAGCAGCTCATGAAAAGGGATTTGCTTGCGATTCACGAAGGTATACAATGTGACTAAGAGGTGCCGAAAGCGATTTCGGACGTGGCTCGAGCGCGCCAGAGGATCATGCTGGCAGGCATTTAGAAAGCTTGATTTGCGCAACGGGCCAAAGCACAGCTGGGGCTGGGTGATTGACACTACAGAGAAAAAGGAAGTTGTTGCAATGACCACTATCTATGATATTGCGAGGCGAGCTGGCGTATCGGCTACAACTGTCTCCAAGGTCTTAAATGGATATCCCGATGTCAGCGCCAAGACGCGCGAAAAAGTGCAACGCATCACCAATGAACTCGGTTACCAGCCGAGTGCGGCCGCACGCGGTCTGGTCACGCGCAGATCGATGTCCATCGGTGTTTTCTTTCAAGATGAGTCCGGAATGGGTTTTCGTCATCCGTTTTTGCACGATATCATTGCCAGTTTTCAGGATGTCGTGGGTGCAAGCGGTTACGATGTGCTCTTTTGCGAGGGGAGCCGGCGTATCGGCTACAACTGTCTCCAAGGTCTTAAATGGATATCCCGATGTCAGCGCCAAGACGCGCGAAAAAGTGCAACGCATCACCAATGAACTCGGTTACCAGCCGAGTGCGGCCGCACGCGGTCTGGTCACGCGCAGATCGATGTCCATCGGTGTTTTCTTTCAAGATGAGTCCGGAATGGGTTTTCGTCATCCGTTTTTGCACGATATCATTGCCAGTTTTCAGGATGTCGTGGGTGCAAGCGGTTACGATGTGCTCTTTTTCTCGCCCACCAACGGATCGAAAACGCCACAAGGGTTTGAGGCCCGGGCGCGCCACCGCGATGTCGATGGGCTATTTTTGCTCGGCGTACCCCGCACATCGCCAGGGCTGACCTCGCTTTCCCGTAGCCGTATTCCCATCATCTCGGTCGATCTCGACCTTTTAGGCTCGCGTGCCAGCTATCTGGTGTCCGACAATATTGGCGGCGCCCGCGTGGCTGTAAGCCACCTCGCCGAACTGGGGCATCGTTACATCGGTTTCGTCGGCGACAGAACGGGGACAAAACCTGGACATGACCGGACACTGGGGTATCATCAAGCGATGCAGGAACTTGGTCTGCCATTTCGTGCAGAATGGGTCTTGGAGGGGGACTTTACCGAAGAATCGGGCTATGAAGCCATGCAGAGAATGCTCGCCTTGCCGGAATTGCCAACGGCAGTTTTTTTCGCTTCGGATATGATGGCCATTGGCGCAATGCGGGCTTTGCGCGAGGCAGGGTTGACACCTGGAGACGACATTTCATTGATTGGCTTTGACGATGTCCAGCTTGCCGCGTATGTCACACCTGCCTTGACCACCATTCGTCAGAATAAAGAGGAAATGGGCCGCATGGCAGGGCACGAGTTACTTGAGCTCATGCAGAACCCGAACAAACCTCCGGCTGTGTTGACGGTTCCTATCGAATTGGTGGTCCGTTCGAGTGTCAAAAGAATTGGTATTGGTTCAGCTCCGCAACTTTCGACAAGCCTCCGCAGGGCGTAATCGCTTTCGAGTCATTCCCGTCTTTCTATTGATCTCATCATGTTTAGAGAGAGACGGGAATATCAAGATTCCATTCAAAATCCCTATTTGTCATTTGAAAATTTTCTTTTGCCGGCATATTGAAAGCGCTTTATGACAAGTGCTAAGATGTTGTCGTCAGAAATTTTATCCAACAGGAGGGGGTAGCTGGCAGGTAATTCGAAATCGGTTTCTATTGTGGCTATCTAGAAATCACTTGATTACGACAAAGATTGTAGGGGGATTCATATGTCAAAAAAGGCATGGGCAGTCGCATTAACAGCGCCTGCGGCAGCGCTGATCTCCCTCTCGGGGCTTGCTACGACAGCTTCTGCAACATCTGCACCAACCACGTTGACGGTCGTGCCAAACGTGTGGGCTACCTGGCAGGATAACTTCAATCCGTTTGCCGGCACCAACAGCGTTTCCGGTACTTTGGGCAATATTTACGAAACCCTTTTCTATTTCGACAACACGACTGGCAAGCAGTTTGACTTGCTCGGCAAAAGTTTCACATTCAGCAACGGCAATAAGACGTTGACCGTCAACCTGCAACCGAAGGCGAAGTGGACGGACGGAAAGCCGTTCACCGCACAGGATGTGGTCTTCACATTCGATGAGTTGAAGAAGTACCCTGACGCCGACACCAATGGCATCTGGCAACAGTTGTCCAGCGTGAAAGCGGAAGGAAACTACAAAGTCGTCTTCCAGTTTAAGCAACCCAATATTCCCTTTGCAGAGCAGTACGTGCTTGGCGGTACATACATCGTACCTCAACATGAATGGGCGAACCTTGGCGACCCCGCCAAAGCCAAAATCACGCACGATAAGGCAATCGGTACAGGCCCGTTCAAGTTGATGTCCTTCTCGACGCAAGACGTCAAATACGAAGCCAATCCAAGCTATTACAACGGGGCTCCGAAGGTTCAAATTCTGAGCTATCCAGCGTACGCGACCAACCAAGCTGCCGATCTCGCTCTAGCCAGCGGGCAAATCCAGTACGCAGGTATCAACATCCCGGACATTCAGAACACGTTT
This sequence comes from Alicyclobacillus tolerans, assembly GCF_001447355.1. Lineage (GTDB taxonomy): Bacteria > Bacillota > Bacilli > Alicyclobacillales > Alicyclobacillaceae > Alicyclobacillus > Alicyclobacillus aegles. Next base: position 10,468 of record NZ_JXBW01000012.1, on the reverse strand, counting down.
GTGGCGGCAAATACGAAGCCAATCCAAGCTATTACAACGGGGCTCCGAAGGTTCAAATTCTGAGTTATCCAGCGTACGCGACCAACCAACCTGCCGGTCTCGCTCTAGCCAGCGGGCAAATCCAGTACGCAGGAATCAACATCCCGGACATTCAGAAGACGTTTGTGGCGGCAAATCCGAAGCACAATCACTACTACTTTCCGCCCAACAACCCAGTGGAGCTGTACCCGAATTTGAACAATCCGCTATTGGCACAACTCCCGGTGCGCGAGGCCATCAGCGCGGCTATCAATCGGACACAGCTGTCGGTAAAAGGAGAAACGGGATACGAGAGCGTCGCATCTCCCAATGGCCTCGTATTGCCGCCGCAGAAGTCTTGGCTTGATCCGAAATTGCCAGCCGCCGACAAAACATTCACACAGAGCGATGCGAAGGCGGTCAAGCTGTTGACTGCGGCCGGTTTTAAAAAGGACAAGAACGGCATTTTCGCGAAAAACGGCAAAGAATTGTCGTTTAATCTCTTGGTTGTCGCCGGTTGGAGCGATTGGGACGAAGACGCGTTGCTGATCAAGCAAGATCTTCAGAAGATTGGTATCAACGTCAACGTCCAGCAGGAACAGTATTCGGCATACTACAACCAGATCGATCCTGGCGCAGGGCAGAAGCCAACCTACGATCTCGCCATCTCCTGGACGAATGTCGGCCCAACGCCATACACCTTGTATTACGACATGCTGGACTCGAACGGCTCGTTTAATATCGAGGGGTACAAGAACGCGACGGTCGATGCGGCCCTGTCGGACTTCTCCAAGACGACAAACGTCACGCAACAGAAGAACGATATCTACAAGATTGAGAAGATTGCCGCCGAGCAACTGCCGGTTATTCCACTTCTCAACGGTGCGTTGTGGTATGAGTACAACGACGCACAATTCACGGGCTGGTCAACACAAAGCAACCTCTGGATTGATCCATCGCCGTACAATTATCAGTCGGCAGCCATTGTCATGGATCATCTTAAGCCCATTGGTTAAGTCGCCAGATCAAAACAGCGCCGGACGAAGTTCATCCGGCGCTGTTTGTCTACATTGTGGCTGCGCACGGTTCATCTGCGACGTGATCACACTGGGCGCGTATGCTCTTTCGATTTCAGAGACTGCCGGCGAGATCGCGCCGCGAAGAGCCGACGCCCGAACACCAGCAAAAACAAGGCGCTCGGCACTGCATAGATCAAAATCGCCCATGGCTTTCCTGTATCCGTGCCTGAGAAGAGCCCATGCAGTGTGACGGCGATGAACATGGGGAACGCGAGGACGTGGATCGTTCGCCAGACCTTGGCGTTTAGCTTCTCCCGAAAATAGGATGTGACGATGAGCAAAATCCATCCATACATGACGAGAATACCTAGGCCAACGGCGAGTGCGCGATAGCCTGCATCAAACGGAATGAACAGCGATGGCAGCGGGAACGGCACCATGGTATCGGCATGCAGACCCCATAAGTGAAAGAAAAGAAACGGAAACACAAGCAGGGCAGAAAACTGGTGTAGCTGCGTCGTCAGTTTACGCAACTTCCACCGGTCAAAAAGTCCGGTTGAACTCGACGCCCCAAGCAATACTGCAATCGCCAGCAAGATATACGCCGTCATACCAGACGCCCTCGCAACGTACCAGTGCATCCGATTGGCAGATGCCGGCGCCGGGTCTGTGAGAAAAACCAGTGCATACGATCCCGCGATGACGGCAGCGACAACCACCCATGTATAGATAAAAGGCAATCGCTGTGGCTTTACAATGAGTTGCATCGATGTACGACCTCCCGCGAACTCGTGATGAGCACCCACTCATCGCAATCCTGCTGGGACAGCCAATTTTGGCCCAGCTCAAAACCTAGTAAAAGGGCTACCTTTGCCTGTACCTCAGCGCGAACCAAGTCGCGATGTACAATCGTACAGGAGACGACATCGCTCTCGGTGGGTAGACCTGTAAATGGATCGAGCAGATGGTGTGCAGGCCCGTTTGTCGTCATCCAGCGCCGGCGGTATGTTCCACTTGTCGCCACGGCGCGATCGCGCACAGAAAGGGTCAACGAGGTTGCCTGTGGGGCAAACGGATCCTGCACCCCAATGGTCCACGGCTCGTCCCCGTTCATGCCGCGGCAAACCATGTCACCACCCGCGTTGCAAATGAATGCAGTCAGTCCCGCTTGTTCGAGCCACTGTGCGGCTTGCCTGACAATCCATCCTTTCCCGATACCTCCCAGATCGACTTCGTACCCCGGTTCAAGACGGGCACGCGAGGCCGTGGCATGGAGGGTGAGGGGTGAATCGCTGGGGGCGATGCGATCGCTGACCTCCAGTGGACGATAGGTGACGGTCAATTGCTCGAACGACAAATCGTAGCCTATACGGCGAATGTCTTCCCCGAGATATGGATCAAACCAGCCGTGCGTTTCGGCGAACGCCTGGTCGGCAAGTCGGAGCACTGCGGCGAGACGAGGATCGACGTCCACCCAATGGCCGTTCGTGCGGTTGAACCGGGATAGTGCACTGTCTGGGTGAAAGCGAGTCAGAATCGACTCCCATTCGGAGATGAGTCGTTGTACGCCGTCTGCCAACAGCTCACCGACGTCATCCGGCACATGGTACACGTCGGGTACATGCACCGTGACGTCCGTGCCCATCGCCCGAAACCGTGCAATGTCCATCTTGCCCACCTCAAGATGCCGAGGTGATGGCACTTGGTGGAGTTTGCACAGAGCTTGCCGGCGGCACGTAGGTACTGGATGTGTTGGAACTGTTCGATCCGCCGCTTTGTGCGCTTTGTGCAGCTGGCTGCTGGACAGTCGGCGCCTGAGTCGTTTGTGTAGATTGCTGTTGGGTTGGTTGTTGGCTTGCCACTGACTGTGTGCGTTGAGTGCGTAGGGCTTTCTGTAGCGCTTGTAAGGTCTTGCGATCCACGGTACCTGTTTCAGGCAAGCCCACAGACGATTGAAAGGCTGAGACAGCCTGCTCCGTAATGGGGCCATAGTCGCCCGTCACGGCATACGAGAAAAATCCCAAAGTGGTGAGTTCTTGTTGGAGTGCTTTGACTTTGCTACCGGTATCGCCGACCTGTAATACAGTATCGTTCGAGACATGACTGCTGATTGTGTGAACCGTGCTTGTTGTCGTTCGGGGTTGCGCGTGAGCCGCACTGTGTGTGGAAGTCGTCGTGGCTTGTGTCGACGCACCTCCCGCAATAGCGTGCCAAATCGCAAAAAAACCACCAAACGACACGGCTGGTAGCGTCCACGACAGTCCCGCCAGCCACCGGCGAATGCGCCTTTCGCGTTGTTGGTTGGCCAGTTTTCGCTCCTCAGGTGTCATGCCTAATCCTCCTCACATGTCTGTAGCGGGTGGGGCTCTGCCTCCAAGCATCGCATCGCAACCTTGAATTTGAATTTGATTGACCGCGCTCGCGATGCGGAGCGTTTGGCATGGATGCGTGGGCGAGGTATGATCAACGAAACATTATGTAGACGTGTAGCAGAACGGATGGGAGAGCGATCATGTGACAACTGTATTTATCGGTACATATGGGGGAGAAGACGACCAGTCCATTCAGATTCTTCAATTTGATCCACAAACGGCTAAGCTAAGGCTGACGGGCGGTATATCGGGAATCGCAGCGCCTTCCTATCTCTTGTATAACCAAGCGAGGCGCTGCCTGTATGCTGTCAGCGAAACGGCGAACGGCCACGTCGCAGCATACCGCTATGAGCCGTCGGCACAAGTTTTAACGCCGCTCAATCGCCAATTGGCTAATGGTGATTCGCCTTGCCATCTCGCCTTTGGCGAAACAGATGTCGTTTATGTATCTAACTACATGTCTGGTAGCATCTCTTTGCTACCCATTCACGACAGCGGGTGGCTCGAACCTGCTGCACAGGTGGTGCGTTTTTTTGGAAATGGGCCCAACAGCGAGCGCCAAGAAGGCCCCCATGCGCACTCTGTCGCCATCGATCCGCTGACCAAACGCGCCTTTGCTGCGGATCTCGGCACTGATCGCATTCACGTCTACGAGCAGAGCGGGCGATATCTTGTCTATTGCGACGAGATCGTCCTGCCACCTGGAACCGGGCCGCGCCATATGGCGTTCTCTGCGACTGGAGAGGTGTTGTACGTCGTCGGTGAGTTGAATGCCACAGTCAATGTGTTTACGCGTGCCGCGCAAACGTTCAAACTTGCCCAAGTATTGCCGCTTTATGGCGATCCAGCGAGTGTGCGGTGGGCGGCCCATCTTCAACTCAATGCGCGGGAGACGTGCTTGTATGTCACAAATCGCGGTGCGGACACCTTAAGCGTCTTTGGGATCCAATCAGATGGGCAATTGCAACCCATGTACGAGGTGTCGGCAGGCGGCAAGACACCACGTCACTTCTGCTTGTTGCCGGATGACCGCCATCTCCTCATCGCCTACCAGGACGATGACGCGATTGGCGTGTTTGCCATCGACGAAAGGGGCAAACCTGTGGACACAAGGTTGCGCTATCACGTAAAAAAGCCAGTTTGTGTGCTGTCGGTGTAAGGAAAGTGACTTCGGAAGGGAGTGCGGTGTGGTGTACGGCGTGATCGTGGTCGAGGTATGTGTGAGCAATCCGCTGAGCGCCTACCCGCTCGCAGCACTGGAGGAAGAATTTCCGGGAGTTTCTGTCTTGGAAAGCGAGTGCCTGAGTTTGTGTGGGCTCTGTCAGCATAACGCGTATGCATACGTCAATGGCAAACTGGTTTTCGCGAAGGATGCGAAAACGTGCTACGAACGATTGCGCCAGCGCATTGCAGAAGAACAGGCGTGGTTGTTGGACGAACCTGAATCGTAACGTGCAAACTGTAGCGACGGGTGACGGACGCCTTTCTGTAAGGCGCCCGCCCCGTCTTTTTTCAGATACTCCTACAATAAAGCATAGCAGGGCCACTGTTAGCGATCTTGGTACCAGTCTTTGTAGCGACGGCGGCGCAGCCACTCGAGGCGATGATACAGAAAGCGGCCAATCTCGAGCCCTGTCGAGATTTTACCGAGTACATTCAAAATCGGCTCCAAGGTCCAGTAAATGGTCAATGCGACAAACGCAATGATGGCGAGACAGATGACGGCGAGTCCGAGCAGGACGACAAGTGCGATGGTGAGCAAATGCATCACAGCACCTCGTTTCTACATTGATAGTCTCGCTGCGTTAGGCAACGAAAGCCTTAAAATCATTGTACGGCATGGTCAGGGAAAGACAAAGTGGAACTTTCAGGGGCGGTATCTGAGTTCTTGTGAGGGGGATGATCGTGGAAAGCGTGAGATTGGACAAGTGGCTGGCCACCGCAGGCATTGGCACGCGCAGTGAGGTCAAAAAACTGTGCAAAGCTGGCCGCGTACGCGTGAATGGCGAGGTTGTGAAAGACCCCGCAGTGCACGCCGTCGTCGGCCGGGACGTGGTTGAGTGCGATGGTGAGCCTATTCCATACGAGCAATTTGTTTATTTCATGATGTACAAGCCGCAGGGCGTGTTAAGCGCAACGGAGGACGTGCGTCAGCCGGTCGTCACAGAGTTGCTGGCTGCCAGGGATCGTTCGTATGGCGTGTTTCCTGTCGGACGCCTCGACAAAGATGCGGAGGGGCTGCTTCTTCTGACGAACGATGGCCAACTGGCGCACAGCCTGCTCTCGCCCAAACGCCACGTGCCAAAGCGTTACTTCGTGCGCGTCGAGGGTTGTCTCGATGAGCGCGATCGCGATGCTATCGCGGCTGGTGTCATGCTTGAAGATGGCTACGCCTGCCTGCCAGGGCGCCTCGAAATTCATGTAGCCGGCGATGAATCGGAGGCATCCATTGAAATCTATGAGGGCAAATTTCATCAAGTGAAACGGATGTTTCAGGCGTTAGGTAAACAAGTGACCTTTTTGAAGCGGGTGACGATGGGTCCGCTTGTTCTCGATCCGGGCTTGACCCCTGGCGCATACCGGCCGTTGTCGACGGCAGAGCTTGAGCCACTGTTGAAATTGCGTGCGTAGACTGGGAACGTGGTACACTATTGGCAACAAGCCGTGCGCGTGTGAGCCGCACATCATAAGGTAGTCACACAGCGGAATTGCGAAGTGAGGTGCACGATGTTGGAAGACTCCTTCAAAAAAGTTCTCGATCTTGGCGTTGGATTGATGTCGTATAGCCGCGAGCGATTGTCGGAGGCCGCCAAGCAGTGGGCTGAAGAAAAGCGGATGACGCCGCAACAGACGCGGGATTTTGTGCATGAGATGATCGAGCGTGGCGAACAAGGTCGGATCGAACTGCAGAATGCGGTACAGGACAATGTGCAAAAGGCCTTGACAAAGCTTGGTGTACGTGAAGATCAGGAAGGCATTCGCGCCGAATTGGCGAGCCTTCGCCAGTTGCTGGAGCGATTGGATACCCGCGTGCAGCAGCTTGAGGCGAAATTGTCCGGGAATGGCGTTGCCGACACCGCGAGCGCGGCAGACAAGCTCGAACACGTCGATTGACCCAGGCTGACGTCGGCAGGCAAAGGAGATTGGCATGGTTGGAGGACAGATTCTCGGCAAGCGGGTTCGCCATTTGTCGCGGTATAAGGACATTGCACAGATTCTGGTCGCCAACGGCTTTGGCTGGTTTATTGACGAGATCGGACTGTTCGACATTTTATCCTTGCCGCGGCGCATTTTTTCGGAGCGGCGCGAGCGCGAGACCATTTCGACGTATGAGCGGATGCGTTTGGTCATTGAGCAGCTTGGGCCGACGTTTATTAAGCTTGGGCAAATCGCCAGCCTGCGCGCTGATGTGTTTCCTCCCGAGTTCATCGAGCAGTTGACGAAGCTGCAGGACGAAGTGCCCCCCGTGCCGTTTGATCAGATTCGCACCATCGTCGAGACCGAGATGGGGCAACCCCTTTCGGATATGTTTCGTGCGTTTGACGAAGTTCCGGTAGGCGCCGCTTCCATCGGCCAGGTACACCGCGCCGAATTGCAGTCCGGTGAAGAGGTGGCCGTCAAGGTACAGCGCCCTGACATTCAACAAAAAATCGAGATCGATCTCGACATTTTGATGGATTTGGCGCGCCTGGCCGAACGTCATTTCGAATGGGCGGCACACTATGAACTTAGCCAAGTGGTGGAAGAGTTTCGTTACACTCTGCTCAACGAGTTGAACTATACGATTGAGGGTCGCAATGCCGATCGCTTGCGGAACATTCATGACGGTGATGCGACTGTACGCATCCCGAGGATCTTCTGGGACTGGACCACGTCGCGCGTGTTGACGATGGAATATGTGCGCGGGATCAAACTGACCAATGGAGCGTTTCTGCGCGAATCGGGCTATCGCACCGGGGAAATCGCTCAACGTGTGGCCAACGCCGAGTTCACGCAGATGCTGATGCACGGTTTCTTTCACGCGGATCCCCACCCTGGAAATCTTGCCGTGCTGCCAGACCACAGCGTGCTGTTTATGGACTTTGGTATGGTTGGGCGGCTGACGCCGGAGATGAAGCGGCATTTGTCCGCTTTGATCATCGCGCTCATGCGCCGCGACTCAGACGCCATCGTCCGCGTGCTTTACCGCATGGGCGTGGTCCCCAGTGACGTCGATGACAGGCGGTTGCACCGCGACGTCGACAACCTCCGCGAAAAGTATTACGATCTGCCGTTCACACAAATCAGTCTTGGCGACGCGGTCAGCGAATTGTTCTCCGTCGCGTACCGCCATCGCATCAAAATTCCTTCCGATCTCGCGCTGGTCGGCAAGACGCTCGTCACGGTCGAAGGCGTGGTCGAAGGCCTAGACTCATCGTTTCGTATCCTGAATATCGCCGAGCCGTTCGGACGTGCGTTGTTGCGCGATCGCATGAATCCGCGCCAGTTTGTCGGCAAGGCGTTCAAAGGGGCCGTCGACACGGCCGAGCTCTTGACGGACGTCCCCAGGCAAATCCGAGGCATTTTGCGTGAATGGCGACGAGGCAAAGTGCGCGTACAACTCGAAATGGCAGAAGTGGATCAGTTGATGCGCCAACTTGTCCGCATTGGCAATCGCTTGTCGTTCAGCATCACGTTGCTCGCGTTCAGCATCTTCATGGCAGGCCTTTTGATTGCGACGGTACTCAAACGCTCATCTTCGGCACTTTGGTCATTTCCGACCACTGAGGTGGGTGTCGCTGTAGGTCTATTTATGGTGTTCATATTGATTGTATCCATCTGGAGATCGAGTAAATAGACGACAAGGAGGCGAAAAGGATGCGGGAAGTCGAAATTTTTCAGGTCGACGCGTTTACGAAGGAGCCATTCTTGGGCAATCCAGCCGGTGTTGTGCTCGATGCGGACGACCTGACGGCCGACATGCGGCAGTGCATTGCGCGCGAGATGAACTGTTCGGAGACCGTTTTTGTCGTGCACTTAGGGGAACATCACTACGATTTTCGTTACTATACGCCAGCGACCGAGGTGGATCTTTGTGGGCATGCCACCATTGCCGCTTTGCATCTTTTGCGGGAATGGTCGGAGGTCATTGGGGATCTCCTTGTCCAGACGAATGTGGGCCGATTGCGCATGCGGATCGAAGACTCCGGAATGGTGTGGATGGAGCAGGCCAAGCCGCAGTTTCGCGACTTGGAGCAAGTGGAGAAGGCACAAATTCTTGAGGCGCTAGGTATGTCAGATAAGGACGTCGCGCCAGAATTGCCTTTCGCCATGGCATCGACCGGTTTGTGGCAAGTTATGGTGCCTGTCGCAAGCCGACGTACGCTTTTAGCTCTTGAGCCGCGCATAGATCAGTTGGGTGTCGTATCGCGCCAGCTTGGTGCCGCTTGTGTGCACCTGTACGCACGCGATCCTGTGGCACCGCAGTCCGCGGCTCACACACGTGATTTTGCGCCAGCCGTCGGTGTCGCAGAGGATCCGCATACAGGTACGGCAACCGGGGCACTGGCGGCTTTGTTGGTGCATCGCGGAATCATTGAGCCAGGTCGGCACGTCTTTGAACAGGGATGGAGCGTCAAGCGGCCTGGCCACATATGGGCTGAAATCAATTCCACGGATCTTTCGTCGGTTTGGGTTGGTGGGGAAGCGGTCACTGTGTTGCGCGGTGAGATGCGGCTGACAAAGTAGCGCTCACAGGGGACATACCCCTACATAGAAGAGGAAAGCTGACGAACACAATCTCCGTACCATGTGGCGAGCCATGCCGTGAGGGCTTCGTCGAGTCCGCGTAAAGGGAGAGCTCCAGCGTATATAGACTGCACGGCGGGTGCGACACGGTCTTCGGCTATGCCCGGTGAAGTAAAAGAAGCGTAAACCTCTACGGTCGCATCGGCTCTCACCTCGGCAATCAGGACCACGGCGGTGACAGCGCCGGTGTGGCTGTGAAAGACCACCTCGATGGTGTGCTCGTTGCGCGTATATGCGAGCCGGTGGTCAAATGTGCAAATCATATCGGAAATGGCCTCCATCCGGTCGAGAATAGGGGCTAATGGCGCGCTCTCAAAATTCATATTTTGTATGCCTCCAGAAAGTTGTGGTTAAATTGACCCACTTAGGTTACACTATAGGTGTCACCGATGTCTCGGTCGACGGCACGGGCCCGAAGCCGTTATATGAACAGCGGGATCGACCGCCTGTGTGGAATTTGAAAGCGTGCATTGAGCACCATGGAGGAATTGATTTTGCAGCACGGTACAGTGAAGTGGTTCAACGCAGAAAAGGGTTACGGTTTCATTCAAGTCGAAGGCGGCGAAGACGTATTTGTTCACTTCAGCGCCATCCAAGGCAGCGGCTTCAAGACGCTTGACGAAGGGCAAGCTGTCGAGTTTGACATCGTGGAAGGCCCGAAGGGTCCGCAAGCAGCCAACGTGTACAAACTGTAATCTGACGTACTACGAATAAACTGCTTGTTTATTCGATGTATGTACAAACGAGTCCACGAAGTGGGCTCGTTTTTGTTGTTGGGCGTAAAACACAGGAACGCGCGCATAAGCCGCGCGCATCAGAAGGAAAGCTTTATATGTCCTCTTGAAACTATAGGGAAAACAGTTGATTCCGCAGTGCAAACGAATTTGGTAGCGGCGAGTGGACTCGAACCACCGACACCACGGGTATGAACCGTGTGCTCTAACCAGCTGAGCTACGCCGCCATAGAAGAGTAGAGCATTGCCGACCATCGAAGTGACATTTGAACAGAGAACACTGAAAGGGGAGAAACCCTTTATTGGAACTCCTCGCTTCGACGGAGGACGGCAACACAGGAATGGTGGCTCGGGACGGAATCGAACCGCCGACACGAGGATTTTCAGCCCTCTGCTCTACCGACTGAGCTACCGAGCCAAATGGTTGCGGGGGCAGGACTTGAACCGGCGACCTTCGGGTTATGAGCCCGCCGAGCTGCCAACTGCTCCACCCCGCGGCAAGAATGGTGGACGTTGACGGGCTCGAACCGCCGACCCT
>NZ_JXBW01000011.1 GCF_001447355.1 Alicyclobacillus tolerans | reverse complement strand
CCGTGGTCACTCAAGGTATCTTGCGAAGGCGAGCCACCACCACCACCAGCCGCCATACCAGTAACCGTAACCCGGGTAACCCCAGCGTCCGTATGGGCGCGCATACGGATAGCCGTAACCCCATTGCGCCAAGGTCACGTCTAAGCGGTCTTCGTCCGATCCTGATGCCAAGCCAACCGGAGCGTAGGAACGAGGAACCCGGACCAGCACGCCGTTCCCGGTCACTTGTTCGATCACGCCGCGATGTGTTCCCCAGGGCGTCTGAAAGCGTACCCATTGGCCGACGGCACGCTCGCACTGTGCACGCGTGCACATAGCTTGTACCTCCTTTCTGTACCACTTTATGAAAGTGGGCCGCCCGCCCCAATGGGCGGCGGCCCCGGAACTCAGTAGGCTGCGGCAGCACCGTAGCCCGGAACGAGCAGGAAGAACAGTACGAAGATGATGAGGAACACGACAGCCCATTGCGTGTATCCGCCAAATACGCCGTACATGATGACACCCCCTCTTCGAAATTCTGGAGTATCCTACGTCCGTTTCATCCCGAGTGGCTCAGACAGACGCCCGTATGCACGATGTAGCCTCAGTGCATAGGAGAAGGGTGCTCTTGACACAGGCGGGCCGATGGCGGACAGTGGTACAGGTTGACCCATGTAGTAGGAGGGATTGTCCATGGAGCGTGCCTGGACGTTTGACGATATGGACATCGCGTTGGAGCATGGACTCGTGCAGGCTTATCGCGCCGGGAACGCTGAGGATACCTATTACAGCGCAGACCCTGCGCTTCTTGAGGACGCGCTGACCGCGGTTGCGCTTGGCAAAAATCTGCTTCTGCGCGGACCCACGGGCAGTGGCAAGACCCGACTCGCGGAATCCCTAGCCGCGCGCCTACGGTTGCCGATGGAGTCCATCAACTGTTCGGTCGATCTCGATGCTGAAGCGCTTTTAGGCTTTAAGACACTTGCCGTCGAAGATGAGCAAAGCGTGATTCGCTATGTCGAGGGCCCTGTCGTACGTGCTATGCGTCGGGGCCACTTACTCTACATTGACGAGATCAATATGGCGCGGCCTGAGGCCTTGCCTATCCTAAACGGTGTTCTGGACTACCGCAGACAACTCAGCAATCCATTCACAGCCGAAACCATTACAGCGCACCATCAATTTCGCGTGATCGCGGCCATCAACGAGGGGTATGTCGGCACTGCGCCGATGAACGAGGCACTCAAGAATCGCTTTGTGGTCGTCGATGTGCCTTACATCCAGGGGGCGAGCTTGGCGGCGCTGATCGAGCGCCAATCGGAACTGCGCGACACGGATCAGATTCGCCTTTTCACCGACCTCTCAGGCGATCTGGTCGCCGCCGTGCGCACTGGCGAAGTGAGCGAGGAAGCTGCCTCCATTCGCGCTCTTCTCGATGCTTGCGATCTCGCTGCCCACATTCCGCCACTGCGAGCTGTTCGGCGCGCTATTGCGGCGAAACTCGACGATGAGCGGGAGCAAGATCTGGTGATGCAGCTTGCGGCCGGCTATTTCGGCGTGGACCGGGGATGAAGACGAATGCGAAGCGTTTTTCGCTTTACCAGTGAACTTGACGACGTACGCGAACGCGTTCATCTCACGGACCTAGCCGTCGTCCTGAGCCGCGATGAACACGTGCGCTGCGAGTTTGGCCCTGTTTCGGTATGGCGCGAAGAAGACGGCGTCTTGCAAATCACCACGGCGTATCAAGGCCTGACAGGCGAAGAGCGAATGGCCTGTACAATGGCTGACGTGTACCTGCGGGCTGCCGGAAGCAAGTGGTTCACCGATAGGACCGCCATGATTCAGGCGAAGGCCAAGGCTGATGCGACAGGCGTGCCCATGCTGGTCTGGCAGTTCATGTGCGCCGTCGAGGACGTTCGCATCGTGGCCCGGCTGACGCGCCAGCGTCCTGGAACAGCACACAACTTTGCAAGTCGCACCGCGTTTTACAGGAACCTGTTCACCCGACAGATCCCGGCGTGGGAGCGTGATGGTCGTCTGGGCAACGTCTGTTTTGCGGAGCTCTACAACGGCTTAACGGATCCGACCGGCAATTGGTACGCACTTGCCGCGGGTTGCCCGACAAGCGAAGCGGCAGCCTTGTTGGCGCTGCGCGTGGTGCAAGAGAGGCTGGCCGCCACCAACCAGCCTATGGTCGATTTGGATGCGCAATGGTTCGATTACAGCTTGGCGGGCTCGTTGCAGGTAGGGGCAGTTGGGCAGGCGAACGATAGCGGGCGCGATCGCGCCGATAGAAGTGCCGAATCTGCGCTACATGGCGAGGACAGCCATGAAGATCAGACAATGCCAGCCTGGACACAGCGTCAGGACAGCAATCGAGCCGCTGGATTGCAGATGGATGATGCGGAGGGCGCCACGCAAACGGGTGGTGGTTGGAGTGGTCGCCTAGGCTCGTTGCAGCAGTACGAAGGCACTTCGCGCCGCGGGCGGATCGTCGGCGAAAAGCGCGAGGATGGCTCAGAGATCGAGGTGCGCGAAGCGGTGCACGAGTCGGCGCCCATTTCCGACGTTGCGACCAAAGCGCCGCGTGTCATCGAAAGGGGTTGGCACCCGCCTTCGCGAGAGGCGATGAGGGCCGTGCAATTCTGGAAAGAAGGTACCAAGGGTGCGAAGCGCCGTTTGTTGCGTGCGTTTTACCACTCGTTTTGGCGCGAACAAAATGCATTGGCTGGAGGATTTCAGTATGGCCGACTCGGCAGACGCCTCGAGCGAGTTGCGACCGAACGGTGGCCGCGCCTGTTTGAGCACAGGCGACGGACCGGACTGCGCCATGACGCGGCCGTTCAGGTTCTCGTCGACTGTTCGGGATCGATGGAACCGTACCTAGATGCTTGTAAGCCAGCCTTGTACCTGTTGGCGGACACATTGCGGACTTTGCGCGTCCCGTATAGCGTATGTGCTTTTTGGGAAGACAGTGTCCACGTTGTTGCGTCAGGTGAGGGAGAAACGGCGACGTTTCTGTGGGATGTCATTCCGTTTGCAAGGTCGCAAGCGTCCGATGCCGCGCTTGCTTTGGTCGACCTTGAACCGCAGCTGGACAATCGCGATGGGTTCGCGATTCGGTTGGCCGCGCAACGGCTTAACGCACGAGGAGAGCGACAGAAGTGGCTGTTTGTCGTCAGCGATGGCCAGCCGGCGGCCGAGGATTACCGGGATGCGATCGCGGACACTAAGCGTGCCATACGATGGGCGCGATCGCGCGGCATGCAAGTGCTGCATTTGTGTATTGCCGATCCTCAGGAACCTGAGTTTATGCAGGCAATTCGGCATTTATATGGGCGGGCAACAGTCGTCATTCGCGATGCCAGCGAGATAGGGATTGCCATGGAAAAAGCCTTGGCCCAGGTACTTCGTCACCTGAGCCAAGGCGAGTAACAAGTCGCTCGTCGACTATCAGGTAGCCGACATGTGCAGAATGTCATGGACGTAGACCGTCGAATGATTGTATGCGTAGACGGCGTAATAGGGATCTTGACTAAAGCCTTCTTGATGAAGCATGTTGGCTGCCGAATAGATGGCATCCTCAACGTTGTAGATGCTAGGCGTTTTGTGGCCAGGTGCAGGGACGCCGAAAATGGCGAACGTAGATGGCATAAACTGCATGGGTCCGAGGGCTCCGGCGGACGAGACGTCGTTGCCGGTGGTATCGAAGTCTGTCTCCTCCTTGTGAATCGCGGCGAGAACAGTCCACGGTATGTCATATTTGCGACCTGCTGCTTGATAGATGGGAATCAGCCACTTTGGGGCACTGGCGATTAAGGCGCGGCTAGCCGCGGTGGGGTGGTAACTGGCATTCATGGGCCCAATGACAAGGCGTTGACCCGGTTGAATATCATCGCCTAACAAGGCGTTGTCGTTGATGATGGCGCGTATAGAAACTCCGAATTCGCGCGAGATCTTCCAAAGCGAATCTCCCGGTTGAACGACATAGGTCATGGGATGCCAGGACTTTGTCGGCGAGGAATTCGCCTTGGACGATTTCGGACGTTGTATGCGGGGGGTGACAAGGCCATCGATGACGTGCAGGACTTGTCCAATATGCAAGATGGTAGACCTCAGATGGTTCTCTTGCACGATAGCGGAGACCGTTGTGTGTTTTGCGAGTGCAATGTTCCATAGACAATCGCCAGGTTCTACACGCCACAAGCTTGCGTGCCTCATGTTGGGGTGCGGTGGTGCCGATTGAACGGCGGCTGTCTCACGCACATGCACGGTGGGACTTGCATGCGGGATGAAACGAACTTCCCGCACGAAAGCTGCACCACTGGTCGGCTGTAGCGGACTCTGCGGCGACGGAACGGAGCGGCGTTGGTTTGGTTCATAGGCGAGTGGTTGGACCTCGGCTTTTGTATGCGAGGCTCGTCCACTGGGTTCGCGGGTGGACAACGGTTGACTGATAACAGGCGTGGGATTGGCACATACAGCCAACAGTGTGCACACGAGTACGAATGCGAGGCTGACGATGAAGCTGGGATATCCCCGGCGACGAATCACACACATCTCCCTCTCCATTGTAATAGGCCGTTCGGCTTGCGAACGTCTGGTAAAGAGAGATGTATGTCGCGAGATGGACAGGTATGACAAGCTAATTTGACAAATGGCTCAATTCGATTGCGTTCAACAGTTCTCCCGCAAATTGTTCGGCCCAAAGGGGGCACATCTCAAATTGTACGTCGTCGTCTGGACCAACCACTTGAATGAGGTAGTCACAGCCGTGATCGCACATGCGTTGCGGCAAGCGCGCAGATTCTTTGCCGACGACGCGAAATGTAAACGGTACGACCAAGGCCATAGCCTCCTTTCTGTGGCGAGTCACCTGTATTACAAAATATCCGTCCACATTCGTTATAGACCAATCTTCCTACATACAAACAGATGGCTGTCGTATATGTCGGTGCCTGGGTGCGGAACCTAAACCGAGGTGAGTGCCATGAAGACCATCGACAAGATGTTGTACATCGCCGTCTTGGGCGGCTTGCTGACAATTGGTATCATCTATTTGTATTTTGCGATCCGGCGCCTTGGTTGACGTACCCAAGGCCGCTATGGGGTGTTGGAAGTGGAGCAATATCAGGTGCCTGCGGAACTGGAGGGACGTCGACTATCGACCGTCCTCATGGGTACCTTGGGCTTGTCGCGCCGATTGTTGCGGCGCATCATCCGCGAAGATGGATTTTTTCTGAACGGCCAACCAGTGCGGCTATCGGCGATTGTCCGACGAGGAGATCTGATCTCTTGGCAACTACCTGACGAGTCACCTTCGATTGCGCCCGAACAGATGCCGCTTGACATCTGTTACGAGGACGAGGATGTTATGGTCGTCAATAAGCCGGCTGGCATATTGACACATCCTTCGGCTCGTGAACGCACGGGTTCACTATTGGCTGGAGTTGCCTACTACTTACAGAAGACAGGGCAAACACCCCATGCCGTTCATCGCTTAGACAAATACACATCGGGTGCTATCTTGTTTGCCAAACACGCGCACGCGCACCATCAGTTGGACAGAGCCTTGCGCCACGGACTCGTCCACCGCAAGTATGTGGCTCTGGCTTACGTGCAAAATGACATCCCGTGCGGAGTTTGGCTGCATCTCGTCGACGATCTCGCAATGAATCCCGAGAAACCTTCGCGGCGGATTGTCGTCCCTGAAGGCAAGGGCGAACGTGCCATAACGCACGCCCTTCCCCTTGCGCGCACGGGACACATGGTCTTGTTTGCATTCGAATTGGAGACCGGGCGTACGCATCAGATTCGACTTCAGATGGCATCACGGGGCATGCCGCTTGTCGGGGACCGCGATTATCCGTACAGTGTCGCCCGCAAGCCAGATCTAGCAGGGCGGGCGGGCTATTTTGAACGCGTATTTCCGCATCAGGCCTTACATGCCTATCAACTATCGTGGCAATTGGGTGAGAACGGTCCACGGAAGAAGTCTTGGGCACGCGTGCCTGATGACATGGAGCGGCTGTGGTCTCTTTCGGGTGGCACCGACACTATGGAGCAGTGGTGCGAACGGGCTGCCATAGCCTCACCGACAAATGACAGCCGTGTTACACTGGATATGGAGTGAGTATTTGCGCTTTGTTGAAGAGAGGTGGTTGCACGCCTATGGAAAACCATCAGCGATTGTTAGAACAACTGATGACCACGCATGGCGGCCCTGGCTTTGAAGGTGCGGTGCGCGACGTGGTCGTACCACAGTTGCACAGCTATGCACATAAGGTCGAGGTCGATGTCATGGGCAATGTTGTGGCCTGTATAGAGGGGCGTGGTGAGGGACGTAGACCTCGCGTGTTGCTTGCCGCGCATATGGACGAGATCGCACTTGTGGTCGCTCGCATCGAAGAGGGCGGTTTTTTGCGAGTGGCGCAGACGGGAGGCTTTGACCCGCGAACTTTGGTTGGGCAAGAAGTCGTTGTTCATACACGTAGTGATGATTTGCTGGCAGTCGTCGGCTCGAAACCACCACATCTGACGGCTCCTGAGGAGCGGGGGAAGGCGGCGCCTTTGTCCGACTTGTATCTCGATTTGGCGATGCCCGAAAGTGCTGTGCGAGAGCGCGTGCGCATCGGCGACCGCGTCACGTTGTCGCGAGAAGTGTATTTGTTGCGCAATCGGCGCCTGGCTGGCAAATCGCTTGATAACCGCGCAAGTCTTGCCATTTTGCTAGAAACGTTGCATCGGTTGCGGCAGTTTGTCCACCAAGCGGACGTGTATGCGGTCGCGACGGTTCAAGAAGAAGTTGGACTGCGCGGCGCACAGACCGTTGGGTTCGCGGTGCAGCCAGATGTCGCCATTGCCATTGATGTGACATTTGGTGCATTTCCCGGACAGGCCGCAGACGAATCGTTTGCACTAGACGCTGGGCCGGCCATCTCGTTTGGTCCGAATTTGCACCGAAAGGTCTTTCAGCGGCTTGTGGATGTCGCGGAGCGCCACCGCATTCCGTACCAAATCGAGCTTTCACAAACGCCCGTTGGTGCGGATGCAAACGCGTTTCAAGTCGCCGGACCGGGCCTCGCCGCAGCCTTGGTCGGGATTCCTATTCGCTATATGCACACATCAGTCGAGACAGGATCATATGCCGACATCGAACAGTGCGCACGTCTGTTGGCACACTATATCGCCGAACTGGACATGGCGCAGGTGGAGGACTTGTCATGCTATTAAAAACGCTGTCGGAGGCGTTCGGCCCGACCGGATTTGAGGATGAAGTGCGAAACGTCATTCGCGGCGAACTAGAGGGCCGCGTCGATGAGATGAAAACGGACGTGCTTGGCAATCTGATTGCTGTCAAAGGGGCGGCAAAGCCTGGACCCAAGGTGATGCTCGATGCCCATATGGATGAAGTTGGTTTGATGGTTGTACAGATTTGCGACGGGGGCGCAGACGCCGGATTGCTCAAATTCCGGTCGCTCGGCGGGATCGATCCGCGCGTGCTCGTGTCCAAGCCTGTATTCATTGGACCCGACAGAATTCCGGGGGTAATTGGTGCAAAGCCGGTCCATCTGCAAGCGCCTGAAGAACGGCAAAAGCCCATCCCGATGGAGAAGCTCTACATCGATATTGGTGCAAAGGATGCGGCGGATGCGAAGTCGGTCGTCAAACCGGGCGATGCAGCGGTGTTTGCCACGCGTTACGCGGAGTTTGGCGAGCGAGCCGCGAAAGGCAAGTCGTTTGACGATAGAGTCGGTTGTGCGCTGCTGGTGGAAGCGATGCGGTCTGAGGTCCCGTATCCACTCTATGGAGCATTCACGGTGCAGGAGGAGATAGGGCTGCGCGGAGCGAGGGCGGCCGCGTATCAGATACAGCCCGACATCGCAATTGCGCTCGAAGGTACCGTATGCTTCGACGTCGTCGGGGCGCCGTCGCATGGGCAGTCGACCGTGCTCGGTAAAGGACCGGCGCTGACCGTGCAAGATGCGCAGACAATTGCGGATCGTCGGTTTGCCGAATTTATGTGGGAGACGGCCAAACGACACGGAATTCCCGTGCAGTGGCGGCGGGTGAAGGGCGGATCGAACGACTTTGGGGCCATTCATCGCGTCGGCAAGGGTGTTGTTGGTGGATCGATCTCGGTGCCTGTGCGCTATATTCACGCGCCTACGCAGGTGGTTTCGCTCGACGACGTGGAAAACGCACAACGGCTGTTGCAGGCGGTACTCAAAGAGATCGCGGAAGGGAGTTTTACCTTGTGAAGGAATGGATCGTTCGTTTGGCGGGGGAGATAGCCCCGTCAGGTAGCGAAGGGCGCATCGCGTCGGTGCTGCTCGACGCCGTGCAGGACCTCGCCGATGAAACCCGTATGGACGCACTTGGCAATGCCATCGCCACGAAGCGCGGCGATGGTCCACATGTGATGATTGCAGCGCACATGGATGAACCGGGCGTCATGGTCATTGACATCGATGACAACGGCTATTTGCGTGTCATTCCGACGGGGGGATTGACGGCTTCTGAGACGGCATTTCGGCAGGTGACATTTACGAATGGTACAATTGGCCTGGTCTGCCTGGAAGATGGCGAGAAGCGGCCAGAACAGTTTGACCAACTGTTTATCGATATCGGCGCCAAACATCGCGAAGAGGCCGAATCCCGCGCCTTTATTGGACTGAGCGGTGTAATAGGCGGATCTGTCGCCGAGCTGGGTAACGGCCGGTTGCTCGGTCGAGCGCTGGACAATCGGGTCGGCTGTGCGGTCGCCTTACAGGCTTTTCGCGACTTGGCGCAACGCGGTCTGCATGTTAGCGTCGTCTTTACGGCGCAAAATGCGCCAGGGGCGCGCGCGGCGCAGGCTGCGGCATTTGCCCTCGAACCCGAGTTGGCAATCGTCGTCGATGCAACTCCGGCGTCCGATGTTCCCGGTGGCAAGCGGACCGCGTTACAACTCGGTGCGGGACCTGCCTTTAAGGTGATGGACGCAGGAACCGTGGCTCCTTTAGCCGTGAAACAACTCGTTGAGGACATGGCTCATGCGCTTGGCATTACACTGCAATACGAAGTCTGGCCGAGCGGGCGCAGCGATACGGGCGCCATTCAATTGACCCGTGCGGGTATTCTGGCCGCTGGCATTTCGTATCCCGTTCACACAGCAGGAGCTGCAGAGGCCATGGTCGATCTCGCGGATGTGGACGCGACTCTGCGCTTGCTCGTGGCTAGTGTAGAGGCGTATCGGAAGTAAAAGTGTGGCCTTGGCATATGCGAAAGTTCAGCCTGTGCCAAGGCATGTATGATATACTACCTCTAATTCGCAGAGATAGGCGCATAGGGGAGAGCGCTGGAAGTGGAGGGGCAGCCTTTGCTACGTTATTTGTCGGCCGGAGAGTCACACGGCCCAGAATTGACGATTGTTGTCGACGGATTTCCGAGCAATTTACCCGTGTCCAAGGAGAAAATTGACGAACAATTGCGACGACGGCAAATGGGATATGGTCGCGGATTTCGACAGCAAATTGAGACGGACACTGTGGAAGTTACCAGCGGCATTCGCTTTGGCAAGACGCTTGGCACGCCCATTACCATGGTCGTCGCCAACCGCGATTTTAAAAATTGGACGGATCGAATGGCGCCATTTGGAGAAAAGCCAGAAGATCTGAAAGAAATCTACCGACCGCGGCCAGGTCATGCCGATTTGGCCGGCGCCATTAAGTATGATCACGAGGACATCCGCAACGTGTTGGAGCGGGCGAGTGCTCGCAACACTGCAACCATCGTGGCGGCGGGTGCCTTGGCGAAGCAATTGCTCGCCGAGTTTAATATTCTAGTCACCGCGCACGTCGTCGAGTTGTGTGACGTGAAAGCGGCACAGCTGCCGGATAGCCTGGAGCAGCTTATAGCCGCGGCAGACAGCTCCGAAGTGCGCTGCGCGGATGCGAATGCATCGCAGCGGATGATTGAAAAGATTGACGAAGCAAAGGCAAACGGAGACACGGTTGGGGGCGTTTTTGAAGTCATCGTCCGCGGTTGCCCAATTGGGCTTGGTAGCTATGCCATGCCGGATCGGAAACTCGATGGCCGATTGGCCGGTGCCTTAATGAGCATTCAGGCCATCAAGGGTGTCGAAATTGGGCTTGGTTTCGAGGCGGCACGGAGGATGGGTTCGCAAGTTCACGATCCGATTCTGTACGATGGGCAGCGCTATCTTCGGTCGTCCAACGGCGCCGGCGGCCTTGAGGGCGGTGTCACCAACGGCCAAGACGTCGTCCTGCGCGTCGCCATGAAACCTATCTCAACTTTGTATAAGCCGTTGCCTAGCGTCAACATGAAGACGAAAGAAGCGGAACTGGCAGCCATAGAGCGATCCGACTATTGTGCGCTGCCCGCGGCGTCAGTGGTGGGTGAAAACGTCGTCGCATGGGTGATTGCGGATGCGCTCATCGAGAAGCTCGGTGGCGATTCGCTCGAACAAATGAAAGACAATTGGGCGCAGTACCAGGCGCGCGTGAGTCGGCGATGAGGACACTTACGATTGTCAGCGAGCGTCATACGTATCCGGTCATTGTCGGGGCTGGCGCTTTGTCACGGTTGCCAGGTGTCCTTGACGAGGCGGGCCTTGGCGGGCGCCACATCGCTATTGTCACAGATGACACGGTGCGTCAACAGCCCATTGCCGAAGCATTGGTCACCGCCTTGCAGCAAAGTTCGTCTACCTATTCGTTTATCGAGATACCTGCGGGTGATGCGCACAAGTCGCTCGATACGGCCGTCTCCGTGTATGGCGAGCTCTTGGCAATAGGGTTTCGCCGCAGCGACGTGATCGTGGCACTTGGGGGAGGGGTCGTCGGCGATCTCGCCGGCTTTGTCGCAGCGACGTATATGCGCGGAGTGCCGTTTATCCAGGTCCCGACAACCTTGCTGGCGCACGACAGTGCGCTAGGCGGCAAGGTTGGTGTAAATCTGCCACAAGGGAAAAACCTTGTTGGGGCGTTTTATCCGCCGAAGGCGGTCGTGTTTGACACGAGAGCGCTCTTGTCGTTGCCGCAGCGGCAATGGGTAAACGGCATGGCAGAAGTCATCAAGCATGCGCTCATCGGCGATGCCGACTTGTTTGCGACCCTGGAGGCGCAGCCTCTGCAAAAGTGCCCAGATGCGGCCGTCCTCGAACCTATTTTGGCCGATGCCATGCAGGTGAAGGTCAACATCGTCAATGCGGATGAACACGAAACTGGGTTGCGTCAGGTCCTCAACGTCGGACACACGATTGGCCATGCTGTTGAACAGTGCTCCGATTACGAATTAGGACATGGCGAAGCGATTGCCATCGGTCTCGTGTTGGAAGCCGATCTCGCCGTGATGCGCGGCATGCTGACGATGGAAGCGCGCGATCGACTCGTGCAACTATTGCTTGCACACGGTTTGCCAATTCGTCCGCAGGAACGAGATTTTGCTGAGATTGCGAAACGAATCCAGGTGGATAAGAAGCACGGCCGCCGCGGTTGGACGTTCGCACTCCCGCAGGCGATTGGTCGCGTCGAAGTTGTCAGTGGGGTCGAAGAGGACGAGGTGCGTCGCGTGTATCAACGCGCGCTAGAGGGGGAGAGTGCATGAAGGTACGGGGATTGCGCGGGGCGACTACGGTAAAAGCGAACGATCGGGAAGAGATTTGGCGAGCCACGCGTGAATTAATGGAAGAAATCGTACGTCTAAACGACATCGATGTCGACGATGTGGCCAGTGTCATCCTGACGATGACTGCCGATTTGAATGCAGGATTTCCGGCCCTGGCGGTTCGGCAATTGCCAGGGTGGCAGTGGGTTCCTTTGATGTGTGCACGCGAGATCGAAGTACCTGGATCACTGCCCCGCAGCATTCGGGTCTTGGTGCACCTAAACACGGACAAAGCGCAGGACGAACTGATTCATGTATATCTTGGAGAAGCCGTACAATTGCGGCCTGACCTCGCAACGCGATGACTGGTACGACCGCCTGTTCTGGCCGGCGTTTGCCGGTTGACGGGGGGCGGTTCGGCCGCTACCATGTCTATAACAGATCGATTGGCCATTCGGCAGTCGAGTAGAGTGAGTTGAGGTGAGCGGGTGTCGGCAGACGTGGTTTGCCGATGCTCGAGTTGAGAGGAGACATCGAAAGTGAATGATTTGGTGCAAACTGCGTTACGCACCGTCGTCGCGGGCCAGACACTCGACGTGACGGCTGCAGACGCGTTTATGAACGAATGGATGCAAGGCCGCGTGACACAGGCACAGGCTGCCGCCTTGGTCAGCGTCATGGCGGCTCGCGGTGAACAACCTTCGGAAATTGCGGGATTTGCGCGGGCCATGCGTCGGCACGCATTGCATATTACGGCTCCTGCCAGTGCCATCGATACGTGTGGCACCGGTGGAGATGGCCGTGACACCTTCAATATTTCAACCACAGTTGCATTCATTGCTGCAGCTGCAGGGATTCCCGTGGCCAAACACGGCAATCGAGCCGCTTCGAGCCGCAGTGGCAGTGCTGACGTATTGCAGGCCTTGGGTGCCGAGATCGAGCTGTCCACCGAGGCGTGTGAGCGTCTGCTCGCCGATACCAACCTCTGTTTCCTCTTTGCGCAAGTCTTTCACCCCGCGATGAAATATGCCGCTCAAGTTCGTCGGGAGCTTGGGTTCCGAACGATTTTTAATATCTTGGGTCCTTTGACCAATCCTGCAAACGCTCGCCGCCAGGTCCTCGGCGTGTTTAAACCAAGTCTTGTGCCAACCGTGGCTGATGCGTTGTTGGAATTGGGCGCAGAGCATGCTTTGGTCGTGCACGGCGACGGCGGTTTGGACGAGTTGTCGCTGTCGGGGCCGACACAGGTGGCCGAGGTCAGGGCTGGGCGTATCGAAACGTATGCCATTTCGCCGGAAAAAGTCGGACTCGTGCGTGCCCCGGTGTCTTCCATCACGGGAGGAACTCCCGCAGAGAACGCTGACATGATTCGCAAGGTGTTGCAGGGAGTGAAAGGGCCTAAGCGCGACGTCGTGTTGCTCAATGCGGGTGCGGCTCTGTACGTGGGTGGCAAGGCGGCGAGTATCGCGGAAGGCGTTGACCTTGCGGCGCAGCTTATCGATAGCGGCGCGGCGCTTGCGAAACTGGAGCAGTTCGTGGCAGGCACGCAAGCTCATGCGCAGTCTGTGCAAGCGGGAGAGGTGCACTAATATGGCGACAATATTGGACAACATTTTGGAGACCAAACGGCAAGAAATTGACCAGTTGCGTCTCGCTGCGAATACAGGAAAGCTTGTGCGTACGCGAACGACGCCATACCGGTCGTTGCGACAACGGCTTGTCGAACGTGGAAAATTAGGTGTTATCGCAGAAATTAAGCGCAAAAGCCCATCGAAGGGTACAATTCAAACACAGGTCGACCCGGTTGCGCGTGCACAGGTATACGAACGAGCAGGAGCGGCCGCCATTTCGGTCTTAACGGACCGAGAATACTTTCAGGGCACGATTGACGATTTGCGGGCAGTTCGGGAGTGCGTGGCCATTCCCGTGTTGCGCAAGGATTTTATCATCGATGAGTTGCAAATCGACGAGGCGGTAGGAGCCGGGGCGGATGTCGTGTTGTTAATTGCAGCGGCAATGCCGCCGGCAAGGCTATCTGAACTCTCCGCATACGCCAAGGCACAAGGCCTCGAAGTGTTGTTAGAAGTTCACAATGCGGACGAAGTCGAGGCGGCTCTGGCGGCAAATCCAAGCATTCTTGGCATTAACAATCGCGATTTGCACACGTTTGAGGTCGATTTGGGCGTATCGGAAGCCATTTTGCGAGAGTTACCTGCCGATGTCGTGGTCATTGCCGAGAGTGGAGTTTTTGGCCCTGCGGACGCGAGTCGGATGGCGGCGGCAGGGGCTCGTGGCATTCTCGTCGGTGAGTTGCTCATGCGACATGCCAATCTTGAGGATGTTGCGACGTGCTTGTCGGAGTTGCAGGTGCCGTTTGAGAGCCTGGGGAACATTCGATGAGTGATCGCCCTTTTGTAAAAATCTGTGGTCTGCTCCCTGGTGATGATCTCGCCTTCACAAGCGATTCTTGGATCACGCACGTGGGTTTTGTCATGGTACCTTCTTCCCGGCGTTTCGTTACACCAAGAGCGGTTTTAGGCATGGTGGAGCACGTTCGGGATCAGGTACAGACCGTTGGCGTGTTTTCAAATGCGGATCTCGAGTCGGTTCAGGAGGCTGTCCGCATTGCACACCTCGACGTTGCACAATTGCACGGAAGTGAATCTGTCGAACTTTGCGGCAGTTTGCAAGACGCGGGATGCAAGGTTTGGAAGGCCATCCCAGTACCCCTTAGCAATCCTAATTTAAAGGCGATACTACAGGCTTGTGCCCGCTATATGCCCGTCGTCGATGCGATTTTGCTAGACGCCAAACCACCAAAAGACGCCGGGGGCGGTGTGACGGGAGGACATGGGGTCGCCTTCGATTGGACTATTTTATCCGATATATGTACGGCTCTTGATGGATTTCCATTGTGGGTGGCAGGTGGTATTGCACCCGAGAACGTCCACACATTGTTCCGTACCTGTAAACCGTATGGAATTGATCTGTCGTCAGGCGTTGAGACGGACGGGCGCAAAGACGCGAAGCGGATTGCGCAATTGATAAAGGCGGTGGCGAGCATTGAGTACGCAGAATAACTACGCATTTCCTGACCCAAACGGCCGTTACGGGCAGTTTGGGGGACGGTATGTGCCAGAGACGCTGATGTCGGCTTTGTTGCAATTGGAACAGGATTACCTGCGTTTGCGCGCCGATGCGTCGTTTCAGTCGGAATTGGCCTATTACTTAAAGCAGTATGCAGGGCGCCCTACACCCTTGTATTTTGCCGAACGGCTGACTGAACATCTCGGCGGACCGAAGATTTACTTAAAGCGTGAGGATTTAAACCATACTGGGGCACACAAAATCAATAACGCCATAGGCCAAGGACTGCTTGCATTGCGCACCGGCAAACGGCGAATTATTGCGGAGACGGGCGCTGGACAACACGGTGTTGCCTCCGCGACCATTGCGGCGCGATTTGGCCTTGAGTGTACGGTCTTTATGGGCGAAGAAGATATGCGGCGACAGGCTCTTAACGTATTTCGCATGCGCATGCTAGGCGCAGAGGTCGTCCCCGCGATGAGCGGCACCCGTACCTTAAAAGATGCGACAAACGAGGCCATTCGGCACTGGGTCTCACATGTCGATGATACGCACTACGTCATTGGTTCTGTCGTGGGACCTCATCCATATCCGCAGATTGTACGCGACTTTCAGCGCGTGATCGGAGATGAAACGAAAGAACAAATTCTCGAGCAGGAAGGACGCTTGCCTGATACGATTGTCGCCTGCGTCGGTGGTGGCAGCAATGCCATGGGTATGTTTTTTCCATTTGTCGAAGATACACAGGTACAGCTTGTTGGCACCGAGGCCGCGGGACATGGTATCCATACCGAACATCACGCGGCGAGCATCAACAAAGGGCGCCCCGGTGTTTTGCACGGCGCCAAGACGATGCTTCTTCAGGATGAATATGGCCAGGTGACGCCTGCACATTCGATTTCGGCAGGACTTGACTATCCGGGAATTGGACCAGAACATGCGCATTTTGCAGAGAGCGGGCGTGCTACGTACGTGCCGGTGACCGATAAGGAGGCTCTATCGGCGTTTTACCTCTTGTCTAAGTTGGAAGGCATCATCCCGGCGCTCGAGAGCGCCCATGCCATCGCGTATGTGGTACGTGAGGCACAGCGCATGCAAAAGGACAGCATTGTCGTCATCTGTCTATCGGGCCGCGGCGATAAGGATGTCGAGCAGGTGGCGCACATGGAAGGAGGGCTCGCTGATGGAGCGAATTCGTGATGCATTTGCTTCCCTTGGCTCGAACCGGGCGTTGATTCCGTTTATCGTCGCTGGCGATCCGGACTATGACACATCTCTTGCCATTGCACGTGCCATTTTGGAATCGGGAGCAGACATGCTCGAAATTGGTTTTCCGTATTCAGATCCGTTGGCCGATGGCCCGGTCATCCAGGCTGCAGCCCTGCGTAGTCTGAATCGCGGGTGTCAGCTTCCGGACTGTTTCCGTCTTGTGCAAGACTTGCGCAAGGAGACGAACAAGCCGCTCATCGCGTTTACCTATGTCAATCCATTGATGCAGTACGGTGCAACGCAGTTTTTTGCTGAACTTGCCCAAGCAGGCGGCGACGGCGTGATCGTACCCGACGTGCCGCTCGAGGAAGCCCCTGATTTGGCGAGCGCTGCAGAGAAACAAGGCATTGCCTGGATACCGCTTGTTGCCCCGACGTCAGGAGAAAATCGCGTTCAGGCGATCGCGCAACAGGCTCGCGGCTTTGTTTACTGCGTTTCGTCGCTGGGCGTTACGGGTGAGCGCAGTGCCATTTCCACACAGGTGGAGTCGTTGGTGCAAGCCGTCAAGCGCCATACGAATTTACCGGCCTGCGTCGGTTTCGGTGTCAGTACGCCAGATCACGTGCGTGAAATCGCCGGCTATGCCGATGGCGTGATCGTCGGGAGCGCCTACGTGCGGCGGATTGGCGACGCGGCAAGTGGTGGCGGCGACGCCATCGACATGGTCAGCCATTTCACGATGAGCTTGAAAGACGCGTGCCGTGCTTAACCCGTACCGTTTAACCATTGTCCATGTCTTAAAACATGTGATAGACTTTTCAAACAATTATGTATGCAGTTGTGCTTGAAGGCGCGCGATTGCGAAGGAGAGAGAACCATGATTGTCGTCATGAAGGAGGGCGCGTCGAAATCTGAAATCGAGCGCGTCATGCAACTGTTACAGAGCAAGGGACTTGGGACGCATCTTTCCGAAGGCGCAGAAATGACAGTGATTGGTGTCATCGGACAAAAGGAAAAGGTGCGCGAATTAGGTGTCGAGGGCTTGCCCGGGGTCGAAAAAATCGTTTCCGTCAGCTATCCATTTAAGCTGGCCAGCCGGCCGTTCCACCCAGATAACACGACCATTGAAATTTTAGGTCATGTCGTAGGTGGCGATGAGCCGACGATTATCGCTGGCCCATGTTCCGTCGAGTCCAAGGAGGGCCTGATTGAGATCGCTCAGGCAATCAAGGCCAGCGGCGCACACATGTTGCGCGGTGGCGCGTTTAAACCGCGGTCGTCCCCGTATTCCTTCCAGGGACTTGGCGAAGAAGGTCTGAAGTACCTGGCCGCTGCGCGCGAGGCGACAGGCTTAGCTGTGGTATCCGAGATCATGGAGCCGGGCTTGGTCGATCTCGTTGCCGATTATGTCGATGTCTTGCAGATTGGCGCGCGCAATATGCAAAACTACGCCTTGTTGAAGGCGGTTGGCAAGACGAATCGCCCTGTGCTGCTCAAACGGGGCTTTTCCAATACGATCGAAGAGTGGCTGATGTCCGCAGAATATATTCTGTCTGAAGGCAATCCGAACGTCATCTTGTGTGAACGCGGTATTCGCACCTTTGAAACCTATACGCGAAACACCTTGGACTTAAACGCCATTCCCGTGGTTCAGCACCTTTCGCATTTGCCGGTACTTGTCGATCCAAGCCACGGTATCGGCCATTCGCGCTATGTGACGGCCATGGCTCGCGCAGGTGTGGCCGCTGGGGCCGCGGGCGTGATCGTAGAGGTGCACAAGAAACCGGAAGAAGCGTGGTCGGATGGCAATCAAACCATCACTTTGGAAGAGTTTGATCGATTGGCCAAACAGGTTCGAGATGCGCATCGCTTGGTTCGTGAATATCAACTGGAAGCGAGTCGGAGCTGAGTGAAGGGTCACTTTACACGCGTGTTGGTGATTGGGGCGGGGCTCATCGGTACATCCATGGCCCTCGCCCTTCGCCGTGCCCACGGAACCATCTTGGTTGATGCCGTCGAACGACACGACGCATATCGTAGCGAGGCGCAAAGATTGGGAGTCTTTCATTGCGTCTGGCCGGATATCACGGCTGTGTCACCCGACTATGAACTTGCCGTGCTCGCCATACCTTCGCGGGCGGCTTGTGATCTCGCGGAAACGGTCAGCGAGCTGGCGGATCTGACGATGGACGTGTGCAGCATTAAGCGGCCCATCGTCGATGCGTTTTCGCGGATCATGGCAAACGGCAGGCAGTGCGTCCCGACACATCCGATGGCGGGAAAGGCGAACGGAGGACCCGGAGCTGCTGATGCCGATTTATTTGTTGCGCGCCCTTGGCTCTTCCTGGAAACCCATCCGGCACCGCCAGAATTGGAGCAAATGGTGGCGGATCTAGGCGCAATCCCAACCTACGTTCGTTGTGCGGACGATCACGATCGCAATCTCGCCTACCTCAGTCACGGCATCCATGTGACTTCGCTTGCCGCAATGCAAGCGGCAACCGGAGTCGACTGTGATGTGGCCGCGAGGATTGCAGGTCCGGCGTTTTGGGATATCACACGGCTTGCAGCTTCCCCAAGCGCATTTTGGGTAGACACACTCCTCGACAATCGCAATTTTGTGTTGGGTTTCTTGGAACGGCTGCAGGCGGAGGTTCGCCAGTTTGCAGAAGCACTGCAGGCGGGGAATGCGGAGTCGTTGCGCGAATTGCTGGATCAAGCGCGGGCGTCTCGGGAGCGTGTCGAGTCTGCTCGCGGCAAGGCGAGAACCGAGACTAGTGACTAACCTGAAAAAACGCTGTAAACGTGGTATTGACAGCGTTTACAGACGGGTGTATTCTTATAGCCGAAGGGTGTTATGTTCTGATTTCTCTCCACTCCTAGCAGAATCTCCTGTTTGGGAATCCGTGAAAGCGGATTCCTCTTTTTTTGTCGCCACGGATGCATACATCTTCTTGTTTGCAAAATCCTAAGCTTGTATACAGCCCAGATATGACCAGGAGGTCGACATGGTTGTCTATCCGCAGGCGGATGGCCGATTGTATGTCTCTCGTTCGCTGGATCGCTCAGGTCACTTAGGAACCAACCATTCGTCTCTCACGCTGGATGATTTCGCGCAACCCATTCAGTTTTTTGACGAGGTAACCGTCTATCAGGTTTCCCCACTGCGATTGCGAGAACTGGCCCGCGGTGGACGCTCTGCCGGCGATGTCCTGCAGTACCTGCGTCAGGTTGCACAAGCACCGATACCGATTCAGGTACAGCGCACCATTATCGCAGAAATGAAGTCTGCATCGCTTGCATTGCAGGAACTTACGGTAAAGTCGACGGCGCCGGCAGCCGACGTGGCCATCGCTTTGCGCCAGGAAAAGGTGTTGCGCGCATATCAGTACAACGCGGTACAGGCGTTTCTCAACGGTCCGGCGCATGGCGTGATCGTCATGCCTTGTGGCGCCGGCAAGACCGTGGTTGGAACGGCCATTCTTGCAAGCCTGCGCATGCCGACGTTGATTCTCGCTCCCAACGAGGCCGCGTGTGAACAGTGGAAACAACACTTGCTTGCGTGGACAACGCTGTCCGAGTGCGATCTCGATGTGCACGCCGACAACCCGGATAAACCTGTCGCGATTGCGACGTATGGCCGATTGGTCGCGCGTGATCGACAGGGCCAACTGCGTCGCTTGGAGCGTTATCGGCAACGAGGTTTTGCGTTGGTCATTTACGACGAAGTCCATACGTTACCTGCCCGATGGTTTCGGCTGACAGCCGAACTTGCGGCCGCACGCAAGCTTGGGCTCAGTGCGACGCTCGTTCGAGAGGACGGGCGCGTTGGGGATGTATTGTCACTCGTTGGACCCGTCGTCTTTCAGACGCAGGCGCGGGATTTAACGGACGCTGGACATTTGGCGCCTGTACGTTGTGTGGAAGTTCGGGTTCCGCTTACAGGGCGCGACAGACAAGACTATGAAAGAGGAAGTGCGGCGGACAAGCATCGGATCGCGGCACAGAACCGTTCGAAATTGGATGCCGCAACGCAGATTTGTGCGTTACATCGCGCAGAACGCACCCTCGTGATGGGGTACTACACATCACCGCTCCACGAACTTGCGAATCGGTTGCGTGCGCCCGTCATTGATGGTCGCACTCTTCATTCCGAACGGCTGCGCCTATACAACGAATTTCGCGCCGGCGGCCTAACTGTCCTTATCGTGTCCAGGGTGGCGAATGCGGCCATCGACCTGCCATCCGCGACGGTCGCTGTCCAATTGTCGGGCCTGTATGGTTCCCGTCAGGAAGAGGCGCAACGGCTTGGACGAATCCTCCGCCCAAACGGCAAGCAAGCGATTTTTTATTCGCTTGTGAGCGACCAAACGGTCGAAGTGAAACGCGCTTTTCACCGCCAAAGCTACTTGGTTGAACAAGGATATACGTATGAAATCGTTGCCGTCGACGCGTTGTACCGAGGAGGTTGAAGCACATGAGGCTGAGCGAGTGTCTAAACCATGCGTCCATTTCAACACTGCAAGCTATCGCCCAAAATTTACATCTGTCCTGCACGATGTACTCGAAGCTCGATCTGGTGCAGTCCATTTTGGAATCGCTACGAAATCCCTTATCTTTGGCGGAACAATTGGACCAGTGGCACGAAGAATGGGACGTTTCGCTGAGGCGGATCGCTCTGCATCGGCGCAATGTTTTTGCTAAAGAAGAGATCGAACATCTCTTGGCCTCGGCCGGCCATGACACCGTCAATGGCCTTCAGAAAGCCCTAGCTCAAGGCTGGTTGTTTTTACAAAACGATTCTTCACGTCGGCGCTTTTACATCGTCCCCACAGACATGCAGATGGCCCTGCGCGATGATTTTCAGCGTCGTTGGCGCGCGCGGGTTGAGGTGCGCACGGACGATCCGCTCGTGCAAATGGATGAAGGGATGGCCGCGCTGCATGATCTACACACCTTCTTACAGTACGTTCAGCAGCGCGAAGTGCGGTTGACCGCAAGTGGGGCCATGTATAAACGGCATGTACAACAATTGATGGAACTCTTTGAAATCGAGGAGTCCATTGAATTGCCGCAATGGAGGTTTGGCTATGGTCGTCGCACGTACGATTACCCGGATCGCCTCGCATTGTTGTACGACTTTGCCTACGACGAAGGCATCGTGATCGAGCGTCAAGATGAGCGGTTGACCGTCGATCCCACTCGCTTGTCGGAGTTTCTTACTCTGGGTCGCAAGACCCAATTGCGGCGGCTTTTGCGGTTTTACGTGCGCACCTATCGGCGGCCGATTCCTCGACTGCACGACATCATTGAGACCATCCGATTACTGGCGGACGCGTGGACTTCGAATACGTCTTTGTATGCGATTTGTGCGCCACAGATACAGGCTTTTTATTACGATCAGCCGACGGACGTCTGGGATCAGCGGATCGTCAAAATGTTGGTCCATCTTGGTGTGGCCAGAATTGGCTATGACGACGATTCAGGGGAGCGATGGTTTCAAATCACAAAACTCGGTCAAGAATTACTAACACAGGACGAAGCCGATTTGCCAGACGAGCTAACTTACCAGCAAGCGGCTCTGGTTGTGCAGCCTAACTTCGAGATTGTCGTCATGGTGCCGGATGCCCGGATGGAGGCTCAAATCGCCGAATTCGCGGAGCTGAAGAGCAGTGGGGCCTTGCGGGTGTACCGCATCCTCGATCGGACGGTCGAACGGGGCTTGTCGCTTGGGCGAGACTTCGAGGCGTGGCGAGCGCTTTTGGCCACACGTGGAATGGCGCCGATACCTGTCAACGTCGATCGCATGCTCGCCGAGTGGGTGGGACGCGGAGGTATTCAAGCGGCCGGACTAGGCTCCTAGATTGTCACGGTAGTTGTGCAACCTCGTGAAAAAGCGACGAGTGCAGGAAAAGAAGGCAAAGCCACCGAATAGAATGAACAAACAATTCTTAAGTTTGCTGGTGCTGCTCGCTGGACGCTTCGGAGACTTCGTGAAGCAGGGAGGAGAATGGCTATGGGAACCATCGTGACCGTTGCTGAAAAGAAACATTTTCTGCGCTGGTTTCTGGCCAATTACGATTTGCAAAGTCGTGAGGCGGAAATGCTGCTGCGCTATATGATGACGCGTGAAAACGTGTTGCAACGCGTTCATTTCGTCGATAACTTCCGTCACTTTTCGCGCGTCATCGTCGTCTCGACAACCTGTGTGCATGTCGCTCCTTTCCGCTACTATCGCCGCAATAAGCCGGTGACTACCGATGTGGAACAGGCGTTTATGGATCTGTATCAGCATCCAGATGAGGACATCTATGTAGGACTATTCTTCAAAGACCGTTCATCTTGCCCTGAATTTGCGTCAGTTCTCGAAGAACCCGTGCGCACGGACATGGATCCGGCGATGCGCGAAATGCTATCCTTGCAGGCCGAGTGGGTCATTGACCAGGCCTTGCGCGCCCACCGCCGCGAGGAATTGATGCGAGCAGTCGACGATGCATTGGATTCGGGGGACAGGGCGGCGTTTCTCATCGCGAGCCAGCGGCTCATCGCGTTTGATCAAGGTGAATTGACAGCCGCCTCATCTCTGTAAACCACTGTGGCAAATCGCACTCTGTAACAATCAGGTGTCCGGCTGCGGCTGGACACCTTTTGCCGATGTCGCGTGCGATCCACGCGGGCCGGCTCACTTGCTCTCCCTTAATCATGAAAAGAGTTTACGGCGACGGCGTGCAATGGATGAAGGTTCTCCGTCGTATGTAAAGCCTTCTCCCAACACTTCGTGTACAGGGTTGACGGTAACGAATGCGGTCGGATCGACCGCCGAGATGATTCGCTGGACGCGCATGACTTCGTCCCGCGACACGACACAATAGATGACCTGGCGAGCTGTGCCTGTGTAGCCCCCGCGCGCTTGTAGCAAGGTCGTACCGCGGTCTAATTGCCTGTGAATTTCGTCCGCAATCTCTTCGTGTTTGTCCGACACAATCATGACCGCCCGTCCGCTCGATGCCCCTTCAATCACAAAGTCGATCACGCGGCTTGACACAAACAGTGCGACAAGTGAGTACATCGCCACTTCCTTGCCGATGATCACCATGACGAGCAGGATGACGATGAAGTCGATGGCGAACAGGGTTTTGCCCATGCCGAGCCCTCGGTAGTGGCGCAGGATGCGAGCGATGATGTCCGAACCTCCGGTTGTTCCCCCTGTACGAAAGATGAGGCCAAGGCCAATACCTGTGATCACGCCGGCATAGAGCGCGGCGAGCAGTGGATCGTGCGTCGGCACTTGTAGATGCCTTGTCGCTTCCGTGAACACGGACACGCCGATGACCCCAACCGCCGTTTTGAGGACAAATTCATGCCCAAACAGCCGCCAGGCGACAATAAGCAACGGGATGTTCAAGATGAAAAATGACACGCCAACTTGAATATGCAACTTGTACAAGAGCAGCAGTGAGACGCCGACAAAGCCACCTTCCGCGAGGTGGTTGGCGACAAGAAAGCCGTTGAGGCCAAGCGAATAAATGAAAGCGCCTAGGACAATCATGAACCATTGGACCGATTTTTGAACCATCCTCTGGACCCCTTCGAAACATCGCTCATCACCGAGTCAATGTCACCTGAGTTCCATGGTATTATACGGGGTCGGGTCAATTTACCGCAATCTTGCTCGTGCCATGACGAGCATGCACAAGAACCAAAGCGATACCCAACCGAAGGCGGTATACGCATATGCCACGATGGCGCGAAAGCCAAAGTGGCTTAACAGCCCTGCTGCCACGAGCGAAATTAGGCTTGCAACCAACACGTGACGTCGCGATTGCGCAACGGTGGCCGCCATGCTGTAGATGTTGCCGACGAGCGTCGAATAGATTTCGCCAAAGAGAACGGCGATAAATAGGGCGGTGAGCCATGTCGGGAACTGCGCCGCAATATAGCCCATTGGGATGGCGTATTCGCCAATCTGGGGCATGTAAGCGAATAAGCTGAAGGCGACACAGGCGAGGAGACCGCCTAGTCCTAGGGCGCCAAGCAGTGCCCCTTGCGAGAGCACTTTGCGGGAGCGGATTTGCCCGCCTAACGGCACGAGCACACCAATGGATAAGCCGATGTTTAATGAGGCGTACAGCAAGGCATTCAACCATACCGGCAACCCGAATTGATTGGTAATTCCAAGCGGGTGCAACGCGTGTTCGAAGCCGTTTCTGAAAAGTGCGGTGTGTGCTGTAACAAATAGCACAAACGCCGTCAACGATGGGACAATCAAGGTATTGACCTTGAGCAGCCCGTTCATGCCAAACATCATCGTCCACATCGTTACCGCGATGCCAATGACCACACCAAGCGAGAATGGCAACCCCAGGCGCTCGCGAAACAGTTCTCCCGTACCCGCCAGCATCGCCACCGTCGTACCGAACAACATGACCAAAACCACGCCATCCATCGCCTGCGCGAGCCGCGGCGGGAACACGTAGGTGGTCAGATCGCGAAACGACTTGGCGCCCAGTTTCGCGCCTAGGGCCATTAGCCGATAACCTAGCCAGGCGAAGACGAGGGTGACAAGTCCAATGGATGCGTAGGCGACCATGCCGTACTGCGCGAAGAATTGATAGATTTCCCGACCTGAAGCAAAGCCCGCGCCAACGACCGTGCCAATGTATACACATGCAACTTGCAGGGTCAGCCATCGCGATCGCATTGTCCATCCCTCCCAAATCCTTCTGAATTTATATGGACACTCTCGCCGAATCATGACGATGTGGACATGTTCCTAGCGCGCCGCCAATATACATCTACTGCGTGTCCAAGCCTGGTCGGGCGGGACCGAAGAGAACCGTAGATTCGCGCTGCGGCGGCGCGCAAGGAGGATGTTGGGATGACCGCACTTCAAGCAGTGATCATGGGAATTGTCCAAGGGATCACAGAGTTTTTGCCCATTAGCAGTTCCGGCCATATCGTGTTATTCGAAAAACTGATGCACGTGCAAGTGGAACAGGATACCTTGTTCATCTTGCTCCTACACATCGGAACGTTGGTGGCAGTCGCATATGCGATGCGCAAAGAAGTGGTTTGGTTGTGGAAGCACCCGAGGTCTCGCGTAACGTGGATGGTCCTGGTGGCGTTGCTGCCCACCGCAGTGATTGGTGCCTTGTGTGAGGAATGGTTTGATAACCTGTTTGAGTCGGGCGTGACGATTGGCCTCGAGTTCGTCGTGACAGGCATCATCTTGTGGTGGATCGACTCCATTGAGGCCGGACCAAAGACTGAATCGTCCATGGCGCTGGCCGATAGCCTGTGGATTGGCACATTGCAAGGCATCGCCATCCTACCAGCACTGTCCCGTTCCGGGTTGACGATCGCCGGCGGTTTATGGCGCGGCATGGATCGCATGGCGGCGACGCGGTTTTCGTTTTTGTTATCGATTCCGGCGATTCTCGGCGGCACGCTGGTTAAGCTCGACGATATCGTCGAGGCACCGGCAAAGGCGTTGATGTTACCATGGGGGGAGATGCTGTTGGGCGCGCTGGCGGCGGCGGTCGCAGGATATTTCTCCGTTCGCTGGACGACGTGGCTGGTGGCGCGTTGCAAAATGCGTGTGTTCGCTGTGTATACCTTCGCAATTGCCGCTTTCATTCTGTACGATCAACTGTTCGCTCACCGCTGGTTTCCACCGCTTGTTCACTGAGCGCGGAGCAAGCGTACGACGAAGGGCGGACCTGGGGCAGATTTCCCTGGGTTCGTCCTTCGTCGTTGGGAATAAGGACTAGGGGGCAGGCAGGGCCATAGCTTTACCATCCGTTCCGTTCCTTTGTAGAGCCATACGAAAACCGGCGGCTCGTGGCATGAGCAGCCGGCTATTTTACCGTGTGTTGTTCTCTTACGCTAGGAGCTTACTTGATGCGGGCGTAAAAGCGGATGATGCGCAGGCGCTTCGCCATTGCAAAGACAAACGAACAGGCGAGCAAGACGACCAACCCCATCAACCATAAAGACAACCCCGATGAAGCGATTTGCCAAAACGAATGCGTTCCTTCCGCTGTCAACACTGCTGTGTGCTCTGTAAGTGGCGCCATCGCTCGTGCGGCTTCGCGGCCCATGCCAGACAGGTAGAGAACGACGGTAATGAGCGCAGCGAGAAATGCGTGCAGAAAGCGAGCGATAAAATACGGTTTCATGCGAATATCTGTGTTTGTCAATACGCTTGCCACCTGTGCATGCACGCTCAGCCCGCTCCATGCGATGATGCCGCTGACGAGGGCGAGTCGCTGTAACAGTGGCGCGTGGACCGCTGCAGCCTGGGCGCTGCCGATGTCCAATTCAAGCGCGCCTGCCAACGTTGGACCGACAAGCCCGCCGTGGATATGAAACAGATGGTAAATTAAAGCGACTGGCCAACCGATCACGGCCATAATGCCGCTGATGTGAAGAATCTCGATGAGCACTGCAAAAAACACGATAAACCCAGAGATCATAAGAATGGTCTGGACCGACTCACTCACGGCATTGCCAAGAAGTTTGCCAAAGGGACGACCATCTTGTTCCCGTGCGGCCAACATTTCTTGGAATGCACGAACGAGAATGTTGCCTTTGGCGCGGACTTCTTCGCGCTCCTGCATTTCTTTTAGGTGTGTGGGATCCTTGCGCCCCCAAAACTTAAAAGCCACACCCACGAGGAACGATGAAATGTAGTGTGCGAGAGCGAGTAGACCGCCTAAGGCTGGCGACTTGAACATGCCGACGGCGACTGCGCCAAACATAAATAGCGGATCGGCTGTGTTCGTGAAGGCAAGCAATCGCTCTCCTTCAATCCTCGTACATTGGTTGGTTTCGCGGAAACGGGCGGTGATCACAGCGTCCATAGGGTAACCTGCGGCCAATCCCATCGACAGAGCAAACGCACCAACACCAGGAACGCTAAATAGTGGGCGCATCAGTGGTTCGAGCAACACCCCAAAGCCGCGTACAACTCCCAATCCGAGCAATAATTCGGAGACAATAAAAAATGGGAGTAGCGATGGGATGATGATCTCCCAACAGACTTTCAACCCTTCCATACCCGCTTCATAGCCCGCTTTTGGATACACGACGAGGGCGAGTGTGAAGATGACAGCCATGGTCGCCAGGATGACCGTGAAAACTCGCCCCTTTTTTTCTTTGCCCAAACGATTCACTCCTTCTTGGCAACCAGTCGGCATGCCGGGCTGGTCCAAAATCGTCCTTACATGCTTATGACAAGCAGGCGCTTTTATGTTTGTGCAAGCTTGTCCGCTATAATGAAGAGTCAAGGGGGACGGGACGATGCACTTGCAGGAAGTTCAAAGTCGCGTTGACGCGTACATCAGCCAATTTCGCGAAGGTTACTTTAAGCCGATGACCTTGGTTGTTCGCTTAGCCGAGGAACTGGGCGAATTGGCACGGGAGATCAACCATCACTATGGCGAGAAGCCAAAGAAGAAAGACGAACCCGAAGGCGACATTGCCCTTGAATTGGGAGACTTATTGTTCGTCCTTACCTGCCTTGCGAATCGGCTCGACATTGACATGGAGAAGGCCTTTTTAGCGGTCATGGAGAAGTTTGAAACGCGCGATAAGGATCGCTGGACGCGCATTGGGGAACCGGAACAACCCTAATTGCGCCTTAGGCTTTGGTACACACCTTGTCCGGTACGCCTCCGTAAGATGGACGGAGGTGATTTCCATGGACGAGAAGCGGTTTGTTCAATCGGCGTATGCGTACATTTACCTGGGGTTGTACGACGCTGCACTCGAAGCGTTCGCACGCGCCATTTTGACGAACCCTGACAATCCGGAACTGTATTATCGCGGATCGATCACGGCGCGTCGCAATGATCGCTTACGCTTGGCTGACCACTGGGCCAAACGGGCGGCGCTGACTGCGCCAGGCAATCGATTTTATGCCGAACACTGGCAATCTGTGCATGCGTCGCGGATGGTCGCCGTCGCTCGCCGGGCTATCGTGCGGGGACGAAAAGCCTTGGCCACGCGCTTACTCGCACAGGCTGCCGTGCTCGATCCGCTCAATCCAGAAGCGAGTCAATTGTTGGCCACCGTTGGGGCTGATGAAAGACTTGTCGCGAAAAGCTACGTACTAGAGAGCGAGGAATCGAACGGTGACAGACCATCCAATACGCGTCGCCATCGCTGGTGCGACGGGACGCATGGGTAGTACTGCGGTGCAGGCGATTGCCAATGCACAGGGGCTTAGCATCGCCGGTTTGCTTGTACATCGTGCAAACGAGGGCGTACTGGAGAGCCTCGATAGATTCGGACAGGTTTATGTCGATCCGCAAACGCTCATCGACACAGAGCGTCCAGACGTGTGGTTGGATCTGACGACACCGAAGTCTGTCGTGCGACACATCGATCTCGCCATCGCCGCGAATGTCCGGCCTGTGGTCGGTGCGACGGGCTACAGCGATGCCGATATCGCACGTTGGCAGGCGGAGGCGGCCAAGGCATCGCTGGGCGGGCTCATTTGTCCGAACTTCGCCATCGGCGCACTGTTGATGATGCGCTTCGCGAAAGAGGCCGCACGCTGGATGGAGCGGGCGGAAATCATTGAGCTTCACCACGCGCAAAAACTGGACATGCCCTCTGGTACGTCGTTGCGCACGCGCGACGCGATGGGTGTCGACTACGACGTGCCGATTCACAGCGTGCGCCTACCAGGGCTCGTTGCCCATCAGGAAGTCATTTTCGGGGGCGTCGGGGAAACCTTGACCATCCGCCACGACTCGTTAAGCCGCGAAAGCTTTATGCCTGGCGTATTGCTTGCGTGCCGCAGAGTGGTTGAACTGAACCAGGTTCTTTATGGCCTCGAACACCTGCTCTGGTAGATCGAGAACGAGGGATGTATCGCGATCGAACAAAAAGGGGGGAGACTTGTGCGGATCGGAATCAGTTGTTATCCGACGGTGGGTGGATCCGGCGCCGTTGCGACGGAGTTGGGCAAGGCTCTCGCCAAGCGCGGGCATGAGGTTCATTTTATCGTCACCGATGTGCCGTTCCGGCTCGGCACATTCGTGGAGCACGTTTACATACACCAGATGGACACCGTCACGTATCCCGTTTTGCGCACACCACCATACGATTTCTCCCTGGCCGCTTTGATGGCGAAGGTTATTGACGAGCATCACTTGGACGTGCTGCATGCGCACTACGCTCTCCCGTTTGCCGTGTGTGCGCACCTTGCACAGGAAATGGCTCACCACCCGGCCAAGGTTGTCACGACGCTTCACGGCACCGATGTGACAGTTCTGGCTCAGGACACGAGCCTTAAACAGGTCATTAAGCTCGGCATCGAGCGAAGCGACGCGGTGACCGCCGTCAGCGAGAGTTTGATTGGACAGACGCGCGAGCTGTTTGAGACCAATAAGCCTATCCGTTGCGTGTACAACTTTATCGATCCGGACGTCTTTCAACCCCAGTGTGGGCAATCGGTCCGGAAATCACTGGCGCGACCAGGGGAGCGTGTGCTCTTACATATTTCAAACTTCCGGCCTGTCAAGCGAATTCAAGACGTGATCGACGTCTTCGCGCGTGTGCAGACACAGGTAGCCGCTCGCCTCGTGATGGTCGGCGAAGGCCCTGAGTACAACGAAGCGCGCAAGCAAGTTGAACGTCTGCGCTTAGGTGACAAGGTGGACTTTCTTGGTAGACAAGACGAGGTCGCGCCGCTTGTCGCGGCGGCAGATTTGCTTCTGTTGCCGTCCTCGAAGGAAAGTTTCGGGCTCGTGGCGCTCGAAGCCATGGCATGCCAGATCCCAGTGGTCGGCACGTTCGCGGGCGGCATCCCGGAGGTCGTATTGCACGGGCAAACTGGATTCCTATCGCCGATTGGGGATGTCGAAGAAATGGCCGCCCACGCTGTCCGACTGTTGACGGACGGCGCGCTCTATCGACGGTTCGCCGAGGCTTCACGCAGGCGCGCTGTAGAACATTTTCACATTGCGGACAAGGTTGCGGAGTACGAACAACTTTATCGCGAGGTATGTAGCCAATGAGAAATGGGCGATGGCCCGTACCCCCCGCCGTGCAACCGGTCTTTAAAGCACTTGCCGCCGCCGGACACGACAGTTATCTGGTAGGAGGGGCAGTGCGCGACATCGTGTTGGGACGCTCCCCGCACGATCTCGATGTCGCGACGAGTGCCCGGCCGGAGGAGATTAAACGTCTCTTTGCCCGCACGATTGACACGGGGATTCGCCATGGCACGGTGGCCGTTGGCACCGAAGACGGTTGGATTGAAGTGACGACGTTTCGTTCCGATGGGCCCTATCTGGACGGCAGGCATCCGCAATATGTCGTGTTCGAAAGCCGCTTGGAATCGGATCTCGCACGGCGCGACTTTACCATGAACGCAATGGCGCTCACCATGGATGGCGAGTTGGTCGATCCGTTCGGAGGGCGCAGCGACTTGCAACACGGCCGCTTGGCCTGTGTCGGCGATCCGCAGCGGCGCTTTCGCGAAGATGGGCTGCGTCTGATGCGCGCATTGCGTTTTGCGGTGACTTATGATCTCGATCTCGCCCCTGCGACGAAAGCTGCTCTCTGGGAGGTATGCGATGCCATTCGCCCGGTGGCCAAAGAGCGGATTGGCCAGGAGCTATTGCGGCTCACCGAAGGGAATTGGTATCGGCAAATCGAGCTTTTAACAGGTTGTCCGCTTTGGCAAACGATTGGTGGCCCGCTTGCCCTGTTGCCGATAGCTGTCGCAGCGATTCGCCAACGATATCGCTCGATGCAGGTGGATACCCCGCCACCGACTGGTCTGTCCGCGCTCGCGCTCTGGTACGCCATGATCGACGGCGGCCCCCAACACGCGTACCACTTGGCGTTGCAGTTTGCGCTAGGGCGACGGCAGGCGCTGTGGTTGCGAGCCGCTACGACACTGATCCAACGACTCGCATGCGATTCCACACAAAGTTGGTCTGTCACCGATCTGTTTGCCACCGATCGCGAGGTTGCTCAAGAGGCTGCCCGCGCATGCGTCTGGTTGTTTGCCGGTACGCCCGAAGTCGTCCGCGATGCATGGCGGGCCATCGAACAGCAGCCGCTGTGGACCCTGGCCGATCTCGCCGTGAGTGGCCGAGAGCTGCAGGCGCTTGGTGCCAATGGCAAAGACATCGGGCGTTTGTTGACGATTCTGCGCGATGCAGTGCTCTCTCGTGACGTCGCCAATACACGCGATGCGCTCATGGCGCTGGCAGCTCGCGAACTTGTGCGGCTGCATGGGAAAAAGGGGGAGGAGTCATGAACTTCGACGAAAATCCCGTGCGAGATCGCTTAATTGCGCTGTTTACTAAAGCCGCAGGTCCCGTGTCGGGGGAGGAATTGAGTCATGCCCTTGGGCTTTCGCGCACGGCTATCTGGAAACAGATCAAAGCCCTTGAGCGGGTGGGGTTTGCCTTTGCAGCCTCACCTCGGGTGGGCTATCGTGCGGTTACCATTCCGGACGAACTGATGGCTCCGCTCGTCGAGCCCCACTTACCGCTCACAGCTTCATTAGGGCGACCGTTGTTCTGGGCGGCCGAACGTGCATCGACAAATGTCACCGCACTGGAGTGGGCTGCGCAGGGCCTGCCACACGGTTCGGTTGTCACGGCCGCCGTGCAGACGGGGGGCAAGGGAAGGCGCGAGCGCGCTTGGGTTTCGCCGCGGGGGGGCATGTGGTTTAGCGTGCTCGTTCGCCAACCGTGTGCGCTTCATCAGGCACCCGATCTGACGTTGCTCGCCAGTCTTGCGGTGTGGCGCGCACTGGCGGAAAGCGGCGTTTCTGCGGAGTTCAAATGGCCCAACGACATTTTGGTGGCCGGGAAAAAGGTTTGTGGCATTCTTGCGCAGATGCGAGCGGATGGCGAATGGGTCGATCACGCTGTGATTGGCATCGGCATCAACGCCAACTTTTCGGAAGAACAGCTGCCCGAGGAGATTCGCCACCGCGCGACGACTATCTTGAGTGCTTGCGGCTTTGCCCTTGAGCGACCGCGTGTGCTGGCGGCGATTTTGGCGGAGCTAGACAGATTGTACCGGAGGCTTGCGATGGGTGAAGGGTTTGCAAGCGTCCGCCGCGAGTGGCTCGCACACTGCCAAACCATCGGTCGCGACGTCGAGGTGGCGATTGGCAACGAAATTGTCCGTGGCAAAGCCGTCGATGTCGATGACCAGGGAAGCCTGCTTGTCGAGCTTGCCGATGGGAATGTGCGGCAACTTCATAGTGGCGAGGTGTTGTTCTCGGGTAGCGAGAAGCTACGGTGATCCCGAAGCAGGGTTTGTGCATAATTGGTGCCCCTTGACAGACGCTAGGCAGAGCGGAACAAGGGGGAAGATCTGTGCAATATGTGGAGTTTGATGCGATTGTTCAGGCGGTCGGTGAGTTGCGGGCTTTGCTGCCGGCGGCAACGGGGCAACAGCGCGAGCAATTGGTCGATACTTTAGGGTCTTTGCGCGAGTTGGCCAATCAGGCGCTTGACGCGTGGATGGAATTAGACGAGTTGATTGAACAAACGTATGCCGAGTTGAGCCTACAGGAGTCGACCACAGATAGCGGTAGTTGGTTCGATGGCATGGCCATCGCGGACGATCTCGCCGTGTGGCAATTCGCAAACGCGTGCGAACTGCGCAAGGGCCTCGCCTACTACGACCTGCACATGTACGAACAGGCTGCGCAGGCATTCGGCAAAGCGGTTACACAAGAGGGTGACGAATCTGCAGGCACGCGCATCTATCTTGCGCTGAGCCATCTGGCAAACGGTCGCTTGCAGGAAGCCGAGAGGATGCTGGCGGAGGCTTCGCAACGGGCATCCGATGCCATTGAACGGCAAGCGGTGCTGGAGGTTGGCGTGCAATTGGCCGCGGCCAAACGAGATTGGCATGCGGCCATCGATCGATTGTTCGATCTTCTCGACACCGATGCCGACAGGGTGGATGTGTGGTACAACCTCGGCGTTTGCCACCTTCGGCTTCGCCAGTGGGCGATGGCTCAGCGTTGTTTTCTCCGCGCGTATCAACGTCGGAAAGAGGCGGAGGCGTTGCTTGGCCTTGCCCTCGCGACATTGATGGCTGGCGATCGCGAAGGTGCCGGAGACCTTTGTTCGAGCGTCGCCATGGCGGCTACAGAGTCTGCGCACCATGTACAATTGGCCGCCTCGTTGCTGATTGCCGCGGGGCGAAGCCAAGATGCCGCCAACTTGGCACAGCGGTGTTTACACAATCCGGCCGTCTTTGCCACTGGTTATTATGTACTGGCTCTGTGCGCCTTTGCCGCAGGCAATATTGGGCGCGCTACTACCCTATGTAAACAGTGTTTGACACTTGAACAAAACCGCGACGACGCGGCGACACTGCTCGCCGTGTGTTTGTACTTACAAGGAAATGAAGCCCGGGCAGAAGTCATCGTGCAAAGACAACTCGCTCAGAGCCATGATGTGCCGCCGGTGGTTGCCTTGCTTGCAGGGCGGCTCGCGATGCGTCGGGGGCGGTTCGAGGAAGCCGAAGAGTTTCTCGGACAGGCTGCGGCGTCATCACACGCCGCGTCACGGATGCTCGCTCGCCGCTATCAACAGATGTTGGCACGTGAAAAAGATCTCTTCATTGGCGAGGTTCCGACAAAACAGCAATCAGTGCCAAGCCTTTAAATGTTGTGTCCACGCCCAAGTCCGTTTGCTACAATGGAGTGAGGAACTTGAACTCACGGATTTGGGGTGAAGGCCCAACGTGGATTATGTAGTGGTTGACATCGAAACGACTGGACTCGATCCGGTCGTCGACGACATTGTTGAAATTGGCGCTGTGCGGCTCGTGGATGGCGAGATCGTCGACAGGTACCAGACGTTTGTTCGCCCATCGCGGCCGATACCGCCTGACATCGAGGAATTGACGGGAATTTCGATGGCTATGGTCGAACAGGCGCCGGGGTTGACGGATGTCATCCCGGCGCTGTTGGCGTTTATTGGCGAAATGCCTATGGTCGCACATAACCTGGTCTTTGACCGAGCCTTTTTACAACGCAAGTGCGAACAGGTCGGATATTCGTTGACTTCTGGAGATGGGATTTGCACCCTGAACCTAGGACGCGTTTTGGCCCCACGCCTGCACAGTCACCGCCTGGAATATTTAGCACGCCGCTTAGCGATTGCTCAAACGTCTGCGCACAGAGCCTTGGCAGATGCAGAAGCTACGGCCAAATTGTTCGTGCGTTTGGCCGAGAAGGCGCAGAAATTGCCCATTTCGGTGCTCGAGCGGTTAACTCAGATGGCCGCGCTGTACTCGCCTGCCACTGCAGATTGGTTCCACGCCGTCATGCAAAGCGTGAAAACGAACGCGGCCTCTGAGCACGACAACATTGTCGAGCGCGACGGTCTCGCCTTTACGCGACCGAGTGCGGAAGGAAACGCGGATCTGCGAGTACCAAGCTCTCCACTTGAAGCATTGCGCGTGGAAGAGATAGCGGATCGCGCGCGGGCATTGCTCGGGCCGGGCGGTTTGCTGAGTCAA
This sequence comes from Alicyclobacillus tolerans, assembly GCF_001447355.1. GTDB lineage: Bacteria > Bacillota > Bacilli > Alicyclobacillales > Alicyclobacillaceae > Alicyclobacillus > Alicyclobacillus aegles. Next base: position 51,806 of record NZ_JXBW01000011.1, on the reverse strand, counting down.
ATTCTCGACGGCTACGAACCGCGCAAGGGACAGCTTGAGATGTTGGAGAAGGTCAGCCAGGCCTTCGCCGAGGGCAAGCACGCCTTGGTCGAAGCCGGAACTGGCACCGGCAAGTCGATGGCGTACCTCGTACCTGCGGCCATGTATGCGGTGACCCGTGGTGAACCTGTCGTCGTCAGCACGCACACGATCGCCTTGCAGGATCAGATTGAGCGGCGCGATTTCCCGACGCTGCAACGCTTATTTGGCGGCACGCTCCGCCTCGCCGTGCAAAAGGGCAGGCGCAACTACGTGTGCCTGCGCAAGGTGCGGACAGAGTCATCTTTATTGACATTTGTCAGTCCGCAAAACGAAATCGAGAGCCTGATGTCGTTGCTTGTGTGGCTCACCGAAACCAAGGACGGCACTCGCGAAAACCTTTCCGCAAGTTCGGTGCCGAGCAACATTTGGGCACGCGTACAAAGCGAGACGGAGTCGTGTATCAACAAACGGTGCCCCTTTTTCCACCCTTGCTATTATTTTCGCGCCAAGACAGCTGCACAGGATGCACACGTTGTCGTGACGAATCACTCGCTGTTGATGTCCGACTTAAAAGCCGACCACAGGGTGTTGCCAAAGTATAGCGCGTTGGTTGTCGACGAGGCCCACCATCTCGAGGAACAGGCGACATCGCACCTTGGCAGTGAGGTGCACAGTGCGCAGCTAGCGGCGCTTGCGCACCGGCTCACACGCGATCGCGGTAAACATGGGGTACTTTCGGAGTTGGCGAACCGCCTGGCCGAGTCGCACACGACGCCTGGCGGTATCGTCGAAAAATTACAGCTCGCCAGTGAATGGGTCGAGGTCGTGCAGCAGGCGGTCGATGCCGCGTTTGCGCAGGTCGGATCGCTCGTGCCTGAGGGCAAATCGGAGTTTCGCTTGACAGCGCAATGGCTGGAGACAGACGCCTACCGAGGGTTTGTGCGAGTCCTGGAAGAGGCTGAGGTTCCTCTTGCCGGCCTCGAGCGTCTACGCCAGGCCTTGCAGGAGCTTGCCAAGGGTGCGGCGACCGACGACGAGGCAGGGCGCATCGTCGACGCCGCAGGATTTCTTGGCACTTGGCTAGACAGTGTACGGCTGCTTGCGAGTACAGTGGAAGACTTGCCTGGTATGGTGACATGGGTCGAGCGCCGGGGCACAATGCGCCCGCGTTGGAGCGTTCATAAAGCCCCCATCGATGTCGCCGAAACACTGCAAAAAGCCTTGTTTGATCCGCTCGATCGCGTCATTTTGACGTCGGCCACATTGTCGGTACGCGGCAGTTTCGACTACGTGACGCGGCAACTCGGATTGACTGCGGCAGCTACCGCCGGCAACTTGCTTAGTGCATCGGTGGCATCGCCATTTCATTATGGCACACAGGCTCGCTTGTGCGTGCCAAGCGACGTTCCTGAACTCGCCAAGATGGCTGCGGAAGAAGCGGCTTTGTGGCTGGGCGACTCGCTTTTGCAACTGGCGCGCGTCAGCCGCGGTAGACTCCTCGCCTTGTTTACAAGTCATCAAATGTTGAAGGAGACCGCCCATGTATTGCGGCAACCCTTGCGTCAGGCAGGCATGCAGTTGTTTGCACAGGATGTCGATGGAAGTCGTGCAGCCATCCTGGAGGCTTTTCGCAATCAACCCGAGAGTGTCATGTTTGGTGCCCAGTCATTTTGGGAAGGTATCGACTTGCCCGGCGACCAGTTGACGACGTTGGTCATCGTTCGCCTGCCGTTTGCACCGCCGACCCATCCGGTTACACAGGCGCGCCACGAAAAGATCGAGCAAACAGGAGGCAGTCCATTTTGGGTGTCGAGCTTGCCGGAAGCCGTCGTGCGCTTTCGCCAGGGCTTTGGCCGCCTCATCCGGACGCGTCAGGATAAGGGCGTCGTCGTGGTCTATGACAAGCGCTTGGTCACGCAGCGCTACGGCTCCGCTTTTGTCCAGTCACTGCCCGGGATCAGGCCTATCGTCGCACCAGAACGGGACATTCTAACGCAGATTGAGGCGTTTTTGGGATCATCTTCAGCGACGGATAAGCATATTCGATCCGCCCGTCAATCAAGCTAGGGACAGGTGGGGACGGTTTGTCCGGAGGTGATGGCATGCATACGATGTGGCGCGGCTCCATCAGCTTTGGCCTCGTCAATGTGCCTGTGCGCATGTACAAGGCCACCGAGTCGCAGAGCATTCACTTTCGGCAGTTGCACAAAGCGTGTAAATCGCCGATTGCGTACCAAAAGCGCTGCCCAGTTTGCCAGGTAGACGTCGAGGCTGCCGACATCGTCAAGGGCTTTGAGTATGCCAAAGGTCAGTTCGTCGTGGTCGAAGAAGAAGAACTGGCTGCACTGGAAAAGGCGCGATCGCAAACCATTGATATCGTGCAATTCGCGAGTGCAGCAGAAATTGATCCACTGTATTTCGATGCATCCTACTACTTGGCGCCTGAGGCCAACGGTCGCAAAGCGTACGCACTGCTCGTCGCGGCCCTGCGCGACACGAGCAAAGTGGCCATCGCCAAGATGGTGTTGCGCGCAACTGAAGCTATGGCATGCATTCGCGTTGTCGACGACACACTTGTTGCACACTCGCTCGTCTGGCCACAGGATATCCGCTCGCGGGCGGAACTGCCCTATGCGGGTGATCCCGTGCCGGTCGCCGAGGAAGAGCTTAAAGTTGCCGTCCAACTCATCGATCAACTCGCCAAACCGTTCGATCCGGCGCAGTTTGTCGACGAGCGCAGACTCGCCATCGAGCAACTCGTCGAGCAAAAGCGCGCCCACGAGGATGCCGTCGTGCAGGCACCTGCAGCGGCACCCGCGTCAGCAGATGTTATCAGCCTTATGGAAGCCCTGCAAAAAAGCATCAAGATGGCGCAAAAATCCGCTCCCGACACAAAGCGCAAGAAGCGCAAGACTTCCTAACGCCAGCGTTGCAACGACCGGCATGCACGACCGCATGTCGGTTTTTTGTTTGCAGACCCCGAAAATCGGCATTACTATGCGTCTGCGCCATCCATCGTGCACATCTCAGGATCGATTTCGAGTACGCCCTGGAGCAAAGGCTGGCGCAGTGTGCCATCTGGGGTCCATTCGAGAAACGAAATCTTTACAGAAATGATGGGCATGGTCCAGATGACCTCGCGTGGCATGCGCGCCGGCAAATGTGCAAATGGACAGCTTGTCGAGGAATGAGCAAGAGCTTGTTGCATCAGCTCGACCCATTGCCGAGTGCCCAAAGCGCCCGCGCCTGTGCGACCAATATATTGCAGCTGTCCACGTCCGTCGTAAACGCCGAGCAATAGGGCGCTGTATTGTCCATCTTTTACTGCCACGCCACCAATGACGGCCGCCGCATTGCGGCGGTGTTTGCGTTTCTGCCAACGCCGGTCCTTCCCGCCAAACTGATATGTGCTCGTTACGTCCTTGACAACAATCCCTTCCATGCCGATATCACAAACGGCACGCCACAAACTTTCGGTGTCGGGCTCGCACGTGACAAGGCGGACAAACTCGTTCTCCTTAAGGATGGTGGTCAAATGCTCCTGTCTGTCTGCAAAAGGCAAGTCGTGCAAGGGACGTCCTCTGGACCAAACGATGTCAAAGACCATGTAGACGATGGGCAACTGACTGCAGAGTACCTGAACATTGGCAGAATGGCGCGCCCGATCGCGCTGCAAAACGCGGTAAAACGACGGTTTGCCGTGGGCGAAGGCGACAACCTCGCCGTCGAGGATACAGCCTTGGCGAGCAAGTGGCGCCAGGGCGTCGACGAGTTCCGGATACGCCTTGGTGCGGTCTCGACCGTGGCGATTCACCAAGTTCACTTGTCCCTCCCGGGCATGGGCAACGATGCGCACACCATCCCATTTGACTTGACCAATCCAGTTGCTCCCGGTTGGTAGCGTATCGGTCTGCACAGGCTCAAACGGCCGAAAAAGTTCCATAAACGTTGACCCCTTTCGCGACTGTTTGGAGAGAAAGATGGGGGGCACGCTATGGCGTGCGAGGAGGAAGACGAATGTGCAACCGCTGATTTTAGAGGCCGAAGCGCCGGTGCGTATCACACATCCCGACAAACTTTTATTCACCGATCCGCCTGCCACAAAGCTGGCTTATCTCGAATATCTTGTCCAAATGGCGCCGTATCTGCTCAGTTACTTGCGGGATCGCAGGATTACACTCGTCCGCTGTCCCGACGGCATTGCTGGGCACCGTTTTTACCAGCGACACGTGCCTTCGGGGGCACCCTCGTACATCCCGTATCGAGAAGTGGAGGGTGGCAAGCGGGAAATCGTGATCGAAGATGTCGCTACATTGTTGTTTTATGCCAATCTGGGCACCATCGAGTTCCACGCCGAATTGCATCGCTTATCCGATCCTAGGCCCCGCGTTTTGTCCTTCGATCTCGACCCGAGCGATACATCGGATTTTGAGAAGGTACGAAAAACGGCGTTCTACGTGCGCGACACCTTGTCGGAACTTGCTTTGCCAAGCGTCGTCAAAACCTCTGGCGCATCTGGTTTGCAGGTATTTGTGCCACTTTTGGAACCGATAGCTTATGAGGATTCGCGGCGCATCGTCCGATTTGTTGCGCGGTACGTCGAGGGGCGTTGGCCACGTATCGCGACGACGGCGAGATTGATCAAAGAAAGGGGAGACAAGGTGTATGTCGACGCCCCTCAGCATGGTCCCACGCGAACGCTCATTGCTGCATACAGCGTGCGGGCGACACCTTTGGCAACGGTATCGACACCTATTCACTGGAGCGAGTTGGAGGGCGGTTGTCTACCTCAGGATTTCACCATTCGCAACGTGCCTGCGCGTGTCGCACAGTTCGGCGATTTGATGACCGAAGCGGTAGCACCAGCCAGCGCCGCGACGATCGCTAGGATGTTAAACAGTCAACGATGACGACAAGATGACTTTGCTCAAGTATAATCGTGGACAGGAAATGTGAGGAGTGACCCTACATGTCTATCAAATACGCCATCATCGGCGGCACCGGCGTCTACCAGGCCGGCGATTTGGCAAACGCCGAACAAACGACGATACATACGCCTTACGGCGATGCGCTTGCGACCATCGGAGAATACCAAGGCAAACAGATTGCGTTTTTGGCTCGCCATGGCACGAAACACAATACGCCGCCCCACCGCGTGAACTACCGCGCCAACATCATGGCCTTAAAACAACTTGGCGTCGAGCAGGTCTTGGCGACGGCAGCTGTCGGTTCTTTGAATCGCCGCTTTCGCCCGGGAAATTTGGTCATTGTCGACGATGCGATCGACATGACGAAGGGGAGAATTTCGACGTTTTTTGACGAAGGGCCGGTCGTTCACGTCGACGTGTCGGATCCATACTGCGCACGCTTGCGCCATGGTCTACGAGATGTAGCGGGACAGCTCGGTATCGCCGTGCATCACGGTGGCGTTTACGTGTGCTCCGAAGGCCCGCGTTTTGAAACGAAAGCGGAAATCGGCATGTATGCGCGCTTTGGCGGAGACCTCGTCGGCATGACGAGCATGCCGGAAGCGGTGCTCGCAAAGGAAGCTGAGTTGTGCTATGCCACCGTATGCATGGTGACAAATTGGGCTGCCGGGTTTGCAGGACAGCCGTTGACGCACGAAGAAGTGGTAGCCTCGATGCGAGCAAATGTCGATCAGATTCGCCAGTTGTTCCTGACTTGGATTGCAAATGACACAGGAGACCGAACGTGTGCTTGTCAGCACGCCGTTGGTGGTCAGCTACCGCTCGTCGGGGAGGACGGCCAATGAGAGCAATTCGTTGGGCTCAGGGGCAGGTCGAACTGCTTGATCAAACCAAACTGCCCCACGAATCAGTTTGGGAGACGTTCACATCCGCGGACGAGGTCGCGGCCGCCATTCGCGACATGAAGGTGCGCGGTGCGCCTGCCATCGGCGCGGCTGCGGCGTTTGGATTGGCCGCAGAAGCACGCCGTTTGCAAGGAGATCCACAGTTGCTCGAAAAACTGCATGCCGCGGCGACACGGTTGCGTTCGGCGCGTCCGACGGCTGTGAATTTGGCACAGGCGCTCGACGCGATGCTGGCCGTTCTCGAACAGACCGCGGATGATGCAATAGCTGATGCGTTGTATGCCAAGGCGGTGGCAATTGCCGACGCCGACGTAGCGACCAACCGCCGTATTGGTGCGTTCGGTGCCGACGTGATCGCGCAACATGGGGGGCGCATCCTCACACACTGTAATACGGGATCGTTGGCCACCGTCGAGTATGGAACGGCTCTCGGCGTGATCCGGGCGTTACATGAGCGGGGCATACTGCGCCACGTCTATGTCGATGAAACGCGCCCATATCTGCAGGGTGCTCGGTTGACGGCGTACGAACTTGCAGAAGAAGGAATTCCGTTCGATATCATCACCGATTCCACAGCAGGATACGCGATGGCGCAAGGATGGGTCGACGCGGTGGTGGTCGGCGCGGATAGAATTGCACGAAACGGCGATACGGCGAATAAGATTGGCACCTATACGCTGGCCGTCCTTGCACAGTACCATGGTATCCCATTCTACGTCGCGGCTCCGACCACGACGCTCGACCTGGCAACCGCGACGGGGAAGGAAATTCCGATTGAAGAGCGGCACGCAAACGAAGTGACGCATATATTCGGTCGTCCAATTGCACCAAATGGTGCTTCCGCGCGGCACCTGGCTTTCGACGTCACCCCAGGGGAGCTGATCACGGGCATCATCACCGAGTGGGGTGTGGCCAAACCACCATACATAGAGTCGCTCACCGAAATCGCCGCAGGCGATTGTCGCTAAGAGGAGCGATTGTCACAAGGGAGCTATAGAATATGACACGACCAATTGTCACCGTGATCGAAGTGGGCAAGGCTGTAATTGATGCCGACACGGTGTATACCGAACCGGTACACTTTGTTGTCGAAGATGGTATCATACGCGAAATCGGGGTCGGTCCGTATGTGCCAAAGACAGGGCAGCGCGTAGATCGCTATGTACGAAAAGGTGATCGCGTGGCGATTCCGGGGCTGGTCAATACGCACGGTCACGCGGCGATGACCCTGCTGCGCGGGGCTGGCGACGACATGCCGCTGATGTCCTGGTTACATGATCGGATTTTCCCGATCGAGGCGCGCTTAACGGAGGAGTGCATCTACTGGGGAACGCTGCTTGCCAGTTGGGAAATGCTGACCTCGGGTACCACGACGTACACCGACATGTATATGATGATGGATCGAGCGGCGCAGGCTGTGGCCGAATCTGGTATTCGCGGCGTACTGTCAGTTGGTGTCGTCGGCCTCGATGAAGCGGATCGCGAAAACGGTATTCGGCGTAGTCGCGATTTCGTCGCGAATTGGCACGGGGCTTGTGATGGCCGCATTCAGGTTACGCTAGGCCCGCACGCGCCATACACCTGTCCGGAAAACTATTTGCGCGAGATTGCCGAGCTTGCGTTGGAACTGGGTGTGGGCCTGCAGATCCACTTGTCGGAGACGCGAGTTGAAGTCGACGATTGCTTAGGAAAAACGGGCTTGACCCCGATTGCGCTCGCCGAGCGTGCAGGATTGTTTCGGGTACCTACGCTTGCGGCGCATTGCGTTCACGTGACTGACGACGATATTGAGATTATGCGAGCAAACGCCGTACACGTCGCACATAATCCGCAGAGCAACTTGAAGCTTGGCTCTGGCGTGGCACCATTGCCAAGGATGCTCGAGCGGGGTTTGATTGTGGGACTTGGTACGGATGGGGCAGCGAGCAACAATAACCTGGATATGTTTGAAGAAATGCGCCTGGCCGCGATACTTCACAAGGGCATCCATGAAGATGCCCAGTGCGTCAACGCGGCTACGGCTTTCCGCATGGCTTCGGAAATGGGAGCAGCCGCTTGTTTTCAAACCCAAGGCGCCGGCGCCTTGCGGGTCGGCTCGCCATGCGATATGGTGCTGCTCGACGGGAAATCTCCGCGCATGCTACCGCAACACAACTTGCTGTCTGACGTCGTGTATGCCGTGGGAGCCGAGGATGTGCGCGACGTGTTTGTAGCAGGTGAAATGGTTGTGCAGAACGGCGAGCCGCTCGCCATCGATACAGAGCGCGTGGCTTATGAAGTAAAACGACTGCGCGATCGACTGCAACCGTAAGAGCCCGGCCGACAGAATATCATGTGTCGGCCCGCGGCCATGGCTCCGTCGGTTCGCCATTGCGCAGGCGAAGGTCATCACAACAGCGGGAGACGGCGTGTTCGACCAGAGCGTACGTCCAGAAGGATAGTTCCCATTCGGCGATTGCCTGTCTCGTCCGCGCTGGCTCAGCCTCGCGCGGGTGGTTACCGGTTGTCATAACACCACCTCCCGCTGAAGTACTTGTAGTATGGGCACGGCATCAGGCCGTATGTTGCATGATTCATGGCAGGAGAGGAGACATTGCATGCGCATACTGATCAGTAACGACGATGGTGTAGAAGCGCAAGGGATTGCCGCCTTGACCCAAGTCGCGGCGCAATTTGGCGAAGTGATTGTAGTAGCGCCGGATCGACAGCGCAGCGCGTCGAGCCACGGGATCAGCCTGCACCGCAGGTTGCGCGTCGCAAAGGCGCAGGTCGCGGGTGCTAAGGCCGCTTACGCCGTGTCCGGGACGCCCGTCGACTGCTGCAAGTGGGCGCTCGCGACCATCCACCCGGAAACGCCGTTCGATTTGGTTCTCTCTGGGATCAATGCCGGGGCCAATTTGGCGACGGACGTACTGTATTCGGGCACGGTCGCCATTGCGGGAGAGGCGGCTTTGCAAGGTGTCAAGGCCATTGCGCTCTCGCACGTCGGGCCGCCGTTCGATTTTGCAGCTGCAGCACAGGCCAGTGCCGAAGTTGTGCGCATGCTCATGCCTGTTGCCTTTCCTGCGGATACGTTCATCAGTGTCAACATCCCATATGTTGGAGAGGGCAAGGTTTGGCGGCAAGAGGATGTCATTTGGACGAAGCTTGGCGTGCGACGGTACCACGATGTCTTCACGCCCGAACTGGACGCCGACGGCGAGCAAGTTTATCGTTATGGTGGAGATATTATCGATGAAATTGGCAAAGGGTTGGTCGACCTTGGCGTCGTGCGATCCGGTCGAATTAGCCTGACTCCGCTCCGCTATCGATTTACGGACGAGTCGTTTCTGGCGGAATGGACGAATGAAATTTGATCAACACGGATGGTGGAACGTTTGGAGTCAAAACTGCATGTTTACGCGACCTACGTATGTGACAAGTCGGAGGATCTCTACCTGCTGATTGATTTTTTGAATCGAAATTTAAAGGACAAAGACGTCATTTTTGGACTGTCGAAATCGGAAGGATCGCCAGATAAAATGCAGATTACGCTGTATCGGACTGACCTCGAATGAAGAACTGGAAAGTTTGGGCGGTTACCGTACCTGCCATCCTGATCATGATGGGTGCTGCGGTAGTCGCCTGGCTATGGCGCAACTTGTCTACAAATTGGGCTGCGGAACAGACGGCGGCGCAGTTCGTGTTGAACCATACGCCTATTGATCACTTGCAAGCGTACCACGTGTTCACTGCGTCAGGACTGGAGGATGTATTTCAAGGAACAGACGCCTTTCATCGGGAATGGTATGCGTTTTATCTGCCCACGGTGCACGAGTCGTATGCAGTTCCTGCAGCGAATATCCTTTCACCAAGCAAAGTCGCAGCCACGGCCAAGGCGTTGGGCGTAAAACTCCAAGCGACGTCGCTTGGCTATGTAACAGCTGAGGCAGCTGACACGTTGCCTGCGAGCCAACATCTTGTTTATGAGATCAAAGGGACGACTGGCTCAAAGTTGACGTTTCTGTATCTCGATGCCGTGACTGGCCGCGTATTATGGAAATATCAACTGCAATCGCAATGACATATGGAAGTGCGGGAAGAATGTACGCCTGAACACACGTTCGCGTGCATGGTATACTTGTTTCGGCCACAAACCATGTAGAAAGGGGCGAGGCACTTGTCCCGTGTTCGACTGTTGCCGATTTTTGTCGTCGCCGTCGTCGTCCTTGCGATATTATTTGGCGGATGGCAGGCGTACCAACACTATAATCTGTTGAATCCTCTCAAGCGTAGCCTGCAGTCTGTCGCCGGCGTTCAGACGGTAGACATTTCAACCGGAAGCCCCGATATCGTGCAAGTTCAACTCGGCCCATTTCAAAAGCTCAAGAATGGTGATTTACAAGAGACCTATCACGACATTTCAAACGAGATCGAAAATCGACTTGGGAGCAATGTGACAGTTCGCCTAACGGACGGACGTGAGGGCTCACTGACACAGATATTCGAGAGCTCGTTCGAATTTTACATCCAAGAGGGCATTGCGAAAGAAAATTACACGCAAATGGTTTCTCAGGTCAATCAACTCGCTGCCAAAGACGGCATTGAGGCACGTATTACGATGGATAACCAATATATTTACGTACAATTGGCCAAAGGCAACCATTATCTATATCGCGTTATCCCATATACCATACATCAAGGGGGTGCTTCATCGTGATGATTAAGGAGTGGTTGATTGGCGCTGGGATCGCCGTTCTCGCGTTTCTCGGCATGTTGCACGTCGTGCAAATTTTGCCCATTCTCTTTCTCATTGGATTAGGCGTTCTCTTGTGGGTCGTGATGGATCGCCGTAACGCCGCAGCACCCACCGCTCGTGAGACAACCGCTCGACCCAACATTTCATTCGACGAGATTGGTGGGCAGGAGTCGGCGAAGCACGAGTTGAGAGAGGCACTCGACTTTTTGCGGTATCGGGATCGCATCCAATCGCTGGGTATTCGCCCGATTAAGGGTATTCTGTTGACGGGCCCTCCGGGAACAGGTAAGACGTTGATGGCAAAGGCAGCAGCGACGTATACCGATTCTGTCTTTTTATCTGCTTCAGGTTCCGAGTTTGTCGAGATGTACGTCGGCGTCGGTGCTCAGCGCGTGCGCGACTTGTTCCGGCGTGCACGGGCGTTGGCAAAACGGGAAAACAAGGACAGTGCCATTATTTTTGTCGACGAGATCGATGTCGTCGGCGGAAAACGAGGCCAGCACAGCCATCAGGAATACGATCAGACCCTGAACCAGTTGCTGACGGAGATGGACGGTATGAGTACGACCCAAAGTCCGTTCGTATTGGTGATGGCTGCGACGAACCGACCCGATATTCTGGACTCGGCTTTGTTGCGCCCCGGCCGCTTTGATCGCCAAATCAAAGTGGATCTGCCCGACAAAGAAGGGCGTTTGCATATTCTGCGCATTTTGACGAGGAATAAACCACTCGCCAAGGATGTCGACTTAGAGCATATTGCGCGCGAAACGTACGGTTTTTCAGGAGCACAGCTTGAGGCCTTGGTCAACGAGGCGGCCATTATTGCCTTGCGGCGAAACGAGCAACAGGTGACACAGGAGATGTTCCGCGACGCCGTCGACAAGGTCTTGATGGGCGAGAAGACGGGGCGTCGTCCGACCGATGAGGAGTTGCGGCGGGTTGCCGTGCACGAACTTGGTCATGCCATCGTCAGTGAGTTGATGCGGCCAGGAACGGTTTCTCATATCACAATCGCGCCGCGGGGCAATGCTTTGGGCTTTGTCCGGCAAATTCCGGAAGACGACCAGTATCTCTATACCAAAGAACAGTTGGCCCAGCAGATTAACGTGGCGCTGGCTGGCTGTTTAGCGGAAGAACTCCACTATGGCAATCGCAGCACCGGTGCTCAAAACGACTTCGTGCAGGCGTCTTCACTCGCACGCACGATGGTGCGTTGTGGTTTGTCGCGGTTGGGCATCGTCGACGAGGAGCACCTGCCAGAGCAAATACTGGAAAAAGAAGTGCGGCATATTCTGGCCGAACAAGAACGTATTACGCGCGACATTTTGCAACCGTATCGCAGCGACATTGAACGCTTTGCAGAGCACGTCGTACGCGAGGAGAGCGTCGACGGCTCCGAGTTCCGCCGATGGATGCAGAGCATGCAACCACAGGTGTTAACGTCGGCAGCAGTCGCGAATGTCACGCAGGCAATCGAAGCCTCGCCGACGATGTAAACTGCGTGTTCTTCAGTCAACAGCGAGGCGCACCCGACTGTTCCTTTGGTGGACTGTCGGGTCTATTTTTTTGTTATAATCGGTACGAGTATCGGGCATATCCCAAGCCCATGGAGGGAACGTGTGTGGCCCAAGTTGTGAACATTGGCCAATTACATCAACATGTCGGATCGTCAGTCACGATTGAAGGATGGCTGTACAACAAGCGATCCAGTGGCAAGATTCACTTTTTACAGGTTCGCGATGGGACAGGCTTGGTGCAGTGTGTCGTCGTCAAGTCGGCGGTTAGTCCCGAAATCTTTGAGCGCAGTGGCTTACTGACGCAGGAATCCTCCTGTCGCGTATCCGGTTTGGTGCGCCAAGACGACCGTGCGCCGGGCGGTTATGAGTTGGACGTTGAAGGCATCGAGATCGTCCAGATTGCGCAGGAATACCCGATTACACACAAGGAGCACGGCGTTGATTTTCTCATGGATCACCGCCACCTTTGGCTTCGCGTTCCTCGTCAACGCGCCATCATGCGCGTTCGGGCTGAGGTGCAACGTGCCATTTTCGACTTTCTCGACAACCGTGGTTTTACACGTGTCGATCCGCCCATCCTGACACCTTCATCCTGCGAAGATACGACTGAATTGTTTCAGACCAAGTACTTTGACGAAGAGGCGTATCTGACACAGAGTGGCCAGATGTACATGGAGGCGGCCGCGATGTCGCTTGGGCGTGTCTACTCGTTTGGCCCTTGTTTCCGTGCCGAGAAGTCAAAGACGCGGCGCCATTTAATCGAGTTCTGGATGGTCGAACCGGAGATGGCATACGTCGATCACGACGAGAACTTGCGGATTCAAGAACAATTGGTGTCGCACGTCGTCGAGCACGTACTGCATCACTGTGAAGCTGAACTGCATACGCTCGGCCGCGATGTCGAAAAATTGGCCAAGGTACCTGGGTCGTTTCCAAGAATGAGTTATGATGACGCCATTGCGTGGTTGCGCAAGAACGGTTTCGACATCGAGTGGGGCGACGATTTTGGAGCTCCGCACGAGACGGCACTGGCAGGGCAGTATGATCAACCGCTGTTCATCGAGCGCTACCCAACGAAGATTAAGGCATTTTACATGCAGCCAGATCCTCTGCGCCCCGAGGTTGTTCTGTGCGCGGATATGCTCGCTCCAGAAGGCTATGGAGAAATCGTGGGTGGTAGCCAGCGCATTGCCGATTACGAGCTTCTCAATGCTAGGTTTGAAGAACACCACTTGCCAAGAGACACATATGCTTGGTACTTGGATTTGCGCCGATATGGTTCCGTTCCGCACTCTGGTTTCGGATTGGGCTTGGAGCGGACAATCGCATGGATTTGCGGCTTGGAACACATCCGCGAGGCGATCGCGTTTCCGCGGACGCTTTATCGGCTATATCCGTGAGGAATGACAGGGGGAGTGCGCAGATGCAAACATCGGGTCGGCATATTGCGAACGGCGACTTCTTAAGCACCCCCTTCGTGGCAGTTCCATACGATCTGCTCACGACACATGCGCACATTTGCTTGCATGCGCACGAATTGGTCGTGCTCTTGCAAATCCTGGCCAATGGTCAAGTTCGCGGTACCACCGAACTCTCGCCGCAGGATTTGGGAGACCTCTGTGGTATGTCGAGCAAAGAAGTGATGGGCTGTGTCGAGCGTTTGGTGTTAGAGGGATACCTTGCAATTGGCGAGAAGTTCGATGAACACGGAGCGCATGTCACCTATTTTGACTTGCAGCCGTTATGGGACAGAATTCGCGGTAAAACCTCGAAGAAGGAGGTTCGCCAGTTCCGCAAAGACCCTCTTACATTGTTTGAAGAGGAGTTCGGCAGGCCGCTTTCGGCAATGGAGTGCGATCAACTGCGTACTTGGCTTGGCGAAAACGGTTATCCAGAGTGGCTGGTCATCGAGGCCTTGAAGGAATCCGTACTCGCCAATAAGTATAGCTTTCGTTATATCGATCGCATCTTGTTTGACTGGCAACGACACAATATCCAATCGCGTCAAGATTTGGATAACTATCGACAACAGTATCGGGATAAGGCTGCACGAAGTGAAGCCGATTCTGGGCGCAAGTCGGTTGGGGCAAGGAATAAGGCCGCAGCGCCTACGAAACCAAAGTCAGCGGATCGCGAACAGGTGCGCGACGAGAGGTATGCAAACTTCTATCAGTTGTTTCCGGACGGCTGATGGTGTAAAAAAGGCTGGTACCGAGAACAAGGTACCAGCCTTTGCGTTATTCGCGTTACCGCGTTTCATCGCGCTTTTCGTACGTGTGGATGGTCTGTTCGCGCTCGGCATGTCGTTCGAGCGCCAGCTGAATCAGATGATCGAGCAGTTTACTGTACGACATGCCAGTTGCTTCCCAGAGTTTGGGGTACATGCTGTAGCGGGTAAAGCCTGGCATCGTGTTGATTTCGTTGACCAGCACGCGGCCGCTTGCACGTTCGATGAAAAAGTCGACTCGAGCCAAGCCTGAACAATCAATGGCCTGGAACGCTTCTACGGCATAGTGTTCAACCTGTTCTCGTTGTTCATCCGTCAAATCGGCAGGGATAATGAGCTTGGAATTGCCGCCCACATACTTGGCTTCATAGTCATAAAACTCATTGGAAGGGATAATCTCACCGGCGACCGAGACCATCGGCGCATCGTTGCCAAGCACTGCGACCTCGACTTCGCGCACATCCAGTCCTTGTTCGACAATGATCTTGCGGTCGTACTGGGCCGCCAACGCAATCGCCTTCGCCAATTCCTCGCGTGACTTCGCTTTCGAAATGCCGACGCTGGAGCCGAGATTTGCGGGTTTCACAAAGCAAGGGTAAGCGAGCTGCCCTTCCACCGTGTCGAGCAATTCTTCTGGGTTTGTACGCCACTGACTACGGGTGCAGGCAACATATTGAACTTGGGGAATCCCAACGGCTGCGAACATTTGTTTCATGGCGATTTTATCCAGGCCGACGGCGGAAGCCAAAATGCCTGCACCGACGTAAGGAACGCCAACCAACTCCAGCAATCCTTGAATGGAGCCATCTTCACCGTATGTGCCGTGTAAAACGGGAATAGCGACATCAATTTCGTTGACAAGCGCTGGCGGTAACAGATCTACAGAGCGAGTCGCGGAGGCCGGAGTCAAACCGCCGATGGTTGAGTTGATATAGTTTTTGGGCAATTGTGTCGTTGTCCCCTTGCTCTCAACAGCAGCCACTTGGGCGGTTTCCAGGGCTTTCATAGCGCCTTTCCCAACCTGCCAGCGCCCGTCTCTCGTGATACCGATGGGAATAATGGTATACTGAAGAGGATCTAGGGCATCCATTACAGACTTCGCGGACTGCAGGGAAACCTCATGCTCTCCCGATTTTCCACCAAAAATCACGCCAACTTTCATGCGTTTGCCTGACACGAGCCGCAACTCCTTTGGTTTAAATGAACTTGCGAAAGGAATGGACGTATGACACCCATTTCCGTTGAAGAACTGTGCCGTCTGCTCGCGTGCGACGACGTGGCAGGTGACTCAAGTGCGTTGGTGACCGGTATTGCCGTCGATCACCGCGAAGTGCAACCTCAAGACGCGTTTGTCGCATTCGTGGGGCAGCGCGTCAATGGCCACCAGTTTGTCGAAGACGCGTTTTCTCGCGGAGCCAGTGTAGCGATTGTGACAGAAAACGTCAAGGCCGCCGGCGGCTCCATCCTGCGCGTGCGAGATGCACTTTTGGCTGTACAGATGATGGCTGAGCACGAACGCCAACAGTTCTCGGGTCCCGTTGTCGGCATCACGGGCAGCAACGGCAAGACGACGACAAAAGAGATGGTTGCTGCGGTACTTGGCGCGATGGGGGATTGTCTGTTCACACCGGCTAACCGCAACAACGAATTGGGCTTACCCCTAACCATTCTACAGCGGCAAGCTCGACACCGTTCCATCGTTCTTGAGATGGGGATGCGTGGATTCGGGCAAATTCAGCGTTTATGTGAAATTGCACAACCCACAATCGGCGTGATCACGAACATTGGGTACAGTCATATCGAATTGCTTGGCAGCCAAGAGGGCATCGCCAGGGCAAAGGGGGAACTGCTCGAGGCTCTGCCCAAGCACGGAAGAGGCATTCTCAACCGAGACGATCCGTGGCTTTGCCGAATCGCATCCAAATCGCGAGCTCCTATCACATGGTATGGGTTTGCGGAGGACGCGGATGTCCGTGCCGACGATGTCACTTGGGCGGAAGACGGCATGCATTTTCGCGTACACTGGCGTAACGAAGAACGGTCGTTTCACATCCCGACTTTTGGACTGCACAATGTCGCCAATGCGCTCGCCGCGATCGCGGTTGGTCTTACTGTCGGCCTCAGTCTCAGCGATATGGTCGCGCCACTCGCTCGCGTCGAGGCGTCGACGGGGCGTTTGCGAATCCTGAAAGGGACTCGTTTGACTGTGATCGACGACTGCTACAACGCAAGTCCATCGTCGATGCAAGCGAGCCTTGAGGTATTGCAGCACATTGCACCGCCAGGTCAACGCGTCGCCATCCTTGGCGATATGTACGAACTTGGCGATCACGCCGAATCCGGTCATAAGGAGGTCGGGGAGGCAGTTGGCAGGTTGGGCGTCGATAGGCTTTTGGCAGTGGGGAAGATGGCGCACTGGATGGCGGAAGCCGCCACTGCTGCTGGCGTCCCGCACGTTTTGCATATACCGACGGTGGAAGGTGCATTGTCGGCGCTTCCGTCATTCTTGCCTGAGGAGGCGACCGTTTTGGTCAAGGCGTCCCGTGGTATGCAGTTGGAACGCATGGTTGCAGCATTGTCTCCAGAAGTGCATACGTAATACAAAACGGCCTCATGGTGAGGCCGTTTTGTATAGGATATATCGTGTATCGAATGATAAGGATAAATATGGATTAGGAGTCATAAAAGATTAACAAAAATTCTGTATATGTTCGTCTGTTTTTTCGATAAACTAGAGATATACAACTCGGTGTCTGCAGCGCTCAAATTTTCGCCTGATTTTCGATGGTTTTGGCGATATAGGGGGAATGCTAGATGGTCACCTGTCCGATTTGCAATGAGTTGCTTCAGGAACTCACATCGGTACATTGCATGACGCGTCACGGCATGACCAAGTCGAGCGTCATTGCGCAATATGGCAAACCCAAGCGCCTGTTTCTCACGTTTGCTGCCGATAGTACTGTCGCCACGCCGACCATCAGTCCTCGCGATTTCCTCGATTCTCAACTACTTTCTGATCGCCTCCTTTCAAAGACACGCAAATTCCATATATAGCAATAGCATGATGTGCACAGACGGTACCTGAATATCCCTCACGGTCGATTCGTCGCTTCATGACAGATCGGCCATCTTTGTGTTTATACGGGTCGATATATGGAAAACTTTATTTTGGATGGTGTATTATGTGTGCCGTCTTTTTGTCGGACAACATGTGGTATACTGTGACACGTGGCATACGGGTACAGGAAAGTGAGGAGTGGAACGAGCGCATGAAGTCCGTATCGTATTGGAAACGCCTGCTGGCGTTTAGTGTGGCGTCTGTGCTGCTCGTCATCCCATTTCGTTTTTTAACCGTCAATGCTGTCGTCAAGTCGATGTCAGAGCCGGATGTCCATGTGGATGCGGATGCAAAACTGCAGCAAACGGACGGCATCTATGACGGTGTATTGATGAAGATGACCGATTTATCATATTCGAACCTCGATGAATATGTAGGCGATTCGTTGCTCACGCTCGAAGACCTGGCGGCTGTTAAACAAGGTCCACCAGGAATTTACGAGCAAGTCGATAAGGTCAATCAAATCGACTGGCATCTTCCTTACACTCAAGCGAATCGTTTCTTTTTTTCCGATCTCGCTGGGTGGAAGATTCTCGATGTCGATGACTTAGAAGCAAGCGCAGGTTTCTACGCCGTCGCATTTCAACGAGGAAATACCGTTGTGATTGCCTATCGGGGAACCGACAACGTCATGGATTTGGTTGCTGACGCTGGGATTTATTTGAGTGTACCGAATATAATTGAACAACTTCAGCCAGCAGAACAGTTTTTTAAGCAAGTTTGTAAAGAGGCCAATGTTCCTTCTGGAGATGTCATTTTGACCGGACACTCGATGGGTGGATGGCTCGCCCAAAAGGTATACTTGGACGATCAGAATGCATATCCCAATTGGAAAATAGCTGGAGTTACTGTGTTTAACTCGATTGGTACAGGTTTTCGTCCCAAATTACAACAGGCGTCAGTCGTCAAGGATTATCATTATGATGGCGATGTGTTCAGCCATTATGGATCATCCCTTGGCGTTGAAATCGATATTCCTAATCCGACCCCAGACGAATCGGTGTATGACCGTCACCAAATGTATGATTTCTACGGTTACTTTTATCCCGGTTCGCCGTCGTCGACGACCGTCGCGACGGGGGCGGAACATAGCAAGACCCCTATATAAACCACGAACCCCTATCGGCTTAAGCGATAGGGGTTCCGTTTGGTACAACAGTGTCTGGTCGGAGCAAAACGACGTCACCATCCTCTGGAATGCCGCCAAGCACCAATACCTCCGACACAAAGCCCGCAATCCTGCGGGGCGGGAGATTCACAATCGCTACAACTTGCCGACCTACCAAAGTATCTGGATCATAGCGGCGCGTAATCTGCGCACTCGACGACTTCATACCAATATCGCCGAAATCAATTCGCAATTGAATGGCTGGCTTACGCGCCTCTGGAAAATGCCGAGCTTCCACAATGGTTCCAATACGAATGTCCAGCTTTTGAAAATCGTCAATTGTCGTCATGTTTTCGCCACCTCACATAGTTGACTATTGTAATCAAGTTTCTAGTTAGGTTAGACTAACTACAGTATCAAGAACATACAAACCTTCGACATTCAATATCATAAACCAACATCATGCCGCGATAGCAAGGAGTCATCATCATGAATCATACAGAATCACTCGTGATATCGCAGGTCGCGTCGAAACATTCACGGGCGCGGCGTTTCTTGCGTATGCTCGCCATATTTGGGCCTGGTGTCATTGTCATGCTGGCGAACACGGATGCGGGATGCATTATCACGGCCGCGCAGTCTGGAGCTGAATGGGGCTATTCCATGGTTCTCCCACAGCTCGTCCTGATCCCAATCGTATATTTGGTTCAGGAAATTACGGTGCGCTTGGGTGTCATCACGGGGCAGGGGCACGGGGAACTCATTCACAAGCACTTCGGTCGAGGGTGGGCGTGGATTTCGGTCTCCACTCTGTTCCTTTCTGCCATCGGCGCACTGGTGACCGAGTTTGCCGGGATCGCCGGGGTGGGGGAACTGTTTGGCATTTCACCTGATTACACGGTTTCGGTAGCGACCATTCTGCTGATTGCACTAGGCCTCACTGGAAGCTACAAGCGCGTCGAGCGGATCGGTATCGCTATGGGCCTTTTTGAACTTTTGCTCGTTCCTGCGGCTATCATGGCTCATCCATCCGGGCATGCCTTACTGCAAGGACTCGCGACCATTCCAATCGGTCACTCAAGCTACATGTTTCTACTTGCAGCGAATGTGGGTGCTGTGATCATGCCGTGGATGATTTTTTATCAACAATCGGCTGTCGTCGATCGGCGAATGACTAAAAAGTACCTCAAGCTCGCAAGGGTGGATACGCTCGTCGGATCGATTTTAACGCAAGTGGTCATGATTGCCGTGGTCATCATGATCGCGGCGACGGTGGGGCGCGTGAATCCTTCACAACCACTGTCGACGGTGACGCAAATTTCACACGGTCTGATGCCGTTTCTTGGGCCTGTCGGAGCGAAGTTAATTTTCGGTATGGGCATGCTTGGTGCAAGCTTTGTCGCGGCGCTCGTCGTGTCTCTGGCTGGTGCCTGGGGGATTGGCGAGGTCACAGGCATTCGTCACAGTATGAACGCGAAGTGGCGTGACGCCAAAGGTTTTTACACGATTTACACCTGCGCACACATCGGCGGTGCCATCCTTGTCTTTAGCGGCATCAACCTGATCAACTTGGCAGTCGATACAGAAGTGATGAACTCGTTGCTGTTACCTATCGTCTTGGGATTCTTATTGTTGCTTGAGGCGAAGGCTTTACCTAAAGAATGGAGAATGCAAGGGATTTACAAGCATATCGTGCGCGCAATCTCGCTCGTCATCATGGTGTTTGGCCTTTATATGGGCATCCAGTTGATCGCGTGAGAACGGGGAGATGAATAAGGGGCACAGTGGTCAGAAGGCACTGTGCCCCTTATACGTTAGACAATGGCGTTTTGTCGAATAAGTTCTTTCCGCACGTCGCGGGCATTCGCCTCGCCGAGCCCTGCATACAGCGCAGCAGCAATACCGGCAGCGTGCCCGGTAGCAAACGCAGTACCCATCACGCGGGCAGAAGCAAACGCAATGCGGTCACAATCAATGACTCTTCCCGCGCACCAGAGATTTTCAACCTGTTTGGCCTTCAGCGAGCGTAGGGGTATCTCGTAATACGACTTATCCTGAATGTGCTTGTAGCGCGCTGCCTCACCAGGTTCGTGAATCTCGACGGGCCAGCCGCCACGCGCGATGGCATCCGGAAAACGGGCTCCCGCCAGCGCTTCTTCACCAGCCAATCGGTATTCGCCGTCAATGTGCCGCGTCTCCCGCACGCCAATGGCGGGTCCGGTCTGTACGAGAAAGGCGTCTTTAAAGCCAGGGACGTATTTGCGAAAGGCATCGAGATAGGCCCACGCCTGGCGGCGTGCAGACATCTCTGCCGCCGTCAAGCTCGCGCTGTCGAGTCCATCCACCCGTTCGTCTGCAAACAATGCAAGCACATGATGGGACCCCGTTAAGCGGACAACCATCCCTCTGTCCTTAGTCAAATCTTCAACGCCAGCGCGCTTTGCTTGCCAAATCGCTGCGGTAAACTGATGCCGGTGGAGTGCGATATCAGGCGAGACCCCGCCAAATTGCATCACGAGCGTACCCGCCTGGACGTGGCCTTCGTCGTCGCCAAAACGCACCTGATTGCCGCAAAATGCAGCCAAGTCGGCCTCTCCACTCGCATCCACGAAAGCCTCCGCCTCAATTCGAAACGTGCCGCCATGCTGAAAACACGTGATGGAGCGAAGACGCTGCTGACTGTCAACTTCGGCTCCGATAACGGTTGTGTGTAAGCGCGGCGTCACACCAGCCTCCAGCACCAGCTGATCGAATGCATATTTGGTCGTTTCTCCATCGAGCAAAACGATCACGTTGCCGGATCCCGGATTTCGAATCGGCCCATCGTACCGCCCCAAATCCCGCAGTTTCTCGAGAAATCTTTGGCCAACGCCGCCGACCACTTGCAGCAGAGGCTCTTGTTGGGCAAATAAGCCACAGATGGTCAGCACCGAAGAATGTGTAGCCGCACCACCGAAGTATGGATTCTTTTCAAGGAGCAGCGTGTTCGCTCCTAAACTGGCAGCGCCCACCGCCGCCGCCACGCCGGCGCTGCCGCCGCCGACGATGACCACATCGTATCGAAGCGTTTCGGTATTCAACAATCGCAACCTCCTGAGTAGGGAAAACGCATGTCTATCATACCGCAATCTTGGCTTCTCGAATATTGGCTAGACGGGTGTTGAAGAAAGAGCAGCTTGCGCTCGTGCTACAATGGTTGATGGTCGAATCAACAAGGGGGAACACAAATGGAAACCAGGGATATATGGAAGATAGCAGTTGGATCGACCAATCCTGCGAAAATGAAAGCCGTTGAGCTCGCCTTTGCAGCCCTTGCGATACCCGTTGAGATCGTATCCATAGATGTGCCTTCGGGTGTGTCGGCGCAACCGCAAACGGATAAGGAAACCTTGCAGGGAGCACGCAATCGCGCATTAGCAGCGTTGCGGCAAGGACAAGCGGATGTCGGTATTGGTCTGGAGGGCGGTATTCAGCGGACGGAGTGGGGAATGTTCTTGTGCAATTGGGCGTGTGCGATCACGCACTCGGGGCAAGAAGGCCTTGGCGGTGGCTTAAGGCTTCCGCTTCCACGCGAGATTGCGAGCGAATTGGACAACGGCAAGGAACTTGGCGACGTCATCGACACATGGGCCGGAAGGCGCGGGGTTCGTAAGCAGGAAGGAACCATTGGCATTCTGACACGGGGAGCCGTTCGCAGGGCGGACATGTTTCGTGACGCTTTGCTGTGTGCTTTAGCACCTCTTATGTATCGATGAGCGAAGTTATCGCGCATTCGTGAAAGAAGACGGGCCTTGGGCAGAGTAGCAAATCACCCGCCACATGATGGCGGGTGATTGTACACGAGAAGCTCGCTCTAGATTATAGGTCGTAATAGAGTTGGAACTCGTATGGATGCGGACGCAGGTGCATGGGGGCAACCTCATTCGTACGCTTAAAGTCGATCCAAGCGTGGATAAAGTCCTTCGTAAAGACTCCGCCTTCGAGAAGGAATTCGTAATCTGCTTCCAGAGCCTGCAAAGATTCTTCCAACGAACCTGGAACGCTGCGGATTTTTGCCTTTTCGTCCGCGTCCAACTCGTAGATGTTCTTGTTGATGGGGCCATAGCCAAGTGCCGTCGGATCCAGCTTGCGACGAATGCCGTCGATACCGGCCATCAACATAGCTGCGAATGCAAGATATGGGTTGGCTGTGCAGTCCGGAGTGCGGAACTCAATACGTGCTGTTTTTGGCGAAACGACGGCGACCGGGACGCGAACGGCAGCGCTGCGATTGCCCTTTGAAAAGACCAAATTTACAGGTGCTTCATAACCTGGAACCAAACGCTTATACGAATTCGTACTCGGATTCGAGAAAGCCAGAATTGCGGGTGCGTGGTGCAAAATGCCTGCGATATAGTGAAGGGCGATGTCGCTCATGTTTCCGTAACGGTCTTGTTCAAAAAAGAGCGGCGTATCACCGTCGAACAGGCTTTGGTGAACGTGCATACCCGAACCGTTATCACCGAATACGGGTTTTGGCATGAAGGTGACCGTTTTTCCGTATTTCCGCGCTACGTTGCGGATGATGTATTTATAGGTCATCACGGTGTCAGCCGTACGTGTGAGGGTATTGAAACGGAAGTTGATTTCCGCCTGCCCTGCGGTTGCGACCTCATGATGGTGACGTTCGACGCGAATACCTGCGTTCATCAATTCTTTAACCATTTCTGTGCGGATGTCCTGCTGAGTATCGATAGGAGGGACAGGGAAGTAGCCACCCTTGTTTTTCACTTGATAACCGAGGTTCTTTTCACCATTCCCCGTGTTCCACATCGCTTCCTCGGAATCAACAGCGTAGAAAGCGCCGCGATTGCTCGACTCAAAGCGCACGTCGTCAAAGATAAAGAATTCGAGTTCAGGACCAAAGTATGCTGTCGTCGCAATGCCGCTGGACGCCAGATACGCTTCCGCTTTTTCAGCGATATAACGAGGATCGCGTTCAAAACGTGTGCCATTAGGCTCAAACACATTGCACGATACAGCCAAAGTGGGGGCAGCCATAAACGGATCGACAAATGCTGTCTCCAAGACAGGTCGCATCACCATGTCGCTGTCTTCAATTCCACGAAAACCTTGAATGCTCGATCCGTCGAAGGCGATGCCATTGGTCAACATGTCTTCATCAACTTCAACGGCCGGTATGGTTACGTGATGTTGACGGCCCGGTACGTCAACAATGCGAAAATCGACCATTTCCACATTGTGTTGCTTCATTAGTTCTAAAACGTCGCGCGGTGTCAAAGTTCCACTCCCCCTAAAGAATGAACGTATCTGCATCTGACTGCAAACATTATAGAAACACCAGAGAGATGCGTCAACGCTTTATGTAAGAAAACCTCACATCTAATTGTCAAAAAAACCGTGGTACTTTGTCAAATAAAAGGTTGTCATGACGTCATCACCATGTTGACCGTTCGACCGATTTGCGTCATATTCGACACGAATTACACTTTATCGAAATCTGGTAACCGTAGATTTCGGGTGAACGAATGGCTGCTTAAAGCCGTCTATATTCATTTTGCCTCAAAAATTGAACCTTTTTTGAGGTGGTGTGAATTATAGTAATTTATCGATCTTGTTGCCGAGATAACTAGATAGACAAAACCTGTCGATTCATGGGGGAATCGTTTGATTATGAAACCAATCGCCGTGATCTTGGCCGCTGGGATGTCAACCCGTTTGCGTCCGCTAACGGAGGATCGTCCGAAATGCCTACTTAAAGTCGGTCCTAAAGCGATTTTGGATTGGCAGCTCGAAGCCTTACAAGCTGTTGGTGTCTCCGATTTAGTTGTGGTCGTCGGGTACCGCAAGGAAATGATTCAAGAACATATCAAACTTCACCATCCGTCATTTTCTGTCCGCTATGTCGAAAATCCCGCGTACGAGCGAACGAACACCTTGTTCTCACTGAAAGAAGCTCTACTCGTGTGGGATGGCGATTTTTACTATATGAATGCCGATGTCGTGTACGACAAGCGGATTCTTCAGCGTTTGCAGGCAGGTATCGATGGCGGGTTCCTCGCTATTGATAAAAAGCAATGTCGCGACGAAGAGGTGAAAGTCGTCGTCGAGCACGGTCGAGTCGCTGAGATTGGCAAACATCTCAATCCAGAACACTGCGAAGGTGAGTTCATTGGTGTTGCAAAATTTACAGGTGACTTCGCCCGCCGTTTTCGGCAGCAGGTGCTGGATCTCGCCGTCGCTGGGAACGAGATGAAGTTCTTCGAGTACGCGCTGGATGCCATGGCCGATAAATCCGATATGATCCCTGTCGACATCACAGGGTTGCCATGTGTCGAGATCGACTTTCCCGAAGACTACGCGTTTGCGACGGAACAGGTTGTCCAGCACTTGGTGGACGCCGAGGAGGAGAACGCGCATGTCTGAGCTTGCAAAGATCAATGCATGCGCCAAACGGCCCATCGATGTCTGGACAAATTACATTTATTATCCGCTGTCGATTCGGCTCGTGTATTTGATTCGCAACACGCGCATTAAACCGAATGAAATTACGCTGTTTTCCATGTTTTTATGTCTGATCGGCTGCGTAGGTTTTGCCGTTGGCCTGCGTCCTTATGTTGTTGCTGGTCTCGTCTTCGTTCAGGTTTCGTATGTGTTCGATTGCGCAGATGGTCAGCTCGCGCGTTATAAACAACAGTTTTCGCCTGTTGGCGGCTGGCTGGATCAGGTATCGGATCGGATCAAGGAATTTGCGATATATTTCAGCTTGGCTTATGGTTACACTCGCTTTCACGATCGCGATCTGACAGTGTGGAAATGGGCCGTGATCGCGTTGTTCAGCCTATACTTGCTCGAATACTACGGGCAGATTCACTTTAAGCCGCGAGCGGTCGCGGCAACCCCGGATGGCGCGTTGGCGTCATCGACAGCGCCCGAGACCGGGCGCATGACCGGCTTTGGGCGGGCCCAGCGCCTTCGGAGTTTTGTGCCGTTTCGCGGCTTTATTATTGGTGAACAATACTTTGCGATGCTTGTCTTTGTGGCTTGTCACGCGATTGTACCACTGTTCCGCTTCGTCGGGATTGTTGGGTTATTGATGTGCGTATACCGCCCGGCTGTGCAATATTACAAGTGGAGTCGTGGCTATCAGTGATCTGATCACTTGAAGCCAAATTCGGAGGTCACGTGATGAATCGCCCTCGTTTAGTTGTCGCCGGCACCCATAGCGGTGTCGGCAAGACGACGATTGCCATTGCCCTGATGCGCGCATTGTCTCGAGGCGGACTGCGCGTTCAGGGCTTTAAGGTTGGTCCAGATTATATCGATCCTTCGTATCACGCGGTAGCAACCGGACGTGCGGGGTATAACCTCGATACATGGATGACACATGCAGACATCGTGCGCGAAATCTTTGATCGCGCCAGCCAAACGAGCGACATCTCGGTCATCGAAGGCGTGATGGGTTTGTTTGACGGCAAGGATCCGTTGTCCAACATGGGTAGCACTGCGGCCGTTTGCACGCTACTTGAGGCGCCGGTGCTCCTCGTCATCGACGCAGCAGCGAGCGCTCGGAGCGCTGCCGCGCTGGTGCACGGCTTTCAAACGTTTGATCCGCAGGTGAAGATCGCTGGCGTGATCGCAAACCGAGTGGCGGGAGCGGGGCATTTTGCGCTTGTGCGGACGGCCATTGAGTCTTCATGTGGTGTGCCAGTGGTCGGCTATCTACCGACGAACGCAGATTTAACGCTTCCCGAGCGCCATCTTGGCTTGGTTCCTGCTGCGGAACAAAAGAGTCTCGACGAATGGCTGGATGGGCTGGCGCTAAGTCTCGAACGGACGGTGAACATTGAAGAGGTGTCCCGACTTGCGCACACAGCGAACGCGTGGACAGCTCAGGCACCTCGATTATTTGCGGGAGCCGCGACAACGCCGACGACCAGGATCGCGATTGCACAAGATGAGGCGTTCAACTTTTATTATCAAGAGAATCTGGATTTGCTTCGCTTCTATGGAGCGGAACTGTTGCCGTTTCGGCCTTTGGCAAACGAACCTGTGCCACAGGGCGCACATGGGCTATATCTTGGAGGTGGCTTCCCAGAGGTACACTTGGCGCGTTTGACGCAGGCCGACAAAGCCTTTGCCAGCCTGCGTGCCGCAGTGACAGCGGGGATGCCGGTTTGGGCCGAATGTGGTGGTATGATGTTACTCGCTGACGCCATCATCGATAGGGCGGGAAAACGGTTTGCCATGGCGGGTGTGTTGCCGGTGTCTGTAGAAATGACCGAGCGCTTGGCGGGGTTTGGCTATCGTGAGGTCGAAATGGCACCGGGGGGGTTGCTCGACGGTGTGGGTGGACAGTTGCGTGGACACGAATTTCACTACTCGCGGATTGCCGCTCGGGATGATAGCCTGGCGCCAGCCTATGTTGTCCGGCAAGGTGAAAACCGACGTCCGGAAGGATTCAGCAAGGGTAGCGTGATCGCCGGCTACACGCATATCTATTTTCCGTCAAATCCTAAGATGGCCAAACAGTTCGTGCAAAAGTGTGCATCATGGAATCCTTCGGTGTGATATTCCTCGTCACACTGCTCGGGTTGTGATGTTGTTGTGCTAGAATCAGAGCGACAGTGAAAATTCACGGCGTGTGTGCTCCGAATATCCTTGGGGCCGCCGCAGGAGGTCGTTCTGATGATTCAGATACCCAAGCCAGACGCAGAACAACTTTTTCGTACGTACTCCATCACATCGTTTGCCGTCAGCAAGGACGAGTCGCGCATCGCGTTCTCGACAAACCTGAGTGGCAAATATAACGTGTGGGGGATTGATCTCGGTCAGCATTACCCGTATCCGCTTACGACGCAAGACCAAACGCCGGCGTACATACGCTTTGATCCGGTAGGGCGCTATGTACTTGTTGGATTTGACAACGACGGCGACGAAAATGTACAAATGTACCTTGTGTCACCCCACGGCGGTGCGTTGCAACCCATTCGTACGGCTCCGGGTCGCCGCCATTACCTCGCATCGATTTCTAACGATGGAAACCGCATCTACTATTGTTCCGATAAGGACAATCACATGTATCTAAACGGCTATGTGTACGACTTGGAAGCAGATTCAGAAACGACTTTATACGAAGGTTCGAAAGCGCCGACATTTTTAGCCGATGTCGCAAAAGACGAATCGAGCTTTGTCACGTTCTCGACCTATGCCAACACCTACGTGGTGGCCCATGTACATGAAGGTGACCAACGTCGGTGTTTGACACCAGATGAAGGCGTCGTTCATGTGGTCTCCTCCTTGCAATATGTCGGACGGCAAATTGTTTTCACGACGAA
Source organism: Alicyclobacillus tolerans (assembly GCF_001447355.1). Lineage (GTDB taxonomy): Bacteria > Bacillota > Bacilli > Alicyclobacillales > Alicyclobacillaceae > Alicyclobacillus > Alicyclobacillus aegles. Next base: position 23,906 of record NZ_JXBW01000011.1, on the reverse strand, counting down.
TTACGGCGAGGATGACGCATATGTCGCACGTTTCGACTTGGATACAGGGGAATTTGAAAAGGTGTGGAAACCGGAACGGGGCGGCGCAGAGCAACTGGTTGTCCACGAACCAGCGAACGTGGCCTATGTCTCGGTCAGTTATGGCGTTCGGGATGCGTTGTTCCAGATCGATCTGAGGAACTTTGAGGCCACGCCGATTGCCTGTCCCGCCGACGTGATCGCCGAGATGCACATTGGGGAGAGCGGTGCCTTGTACGTGCGCGCGATGCGCGATATTGCACCTTCGAATTTATACGTGCGCAAGACGGACGGTTCGTGGACGTCGTTAACCGGCAATCGCGTGATGGGTGTTGCTGAATCAGAGTTAGTGCCGGCCGAGGTTGTCCGCTTTCCATCATACGATGGTTTGGAACTTGAGGCTTTGTGGTTTCAGGCTAACCCTGCGGTCGCCAACGGATATACGGTCGTCTGGCCGCATGGCGGGCCACAAGCGTCCGAACGCAAGACGTTTCGTCCGTTTTTCCAATTTCTATTACTCCGCGGCTACAACGTATTTGCGCCGAACTTTCGTGGGAGCAGCGATTATGGCGCGAAGTTTATGAAGATGGTCGAGCGCGATTGGGGAGAAGGTCCTCGCTTGGACATGGTCGCGAGCATAGAGTGGCTGATTCGTCAAGGGATGGCGGACAGAAGCCGGCTGTTTTTGGTCGGCGGCAGTTATGGTGGCTACATGACTCTGCTTTTGCACGGTCGCCATGCAGATTACTTCCAAGCCTGTGTCGACATCTTTGGGCCATGCAATCTGATCACATTTGCCAAATCGGTTCCAGACCACTGGAAGCCCATGATGAAACAGTGGTTAGGCGATCCGGACGATCCGGCGGATCGTGAACGGTTGATTCAAGATTCGCCGATTACCTACCTAGACGGCATGACGAAACCGATGCTTGTCATTCAAGGCGCGAACGATCCACGCGTCGTCCAGGCCGAGTCGGATCAAATCGTTGCGGCTCTGCGCAACCAAGGCAGAGAAGTCGAATATATCGTCTTTCCTGACGAAGGGCATGGTTTCATGAAAAAGGACAATGAGATTGCAGCGTACAAGCGCATTGTCGACTTCTTAGATGAACATCGCTGCCCATAATAGGGGCTCAGGCGCGATCGCTACCGATCGCGCCATTTTTCAAAAAAGTGTTCCGGATATAGAAACATTATGGTTGGGCTGAGTAGGGAGGAGGGGTATAGTCTCTATTGGAAGCGCTTTCTATGATGAGCGCCGCAAGTGCCATAAGGAGGTACTGTCTTTGCGAACACAGGTAGCCATCATCGGTGCGGGCCCTGCTGGGTTGATGCTGTCCCATCTGCTCGCGCGGGACGGCATTGCGTCCATTGTTTTGGAATCGCGTACACGGCAGGCCATTGAAGAGACGATTCGGGCAGGTGTATTGGAACAAGGCACCGTCGATTTACTACACGAGCTTAAGCTGGCGGATCGAATGGAACAAATCGGAGAACGACATGGGGGCATCGAGTTCCGCTTCCGTGGGCGCGGGCATCGGATTCCGATGCGCGACTTGACGGGTGGCAAAGAGGTCATGATTTATGCTCAACACGAGGTGATTAAGGATCTTGTGGCGGCGAGAGTAGAACAGGGTGGCGAGATCGTATTTGGCGTAAGTGACGTACAGTTGCACGATCTCGATACGGATAGGCCATGGGTATCGTTTCGACGTTCACCAGAAGCACCGACCGAGTTCATTGAATGCGATTTCATTGCTGGGTGCGATGGTTTTCATGGCCCGAGCAGAAGGAGCATTCCCGAGAAGGTGCGGACGGAGTACCACAAAACGTTCCCGATGGGGTGGCTTGGCATCTTAGTCGAAGCTCCGCCGTCGAGCGCGGAATTGATTTACTGTAACCACGATCGCGGCTTTGCGCTGGTTAGCACCCGTTCGCCTGAAGTACAGCGCATGTACATTCAGGTCGATGCGCAGGACGATATCGCCAATTGGCCGGACGAGCGAATTTGGTTCGAATTGCGATCTCGCCTCGCAACCGAGGATGGTTGGGCGCCGATTGAAGGCCCAATTATTCAGAAATCCATCGTTGGGATGCGCAGCTTTGTCTGCTCGCCGATGCAGTATGGGCGCCTGTTTTTGGCCGGGGACGCGGCTCACATCGTGCCGCCGACAGGTGCCAAGGGATTGAATCTAGCCGTCTCGGACGCACGCGTGCTGGCCGCCGCGATTGGTGAGTTCTATCAAGACAGTCGTACAGACTTGTTGGCGAGGTATTCGCAGATCTGTTTGCGCAGAGTCTGGAAGGCGGAGCGGTTTTCTAACTTCATGACACAACTGCTACACCGTTTTCCGGAGCACTCCGCATTTGAACGGGAAATTCAACTGGCCGAGTTGGACTACATGACATCGTCCGTCCACGGCCTTTCAACCATAGCCGAAAATTACGTTGGTTTGCCAATTGAGTGGGGTACCTGATGCGTCAACGGGTTCGTTCGTAATACCCGAGTCGATGCGAGATTTCCTTGCTGATGGACACCAGCGTCTTGGCCAGCGATTTCATTTTTTCGGGCGTAAACCGCGCAGCGGGCCCGACCGCGGTGACAGCGCCAATGACCTGCCGCGTGTAATCTCGTACTGGGGCGGCGACGGAGTGAACACCTTCGCGCAATTCACTTTGGCTAAACGCGTACCCGTCTTTCCGAATTTGGGACAAAAGCTGCCGCAGTATGTCGGGATGGGTAATGGTGTTTGGCGTCATTGCGCGCAACCCGCGCCGGATCACCTCGTCAATCACGGTGCTGTCCTGGTAGGCGAGGATGACCTTGCCCGAACTGGTGCAGTGCAAAGGATTTTTTCGGCCAAGGTGCGTGGCAATCTGCACTGGGTGCTTGCACTCCAGCTTGCTCACATAGACTGTTGCGTAATCTTCGAGCACTGCAAGATGAACGGTTTCGTCAAAGCGATTGACGAATTCCTCAAGGAGATGCTGTCCTTCCCGGCATATTTCGAGATTCGACATAATGATGCCACCCAGGCTGAGGACGGAAAGTCCCAGGCGGTATCTGTGCGTCTGTTCATCGCGCCGTACAAATCCTTCTTCGGCGAGCGTCGTCATGACGCGGTGGACAGTGCTTTTCGATAATCCGAGCTTATCCGCTATCTGCGTGATACCAAGTTCCGGATCTTCAGGAGTAAAGCACTTCAATGCGTGCAAAGCATTTTTTAGCGATGACAAAGTTCTATAATCTGCCGCTTGACGCTCCATGATGGTGTCCCTCCTCGAGGACGGATAGAATTTTTGGCAATCGAGCTTTTGAGACATGAGGTTCGCGCTGTTCCGCATAGAGAAACAAGATTGTATTGTAACCGTTTGCCTAGTGCTACGATCAATGCGAGGCGTTACACCGAAGCGTCGCGTCGCGGCACAAGGACGACCATTGCTGTCGGTAGGCTGCACCGATATGTGAAAAAGGGAGGAAGTCGCCATGAGTCTTGAACTGGCGATGATCACGCCGCACACACCGCGCATTTGCCATCGGGATCGAATCCCTGAATTTCAAAAACCGATGGTGGACGCCATGTTGAAATGCGCTGACATCATCGATGAGGTCAACCCAGATGTCATCGTGCTCATCTCGTGTCACTGGATGTCTAGCTTCATCCATTATGTCGACATTACGCCTTCGCATCAAGGCGTTTTGACCGCAGTCGAGTGCCCGGATTTAATTACCGACGTTGCATACAATCACCCTGGACACCCGGAACTGGGGCGTCAGCTGGTGGAAGCAGGGAAGGCTGCCGGACTTCAGGTTGTTGGGATTGATGATCCGACCTACATCTGGGACTACGGCACCGTTGTGCCACTTCGTTATTTGCTCAAGCGTCCCGACATCCCGGTTGTGGATTTGTCCGTCTGCTGGGCGGCCTCACTCGACGAGTCGATTCGATGGGGCGAAGTGATGGGGGAAGTATTCCTCAACAGCCCATTGCGTGTCGTATTTCTCGCCAGTGGCGCGCTTGCGCACAACCTCGGTCGGGGGCCGGAACTGTGGCCAAACATCACAGAGCAGGCGCTTGACCGCGAGTTTTGCCAATACCTTGTCAACGGAGACAAGGCTTCCGCGGTTTCTATGCTGCCATCGTATGTGCGAGCTGCAGGCGTCGAGTCTGGAGGGCGGCACGTTGCTGTCTTACTTGGCGTGCTGCGCAAGCAGTTTACTGGAGAACTGCACGGTTACGGTCCGTCATCGGGATCGGGTAATCCTGTTCTCACGATGCGTTATGCCGACGTTGTCTGATTGGTTTTCGGCGCATTCTATTTTTGCAATCACAACACGAACACAGGTGAGGGAGAACGTATGGAAAAGGTATTGCATTTTATCGACGGCACATTTTGCGAGTCGCAAGACGGCCGCACATTTGACAATTTTAACCCAGCAACCGGTGAAAAGATCGGTGTTGTTGCGGAAGGTGGCAAAGCGGAAATCGATCAGGCTGTCGCCGCTGCACGCCGAGCGTTTAAGACGTGGGGCAAGACATCCGCGGCAGAACGAGCTGCCATTATGCATCGGATCGCCGATTTGATCGAAGAAAATCTGGATGAATTGGCTCTTCTTGAGACGACGGACACCGGCAAGCCGCTATCACTGGCAAAGAGTCTCGACATCCCACGGTCGGCTTACAATTTTCGTTTTTTTGCCGACTTTGTGAAAGGCATGAGCACAGAGGCGTTCGAAATGGAGGGCGTCGCGCTGAACTACGCCCTGCGCAGACCAGTCGGTGTGGCGGGCCTTATTTCACCGTGGAACTTGCCTTTGTTTTTGTTGACATGGAAGGTTGCGCCGTGTTTGGCCGCAGGCGATACCTGCGTGATCAAGCCGGCCGAATTGACGCCGATGACGGCGACGAAATTGGCTGAAATCTGCCAAAAGGCAGGTGTGCCAGATGGCGTTGTCAACGTTGTGCACGGCTTCGGCCCAGACGCTGCCGGATCTGCCTTGACCGAACATCCAGATGTCGATCTGATCTCGCTTACGGGTGAGACGACGACAGGCAAAGCCGTGATGAAATCTGCAGCTTCGTCGCTCAAGCGCCTATCTTTGGAACTCGGCGGCAAAAACCCGAACATCGTCTTTGCGGATTGTGATCTCGAAGATGCTTTGACGACGACGATTCGCTCCAGCTTTGTCAACCAGGGTGAAGTGTGTTTATGTGGCTCGCGCATTTATGTCGAGCGTCCATTGTATGACCGCTTCGTCGCCGGGTTGGTCGAGAAGACCGCACAACTCGTTGTTGGCGATCCGCTTGATCCAAATACGAACGTCGGCGCTCTTATCTCTTTCGAACACCTGGAGCGCGTCGAAGGATTCGTGCGACGTGCGGTCGAACAGGGCGGCCGCATCCTGATTGGCGGTAAGCGCCCTGAACATCTGAAACACGGCGCGTTTTTCGAGCCCACCATCATCGTCGACGTCGACTCTTCGTGTGAAATCACGCGCCAAGAGGTCTTTGGTCCTGTTGTGACCATTCAACCGTTCGACACAGAAGAAGAAGTCATTGCCATCGCCAACGACACAAATTACGGCTTAGGGGCTACCATCTGGACGTCCAATCTGAAGCGGGCACATCGTGTCGCTGGCGAGATCGAAGCGGGCGTGATTTGGGTGAATACATGGTTCCTACGCGATCTGCGCACGCCTTTTGGCGGCATGAAACAAAGTGGTATCGGCCGCGAGGGCGGAGTACACAGCTTCGAGTTCTTCTCGGAATTGAAAAATGTCTGCATCAAGTTGTAACGGGGTGATGGTGATGTCGGTATTTCAAATGGAAGATTTGGCGGCTGAACTGTTTGCGGCGGAGCGTGCGTTGCGCACGATCCCGCCGTTGACAGAACGATATCCCGACATGTCGATGGAAGTTGCGTACCAAATCCAATTGCTGAATGCCCACAAGAAGCAACAAGCTGGCGATCGCGTCGTGGGTCATAAGATTGGACTGACGAGTAAGCCGATGCAGCGCATGCTCGGCGTCAACGAGCCCGACTTTGGACATCTATTTGCCTCGATGCAGTACCGTTCTCGCGACATTGTCGACTTTCCTCTGATTCAACCGAAGGTTGAGCCCGAACTGGCGTTTGTGCTGGCAGAGGATCTACCAGGGCCGCATGTCGACGCTGATGCCGTCTTGCGTGCGACACGCGCTGTCGTACCTGCGCTCGAAGTTATCGACAGTCGAATCGCCGACTGGAAAATTCGTTTGGCAGACACCATCGCAGACAATGCATCGGCTGGTTGTTTTGTATTAGGGGACGAACCGACGCCGGTTGGTGATACCAATCTAACGACCTGTGGGGCAGTGCTCAAAGTCAATGGCGAAGTCGTGGAGACCGGGGCGGGAGCCGCTGTGATGGGGCATCCAGCAATTGCGGTGGCCTGGTTGGCGAATAAGTTGGCGTCTTTGGGCACGACCTTGCGTGCGGGTGACATTGTGCTCTCTGGTGCGGTCAGCGCCGCAGTACCCGTGCGGTCCGGCGATCATGTCGCACTTTCCTTCGGCCGATTGGGGCGTGTCGAATTCACCCTGGCCAAGGCGAACTTGTCTGAGTCTTCATGGGGGTGACCAATATGACAAAATTAGCAGCTGCGATTGTCGGATCGGGCAACATCGGCACTGATTTGATGGTGAAGTTACAGCGTAGCGAATGGATTGAACCACGGTGGATGATTGGCATCGATCCGGAGTCGGACGGGCTGCGCCGTGCGAAAAACGCCGGTCTCGAAATCTCTGCGGAAGGCTTGGCTGCCATGCTTAAAGCCGGGGTGCGTCCGGATATCGTTTTCGATGCAACAAGTGCGAAAGCACACGTGCGTCATGCGAAATTGTTACGCGAGGCAGGAATCCAGGCCGTCGACTTGACGCCTGCCGCGCGCGGACCGTACGTGATCGCGGCGGTGAATTTGCAGGAGCATCTTGAATCTCCAAATGTCAATATGGTCACGTGTGGCGGCCAGGCAACTGTTCCTATCGTATATGCGGTCAGCCGTGTAGTCGGCGTGTCGTATGCCGAGATCGTTGCGACTATTGCGAGTAAGAGCGCCGGCCCAGGGACACGAGCAAACATCGATGAGTTTACGGAGACGACTTCACGGGCCATTGAAACCATCGGCAAGGCTCGTCGCGGCAAAGCGATTATCATCCTCAATCCGGCTGAACCGCCCATTTTGATGCGAGATACCATTTATTGTTTGATGGACGACGCATCAGAGGAGACAAGGCAAAAGGTTCTTGCGTCCATTCGCGAAATGGTGAGCCACGTGCAGACCTATGTTCCAGGTTATCGCCTCAATCGCGAACCGATTTTTCGCGACAACTTGGTCAGCGTCTCCATTGAGGTCGAAGGCCTCGGCGATTATTTGCCGGTCTATGCAGGAAACCTCGACATCATGACGGCGGCTGCAGTCAAGTTCGCTGAGGAGTATGCCAAGCACCGGGCTACGGTCAACCAGTGAGGAGGGAACATTTATGGCCTACAAATATCGGATTGAAGTGACGGATGTCACTCTGCGCGACGGGATGCACGCCGTGCGCCATCAGTTCAGTGTCGAAGATGCCCGTGCAATCGCGTCGGCCTTGGATAGCACCGGGGTCGCGCTGATCGAGGCGGCGCATGGCGATGGGCTCGGGGGTAGCTCGGTGCAATATGGATTTTCAAAAGAAACGGAAGCGGATTATCTGCAGGCGGTGTGCGGCGCGGTTCAAAACGCGAAGGTCGTGGCGCTCCTGTTGCCGGGGATCGGTACGGTGGAAGATCTTAAACGGGCCGTCGAGTATGGTATTCGCGGCGTGCGTGTAGCTACCCATTCGACCGAGGCGGACATTTCTGCACAGCACATCGAAGAGGGTCGCAAGTTGGGCCTCGATGTTGTTGGTTTTTTGATGATGTCGCACATGACCGATGTCGAGCGGCTGGTGGAAGAGGCAAAGAAAATGGCATCGTACGGCGCACACGCCGTCTACATCGTCGATTCGGCAGGTGCCATGTTGATGGATGAGGTGCGCCGCAAGGTATCGGCACTGCGCAATGCTTTGCCAGACGACGTGCAAGTCGGTTTTCATGCCCACAACAATCTGGGCGTGTCTGTCGCCAATTCCATCGCGGCGGTCGAAGAAGGCGCGTATCGCATCGATGCAAGCCTTGGTGGTTTGGGTGCTGGCGCTGGCAACACACCACTTGAGGTATTCGTCGCAGCAAGCGAAAAGTACGGCATTGACACAGGTGTATCGCTGTATCCGGCCATGGACGCTGCAGAAGATGTCGTGCGCCCGCGCATGCATCGGCCCATCATCACCGACCGCACAGCACTCACGTTGGGCTATGCTGGCGTCTATTCGAGCTTCTTGCTGCACGCGCAGCGCGCGGCGGAACAATTTTCCGTCGATGTTCGCGACGTCCTTGTCGAACTTGGCAATCGCCGCGTGGTGGGCGGGCAGGAAGATATGATTGTCGACGTCGCGTACGAAATCGCACATCGACAGGAGTAATAGATTGTCCGATAGGCTCTGGGAGGATGGACCGATGAATTTACAAGCGATTGCAGACGAGTTATACCGACATCAAACGTCCGCTGCCGAGTTGGAAAAGCTGACACTTCGGTACGAAGGACTGTCTGTCGAGGATGCGTACGAAATCCAACAGCTCTGCATGGGCAAGTACATGAACGAAGGCCAAAAGCTTGTCGGATGGAAGATGGGTTTAACGAGCAAGGCGAAGCAGCAATCAGTTGGTGTCGATGAGCCTATTTTCGGGCATCTGCTCGACGGCATGGAGTTATATGATCCTCACGTGTCGCTCACGGGGCTCATTCATCCGCGCGTTGAGCCAGAACTCGCTTTTATTTTCAAGCACCGCCTGGAAGGCGACAAGATCCTGCCCCGCGATGTCTGGCTCGCGACCGAGTGTGTGGTTCCTGCGGTCGAAATCATCGACAGCCGTTACAAAAATTTTTCCTTCACGCTCGTCGACGTCGTCGCCGACAACGCGTCCAGCGCGAAATTCTATCTCGCCGAGCAGGCATATTCGCCCTATCAAATTGCGCTTGACCAAGTTGGTGTCGTTATGCGGCGAAACGGAGAGGTTGAGCAGACCGGGGCCGGTGCCGCCGTTCTCGGCCACCCAGTGCGCTCCGTTGTAGAGCAGGTGCGGATGCTCAGTCGCATCGGTAAAGCTGTGGAACCCGGTATGGTTGTCTTAACCGGAGGCATTACAGAGGCAATCTACATTCACGATGGAGATCGGATCTCTGTCTCCTTCGAAGGGATGGGCGAGATCGAACTTACGGTTGGCCAATAAACCTGCACGCGAACGAGGGGGCCTTATTTGCCCCCTCCTTAACGATGGGTTTCATAAAAGGAGCGTCTTGACATGCCATTAGTACAGATGAGTATTCTTGAGGGTCGATCCGCGGAGACCAAACGAGCACTGATTCGGGAAGTGACGGACGCCGTCGTTCGCACACTTGGTGTTCAGCCGGATGCTGTGCGCGTGCTGCTTTACGAAATGCCCAAAGCAAACTGGGCGGTTGGCGGCGTTTCAAAGGCCGACTCCTCGCCCTGAACATGGCTTTTAAAGAGATGGTGATACGGCATGTATGATGTTCATTCGCATTGGATCCCACACGAGGTTCTCGACTGGTTAAAGACCACTAGCGCCATCGATGCGGTATGGGAGCAAAGAGTGCCTGACAAGGAACCGTTTCTGACGGTTGGCGGGAAGTGGTCATTCGAGCTGAAACGCGCGTTTTACGATCTCGATTTGTACCTCGCGGATCAGTCGGCCAACGGCATCGAACACACCCTTGTTTCACCGGTTCCGCAATTGTTCCTTTATGACGTCGAGCCAGAAGTGACGAAACAGCTTGCGGCGATTTATAACGAAGCTTTAGCATGTGTCGTAGCTAGCCACCGCACTCATCTCTCAGGTTTGGCGACGCTGCCGTTAAACGATCCAGATGCAGCTTGTCATGAACTTGAAAGGGCTATGGCACGGGGGCTTAAAGGAGCCATCGTCGGTCCTGGCGTCGGTGACATTCCACTCAGCGACGAACGCTTTGCGGAATTGTGGTCCGTCGCTGATCGTTTGGGAGCCATTGTCTTTCTTCATCCGCTGTTGAATACCGACAAACGGATTCAACGACTCATGATGCCCAATCTGATTGGCGTTCCGTGGGAGACGACCATTTCAGCGCTTGATCTGATCCTTGGTGGCATTCTCGATCGATATCCTAACATGCGTGTCCTGTTGGCGCACGGCGGCGGTTTTCTGCCATACCAATTAGGGCGTCTGAACAAAGGATACGAGGTTTGGCCGCAGATCAAGGCGCGCCTGAACGACGAACCAGCCAGCTATATGCGGCGCTTTTGGTACGACAGCGTGCTGTGGTCGGCGGAGGCGTTGCAATTGCTTTGCAGCGTCGCCGGAAAGGAACGTGTGCTACCCGGTTCAGACTATCCATTTGATTTGAAGGCGTGGCCGCCTATCGGGTTTGACGATGGAGCGGTACGCAATCTGTTCGGTTTGACACACACATAACTCCCTGAACAATAGCGTAATAGACGACTGTCCATGTACACGACGGCAGTCGTCTATTCTCTTATGTCACCCATGTGGAGCGCTCAAGAAAGCGTTGACAAATGACCTCTGTACATGCAGAATGAAGTTGCATACTATTTTGTCATACAATATTGCGTATCAAAACAGAAGCGGGTGAATGCCTTGCAGACGGCGACAGGTTGCCGTCTTGGAACAGGATGGTGAAACGGTGTGAGCAATGACTTGTGTTTCGATATTGCCCATGTGGGCCACGTCGAACTGCTGACTCCAAAGCCTGATGAAAGCCTCTGGTTTTTTCGTGAAGTCCTGGGCATGGAAGAAGTCGCTCGGCAAGGGCAATCGGTGTATTTGCGTTGCTTTGGAGACTATGAACGCTATTCCATCAAATTGACAGAGTCTGACCACGCCGGCGTGGGCCACACGGCTTTGCGCGCCGCGAGCGAGGCCGCGTTAGAACGGCGTGTGCAGGCTGTTACCATGGCTGGGATTGAGGGCAGGTGGCATGAAGGCGATGTCGGACATGGACGCGCGTACGCGTTTCATGGTCCGGACGGCCACCTTATGGAACTCTATTATGAGACCGAGCATTACCAGCCATCCGCAGACCTGCGACCAACACTTAAGAATCAGCCACAGAAGTTTACCGGTCGCGGCGTCGGAGTCAAGACTATGGATCATGTCAACTATCTATCCTCGCATGCCGAGGCAGACGGCGATTTTGTCGAGAAGTACCTCGGTCTGCGCCTCACAGAGCAGATCCAGCTCAACAATGGTCGCCGTCCGGGCGTGTGGTATCGCTGCACCAATAAATCTTACGACCTCGTCTATACTCAGGATGCCACAGGTGCGCGTGGCCGCCTGCACCACATCGCCTTTCGCGTCGATACCAACGAAGCCATTTGGCGCGCAGCCGACTTGTTTGTCGACGCTGGTGTTTTCATTGAGTTCGCCCCAAGCAAACACGCAATTAACCAGACTTACTTTGTATATGTTTACGAACCTGGAGGCAACCGGATCGAAATCTGTTCCGGCGGCTACCTCGTGCTCGCCCCGGATTGGCAGCCCATCACGTGGACGGAGGAAGAGCGCGCACGTGGGCAGGCCTGGGGTAACAAGACCGTAGAAAGTTTCCATCATTACGGCACGCCTGTGGTATAACTGTGCATAAAAGCAGAAGTTGTCGGAAAGGCGGTGCCGGCTCTTGGAAATGCAGAGCCAGGGGTACACAGAAGACGAATGCTATCGAAAACTGCGGACGGCGATTGTCGACGGTACGTTGATGCCGGCACAGCGCCTGGTGGAAATGGACTTGGCGCGTTGGCTCGGGGCGAGCCGCGCGACGGTGCGCACGGTATTGGCGCGCCTGGAACAAGAGGGATTGGTTGAACGCGAGCGCTATCGCGGTGCGCGTGTGCGCCACGTATCCCACGAGGAAGCGGTCGAGATTTTGGAGGTACGCATGGCGCTGGAATGCATCATTGCTCGCTACGCGGCAGAGCGTGCAACTGATGACGAGATCGACAAAATTGAGGAACTCTTGGGATGGATGCGTGAAAAATTCGAAGAGGGAGATCTCGTTTCGTATTCAGAGGGTAATGCCCGATTGCACCGCACGATTGCCGAGATGTCTCGCCACTCGACGGCGCGCCGACTGCTCGATACGCTCAACTCACAAAACGTCCGCTACCAATATCGAACCATTCTTGCCCCTGGCCGCTCGCATCCCTCGCTCCTGGAGCACACCGCCATTGTGCAGGCCATTGCGGGGCGCGACGCGGATGCTGCAGAGCAAGCGATGCGCAAACATCTGTCGCATGTTTGTGATACGTTGCGCAAGATGAGGTCAGGGCCCTGACCTCGCAGATGGTTTTCTTTGTCACACCCTGAATTGTCAACAATTTTGTCTGCATAATTGTACTTCTTATTTTCAGAAAGGGTGGGCTTCATTTCATGCCTCAATCCGAACACATCATCCGCCTGTTGGCAGGAGCGTATGATTTACACGTTCACGTCTGGCCGGATCTAGTGGAGCGCAGCATCGACGACGTGACACTCGCACATCAGTTCAATGCCATCGGCTGGCGAGGTTTTGCGCTCAAATCGCACTATTTTCCGACGGTTGAGCGAGCGAAAGTGGTTTCCTCCGTCGTACCGGGCGTCGACGTCATCGGCGCGATCGCGCTGAATCACACGGTGGGCGGTTTTAATCCTGTCGTCGTCGACATTGCAGGGCGCGCCGGTGCCCGCATTGTATGGTTGCCGACGGTCGATGCAGCCAATGAGAGCCCAGAGAAGCAAAAGGCCCGCGGAGCCGCACATTTGCCATTTTGGGTGCGCATTCAAGAAGAAGTGCGGGCGCAAGGCATCGCGACTGCACCACTGTCCGTGCTCGATGAGCGCGGACAAATACGCGACGATGTGCGGGCCTGCCTTGAACTCATTCGCCAATACAAGATGGTGCTCGCCACAGGTCACTTGGCCCGCGATGAAATTTTTGCGGTGGTTGAAGCGGCGCGTGAAATTGGCGTCGATCGCGTGATTGTCACGCACGCCTTGTTCCCTTCGGAGGCGCTTTCTATTGCCGATCAGGTGCGTCTTGCAGAGATGGGGGCGACCATTGAACACTGTTACACGACGTTCTACACCAACAAATGCACATGGGATCAGCTGTATGAGGCGATCCGCGCGGTGGGTCCGGAGCGCACGCTGTTATCGACAGACCTCGGCCAAAAAACGAATCCCGGCATCGTGGATGGACTCATCGACTATGCCGAAAGATTGCTTGCCGCATCCGTTTCGGAAGCAGATGTGCGCAGGATGCTCGTCGACAACCCAGCCCGCTTGGTTTCGTTGTAATGTCGTCGCACTTGTACATCTATTTTTCTTATATAGAGACTGTGAGGAGGACGAAGAAGATGTCACAACCCGGAACACTATTTGTCGTCAGTGCCCATGCAGCCGATTTCGTGTGGCGGGCAGGTGGCGCCATTGCGCTGCATAGTTCACAAGGTTGGAAAGTGCGGGTGCTCTGCTTAAGCTTTGGCGAACGCGGTGAGTCGGCCCGCCTGTGGAAAGACGGGAAGATCCTGGAGGAGATCAAGGCCATCCGCCGTGCGGAAGCGGAACAGGCGGCGGCCATTCTCGGTGCAGACATTCGGTTCTTTGACGTTGGCGACTATCCAATCGACGTTACGCCGGAGCTTCGTGACGGCCTGGTTCAAGAGATCCGTGCTCATCGCCCAGACGTTATCCTTACGCATACCTTTCTCGATCCGTACAACGCCGATCACCCACGCACGGCAGAACTGGTTCGCGAAGCGCGCATTCTGGCACAGGCCCACGGGTATCCATCGGACTATCCTCCCATTGGCGCGCCGCAGTTATACTCCTTCGAACCACACCAACCAGAACAGTGCCAATTTCGCATTGATCTACTCCTCGATATCACATCGGTCTTCGACAAGAAGCTCCAAGCTATGGAGTGCATGCAGGCGCAGGAACATCTTTGGGCGTATTACACCGACGTCGCAAAGCGGCGCGGTGTTCAGGCAGGGCGCAATTCCGGGCAGCCCATCGTGTACGCGGAAGCTTATCAACGCGTCTTCCCATCGGTCGGAGGTGCGTTCGTATGAAACCCGTGATTGTAACCAACATTCGTCGTCCGGATCGAGACCTCGTGGCGCGAATTGGAAGTTACTCGGTCGCAACGTTACACGAGGCAATGGGGCGAAGTGGTCTCATGCTGCCGTACATGCGTCCTATTTACCCTGACGCTAAAGCATTTGGCACAGCGGTCACCGTATTGAGCCACCCTGGCGACAACGTCATGATTCACGCTTCACTAGATGTCTCTGAACCCGGAGACCTGGTCGTTGTCACAACCACGTCGCCGTCCACCGACGGCATGTTTGGTGAACTGCTCGCGACTTCGATGCAAGCGCATGGCGTGACGGGGCTCATCATCGAAGCAGGCGTGCGCGATGTGGCGGATTTGACAGCGCTACATTTTCCCGTATGGTCGCGCGCCGTCAGCGCTCAGGGCACGGTGAAGGCGACGCCTGGCAGCGTGAACGTACCCGTCGTCTGCGCAGGTGTGATGGTTCGGCCTGGCGATATCATCGTTGCAGATGCCGACGGCGTCGTGTGCGTTCCACAAGAACGTGCCGCAGAAATTGCACGATTGGCACAGCAGCGGATCGAAAAAGAGGAAAAAACGCGCGCCCGCCTGCAGAGTGGTGAATTGGGGTTGGAAATTTACGGTCTGCGCGACAAACTGAAAACGATGGGCGTGACCTGGGTCTCTCAATCCGAATGGGAGGGTGAGCCGTGCGACTAGGTTTCATCGGGTTTGGTGAAGCGGCGTCGACCATCGCACTGGGCCTACATGAAGCAGGCCTGGCACAGATGGTTGCGTATGATGCCATGCAGAACGGCAGTATGGAAGGGCGCGCACTGGCGGCTGGCGTCCAGCTTCTCGACAGTGCCAAGGATGCTTGTGCACAAGCCGATGTGGTTTTGTCCATGGTCACGGCGAGCGTCGCGGCAGACGTGGCACGTACCATTGCGCCGTATTTACAGCCCGGGCAGGTGTATGCCGATCTGAACTCCTGTTCGCCAGCCGTGAAGCGCGAAATTGGGGAAGTCGTGCATCGAGCGCAAGCTGGTGCATGGTTTGCCTCTGTCGCTGTAATGTCAGCCGTGGGACCCCATCGCCATCGCGTGCCAATGATCGCCGACGGGCCGGGAGCCGAGGCTTTTGCCGCAGCCCTTCGCCCATATGGGTGCAAGATTTCGGTCTTGGCCGGAGAGATTGGATCCGGAGCCGCGTTGAAGATGTGCCGAAGCACCGTGCTCAAAGGCCTGGAGGCCTTGTTCATCGAGGCGCTTGTCGCCGCAGAAAGGTACGGGGTCACCGCAGATATGCTGGCTTCGCTCGACGCATCTTTTCCCCAGCACCAACTTTCAACGCTGGCATGGTATCTCGTCGAGCGCAACTTACAGCACGGTGAACGGCGGGCGCACGAGATGGACGAGGCAGTCAAAACTTTGAAAAGCGCAGGCATCGATCCGCTTGTGGCAGAGGGAGCGGCAAAACGCTTGCATTGGTCGGCGGATCGGCAACAAGCGTGGCCAGCGGCAAGTTCGCGTTCACCGCAGGACGCCATCCGTCGCTTGGCAAACGGCGTGGAGTGACAAGCGAGAATAGCCTGCTGGCTGGCGAGTCGTGATGGCCAGCAGCAGGCTATTTGTTCTAGTTTTCTTCATCCCGATTGCGCAAGGCGAACTTGCAGCGGGCGATGGTGAATCGCATTCACGTGGCGGATGGTGCCGGTGCCGGCACGCAACACAACCGAATGCGTGTGTAGGTAGTCGCCTTCGCGCGTTACTCCGTTTAACCAATCCCCATCCGTAATGCCGGTCGCCGCAAAAATGGCGTCGTCATTTCCTGCGAGATCGTGCAATTGCAAGGTTCGTGTTGGGTCCTTGATGCCAAGCTTTAGGCAGCGATCGCGCTGTTCTCTCGTTTCTGGCAAAAGCCGCCCTTGAAAGTCGCCGCCGAGGCAACGTAGCGCGACGGCTGCCAGTACGCCTTCGGGCGCGCCGCCGGAGCCGATGTATAGGTCGGTGCCACCGCGTGGCAATGCCGTTGCGATGGCGCCAATCACGTCGCCACCGGCCAGCAGTTTGACGCGCACACCAAGGCGGCGAGCAAGCTCGATATGTTCGCGATGCCGATCGCGCTCAAGGACCGCAATGGTCAACTCTTGGAGCGGTTTGCCGAGCGCTTGCGCGGCTTTTTGCAGGGTCACGGGAAGAGGGGCATCGAGTGAGAGCAGACCGCGCAGACGTGGACCGCAAGCGAGTTTTTCCATATATATATCAGGTGCAGTCAGGAGTTGGCCCTGCGGCGCGATGGCCGCGACAGACATGGCATTGGGCAGGGCTTTCGCCAACATCGTAGTGCCTTCTATCGGATCGACGGCGACATCGACATCTGGCCCCTGCCCGTTACCTACCTGTTCGCCTTGCGCAAGCATGGGTGCCTCGTCCATTTCACCTTCACCGATCACGACGGTGCCGCGAATGTCCACCGATTTCAGCATTTCTCGCATGGCCTCGGTGGCAGCTCCATCCGCGCCGTCGCAGTGACCGCGGCCAACAAACGAGCAGGACGCAAGCGCGGCAGCTTCCGTTACGCGAACCAACTCGAGTGCTAATTCTCTCTCCATGTTCAGATTTCCCTCCCAGACGCTAAACCCCATTCAATGTAAGCTGCGCATCGCATCATTCAGATGTATTCGCGAAACAGACCATCCTGTTGTTTTTTTTATTATGACATCATACTTGTGTCTAAATCAACGCATCATCGTAAATATTGCGTCATAATTAAAAGTGTGTTATTTCTATGGTACCAATCATTCATGCAATTCAGCATTTCATGTTTGAACGATAGGGAGGGCTGGTCATGGAAAGAATCGACGATGTCACCATACAGGAGCAACAGGCTCGTTCCGTTTGGGTCTATGCGTTTGATCAGGCCGATCCGCGCGATCGCACCAGGCTTGGCGGAAAAGGCGCAAATCTTGCCCAAATGGTGCAGTGGGGATTGCCTGTGCCACCTGGCTTTACGATTACCACCGAAGCTTGCAAGGCGTTTTGGGAAGCAGGCGAACGTTTGCCCGACTATCTGCAAAGCGATGTTTCCATGGCCATGTTGCGCCTCGAACGAACGGCGGGCAAGCGGTTTGGGGATGCATTTCATCCTCTGTTGGTCTCTGTGCGCTCCGGGGCCCCCGTGTCGATGCCCGGTATGATGGATACCATCCTCAATTTAGGTCTCAACGATGTAACGGTTCGCGCTTTGGCGTACCAGTCGCAAAACCCCGCTTTTGCCTACGACTCCTATCGTCGTCTCATACAAATGTTCGCAAATGTCGTTTTTCACGTGCCGCTCGATCCGTTCGAACACGTCTTGCAGAGTGCAAAGGCACGCCACGGTTGCAAGTTCGAAGGCGATTTGGCAGCCGACGCCTGGAAGGAAGTTGTCGCCACATGTCTGCGCGTGTATGCCGAGCGCGTCGGCGAACCGTTCCCGCAGGACGTACACACACAGTTGCGACTGGCTATTGAAGCGGTCTTTCGTTCGTGGCGCAGCCAACGCGCAATGGTGTACCGAAAGTTGCATAACTTGAGCGAGGATCTTGGCACCGCCGTCAACGTACAGGCAATGGTCTTTGGCAATATGGGTGAAGACAGTGGCACAGGCGTCATCTTCACGCGCCACCCTGCAACCGGCGAACGGGCGCTCTTCGGAGAATTCCTTGTCAACGCTCAAGGTGAGGAAGTTGTCGCCGGCACGCGCACACCGCAACCTATCGCAGAGTTGGCGATGAAAATGCCGACGGTGTATCATTCGCTGATAACCGTTGCACACCAGTTGGAAACCAGGTTTCGCGACATGCAAGATGTCGAATTCACGGTCGAGTGCGGCAGGTTATATGTACTTCAGACGCGAAACGGCAAACGTACGGCACAGGCCGCAGTCAAAATCGCGATCGACATGGTGCACGAAGGACTTATACAGCCGCAAGAAGCGTTACTTCGCGTCGATGCACAGCATTTGCGACAACTGCTCTACAGGCGGCTACAATCCACGGATGGGCTTGCTGTTCTCACAAAAGGCTTGCCAGCCTCGCCCGGAGCGGCCGTCGGGCGTATCGTCTTTGACGCTGATACGGCTGTCGCGTGGGCGGGGCGTGGGGAACGGGTGATTTTGGTGAGGCCGGAGACGACGCCTGAAGACATCCACGGCGTGCTTGCAGCTGAAGGCGTCGTGACGCTGCACGGCGGAATGACCAGCCATGCAGCGGTCGTCGCTCGTGGCATCGGCAAGCCTGCCGTCTGCGGCTGCGATGATCTTCGCATTGACCTGGAAGAGCTCACGCTTTGTGCCGGTGAAGTCATGCTTCGCGAGGGCGATTGGGTTTCCGTCGATGGCGGCATGGGGATGGTGTTTATTGGCCAAGGTACGCTCGCCGAAGCGCAAATGGCAAACGAGCTCAATGAATTGCTTGCCATCGCCGACCAAGTTCGCCGCTTGCGCGTCCGGGCGAATGCCGACACACCTGAAGATGCGCGCCGTGCTCGCGAATTTGGTGCGGAAGGCATCGGCCTCTGCCGCACGGAGCACATGTTCTTATCACCCGCTCGCGTACCGCTGGTACAGCGGATGATTCTGGCGACCGATGCTGTGGAGCGAAAGGCGGCTTTGGACGAACTCCTGCCGCTGCAAGTGGCAGACTTTACCGAGATTTTCCGCGCGATGGACGGACTTCCTGTCACGATCCGCCTGCTCGATCCGCCTTTACACGAGTTTTTGCCACGGGAAGAAGAACTGGCCGCAAGACTTGGGCGGTTGCGGGCACAGGCTGCGAGTGCAAGCGAGATCGCCGAGGTCGAACAATTGCTGCGCCAAGCTCGCTACTTGCGCGAAGCCAATCCGATGATGGGGCTGCGCGGCTCTCGCCTTGGCATCGTCTACCCTGAGATTTACGACATGCAAATGGAAGCTATCGTGACAGCCGTGGCACGAGCCGTTGAAAGTGGTATTCAGGTCGAGTTGGAGGTCATGCTTCCACTCATCGGTTCGACGAAGGAGTTGCGCCACTTGCGCGAACGTATGGAACGGGTCGGGCAGGCTGTGATGGAACGGCTGGGTGTGACGATCGATTTCCGGATCGGAACGATGATTGAGGTGCCACGCGCCGCCTTGACAGCAGACGAAATTGCGGAAGATGCATCGTTCTTCTCGTTTGGAACGAACGATTTGACGCAGATGACATTCGCGTTTAGTCGCGACGATGCAGAGGGGAAGTTCCTCAACGTCTATTTCGATCGCGATATCCTTTCTTCGAATCCGTTTGAAACACTGGATACGCGTGGGGTTGGACGGTTAATACGATGGGCAGTCGAATCAGGAAAGTCACGACGTCCCGATTTGAAAACGGGGGTTTGCGGCGAACATGGGGGAGACCCAGCCTCGATTGCGTTCTGTGAGGAACTTGGACTCGACTACGTGAGTTGCTCGCCGTTCCGCATCCCGGTGGCGCGCATTGCGGCGGCACAGGCGGCCCTGCAGAACGAGCGGATCGGCTGACTAGGTGTGTAAAACGATTGCGCCGCAAAACATAGACATGGTGTACAATGGTGGCGAAGAGGCCATCTTGGACGGCCTGGCAGTTCGTGTAGCCAGGCCGTACGTTGTTGGAGGAGCTGAGAAGCATCGAACTCACACCTCGTCAACAGCAAATTCTTCGGCTCGTGCGGACGCACCAGCCGATTACGGGCGACCAACTCGCTGAGATGCTCGGCGTCAGCCGCCCAACCTTGCGATCCGATCTGTCCTTGCTCGTCATGCTTGGGAAGTTAGACGCCAAGCCGCGCGTCGGCTATTTCCTTGGTGAAGAGAGTACAAACGGCGAAAAGGCACCGTGGGACACCTTGCGCGTGGCCGATGTCCAATCGCTGCCCGTCATCGTTCGTGAGACGACGACTGTGCACGACGCTGTCATCACCATGTTTTTGGAAGACGTCGGCGGACTTATTGTGGCCGACGATGACGGTGGGCTTCAAGGTGTAGTGTCGCGCAAAGACATGTTGAAATTTACTCTAGGCAATGCCAATGCTACAACGCTGCCGGTTGGCATGGTCATGACGCGCTACCCGAATATCGAGACTGTGACGCCGGCGGATCGAGTGGTGGATGCCGCCAAACGGATGATCGAATATAAGGTGGATAGCCTGCCTGTTGTACATATGCATGAGAGGGACGATATGCGGCCGCTTGTCGTGGGCCGCATCACAAAGACCACCCTGGCACGGTTGGTCGCGGAATGGGGGACAACATGGCGATGACCGAGGCCTGGCGCGCCGAGGCGCAAACCATTTACGTGTGTTCCGATTCGCTTGGCGATACTGCGGAAGCGGTCGTACAAGCGGCAATCCACCAATTTGACATGCGGCGCGTGCACATTGTGCGATATGCACAACTGCGGACGGAAGACGAAATTCGAGATGTCGTCGAAGCTGCCGAGCGTTCGGGCGGCTTCATCGCATATACGCTCGTACAGCCTGAACTTCGCGAAATGATGAAAGTGGAAAGCATTCGCCGCGGCGTTCGTGTCGTCGACATTATGGGGCCGATGATGCAAGCGTTTATCGATACCTTTCACGGTCATCCAAAGCGCCAGCCAGGCCTTCTGCATACGCTCAACGACGAGTATTTTAAGCGCGTGGATGCCATCGAGTTCGCCGTGAAAGCGGATGATGGCCGAGATCCACGCGCATTGTTAAACGCAGATATCGTTTTACTTGGCGTATCGCGCACTTCGAAGACGCCAGTCAGTGTGTTTCTTGCACACAAAGGTGTGCGTGTCGCAAATTTACCCCTGGTGCCAGAGGTACGCCTCCCCAGCGAGTTGCGGCAAATTCCCCGCGAACGCATCGTGGGTTTTACCATGAGTGTGGACAACATGATCCGTATTCGGAGTGAACGCCTGCGGCACATGGGATTGCCTATGCACGCCCAGTACGCGGACCGACGGCGGATCGAAGAAGAGCTTCTGTATGCTGAAACCGTAGTACGGGATCTCGGTTGCCCGCTTATTGACGTGACGGATCGCGCCATTGAGGAAACGGCGCAAAAAATACTGGAACTGGTAAAGGTGTCGCGGCTGGAGCAAAGGCTATGATGGCTAGTGGTTCTCGTAATTTTTTGGACCAAACTATCGGCATAGTAAAGGATAGCGCCGGATGATGAGCTCGGATTTTTAGTTTGAAAAGGCGCAGTATTCAGTTTCCTTATAACTTGTTGTGTGGGGAAGCCCTCTTTTTCGGTGTCCAATCCATATCGTTTAGTACTGTGTGGTTGTCAAACCTCGTAGGAAGCGCTTACTCTTTTCTCTTTGCATGTGGCATATGTTCTGTTAAGTAAGGACGCAAACCTTGGTGTTAGATTGAACAAACAGGGAGGAACATGTGCATGCGCATTGCATATTCCAATCTCGCGTGTCCCGAGTGGTCCATCGAAGAAGTATTTGCAAAGGCCGTTCAATTCGGATTTGACGGTGTTGAGATTCGCCTTTTGGACGGCGAAGTCATCTCTCCGGAACTTGACAGAGACGTGCAGCAGCGACTCAAACGTCTTGCAGTCGATAGCGGCGTTGAGATGGTCGGGATCGGGGCGTCCACGAAGTTTGCAACGGCCGATGAAGGGGAGCGGCGGCGAAACGTGAAGGAGTTGCTGCAGTACATAGAGCTGGCAGCACGCCTCGAGGTACCCTTTGTGAGGACATTTGGCGGAACCTTTCGTGGGGATCATTTATGTGATGCACAAGCGGTTGCTTATGTGGCGGACTCATTGGCACAAGTGGCTCCACGAGCAGAGGCATTAGGTGTTGCCGTCCTGCTTGAGACGCACGACGACTTTTCGCGTTCCAGTTTGGTTCGCGATGTCGTCTCGCAAGTGGGAAGTTCGGCACTCGGTGCCCTGTGGGACACTCATCACCCATACCGCATGGGTGAAACCGTCGCTGAGACCTTCGAAAATTTGAGGGAGACATTGCGGCACGTCCACCTCAAGGACGCACGCAGAGTCGGTGACGGGTGGCAATTGGTCGCATTCAACCAAGGGGAGGTGCCTGTTCGCGAGATCGTCCAGACACTTGTCGCTCATGGCTACGATGGAGTCCTGTGTATCGAATGGGAGCGCAAGTGGCACCCGGAAATCGAAGCAGCTGAAACGGCATTACCCAAGCATCTAGCGATTTTACAGGACTACTTGGCCAATTTGGAATAAAAGGGGAGTTGAAAAGGATGACGGCATCACATGGAAGCGGTACAGTGAAAGTCGGACTGGTGGGTCTCGGCAATATCGGAACGACACATATGTCGTACTTATCGGACATGGATCACGTCGAGGTTGTGGGCGTGTGCGACGTCGTCCGCGAGCATGCGGATGCGTTCGCCAGACGTTACGGAACAACTCCTTACTACAATCATCTAGATCTGTTCGATCACAGTGGACTGGACGCCGTCATCATCGCCGTACCTCATTACGCACATGTCCCTGTCGCGATCGACGCCTTCGCCCGCGGCATCCATGTGCTTTGCGAAAAGCCACTCGCTGTTCATTTGAACGACGCAAAAAAGATGATCGATGCTTACGAAGACGCAAAGCGCAGAAAGCCCGATCTGCAATTTGGCATCATGTTTCAGGAACGAACGTATCCGTTTTATCAAAAATTAAAAGACCTTATCGACCACGGCGATCTCGGTCGCTTAACGCGTGTCACATGGATCAACACAACTTGGTTTCGCACACAAGCGTACTACGACAGCGGAAGTTGGCGTGCCACGTGGGCGGGCGAAGGAGGCGGCATTCTAACAAACCAGTGCCCGCACAATCTCGACATGTACCAATGGCTGTTCGGCCTTCCTTTGCGTATCAGCGGCTTTGCCCACATCGGTAAATACCATAGGATCGAGGTAGAGGACGAAGTCACGGCGTACTTTGAACACGAAAACGGCATGATAGGTCACTTTATCGTCACGACAGGCGAGTCGCCTGGCACGAATCGCCTGGAGATTGTCGGGGAACACGGAAAGGTGGTTTACGAGGATGCAAAGATTGTATTCCATCGAAATCGCGAGTCCATGTTCAAGTTCTCTGCGGAATCAAAACTAGGATTTGCTCATGTGGAGAATTGGTACACGGAAATCCCGGTAAACACCAAGGTGCCGACTGGACACCACGTCGTCGCGGATCGCTTTTTCAACGCCATTCTCGGTTCGTCTGAACCACTCATTGCCTATGGTACGGAAGGTCTTAACGGGCTCCAGTTGGCGAACGGGATCATGCTGTCATCGTTTACAAAGCAGATGATCGATGTGCCATTTGACGCCGATGAGTACGAAAGTATCCTGCAGGAACTCATCAAAAGTTCCCAATTCGTTAAACCGACCGCGGATGGTGCTGTGCTCAATATGAGCGACTCCTTCAACGTTTGAGTCTAACGCATAGCTTCATCCAGATAGATAACGGAGCATCCCATAATTGCCGCCGCCTTATCGAAGGCGGCGGTTGTATTATGTAGTAAAGTGAAAGAAAGATGGTGATTATTGCAAGGATAAAAGTGAAACCTATCCTAGGTGTGGCAAGGGGGGCGGATTGAGCGTATTCCTGAACGTGTTTGTAGATGGCCACGATAGAATCGACA
>NZ_JXBW01000010.1 GCF_001447355.1 Alicyclobacillus tolerans | reverse complement strand
TGTCGAAACGAAACTGGCCATTGACAACACCTAAGCAATTTGGTTACTGCTGTCATGTCTTGCGCATGGAAACCTACATATGAGCGATCTTCCATACGATTGAACAAATATGACGCAGTGGGCAAAGAACGACTGCTCTCTACCTGTTTTCGGGCATTTCTTTGCCGTAGAATGAATATAACAATTCAGAACTGTATTTCACTATGCAGAACCACAGCCTTCCCCAGCGCGGGAAACTTGGAGGCGATCCCATCGTGCCGCTTCAGTCGAAGCCACAACCTGCGGATACGGCGGAACATTTGGCAAACGTGATCGGCCTTCATCACGTGCGCGTCGTTCCTGCCTGCACGCTACATCTGCACGAATCCTCACGGGATGTTTGTTTGGTGGAGCCATTGAACGAAGAGGAAGTACTGGCCGTTCTCGCCTACGCGCGTGATTGCGGCCTGAGTGTGCTTCCTTATGGTGCCGGGCGCTTGCTCGCTTACGGCCCTCAAGCAGAGGCGCCTGACATTTGGCTGTCCCTGCGGCGCATGAATCAGGTGGTCAACTTGTCGCAGGGAGATCTCATCGTCTCTATAGAACCCGGGCTCACGATGGCGGAATTGGCATCTGCGCTGGCTGCGGCGGGCCTCATGCTTCCTTACGATCCGCCCGCACCTGCGGATGCGACGCTTGGCGGCTTGTTGAGCGCCGGCCTCAGCGGACCGCGGCGTGCACTGTACGGATCTTTGCGCGACATGGCCATATCCCTGCGCGTCGCATTGCTCGATGGCCGCGTCATCCGCACAGGTGCCAAGGTCGTCAAGAACGTCGCTGGCTATGACATGACCAAGCTATTCATCGGTGCCTGGGGAACGCTTGGCGTAATTACAGAAATCACCTTGAAGTTGCGGCCCTTGCCCATGCATCGGGAAACGGTCCTCGTCGGCGGGCCACTTGATGCGCTCGGCCAGCTTCGAGAGCGTATCGTGCAGTCGGCTTTGCAGCCGAGTCGTTTGGAAGCTGTTTGGCAAAGCGCGTCAGACCAGACACGGAACTGGATTCTCGCCGTTGACTGTGATGAACATGAGCGAGCCGCGCAGGCGCAGACGCAGATTCTCGAATCGATGGCGCGCGATCTCGGATTGACGGTGGAGACCTTGGAACAGCATGCAGCCGATACCTGGTGGTCGGAACAGCGCGAATCACTTTCCGCAAACACGGCTTGTATCCGCTTACAAGGACAGCCGACCAAGCTCTTCTCGGCCATGGCGCAGGTGATGGAAGCGGTTTCTCTACTCGTCGAGAATCCACACGACATCAGCGCAACCATCGGAGGCGTCACGGGTGTTGCCCGCATTGCATTCGATCCCGCTCGTGCACCGCTTGCAGATCCGTCCCGGTGGGATCAACTGCGAGACGTCATCAGCGCATCTGCCCTTGAGATGGTTATGGAGCGCGCGCCCGTTGCGATTCGCGCACAAAGCGCTGCGTCTCCATTGGCACCTGGCGCCATCGCTGTCATGCAGCGGTTAAAGCAGACGTTCGACCCGGAGCATCTCTTATCTCCAGGTCGTTTTCTGGGAGGGATTTGAGATGGTGAAGGATTCGTCATCGATGGCACCACGTCTGTCCGATTTTTGTTACCCGGACGCGCCTGAGGAAGACAAGTATTCGGTCTGTGTGCACTGTGGATTCTGTCTCGAAGTCTGTCCCACTTATCAGGCATGGGGAGACGAAAACCATTCACCGCGCGGGCGCGTATTTCTCATCAAGTCTTGCGCCGAAGGGGAATTGCCGCTGGATGAAAGTGTGATCGATCCGGTCTTCACCTGCTTGGATTGTCGCGCTTGCGAGACGGTCTGTCCGTCTGGGGTGCAGGTGGGAGCTCTTGTCGAAGAAGCGCGAGGGCAAGTTTTCCACGCGCGCCGCGAGCATGGCGACAGAGATCCCTTGATGCGGCTCTTTTTGCGTGGTATCTTTCCGCGGCCGGGCCGCTTAAAGACCATCCGCCGGCTCATGCGATTCTACCAGAAATCTGGCTTGCGTACGCTCGCGCGATCGACCGGGGTGATGCGCGTGCTGCCGCCACAGGCGCGGGAGATGGAAGACGTCATTCCGGAGATTGGGCGCGGTCCTGCTATTGACGTGTTGCCGACGGTGATGGTTCCCAAGGGTGCGCGCAAAGCGACGGCTGCACTGTTTACAGGTTGCGTCATGGACGTTTTTTTCTCCGACGTGAACGAAGCCACAGCCCGCGTCATGGTGCGTAACGGCGTGGAAGTGCACGTACCGCGCGAACAAATTTGCTGCGGCGCGTTGCAGGTGCACGCGGGGGATCGCGACATGGCGCGCGAGATGGCGAAGAAAAACATCGAAGTGTTTGAGCGAGCGGGCGTGGCTTACATCGCCATCAATGCGGCTGGCTGTGGCGCGGCGCTTAAAGAATACCCGGAGCTGTTTCATGATGATCCGGCTTGGCACGAGCGGGCCGTCCAGTTTTCCGCGCGGGTGCGCGACATCACGCAACTGCTTGTCGAAGTTGGTTTTGATCCGCCTAAAGCCGAACTCCCCATGTCCATCACCTACCACGACGCATGTCACTTGTGTCACGCGCAAAAGATCCGCCGTGAACCCAGATCCCTTCTCACGTCCGTTCCAGGTGTGGACCTTCGCGAGATGCCGGATTCGGACCGGTGCTGTGGGAGTGCCGGAATTTATAACCTCACACATCCAGACATGGCCGGCGAACTGCTCGAGCGCAAGATGGACGACGTTCCTGAGGGGGTCGAGGCCATTGTCATGGGCAACCCGGGCTGCATGATGCAGATTCGCCTTGGCGTGAAAAAGCGCAACCAACAGCTTCGTGTCATGCACACCGTCGAAGTGCTCGATCTCGCCTATCAAAGGGAGGAGACGCCATGAGAGACTCGCATATTGACGCGCTCGTGGAGATTGTAGGCGAGCGCCGCTGTCTGTGGCAGCCAAATCAGGTTCGGGCATACGCATGCGACGGGTATACGGCGGAGTCTGGATTGCCCCGCGCGGTCGTGTTTCCCGAATCGACGGATGAGGTAGCGCAAATTTGTCGCTATCTCTATGAGCACGAGATTCCATATCTACCACGCGGTGCGGGCACGGGGCTGTCTGGGGGAGCCACGCCGACGGGGGGACAGGTGGTCATCAACCTCGCTCGTATGAATCGGTTGCTCGCCGTCGATTTTGCGAACCTGCGCGCGATTGTCCAGCCTGGGTTGGTCAACCTCACGCTGACGCGGCGGATCGCTCACGAAGATTGCTATTACGCGCCGGATCCGTCGAGTCAGTCCGTGTGTACGATTGGCGGCAATTTTGCGGAAAACGCCGGCGGCAGTCACTGTCTCAAATACGGGGTTACGACGAATCATATCGTCGCGGCGAAGGTCGTGTTGCCAGATGGCAGTGTGATCGACGTGGGGGCGCCGTTTGGCGACGCGCCAGGCTACGACTTGTTGGGGCTGCTCGTGGGTTCCGAAGGGACACTTGGCATTGCAACGGAAATCACCGTGCGCATTTTGAAGAAGCCGCAGGCACTGCGCACGGCGCTCGCTTATTTCGAGCGCGTCGCAGATGCGTCCGACACCGTGACGGATATCATTGTGGCTGGTATCATTCCTGCAGCCATCGAGATGATGGATCAGCTGGCGATGCAGGCGGTCGATAAAAGCAACTACCACGTCGGTTACCCAAACGACATCGAGGCTGTTTTGCTCATCGAAGTAGACGGTTTGACTGCTGGGGTCGACGACGTGATGGCGCGCGTCGTGGAATTATGCCGCAAACACCATGTCCGCGAGGTGCGGGTTGCACAGTCAGATGCGGAGCGCGCGCTGTGGTGGTCCAGTCGCAAGATGGCGTTTGGCGCCATGGGGCGCTTGTCCCCGGATTACATCGTGCAAGACGGCGTGATCCCGCGCACGCGCCTGACCGAGGTCTTACAGAAGATTGAAGGCATCAGCCAACGATATGGCCTGCGGATCGCAAACGTGTTTCATGCGGGAGATGGCAACTTGCATCCGCTTGTGCTTTACGACAGCCGCGTGCCAGGCGAGGCCGAGCGCGCGGTGCGGGCCGGATCTGAGGTGTTGCGTGCTTGTGTCGACGCAGGTGGGAGCATCACGGGCGAGCACGGCGTGGGGATTGAGAAGATTGGCGAGATGGCCTACATGTTTTCCGAGGATGAACTTCAAGTACAGCGCGCCGTGAAAGCTTGCTTTGACGGCAAAGGCATCGTCAACGCGGGAAAGTTGATACCGTTGCCAGGACGCTGTGTCGAAGTCAAACACGCCCGCGAAATCATCGACGACCATTGGCAGATTCTCAATTCGTTTCCGGATCAAGCAGAGGTGCAGGTGCGCGCCGCGCGGGCAGAGAAGACTGCTGCAAAGCGAACGACGAGTGTACAAGGATGAGGTGAACCGATTGGAGGACTATACGGTCAAATCGGTCGACAAAGCGCTTCTTTTGCTCGAGATGGTGAGTGAGCATCCGAACGGGATCGCGATCACAGAGCTGGCGCAGGAGGTAGGCATGTACAAGAGCACGGTGCACCGGCTGCTAGGCACCATGATGCGCCGTGGCTACATCGAGCAGGATCCCGTGAGCGGGCGCTATAAGTTGGGTTATACCGTGCTCGATCTCGGTATGAAGCTTTTGTCCTCCATCGACATGCGCCGCGAGGCGATGCCGGCGCTGCAAGAGTTGGCTCTTGCGACCAATGAGGTCGTGCACTTGGCCCTGTTGGATCGAGGCTCGGTCGTGTATATCGAAAAAGTGGAGAGTCCAAACACCGTTCGCATGCACTCTCGCGTTGGGACGCGCGTGCCAGTGCACGCGACCGGACTCGGCAAAGCTATTCTCGCTTTCCTGCCGAAGCGCGAAGTTCAGGACATCGTTCGCCGCTATGGGTTGCCACAACTCACGCCGCATACGGTCACGGATGTGAATCAGTTTTGGGAGTCGCTTGACGAGACGCGCTCGACGGGTTTCGCGTTTGACATCGAGGAGCATCAGGAGGGTGTGTGTTGCGTCGCGGCTCCTATTTTCGCCCACGACGGTTGCGCAGTTGCGGCCGTAAGCGTGTCGGGACCGGGCTTGCGGATGACGCGTGATCGGATGATGGAACTTGTCCCTTTGGTAAAGCGTGCAGGGCAGCGGATTTCGGAACGGCTCGGCTACAAGAGTGCATATATCGTCCCTTAAAGCCCACAATCGAAACGGCAGAACAAAAGGAACCCCGCCACGCAGGCGGGGTTTCGTATGGGGATGGATCATGAGTTCAGAAATGCAATCTGTGGATTGGATGGATTACGCAAGGTGCGCGTAGCCGGGCAGTGTCAGGAAGTCAGCAAAGTCCTCCGCGGTGGAAGTCTCGTCGAGCAACTGTGTGGCGAGCGGGAACTTGCTGTTGGCGTACGCTTGTGCGCCAAGTTCAGTCTGCAATTTCGCTAACTCTTCGTCGAGAATTTGGCGGAATAGTTCGGGTGTCACCTTGCGGCCATCGTCCAGTATGCCTTTTGGGTGGTGGATCCACTGCCAGATTTGCGCGCGCGATATTTCGGCCGTCGCCGCGTCCTCCATCAGGTTGAAGATGGGGACTGCACCGGATCCGCGTAGCCACGCTTCGATATAGCGGAGTGCAACCGCCACGTTTGTGCGCAGTCCCGCTTCTGTGATGGTGCCCTCCGGCACGGCGACGAGATCGGCCGCGCTGACGTTGACGTCTTCGCGCAAGCGATGCACTTGATTTGGCGTCGGCATGAGGCGATCGAATACCTCCATCGCGATGGGCACGAGCCCGGGGTGCGCCACCCACGTGCCGTCGTGTCCGTCCTGTGCTTCACGTTCTTTGTCGGCGCGAACCTTGGCGAGTGCCTCTTCGTTGGCCTGCGGATCGTTCTTGATGGGAATCTGTGCGGCCATACCGCCCATCGCAAACGCCTTGCGCCGATGGCATGTGCGAATGGTAAGGAGGGTGTAGGCACGCATAAAAGGAACCGTCATCGTGACCTGAGCCCGATCCGGTAGGATGACTTCGGGATGATTGCGGAATTTCTTGATATAGCTAAAGATGTAGTCCCAACGGCCGCAGTTCAGGCCAGCGGCGTGATCGCGCAATTCGTACAAAATCTCGTCCATCTCGAATGTCGCGAGGATGGTCTCGATGAGCACTGTGGCTTTGACGCTGCCTTTCTCGATGCCAAGCGATTCTTGCGCGTAGACGAACACATCGTTCCAAAGCCGAGCCTCCAGGTGGCTTTCCATTTTCGGAAGGTAGAAGTAGGGACCGGAGCCTCGCGCTAAAAGTTCTTTGGCGTTGTGATAGAAGTAGAGTCCGAAGTCGACGAGGCCTCCCGTTGCCTCGCGCCCATCGACGAGAATGTGCTTCTCGGGTAGATGCCAACCTCGCGGGCGCACAATCAGCGTCGCAATCTCGTCGTTCAGCTTGTAGTGCTTGCCTTCAGGGCTTGTGAAGCTGATGGTACGGCGGATCGCATCGCGCATGTTGATTTGGCCTTGCACCACATTTTCCCACGAGGGCGCGCACGCGTCTTCAAAGTCGGCCATAAAGCATTTTGCGCCTGAGTTCAGTGCGTTGATGACCATCTTTCGATCCGAACTCGGCCCGGTGATTTCGACGCGGCGGTCCTGCAAATCTGCCGGGATGGGTCCCACGGTCCACTCGCTTTCGCGGATCTCTTTCGTCTCTGGCAAAAAGTCCGGCCATTCACCGGCGAATAACCGCGCTTCGCGCTGTTTGCGCAGCTCTAGCAATTCTTTGCGGCGCGGACCAAAGCGGCGCTCCAGTTCGGCGACAAATTGCAGTGCATCTACCGTCAAAATCTCGGCGAACTCGGGTCTGTATTCACCCGTGATCTGCACGCCTTGTGGGCAATTGTACGATTCCGTCATCCCGATCTCTCCTCCCTCGTATCCCTGGATACGCTTTCATGATAGCACGTTGTTGTGTAATAAGAAATAATGTTCTGAATTACAGAACGCGAACGTCCGGAAGGATGAAGAAGTCTTTGGCGTCAAATTTTCGTAACTTCATTCTGGTATACGGAATCTTTTGAGACCTGCCTTAGAAACCGTTTTCATTAGGTGGGTGCCATACTACAATGACCTCAGAAGAGTGGCTTATAAAGCGATAGGAGGTGAGACGACCAGCCAGGAGGATTCAACGTTTCGGTACTACGATTTGGGCTATGCCTTTGGTTATGCATGCGAATGGGGGGAGTCTGATGGGGAATGGGTTGTTTCACCAACTTTTAACGCCTATCGGCCACTCGACAGGACTGTCATTTCTTGTCGGTGTCATTCCGATTGCAGTCGTTCTTGTTCTCCTTGGCGTGGTGCGTGCACCTGCCTGGATTTCGGCGCTTTCTGGTCTCATCGTAGGTCTCATTGAAGCCATTGCTGGTTGGCAGATGCCGTTCCATCTCGCGATGAGCTCTATCGGTGAGGGCATGGTGTTTGCGGTCTGGCCTGTCATGTGGATCGTCTGGAATGCGATGTGGCTATACAACCTTAGCCAGCGAACGGGCGCATTTGCACAGTTTCGCGACTGGATGTATCGGTACGCAACGGACGACAGACGTATTCAGCTCCTCATCATTGCGTTCGGTTTTGGCGCGCTGATGGAGGGCATTGCGGGATTTGGCACGCCGGTTGCCATTGCTTCTGCCTTGTTGGTGGGGCTTGGCTTTCCTGTCTTGGAAGCTGTCACCTACGCCCTTATTTTCGATACTGCACCTGTTGCCTTCGGCGCATTGGGTGTGCCTATCGTGACACTCGGCTCTGTGACCAACCTCAATGTAAACGCTTTATCTTCAATGGTCGGTCGCCAGTTGCCCATCTTTGCATTCATACTTCCATTTTACGTGATTGTCGTCATGGGGGGATGGAAGGCTTTAAAAGGAGCCTGGCCCGTGGCGCTCGTGGGTGGACTCTCATACGCTGTCACCCAGTTTGCGGTTGCCAACTTTCTTGGCCCAGCACTCCCTGACGTACTCGCCGCGCTCGTATCATTGGTATGTATCGTGCTTTTCACGCGCGTGTGGCGGCCAAAGGACACGAATCTCTTCCGCTCGTTCGTGCATTTAGGGGCACACAACGAGACCGCCGCGACAGTCGAAGGCGGTTCAACAGGCTCGCTGTGGCGAGGCTGGGTACCTTGGCTGACCGTGACGGGCGTCGTCATCGTCTGGACATTCCTGAAAATCGCTGACATCGGTCAAAGAAAGATCAGCTGGCCCGGGTTGAATGACCAAGTCTATTTGACTCTATATCAGAAGCCGTACGATGCAGTGTGGGCATTTCAGCCGTTGGCGACGGGCACGGCGATTCTCGTCGCCGTCATCCTTACCGCGATGTTCCTGCGCGCGGGATGGAAGACGTTCTGGCTCGCCGCCGCCGATACATGGAAACAACTCGTTTTTCCCATTTTGACGGTGATGTTTATCGTCGGGCTCGCGTATTTGTACAACTACTCAGGCATGGCCTATACGCTTGGCGTGGCGGTCGCGGCACTGGGCAGTTGGTTCCCATTCTTCTCCGGATTCCTCGGCTGGATTGCATGCTTCCTTTCTGGATCCGATACGTCGTCGAACGCGCTCTTTGGCAACTTGCAGGTGGTGGCTGCCAATCGGCTGCACCTTAATCCCGTCTTGATGGCGGCGACCAACTCGTCCGGGGCGGTGATGAGCAAGATGATTTCGCCGCAGAACGTGACGACGGGCGTATCGACGGGCGAACTGCGTGGCAAAGAAGGTCTCGTAATCCGGCGCACGTTCTGGCATAGTCTCGTGCTAACGGTTCTCCTGGGGATTTTAGTAACTCTACAAGCACACGTGTGGAGCGGCATGATTCCGAAACCCTAAAAGGTCGTACTATTGGATCACGACGGCACCCGAGGAGGTCGAGCATGGAATTTCAGCAGAGCGGTATTAGTCTCATTTATCGCCTTGAAATTGCCAATCGAGGCAACATGTTTGCGAGGTTGGCCAGCTTGGTGGGCAACGCCGGAGGCGACATTGCCGCGGTCGACATGATCCGTGTCAGCCAGGACGCCGTGGTCCGCGATGTAACCATCAACGTGGCCAGTCGTGAACATGGCCGCCAGATTGCAGATTTATTAGATGCGGAACAAGGCATTCACGTCGTAGCGGTATCCGATCGCACTTTTCTCGTTCACTTGGGTGGCAAGCTTGAAGTCGCACCAAAGATTCAGGTCAAGAATCGCGACGACTTGTCGCGTGTGTACACGCCGCATGTGGCGAGGGTGTGTGAAGCCATCCACGAGGATTCTGCAAAGGCCTTTCAGCTCACCATTAAGCGAAACACGGTTGCTGTGGTGTCCGACGGTACGGCGGTGCTTGGTTTGGGGGACATTGGTCCATATGCCGCGATGCCGGTCATGGAAGGGAAGGCCATGCTGTTCAAGCAGTTTGCGGGCATTGATGCGTTTCCGGTCTGCTTGGACACGAAAGATCCCGACGAGATCGTCGAGACCGTGAAGCGCATCGCACCTGCGTTCGGCGGAATTAACCTGGAAGACATATCGTCGCCGCGCTGTTTTTATATTGAGGAACGACTGAAGAAGGAACTTGACATTCCGGTCTTTCACGATGATCAACATGGTACCGCGGTCGTCATGTTGGCAGGTTTGATGAACGCGGCAAAGTTGGTCGGAAAAGAGTTGCAAAACCTCAAAGTGGTGGTTGTTGGCATCGGCGCTGCAGGTGTTGCATGCACGAAAATGCTGCTCTCCGCCGGGGTGAAACATATTATTGGCGTAACCTTGGAGGGGATTTTGCATCGCGGTAAGGAATATGAAAACGAGGTTTGGAACTGGTATAAGGAGCATACCAATCCAGAGAACATCACCGGGACGCTCGAGGATGCGCTGGTTGGGGCAGACGTGTTTATCGGTGTCTCGGGTCCGGGGGTGCTGACGGTGGAGCATCTTCAGAAGATGGCGCAGGATCGTATCGTGTTTGCAATGGCGAATCCGACGCCGGAAATTGATCCGGAATTGGCAGCTCCATACGTGCGCATTCTCGCAACGGGGCGATCCGATTACCCAAATCAAATCAACAATGTCCTCTGCTTTCCGGGCATCTTCAAAGGGGCGCTGGCCGCACGAGCGTACACCATCAACGAGGAAATGAAGCTCGCGGCGGCGCAGGCGATTGCTTCGACCATTCGTGAGAGCGAGTTGCGAGAGGACTACATCATTCCGTCTGTATTTAATCAAGCGGTCGTTCAGCGAGTTGCTGATGCGGTGGCCGAGGCAGCTCGTCGAACCAACGTCGCGCGCCGTGAGATGATGCCAAGGAATAATTTCTGGATTGACATGTGAGCTTCTAGATCCATCGAGGTTGCGCAGACACGGATGTTGATAGTTCACTTTTTCATCTGATGGTAGTTCCTGACCGAAATCAGGCCCACCCACGATGGCTGGGCCTTTTTGTTGTGTTTTTCATCTACGGACGTCCGGCATACCAAAATACCGCTGAAATCAGCATTTACATTCATGCCGATTATCGTCGGCGAGGACTTGGGCGCTTTGCTCGATCGCGCGATGATGGTGGCCCCAGAACTTCAACTTAAAACGTTACTCGCATCTATTCTTGGGATAACAAGCCACGTCTTACGCTATTTGAGCGCGCTGGTCACGGCAAAGGGGCGTAGTTGTGTTATGCGCGTTTGAAAGAGCTAGATCGTTTCATGATCCCTCGTGCGCTTCAACTCTTCCATCACGACCTGCACTTGTTCTCGTGGAACACCAAAGAGCGTCGTTGTGCGGCCAATGGGGGTGAATCGCATCATAGCTTCAAACATGCCGGGGTTGTCGTTAGACATCGCGGACATAGGCGAGGATGCGAGTGCATCGTCAAGAATCCGTTTCATCACCGGTCCCGTTACTGGATCTTCCAATAAATCGCCAATGGTGGCGTTCTCGTGCACAATCACAGGGCGAGGCGGTGTTGTCGATTCGATTTGTACGTCACCGAACAACCGGAGGTCACGCGAGGAGGCGCCAATGCAAATCCGGTACGTGCCGCTTTCGACGACAAAGTCAGCGCGATCGACGTCGTAGTGGGCGAATGCGCGTTTATTAAGGTGAAACACGACGTGCTTTCGCTCGCCGGGTGCAAGTTCGATCTTGGCGAATGCGCGTAATTCACGCAGTGGGCGAGAGATGCTGGGTGTACAGGGTGCGACGTACAGTTGCACGACTTCTTTACCCAAACGTTCTCCCGTGTTTTCGATTTCGACATTGACTTCAAGTACCGCATCGTCTCGCAGACGCTCATCGGACAACTTGAGACTTCGATAGGCGAACGTTGTGTAACTGAGTCCATGCCCGAACGGAAACCGCACGTCCATCGCTTTCGCGTCATAGTATCGGTAACCGACAAATACTCCTTCCCGATACTCGACGCGATCGCCATTTCCGGGGAAGAAGAGATGCGATGGGTTGTGCTCCAGTCGTATCGGAAAGCTCTCGGCCAGTTTCCCGCTCGGATTGACTTCGCCAGAAAGCACATCGGCAATCGCGCCCCCGAATGCTTGCCCTGCCAGATACGCTTCGATCACGGCCGGAACGCCATCGATCCACGGCATTTCGATAGGTGCGCCATTGGCGAGCACAACCACGGTGTTGGGCTGAGCGGCAACCACAGCTTCAATGAGTGCCGTATGGGCTGCAGGCATGGCGAGATGCGTGCGGTCAAAACCTTCAGACTCATAGCGCTCCGGTAGACCGGCGAAGACGATGGCGATGTCGGCCTGTTGTGCGAGCGTTCTGGCTTCGTTCAACAGCGCTTGGGATGGTTCATCGGCGTCGAGATCGTAACCTGGCGCATAGGCGACTGCATCAGCACCGAATGTGCGGCGAAGCTCCGCCAAGGGCTCGTCAACTTGTGTGGGGGTGACGTGCGAACTGCCTCCGCCTTGGTAACGCGGATGGACAGCGAATGCACCAAGTACGGCGATCCGCTTGCCATGAGGGATGGGGAGTAGAGATTGCTCGTGCTTTAGGAGTATCATCGATTCTGCCGCCACCTGCCGCGCCAAGCGATGGTGAGCTTCCGCGTCAAACGGGGATGCCGGTGCCGATTGAAGAACGCGATCGATCAATGTCAGAATGCGATCAACTGTGCGATTGAGCACGTCTTCGGGTAGGCGTCCTTCGCGCACGGCGGCAACAATGGCTTGATCCTGCGCATAAGGGCCGCCGGGCATTTCGAGATCAAGGCCTGCGCCCATACCGGCAACGCGATCGTTGACGGCGCCCCAATCGGACATGACGATCCCGTCGAATTCCCAATCATCGCGCAGCACATCGTTGAGGAGCCAGCCGTTTTCCGAGCAGTACGTGCCATTCAAACGGTTGTATGCGCACATCACGGTCCAGGGTCGGCCACCTTTGATAGCGCTTTCGAAACTAGCAAGATAGATTTCGCGCAATGTGCGTTCGTCGACCTCCGCGCTTGTTGTCATGCGGCGGTACTCCTGGTTGTTGGCTGCAAAGTGTTTCAGCGATGTTCCGACACCGCGCGATTGTACGCCGCGGATATGCGCCGCGGCCATTTCGCCTGATAACAACGGATCTTCGGAGAAGTACTCGAAGTTGCGGCCGCAAAGGGGTGAGCGTTTGATATTTGCACCCGGTCCCAACAGCACGTGCACGCCAAGGCTACGGCATTCCTCGCCAAGTGCTTGCCCCAAGCGTTCGATCAGCGCTGGATCCCATGAACTTGCGAGCGCCGCGGCCGTTGGAAAGCAGGTGGCAGGCTCGGACTCAAACAATGTTCCGCCTGCTTTCTGCAAACGAACGCCATGCGGGCCATCCGTCAAACAGAGCGATGGGATACCCAGGCGTTCAATGGGCTTTGTCTGCCAAAGATTCAAACCAGAACAAAGTGAAGCCTTCTCTTCAAGTGTCATCTGGGCAATCTGTTCTTGATGATTCATAGCGACCTCCTCAAAATGAGTCTTTCATGCTTCAGGAAAACATCAGCGCAAAACTGCAAGGCATCGATGGTGGTTATGACAGTATTCCATTAAGATCACTCTACAGCGGTCCATCTTTTTTCTCTACTATAATTTTGTCGATCATCGTACAGGCTGCTGCAGTG
The DNA here is from genome assembly GCF_001447355.1 of Alicyclobacillus tolerans. Taxonomy (GTDB): domain Bacteria; phylum Bacillota; class Bacilli; order Alicyclobacillales; family Alicyclobacillaceae; genus Alicyclobacillus; species Alicyclobacillus aegles. Next base: position 80,690 of record NZ_JXBW01000010.1, on the reverse strand, counting down.
GATGATTTCACTTTTGTCAAGCGCTTTTTGGAGATTGTTGACCAACATGGAGGCATCGAGCATGAATAACAGTAGGTTGCGGCGAGGACTTGCCTTAGCCGCAGTTTGTACACCTGTGATAGGTATAACAGGCTGCTATCCGGATATCGCGTCCGCTGGTTCCCATCCGCCTGCTCAAGCAAGTGCTTCTCACCAGACGCAAACCGTTTCGAACAAGCATCGTGCAGGCGTGGGGGCTGTGGGTGCCGCTTCAACAAGCACACAGGGCACGCAATCCATCGGATGGTATTATGTGCCCATCATCACCTCGTTTGGCCCGGACAGCGCGATCGCCGGTTTGCGAGTTCAGGATGGCCGCTTACAACTGTTGATTCGCACGGATACGCCGGTCAACCACGCATCTGGCTTCGTGTTCTCGAAGATGTGGCACACGGCATGGTTTAATCCGGCGGCTGACACGGTCCAACCTGCGGGCGAAGTGCCGGCTCAAGCACAAGCAACCTATCAAGGGCCAGCGAAGCTCGTCTTTCTGGCGACATTTCCAAGTAACTTCCAGGCGCAGGCTGTTACGGTCGATGTACAGGGAAAGCCTGCAGCCAAATGGCCGGGTGCCATCCCGATGTACGGATCGGCGGCAAATCCGGAAGGGCCAGCACCCGGCACACTTGACAACCAGATTCTTGGCCAGGTGGGCAATTGGCTTTGGGTGGCACTCAAAGGGCCGCAGTACCCTCCGTTTTACCCGAAGCAACAGCCCTTATTGTGGGCGTTTCGCCATTGGGATCGGTTAGTGGCATTCAATTTGCAAACGGGGCAAGCGGTTGAGTACTCGATTCCCCCAAGTTATACCGAGTACATTTGGACGGTATCTACCGGTACGAATCTCGTCCTGCCCACATGGGTGCGGAGTGGGAATGACGTTTGGGTGGCCGTGGGGCAATGGGTGGGGTGCTTCCCAGCCAATCCGTCGCTAAGCGCGGCATCTGGCAACGTCGTTCGGGCAATCAGTCCTGTTCTACGGAAACCCAGTGGCGCGTACGTCCGTGCTGAAACGAAAGCTGCCATCGCCACCTTATCATCGGATGAGCAGGAGTTGGCAGACAGTCTGGCGAGTTACTGGGATACGGTTGTCGGTGCGAAAGTGCCTGGTGTACCGTCGTTTCACGTGTATCAAGACGGCCAACGGACAGCTTGGAACATGAATCCGGCCATCTACAATCACGGCGACTTGCCGTCTGATTTCATTTGGGCGTTGGAATTTCCATTCGCTACAAGTGATCCTCTGGCCAGTGAGCGCACTCAGTTGGGGCAGCAGATCCTGTCGATTTTGCGAAATCCGATCAATACGGATGCCATAGGCATGATCCCGATGACTCCACAGCAGGTCGAGGCGCAGTTTCACCATAAGCCACCCGTTGCACTGCCAGGTTACGTGATTCGCGACAACGCGTACTGGCCGGTTAAATCGTAAAAGGTTTGCCAGGAATAAGCAGGAGGAGAGATCTCGCACACTGGGATACTCTCCTTGTTCATCCGGCAATGCGATCACGCGTGATCGAGAATCCGACGCAAGCGCAATTCCACCACTTTCTTGGCGGCGGCAGATAGCTCGTTTACCGCAAGCAAATCCTGGATCGCCTGGGCATCAGTCAGGCGGCCTTCACAAACGTGATTGACCCGCTCGATGGTCCAATTGGGGTGTATTCGTTCTAGCAAGTTGATAGGTTGTCCCGACTCAATATAGCCCTCTTTAAGCACGCGTAAGTACCAACCCGTGCGCCCGGTCGCTTTGACCTTGTCGAGTAAATCCGGAATGCCCCAACGCGCAGAAATTTTCCAGCAAGGGCCGCGCATTTGACTGACCTGAAATTTCGCTTCGCCAATCGCCACGACATCTCCAATGCAGACGTTGGTTTCGTCCATGCCGTCGACGGTTAGATTTTCGCCGAACCCACCATGAGGCAGCTTGACACCTAACTCGTGTTGCCATGTCCAATAATGGTCCGCGGCGTAGCACAGCACCGCTTTGTCCGGTCCGCCATGATTCTTGCGATCCGCCTGCGCATCGCCATCGATGTGCGTGATTTGCACATAGCGCTTGTCAGAAACAGGCTGTTTATCAAACGCTGAGTACCACGCTTTCTCGGTCGATGTTGATCCACCCTCGTAGCGCTTTGGCACTCCAACTTGAATCGATAGAACGCGTGGTGAGGACACGTGTAACACACCCTCCTTGTCAGATTCGCACCAAACCGGCCGCACCCGTTGCCGATGAATCTGCTTATACCTCGACTTCCAATACAATGGGGCAATGATCGCTACCCAGTACATGCGCGTCAATGCGTGCATCGATGATCTTGTCTCGCAAACGATTTGAAATCAAAAAGTAGTCGATCCGCCATCCAATGTTTCGTTCGCGCACTTTTGGCATGTTTGACCACCATGTGTATGCGTCGGCTCGGTCCGGATGGAGATAGCGGAACGTATCGGTGAAGCCTGCATCTAAAAGTTGCGTCATCTTGCTGCGTTCTTCGTCTGTAAAACCCGAGTTGCCACGATTGGATTTGGCATTCTTGATATCGATTTCTTCGTGTGCGACATTCAAGTCGCCGCAGGCAATCACAGGCTTGTTTTGGTCAAGATGAAGCAAATACGCGCGAAACCTGTCTTCCCATTCCAGTCGGTAGGGCAGGCGGGAGAGATCGCGCTTGGCATTCGGGGTATAGACGGTGACAACATAGCACGCCTCAAACTCAAGTGTGATGATGCGGCCCTCCGGTTCGCTGTCGTCCTCGATTCCGTACCGCACCGACAGCGGAGGGATCTTTGTAAACACGGCCGTTCCCGAGTATCCTTTCTTTTCGGCGTAATTCCAATATTGTTGATACGAATCGCCGAGGTCTAGCTCGATTTGCCCTTCTTGCAACTTAGTTTCCTGCAAGCAGAAGAGATCGGCATCGACATCGCGAAAATAGTCGAGAAATCCTTTATTGACACATGCACGCAGACCATTGACATTCCAGGATACGCATTTCACTGGGTACAAGCCTCCTTGTTGCACAAAGCATAACATACCAACTGTGCTTCTCAGCTTCATCCTTCATCGTCTGCTAGTACTCCCGCTCGGAATCATGGATAATGTGAAAAGCCATACATAGGAGGTATCGATGATATGCATTATCGGAATTTGGGTTCGACCGAGTTGCAGGTTAGTGAAGTGAGTTTTGGAACGTGGGCCATCGGCGGATCGTGGGGGAAAATCGACGACAAAGCATCGCTAGAAGGATTGGCGGCAGCCATTGACGCTGGTGTTAATTTCTTTGATACGGCCGATGTCTACGGAGATGGGCACAGTGAGGAACTGTTGGCGCAAGCCACGAAGGGCAAGGAAGACCAGATTTACATTGCGACGAAGTTCTGTCGTGCTGGCGACATTCATAATCCCGCAACTTATGCGGAGGCGTCCATCCGCCGTTTTTGCGAAGCCAGTCTGAAGCGGCTGCAGCGAGATCGGATAGACCTTTATCAGATTCACTGTCCGCCTACGAACGTTCTGCGCGATGGGGAAGTGTTTGGGGTGTTAGATAAGCTGCAAGCGGAGGGGAAAATTCGCTATTACGGTGTCAGCGTGGAGACTGTGGAAGAGGGACTTATCTGCCTGGATTATCCAAATGTCAAGGCGCTACAAGTCATTTTCAACATCTTCCGGCAAAAGCCACTTGACGAGCTCCTTCCGAGGGCCAAGGCGCAAGGGGTGGGTATTCTGGTTCGTCTGCCATTGGCCAGCGGGCTCCTGACAGGCAAGTTTACGCGAGACACCCGGTTTGCGCCGGACGATCACCGTTCGTTTAACGAGAATGGCGAACAGTTCAATGTCGGTGAGACGTTCGCTGGGCTTGGCTTCGCGAAAGGTGTGGAGTTGGCCGATCAGCTCACATGGATCGCGAACGGTCGTGGCAATATGGCACGCGCCGCCATTCGCTGGGTGCTCGATCACGAGGAAGTCACGTGTGCCATTCCAGGCTTCAAAAACGCGGCACAGGTGCAAGACAATCTGGAAGCGTTGCACGTACCATCCTTCACCGCCGAAGAGCGTCGCAAATTGCAGTCCTTCTACGATCACGAGGTCAAACCCTGGATTCGTGGTGCGTATTGAAAGGGACGTACGTCGAAGGAGCCGCTTACCGCTGGCGAGTTGCTCCTTGCCAGCGGTAAGCGGCGAAGAATACTACTGAATGCTAAGATTGTAGTTCTGACCGCCATTGTTGTCCCAGTTTCCTGCCTGGTTGTAAAACGCCGTGTTCAGCACGGTGCCTGTTGGGACAGTGACGGTGGCCGTCCAAGTTCCATTAGACTGCTTCGTCATCGCCGTGTCGGTCGTTCCACTCCAACCATTGTAACCCCAGTGCATGGTGATGGAGCTTGCTGAGGCAGCGAGTGATCCGGCATAGACGATGGTCGTTGTCTGTCCATGTACCAGTGGACTCGGCGACGAATACACCTCCTGTACAGAAAAATTGTAATTGCTGCCATTGTTGTTGTCCCAAGTTGAACTCTGATTATAAAATGCTGTGTTCAGCGTTTGTGCGCCAACGGGTACTGTGAGCGTGGCGGTCCAAGTGCCATTAGACTGCTTGGACATTGCTGTGTTTGTTGTTCCACTCCATCCGTTATAGCCCCAGTGCAGGGTCATGGAACTTGCTGAGGCTGCCAGTGAACCGTTATAGACAACCGTAGTCTGGTGACCGGCGTCGATTGTGCTTTGGGTGGTGTAGACGCCATTTTGTACCGGGGTACTCCATAGCGAAGAACCTTGTTGCGTCAAAATCATGGCGTAGTGACCGGGTACTGTGACATTAATGTTTCCGTTGCTGTCCACGGTATAGGTTGATGCCTCGGATGCGCCGTTGACTAAGGGCGTAATATTAGTCAATGTGCTGCCAAACGGCGCCCCTGCCTGCGCCACCGGAATGGTCTCCGTTTCAGTGTTATCAGTGTCGTTAAGGATGACGATATCGCGTTCGTTCTGATCAAAACGGGCAAATGCCAGTATGTTGGTTGCGTTGTCCGCAACAAGCGGCATAAACGAACCATCGACGAGCGCGGAGTGACTTGTGCGCAACTGAATCAGTTTTTGATAGAGTTGAAAAACAGAGTTTCCTCCGTTTGCTACTTGTGACCAATCAAACGTCCAGCGTTTCCCAGCATCATTCGTGCCTCCACCCATCATTCCATATTCGTCTCCGTAATAGATAGTGGGAATGCCGACATACGTAAATTGCAGGAAGGCACCAAGATAGTCTTTCCAATAGTTTGGTGTACCCCCATACGGGTCGGTAAATGTGCTGCCGTTTGGTTGTGTGTAGGTTTTATAGTTCATGTTTTCGGCGGCACGCTCGCCAAAGCGAGGGGTGTCCTGTGTGGACAATTCATTGACTTGTGCTAGTTGAGCCGCTCGTGGTACCGCGTTCAGTGTACCTGTGAGCCAGCTTTCCATCGTGGTTGCGTTGATTGAGTTTGCGTTAAAGCCATCGTCGTAACCAGTAACCCATTCGGACACCGGTTGCAAAAAGCCATTGTAATTGACAGAGCCATCCCACTGATTGCCGTTGTTCAACCATTCCGTGGGTTGTGACCCTTCAAACCACTCGCCGAAAATCAGTGCGTTTGCATTAGTGGTCTTTACGGTATTTCGAAATTCCTGCCAATAACTATGATTGGTCGAATCGGTGTAGTTGCCGCTTGATTCGGGATCGTACCCATTGGCGCCAATGTGTCCAGGTGCGTCAAGACGCCAACCATCGATGTTGTATGGTGAGGAAAGCCATGTTTTTGCAACATTATCGACCTGGCTTCTAAGCGAAGTTGAGCCATAATTCAACTTTGGCATCGTATTCACGCCAGCAAACGTTGCGTAGGTGTTAGGCCAATTGGTGAAAGTATAATAACTGTAGTATGGGCTGGATTGGTTTTGCTGGGCGCTTGTAAACCAGCTGTTTTGATTGCTGGTGTGATTAAATACGCCATCTAGGATTAAGCGCCCTTCTTGTCCGGCGTTGTTGGTCGTACTGTGTAGGTCTGAGGATAGTTGCTCTAGCGCTGAGTTTCCACCAAAGTGAGGATCGACGTTGTAATAGTCTTGTGTATCATACTTGTGATTAGTTGGTGATGTGAATATTGGATTCAGATAGACAATATTCGCGCCCAGGGTTTTCGTGATATACGGGAGTTTTTGGTCAACACCCTCCAAATCTCCGCCAAAAAAAGCGACTTGATCCTTTCCTCCAGGATCACCGAGTTCAGGATCTGCTCCCCACGCCAATTGGACGGTTTGATTGCCGTTCCATGAATATGCTCCTGTGGTAACGTCATTTGATGTATCGCCGTTGTAGAATCTATCCACCATGATTTGATACATAATACCGTTTTGCGCCCAAGTAGGTGTAGTGAAGTTAGGGGCAATCACAAAGTCGTCGTACGTGTTCCACTGATCACCACTGAACGTTGGCGTTGGAAAGGCGCTGGTGGAAGATCCGGAGCCATTGTAGTACAACGATGAGGTTCCATCGTTAGCCTGAAAGTAGTAGTACTTGATGCTGGAGGATGCCGGGATGGTTCCTTGCCAGAAATCGTAGAGTCCATTTTCATCAGTTCCCTGAAGTGTCATTGGGTAATATGTCGTCGATCCAGTTGATGTGTCGTATACCACGACATTAGCGCTTGTCAAGTTTCCATGGGCAGCACGTAAGGTCACGGTGACGGCCTGCGAGGAAGTTGGCTCCTGTGGCGTCATATATTGTGGTCCTTGGTCTGCAAAGATGCCGTTTGCCTGAACTCCCCCAGACGATGCCGCTGCTGCAGGAGTGAAATTTACACTCCAGCCGAGAAGCACCGACACAGGAATCAACGCTAATGGATATTTGGGCAACTTCCAACGTTTCAACGTAGATTCACACTCCTCGTAATAAGTTCAAACGTTTGCTTAGAATAGAGAACATCAAGTGCAAACGTTTTCATCATTGCACCACACTGATTTCGCGCGTTCAATTGGCTACGACCACGTTTTCTTTGTACAAGCAACTGTAACTTTCAACAACGATTTTGGTGTATATGGCGCGCATTGCCTACTCCGTATGTTCCGATTCGCTGTAACGCATATTGGGTACTTACTGGCAAGCCACAGAAGCAGCACGGGAGACTCTAAATGCAAACGATTGCTTGCTTGGAGAGTAGAAGTTGTTGGTGAACTGAATGTCCTTTATCTGTCTTCTATTCGGCTTTCATGGACGAGGTTTCATTAAGCATGGCATGAGGAACTACATGAACGATATCGCCCCAAAACTTTAACAGGATAATTCACATATCATATCAAGCCCTGGGTGTCGTATATATGATGCTGGGCACTGACAAGATGCTGGGTCCTGGTGTAAGGGTGATGTGAAAACGCTAACATTACGGGGGATACAACCGTGAGTAGCGATTGCTTCTAACATATTGCGACGCAGACGTCCATGAATGGGGGAGTTGGATGTGAAACGGTTGCAGCGCAAGCACATGCGGGTTATGGGGGCGCTTATGAGCGCATCTGTGGTGCTGGGTCTGGCACCAGCCATGGTTTTGGCGGATACTCCATCAAAGCTCGTCAGTGCTCCCGTTGGATTGCAGTCTTATGCGGTCACATCGTCACTCGTCGACCTGATCTGGCAGCCTGAGTACAATGCCGGAGTTACCTATGCAGTGTACGAAAATGGATCGCGAATCGGACGCGTAGCTGATTCGAACTTTACCGTCTCAGATTTGCAACCGAACCACACCTATTCGTTTCAGGTTGCAACAATCACTGGATCAGGTGATGTTTCGAAGCCAAGTGCCGCCATTGTCGTGAAAACACTCGCGCAAGGCAAGATGGTGAATGTCAAACAGTTTGGCGCGATTGGCGATGGCAAGTCGGATGACACACGTGCCCTGCAACGCGCCATTGACGCGGTCCCAAAAGGCGGTACTCTTTACGTGCCAGCCGGAACGTATTACACCGCACCACTGCAATTAAAGAGCGATATGACACTCTACCTAGCCAAGGGTGCAACACTATTGGGTAGCAGTAATATCGATGCCTATAAACCGATATGGAGCCGCTGGGAAGGCACTGAGATGTATCGCTATATGAGCCTGATTACTGGTGACAACGTTCGAAACGTGACCATCACAGGTGAAGGCGTGATCGACGGCAATGGTGAGACGCCGATTCACGATAACGCTGGCAACACGTATGGAAACTGGTGGTCAAAACAATATAAAGAGCCACTTTCCGATCCGGCGGTGTCACTTGTTCAATCGCCCAACTACAGTCAAGGACTGCCCTATGCGCGGCCGAGCCTCATCGAATTTCTTCACTCTCAGAACATCCTAATCCAAGGCGTCACAGTGCAAAATTCACCATCCTGGACGATTCACCCCGTTTATTGCGATCACGTGACCTTGGCGGATGTGCATATCGTGAATCCGCCCACATCGGATAATACGGATGGCGTTGATCCTGATTCGGTCAACGGCATGCAAATCATCGATGACACGTTCAGCGTAGGCGATGACGACATTGCCATTAAATCGGGCAAGGATGCAGAGGGGCGCAGAATCGGGATCCCAAGCCAAAATATCGTCGTTCGCAATTGTCATATGTTAAATGGGCATGGTGTCTCCATTGGCAGCGAGATGTCAGGGGGTGTGCAAAATGTCCTCGTTGAAAACTGTGACTTCGATGGCACCAATGCGGGGCTTCGCATCAAAACGCTGCGAGGACGGGGCGGAATTGTGCAGAATATCACATTCGATCACGTTAGCATGAGCAACATCCAGGCGCAGGCGTTCATCATCGATGAAAACTACGCGTCGAATGGATCGGCTTTACCGCCTGGTCCGGTGACCGATGCTACCCCGGCGATACGGAATTTAAATTTTGACAATATCACGGTAAACGGTGCAAAGCAGGCGATGTATTTCAGCGGACTTGCGGAATTGCCGATACAAAACATTGCCTTTCATAACGTTGCCATCAACGGAGCTGGAAGTGGTATTCAGGCTGAGAACGTGGAAGGCGTCAAGATGGACAACGTATCCATCAATGGCGTGCCGATGTTTGATGGCGTGAATACCATACAGGATCTCACATTCCAAGGCATCTTGCCGAGTGCCGCGACCTTCGCAACGGGTACACAGCCCATCGCGCTCCCTGGAAACCTTGTCACCAATGTTGGGGGAACCATCTCGGCTTCGTTTGCATCGTCGGCAGATACAGGCGTGAATATGCCCATTGTCACTGGCGAAGGTACAAATGGCAACGGCGTGGGCGTGTTCTTCAATGCCGATCATCGCGTGGAGTTTCAAATGCACGCAGGTTCACAATCGGTTGACTTGGTCAGCCCGCAGGCGTATCACGACGGGCTTTGGCACCAGGTCACGGCCACGTGGGACAATGCGGGGGATGCCAATCTGTACATCGACGGCTCACTGGTTGCATCAACCACGGTCGCACCGGCGACGACGGTCGATGGCGATCCGACGGTTGCTTCACCACAGGTCAATCCAGTGGCCATTGCGAGCAGCATGGCGGTGGGCGGAACAACTGATGCTAGCTTCATGGGCCAGATCAAGGACGTAACCATCATGAACTATCCTGAATCTCCGTTGTACATTTCTGGATATCACATCACGAATGTGAGCGGCGGTGGTGTTGTTAGCCCTGAGGGTCTACAGGTTGACGCGCAGCAGTATAACAATCGGCCGTATACATTTACGTGGGTGCCACCCTATTTGATTGGCGATCCGTTTCTGCAAACCACGGCTGGCTCCAGATCAGGACTGTCATTTGACTTACATCAAGATGCCACAGTCTATGTGGCTTACGACGCTACGGCGAAGAAGCCCACTTGGCTGAAACCTTTCGTCGACACCGGTGAAACGTTGAGCAATGACGTGGGGGAGACCTACGAAATTTATGCAAAGGATTTTGCTGCAGGCGAAGTTTCGCTCGGACCCGTAGTCGATCCGAAGCACACCGCTATGTACACGGTGTTCGTCGGCCAAGGTTTGCCGACAACCTATCAGTTTCGTTAAACGGTTGGGCGACGTTTTGTTCCCTGAATTGGCGGATCGAACGGAACATATAAAGTGCAAGATGGATGCTTCATCGCGTACACTTGCCCGAGGAGGCCATTTGTTGCTACAATGACTCTTGACCTGTAGCGAGGCCGTGCGGCGTTCGCGGCCGAAGGAGAGAACGCAGCAGTGGCAAAGCTGAAGGGCTGCATGGAATCTGAACTTAGCAACGCTCTCACAAAATGGGAGAAGGACTACCTCGGGCGTGGGTCTGTGTCGGTCAAAACAGATATTTTGCGCGACATGATTATCGTGTCTTTGCGTGGCATTCTTTCAACGGCAGAGTATGCTTTGTGCGAGACGCGCGATGGCATGCTTTCCATCAAACGCACCCGCACCAGTTTGGTCGAGTCGGGGATAGATGAGTTGAAAGATCTTGTCCGCCGCATTACAGGTGAAGAGGTGACGAGCTTTTTCACCGATTTGAGTACGCGCACAGGCGAACGTATCATGGTATTTCGGTTATCTGAGGATTTGGAAAAGAAGTTAGTCACAACAGATTGACCATTTTTACACATATACCTGGACACACTCGGAGGCTGGATCGCGCTGACGAAAGTCGGTGGCGGACGGCAGTCGGAACTGTCAAGGGCGCATGGGAGTTCGACACCACGGATGGTGGTGCCTGAAAAACCGGCGTGACTCTGTACAGCCAGCATCGGCGCAAGTTGATGTCTGTGACTGTATGGGGCACGCCGGTTTTTGTGTTTTGTGCTGGGGGAAGCCGATATCGTCGAGAGAGGAGACAACAATGTTCATTCATGACATGCAGCAATGGATGTTGCCCATTTGGTTGGGTACGTGGGTGATCGCGGGTTCGACAGGACTCATGACAGCGTGCATGGACAAAAAAATTGGCTTCGTTCGCTGGCATGCGGCTGCACTTCTACTGCCTGTGTTGGCAGCAGTGGCTGGTCTGCTGCTGCGGGCGATTGGCATCACCATGGGACCATGGCGAACGGACGGAACGGGGTGGCTGATGGGGCTTTACATCGCGCTGCTCGGCATGGTGATTCAACGCTTTGCCATTCGCTATTTACAAGGCGATCGCCACTACGGACGTTACTTCGGTTGGCTGACCTGGACGACTGGCGCGGCAAGCATCGTATGGATGAGTCGCACGTTGTGGATGGAAGTGGCGTCTTGGGCCGCCATGGATGCCGGATTGGTAGCACTCATTGCCCTTGCTTGGGAAAGTGCCCCTGTGCGCGCTGTGACCAAAGTTACCATCAGCCGCTTGGCCATCAGCGCGATGGCGATGGCCATAGCCTGTTTGTGGTATGGCCTGGCCGCACACAGCGGGGACATCGCGATCGCGCTGGCGCACGTGAACCGCTTGCCGCCCGTTGTCCGCATGGGCGTGGCGTTGTTGCTTGTTTTGGCGGCGATCGTGCAAGCTGGCGGTTGGCCGTTCGGTCGCTGGTTGCTTGAATCTGCTGTGACACCGACACCGGTGTCCGCCATCATGCACGCCGGGGTGGTGAATGCCGGCGGACTATTGCTCGCGCGCTGGGCGCCTTTGCTGAGTGCAAGCGGGCCGTGGCCCCATGGCGTACTGCTCGTCCTTGCCTGGCTGAGCGTAGGCTTAGGTTCAGGCATCCTCCTGGTTCACGTCGATTACAAGCGGCAATTGATCGCATCAACCATGGCGCAAATGGGACTTATGCTTATGCAATGTGCCATCGGGGCTTACGATGCTGCGATGATCCACTTGATTCTTCACGGTTTGTTCAAGGCCACTTTATTTCTCCGATCCGGCGATGCATTACCCCGCCCGGAGCAAGCGTTGGCCGGACCGCGAAGCACAAAGCCTTCATCTGCACTGTGGCCCGCGATATTCGGAGCGATGTTTGCCCTCGTCTACTTTGCGGTGGATCCGCATGCGTGGGTGCGTGCGCTGAGTGCTCTGATGCTTGGAGCCGGGGTGTCATTGGTTGCGAGGCAAGCGCGATGGACGCAGGAAGGACTCTGGCTGGGACTGGCGACGGTGCTCATTGCTGCAGTCATCAGTGAGGGTTTGCGTGCCTGGCTTGCCCACACCGTTCGCCACCTAGCCCCCGGCATCCAAGCGTACGCCGTAACGATGGCCTGGCCGATTGCCGCCGTTGCTTTGTTGGCGATGCTCGGGCTGGTTGGTGTTTTGATTACGGCGAGGCCAGATGCCGGCATCGTGACCCGTATCTATCTTTGGCTTGTGCATCTTGGTGAACCGAGACCCATTGCCATGGAGACACATCCGCATCATCTCCATCGCTTTGAACAGGAGGCGGCCTTACGGTGAGACCTAATCATGCAGTCAAGCAAGACGCCATCTTGACGCAGGACAGCAATCGCGTGATCGACTGGGTTCGGCAAGCCATGGATGTCACCGCTCCACAATGGCCATTGTCGGTCTTTGTCGCGCGCCATCCGTGGCCACATTTGGAGCGCTTGGCGTTCGCCGATGCATTGACACTGCTCGCGGACATTCAGGATGTACATCTGTTTCCTTCGCTTTCTGTGATTCGATCCGCTGTCGACCATGGCGATATTGCGTTGCATAGATTGGAACAGAGGCTTTGCGCCTGGCTGGATGAGCATGTGGCGGCATCGCTTCAGTCGCGACTCCAGCCTGTTTTTCGCGCACTCATGTGGGAAGACGAACGCGATTCCGATGTGCCTGAGTACGTGTGGGCGTTAGCCAACGAGGTGGTGGCAGGGGGAGAAGCGCCACTACATTCGTATAGAGTGAGCCTGCGTAGCGACACCAACGAATACACGCGCGCACGTCTCGCTCAGCAAACCATCAAATGGTGCAAGTTGTATTTGGATACTGGTCAGGCAGGCTGGGCGTTGCCAGGTAGGCAAGAAGGATTTTACAGGGCCTGGCGCCACTTGATTGTGCGCGATCCGGCTTTAACTCGTGCAGAAAAGCGGCGTCTGGCCGATTGGCCAGGCGATGCAGGCGAAGCCACCGCGTTGGCGCTACAAATGCTGAATGTGCCGGAGCATGAGGCTGTTGGCTATCTACGCGCGCACCTTGCAGCGCTGCCGGGGTGGGTTGGCATGCTGTGTTGGCAAGGACGCGAAGAAGGCCGCGAGATCGACCTTGTTGTGGACTATGTAGCGGTGCGCTTATCGTTAGAATGGGCCTTCTGTGAGTTTCGTGACTGCGAGACGTCCGTGCAAGTGGATGATGGCGTCACAAAACGCGTTGCTCACAGTTTGGCGGCACTGCATCGTCATGGTGGCATGACGCGATCCATTTGGCGCAATTTGCCGTTGAGTGTGCGCAAGGATTTGCTTGTCATCGTGGATCGGTTTCGTCGCGTGGACCGTTGGCAACTCTGGTTGGAAGCTTGGGAGGATACCCAGGCAGAGCGTATTGTAGGGGCGTGTCAGACGCAAATACCAGCCGCAGCAAAGGCTGATGTGGTGGCGCAACTACTGTTTTGCATCGACGTTCGTTCGGAGCCATTTCGCCGAAACCTGGAGACGTTCGGGGCATTTGCGACCTATGGTTGTGCAGGATTCTTTAACCTCCCTATCAAAACGCGCAGTCTCGATGGTTCCTATGCACATCCTTCTTGTCCGGCGATTGTAACGCCAGTCGTTGAAGTCAGAGAGAGACTCATGGACGATTCAGACAGCACGTATCGTCAAAACAGGAACGGCGTGCGTTTTATCGGAAACGTTTTTAAAAAGGTCAAGCAACATGTGTTAGCCTCGTTGGCACTGCCGGAATTGTCCGGCCCATGGCTGGGTTTGTACACGTTTGCTCGTACCCTTGCACCGTCCGCGTCGGGGGGCTTGTTCAAGCGTTGGGCAAGCAAACAGTTTCCGGACAGAACCACTCTGGTCATGGAGCGAGTTCAGGATGGTGATGAAGTAGCGGATATCCCTGTCGGATTGACCGTCGCGCAAATGGCCGAGATTGCAGGTGGGCTTTTGCGCAGCATTGGGCTGACGGAGTTTGCGCCACTCGTCGTGGTGTGCGGACACGAAAGTTCCAGCGCCAACAATGCGCACGCGGCCGCTTTGGACTGTGGCGCTTGCGGGGGAGCAGCCGGACGCTGGAATGCTCGAGTGTTTGCGGCCATCTGCAACCGCCGCGATGTACGAAACGTGATGGCAACACGATTTGGCGTATCGATTCCTGAGGATACCGTGTTTGTCGCGGCGGAGCATGTCACCACCACCGATGAATTGGTTTGCATCGAGATGCCAGAGCTAAAGGGCGCAGCGAAGGAGGCGTGGGGACTTCTACAAACTGCCGCTAAGCGAGCGCAATGGACGACGGCGGCAGAGCGCATGCGACTCTTGCCGGGCGTAGAACGCGTCCGGAACCCGGTGCACAGTGCAATTCGGCGTGCGCGCGATTGGAGTGAAGTGCGTCCGGAGTGGGGGCTTGCTGGAAATCGCGCGTTCATCATTGGGAGACGTGCTTTGACGCAAGGGTGGTCGTGGAAAGGCGAGGTGTTTCTGCATAGCTACGATTGGCAATCGGATCGTGATGGCAGTCTCCTTGCCTCGATCATCGCTGGACCTGTGACCGTTGCGCAGTGGATTAATTTGCAGTATTACGCTTCTACCGTTGCCCCAGATGTCTATGGTAGTGGTAGCAAGACGACGCAGACGGTTACCAGTGGCCTTGGCGTTATGCAGGGCAATGGTGGTGATTTGTTGGCAGGCTTGCCGTGGCAATCCGTGGCGAGCGGGGATAGAGCACTTTTTCACGCACCGTTACGTCTATGGGTGGTCATTGAGGCACCGGATACGGCGGTCGAGCAACTTTTGGCGACGGATCGCGCGTTTCATCGCAAAGTGGCGGGGGGATGGTTGCGTTTGGGGAGTATCGATCCGCTGACGGGATGTTGGCGCGATTGGTCGGGTAGGCCGATGTGCGAACATGTAGAAGCGAGGGGTGTGTAGTGGTTTGTGGGGCATGTTGGCGAACTTGCTCGCACGCGGCGAAAGATTCAATGTAATGGAGCGAGTGGAAGTACAAAGAATATGCTTGACTCTTTTCTTGCACTCGTATAATATAGATGGCGAGGGATATCATACCACATCAAGGCTTGCGAGGTTGCTATGATAAGGCAACAGGCCGCAAAGCACTGACCCGCATTCCAATGAATGCGGGTCATCTACTTTTTGGAGGTATATATATATGGCATATCGACTGGGATTGGATATTGGCATTACATCCGTAGGGTGGGCCGTTGTGGCACTTGAGAAGGATGAAAGCGGATTAAAACCCGTTCGCATTCAAGATCTTGGTGTTCGCATTTTTGATAAGGCTGAAGACAGTAAGACGGGGGCATCTTTGGCTCTTCCCCGCCGTGAGGCGCGCAGTGCACGGCGTCGCACGCGCCGTCGTCGCCATCGGCTTTGGCGCGTAAAGCGTTTGTTGGAACAGCACGGGATTCTTTCGATGGAACAAATTGAAGCGCTTTATGCGCAACGAACGTCATCTCCTGATGTGTATGCTCTGCGTGTGGCTGGGCTCGATAGATGTCTCATCGCAGAGGAAATCGCGAGAGTGCTTATTCATATTGCGCATCGTCGCGGTTTTCAGTCAAATAGGAAATCTGAAATCAAAGATTCAGACGCCGGAAAGTTGCTGAAGGCTGTGCAGGAAAATGAAAATTTAATGCAATCGAAGGGATACCGAACGGTTGCGGAAATGCTTGTTTCTGAGGCAACGAAAACCGATGCTGAGGGAAAACTCGTTCATGGTAAGAAACACGGTTATGTATCGAATGTGAGAAACAAGGCAGGCGAGTATCGTCATACGGTCTCGCGGCAAGCCATTGTGGACGAAGTTCGGAAGATTTTCGCAGCCCAACGAGCGCTGGGTAATGATGTGATGAGTGAAGAGTTGGAGGATTCATATCTGAAGATTCTTTGCTCTCAACGCAACTTCGATGATGGCCCAGGTGGAGACAGTCCTTATGGGCATGGTTCTGTCTCGCCTGATGGCGTAAGGCAAAGTATTTATGAACGAATGGTAGGCTCGTGTACGTTCGAGACAGGTGAAAAGCGGGCGCCGCGCAGTTCGTATTCGTTCGAGCGGTTCCAGCTGCTTACCAAGGTCGTGAATCTTCGCATCTATCGACAACAGGAGGATGGAGGAAGATATCCGTGTGAGCTCACACAGACAGAACGAGCACGCGTGATTGATTGTGCGTATGAGCAAACGAAAATTACGTATGGGAAACTGCGGAAGCTGCTAGACATGAAAGACACGGAAAGCTTCGCGGGACTTACGTATGGCTTGAATCGTAGCCGTAATAAAACGGAGGACACGGTCTTTGTCGAGATGAAGTTTTATCACGAGGTCAGAAAGGCTCTGCAGCGTGCTGGGGTTTTCATTCAAGATTTGTCCATTGAAACGCTTGATCAAATCGGTTGGATCTTGTCTGTGTGGAAAAGCGATGACAACCGCAGAAAGAAGCTTTCGACTCTCGGGTTGTCCGACAATGTAATTGAGGAATTACTACCGTTAAATGGTTCGAAATTTGGACACCTTTCGCTGAAGGCCATTCGAAAAATACTTCCGTTCTTAGAGGATGGCTACAGCTATGATGTAGCCTGCGAGCTGGCTGGGTATCAGTTTCAAGGGAAAACAGAGTACGTAAAACAGAGGCTTTTGCCACCTTTGGGTGAAGGAGAAGTGACCAATCCGGTGGTGCGGCGTGCCCTTTCACAGGCCATCAAAGTTGTGAATGCGGTCATCCGCAAGCATGGTTCGCCCGAATCTATTCACATCGAGCTTGCCCGGGAGCTATCCAAGAATCTGGATGAGCGGCGTAAAATTGAGAAGGCTCAGAAGGAAAACCAAAAAAATAACGAGCAGATCAAGGACGAGATTCGTGAGATTCTTGGAAGTGCGCATGTTACCGGACGAGACATTGTGAAGTACAAGCTATTCAAGCAGCAGCAGGAATTCTGCATGTATTCTGGGGAAAAGTTGGACGTCACACGTCTATTCGAGCCAGGTTACGCCGAAGTGGATCACATCATCCCGTATGGGATTTCATTTGACGATAGCTATGACAACAAGGTTCTTGTCAAGACGGAGCAAAATCGTCAGAAGGGGAACCGAACGCCATTGGAGTATCTGCGAGATAAGCCAGAGCAGAAGGCAAAGTTTATAGCGTTGGTAGAAAGTATCCCATTGTCGCAAAAGAAGAAGAACCATTTGTTAATGGACAAGCGCGCGA
This sequence comes from Alicyclobacillus tolerans, assembly GCF_001447355.1. Taxonomy (GTDB): domain Bacteria; phylum Bacillota; class Bacilli; order Alicyclobacillales; family Alicyclobacillaceae; genus Alicyclobacillus; species Alicyclobacillus aegles. The sequence continues at coordinate 63,330 of NZ_JXBW01000010.1, read as the reverse complement.
TCGATTTGGAACAAGAAGGATTTCGCGAGAGAAATCTTTCGGACACGCGGTACATCACCAGGGCTTTGATGAATCACATTCAGGCATGGTTGTTATTTGACGAAACGGCTTCCACGCGGTCAAAGCGTGTGGTTTGTGTCAATGGCGCCGTTACGGCATATATGCGAGCGCGGTGGGGATTGACGAAGGATCGGAATGCCGGTGATAAGCACCATGCGGCCGATGCAGTTGTTGTTGCGTGCATCGGAGATTCGCTTATTCAACGCGTCACGAAGTATGACAAATTTAAGCGCAATGCGCTCGCCGATCGCAACCGGTATGTGCAGCAGGTCAGCAAAAGCGAAGGCATCACGCAATATGTGGATAAAGAGACGGGTGAGGTGTTCACGTGGGAATCATTTGACGAACGCAAGTTTCTCCCAAACGAACCTTTGGAGCCCTGGCCATTCTTTCGAGACGAGCTGTTGGCAAGACTCAGCGACGATCCTAGCAAAAATATACGAGCTATTGGCCTCTTAACCTATTCGGAAACCGAGCAAATTGATCCTATCTTTGTCTCGAGAATGCCGACAAGGAAGGTCACGGGCGCGGCTCACAAGGAGACGATTCGTAGCCCGCGTATCGTGAAAGTCGATGATAATAAGGGCACAGAGATTCAGGTCGTGGTTTCAAAGGTGGCTCTTACCGAACTCAAGCTCACAAAGGATGGGGAGATTAAGGATTATTTCCGACCGGAAGATGATCCTAGATTGTACAACACTCTGCGCGAAAGGCTTGTTCAATTTGGCGGCGATGCGAAGGCTGCTTTTAAAGAACCTGTTTACAAGATTTCGAAGGACGGTAGTGTGCGAACACCCGTTAGGAAGGTCAAGATTCAAGAAAAGTTGACGCTCGGTGTACCTGTTCATGGCGGACGAGGCATCGCAGAGAATGGGGGAATGGTGAGAATTGATGTGTTTGCAAAAGACGGAAAGTATTACTTTGTACCGATTTATGTCGCAGATGTACTGAAGCGGGAACTTCCGAATCGCCTAGCCACTGCGCACAAGCCGTACTCCGAGTGGAGAGTTGTGGATGATAGCTATCAATTTAAATTTAGCTTATATCCAAACGACGCGGTGATGATTAAACCTAGTAGGGAAGTGGATATAACTTATAAGGACAGGAAGGAACCTGTTGGATTACGACTGATGTATTTTGCGGGTGCGGATATTTCAGGCGCTACTTTAACTCTGCGTACGCACGACAATTCTGGAGAACTGAAGGGTTTGGGTATACAAGGTCTAGAGGTGTTCGAAAAATACGTTGTTGGTCCGTTAGGAGACACGCATCCTGTTTATAAGGAACGGCGCATGCCATTTCGTGTGGAAAGGAAGATGAATTGATTGTCACATCGACATGTGATGGTCACTCGCAGTGCCAAGCTGAGTTGTCGAAATAACCAGCTTGTCGTGCGACAAGAGGACGAATCCTCTGGAGAAACGTGCGAATACACCATTCCTCTGGAGGACATTCGCACCCTCATGCTGGAGGACCGACAGAGTATTATCACGTCGGCCCTCCTGGCCAGATTGGCCGAATTTCGAATTGCAGTGTTTACTTGCGATGAAAAACATTTACCAAACGGCGTACTTCTACCGTACTGTCAGCATTCGCGAGGACCAAAAATCATGCAATCCCAGCTTGAGATGAAGCGGCCACTCGTGAAGCGATTGTGGCAGGCTGTTGTGCGTCGCAAAATCGAGAATCAAGCCGCGTGTTTAACTTTATGTGGGTGCAGTGGTGATGAAGCTCTGTTAGCGCTTGCGGGCCGCGTGGCATCTGGGGATAAGGGATCTATTGAATCCCAAGCCGCACGAATGTACTTTAAGCATCTGTTTGGTAAAGCGTTCAAGCGTAGCTCGGATGACTTCATTAACTCAGCGATGAACTACGGATATGCATTGATTCGTGGACAAGTTGCAAGAAGTTTGTGTGCGTTTGGATTTCAACCATCCATTGGATTACAACATCACAGCGAGCTCAATAATTTTAACCTTGCTGACGACCTTATGGAGCCATATCGGCCTATTGTGGATTATGTTGTGGCGTCCGAGCTCGACGTTGACTCTCCCATACTTTCGAAGCTACATAAGCGGAGATTGATGCAGATTCTCACTCAGATGGTTTGGCTGGAAAACGAGCGATACGACCTGACCGCAAGCATTGAAGCGATGGTCTCCAGCTTTTCAAATGCGATTTCAACCGAAGATCCAAGTGCTTTACAGTTGCCGAGGCTTACGGAGGTTCAAATGGGGGTCTATGAGTAGGATTATGCGCTTGATGGTGCTCTTTGATCTGCCAGTGACTACAAAGGCGGAAAGAAAGGCTGCAACTCGGTTTCGTCAATTTTTATTGAATGATGGGTATTATATGATGCAGTATTCTTGTTACTGTCGGATCTGCGGCAGTTATGAGATGGCGGAAAAGCACGAAAGGAGGCTTCAAGCGAACTTACCAGATAAAGGATCGATTCGAACGTTACTGGTCACAGAAAAGCAGTTCATGAGGATGAAAATTCTTGTTGGTAACTATGCACCTAATGAACGGAGAATGCAAAGTGAGCAGTTGGTGCTTTTTTAAAAAACGTGACACCGCCGCTTTGAAACGGCTTGGCGATTCGCTTTTTCAAAAATACGTAATCGCCCAACCCCTGATACTACAAGGGATTGAGCGATCACGTATCATACCACATCGAGGCTTGTGAGGGAACTATGACAAAAAATATTGATATAGCCTCCCTTGCTGGATCATACCACATCGAGGCTTGTGAGGGAACTATGACAACAAATATTGATATAGCCTCCCTTGCTGGATCATACCACATCGAGGCTTGTGAGGGAACTATGACCGTAGCATCGAAAGGTGGAGGGCCGGGGAAATCATACCACATCGAGGCTTGTGAGGGAACTATGACCGTAGCACCGAGAGGTGGAGGGCCGGGGAAATCATACCACATCGAGGCTTGTGAGGGAACTATGACCGTAGCACCGAGAGGTGGAGGGGCGGGGAAATCATACCACATCGAGGCTTGTGGGGGAACTATGACAAAAATTCTAGGCGCAGATAACGGCAAGTAATCATACCACATCGAGGCTTGTGAGGGAACTATGACTCGTGGTCAACAGTTCGGTCAGACGTTTTAATCATACCACATCGAGGCTTGCGAGGGAACTATGACACCATGAACGTAAACAGTTAATTCCATCAGATCATACCACATCGAGGCTTGTGAGGGAACTATGACTCGTGGTCAAAAGTTCGGTCAGACGTTTTAATCATACCACATCGAGGCTTGTGAGGGAACTATGACCTTGCTAGGCAAACCGTACAGCGAGAATGAATCATACCACATCGAGGCTTGTGAGGGAACTATGACGTAATTATGTAACAATCAATCAGTGTTGATATCATACCACATCGAGGCTTGTGGGGGAACTATGACGTAATTATGTAACAATCAATCAGTGTTGATATCATACCACATCGAGGCTTTTGAGGGAACTATGACCTCACTATATTATACATTTGCGACCATGTCATCATACCACATCGAGGCTTGTGGGGGAACTATGACGTAATTATGTAACAATCAATCAGTGTTGATATCATACCACATCGAGGCTTTTGAGGGAACTATGACCTCACTATATTATACATTTGCGACCATGTCATCATACCACATCGAGGCTTGTGAGGGAACTATGACCTTGCTAGGCAAACCGTACAGTGAGAATGAATCATACCACATCGAGGCTTGTGAGGGAACTATGACCTCACTATATTATACATTTGCGACCATGTCATCATACCACATCGAGGCTCGTGAGGGAACTATGACATAAAAAAGCAGCACGCGCCTATCGTCACAATCATACCACATCTAGGCTTGTGAGGGAACTATGACATAAAAAAGCAGCACGCGCCTATCGTCACAATCATACCACATCTAGGCTTGTGAGGGAACTATGACCAAATAAAATGATAAAGTATCCTTTACAATATCATACCACATCGAGGCTTGTGAGGGAACTATGACTTATTCGTTGGGGTAAAATCGAAGGCATTTATCATACCACATCGAGGCTTGTGAGGGAACTATGACTTATTCGTTGGGGTAAAGTCGAAGGCATTTATCATACCACATCGAGGCTTGTGAGGGAACTATGACCTATGATATGTCAAAGGTTAAATATCTCGAATCATACCACATCGAGGCTTGTGAGGGAACTATGACAATATGTTGAACGATGAAATCTTCTCTGAAATCATACCACATCGAGGCTTGTGAGGGAACTATGACACGGATAAGACGTATCTCATTTGGACAGTTATCATACCACATCGAGGCTTGTGAGGGAACTATGACACATGACGCATCGTATTTAACCTCTTCCCAATCATACCACATCGAGGCTTGTGAGGGAACTATGACATGTATCCCTGTTCCATGTGAGTCTGTACCATCATACCACATCGAGGCTTGTGAGGGAACTATGACACATGACGCATCGTATTTAACCTCTTCCCAATCATACCACATCGAGGCTTGTGAGGGAACTATGACCGAACATGCCATATATCGCACATCCGTATGATCATACCACATCGAGGCTTGTGAGGGAACTATGACACAATGTGGCCAATGGTGCGGTGTTCGAAAATCATACCACATCGAGGCTTGTGAGGGAACTATGACGCTTGTTGTGTTACGTTGTGCGCTGGTATTATCATACCACATCGAGGCTTTTGAGGGAACTATGACACAATGTGGCCAATGGTGCGGTGTTTGAAAATCATACCCCATCGAGGCTTGTGAGGGAAATATGACGCTTGTTGTGTTACGTTTTGCGCTGGTATTATCATACCACGTCGAGGCTTGTGAGGGAAATATGACGCTTGTTGTGTTACGTTTTGCGCTGGTATTATCATGCCACATCGAGGCTTGTGAGGGCACTATGACGTAGTCGAAGCCCACACAGACGGGGCTAAAATCATACCACATCGAGGCCTGTGAGGGAACTATGACTTAAAATCAGTTCGACTTTCAATATCTAAAATCATACCACATCGAGGCCTGTGAGGGAACTATGACTTAAAATCAGTTCGACTTTCAATCTCTAAAATCATGCCACATAGAGGCTTGTGAGGGAACTATGACGTAGTCGAAGCCCACACAGACGGGGCAAAGATCATACCACATCGAGGCTTGTGAGGGAACTATGACTCGCTAGTCCGCTGTTTTTCGTGGAGTCCAATCATACCACATCGAGGCTTGTGAGGGAACTATGACTTATTGTGAAGTGGAGGACGATTGACGGTCATCATACCACATCGAGGCTTTTGAGGGGACTATGACTCGCCAGTCCGCTGTTTTTCGTGGAGTCCAGTCATACCACATCGAGGCTTGTGAGGGAACTATGACTTATTGTGAAGTGGAGGACTATTGACGGTCATCATACCACATCGAGGCTTTTGAGGGGACTATGACTCGCCAGTCCGCTGTTTTTCGTGGAGTCCAGTCATACCACATCGAGGCTTGTGAGGGAACTATGACCACCTTGACGAGCGCATCGCGCAATTCCGCATCATACCACATCGAGGCTTGTGAGGGAACTATGACCAAACGAACTCATCAAGGCTATTATTATTGATCATACCACATCAAGGCTTGTGAGGGAACTATGACGCAAAAAGTTAATTAGTAGTTATAGTGCAGCATCATACCACATCGAGGCTTGTTAGGGAACTATGACAAGCCTATATGGCAAGTCATTGTCACACCTATCGTACCACATCGAGGCTTGTGAGGGAACTATTACCAAACGAACTCATCAAGGCTATTATTATTGATCATACCACATCAAGGCTTGTGAGGGAACTATGACCAAATGGATGAGATGGTTTGCTGGCATGGAATCATACCACATCGAGGCTTGTTAGGGAACTATGACAAGCCTATATGGCAAGTCATTGTCACACCTATCGTACCACATCGAGGCTTGTGAGGGAACTATTACCAAACGAACTCATCAAGGCTATTATTATTGATCATACCACATCAAGGCTTGTGAGGGAACTATGACCAAATCGATGAGATGGTTTGCTGGCATGGAATCATACCACATCGAGGCTTGTGGGGGAACTATGACGGCCTGTTGTAGCGCACTATCAACATCCTGATCATACCACATCGAGGCTTGTGGGGGAACTATGACACGCACTTGTTGCAGGAAACGCGCGTATTGATCATACCACATCGAGGCTTGTGAGATGCCCAGTAACTTGTGTTTGCATGCGTGAGACTTCGAATTTGCGAGCGATCCCCGCGCCGTTAACCTACCATTCATGGATTTTCGCACATACCAGCGTGCGTTTTTCATTACCGGAAGAACCGCGTGACCAATTCAACATTCGCCCCGGAGATACATTGCGTGTACATCTAGATGGGGACAGCTTTCGCGTGGTCAAGGCATGCGACCCCGTTGAGGTTCTTGCACGGAACGCCCTTGAACAGCATCGGAAGGGCGAACTGGTCAATCATGAACAACCCCTAAAAGAACGGGCTCTCGATTGAACATGAACAACATGCAAGAGCAGTGTCGTCCTGCATATAACGCACCAGCCCAGAGAATTGTCCTATTCCCCGTATGTCCGACATAGATTCGTGTGGAGGATACTCTGTTTTTGGGGGAGACATGATGGGACTCGTAACTACGGCGTTTCTCGCAGGGCACGGTAAACTTCCAGTCGGTTCGGCGGCCAAGACAGCATTTGATACACTCGCGGTTGTCGTCGAGATCGAAACGCGCCGTGGCGTCATTTTGAAAGCGGAGTGTACGTTAGCGACGCAACTTGGCCGGGACTTTGTTTGCGGCTTGTTACGCGGGTGGTCGTTGGACGATGGAGTGGAACCGATGATCCAACAGGTCAAATTGCATTATCACGGTGCTGCGAAAGCGGCTATCATTGCTGCCTTAAAGGATCTGGAGGCTGAATACGCACGCCAGGTTGATGCGTGAGGTCATATTTGTGCAAGACGAGCGTAGTATGGAAGTATCCATTTCAAAAGCGATGCGAGACTGTCATGTTTGAGTTGCTCAATTCTCCGTTGGGCAAGGAATCAAAGATGCACCAGTCGGTCTGAAGGCCGGGGTGCATCTTTTTGTTTTGCGCGCACTGGTTACTGGGAGGTGACCGATCTATGACAGCTTCTGTTGCCTGTGATGTGCTCGTTGTCGGCGGTGGCAATGCCGCCATGGCGGCTGCCTTGTCCGCGTGCGATCACGGTGCAAGCGTGATCGTCATTGAGCGAGCACCTCAATTCTACCGGGGTGGCAACAGCAGGCACACGCGAGATTTCCGCATCATGCATGAGAAACCTACTGAGCACATGCTGGCTACCTATTCTCCAGGCGAGTTTCTCGACGACTTGCGACGCGTGGCGGGCGGTGAGATGGACGAAGGATTAGCGCGCTTGGTGGTCGAGCGTTCGGAGGCTTTGCCAGCATGGCTGTCTCAGCAAGGCGTGCGCTGGCAGGAACCTCTGGCTGGCACACTCCATCTGGCGCGTACCAACATGTTCATGCTGGGCGGCGGTCGGGCCATGATGAATGCCTACTATCGTACGGCGGAAAAAAAGCGCATTGCGATTTGGTATGACGCAATGCTTGAGGACATCGATATAGCTGGGAACGTGTTTGGCTCAGCGCAGGTGCGAAAAAATGGCGAAGTTGTACGGATCCGCGCTTGCGCTGTCGTATTTGCGGCAGGCGGATACGAGGCGAACATCTCGTGGTTGCGGCAGCATTGGGGGGATGCGGCCGATAACTTCATTATCCGCGGAACAGCTTACAACCAAGGCAACACGATCGATTTGTTGCTGTCCGCTGGCGCAGAGCCGGTTGGGCATCCACAGGCGTTTCACGCGGTTGCGGTCGACGGGCGGGCGCCCAAATTTGATGGCGGTATCGTGACCAGATTGGACAGTGTGCCATTTGGTATTGTCGTCAACCAGCGTGGCGAGCGGTTTTATGACGAGGGCGAGGACTTTTGGCCAAAGCGGTATGCCATCTGGGGAGGGCTCATCGCGCGACAGCCGGGTCAAGTGGCCTACTCCATCATCGACAGCAAGGTCGTCGACAAGTTTATGCCGTCTGTCTTTCCACCTATCGTGGCCTCTTCGGTGGCGGATCTCGCCATACGGCTGGGATTGGATGCATCGCGCGTGCAGCAGACGGTCGACACATACAATGCGGCGGTGCAGCCAGGCACGTTTCGTCCGGGCGATCTCGATGACTGTCGTACGGTGGGCGTGGAGCCGTGCAAATCTCATTGGGCGCAGCGGATCGATACGCCGCCGTTTTATGCCTATCCGTTACGGGCGGGCATCACGTTCACGTATCGCGGCGTGCGCATAGGACCCGACGCGCGTGTGCAGCTTGCCGGTGGAGGGGCCATGGAAAACGCGTTTGCGGCGGGAGAGATGGTGGCAGGCAACGTTTTGCGCCGCGGTTACTTGGCGGGCTTTGGTCTGACGATGGGTGCGGTTGTAGGGCGGATCGCAGGGGAGGGAGCAGCACGTGTCGCACGGTGAACTGATGGAGGAAGGTAAGCGGCAAATGCGCGTGTGCAACGCTTGTCGCTATTGCGAAGGATTTTGCGCGGTATGGCGCGCCATTGAGTGGCGCCGCGACTATCGGGACGCCGATCTCGCTTACTTTGCAAACCTTTGTCACGATTGTAAGGAATGTGTCTTTGCCTGTCCATTTGCGCCGCCTCACGAATTTGGCATCAATCCGCCGCGCTTGTTCGCCGCACTGCGGCAGGCGTCCTATCGCAAATATGTGTGGCCGGGACCGTTCGCCCGGGTATTCCAAGGTGGCTGGGGCTTTATGTGGGCTGTCATTGGGGCCTGTATCCTGTTTTCTGTGATTTCCCTTGTGACACAAGGAAGGGTCTTTGGCGCTGAGGGCGGATCGTTTTACACCGTTTTGTCGGAAGCGGTGCTCGAAGCAGTATTTGGAGCCTTGGCTTTATGGCTGGTCTGCGGCTGGGGACTTGGGGCATGGCGATTCTGGCGCGACATACGCACGCTCGACTCGAGCGCCGTACAGGTGCGCGATATTCTGCAGGCCGTGCGGTATGCGCTGTCCTTGCGCCATCTTGGTGGCACTAAGGACGAACCTCTATCGCGATGGCGAAAGTGGTTTCATCATGGTGTCTTTTATGGATTCCTGCTCGATTTCGCATCGACGTGCCTAGCGGCATACGAATCGCATATCCTGCACAAGCAAGCCCCTTATCCTGTCGCGAGTCCCGTCGTTTTGCTAGGCATTATCGGTGGCGTGGGCTTGCTTGTTGGATGCGCCGGATTGCTGTATGTCAAGCTAGGTGTGAATCGGGATACGGTTGACGAGGGAGCGTATCAGTCTGGGCGAGCCTTTCTGTGGTCCATGCTACTCGTGGCTGGCAGTGGACTTTTGTTGCTCCTCTTGCGCAAAACTTCGGTCATGGGCCCGGTACTGGTCATCCATCTCAGTTTCGTGGCGGCTCTCTTTTTTACCGCGCCATATTCGAAGTTTGGTCACTTCATTTATCGCTGTCTGGCGCTGGTGCGGTACGCAGAAGAAGAGCGGATGCACCGCTTGTCTGGCCATTGACACAGTGACATCGCCGCATTATGGTAAGGGTAATCAAATAACAGACTGCTGTTTCGTGTCGAGTCGCCAGACATCCTCTGGCGAAGTATCGCGTGAAGCCCAGCATGGTCCGACATTCGGATTGTGCTGGGCTTTTTGTGCGCAAAGGGGGCGATGATCATGGCGTTGTGTACGATTCCGTGTGCCATTTACCGCGGGGGTACGAGCAAAGGGATCATGGTGCGCGGGCGCGATTTGCCTGCCGATCCGACTGAGCGTGACCGCATTCTGCTCCGTCTGTTTGGCAGTCCCGATTCGAGGCAGATCGACGGGTTGGGTGGGGCGACGCCGACCACAAGCAAGTTGGCTATCGTCGAAGCTTCTTCGCGATTGGACGCGGACGTCGACTACACCTTTGGCCAGGTCAGTATCGACGAGCCGTACATCGATTATCGTCCTAATTGCGGCAACATCTCCTCTGCTGTGGGGCCGTTTGCGGTCAACAGTGGGCTGGTAGACGTCCAGCGCGACGGCATTGCCACGGTGCGCATTTACAACACGAATACCGATGCCCTTATTGTGTCGCATTTTGCCGTGAAGGACAGACGTTTTGCTCCGGAGGGCGATACCAGCATCGCAGGGGTGCCGGGAACGGGCTCGCCCATTTATCTCGACTTCTTCCGCATTGGGGGCGGGGTCAGTGGCAGCCTGTTGCCGACGGGGCGGCGAGTCGACGAGGTGGTGATTAAGGATGGGCGCCGGTTTCGCGTGACCGTCATCGACGCTGGCAATTTGACTGTGCTAATGGCTGCAGAGGAACTGGGGCTGCTTGGCAGCGAAGTGAGGGAGGTTGACATGAAGCACGCTTGGCCGACCATCGAATGGGTTCGGCAGCAGGTAGGGCGGATGTTGGGGCTCTACGACGAGCACGAGATCATCAATCCGACAACCCATGCGTTACCTAAGATTGCGCTCGTGCACACACCGGTTGCCTACCAAACAACCAGTGGCTCGGCAGTGGAAGCCTGCGCATACGACATTTCGGCGCGTGTCCTCACCATGGGGCGGCTGCATCCCACATATGCTGTAACAGGCGCCATTGCGCTGGCTGTCGCGTGCAAACTGCCAGGCACGGTGGCACATGACCATGTGAGCGAACTTGGGAAAGCGCCTGGGATGATCCGCATTGGCCATCCGGCAGGCATCTTGGAAGTGGGTGCCGAGGTTGAAGATGACACCGTTCCAAGGGTGACAAAAGTGACACTTATGCGCACTGCGCGTCCGCTGATCGCGGGTATGGCGTGGATCTGAAGGGTGGTGAGGCGCAGGCAAAACGGTTATGACGGCATTGGTGTATGCGCTTTCAAAAATCAGGGCTGGGAGGGAAGACGATGTCATCGACGGCTTCCATTGGCGCGCGCCTCGAGAGGTTGCCTATTTCGTCGTTTCACCGGTATGTGATCTGGGTGCTCGCGTTTGCCTTTTTCTTTGAATTGGGCGACATCAACACATTGTCGTATACGGCACCTGCCATTGAAAAAGCGTGGAATTTGCAGCTTTCCGCGATTGGAAACGTGACCTCTGCGACGTTTCTTGGCATGTTTCTAGGCGCGTCGGTCATCGGGTATGTGTCGGATCGGATTGGGCGCAAGCGCAGTCTGATTTTTACAATCCTGATTTATTCCATCTTTTCGCTGTTGAATGCGTTTGCCATGAGTATGACCATGTTGTTTGTCACGAGGCTGGTCACAGGATTCGGACTTTCGGCTATGACGGTGGTGGGCATCACCTATATCAGCGAAGTCTTTCCAGCCAAGAAGCGCGGTACGTATCAAGGTCTCATCATGACGATTGGCCTGTGCGGAATTCCCATTACGGCCTACGTCGCGCGTTTTTTGGTACCCGTCGCACCATGGGGTTGGCGGTTTGTGTACATTTGGGGAGCGCTCGGATTCATCTTCGCCATTCTCGCTGGCCGGATGTATGAATCTCCGCGTTGGTACGAGAACAGAGGCCGTCTCGCCGATGCCAACAGCGTGATGACCGCCATTGAACGTCAAGTCGAGACCGAAAAAGGTCCGTTGCCTAATCCTGTCGAACGAGTGGAGCCGGCGGTCAGTCAGCGCGGCTATGGCGAGTTGTTCAGCGGAAAATACCTTGGTCGCACCTTGGTTCTGCTCGTCGTCTGGATTTTGCAGACGCTCGGTTTTTACGGATTCATGTCTTGGGTGCCAACGCTGCTCGTGGCTCACGGCTTTTCTCTGGTTCATTCGCTTGCTTGGTCTTCGGCAATGTCCATTGGCGCCGTACCGGGCGCATTTATCGCATATCTGCTTTCGGATCGGCTGGACCGGAAATGGCTCGTCGTGATTTTTGCGATCGCGATTTCCATCTGTGGCCTGTTGTACGGCCTGACGTTTAAGACTGCTATCATCATTGTCTTTGGTTTCTTAGTTGCAATGTTTCTGCAGACATTTGCGCCACTGTTGTACGCATATACGCCTGAATTGTATCCAACCGAAGTTCGCAACTCCGGTGCTGGCTTGGTTTATGGCGTTGGCCGCCTGGCCAACGTGTTTGGGCCGATGATTGTGGTCGCTATTTACAACCACTACGGGTACCAGAGTGTGTTCATCTACATCGCGGCGGCATGGATTTTATTGGCCATTATCACGGCTTGGTTCGGGCCGCGGACAAAAGGACGGATGCTCGAAATTCTTAACTCGGCCGAAGCGTCAGAAGTAGGGAACCAGATGTGATAGGTGCAGCAGAATGATGGGGACACAGGGTCGGGAGCGACCCTGTGTCTTGTATCCCCATCAGTAGCCGGCGCCAGTTGCTCCATAGGCTGGGACAAGGAGGAAGAACAAGACGAAGATAATGAGGAACACCACTGCCCAGCGCGTGTAGCCACCGAATGTTCCACCGTCGTACATGGATTTCACCCCCTGGTTGCAAAGATGTGACAGTGTATGCGACTCGTCTGTGAACCCGCAATGACAGATTGGCATGGCGTGTCCGCCTTGTGGGCGGATGGTATCACGTGTTGCGCCAGCAACGGACGCCGTTTTGGGGCGGTTGCCGACAACCCACGCCCGGGTCATACATACCTTAAGGCAACCAGACCTACTGCCGGTAACAGAAAAGCAGGAAGCAGGGGGAGACACGCATATGGAATCCAAGGCGCTGAAAATTTTTCGGCGAAAAATGGCCAATCCGCTTCATTGGCGCAAGGCGAATCAGGTATTTCTTCGTTATTCAGAAACCGATCTCCAAAGTCTTGAACGTACGAAACACCTCATTTCGACACTGGCCGCCGAATTGGATGTTCCTCTTTCACCGGAAGAAAAAACAGAGGCAGCCAAATGGCTGCGCGCGCAAGGCATCAATCCCCAAAGTCGCAAGGATAGAATGATGATTTGGAAGAGGGCAAAGTGAGCTTTGCCGTTTTCTTATGTTTAAGCGTCTTGGACCGTCGAACCATCGCCAATGGTTGGTTGCCACCAAGGCAAGCTGAATGTGCGCTGGCGATGTTGTTCCTCCTGTAGGTAACGTTCTCGCAGTTTCAGGATCTGCTGCACAGAGACAAAGCCTATCGGTTGCTGCTCATCGTTGATGCGAACCCACTCCAGATCCTCTTGAATCATAAAGTCTAGGACGCGCTTTACGGGTAAGTCGGCAGCCATTTCGACGACGCGTCCCATACACGCGCCAATCGTGCGGCTGGGGTCGCGTTTGGCACTGTGCAAGATGGCCGTACTTTGCATCGCCCCAACGAAATGATTGGACGTGTCGACAAGCTCAATCCAAGTTGGCATCTCGGTCTGGCTTTCGAGAATGAGCTTGGCGACATGTCTGACGGGAGCCTGAACAGACACTTTGACGTCCGATCTCGACACGATCTCGCGAACCAAGTGCATCTCCAGCGGATCGACACTGTATTCGCGTGTCAGATGTAGCCCACGGCGAGCAATCCGTTCGGTCAAAATTGAGCGGCGCAAAACGAAAGCGGATGTGCCAGTGGCGATGCACGATGTGATTAAAAGGGGCAATAGAGCGCCAAAATCGTGCGTTAATTCGATGGGAAAGATCACGCTCGTAAACGGCGTGCGCGTAACGCCCGAAAAAACGGCCGACATGCCAAGTAGGGCCCATAATCCAGGGTGTGGCGCGTGCATGACAACGCCCAGTGCTTCCCCTAAGCACCCACCAATCATCAAGATGGGTGCCAGAATGCCACCGGAAGTGCCGGAGCCAAGCGCAATGACCCAAATGAGAGCCTTGACGACAAGGAGGATGAGTACGGTATGAAGCGATAACTGCGTGTTGAGTACTGCCGCGATGGTATCGTAGCCAACTCCGAGTGCGCGTGGAGAGACAATGCCGCCTAAGCCAATGGCCATTGCGCCGAGCGCGGGCCACCACATCCAGTGCACTGGCAACTTGCGAAACAAGTCTTCCATACCGTAAATGGACCGCGTTAAGACGATAGCGGCGAGACTTCCCACAAACCCGAGTCCTACAGACGCGCCATAGCCGATATACGGTATGGTATGTAGGGAGGGAACAGGGAAGATTGGACCGGGCCCAATCCAGGCGATGCGAATGACGTCGGCAACCGAACTGGCCAGTGCAATCGGGACAAGACTGCGTGGCTTAAATTCAAACACAAGCAGTTCGACGGCGAAGAGGACGGCCGAAACGGGGGCGGAAAACGTTGCAGACATGCCACCCGCAGCACCGGCAACAAGCAGAATGCGACGTTCAATAGACGACGTGTGCAGCCATTGACCCAGCAGGGAGCCAAACGATCCACCAGTCATGATAATCGGACCTTCCGCACCAAACGGTCCGCCTGAACCGATGGAAATAGCGGCGGATATCGGCTTCCAAAAGGCTACTTTTGGCTGCACTTTGCTACCGTTGACCAGCATCGCTTCAATGGCTTCCGGAATGCCGTGACCCCGAATTTTTTCGCTGCCAAAGCGAGCGATGAAGCCGATGGCAAGAGCCCCGATAATGGGTGGCAGCAGCTTGAAGACGCCTAAGTGATTGTCTGTGGGCGTTACATATTGAAACGACAGGCGATGAAAGAATGCTATATTGGTGACAAGGTAGATGGCTTTCAACAGCGCGATCGCAATAACTGCGCAGGCGGCACCGACGAGCACCGCAGCGCCAGACAGTCGGACAATCTGTCCGTTGGTCGTGAAGTCGCCGGCTCGCGTGGTGTGACCTTGCATGACGGACAGGGCTCCTTTCAAAGTTTGTGATAGACACGGGATAGCTCATGGTGTGCATAGGCACAGGTACATTTTATATCGTGTTACGATGAAAAATGCAACGAATGGGGGGATAGTATGAACCGAGTTCCATCTAAACAGGAGTACGTGCAATTGGCGGAATTCCGTTATCGGCTGCGCAAATTTATGCATTTCAGCGAGGAAGCGGCGCGATCGGTAGGCATCACGCCG
The DNA here is from genome assembly GCF_001447355.1 of Alicyclobacillus tolerans. GTDB lineage: Bacteria > Bacillota > Bacilli > Alicyclobacillales > Alicyclobacillaceae > Alicyclobacillus > Alicyclobacillus aegles. The sequence continues at coordinate 48,176 of NZ_JXBW01000010.1, read as the reverse complement.
CAACAGCATCAGTTGCTTCTGGCGGTGGCTGGGTTTCCTGAACGGGACTTTGCGACGCCGACCGAGTTGGCGGAAAGGTTACAACTGCGCCACCACAGTTGCCTCGGGTTGATCCAGAGGTGCGAACAACTGGGCTTGGTGGAACGGGAGAGGAATCCGGCGGATAAGCGCAGCGTTCTGATTCACCTTACGCCTGCCGGCAAGCAGTTGCTTGATAAACTGACAGTCTTGCACCTTAGCGAACTAGGGCGTTTGGGCTTGTCTCACCGCAACTTTTTAGAGAAAGATCCGACACAGTTCGACCAAAGCCACACTTCGCGAGGCCATCGGTCGTAAGGTTGCTTATGCTTCGGGGCTATGGACGTGCTTGCGTACGAACAGATACGCGATGGCGATCACGGCCGCTATCCCTAGGCAGGCAAAGAACCCTAACCGCTGGCTCTTTTCGACGAGCGCATAGCCTGCCATGACCACGATCAAAGCCATGGTCACGTAGGTGCCGACCGGCTGTCCGAAGGCCAATTTCGAAATCGGCTTATCTTTGTTTTTGCGTTTCCATGCAAGTAAGGTCAACAACATGATGAACCAGTTGAAAAACGTGAGAAAGCTGGAGGCGCTAATGAGAAACGTGTAGACGGTGGATGGTAAAACGTAAGACAAGGCGATGCAGATGGCGACGCCCACTGTCGTGAAAGCAAGTGCGCCATAGGCGACCGCGCGCTTGCCAAAGGTGCGTTTGACAAAGGCTGGGGCTTCGCGGTACCGTCCTAGGCTCACAAGTATCTGGTTTGCCGAAAAGACAGATCCAGCCATGACGCTGAACGATGCGATCAGGATGACGGCGTTGAGGATACTGGCCAGTGTATGCAAATGTGCCGCCATCAGCGCTTGGACGAACGGGCTGGCCGTCGTACTCACGGTACGATAGGGAAGCGTCAACAACAGCGCCGCGATCGACAGTATGTACAGGCCCGTCAGGATGGTCACGACAGCGATGCCGCCGCGATCGAGATGCTTGGGCTCTTTCAATTCGACGGCCGCCGTTCCAAAGACGCCGATTCCAGCAAAGCAGAAGATGACAATCAACATGGACTGGGCCAGTCCGGTGAAGCCACTTGGAAAAAGTGACGCAGATGGTCCAGAGATCATACGGCCCATAGTTGCCGGATGGGCGCCGAACAGGACGATGGCGATGGTGACGATGAAGCCCACAAGCGCGGCGATCTTCACAACACTCATCACAGACTCGACAAGGCCGAAGTTTTGCACCCCAAACGCGTTGATGGCGAGGACGATAAGCGCAAAAGCCGCCGCCAACATCCAGACCGGCACACCAGGCAACCAAAGGCGGGCGAAAACTGCGGATGCCACCGCTTCGCTGGCAATGGTCAAAATGCTTGTGATGTAGTAGGTCCACCCTTGCATATAGCCGGTGAATTTGCCAAGGTACGCGTCCGCATACGTTTTGAACGCGCCAGGCGAAGGATGATCCAAAGCGAGTGTGTTTAAGGCGCCGACCGTTTGCGCCGTGATCGCTCCTCCTATCGCAAATGCCACAAGCACCGCGGGTCCTGCCATGCGGATGGGTTGTCCGGAGCCGAGAAAGTATCCTGCGCCAATAATGCCGCCGACCCCCACCAAAATTAACTCAAATAGAGACATGCTGTGCTTGGTCTGCACCCGCGTGCCAACCCTTTGATCCCGCCCTATTCTCCCGACGGTTCTTGACTTCATCAAAATTCCATCCACCTCCTGTTGATATTCGATGGTAGTGTCTGAAGGATCATGTATTCCTATCCGCATGATCTCCGGAGGTCACAGCCTGAATTTCCCCGATCTGAACAGGTGCCGACAAGCCGCCAGTCCCGCTATGAATACGAATATGTATCGCAATACTGCATAAGGTCGGGGGCATGGCCATGAAGATGGCGTATCCAAGAATAGGGTGCGAAGACGTCGATGCAGCGGTGAAAGCCGCGTGCGTCCAACTTTTGCAGCATCAAGGTGCAGATGGGGCGTGGACCGACTGCTTTGATACAGGCATGATGCCCAATGCACAAACGGTGATTTCCCTTTACCTGATTGGTTATCGCGATGTCACATGGACTGCGCCGCTCGTTGGGGCCATTCGTAAGCATCAGCGAGAGGACGGATCATGGGGATTGTTTCCTGGCGATGCTGGCGATCTGTCGACGACGGTCGAATGCTTCTATGCCCTTGAACTCATGAAGGCTTGGGCGCTCGACGATGCGCCGCGGGTCCGTGCCAAAGCGTGGATTGCCCGCCATGGCGGTGTGCGCAGGTGTCGCAACCTCACGAAAATGTTTCTCGCCGTTGGCGGAGAGATTCCGTGGTCCTGGCTGCCCAGTCCTTGGCTGTACACCCTCATGTTCATGAAAGGCTCGCCTTTTTCCATCGAAGACATCGCTACTTTCACACGCGTGCACGTTCCAGCGATGTTGGTCCTGTCGTTGTATCGCTATCGATCGCGCTATGCTGCATGTGTTTTGCGGGAACTCGTGAATTGCGACGAACGGGAATGGGACGATGAGCGCCCGAGCCCAATGCGCACAAAGCTTGCCTCGTGGTGCGCAGAACGCTGTCTTGAATTCTTGCGCACGCATATGGGCCAAGATGGAACCTTGGCCGGTTATCACTCGTCGACATGGCTTAGTCTATTTGCTCTGCACGCACTTGGCATAGACTTTGATGCGCCCATCATCCGCTGCGCGATCGCATCCATGCGACAAAATCTCGTGGTCGAGGAACATAGCGGATATGTACACCAACAAACGACAAACGCTCATATTTGGAATACAGCCTTGGCGTGTCGCGTGTTGCTCGATGCAGGCATACCGGAATATCATCCGCAATTGCAAGAGGCCAAGTCGTACTTGCTGGCGAAACAGCAGGTGGAACGAAGAACGGGTAGGCCAGATGGCGGCTGGGGGTTTTCGAGTAACAACGAAAACCATCCAGATTGCGACGATACGGTCGCATGCTTAGACGCTCTACGTGGGTTTATGCAGTCATCTGCCACCCCCATCAACAAAGGTGTGTCCTTTCTTTTATCCATGCAAAATCGCGACGGTGGGTGGTCGGCTTTTGAACACAACTGCGACAAACGTTGGCTTGAGCGACTGCCGGCAAACGATATGCGCCGCGCCATGTGCGATCCCTCCACAGCGGACATCACGGGGCGGGTCGTCGCCTTTCTCCTGCGCCGGCGCGTGTTAAGTTCGACGGATTCCTCTATAAAGAGGGCGATTTCTTGGTTGCAAGCCAATCAACTTCGCGACGGCAGTTGGTACGGAAGATGGGGAACGACCTATCTGTATGGCACTTGGTGCGCGGTGCAAGCGCTCGTTGCAGCAAACCTGCCAGCGTCAAGTCCCAGCCTCATGCGTGCACTGCGCTGGCTATTGTCCGTGCAGAGAGCAGACGGGAGCTTTGGCGAACTCTGCGAAAGTGACATGCTCGGGCGATATAGCTCGGCCTTTATAGGTCAACCCACGCAAACGGCCTGGGGATTGGATACGTTGCTTCACCTTTACGATTGCACAGCCGACACAGCCGTCAAATCCGCCATTTACAGATCCGCGTCCATGGCGGTGGATTGGTTGCTCGATCACCGAACGGCGGACGGATGGTTTGATACCTGTCCGAACGGATCCGCATTTCCAGGGGCGCTGTATATCACCTATCACATTTATCCGAAGGTGTGGCCCACGTCGGCGCTGTTGCATTTTCAGCGTTCTATCGCGGGCAAGAACTTCCGAGAAGGGGGGTGAACATCATGGGGTTGCACCCAAGGTTATTACCAATCTTCCGCTCCAAAATTGCCAATCCACTCAACTGGCGGCGCGTACATCGCGTGCTGATGTCGTATCGTCGAGAAGACCTTGCGAATCCAGCAGGAGCAGGCGCTTTGGTCGACCATTTGGCGACCGTTCTCGCTGTGCCGATCACGCCGGCGGAACGCGCCGGTGCTGTCAACTGGCTGATGGCGCAACGCATCGATCCGCGCAATCCACTGCATCAGATGCGCATGTGGAACGTCGTTTATGGTATGTAAACAAAACGAGCAGGCGGAACTTTTCGTTCCACCTGCTCTTTTTGTAATCGGGTGCAGTTTGCAAAACATCGTGATGCGGGACACAACAGCTAGAGGAGGGTCGCAGGCACCCTCTAGCTGTTGTGTCCATAGTCTTCAAGAAAAATCCTTACGTATCTAGGTCTCCGTCGATCCGCTTCTCGTAATGGCTCTTGTACGGCTTTAACAGTGCAACGTCGACAAGCACGATCAGAAAGACGATGGCCCAGACCTCTGTGGCAAGTTTCCCAATTTGGCTCTCAGAGTCTGCTGTTGCGCTCATGTATCGCAAGTTAGACTTATTCCCACAGTTCCGCTTAGCAAAACTCGATCCCCATCAGGAGCACGACGACACATGAAATCGGTGCAGAAGCGGCGGCTTAGGTCGCCGCTTCTTGTGCGATTGCTTGTAGCCAAAGGTGGCGGTAACGAATAGCCGGCCCATCAGACGGCACATGTGCTTCTTCTTTTAATTTTGGCGGCAGCACAGGCCGCAGGCTCTCTACAATAATTTGATCTTGGTGCATGACAAACTGTGTGTGCTCCAGATGAAACACGTCCAGAAAGTCGGAGTCGCTGTCAAAGTTGCGCCCAATTTGTCCCCAAATGACGGTCGTTTCAGCATCTATCGGCGTAAACGTCAAATAGGTGGACATCCGGCGCTCAAGGCCAATAGGCGTCCGAATGATCCACTGGTTTGGAAACCACATTTCGATTTCCGTCCGGAGGTCGTTGTCGTCCGCCAAGTGTTCGGGATTTGGCGGTTCCATTGGATGTGTGAAGGGGCGTGGGTAAATTCGAATATTCTTTTCTTGCATGACATATTCTGGTCCATCGACAATGGGCGACACGTCTTCACCTGTCGTTTCGGGATGCACGAACGGCAAGTGTGAGATGTCTAATACGCTCTCTGCAACGCGGCACATGTTGGCCTTCCACACGGTGTGAAACGACAGCCAATGCCAGTTTGGGTCAGACAATTCGGGTGCGGCGGCTGGGCCTGGTATAGATGCGGCACCATCCGGCGCAGCGAGCGAGACCCAAACCAAACCGGCTGCCTCGCGGGCAGTAAATGTTTGCAGGTGGGCGGAACGCGGGATGGACCCGCCCTTATGATTGGCTGGTATGTGCCTACACACGCCATCTTTGTCAAATTTCCACCCGTGATACGGGCACGTAAGGAGATTGTCCACGATAGAGCCGAGAGATAAATCACACCCACGATGTGGGCAGTATGCGTGCACGGCCCGAAGATGGCCCGTTTGGTCCATGAACACGACGAGATCGCGATTGAAGAGCCGCACTTTCGTCGGCCTCGCGCTGACTTCGTCCACTGTCAGCACGGCATACCAGGCGTTGCGGATCAAGAGATGTCACCTCCCACGGATTTATTTTACTGTATGTCGATTGATTGCAAGGCCATAGGTGACGAACACCCGGGAAGATGGAGAAAAAGCGGATTTTTCGCCCGATCCAGGGACAACCAAATGTATCCATGCTATACTGACCGTGAACCCGTCGCACTCTCTACACTCTCGCTCGAATTGGAGATGATGTGTATGGATCAGCAGGTATTCGTGTCAAACACAGGAACGCAGGCAGGCAGCCACTTTGTCCCGTTACCTGGGCATGTCCGGCCGCTCGCGGCTGGCGCGACGGATGTCGGGCCAGCGGATCCCGACGAGCGCGTATCCGTCACACTCGTATTGCGGCGGCGTTCGCCTGAGCAACTGGAAGCGACGATTGAGTCATTACAATCGTTGCCGCCCAGCCAACGCAGGCATCTCACACACGACGAGTTTGCTGTTCGCCACGGCGCCGATTCGCAGGATATCGAGAAGGTACGGGCATTCGCCGATGCGCACGGGCTGGTGCTGGAGAAGGTGCACGTCGCAGCTGGCACGGCATTGCTTACGGGCCGTGTAGCCGATGTGAATCAGGCGTTTCGGATCGATCTTCGCACGTATCAACATCCTGAGTTCTCGTATCGGGGACACAGCGGCGATGTGCATGTGCCGATGGACATCGCTGACGTGGTGACGGCGGTACTTGGTCTCGATACACGGCCGCAAGCGACTCCACACTTTCGAATTCGGCGACAACCTGCGGGGGCGGCGATGCGCGCCACAGCAACTGAACAGGTTGCCTACACGCCGCCACAGGTTGCAGCGGCCTATGCCTTTCCGGAAAACGTCGATTGTACGGGGCAGTGTATCGGCATCATTGAGCTTGGCGGTGGGTATTCAGATCAAAATATCGGCGAGTATTTCGCGTCACTTGGTATGGCGCCGCCACCTCTTGTTGCGGTAGGGGTAGATGGAGCAGTCAACCAACCGACCGGCGATCCGAATGGCCCGGACGGCGAAGTCGAGCTCGATATCGAGGTTGCCGGCGCCGTCGCTCCAGGTGCAAAGCTCGCTGTTTATTTTGCGCCAAATACGGACGCTGGGTTTTTGAACGCGATCACGACGGCTATTCACGATACGACGAACAAACCTATGGTGATTTCTATCAGTTGGGGCGGTCCTGAGAACGGTTGGGCGCCGGCCTCTATCCAGGCGATGAATCGGGCTTTGCAGGACGCGGCTGCGCTTGGTGTGACCGTGTGTGTCGCGGCCGGGGACAGCGGATCCACAGATGGCGAGAACGACGGTTTGTACCATGTTGATTTTCCCGCATCGTCACCCTATGCCTTGGCTTGCGGGGGGACGCGTTTGGTAGTGGAAAATGGTCAGATTGCGAGTGAGACCGTCTGGAACGACGGCGCACAAGGTGGCAGCACCGGGGGCGGCGTGAGTAGCGTATTTGCGCTTCCCAGCTGGCAGCAAAACGCACAGGTGCCACCGTCTTCAAACCCCGGCGGCACGGTTGGACGCGGTGTGCCGGACGTCGCGGGAGATGCTGACCCTGCGACAGGCTACGAGGTATTGGTCGACGGCGAAACTGCGGCAATTGGTGGGACGAGTGCCGTGGCACCCTTGTGGGCGGGGCTGGTCACCATTGCAAACAAGACCATCGGTCAGCCTGTGGGTTATCTCAACCCAGTGCTATATAGCTTGCCAAAAGCGGCGCAGGCATTTCGCGACATTACACAGGGCAACAACGATATCGCCGGCACAGGGGATGTCTATGCGGCGGGGCCCGGTTGGGACCCGTGCACGGGCCTTGGTAGTCCGATTGCCAATCGACTCATTGCAGCACTGCAGCAGTTGCAGCAGCAAGATCGAGGTCAGGCGTGATCGCAGAGGCTTCTGTCTAGCTGGGCAATTGCGAAAATAATAAGGCAGTGATATAGTAGCCCCACAACTTGATATGCTCGCTTGGTTTCACTACGACGGTGAATGAAAAGGGAATCCGGTGCGAATCCGGAACGGTCCCGCCGCGGTGAGGAACGACGCTGTTGACGTTGCGGCTTATCGGCCGCGAGCCACTCGCTTGGATGCGGGGAAGGCTGTGCGACAGCGGATGACATCCGAGTCCGAAGACCTGCCAGGCGAAGCAGCTCTGTGTATCCCACGTGGGTTTGGGATTGGGGCAGGAACGAAGCAGGATTGTTTGCTTGGCCGGTGTGTGTTGACGTCGGCTGCAACGCTTGCCTATATATCCAGTCTCCATGCACCCCCGCTTCCCGTGTGGAAGTGGGGGCTTTTTGATTCCGCTCGCGCTCGGGAGTTTAGCATCACATCATCTGGGGAGGCGACACGACTTTGGCGATTGCAGCAACACTAGGATTTCCGCGCATGGGCCCGCGCCGTGAACTCAAGCGGGCACTCGAATCGTTCTGGCAAGGCAAGTCGACGGAGGCAGAGCTGGGCAAAGCGGCTGCCGACATCAGGCGCCTGCGCTGGCAACTGCAGAAGGAGGCGGGCATCGACTGGATCCCATCCAACGATTTCTCGCTTTACGATCACGTTCTCGACATGGCTGTTTTATTCGACGCCGTGCCTGACCGCTTTCGTGGGCTACCAGATGGCTCGCTCGCGCAGTATTTTGCCATGGCGCGCGGTGCTGAGGGCGTGGCAGCGCTTGAGATGACCAAGTGGTTTGACACGAATTATCATTACCTCGTTCCTGAATTCTCAGCGCAACAAAACTTTAGGCTGCGAGCCAATAAACCGTTGGCCGAGTATTTGGAAGCGCGGCAACTGGGCATCGAGACCGTGCCGGTGCTCTTAGGTCCTGTATCGTTTTTGCGCCTTGGCAAGGTGCGCGAACAAAATGTGGAGCCCTTGTCCCTGATGGCCCAACTATTACCTGCTTATGGCGAGCTACTTAACGCTCTACACGATGCCGGGGTACAGTGGGTGCAAATCGACGAGCCCTGCCTGGTTCTCGATCTGACGGATAGCGAGCGGTCAAGCTTGCACGAGGCGTATACGTACCTCGCGGCGCAGTCGGTGCCCAACATGTTGCTCACCACATATTTTGGTTCCATCGCTGACAATTTGGAGACGGCTTTGTCACTACCGGTACAGGGTCTGCATCTGGATCTCGTTCGTGCACCGCAGCAGTTGGCGGAGCTGGCGCGCTATGGCTGGCCTCAAGAGAAACGGCTGTCTGTCGGCGTGATCGACGGTCGCAATATATGGCGGGCCGATTTGCACGAGGCTCTGGTGCTCGTTGAGCAGGCCGCTTCTATCGCCGGGCTTGAGCAGGTTCACGTCGCGCCGTCGTGTTCCCTGTTACACGCGCCTTGGGATGTGGAATTGGAAAGCGACATGGAACCAGAGGTGAAGTCGTGGCTGGCATTTGCTGTGCAAAAGCTGTCTGAGTTGCGGGTGCTTAAGCGCGGGGCGAACGACGGTAAGGATGCGATTGCGGAGCATTTGGCTCTGAGTCGTGAGGCGCGCAGGGCACGGACGGCGTCTCCACGCTTGCGCAATTCGGCTGTCGCCACACGGATGGCGCAGTTGAGCGGTTTGCAATTGGCACGCGCATCGTCGTTTGCAGAGCGCAAGTCCAAGCAACAGGAGCGTCTGCAGTTGCCACCGTTTCCGACGACAACCATCGGCTCGTTTCCGCAAACGCAATCTGTGCGCGACACGCGGGCGAAGTGGCGCAAGGGGCAAATTTCAGATGCGGAATACGAGTTGTTCTTGCAAGGCGAGATTATGCGTTGGATCGTCATTCAGGAAGAACTTGGTCTCGACGTGCTTGTGCACGGAGAGTTTGAGCGTACCGATATGGTAGAGCACTTTGGCGAAAAGCTGGACGGGTTTTTGTTTACGCGGCACGGTTGGGTGCAGAGTTATGGATCGCGCTGTGTGAAACCTCCTATTATCGTCGGCGACGTGGCGCGTCCCGAGCCGATGACTGTCCGTTGGACGAGTTATGCGCAATCGCTGACAGAGCGGCCTGTCAAGGGGATGTTGACCGGTCCTGTCACGATCCTGCAGTGGTCGTTCGTCCGCGACGATTTGCCGCGCCATGAGGTGTGTCGCCAGATTGCACTCGCCATTCGCGATGAAGTGTTGGATTTAGAGGCGGCAGGGATTCGTGTCATTCAGATTGACGAGCCGGCTTTGCGCGAAGGCTTGCCCTTGCGGCGGGCAGACTGGGACGCCTACCTTGAGTGGGCAGTCGAATGTTTTCACATCGCGGCCAGTGGTGTGAAAGACGAGACGCAAATCCATACCCATATGTGTTACGCCGAGTTTCATGATATCATGCCTGCCATTCAAGCCATGGATGCCGATGTCATTTCGATTGAAACGTCGAGATCGCACATGGAATTGTTACAGGCGTTTGAAGCCTTTCAGTACACAAACGACATCGGGCCCGGCGTCTACGACATTCACAGCCCGCGCGTGCCCGATGTCCATGACATGGTCGGATTGTTGCGCAAGGCGGCCAGCGTGATCGATCCGGCGCAACTCTGGGTCAATCCGGATTGTGGCCTGAAGACCCGTGGCGAGGCAGAGACGCTGGCGGCTTTGCAGGCGATGGTGATGGCAGCGCGACAATTGCGTCAAGAGCCTGTGACGTGCGCTACGAGCATCTCTTGAAAATGGGTTGCGGCCGTGGTTAGGGCGCGCTGTTTTGACCAGATCACGGCCGTGTCGGTCTCGATGGTCGGTTCGATTACGCCGTAACGCAAAGCGCCTTCTGGCCGCAGACGCACGGCCAGTGCAGGGACGATGGCGACGCCGATGCCTGCTTCGGTTAAGGTCAGGAGCGTCGCCACATCCGGGCTTTCGCAGATGATGTTCGGGTGGACTCCTTGTGCCTGACACATCTCGATGAACATCTCATAAATGCCTCTGCCGCCATGGCTGTGTAAAACGAGCAGCGGTTTGTCGGCGAACTCTGACAATCCGATGCGGCGCTCGTGCTCAGCTCCCCAGTCTGGGGGGTGTACGGCGACCAGGGGTTCCGTATGCAAGTGTATGATCTCAACGTCGGAGAGCACTGGCAGGCGCGTGATGCCCAGCTCAATAACGCCTGTTCGCAGCCATTCTTCCACTTGATATGAATCGCCTTCCCACAATTCAAACGTCACCTGCGGATAGCGAGCTTGAAACTTGCGCATGGTGTCAGGCAAATACGACACACAGGACATCACGGTGCCGATTGTCAGTTTGCCACGCACGCCGGCGCCAAGCTCCTTGACTTCGTTGACCATGCTGTCTACCGAGCGCAAAATCTCCTGCGCACGCCGATACAGCGCCCAACCTGCTTCAGTCGGTTCGACCTTGCCGCGGTTTCGCGCAAGCAGTTGTATCCCAAGTTCTCGCTCCAACGCCTGTAGCTGCAGGCTAAGTGGAGGCTGCGCCATATGGAGTCGCTGGGCCGCTCTCGTAATCTGTCCTTCTTCGACGATCGCGACGAAGTACTGGAGCTTTTTCAGATCCACCACATCACCCCCATACATAAAATATATGCGTTTTATTTGCAATGTATATTTTACATATAGGAAAACCTCGATGTAAGTTGATTCTTGGTCTCCTGTTGAGAGCAGAACTGCTGACAGACGAGGTGAGGTTGTTTGTTTCGCAATGTTATAGCGTTGCCAAAGGCTTTGTCGCTAGGGAGTTTTACGAATGGCCTGATCGCTTGGCTGTTTGGGGCCACGGGGCCATTATTGATTGTGCTCCAAGCCGCGGCACAAGGTCATTTACAGGAAACAGAAACGACTTCCTGGATTTTTGGCATTTACGTGATTCCGGGTTGTTTGACGCTTTTACAGGCGTTGTTGTTTCGTCAACCGATCGGCTTTGCGTTTTCAATCCCGGGAGCTGTGCTTGTCGGGCAGACGCTTGCACATCACTCGTTTTCCGAGGTCATTGGCGCATATTTGATCACGGGCGCCGTCATTTTCATCCTTGGCATCACAGGTGTGGTCGATCGGCTTATGCGCGTATTGCCCATGCCGGTCATGATGGGGATGGTGTCTGGCGTTTTACTTCCGTTTGGGGTTGGTTTATTTCAAGCGGTTCGCACAGAGCCGTTGGTCAACGGCGTGCCACTTCTGCTGTTCATGGCCTTTCACTTAACGCCGCGCTTGGCAAAAAAATTCCCACCCATATTGGCAGCCATCCTCGCTACCGCGCTGACACTTGTCGTCGCGCGTCAGGTGCATTTTGCGGGGGCCACCGTTTCGATGGCGACGCCGCATCTTTACTTGCCCTCGTGGAACGGAGGAGCCATCTCTCAACTCGTGCTGCCGCTTGTGCTGACGGTGGTTGCCATTCAAAATGCACAAGGCATTGCCGTGCTACAAAGCGAGGGTTATCAGCCGCCGGTCAATAGCATGACGCGTTGGAGTGGCATTGGTTCCATCATCAATGGATTGTTTGGCGCACACACGGCGTGCGTCGCGGGGCCCATGACCGCGTTGTTGACGGGGGAAGAATCGGGGGAGCCGGATCAGAAATACAGTGCCGCGGTTGTTCTAGGCATCCTATCAATTGTGTTTGGCCTGTTTGCGCCGATTGCGGCCTCGATACCGCACGCTGTCCCGCAGTCGACGATCTCAATGCTCGGCGGGATCGCCATGATCAGCGTCCTGACGGATGCACTCAAAATGAGCTTTGGCGGCGGCTTCAAGAAGAGTGCATTGTTTTCATTCTTAATCACGGTTTCCGGCGTGAGCGTGTTGCACATCGGTTCTCCATTCTGGGGACTGGTGGGCGGCGTGTGCGCCTCCTATGTACTGGACCGGGACGATCACGCTACATTAGCACAGCCGGCGTCCGTGGATGTTTCTCTCAGTGATGTTTCTCAGTGACGTTTCGGTTTTATCTTGCGAACGCGGTATAATGAGGCGATTGTCGTCATACGTGGTTTCGTTCCCGCAGGGAGGGTCATGGCATTGAATCAGGATATGGGACTGGCGCGAGACGGGCTTGCGCTTTCCGTACTCGATCTCGCGCCTATCGTCGAAGGGGCTTCAGCCGCCGATGCGCTTCGCAACAGTCTCGATCTCGCTCGCCGTGCCGAAGATCTTGGCTATCGCCGTTATTGGGTGGCCGAACATCACAGCATGCCGGGGATTGCGAGTTCGGCGACCTCCGTCGTCATCGCTCACATCGCGGGTGGAACCAAGCACATACGCGTCGGATCGGGTGGCATCATGCTACCGAATCACGCACCGCTCGTCGTGGCCGAGCAATTCGGCACGCTGGCGTCATTGTATCCGGGCCGGATCGATCTTGGTCTAGGTCGTGCGCCGGGCACCGATACACCGACGATTCGCGCGTTGCGGCGCACACCGGATCGGCACGGGGCGGACTTCCCGGATTTGTTGGCTGAGCTCCGGTCGTTCTTCCATCCGCCCGCTGGTGAGCCGCGGTCCGTGCACGCCGTGCCTGGGGAAGGCATCGACATACCGATTTGGCTCCTTGGCTCGAGCGATTTCAGTGCGCGACTGGCCGCTGAATTGGGACTGCCATTCGCCTATGCGAGCCATTTTGCACCGGACTACCTGTTTGTTGCCCTTGATGTCTACCGAACGCACTTTCAGCCATCAGAATGGCTTTCCGAACCTTATGCAATGGTTGGGGCTGCGGTTGTCGCGGCTTCGACCGACGAAGAAGCTGAATATCTGGCAACCTCGTCGCAGTTGCAACAATTAAGTCTCTTGCGCGGGCGTCCGGGACAATTGAAGCCGCCTGTGGATAACATCGAGGATTGGTGCACGCCAATGGAATGGCAGGCCATCCAAACGCGCAGCCGCCTTGCGGTAGTAGGGGGACCCGATACGGTTCGGCGCAAGCTTGAGGCTTTTCGCGATGCGACCAAGGCTGATGAAATCATCATCACAACACAAATTTACGATCACGACGCGCGTGTTCGCTCGTACGAGATCGTGGCGGATGTGATGCGAAAGTAAGACCCAAGAGGCGGATCCATGACGGAGTCCGCCTTTTTCTTTTCAGTTATAGAAGGTGCGTATATGGACACGGTTGGCGGACGTAATTCGGAAGTTGAAAGTCATTGTGATATTGGCTGTGAAAAATGTGCGTGGTAGCTGGCGACAAGGGAGGAATCAGCCAACTCCAGTCACCCGTAACTCGTCGACCCGCATCGACTTCTGTTCGTTCAAAATACGCAAATTGCCGTGCTGCTGTGTGGTGATCGACAATTGTGACTCCTGTTTCGCGGAACGAGTGAAGCACGGCGATATTTAATTCTACAAGCGCCTTGTCTTTCCATAAAGTGGCATCTGAGGTTCGTGGTAGCCCCATAACATCAGCCACTGCAGGAAGCATGTTGTAGCGTTTCGCATCCGCTAGATTCCGCGCTCCGATTTCCGTTCCCATGTACCAGCCGTTAAACGGTGCCGCGCTATACCGTATTCCGCCAATCAGGAGAGCCATATCGCTGATGATAGGCACGGCGTACCAACGCATGCCTAATTTTGAAATGTCGCGAATCGATGGGTGATGAATTGGAACTTCCAAAATGGATGACGGCGGGATGCTAAACCATTGAACGTGGTTTCCAACTTGGACAACGATGGGCAGGACATCGTAGGCGCCTTGGCTGCCGGTCCATCCTAATCTTTGGCAGACGCGAGTGAACGGTACCGAATGTGGATCGCCAACAATACCATTCGAGCCTGTTTCATATCCGGCGTATCGAATCAATTGATGATTCCAAATACGCACATCGTCGTTGGCGGTAGATGCCCGGAAAACCGTTATGGTCGGTTTAATTTTTCCGTTGTTTGTCGCGTACTCAATATGTTTGAGCAAGGAACGATACACGGTTTCAGGTGTATCGGCTGTTCTTGCATCGATAACCGTTAGCGATTTCCAGAATAGACGACCAATACAGCGATTGCTATTGCGCCATGCCATGCGTGCGCCATGTTCCAATTCTTCAAACGTGTGGCGATAGGTTCCGGTAAAACGAAGTTCAGATGCAATTTGTTCAAGGCGCAGTGCCTGATCGGCCTTGGATTTGCCCAGTTCAGTGTAACATTGTTCGATAAAGGTGCGAGCTTCTGCAAAAAGAGTGTGCGGAGAGTGCATGGCTAACCTCTCTTAATTGATTTTTAGGTTAACCGTATCATATCGACACCGCTACGAAAAATCTGAACAACACAAGAGCGAATGACCAGGTCACTCGCTCGTACCGAAACACCTTATTTTTTCTTAGAGGCCTTGCTGCTTAACGACTTCGCCTTGGTTGTCTTGCTTGCCGCCTTTTTATGGACGGTTGTTTTCTTGCTCGTTGTGCTTTTCTTGTTCACCGTGACCTTTTTCTTCGAGCTCACTTTGCCAGGCTTCACCTTGCTAGCGGCTGTCGTCTTTTTCTTAGCCGCATGCGTAGCTACATGCGTTGTGGTGGCATGCGCATCTTTCGATGTACCAGCAAACGCGATGGACGGCGCTGCAAATAAAGTCATGGTTGCCAAGGTTGTTAAAAGTACCTTCTTCACCCGAATCCCACCCTTGATACTAGATTTGGCTAACTACTGGCCATATGAGGAATATAGGGCAAGGTTCTTAAAAAAGCTTCAAACACCCAATTGCGTTCGTAGGGAATGAAATTTTGCGTACAGTGCTAAAAACGTGGAGTGTCTCTTTCCTTTGGCATGTCCCGACGGTGCTTGGGCAACCTAAACGAGGAAATTGTAATCAAGGGGGTAGCTTCGCATGACCAAGCGTCCACGTAGTCAAAATGTCCAAACGGCGTTAACGGATGCTTCGAATTCGCTCAACAAAGCAGAAAACGCCGTCAAACAAGCAGTTTCATATCCAAATGATACCTTGGTGGACCAGGCCGAAAACGCCTTGGATAGAGCGCAGAACGCAATCGATGTCACGTTGGAATCCGAGAACCAAATTGCGGTGGAGCGGTTGACTGACCATTATCAGGCGGCAGCACAAAAGCTTGACGAAGTGAAAGAAGATCTTGAAAGGTAAGGGTAAGGTCGGCGACGAACCCGTGCGGTCCGGTTCCTGTCGCCTGACCCCCTGTCAAACTTCAGGTTCATGCGCAGGTGTGTTTGAATCGATCCGCCTGTATTCACGAGAGCCGTACAGCAGTGAAAATACGACCGACATCCCGATACCGCATCCAAACAACAACGCTGGTGCCGGCACGCGTTGTTGAAGGATCCATGAGGATAAGGTGTAGCTGATGGGGGTAAATCCATTTGCAACAAGCATAAGCACGGACATTGTTCGCCCGAGTTTGTCGCCTGGTACGAATTCTTGTAAAAATGCGAGAAACGGTATATTCACCATGCTGATCACGAGACCAATGATGCCCATATCGAGCACTCCCCCAACCCGGGCGGGGATGTAGCCGAGCAAGGCGATAAGCAATCCCATGACCACGCCAAAGGCGCCAATCCACAGAAGTCTGCCACGAAATCCTTTTAAAACGGACACCAATACCCCACCCAGAACAGCACCGATGCCAAGCGCGGCTTCGTACACACCAAAGGTGGTACCGGTCCAACCGCGAGATCGAATGAGCACGGGAATGCCGATGTTGAGCGGGCCCGTGCACAACAGGTTAATACATAGGCTCAAGGACATAACGATGAGTAACAGCCGAATACTCAGCACATAGCGCAAGCCTTCAGCGATATCCCGAAGCACAGAAGTGGTTGTTGCTTGTTCCGGCTTTTTCTGCACGTCGCCTTGCGGCAGTAGCGCTCGCAAGCGCAACGCCGTCACGACCAACGAAGCACAGGCGAAAAAGGCACCAATCGTGACGAACATTAGTCCATAGCGGTGCATGGACAGCAAGCCGGCGGCAAGCAGGGGGCCAAGCACGGTACAAGACTGCTGGACGGTTTGTAGAATGCTCGTCGCACGGGGCACGAACGGGTCGGCCACTGCAGCTTGGATCACCGAACCACTTGCAGGATAGTAAAACGAGTCGATCACGCCAAACAGGGTCGCCATCGTCTCAATCATCCACAGACTCGGATGGGCGCTACCTGTGACAAGGCGAAGGGCAAAGAGGAACAAGACGACTGCGCGCAACGACAGCGAGATCGACATGATGAGTTTGCGGCTGATGCGATCCGCAATGGCGCCGCCGACCAGCATGAACACGATTCTAGGTAGCGCAGCGAAGGTCATGGTAGTACCCAGGGCTAATTGTGAGCCAGTGACACTTAAGACAAACCAGCCGAGAATCGTGAAATAGGCGTTGTCTCCCATCACGGAGAACAACGAACCAATCAGTAGTATCCAGAAATTTCGCAAGCGGAAGACACTAGGTTTGCCCTGCAACACAAATGCTCACCTTCGCCCCATTGAGTATTTTGGCTATATCATAGGCACCCGCCTTGGGTCAGTCAATGATTTCCTTTGTATCCTTGTTGCGATTCTTTTACCAAAGGCTTGTGCGACTCATGTCGTTGGGTTGGATCAGGTCGTGGAGGGTCTGCGGCGGAATCACGAATGTAGGAAAGCCGGGCGCAACGGCCCGGCATGCGTTTGCATCATCCGAACAAGGGGAGTTTTAGTCCAAGTTGCTCTGCAAGGTTTTTCGGCAGTTCGACACGTGCAGTTTTCAGCGGATCGACAACTTGGCACACGCGCAGATTAGCGGCGGCACTCATCAGCATGACAGCATCCGCAGGCGCGATGCCCGTCTCGCGAACGAGCAAACTAGCCATCTGCTTGACGGCACGTTCAGCGGCCGCATCAAGCGTCTCTGCGGAAGCGATGGTCATGACATGTTCGTGGTCGATAAGCATCGGGCAAGGCCACGCGGAGTCCTTCCACACGTGAAAGGAAACAGTGACCCTGCCGGCAATCTCGATGCCGGACACGCCGACCTCGCCGTCGCCCATGGCGGCGTGGAGATCGCCCAAGGCAAACAGGGCGCCTTGAACATTGACGGGTAAAAGCAAGCGTGCACCAGGTCCAATGCGCGTGCAGTCCATATTGC
Source organism: Alicyclobacillus tolerans (assembly GCF_001447355.1). GTDB lineage: Bacteria > Bacillota > Bacilli > Alicyclobacillales > Alicyclobacillaceae > Alicyclobacillus > Alicyclobacillus aegles. The sequence goes on along the minus strand of NZ_JXBW01000010.1, from coordinate 30,721 downwards.
CACCGTGATCGCCCGGCGTGCCGCAAGGTATGGCGGTGTCCTTGGGCGCCGTACCAATGACGCCAATCATCGGCCGCAGTGGTAAGCGTAGGCCTTCGGCAAATACGGCCTGGCCGTTGTCGATAGGAATCATGCGAATGGCGTTGTGTTGCAATTCGTCGCCGAGCACGCCAAGCCCGGGGCCAGTCGTCATCACGCCACGTTCGGCCAGTTCGATGGCCAAGATGTCGACGACGAGCAAATCTCCAGGTTCTGCGCCTTCTATGTAGATTGGCCCAGTCGCAGGATTGATACGATCCCAGTCGAGCGTGCCGAAATCTTGTGTCTCGTCCTGAATTTGATCTTCAAAACAGTCACAGGTTTCGATCTCGACTGTGTCACCGGATTGTACGCGCAAAGCCGGATCTACATCAGGCGAGAGCGCGTAGATGAGATGTGACTTAGCGAGTTTGTGTTTGGCCACAGGACAGACCTCCTAGTTGGTATCACTCAATGTCCAGCACTTTTGGCGATTTGCGAAAGCCGCGCGTCGTGATGGCCAAGACGATCAGCCCAATCACGAACCAGCTGATGCCAAAGTAGAACGTCGTATGCGAGAAGTTGATCCACACGTACAAAATGACCGCGAAGCCAAGTAGCGGCATGACAAGGTGGCTAAACCACCGACCTGAGCGCTTGCGGAAGAAGAAGTGAATGATGACGCTGATGTTCAGGGCCATGAATGTCGTGAGGGCGCCGAAATTGACCAGCGAGCTGAGCGCATCGATGGATGACAGCGAACTGACGATGAGCGAAACCACGGCGACGAGCAGAATCGACACGTAAGGCGTCCGGAACTTGTGATGGATCTTCGCGAGCACCGGCGGTAGCACGCGATCGCGCCCCATGCTGAACAACAAGCGCGAAATGGCGGCTTGTGCGGCGAGGGCGTTGGCAATACCGGAGGCAAGCACGGTGACAACCAAACACAACATTTTTAACCAGGTACCGCCCACGCGTTCGGCGATAAAGTAAAACGCGACGTTGGCATTTGGAAAATGGCGAAAATCTGGATACGCGACAGCCGCAAGATATGTCAGGATCATGAACAGAACGGCGACGAAAATCAGCGCCCAAATGGTGGCACGCCCCACAGTCTTGCGTCCGCCTTTTGTCTCCTCAGAAAGCGTACTGATTCCGTCGAAGCCAAGAAAACTGAGCACGGCGATGGATGTCGCGGCGCCGACCATGCTCAGGCTGAAACCTTGTTTTTGAAAAACGGGTGCCATGGTGAATGAAGTACCATCTTTGTGCCCGGCTACATACACCAGTGCGGCGCCACAAAACAGGACGAAGGTGGCCAGTTCAATGACGAGCATGATCCAGTTGGCGCGGTTTGTCATTTGCACACCAAAGAAGTTGACTGCGGTGTTGAAAAGGACAAACGCGACGATCCATACCGTCGTCGGAATGCTCGGGACAAGCTGCGTCAGCCATGATGCGGCTACAAGGTAGAGCAAGGCAGGAACGAGGATGTAGTCGAGCAGGATCATCCACCCTGCCATAAAACCGACCATGGGGTTCCAGCCGCGCTGAACATAGGCGTAGGCAGATCCGCCGACAGGAAACGCCTCGGACATTCGCGCATAGCTGAATGCGGTAAAAATCATGCCGACAAGTCCAATGAAGTAGGTGAGTACGACCATGCCATTTGCCGTTTGGACGACTTGTCCATAAATGGCCATAGGGGCGATGGGTACCATAAAAATCATGCCATAGATGATGAGATCCCACACGGACAGCGTGCGTTTTAGTTCGTGATGCACGTCGTTGCTTGTTTTGGCCTGTGATTCATGATGCGGTGATGGTTTGAAAGACATTGTAGAAACCTCCTAGTCCAATCCGTAATTTCTGATTATACAGCCTATTGCGCCGTCATGCACGCCAAATGCACAAGAAGACAAATACTTTTGTTGGGATTCTCCGATACTACGTGTGGGAGGGATGAGCCATGGGCAAACAGCCAAAGCCTGTGCACAACGATGCAAACAAGACGCTGCCGATTGAAGAACATGTCGAGCGTGTGCAAGGTGAAAAGCAGCGTTCGCAGTCGGGAAAAGGCAAAAAGTGATGGGCGGCGTTTGCGCTAAGCGCAATGCAAAAATTCCAATAGACCTTAGGCCCATCTTGTACGAAGATAAGGGTGAATGAGTTGTCCGAAAGGGGCACCCCTTTCGGACATGGATCATGTTAGGTGCAGGATGAGATAAAGGACTGGTGTGGGTGCGCCATTTTCGGCGAGCGTCAATTGCAGTTGCGGCCCTATATATAGCGGTTTTAGCCTCTATTTGCTCTTGGATTTTTGCGTATGTCAAGCAGCCGCCTGTCGTGCGCACGCGCCTTCAGGATGTGGCGTCGCCGCCGCGCGCCGAGCCGCCACCAGACAAGCCCAACTTTGCGCCCGTTGTGGTCAAACCGAAGGTGGTTCCTCAAGGTATTCATCTGGATGTACGCCATTTTGCTACATACAACGCGTATGTGTTGACGGTTGCGGATCCACGGCTTATCTCTATCGTCGCGACAAAATATATGGGAGACGTCGGTGAGACAGTCGAGCAGTTTGTCGATGACCACCACGCGGTCGCGGGGATTAACGGCGGATCGTTTACAGATACCAACTGGCAGGGTACTGGGGGACAGGTGCAGGGCATTGTCATTTCCGATGGCAAAATCATTTCGTCGGCTGTGCGCCCCGAGAGTGTGATTGGCTTTACCGCGGCCGGCAAACTCATATCTGGCACGTACACCTTGGCGCAACTAAAGAGCATGAACGTGACGCAAGCGCTGATGTTTGGGCCTACACTCGTGCAAAACGGCGTCGGACAGATTCAAGGTGCCGGTGACTGGGGATATGCGCCGCGCACCGCCATTGGCCAACGTGCAGATGGCACGGTCATCATGATTGTCACCGATGGACGCGAGTTGACAGGGCCGAACGACATCGGTGCAAGCCTTGGCGATATGGAACATCTCATGCTGGCCTACGGCGCTGTGACAGCGGCCAATCTCGACGGTGGATCGTCCGCGACCATGGTCTTCGATGGCAAACTTGTAAATCAGCCGACTGACATTTTGGGAGAGCGCAGTGTGGGTACGGCGCTCATCGTGAGGTAAGACGATGATCCGACAAAAATCCAAGACGGCCTTATCCATCATCGTTTCGCTTGGCGTCGCGGCGGCAGCCATCGTTGGCGTTCGCGCCGCCGCCCTGGCGCGTCCAGCAGAAGTCATCTGGAAGACGGTCGATGTGCGCGAGCCAGCGCCATACCCAACCCTGCCTTTACGCCCGGCCATCAAGATGGCGGATCTGCCGAATGCGAGAGCATTGACTGCGAGTCCATCAGGGAACATGCTTGCCATCTTAACTACAGGCGGACAGTTGCAGGTAATTGCCGCACAGTCTGGCGTTGTCATAGATCGCGTGCAGGTGCACGCGCCTATCGTGCACGTCACTTGGATTAGCGATAGGCTGCTTTTTTTGGTGACTGCGGACAATGTTCTTTATACAGACGACGTACTCAATCAGCGCGTCCGCGCGATCGCACAGCTAAATGTGCCGGCGGGGCAGAGTCTGCGCCAAATTGCCTTTAGCACATACACAAACGACGTGTTTGTCATCTACGCCAGCGATGCCGGAAACACGGTATTTCAGTTTGACACCAACGAGCATATGTACGAGCGAAGTTTTAACGATCTCGCCATTCGGCGCGCCTATTACAGCGCGACTGCGCTTACCCTGTATCTGAGCGTTGTGTCCAATCGCTTGTACCAATGGCGGGCAGGGTTTATGAAGCAAATTGCCACCGATGTCGCCATCGTTGCTGGCCGCGGGAACACCCTTTACTGTGCCAGCCTGGATGGACGGGGGCAGGCTCTTGCGGTGAAATCGTACGACGGCAGCCGTTGGCACACCATCGTCACGCTGCAACATCCCGTCGCCCCGTCCGCTATTGCCATCGATCACGCTGGACAAGTGTACATCATGTCACACGATGCCTTGACGGCACCCGCGCAAGGGCTGACGTGGTTGGCACCTCGAGGCGCACATTTTACGCTCGCTGGCCATGACATCTTGCTCGTCCGGGGCAATACGTATCGCGTGATTGTCGATTGATGCGGATGTCAAGCCAGACAATCTATCGTATAATTGGATGTACCGCCGTATGGTTGCATAACCGCAGCGTGCCGGTGAAAGAACAAGCGAGGATGTGGCAGCAGGTTGGAGGAGCAGAAGAAGAGGCAAAACTGGTTTACCGGAATTGTGATTCCCATTGCGGTGGGCGTCGCGTTGGCATTGGCATTGCGCCAATGGGTTGTGAGCCCTGCTCGCGTCCCGTCCGCATCGATGTACCCGACCATACCTGCGACCAGTTCGCGCGACTTTGCGTACGTCGTCGTCAATAAACTGGCAACCGAACTGCGGCCGATACACCGTGGGGAAGTTGTTGTGTTTCATTGGCCGGATGATCCAAAAGAGCTGTTCGTAAAACGCGTGATTGGATTGCCTGGCGACACCGTCACGGTGACGGAAAACGCGGTGTACATCAACGGCAAGAAGTTGCAGCAGACCAATCCGGACATTGCCAAATCAAACGGTGCAGAAACAGGCACGTACAAAGTGCCGCCTGGACACTATTTCATGTTGGGAGACAATCGGCCGATTTCTGACGACAGCCGGATGTGGGTACATAAATATGTAAGCCGGTCGGCCATTGTGGGGGAGGCCGATATCGTCCTATACCCCTTCAATAGAATCGGATTCATATCACAGCACATATGAGGGCGCTTGGCGCCCTTTTATGTTATAGGAATCAGGGAGGCGCATGGGTAGTGGAATACAGGAAGCTTGGCAACACAGGGCTCGAAGTTTCGCGCATATGTTTGGGATGCATGAGTTATGGCGTGCCGGAACGCGGCAACCATCGCTGGGTGCTCGACGAAGAGCAAAGCAGACCGTTTATTCGCCGAGCGATTGAGATGGGTATCAACTTCTTTGATACCGCTAACGTGTATTCGGATGGGACCAGCGAAGAGATTGTTGGTCGTGCTTTGCGCGACTTTGCCAGGCGCGATGAAATTGTGATTGCGACGAAGGTGCATGGCCGTATGCACCAAGGGCCAAATGGCGCTGGGTTGTCACGCAAGGCGATTCTGGCAGAAATCGATCACAGTCTGCGTCGGCTCGGGACGGATTACGTCGACTTGTATCAAATTCATCGCTGGGATTACACGACGCCTATCGAGGAGACGATGGAAGCTTTGCACGACGTCGTAAAGGCCGGTAAGGCTCGTTATATCGGCGCTTCTTCGATGTACGCGTGGCAGTTCTTAAAGGCTCAATATACGGCCGAGAAACACGGCTGGACCCAGTTCGTTTCGATGCAGAATTACCTCAACCTTTTGTATCGGGAAGAGGAGCGCGAAATGTTGCCTCTGTGTGAAGACTTGAAGGTTGGCGTAATCCCGTGGAGCCCTCTCGCGCGTGGACGCTTGACGCGAGATTGGGACGACAAGACTGCGCGATCGGAAACGGACGAGTTTGGCAAGAGCTTGTACGCACAAACAGCAAATGCCGACAAGCGGATCGTCGAGCGCGTTAGAGAAGTGGCGCAACGACGTGGGTTGCCACGTGCACAGATCGCACTTGCTTGGGTGCTAGCGAAACCGGTTGTCACGTCGCCTATCGTCGGGGCAACAAAGATGCACCATCTGGAAGACGCTGTTGCGGCGCTCGACGTGAAGCTGACCGAGGAAGAAATTGCGTTTTTAGAGGAGCCATACGTGCCTCATCCGGTTTTAGGTTTTCGTTGACGACGGCGGGATGAATGCAACTTTGTTGGCGCTTTGGGTGGATCGTTGCGGCCCCCGGATTTTGTGTTTTTCAGCGTTGCTTTGGTATTTTGCGCTGTCACGATGTTGTTGACGACCGTTGCCCATGTGTTGATCATGGTGGCGGCAATATTGATTCCCGTTGCGACGAGTGCTGCAATCGCCAGCGCTCGTCCATTGCCACGCTTTTTGCTTGGGGTGACCGATTCTCTATCCATCGTACGCCCCCCTTCTTGTACAATGTATGTATCATGCATGGTACATGGCTCGTGTTGTTTGGCCATGGCTATTTCACACGACGTTTCAGCGCGAATGTAGGCGTGAAAACACGGCGTCGCCCGTTGATACAAAACCGTAACCACACAGGAGTTGCTGTATGACACAACCAGATGTTCACAGTGCGCCCGTCTGCATGACGCGCCGCACGTTTGCTATCATTTCGCACCCGGATGCAGGCAAAACGACGCTCACCGAAAAGCTGTTGTTGTTTGGCGGTGCCATTCGCGAGGCTGGCGCGGTCAAGGGTAAAAAGGCACGCCGGCACGCGACGTCGGACTGGATGGAAATCGAAAAACAGCGCGGTATTTCAGTGACATCTACCGTGTTGCAGTTCGATTATCTAGGTTGCCGGGTCAACATTCTCGACACACCCGGTCACGAGGATTTTAGTGAGGATACCTACCGCACGTTGGCCGCCGCAGATAGCGCCGTGATGCTCATTGATGCGGCCAAAGGCGTCGAGCCTCAAACCATCAAGTTGTTTGAGGTGTGCCGCATGCGGGGCATTCCCATCTTTACGTTTATTAACAAGCTCGACCGCCAAGGCAAGGAGCCGCTTGAGTTGCTCGAAGAGATCGAGCGCGTGCTGGGGATACGTTCTTGTCCGATGAATTGGCCCATTGGCATGGGGCCAGATTTTCAAGGCATTTATCATCGTCATGAAGGGCGTTTCGAGCGCTTTACGAGTCGCACAGACGATATGGTTTCGATTGCCATGCCGGATTTGGACGATCCCGCTGTTGCCACCATCTTAGGCGAGTCCTTGCACCAGCGGCTGCAGGAGGATGTGCTGTTGCTCGATGTCGCCGGCGATCCGTTCGATCCCGACCTGGTTGCTCTCGGCAAGCTGACGCCCGTCTATTTCGGCAGCGCGATCGCCAACTTCGGCGTCGAGTCGTTCTTGCGATCTTTTCTCGAACTCGCGCCGCCGCCAGGGCCGCGTGAGACGGACCAAGGTGTCGTACGCCCCGAGGACGAACGGTTCAGTGGCTTTGTCTTCAAAATCCAGGCGAACATGAATCCCGCACATCGCGATCGCGTGGCGTTTGTGCGCATTTGTTCGGGGCGCTTCGAGCGCGGCATGAGCGTGCAACATGTACGCACGGGAAAGCGCATCGCCCTGAGCCAGCCGCAACAGTTTTTTGGTCAGGAGCGCGAGACGGTCGACGAAGCCTACGCCGGAGACATCATCGGCATTTTCGATCCCGGCAATTTTCGCATTGGGGATACGCTTTGCGAGCGCGGATCGTTTCGCTTTCCACCGTTGCCGCTGTTTTCGCCTGAACATTTTGCCCGCGTTTCCGTGCCCAACGCACTAAAGTACAAACAGTTTCACAAGGGCGTTGCACAGCTTTCCGAAGAGGGAGCGATTCAGGTATTTCGTCAGGCCAACCGCACAGAGGATATGATCCTGGGGGCAGTCGGACAGTTGCAATTCGAAGTCTTTCAGCACCGCATGCGCGCCGAGTACGGGGTGGACGTTGAGCTCTTGCGCTTGCCATATGCCTATGCGCGTTGGGTGGAGACCGAACTGCCCATCGATGAACTGCAGTTTGACAGGTATGCCAGTCTCATCGTCAAGGACCAGGACGATCGCGCCGTCATGCTGTTTCAAACAGAGTTTGCAATCAACTGGATGCTGGAACGAAATGCAGGACTGACCTTGCACATGACGTCGTACGGGCTTAGCTCGAGCGTCGACCATTAAGTCCTGTCAAGGGTTAGGAGGATGGGGATATGCAGGCACGATATTGGACGCATGACGAGATCTGGGCTGAATTGCGCCGACTGGAAGCGGCAAATCCACAGCTGATGCGTGTAGAAGTCATCGGTCAGAGCCGGCAGGGCAGGGATATCGCGGCGGTAACGCTCACCGATGCGGCTTTTGGCAACTCCGACGACAAGGCAGCGGTGCTCGTCGACGCAAATATTCATGCCGGCGAGGTTTCTGGTAACGCCGTAGCCATGTACTGGATTCAATGGTGTATTGAACAATACGGCCAACATCCAGAGGCGACAGAATTGCTTCGCAGTCATACGGTGTATGTCATACCACGAATTGCTGTGGACGGGGCCGAACTGTATTTGACGACGCCAGCTCGTTTTCGCTCCAGTCCACATCTTTATCCCCATTCGCAGACCCCGGATGGATTCGTGGAAGACGATGTGAACGGGGACGGCCGTGTGCTCATGATGCGCGTACCTGCCGAAGACGGCGGCTACGCGATCGACGAGATCGATCCGCGCATCATGCGCCCGCGACGACCGGGCGAGTTCGGCGGCAAGTACTACCATGTATTTCCGGAGGGGCGGATCGATCGCGCTGCCAAGACCGGTCCCTTGCCTGCGTTGCCGACGGCGAAGGCGGCACGGCGGCATGGTATGGATTTTAACCGCAACTTCCCGATTCGTTGGGCTGGTGAAACTGGGCAGCGCGGAGCTGGGCCGTATCCGCTTTCGGAACCAGAGTTGCGAGCGCTTGCCGATTTCGTCCATCGCCATCCTAACATCTCGGCTTACGCCGCACTGCATACTTCGGGCGGGGTCATTTTGCGCCAGCCGTCGACGGGTGATGATGCGGTTCTTTCAGAAGTCGATCGCGCTTTGTTTACGCGGGTCGCGAAAATTGGGGAACAGGTGAGCGGATATTTCTCCGGATCGAACTACGAAAAATTCGCGACGGGGCACGAGAAGGTTCTGATGCCTGGTGCGGCTGACGACTGGATGTACGACCACCTCGGCGTTCTTAGTTTCACCATTGAAATTTGGGACTTGGATGGCCGGGCTGGGGCTCGCGGTTACGGCCAACATGGGATGCGCGCCTTGCTCGCACTGTCGCCCGAAGAGATCCTGGAAGACGAACGCAAGGTGTATGCATACGTGACAAGGGAATTTGGTGCAGATGGATACTTCGACTGGAAACCATTTGACCACCCGGATTTCGGACCTGTAGAAATTGGTGGGCTTGATCCAAAATTTATCATTCAGAATCCGCCTTTGCGCCTATTGCCGGAAGAATGCCAAAAGGTCAGCGCGTTTTTGACGAAACTGGGTCTTTCCACAGCGAAGTTGACTATCACAAGCATATCGTGCGAGTGCGTAGAAGACGGTGTGTATCGGATCGTTGCGGAGGCGGCGAACGCTGGTTTTCTGCCGACGTCAAGTACGGACAAGGGAAAGCAGTTGCTTCTTGAAGGGATTCGCGCGGAGTTGAGCGGATCTTACGAAATGATCGCTGGAGCGTCGCCGCAGTCGGTTGGGCACCTCGATGGATACGGCGTGCGCAGCCGCTACGCACCGCCTGCGCAACAGCGCGGGTATGCAGAATGGCTGATCCGGGCGGCAGTGGGCACAGAGTTGACCGTGTCCTTTGCCGGCCCGCGAGCTGGCCGTGTCAGTCAAGTGATTCGCATCGAAGGATAAGATTCTTTATGATGGCGTGGCGGACTGTCAGATTGGGTCGACGATCTGGAACGCCACGAACGTATCGGTGATGTGGCCTGTCGCCGTCATTGCGGCGCCAGGCCAGGATCCCCGTTTTCCTTAAGGCGCTTATACCAAGCAAGAACTGTTTTCTCCATGGCGTTGCGGATCTGTCCATCAGAAAACGGTCCTTGATAGATGATTTGCTCGTCAATCCAATCTCCCCACAGTCCGTTTGCGTTTGGAGACTGCTGCCAGAACTCGTCGATCGCCCGTACGTCGATGTTGTCGCCGTCGTACTTGGCCGTGACTTTGCAGCGTGGCGAATAAAAATGGGAGTTCAAAAAGGCGACTGCCAATTCCACGTCCTTGGTCGTAATGACTTTCGCTTCGAGATTCGGGTCGGTCTCATGCAATGTTCTGGCGATTTCGTTGAACAGCCGAACAAGGTTTTCTTTGACTTCCGTTTGGCTCGTGACAAAGTGAGAAGCCGCGTTTAGGGATTCGGATCGGTCGCGAATGCGCGTCAATTGCTCCTCGAAATGTTCCACGAGAACATCCTCCTCTGTGAACCTGTATGGTAAATCCGCGTGTCTGGCTTTTTTGAGCGTCATGTGTACTCGTTTGGCATCGTCCCCTGAATCCGGCTTTTTGATGCACGAATGCTGCTCGATTCGCAACTTGGGTGTACAATGAAGATGCTTACTATGGTCTGCTTACCACTTAACAGGGGATGATGTCTGCTCATGAAAGTCGTTGTCACAGGAGGCAGTGGTCTACTTGGACCGTGGGTCGTTCGCGAATTTGTGGAAGCCGGATACGATGTACTCAACGTCGATACACGGTATCCAGATGACCCGCTATGTCCCACGCTGTTGGCCGATTTGACAAACCTTGGGGAAGCATTTGACGTATTGCAGGGTACAGATGCGCTGGTGCATGTCGCAGCGATTCCGCGCGTTGGTATTCGTCCGGATGCCGCGACGTTTACAACGAATGTCGTAAGCACATACAACGTGCTTGAAGCTGCGGCTGCACTCGGTATTCAGAAAGCCGTGATCACATCGAGCGAATCGTCGTATGGTTTGGTTTTTGCGAGGCACCCCTTTTCACCAGCTTACCTGCCGATTGACGAAGACCATCCGCAACTGCCCCAGGATGCGTATGGGTTGTCGAAGGTTGTCAATGAGCTGACAGCAGACATGTTTCATCGTCGGACTGGCATGCAAGTGGTGTCTTTCCGCATGGGCAACGTGATTACGCCTGATATGTATCAAAACTTTCCAAGCTTTTTAAAGGATCCCGAGATTCGCAAGACAATTCTATGGTCGTACATCGACGCTCGGGACGCTGCAAAGGCGTATCGGCTCGCCATTGAGAAGGACGGCCTAGGGTCCGTAAAATTGAACATCGCGGCAGATTGGTCAAGCATGGACATGACCAATCGTGAACTCTTGCAAGCAACATATCCAGACGTCCAGGACATACGGGGCAATCTCGATAGTTATGAAACGTTACTTTCGAATCGCAAGGCTAAAGAATTGCTGGGCTGGCAGCCGATCTATCATTGGCGCGACGAGATCAAGCGCTTCGCAGAATAACACTGTCAATAGGCTGTTTCGAGCATAATCGGCGGGATTTCGTCATATGGTTGGAACCTGTCGCCGCCTTAGGGCGGCGGCCGGGGCGTCTTCGAACTGGCGGCAATACCGGACATCTGGGAGGAATGAGTTATGGGGTATCGTCTCGGCGTCTATACGGTCGGCTTTATCAGTGAACAGTCCCCACTTCTGGCTAACCACCATCAGTTCATTCGCGAGACACTTTTGGCGAAGGTTCAGGAGGAACCAGGCCTTTTGCGCGTTGCAATGCCTGCTGGCTATCGCCCACCGACACCCGACGTCCCTGTTGAAAGCGGTTTCCTAACGTATACGATGACTGTGTGGCGGGATCTCGAGTCTGTCTTTCATTTTACGTATAAAACGCACCTCCATCGCCGTGCGATGCGCGAGTTGCCAGACGCGTATGAGAAGATGCCTAACGGGAGAGCCGTCTACGATGTGTTATGGTGGTTCGATGACGACGCTTATCCTGATGACGAGCGTGCCATTGTCGATGAAGGAGCTCGTCGCATGGATTATCTCATTCAGGAGGGGCCATCCCCGTATGCTTTCGACATGAAACACCCATATGACGTACACGGATTGCAAGCGGACTTTCGTAAATTACGAGATTATGCTTGAGGCGGGATTGGCGTTTGATTGAGCCAGCGGTCGTGTTTCAGGTCAGCCGTTAGGATGGAAGCGGCTAAGGCATGGCCGGCAGCGTTTGGATGCCAACCGTCGGCGGCATACATCTCCCACGTTTGATGATGTACGCGGAGATAGGTTTTCATCTGCGAAAACAAGTCGACGACATGCACGTTCGGATTGCGCAGCGCTTCGACGGCCCGAATTTCAGAGGTGAGCGTCGGGCCTTCTTGCGTCTTAAATTCGACGTAGGATGCGCCGACCACTGGCGGCGTGACGAGAACGACCTGGGCGTCGTGGGCCAATGCGTCGCGAACTTCTACCACCACGTCCTGGTTGATCTCCGATATTGGATGGTGGTCAAATAAGTCGTTGAGCATGCCAAATGAGATGACGACGAGATTCGGTTTGTCCTTCGCCAAAAGTGCGTTCATGCGCGTCACATAGTAGGAAGGTCCTTTGCCTTCAGATGACTCGTTTGTAAACACATACGCCGTTTGATTCTGTGACAAGGACCGAAATGTTCGTGCCAAGTATCCTCCTGAGGAAGGGGTATCGTCCCACCCGTGGGCAATAGAGCCCCCAATTGCCATCACGCGCACGGACGAAAGGTGCTGCGATACGTTTGTCAACGATGCACCAGCAGGCGTGCGCGCGGTGGGCTCGGCAGTGACGAGGATGGCCAAGGCTGCTGTCACAAATGATGCAATGGCCAGATGTAGTTTACGCATGTTTCTCTCAGCTCCCACCTGATCCTAGCGCATTACATAGCAGATTGCACGCGAAATAGCCCCGGGAACGATCCGCTATCTCTTGGCCACACTGACACGCGCCTTACCGCATCGTTTGGAGTGATACATCGCCTTGTCCGCGGCGTGAATCAGTTCGCTCACCGTCACGCCATCGCTGGGGGAAACCGCAACGCCAATCGACGCAGTCAAAGGACGGTCGCCGGGCAAGAAGACTCCTGACGGCGAAGCCAATGCGTCGAGAATGGCTTTGCCGACGGCTTCTCCCACGACAGCACTCGCGCCTGGCGCGAGCACGACAAACTCATCTCCACCAATGCGTCCCGCAATTGCGTTAGGCGGAATGGTGCGGCGGATGATCTGTGCCGTTTGTACCAACACGGCATCGCCTGCAGGATGGCCATATGAATCATTGATTTCTTTGAATGAGTCGATATCGAGCATGATAAGGCTGCACGGGATGCCGAGATCGGCATGGCGAGCCAATTGAGCATTTGCAGAATCGTAAAAGTAGTCAACGCGGTGCAACCCGGTTAGGTCGTCCTTGGTCGCCTTCTCGTTCAATGTTTCGATCAGTCGGCTCTTCTGCAGGGCCAATCCGACTTGTGTTCCGAGTTCGATCACGGCTTGGAGTGCATCTTGTGGAGGCCTATCCAGTGAATAGACGTTGTCAAGTAGTAAGGCCGCCAGCCGTTGTCCATGCGCTGTAATGGGTACCCATACCGCCTCGAGGTTCGGCAGTTCCATAGGTTCGTCGCCAAACGGAGGCAGGGGTGGGGCTTGATGCAATTCCATCGGCGCAGATCCTACCGCGGCGTAGATCGTTCGTTCAATAGAAGTTCCTTCTGCATTAAATACAAACAATGTGGCACGGTCAAACCCTAGTAGGTTGACTCCAGCTCGAACCAGGTTGAGCAAGATGGCTTCCGTGTTGTCGGAAACCGTGATTAGTCGCGATAAGTCGGTTAATGATTGCAAGAAAGACAGGCGCTCCTTAAGCGGACGATAGGTGACATAATGGCGAATGCCAAGTGAAATGGTCTGCTGGAACGCAGTGAGTGCCGCCAGGGTCAGCTCAGGCAAAGCGGATTGCGCCGCAATTGTCACAAAGCCAAGCAGCTTGTCGGATGTCACAGGAATCCAGATTTCGTAACGGCCGCTTCGATGCCTGCGCACGATGTCCTGATTGTCGCCGAGAACCGATGCAACTTGGTCTTCGGACATGTAGTTTGACTCTAGGTATAGTTGCCCGTTTTGAACGTCGACGACGCTGCGATACATGCCGTCGACATCGCGGATGAAACAGCTAACCTGCTGAATGCGAGCAGCATATGGGAATTGAGTCCACATCGTTTGGAACGCCCGCCGCAGCGTTTCGTCAGATGCTTCTCCGTCATAGAGGAGGGCAGCCATGCGATAGCCCATCGTGGCAAGCGTGCGCTCGACGTTCATATCTCCACCTCCCAATACAAACTGAGAATTTCGTTGATTTCGCTGTCAATACGTGCCGCACGGGCAAAGGTTTCAGTATTTTTTCCGAATTCGACTAGGTGCCACATGAGTTCGCTTAGCCCAACGGCCAATCGCCGCTCGAGGGATCCCCACATCGGATGCATAGGATACGTTCGGGCTCGTTGCATGTTGGCATACAACACTTGAATATCGGGACATTGTAAATAGCGCTCCCAAAAATCACACTCGATCGCAGGCAACGAATAAATCCAACTCGTCCATGCGGCGACAAGCGTCGGTGCTTGCAGGGCTGCCACCAGTTCCCAAGCTGCATTTTGGTTCTTTGTTGCAGAGGAGACGCCAAGCATGGATCCGCCCCCGTATGGAATCGATCCCGAAGGACCACAAGGCATCGCAATCACTTGCGTAGGAATATGATTGACGGCTGGATCGGGACCGGATACGACGTTGCGAATCGCCTCAAACAAGCTTGTCATGTGGAAGGCGGTATGACCATACATGAAGAACGAGAGATTCCCTTCGTAGTTGCTCATTCGCGCCTCCTCGGTCGTCGATCCGCTGATGTGCATCAGTTCATCGACATACTCCAAGGTGCTTTGCAATCTAGGCGACGTCATAATCGAAACGGGTTTCTCGTGCAACCGTGGAAACTCAAATCCACCAGACCAGAGCCACGGAGACATGCGGTGCAATGTCACGCGTTCCGGCCGACATGAGAAATGAATCGGACGTGGAGCCCGCCCGTCCTGGCATCCGTACAGACGGTTTTCCGCAATTTTGCGGCAAATGTGTCGGAACTGATCCCAACTAAGTGGACGCATAGGGTCTATGGCAAACTGTTTGATGATATCCTTGCGGGCCATGAAACAAGTGGTGTCGGCCGTCCAGGGGACGCCGTACACGCGCTCGTCGTACCGGGAGGCCGTTGCCAAATAAGGCGCTATCGGTCGGGAGGACATCATGCCGTGCGGAACCGCTGATAACATATGTAATCGCGCGAGCGTAGGTAACCAAGTTGTGCCGAATTCGAATACATCGGGGGGCGTTCCCTGCTTGTAGGCTCGAACGAATTCCGTAAGCGCATTGGCAAACGTCAACAGACGCCATTCGATTCGTATGGACGGATGAGCAGACAGAAAGGGGCGCAATTGTTCTTGCAGAAAGTTGACTGTCTCGGAGCCACGATACGCGTTGACAATCCATACTTTAAGGGTGTCCGCCAATACTGCAACCTCCAGGGTAAGCCTTTTCACGTCTGATATACGATTCGACACTTGGCTGTGGAATTTCCTCTCGGCATCCAAATCTTCTTTGTTTGGTTATCCGAAACGAGCTTTCCGGCGGCAACTTGTTTGAAAAACCACCAATACAATTTAGCCCCTTGTGTATTAAACTAGCATCAGTGTCTTGGTAAGTGCTTTCTTAAGGGGACCTTTGCGGAATATCGAGGTTACCAAGAGTCGAAACAGAGTCGGCGGCAAGGAGGATCTGGCATGACCATTCACTATGACGAAGAACGCCGTATCTTTCACGTGCAGGCAAAGGGCACAAGTTACGTGATGGCGGTTTCGTCGGAAGGAACCTTGCTACACTTGTACTGGGGACAGGAGATTCAAGATGCAGGTACTTTGCGAGGTCTTCTGCAGATCCATCGAGGGTCGCTAACAGGGCCCGTGCAACCCGCGAACGCTGATGTCGGGACATGGCCTCACGAATTTCCTGCATTCGGAATGGGCGATCATCGTTCACCTGCCTACGTGGTGCAGCGTTTTGATGGAAGCATCGCCAGTTGCTTAACCTATGTGGGTCATCGCATTGTCCCTGGCAAGCCAAAGTTGGCAGGACTCCCGGCTACATACGTCGAGTCGGATGAAGAGGCGGAGACGCTAGAAATCGAGCTGCTGGATCCAGTGCTTCGTTTGCGGGTCCTTCTGCGCTACACGGCGTTTGCACAGCACAGTGCTATAGCGCGGTCGGCCACTTTCATCAACGATAGCGATGAGTCATTTCAGCTTCATCGCGCGCTTTCTGCCTCCATTGACATGGCGGGAGCCGATTATGCGTTTTTGCAACTCTCCGGGGCGTGGATTCGCGAGCGGTTTGTCGAGCGCAGACAGCTTGTCCCGGGCGAGCAATCGGTGTACAGCCGTTCCGGTATGAGCGGTCACAAACACAATCCGTTTATCGCCTTGGTTGCTCCGAGCGCGGACGAGGAACATGGCGATGTGTATGGATTCAGTCTCGTCTATAGTGGCAATTTTCTCGCGAAAGCAGAAGTTGAACCGATGCGGCAGAGCGTCCGTGTGCAAATGGGCATCCATCCAGATGACTTTTCATGGTTGCTTGAACCCGGTGCGTCGTTTCAGACACCCGAGGTCGTGTTGGTCTATTCTGACAGAGGGATCGGTGAGATGTCGCGAACGTATCATCGGTTGTACCGAACGCGCCTTGCTCGAGGTCGCTATCGGGACGAGCCGAGACCGGTGCTTGTGAACAATTGGGAGGCGACGTACTTCAACTTTGACGCCGACAAGCTGGTCGAGATCGCTAAGGCTGGCAGTGAATTGGGCGTGGAACTATTTGTGCTCGATGACGGGTGGTTTGGCAAGCGCGACAGCGACAACTGTTCGCTTGGTGACTGGTATCCGGATCCGCGCAAGTTGCCTGGAGGACTTGCCGATGTCGCAAAGCGCGTCGAGGCTTGTGGAATGCAATTTGGCATCTGGATGGAACCCGAAATGGTCTCTCCGGACAGCGACTTGTATCGCCAACACCCGGACTGGTGTTTGCACGTCGCCGAACGGCCGCGTTCCGAGCGCCGCAATCAGTTGACCTTGGATCTATCGCGTCCCGACGTCTGTGATTTTATTGTCGAGGCGGTATCCAATGTGCTTCATAGCGCACCCATCCGCTATGTGAAGTGGGACATGAACAGACCGATGACCGAGGTTGGGTCGGCTGCCTTGCCACCGGAGCGTCAGCGTGAAACGGCACATCGCTATATGCTGGGGTTGTACGACGTACTCGAACGCATCACATCGGCATTTCCCGACGTCTTGTTTGAAAGTTGTGCATCGGGTGGCGGGCGATTTGACCCCGGCATGTTGTACTACATGCCACAGACGTGGACGAGCGACAACACGGATGCGGTCTCGCGGCTCAAAATTCAATATGGGACCAGTATTGTGTATCCAGCGAGCAGTATGGGCGCGCACGTCTCTGCCGTGCCGAACCATCAGATGCATCGGCTAACGCCTTTGTCGTTTCGCGGTCATGTTGCCATGTCTGGGAATTTTGGCTACGAGCTCGATTTGTCTAGGTTTACGGCGGAAGAAAAAGAATTGGCCAAACAGCAAGTGGCAGCCTACAAGTCCATCCGCAGCCTGGTGCAGTTTGGCGATTTCTATCGTCTGCTGAGCCCTTTTGAAGGCAACGAGGCGGCGTGGATGTTCGTCTCTGCACAGCAGGACGAGGCTTATATGGCGTATTTTCGCGTGTTTCCCGATCCGCTGCAGCCAGTCAGGCGCTTGCGCCTCCGGGGCCTGCGGGAATCGGCACACTATCGAATCGAGGAGACCGGGGAGGTCTTTCTAGGAGAGTTGCTCATGCGCGTTGGCATGAACATGCCGTTGATGGATGGAGATTATCAGAGTGTCACAATGAGGTTGCACAAAGTTTGATCGGCGAGCAATTGACGCGATCAAACCGGTGCAAACATATGAAAGCGATTGCTGAAAGCGATATAATGAGGATGAGGACGGTGACAACATGGCACAAGTTAAAGTCGGTGTGATTGGTTGTGGCGTGATCAGTGAAATCTATTTAAAAAATTGTCAGACGTTTGGGATGGACGTCGTCGCCTGTGCCGATATTGATTTGGAGCGCGCGCAAAGCAGAGCGGCTCAGTTTGGTGTGCCGAAGGCGTGCTCGGTCGACGAGTTGTTGAATGATCCCGAGATCGAGATTGTCATCAATTTGACGATCCCAAACGCCCATGCGGACATTGCTCGTCGGGCCCTGCTTGCAGGCAAGCATGTGCACTCGGAAAAGCCGTTGGCCTTGAATACCGAGGAAGGCAAGGCCTTGGTCGAACTTGCAAACAGCCGTGGTCTACGCATCGGTGCGGCTCCGGACACGTTTTTGGGCAGTCACCTTCAGACGGCGCGCAAAGTGCTTGACGATGGCTGGATTGGACGCCCCATAGCCGCGACGGCATTTATGATGAGCCATGGGCCTGAGCGTTGGCATCCCAACCCTGACTTCTTTTATCAGCCTGGGGGCGGCCCGATGTTCGATATGGGACCGTACTATTTGACAGCGCTCGTACACCTGTTGGGGCCCGTGCGGCAGTTGACCGGGATTGCGCAGACGACGTTTGCGGAGCGCGTGATCACTGGCCCAAATCGATTTGGCGAACGCATTCCCGTGTCAACTCCAACGCATGTGACGGGATTGTTGCAGTTTGAACAAGGTGCGGTCGGGACGATTGTCACCTCGTTTGACGTGTGGCACTCGGAGTTGCCGAGAATTGAGATTTACGGGACGGAAGGCACGCTCTCGGTGCCTGATCCGAACTACTTTGGCGGCGCCTTGCGCGTGCGTCGTCAAGGTGCTGAAGAGTGGACCGAGGTTGCGCCTTTGTTCGGATTTTCGGAGAACCGTCGTGGCTTAGCGGTTGCCGACATGGCACATGCGGTCAAAACAGGGCGGCCGCATCGGGCAAACGGCGAACTTGCCTTGCATGTACTTGAAATTATGGAGGGCATCCACGTGTCGTCCACGAGCGGACGCCATTACGAGATGACTACGCGTTGCGAACGCCCCATGCCATGGCCCGTCGGATTTGACGAAGATGGCATACGTCTGTCATTCTTTCATCGCTAATTGCGAATTGCGTGCGCGTCCGAAAAGGGGGGAAGCATCCCCTTTTCGGAACGCCGCATTATGACTCGCTCGGATCATATTCGTCGTATTCTAGTTTGACGACGCGGGTCGCTTCGCCGCGTGCAATTTCGGCTCGGGTTGCATCGCGATTCAAGCCTTCCACACCGTCAAGTCCCGGTGCCAGTTTGGTTTCATCCCCTGACTTTCTATCCACGTGTGGTTTACGAGTTTCGTCTGCCATCTACCCACCTCCTGTTTCGGCGTGGTACGCTCATCAACGTTAACGTTCTGCAAACTTCGGCCATGTTATCCCTTGGAAAGGATGCACGTTGGATGAAAACCATTGGGCTTGACCTAGGCACCACGTCGATTGGCGCTTGTGTCTGGGATTCGGATCTTGAAAGGGTTATAGAGCTTGAAACGCAAGTGCATGGAGCTACTCTCTCTGCCCGCGAGCCATTTGCCAAGTTGCAAGACGCAAGGGGTATTGCCAAGCTGGCAGAGGCCATCGTCGATCGACTCGTGGCGCGCTATGATGACATCGAAGCCATCGGTATAACGGGGCAAATGCACGGTATCGTCTATGTCGACGAACAAGGCGAGATGGTCAGCCCATTGTACACGTGGCAAGACGGACGCGCCGGCGCAAGCTATCGAGACGGCATGACTTATAGTGCAGCACTTTCGGCAGCGTTGGGACAAACTGTACCAACGGGTTATGGGTTGGCTACACATTTTTATCATGTTGTGCAGGGGCAAGTGCCACGCACGGCCGCCAAACTATGCACGCTTGCAGATGCCGTTGCTTTGCTGCTGACGAGAACGGCGAGTCCTATTCTCGATCCATCGATGGCGGCGAGTCTCGGCGGTTTTGACGTGATGGCGTTGTCGTTTCGCGACGCGGCATTGGAGCGCGCAGGGATCGATTGCTCGATATTGCCCAGATGCTCGAACGTGGGGCGGCCCCTGGGTCATTTTCGCGGGATTCCGGTCTACCCGGCGATTGGCGATAACCAAGCGAGCTATTTCGGCGCGGTGGGTAATCGTGATCACTGCGTGTTAATCAATGTTGGAACGGGTGCGCAGCTATCTGTTCGAGTAGACGTCGGGGAAACCGCTCCGGGCTGGGAATGGCGTCCATTTCCTGGCGGGGGTGGGCTGCTGGTTGGTGCCACTTTGGCCGGAGGTCAGGCATATGCGCTTTTGGCGTCGTATTTTCGCCAAGTCATTGATATGTTTGGCTTTCAGCCGCCTGCATCGCTTTATGCCGCCATGGACAAGGCTTTGACGATTGCGGAACAAGCGGGAAGAACGGAGAGTACACTTCGTTTGCGGCCGACCTTTTATGGCACGCGAGACGATGAGGCAGAGAAAGCGCGGATGGACAACCTGACGGCGGATAACTTCACGCCTGTCGACTTTATGATCGCGACGCTGGATGGCGTTGTCGAGGAACTGTACGGTTACTGGGCCGCGCTTCCACAGAACATACGAAGCAGAGTATGGCGGATTGTGGGGGCAGGCAACGGATTACGCAATAACCCACACCTGGCTCGGCGAGTTGAACGTCGGTTTGGTATGCGCTTATTGTGGTCGCAAGAACGTGAGGAGGCCGCCGTTGGCGCGGCTCGCCATGCGTCAGCAGCGGCGAGCCGTCGACATGCGAACGGGGCAGGGTGAACCCTGCTTGGAAATTTATCGAGATGCGTAAAACGACCGGATGATGTCTTCGGCAGGTTTCCCATACATGCAGTAATCCCGATTGTGCGCAGCTTCCTCGCGTGGGTAGAGGCGACTTGGCCAATCCCACAACATGAATCCATAGAACCAAGACTCGTTTTCCATGGCGTCAAACATCGTCCGATAGAACTGGGCCTGTTCTTCGAGATCGACAGCGCCTGGATGTGTCCAATCGTAAGGCTTTTGTGCCGAGCCTTTGCGGCTTGGACAGCCAACTTCCATGAAGAACACGGGTTTGCCCACGCTTTGGGCGAATGCGCGCAGGACAGGAACTCGCTCTTTCCACTCGGTTTCCGGATAATAGGCGCTCGTGGAGACGAGATCGACCGCGTCCCACCAAGTAACCTTCTCCTCTTGATGGTGATTGCAATTATATGTGATGGGGCCGTGATAAACTTCCCGCACGCGCTCGATGAGTGACCGCCACTCGTTGGCTCTGCGATCCGCCGCCACCATTTCGCAGCCGATGCAGAACATCTCACATGCTGTCGTCTCCGCAATGTGCGCATAGTGCAGGATAAACTCGCTATAACTGGCGAACCAAGCGCTCCACGACGGCTCGTTACTTTGTGCATCGTCTGGAAAATCAATATGAGCGCGCCAAGTGCCATCCGCGCAGTTGACGACCGGCTTCAGACAAACTTTAAGCCCCATTGCGTGTGCTCGTTCAATGGCGACGGTCACTTCTTTGTCGCTGACCATCGGCGGCTCGTTAAAGCGAATGGTGGTCGCGTGCGGATCGGACTGTAGACCTTGAAATGCGATGGCCGTCCAATTGATCCCGAGTTTCGCCATTTCGCGCATCGAGTGTTCCGCTTCGGGTGTGTCCCAAGTATCAGCGTGACCGACCCATCCCCACGTCATTCCCTTGATATATGCAAAAGACATTGACGCACGGCCCTTTCTACGAGGTTGATGGACTTCGTTATACGACGCAAGCCGACATGGTTCAGACTGTTGGCAATCAGTCGTTCTCTAGCAGTTCCAGGATCACTTTCAAGTCGCGTTCTGCATCGATGTACGCATAGCGGCCACCTGTGTATTCGCCGCGTTGAAGTACAGGCATGCCGCGGTCTTCCAAACGCTTGACAACCTGCTTCATGCCGTTTACCAAAAAGGCAATATGGTGGGGACCTTCGCCGTTGCGGTCAAGGCACTCGCGCCAAGTACTAGGGTTGTGGTCTGGCTCGATGAGTTCCAACTGCAGCCCACCAAGGTTGAAGAATGCGAGTTTTGCGCGTGCTTCGGTCGGTTGGCCTAAGTACTCTGTCTTCGCTATATCCGCCGTATCCGTCCAGTTCCAGGTCGGTACCTCCACGCCAAGCATCTCGGCATAAGCCTTGCTGGTGGCTTCAATGTCGTGTACGAGAATTCCGATTTGGGCAATGACTTTCGTCCCCAAGATCCCTTGATCCACTAGTTATCCTCCTATAGTTTGCCTTAGACGTCAGAGAATCGAGGTGCCTTTGATCGTAAGCGCTTTCCATGGCGTCCATGTCACCTATTCCTATTTTAACACGATCACGCGTTAGCTTGGGGTTTGCCGGCTGGATTTATAAACAAGCCTGTAAAAGGGAATGTTTACATATGCTGTCCGTGTTCTCACCTGAACATGGGTCGGTGTCGCGGTTTGCGATCCGCAAATCCTTTCCGCAACTCCAGGAGGACTTATGATTCTTACAGATACAGAGTTGCAAGTGCGTGCACACGAGTTTGCCTTGACCGATGAAATCGACCGCTCGCGCAACAAGGGCGCACAGCTATGGCCAGACGTACGTCGTCACGTCGCCCAACTGCGGTCATTCGCATCCTTGCTCGAGCAGAAGCGCTCAGCATGTGCGCAACCCGCTGAAGATTGGCTGCTCGATCACGTCGCTTTCATTGAGATGCAGGCACAGGTAGCGGAGCGCGAATGGCCCCGTAAGACGCTATGTCGATTGCCGCATCTACATGGAGCTGGGCGGCTGCGCGTATTGGCTCTGTGCGACGATTACTTAGATTGTGTCGATGGGCGTTACGACGAACACACCTTTGTCGTCTACATTCAGGCCTTTCAGGAAGTAGCCGTTTTGACAGCCGTTGAATGCGCAACCTTGCCCAACGCTTTGCGCGTCGCAATCATCGAAAGACTAGCAGCCAGTATGGCGGAAGTCAGGCGACGACATGAAGTGTGTCATGACATTGAGCGCTTGTTGGATGACGTGGGGAAAACCGGGCCTGACGAGCAAAAAGTTCGTCGTCTCCTGGAGCGCCGCACGGGGGGCAGGCCACTCTCCCCTGTCGAGCTTGTTCATTTTGTGCATCATTTGAGCGAGTGGGAACCAGATATTCAAGTCGTGCGCGATTGGTTGACCTTACATATCGAAAACAACGCAGAGAGTCTGGAACGCATTGTTTCTTTGGAACATCAGCTACAAGCTGAACTGCAGGTTCGCTGCGGAAATTTGGTGCAAAGTTTGCACCGCCTCGAACGCCTTGCATGGCGATCCATTTTCTCGCGTATTTGTCGCGTCGATCAGATTTTTATGTGCGATCCGACAGGCGATTATCCTCGCCTAGATGCCAATAGCCAGGATGTGTTGCGCGATCGTGTCGTACGCCTGGCGGAACGACTTCGCATCCCGGAAGCGCTGATCGCTGAAACATCCGTGCGCCTTGCCGAAGGGCGCGCAAATAGCCAAGGCCTGGCGGATCGAGAAGCGTTTTTTGGGCATTATCTCGTGGATGCTCACGGACTCGCAATGCTTCGCCGCGCATTGGCACAGCACATCAAGCCGCGGCGACTGCCGGAATTAGCAGCAAGGCAACGGCCACTCTTGTCTTACCTCGCAGGCGCAGGCGTTTTGTTCATTGCACTGCTTGCCGTTATATCCAATTGGTTGACAGGCGGCTTCTCGCTGCCTATTGCGTCCATTTGTGCAGTCATTGCGGCACTCTTGTTGCCGGTCAGCGAGTGGGTTGTCGTATTGGTGCACGAGGTCATTGTGCGCTGTGTTCGACCCGTACCTTTGTTGCGATACGACTTTTCCGAAGGCCTGCCCGAAGAAGCTCGAACTATGGTCGTGATGCCCGTCATATGGTCGAGTGTCGAGGACGTCGACGATGCGGTGAACCAGCTACTCGTGCACCACTTGGCCAACCGTGGGGATTATATCCATTTTGCGATCCTCGCCGATTATCCGGACGCTTCGTCGCGGACGTGCGAAACGGATCGCGAACTATTGGAACGTGCCATAGAACGAATTGCGGCGTTGCAAAAGGAATACGGGCAGCATCGTTTTTATTTGTTCCATCGCGATCGCACATGGAATCCTGTCGACCGCGTGTACATGGGTTGGGAGCGCAAGCGCGGCAAGCTTGTGGAGTTTGTTGAGCTGTTGCGAGGCAAACGGGACACAAATTTCACGACCGTTTTGGGCGATACATCCATACTCGCAGCTGTGCGCTACGTGTTTACGGTCGATCTCGACACCAAGTTACCCATTGGGGTCGTCAACCGCATGGTAGGTACCATCCATTTGCCGTACAACCGCCCTCGACTCAATCGCGATGGCACCCGCGTCGAAGCGGGTTACGGCGTATTGCAACCGGCGGTGAGCGTGAGCCATGCGTCGACACAAAGATCGCGTTTTGCCGCCCTTTGGTCCGGTGAAACTGGCATCGATCCGTACGCTTTTGCGGTGGCAAATCCATATCAGGATTGGTTCGGTCAAGCACTGTTCGTCGGCAAGGGCGTGTTTGCCGTCGACGCGTTTTACCACGCGCTTGTCGACCGCATTCCGGACAATCGCGTACTGAGTCACGACATTCTGGAAGGCGGCTTTTTGCGCGCTGGACTCGTCGCCGACATCGAAGTCGTCGAGGATCAGCCGGCGACCGTGTATGCACACCAACGGCGTGCGCATCGCTGGATTCGTGGCGATTGGCAACTGTTGTATTGGTTGCGTCGCATCTGCCGCGATCGCGGTGGCCAGCGTCGCAAAGTCGATTTGTGTGGGCTGACTCGCTGGCAAATTGTCGATCACGCACGCCGTAGTTTACTGCCGCCGGCCTTGTTTGCCGTGTTGTGGCTCGCGGTTGGAGGCGTGTTGCCCGGCCCGGCGTGGGCATGGGGTGGCGTCGTATTGGTATCGCTGTTTGCACCATTTCTTCGCGGACTGGAGGCAACCGTGACAAGTGCTCCGCCCAATTGGCGGCCAGCGGCGTTTACCTGCGGGCAAAACCTCGTACAGTTTGCACTGTTGCCGTGGACGACCGCGGTGAACATCGACGCCGTCGCGCGCGCACTCTATCGCATGTGTATCAGTCGTCGCAAGCTGCTCGAGTGGGTTCCTTCTGCCCACATGGAGCGTGGGCGATGGCGCGGCCACACACTGTTGTATGCGCCGGTCGGGTATGGGTTGACGGTACTTTGCTGCGTAACCGCACTTTGGCAACCCACGCTGGGCCGATTGACATTGGCCGTGGTTTTGCTGTGTGCGTGGCTTCCCGGGCATCTACTCGCCGCCTGGCTTAGCCGCAAGCCGCAAATTGACCAGCGTTCAGAGCGCATCGCAGAGCATGCCGACGAGTTGCGTGAGTTGGCCAAAGAAATCTGGTCGTTTTATGAGCGCTACGTGACGGCAGACGACAATTGGCTGCCTCCAGATAACGTTCAATTTGAGCCAGTCGAGCGCATTGCGCATCGCACGTCGCCCACCAACATCGGGCTGTACCTGATGTGTGTCGTCGCTGCACGCGATCTGCAGTTCATCGACACCGGGACCATGGTCGGTCGGCTGGAATCCGCATTACATGCGATTGCATCTTTGGAGACGTGGCACGGTCACCTGTACAACTGGTACGACACGCAGAGCAAGGCTCCCTTGCCGCCCCGCTACGTGTCGACCGTCGATTCCGGCAACTTCGTGGCAAGCTTGATTGTCGTCTATCAGGCGCTCGCCGAATGGGCGGAGTCGGAAGCCGTTTTTCGCGAACGATTACACGCTTTGCGCAAAGCGGTTTGGCGGATCGTCGAAGACACCGATTTTCGCCCGCTCTACAGTCCGGCGGAACGACTTTTTGCACTTGGCTTTCACGTCGATCGCAACGAAAGAGAGTCCATCCTGTACGACCTGCTCGCATCCGAGGCTCGGCAGGCGAGCTTTGTCGCGATCGCGCTAGGGCAGATACCGGTCTCGCATTGGTTCACACTCAGTCGCACGATGACGATGGCCAATGGGTGGCGTACGTTGTTGTCGTGGTCGGGAACCATGTTTGAGTACCTCATGCCGAGCCTCATTATGCGGCATGATCGCAACACGATTTGGGCGTACACCTATCAAGGGGTCATTCGCCGCCAGCAGTCGTACGCAGATGCGCGCAGAGTACCTCTTGGCATATCGGAAAGCGGGTATTATGCGTTCGACTATCAATTGAACTACCAATATCGGGCCTTTGGTGTGCCTGGTTTGGGACTGGATAGGGGATTGGAGCGGCAGTTGGTGGTGGCGCCATATGCTGCGCTTCTCGCGTTGCCGTTAGCGCCTGAGGCAAGCCTGCAATCCTTACGGCAGTTCGCCAAGCTTGGTGCAAAAGGCGCCTACGGCTACTATGAGGCGGTCGATTTTACGCCAGAGCGCATGCCCCCTGGGCGGACATTCGAAGTGATTCAAAGCTTTATGGCGCATCACCAAGGCATGGGCATGCTCGCCATCACAAACGCATTGCTGGATGATGTGATGATCCGGCGGTTCCACGCGGTGCCCGAAGTACAAGCAACCGATTATATTCTGCAGGAGAGGATACCGCGCAAGGTGGCGTTGCTGGAACGGCCAACCAATTCCGTGTACCTGCCGAATTTCGATCAGCCGCTGCAAGATGGTGAACGCCGACTTACGGAAGCAGATGGCTGGGAAGTCAACGCTTTGGCAAATGGATCGCTGGCGGTCGTGACGACGGCGCGCGGAGAGAGCAGCTTGCGTTGGCGGGGGATCGCCGTGACGCGCTGGCGAGAAGACCGTCATCTGCAACTGAGCGGACCGGTAATGTATATCCACGATGTCGACAGCGAGCTCGCCTGGAGTGCGACCGCCGGCCGCCCCCGCCTATCCGGCTGTCATCGGCGGTCCCATCGACGTGTGTTTCCGCCCGGATAAGTCGCAATTTCGGCGCTGTGTCGCAGACATCGAAAGCAAGCTGGACGTCGTGATCGCACCCGAACAGGATGTCGAATTGCGCCGCCTCGAATTAAAAAATACGAGTGAGCGGCCGCGCACCTTGGAAGTGACGTCGTTCGTCGAGTTGTGCCTTGCTGATCCAGCCGCGGATTTGGCTCATCCAGCCTTCGCGAAACTATTTGTCGAGACCGGACACGATGAGCAAACAGGCTTTTTGTTTGCCAAGCGCCGCCGTCGTTCGGACAAGGATGACGAGGTGTGGGCTGTTCATACCTTGTATGCGGTGGAACGCGAGGGTGAGCCGTATGAGTTCGAGACGGATCGGGCAGCGTTCATCGGTCGCGGCAATGGGCTCGACACACCGCAAGGGCTCGCCGGGCGGCTCGCTGGGACGACCGGCTCGGTGGCGGATCCCGCATTCGTCATCCGCCGTCGCCTGCATCTTGGACCAGGGGAAAGCGCCGTGCTCTACGCGCTGACGAGTGTCGCCAACGCGCGCGAGCATGCATTTGCTGCGGCCTCGGCGTTGCGGGAGGCGCGCCAGGCCGAGCGTGCATTCCAACTCGCCTGGGTGCGTGCGCAAATCGACTTGCGTCACGCGCATCTTTCGGTCAAGCAGAGTATTGACGCCCAGCGAATTGCGGCACACTTGCTGCGGCCAAGCGCATTACCTGCTGCACGCAAGCGCGCCATCGAGGCGAATCCGTTGGGTCAGTCAGCCCTCTGGGCTCACGGCTTAGGCGGTGACGTTCCCATTCTGGCGGTCAGCTTTACATCGCCTGCCGATTTGTCGTTTGTCGTCCTCGTGGCTCGCATGCACCAGTATTTGTGCAGACAAGGTATAGCGGTCGATCTCGCCGTGATCGACGAGACGAAAGGTGGCTATCATGATGCGTTGGTCGATCAAATTCGCGATGCACTCGCTCGCCGCGGCATCGCGCCACTTACGCGGGTAGCATTTTTGAAGTCGGAGCAGTTGTCGAGCGCAGAGCGTACGCTATTGGCTGCCGTGGTCAGGGTTTGGCTGCGCGCAGGCGGACCGAGCGTGGCGGCGCAGTTGCGCGAACTCGTGCCGGATGGAAAAACGGAACGCCTGGACGGAAAACCGCTGTCTTTGCGCGAACGGCGCAAGGAGTTGTCACACCATGTCGACGGCGAATTTGCGAACGGGTATGGCGCGTTTGTCGACGGCGGCACGGCCTACCAAATCCGCGTACAGCCAGGGGCGCATTTGGTGCGTCCATGGACGAACGTGATCGCCAATCCTCACTTCGGATGCTTGATCACGGAACTGGGGACAGGCTACACCTGGTGGCGCAATAGCCGCGAGTGTAAGTTGACGCCATGGAATAACGATCCCGTGTTGGACCCGCCCGGAGAGTGTCTGTACATTCGCGATCTCGACACAGGGCAGCTGCTGTCCGCAACGCCAAAGCCAGCGGGCAATCAGCTTACATATACGGTGACGCACCGCTTTGGTGGGACGAGATTTGCTGCTACAGCCGATAGTATTGAATGGACGTTTGATATTGGCGTTCCAACAAGCGATCCAGTCAAATTGATGCGCCTCGTGGTGCGTAACACAAGCAAACAAACGAGGCGACTGGCCATCAGCTACTATGCGGAATGGGTGCTGGGCGTAACACGCGAGGGGCAGACTTCGTTCGTGGTCAGTGATTGGGACGAGGAAAGTGCGACACTTGTCGCCCGCAACACGTACCAAGAGGCATTTCGCAGCGCGATCGCGTTCCTGCATATGGCGGGTGAACACTTAGGCGAACCGGAGTGGACGGCCGATCGCGACAGGTTCTTTGGGGACGCCGGTTCGTTTGCACGCCCCGCCGGCCTCGTTGAACGACACTTCTCGGCGAAGGGTGGCGCCGTACCCAATGCCTGCGGCGTTGTTAAGCGCGAGATCGAAATACAGCCTGGAGGCGAAGCGACGATTATCGTTCTTTTAGGCTGCGCGGAATCAGTGGACGAGGTGCGTAACCTGGTGCGGACATATCGCGATCCGCTGGCGTGTGCAGAGGCCTTTGCGGAAACAGCGGCGCTTTGGCAGGAGACATTGGGTAAAGTGCAAGTGGCGACGCCGGATAGATCGTTTGACATTCTGATGAACGGGTGGCTCTTGTACCAAGCTCTGGCGTGCCGCTTATGGGCGCGCACGGCGTTTTACCAAGCGGGAGGCGCATTCGGCTTTCGCGACCAATTGCAAGACGCCTTATCCCTCCTACATGCGGATCCGTCGTATCTGCGGGCGCAAATCGTTCTTAATGCTGGCCATCAGTATGAAGCGGGCGACGTGCAACATTGGTGGCACGAAGAAACGGGTAAAGGAATTCGCACGAAGTTTGCGGACGATTTGCTGTGGCTACCGTATGCGGTCTCGCGTTATGTGGAGCACACCGGGGACAATTCCATCCTCGCCGTGCGCGTTCCGTTTCTCACGAGTCGACCGCTCGCCGAAGATGAGTTGGAACGGTATGAGGACACGGTGGTCGGTGATACGTCAGGTACGATTGCCGAACACTGTCTGCGTGCCGTCCTGCGGGCACTGCGCTTTGGTGAACATGGGTTGCCGCTCATCGGCATCGGCGACTGGAATGATGGACTCAGTCGTGTCGGTGCCAAGGGACGCGGAGAAAGTGTATGGCTTGCGTGGTTTTTGATCGACGTGATCAACCGCATGCTCGATTTGCACGACCCTGTGTTTACCGCGGATATTCGCTCGCGCCTGCGGAACGCGCGCGATCAATTGGCCCACAATGTCAACGAACACGCGTGGGATGGCGTGTGGTATCGCCGAGCTTTCACCGATGCTGGCAGGTGGCTCGGATCCATCGTGGACAGGGAATGCAGAATCGATGCCATCGCCCAATCTTGGTCTGTCATCTCAGGTGCGGCGCCGCCAGAGCGTCAACAGCGAGCGATGCGGTCGTTCGACCGCGAATTGGTCGATAGGAGCTTGCAGGTTGCGCGACTTTTGACCCCGGCGTTTGATACGACAGATCCGAGTCCAGGTTATATCCAGGGATACCCGCCTGGCATTCGCGAGAATGGCGGCCAATATACCCATGGCGTAATCTGGAGCATTGTTGCCTGGGCGAGGTTGGGTCGAAGCGATAAGGCGTACGAGTTGTTTACGATGCTTAATCCAATCCACCACACGAAGACCAGGCGTGAGGTCGAAACATACGGCAACGAGCCATATGTCATGACGGCCGATATCTACACCGCAAGCCCGCATCCGGGGCGCGCGGGGTGGTCGTGGTACACGGGGGCGGCCGGTTGGATGTATCAAGCTGGCCTGGAGGCTATCTTGGGGGTTGTTCGCCGGGCGGATCGGCTGTATATACGCCCTTGTGTGCCGCCTGAGTGGGATGAGTTTACAATCGCGTATCGATACCATAGTGCGACGTACCGAATTCGGGTGCGGTGTGAGGCGGGCGTTGAGGCGCATGTGGCGGCTGGTCTATGGACTTTGGATGGACAGAGTCTGGCCACGGATTACTTGGTGCTTGCCGACGATGGTCGCGAGCACGATGTGTCATTGATTATTGGGGTGGAGCCAGAACAAGAGACAGGCACCGGCTCTCTGTAATGACGAACGGCGACGCGAGTGCCTTGGCACAAAGGATCGACCGCTTGACACAGGCGGCGAAGGGTGTTACTATGCTTTTCGCCGCTGTGATGGCGGCGCTCATCTTGCCAAACTACGCGTTGTGGGGTTCCTCAAAGATGAGTTGGATCACCAACATCTTCTAGTGGACAACCAACGTCCTGCGTAGTATAGTAGTCGATGCCGCTGCGGACGGCGCCCTACGGCAACGCCCGGTGGCCAGTCGGTCAAGATGCTGAGCTCGCCAGAGAGTGAGCGATGCAAAACTTACCGGTT
>NZ_JXBW01000001.1 GCF_001447355.1 Alicyclobacillus tolerans | reverse complement strand
GGGGTGGGCCAGCCGCCACTGCGGCTGCGATGCGTGGCCATGCGGTGACGTTGTACGAGCGCGATCGCGAATTGGGCGGCCAATTTCGGATGGCGGGCCGGATTCCAGGAAAAGCGGAGTTTTACGAGACCATCCGTTATTATGAAGAGATGCTTGAACGGTTTGCCGTGACTGTTACAATGCAAACAGAGCCTACGGTGGACGAGTTGTCTTCGTATGACGATGTGATTGTCGCTGTTGGTGTCGAGCCGAGACGGCCAGGCCTCCCCGGCGAAGACTTGCCGCACGTGGTGACGTACGCGCAGATTTTGACTGGACAAGTGCAAGTGGGGCGCAACATCGTGATTGTCGGGGCGGGGGGTATCGGCTGCGATGTCGCGACGTATCTCGCCGAGCATCGGCATGCGACGCCTGAGGCGACGTCGTTCTTCCGAGCGCAAAGGCTGGCGGAGCCTGCCTCACTCGCTCGCCATATCACGGTACTTGCGCGCAGTGAGCGCTATGGACACGGAATTGGGCGGAGCACGCGTTGGGTGGTCAAGCAGGAGATGCAGCGCCTTGGCGTCGATGTGTTGACGGGCGCGTCCGTGTGTGAGATTCGCCCGGACAGCGTCGTGATCGATCACGCTGGTGAGAAGAAGGTCATCCCGGCGGATCAGGTCGTGCTCTGTACGGGGCAAGAGTCGGCCAGCGTCGATTGGCTGGACGATGTGGCGAAGAAGGTGCGCGTGCACGTCGTCGGTGGTGCGCGCGAGAGCCGCGGTATCAATGCGGCGCGGGCGATTCGCGAGGCGTTTGCGGCGGCGTATGGAATCGAGTAGAGGCGCTTGTGGAAAGCGGCGTTCTGTTTGTCGCAAGGAGGCATGACATACGTGTTGTTGGCAGGGAAAAAGGCGTTTGTGACCGGTAGCAGTCGCGGCATTGGACGGGCTGTTGCGATCGCGATGGCGCGCGAGGGCGCAGATGTCGTCATCCACTATCGGCGTGAGCCGGAGCAAGCAGAGGCGACGGCAGCCGCGGTCCGCGAACTGGGGCGTCAGGCCTTGGTCGTCAAGGCGGAGATGGAGAGTCAGGAAGAATTGAACGCTGCGTTTGACGAGATCGAGCGCGTCTTCGGAGGCCTCGATATCTTCGTCGCGAATGCGGCAGCCAGTGCGTTTAAGCCCATTGATAGTCTGAAGGACTATCACATTGATAGGACGTATCGGGTGATCATCCACAGTTTCGTATTCGCCGCCCAGCGCTGTGTGCCGTTGATGGAGAAACGGGGCGGCGGGCGCATCATCACGATGTCGAGCATGGGAAGCACATACACCTTGCCGCGCTACGCAACGCTGGGGTCCGCGAAGGCGGCTCTCGAAGCGATGACGCGTTATCTCGCGTCGGAAGTGGGCGACAAGGGAATCACGGTCAACAGCATTAATCCTGGTGTCGTCGACACCGAATCGGCGCGTTTTTATGGCGGGGACAACTATGATGCGTATCGGCAGGACGTCATTGCGCATACGCCGCTTGGTCGTTTGGCGACTCCAGAGGATGTCGCAGACACCGCGGTCTTTCTGGCGAGTGACCTGTCTCGCTTCATCACCGGGCAAGTGATTCGCGTCGACGGCGGCTTGACGCTTCTGACAGGCGGTTTTGAGAGTTTTTAAGAGTGTAGAGGGCTGTGGCCAAAACCACGGTTTTATAGAAGCAACCTAACGCAAACAGCAAAGGAGAAGACAGATGGCAGAGGCATTGAATAAGCAACAGATCGAAGAACGTGTGCGCAAAGTGGTTGTCAACCAGCTTCAGGTCGACGCGGCAGAGGTCAAGCCGGACAGCTTGTTTGTCGATGACCTGGGTGCCGATTCGCTCGACTTGACTGAACTTGCGGTCGCGTTTGAGGACGAGTTCGACATCGAAATTCCAGAGGCCGATTTTGGCCAACTTTCTACCGTTGAAGGTGTCGTTCAATACATCAGCGGGCGCTTAGCACACTGACACAGATAAAGGGCGGCCAATGGCTGCCCTTTTCCCCTGCTAGGGCGGATCGCACAAAGCGACAGCGCGTCTCGACATGCAAATCTTTTGTACTTCACCAACTATGCGAATGAGGGGGTAGTCGGATGTTTGATTTTGAAGGTAGGACCTTGACGCCTGAACGCGCTCAGTTGTATATCGACAAAGGCTTCTGGACGGAAGAATCGTTTGTCGACGTGTTCTATAACGATGTTCAACAGTATCCAAACTTTGTCCATCGCGACGAGGAACGCGAAGCGACCTATGCACAGCTTTGGAACGAGATCGAGGCCGTCGCTGCAAACTTGTACGAGATGGGAGTTCGCAAGGGCGATACGGTGGCCTTGCAATTGCCCAACGCCCTCGATTACGTAGTCGGGGTATTCGCTGCCGCACGTATTGGCGCTATTGGTGTGTCACTGCAAATTGATCTCGGGCGTCAGGCGTTGTTGACGAGCCTTAAAACTTCGCGCGCCAAGGTCTGGATCATTGCGGATTACTTCCGTGGCCAGCCTCTGTACGACATGGCAGTTTCCCTCAAGGCCGAGTTGCCTGATCTCAAGGAAATTGTCCTCCAGGGAGATCCAGAGCGGGCGCCGGAAGGTGCACTGACGTTTGCCAGCTTGCGCGATTCTGGAAAACAGTTGGACGAAACAGACCTTGCTGCAAACCGCCCGGGTGCCCTCGATGCCTTCCTTATGGTGTTTACATCTGGCACAACCGGTTCGCCAAAGGGTGTCGTCCATTATCACGCCAACTACCTTTGGGCGGCGCGTGCCTACGCAAAGAATTTCGGCTACGGGCCCGGGGAAGGGGTGCTCTGTCTGGCGCCCATCTGTCACCAGACCGGCATGCTTGCGGGCGTCATGATGACTGTCGCCAAGGGTGGGCGAATCATGTTGCTCGAGCGGTTCTCCGCGGCACGCGTCTTGAAGTGGATAGAGGAATATCGCCCGGCTTATTTAGTGGGTGCGCCACCGCATGTGATTCACGTCGCAAACGCACCGAACCTAAAAACGACTGATACGGCAAGTGTCAAGCTGTTCATCTACGCAGGGGCGCCTGTGCCAAGTGCCGTGCTTTCGCAATTACAGGCCGATAGTGGCATCAAGGTCGGTTGCATGTTTGGCTGGTCAGAAGGCTTTTTGGCAACCGCCACGCGCCCTGACGATCCGCTGGAGGCTCTGTCGTCTACCGTCGGCTTCGCCATCCCCGGTACAGAGGTTCGTCTCGTCGACGAGGATGGCCACGACGTAAAACCGGGTGAACCGGGTGAGATGTGGTCGCGTGGCCCGAACTTTAGCGCGGGCTACTACCAAAATCCGACGGCGGCGCACAAGCAATGGGACGCCGACGGCTGGTTCCACTCAGGGGACATCTTGCGACAGGATGAAAATGGGCGTTATGTGTTTATCGCTCGCGCCGACGACATTATTAACCGAGGCGGTACGAAAATCGATCCGAAGACTGTCGAAGATGCGATTTCCAAGCATCCATCGGTGGAAAACGTCGCCGTGGTCGGAGCTCCAGATGCGACCTTGGGGCAGCACACGGTTGCCTGTGTGATTTTGCGCGAAGGGCACGAGGCGTTGTCCCTGAAAGAACTACGGGAATTTCTCGCGGAACAGGGATTGGCAAAATTCCAATTCCCGGATCGCCTCGAACTGATGAAGGAGTTCCCGCAGACGCATTCCGGAAAAATCAAAAAGAAAGATTTGCGTGAACGCTTCCGCCTTGAAGCGGAAGGTCAGGCAAACGGCCGCTAGGAGGACTTGTCATGAACATTCTCAACCCGTCCATGCGTGACGCGATTTGCCCGCAGTTGCCGCAGTATGACGAAGCACTTGTGCAGCGGGCGAACGAAATTCGCAATCGCGTCATCCAGTTCCGCCAAGAGGAGGCGGCGGAGTGGGGCCTGCAGATCGAACGCGACGAAAAGATACCTGCTGAGCTGTGGGCGCGGATGCGCGAACTGGGCTTTCACAAGTTGACACAGCCCACCTGGGTCGGCGGTGAAGGTTTGCCGCTCGGCCTGTATTTTCCGATCCTCGAAGAAATAGCTCATTGTCACGGTTCAATCCGCATGGTGTTTCATGCGTACAACAGCATCTGGCGAACCGTCGGACAAGGTACGCGCGAACAGCAGGAGTACTGGCTGAAAAAGTTGGTCGACGAAGGCGCACTCGTCGCCTTCGCGTTGACCGAGCCGGACAATGGCACCGGGATCGATCTGCGTACGACCGCGACCTATGAGAATGGCAAGTACGTCCTCAACGGCCGCAAACACCTGATCACGTTTGCGGAGGAAGCCGCCGTTCTTGCCGTGATCGCGAAGATGGAAGGCGGTGCCGGCCGCGGCGGGTTGACTGCATTCCTCGTGCCACAAGGTCGCAAAGGCATGAAACTGATCCCGATGCCGCACATGATGGGCGACAAAGGATGTTCGCATGCCATCATCGAGTTTGACAACTGCGAGGTCAGCGAGGATGAAATCCTCGGCGAGATCGGCGAAGGATTTGGCGTGGCTGTGCGCGGTTTCCTGGATCAAAGCCGAGGTTGCATTGCGCAGAGTGCGGTCGGCCTTGCCCAAGAATCGCTGGATAGGACGCTCGAGTTCGTGCGCCAGCGCACGACGTTCGGCAAGGCCTTGGCAAGTCGTCAGGCCGTGCAGATGCGCCTGGCAGAAATGCAGATTGCCATCCAGGCGGCGCGCCTGTTGTGCCTTGACGTCGCTTATAAGTACGATCTCGGCCAGGATATCGCGCTGGAAGCCTCGATTGCCAAGGCAAATGCGATTCGCATGGTCGGCGATGTCACAGACGGCGCGCTCAGCCTGTTTGGTGGGATTGGCTACGCAGTGACCAGCCCAGTCGAACGGCTGTATCGCGACGCGCGTTCGCTCTGGTTTGAGGAAGGTACCATCGAAATGCAGAAGATGACGATTGCCGAAGCGCTTTTGACCAACGCACGCCGTCGCGAGCGCGAAGCAAAGCGGGCGGAATAAGATGCGGGCGTTGCAATACGCGCCGGATCGCGGCACGGATCTCGTGGATTTGCCTGTGCCGGAGGCGGCCGCAAACGAAGTGTTGTTGCAGGTAGACGCCTGTGGCGTGTGTGGGAGCGACCGGCAGATTGTCCGCGGTGAGACGCCGCCCTTTGGCACGCAGTTTCCCCTTGTGTTAGGGCATGAAGTTGCAGGTACCATCGTGGCAGTGGGCGATGCCGTGGACGGGTGGAACGTTGGTGATGCGGTACTCGTGCACCCGTTTTGTCCGTGTGGGAATTGTGCGGTTTGCCGTCGGGGTGAATCGCATCTCTGCACACAACAGGGCTGTATAGGCTTCACGCGACAGGGTGGATTTGCCGAATATGTCGCTGTACCCGCCGACCAACTCGTTCGCCGTCCCGCCCATCTCGATCCGGCGGCAGCAGCGATTCTGGTCGACGCTTATGCGACGCCGCAGCGAGCGCTCGTTGCCGCGCACGCGGACAAGGCGGCGACGGCCTTGGTCATCGGCACTGGGGGATTGGGCCTGGCGGCCATTCAGCTGCTTAAGGCGGGCGCGGTCGCACGCGTGGCGAGTGCAAGCCGCCGCGAGGCTGGACTCGATGTGGCGCAGTCTGCAGGAGCTGAGGTCGCCGTCGCGTTGACCGATGCTCGAGGTGCTGCGCGGGCGATCCGCCGCTTCGCCGGCACCGGTGGGGCCGATCTCGTGCTCGATACGGTTGGCGATGGACAATCGCTTGGCTTTGCCCTAGATGCGTTGCGCCCTGGTGGTACCGTCGTGATCGTGGGAATGCCGGCAGGCGATGTGGCGGTACCCATGGCGCGACTGGTGCGGCGCGGCGTGCGCTGTATCGGCAGTTACGGTTCGCAACGAAACGACGTCGTGGAGGTCGTCAAGTTGGCGGCAGACGGGCGGATCGACCCGGCGGCCCTACTCGGACGCAGACTCGCCCTCGCGGACGGGCCCTTGGCGTTGGCGACGCAAAGCGGTGGCCGCGACGTTATCTTGCCGCAGCGTTGAATCGGTACAGGACGAGCCGGGACGGAGGCGATGGCATGCGCGACGAGGAACGCAATGCGATGCTTCGCAAGGCGTGTGAGATGCTGTACCACGACGTGCGCCTGCCGCTGTATGAGCGTTCGCATGTGTGGCCCGAACACTTTGCACAGGGGCTGGAACAAGCAGCGGATCGGGAGATTGCTTTACGAAAATGGCTCGTCGAGTTGTTGCGGGTCGAGGTGGTGGAACCCATCGTGCTCGCAGGGGTGAGAAATGCGTTGTTTCACGCTTTTGACGCGTTTAAGTCCCATCTCTCTGCCGCGCAAAGGCACGACTGGCTGGAGCTGATTCTGCGCGATCCAGCTAAGGCCCGATCGCGCATGCACCTTTTGCTGCTTACCTATCCTGACGCCATGTTGGCCAGTTCCTATTATTGGCGTGCGGATCGCTGGCGGATCTCGTGGTTTTGGCATGAGAACGCCTGGTGGCAGTTTCGCGTTCGCGATGTCGGCGTGAATGATGCGGCGGTTACGTGGGAAATGCGTCCGCGCGCTGAGGTGCTTGCCGAGATGCGGCAGGTCGGGAGTGGCTACGACGTCGAGTGGATGCACGCTGAACGGCTGGCAGTGCGCTTTGACAACGGCGAGTACATCGCGTATCGTTGGCTGGCGGAAAGTCACTAAGGAAGCATCGGTATATGAGGAGGCGGCAGCGTGGAACGCGAGCCGAATATCCAAAAGGCAAGGCGTTGGCTTTATGCCTTAGGCGGCTTAGGTGCCGTCATTGTCATTTTTAGCGTTGCGGTCAACCATATTGATTCGGGTATTTCCATCGTGGGCTATGTCGTGGGCTTCGTCTGCCTGTTGTTGGCCGCCATGGCGGCGTTTTCGAAACAAGACGCAAAGCCTGAGCGCCCCAGCCATTCGGAGAAACGGCGGCGATGAGCGGATGTATCGCCAATAAATCGAAATCATAGAATGGACGAACGCGTAACATCCTAGCGGTGAACATCACCTGGATGGAGGGATGAACGCGATGGCGAAACCGGATAATCGCGCGGACAACGTCGAACATTTGCAGCAAGCTCTCAACCACACTATGGAAAACATTCGTGAGGCGGAGACATTTTTGGCTGCTCATGGGGACGACATGAATCCGAAGGATGTGTCGGCGCTCGAACGTAAGAATGAACGGCGTCGCGAGGCTATTGCAGGGTTTCGCGAGGAAATCAAGGACGAAGCGGCACACCAGCGCAAACATCATTAAGCTGCAATACTACACAGAAAACAGGCCATTTCGCATGATGCGAGATGGCCTGTTTTGCATACGCGGCCTTTCGGCCAGATCAGTACGCCTTGGCGAACCAAACTGCGTATTGCGCCGGCTTGCCACAGGTGACACAGTGCTTTGGTTGCGCCGGCGGATCGAACGGGATGTTTCGGCTGGTGGCCGAGCAAGCGTCTTTGACGGCGCGCTCACAGGCGTCGTCGCCACACCAACCGGCAAGCACCAGGCCGCGTTCGTTTTGGATGTAGCTGACCAACGCCGCGAGATCGTCGGCGACGTATGAATGCTCGTGCAATCGATTTTTTGCAGCTTGGAACATATCGGCCTGAATCGTCGCCAATAGCTTATTCACCGTTTCGCCGACTTGCGTCAATGGCACAGGCAACTTCTCTCCCGTATCACGGCGAACGAGAATGGCTTGGCCGCTTTCCAAATCGCGCGGGCCGATCTCGATGCGGATGGGAATACCGCGCATTTCATATTCATTAAACTTCCAGCCTGGACTGACGTCGTCGCGAGCGTCAATGTTTACACGGACGCCGGAACTTTGTAGCGATGCGACGATTTGTTCGGCGGCAGGAACGACGGTTTCACGCGTCTTGGCTGGGCCAATGGGAATTACGACGACTTGAGTCGGCGCGACCTTCGGCGGGATGACCAAGCCTCTGTCGTCGCCGTGTACCATGACGATGGCGCCGAGTAGTCGTGTTGTGATACCCCATGAAGTGGTGTACACGTACTTGCGTTGGTTGTCTTTATCCAGGTACTGAATGTCAAACCCCTTGGCGAAATTTTGCCCAAGATAATGTGACGTTGCCGTCTGTAGGGCTTTGCCGTCCTTCATCAAGGATTCGAGCGAGTAAGTGTCGACCGCTCCGGCAAACTTTTCACTTGGCGTCTTTTGTCCGCGAATGACGGGAATCGCGAGAAACGACTCGACGAAGTTGGCGTAGATTTCGAGCATCTGCATGGTTTCCGCACGCGCCTCGTCCTCGGTGGCGTGGGCTGTATGACCTTCTTGCCAGAGAAACTCGCTTGTCCGTAAAAATGGCAGTGTACGCTTTTCCCAGCGCACCACATTGGCCCATTGGTTTAAGAGTACAGGCAAATCGCGATACGATTGAATCCACTGAGCATACATATGGCCAAACATCGTCTCGGACGTCGGGCGCACCGCAAGGCGTTCTTCCAAGATATCGCCGCCTGCCTCTGTCACCCAAGGCAACTCTGGGTTAAAGCCTTCCACGTGCTCTTTTTCCTTTTCGAAAAAGCTTTCCGGAATAAAGAGCGGAAAGTAGGCATTGCGGTGGCCTGTGCGTTTGAATTCGCGATCCAACTCCTGTTGGCATCGCTCCCATATTTCGTAGGCGTCCGGTTTAAAGACGATGCATCCACGCACTGGCGCATAGTCCATCCAGTCGGCCTTTTGAATGACGTCTAAATACCAACGAGAAAAGTCCTCGGATTGAGGGGTGATTTCCTTCACGAATGATTTGTTTTCCTTTGCCATGACGGCCCTCCTACGCAGGTTCCTGCTTGCCATCTTACGGAATGCAACAATCGTCGTCAATTACAGCATACTTTGAATCAGAACGGATCGGGGGTAGCGCTTGTGGACAACTTGACACACGCTTGTCTCGGGCTTGGCGTGTATGGCACCTACGTCGCCGCGACAGGTCACCCAATTGGCGGTGCCGTCGGTTGGGCAGCATGCGCCGCTGCGGTGATTGGTGCGGAAGCCCCAGATGTCGATATCGTCGCGCGCATATTTGGCGATCCAGTTACTTATCTGTATCAACACCGACAAGTGTCACATAGTGTGCCGTTTTGGTTTGCCTACAGCCTGATTATCGGTGGTGCCTTAAGTTTCTGGGCAGGGGGACACGCGCTCCTCTTGGTTAGCCTTGCGTTTCTTGGGGTGCTCACGCACATCGGCTCAGATATGTTGACAACGTACGGCACCAAAGCTCTATGGCCATTGACTAGCCAGCGCTTCCGCGGCGATAGCCTCTTTGTCGGCGAACCTATCTTTGTCGTGCTCGCGCTCATCGGTATCGTGCTGTATCGACAGGGAGTGCCTTTGCAGAGCTTCGTCTTCGCTCTTGACGCGATCGCGCTCGTATACACGTGCTGGCGCGTTCTGCTGCACCAATTTCTCCTGCGCCGGCTGCGGTTGGCGTTACCCAATCTCGTCGGCGCGGCGACAGCAGAAACATGCAGGGTCCGCGTGACGCCGATGTTATTGCCCATCCCGCAGGCACACAAGTACGTGATTGTGAACGATCAGCGATACTGGTTCGGATCGTTCACTGCGAGCGGGCGACCCGTGCCAGAGGCCGAGGTCATCAGCGACGCGACACCGGCCGTCTCCTTCGCCTTGCAGAACAGCCGAGTCGGGCGAGCGATGGCGTGGTTTACACCGATGCTCGTCGCAAAACAGGAGCAAGAAGGACAATTGACAATTATTCGCTTAGCCGACGCGGGCGTTCGCTATTTTGACACGCTGCTCTTTAGTGCGGCCATTGATCTGGCGACCACGCATGATGGTTCGTATGCGCTCGTCCATGAAGGGTTGCGGGCGCAGAGCATGCACATTCGTCGTTCGTTCAGCGATGGCTGGCAGCGCCTGGGCCGACGCATGCGCTTGACGATAGCCAGCCCGAAGGGCTATCGGTCTGGTCGTTGACCGTCCTCTTCGGATGCGGATTTGCCGCCATCTTCGCTTGCATGCGAGTGATATTGTTGTTCCCGCTCGCGCAGATAGGCCGCCAGGACTTCGAGAAGTGCTGCAGGATTGGCCAAGGCGTCCGCTTCGGCGAGACGCTTGGCCATTTCCGCATAGGAAACGTCGAGGCTCGCGTCCGCATCTTCAACATCGTGGTGACTGGGGAAGAGATCCGGATCGAGAAACGAGTCGATAGGCACGCCGTACGTCCGAGCGAGTTTCGCCACGACCAGAAACGACGGATTGGGACGGGTTCCGTTTTCGATGGCGCTCAGGTGACTGATGGAAATCCCGGCCGCGTCGGCTACCTCGGCCAACGTGAGTCCGCGCTCTTCCCGCAGTTGGCGCAAACGCCGTCCTATTTGCATGGCGCAGCTCCCTTCCTGGTGATCTGTCTACAAATGTAGAATGAATGAGACGCAGAATCAATCCACAAATGTATAATCAATCGTGCAATGGTGTGATATACAGCATGATGGGAGTGCCTGCGGCAAATTGGCGGCGGCGCCAGTAAGAGTACCAAGGACTTGGACGTTCTCCTTGATACACAACGAACGCGATTGGGAGCTTTGCGTATGCACGCCTAGCGCGTTCGTTGGCGAGCGGGATGGATGCGACGAGCCAGTCCGCGTCATAGATTTCTTTGGCTGCATGGAGGGCGCGCAGTTTCAGCTTCTGATTGAGACCGGAGCCACGGGCGGCTGGCGCCAAATACGTGCCAATTTCCATCGCGCGTCCAAGATCCGGATGTTCTCCAAATGCCGTCGTGAGCGATGCAAAGCCGATAGGGCGTGCGCTTGGCTGTGCGATGGCGATTTCGACTTGGCCATCCCTCAGCCATGCAGACAGCGACCAAGCCTCCATCATTTGCGCAAACGCCTTTTGACTTCGCAGATCGAGCGGCCAGTTTGGCTCTGTCGAGTACGTGTTATAGAGGTGCCAGAGCGATTCCCAGTCGTCTAAACGAAATAACGTTTCGGGGCTATCTGGTTGATTCGCCATCGTGATCCCTTCCGGTTGGCCTTATAGCCATGTAATGACGTTCTACGATTGAAAAATCAACCTACCGAAATGAGGGTTGGTTTGATATCATTTTCTCAATCGTAGAACTGTCATGGAGTGGTTCGGTTGGGTGAACTTGCTCAGCGGTTAAGATACTATCGCAAATTGCGCGGCATGTCAGTCCGCGAGTTGGCTGAGAAGGCTGGCGTCAGTGTCAGTTACATTTATGCCATTGAATCGGGAGTTCGGGGAAGCAATGTTGTGAAACTGGGGCAGATTGCCGAGGCGCTCGGAGTTCAGTTGAGCGAACTATGGGGCGACGCGCCGGAACGCCCATGGTAAATCAGCCTTGGGAGATCATTGCCGGGGCGAGGCGCAGTCATGGGCTGACACAGCTGCAGGCTTGTTCAGGCATCTGTTCACAAACCGTGTATTCGTTGTTCGAGCAGGGGGTGCTCATGCCCAGCGATAGCGAGATCGAACAAATTTGTTTACGCGTAGGTGTGCAAGATGTAGAAGGGCTTACGCAACTGTGTTCACTTCATAGAGAGCGGCTTTCGCAAAAAGTCGCTCTTTGGCGAGCCTTTGTGCATCAGGATACGCATGGTGTAGGTCGTTTACTGGCAAACCTGACCGACGAGGCGCTTCTTGTGGATGCACTTTGTTATCAGACGTGGCTTTTCACAGTCGCACCAGACGTTGCTTGTACGTTTACGCAACCACCTGCCGTAGCCAGCCTGGCAGAATTGCACAGCCTTGTCGTCACGGCGCGGAGTTATCTGCCAAAGAGTATGTTGGGGCGCGGTGATATTCGTTTGCTTGTGGTGCTTGCCGTCATCGAGGCAGACTTGGCTACGACGCGCGGGCGGCACACAGCCGCCACATATTGGCGCGATCGCGCTCAAGAACTTCGGTTGCAGGTGCCTAGGTACTGGGTGTAAGGTAGTGCGGTGAGAACAAGCTCCTATTCTGTGGGAGGCGATGACGTGGAGACGGAAGAACAGCGCGGGTATCTGGATGCCATACGGCACGTCGAACGTGCACTGGAGCACCGCAAGCATCATCTGCAGGAGCAGTCCCCAGAGTCGCTTCCCGGCGGTGAGGAAGAACGACAGGCGCGCCTCGATGAAATCGCGCACATCAAGCAGGTCATTCGCTCGTTACATCGCTAGAGGTTGCATGGCATCTTGAGCGGTTGTCTGGTACACTACTTTCGTACGTCAAAGTGGTAAAGGATGAATGGCAATGGCGCTCGAGAGGCTGGATACGCACGACGTTCGCCAATTGTTTCAGGCCATTCTGGCCTTGCAAAACGAACAGGAGTGTTTTCAATTTTTTGAGGATCTGTGTACGGTCGGAGAAATACAGTCGTTGGCCCAGCGCCTGGCTGTCGCGCGTATGTTGCGCAATGGTGCAACGTATCACGCCATCGAAGAGCAGACCGGGGCGAGTACGGCGACCATCAGTCGTGTTAAGCGTTGCCTGCATTACGGGGCCGATGGTTATCGGTTGATCCTTGAGCGACTCGCGGAAAATCAGACAGAGGACTGAAGGATAGAACGACCTGGCAAAAATGTTTTGCATCCAGTTGACATAGGACTGCGGCAGAGCGTTCCATTGCGGAATGTCCAATGTCGCAGTTTGTTCATTTGACATTCTCACACGTTCTTT
Source organism: Alicyclobacillus tolerans (assembly GCF_001447355.1). Taxonomy (GTDB): domain Bacteria; phylum Bacillota; class Bacilli; order Alicyclobacillales; family Alicyclobacillaceae; genus Alicyclobacillus; species Alicyclobacillus aegles. Next base: position 351,400 of record NZ_JXBW01000001.1, on the reverse strand, counting down.
GTAATCTCATATGGTGCGGATGAATTGTCTGTGTTATGCCGGAAATTTAAACAACAGAAACAATTCATCGATTGTAAAGGCATTCGATGATTGCACAAAGACGCATCGATTTTTTACGAAGGAAAAAGGTGACGATAGCTGTGAAGCTGTTAGAACAGGTTCAGGAATTGGGGCAACTGCTCCATCGCTCGCACGAACAGGTAGAATTTCATGAAGTTGCAGAATTTTTGAGTAAAGTCATGCACAGCAACGTGTATATTGTCGGGCGCAAAGGGAAAATCCTCGGGTACGGTGTCGCGGAACACGCATTGACCGAGGAATGGCTGAATATTATGACCAAAGATCAGCGCTTCCCCGGCGATTTTAACAAACATTTGTTGCGCATCGAACAGTCTGTTGCCAACTTATCTGATGCGCAGAAGCAACCCTTTTACGTGTTTTCACCAGAAGAGAACGAGTCATTCCGCAGTAAATATATCGCCATCACGCCGGTGATCGGCGCCCGTGAGCGCCAAGGTACGCTTGTCTTTGCGAGATCGGAACAGCCATTTGACGAGAACGACGTCATCTTGGCTGAGTATAGTGCCACCATCGTCGCACTCGAGATTGTCCACTCGCGCCAGCAACAGAAGGAAGAAGAGGGTCGGCAACGGGCGTTGGCGCACTTGGCTGTAGAATCGCTCAGCTTTTCCGAATTGCAGGCTGCCAAGTATCTGCTTGACGCTGTTCGCAACTCGCCAGACGGTATTGTCGTCAGCAGTCAGATTGCCGATGAGCATGGCGTGACCAGATCTGTCATTGTGAATAGCATTCGCAAGCTGGAAAGCGCGGGAACGATTGAAAGCCGCTCGCTTGGTATGAAGGGCACGCACTTGCGCATTTTGAACCAGTTTGTCGAAGACGAAATCAATCGCCAGTTTGAGCGTTGATGGCTGTCTATGTATCCGTGTATGACAAAAGCCACCCGAGTGCGGGTGGCTTTTGTCCATCCTGCGGTGGATTACGCTTGGCCCATCGCTTGGGACAAATGTGTGTAGTAATAGCACAAAGTGCGCAATCCCTTGTCAAAGTTGTCGAGGGAGAAATGCTCGTTGGGCGCGTGGAAGTTTTCGTCGCCAAGGCTGAAGCCCATCATCACGACCGGGATGTGGAGCACGTTCGAGAACGTCTCGACCACCGGGATGGAGCCGCCCATGCGCGTGAACACGGCTGGTGTACCGTAGGCGTGGGCATATGCCTCAGAAGCCAGTTGGATGGCTGGGTGGTCATAAGGCGCGAGATACGGCTTGCCGCCATCTTGACGAACCAATGTGATTTTTGCCCCTGGTGGTGTATGCGTCGCCAGGTGGTTCTCAATCAGGTCGAGAATTTCCTGCGGATCTTGGTTGGGTACCAATCTGCATGTGATCTTCGCGTGCGCTTCGCAAGGAATCACCGTTTTCGTGCCTTCCCCTTGGAACCCGCCGTATATGCCATTCACTTCGAGGGTTGGGCGCGCCCAAAGCCGCTCCAGGGTCGTGTACCCAGGTTCGCCATGCAATTGCGTAAGACCAAGCGATGCTCGATACGCTTCGTCGTCATGGCCCAACTTTGCATACTGTTCTTTCTCCTCCTGGGCAAGGGGGGCGACATTGTCGTAAAAGCCTGCGACTGCCACGGATCCGTCGGCGTTGTGAAGGCTATTGAGCACCTCCACCAAGGCGTGAATTGCATTGGGGACGGCGCCGCCATAGAGACCGGAGTGCAAGTCGCTCGCCGCCGTCCTGACGTCGATTTGACACGCGGTTAGACCTCGCAGACCATAGACGACGGCTGGTTGAGTCGGCGAAATCATCGTCGTGTCAGAAATGAGTATGAGATCTGCAGCAAAGTGCTCGCGTTCTTTTTCCATAAAGGCGTGTAGATGAGCAGAGCCAATCTCCTCTTCGCCTTCGATGCAGAACTTGATATTGACGGGGAGCTTGCCCAAGACGGCGAGCAAGGCACCTAAAGCATGGATATGCATCAGCGTAGGACCCTTGTCATCGCTTGCGCCGCGCGCGTAGATTTGGTTGCCTTGGACGGTTGGCGTAAACGGAGGCGTCTTCCACAGGGAAACGGGATCGACAGGTTGAACGTCGTAGTGGCCATACACCAATACGGTTGGCGCATCTTCGGCGTGCAACCAGTCGGCGTAGACGACCGGATGTCCCCCAGTTTCCATGAGGGTAGCGTGCTCGAAGCCGGCATCCGTCAGTTTTTGCAAAATCCAGGTGGCTGCGCGGCGCACGTCCTCCTTATGTTCGCTTAGCGCGCTCACACTTGGAATCGACAACAACTCGACAAGTTCGTCCAAGTGGCGCGATCGGTTGGCGGACAAGTATGATTCGATAGCGTCCATTCGGTCTATACTCCTCTCTGGCCTGTCACTTCATCGCTGACAGGTGTTTCATATAGGAGCATATCGTAAAAAGGTCGTACGGAAAATGGTGTCCATTCTGGGATGCTCGAGGATGGGTAAAACCCACTTTGCACACGGGATTACAGAGTTTTTTGCAAACTCTCGGCGATGTATACTCGTAATAGATGGATCGGCAAAGGGAGCGAGAGGAGAAGAGAAACGGGATGAACACCCAGGAAATTGCTAGCCATTTGCTGCAAAACAGTTGCCGTATGTTTAAAGGGCGTACCTGTCATCCAGAGCCGGAGGCCATCCGGGAAATCGTCCTCTTAACCAGGTCATCCTTGTTGCCAAATTACTTCGAAGTCGAGGCGGATCGTCGCCTTGCCGATAAAATTGAACGGTTGCGCTCGGTGCTTGCGGAGCAGATTCACCGTGCATCGTATCAATCTTGCCTGGGCAGCGGCGGCACCGAGGAAACGCGCAAGTCTGCTTGGGCCAAGGCGGACGCATTTATCGAACATCTTCCAACTCTACAGGATTTCGTCTACGAAGATGTCGTCGAAACGCTTCATGGTGACCCGGCTGCGTCTGGGCACGACGAGGTCATTTTGACATATCCGGGCATTCTTGCCCTGCTCATCTACCGTGCCGCCAATCTTCTGCATCGCTTTGGCGTGCCATTGCTCCCGCGTATGATGACCGAATACGGGCATCGCATGACCGGTGTCGACTTGCACCCAGGCGCGACCATCGGCCGCGGGATTATGATCGATCACGCGACAGGCATCGTCGTTGGGGAGACGGCGGTCGTTGGGAACCATGTTAAAATTTATCAAGGCGTCACGCTTGGCGCACTGTACTTTCCGAAAGACGAGGGCGGTGAATTGGTTCGCCATATCAAGCGCCATCCGACCGTGGAGGATTATGTGGTGTTGTATGCGAACTCGACCGTGCTCGGCGGTGATACGGTCATTGGTCACCATAGCGTGATCGGTAGCAACGCGTGGGTCACACAATCGGTGATGCCGTATAGCAAGGTTGTGTATGAGACAGAAAGCGTCGTCCGACCGCGCGGTGTGAAGTCGTGATACGGGCTTAAAACGTCCCTCACGCCATGGAAAAATCTCCGGCGTTGTGTTACATTTGTATCAACCCTTTACCCCTGATTTGGGCCACCTGCTTGTAGGTGTGCCTCTTTTTTTATATTTGGATGGTTCGATGGGAGGAATCGAGGGTGCCACGAGCTGACTTGGGTGCTGTTGAGCTGTACTACGAAGTGCATGGAGAAGGGCAACCCCTTATTTTAATCATGGGTCTGGGTGGAAACGCCGACTGGTGGGGCGATGGATTTGTCCGTCGCCTTGCTGCCAAGCATCAAGTCATCGCCTTCGACAATCGCGGTGCGGCGAGGACAGTATTGCGTGGGGACGAGCACTTTACGTTGGCCGAGATGGCGGGGGACGTGGTCGGCCTTATGCGACACTTGGATATCGCGGTTGCCGACGTGTTTGGCGTCTCGATGGGCGGCATGATTGCACAGGAGGTTGCTCTTAATTACCCCGGTCACGTGCGCAAGCTGATTCTTGGGTGCACGACATGTGGGGGAAAGGAGCAGACGCCGCCGACAGCGGAGGCCGCCAGCATGCTGGTTGGACAGGCCGGCGCTGCGGAAGGGCAGATGCAAAGCCACCTTCGACTCCTCTTTCCTGATGCGTTTATCGCCGCCAATCTGCCGTTGCTCGAAAACAGCTTTCGCGCGCTGATGCGCCACCCGATGCCGCGGGACAACTACCTCCGGCAACTGCATGCCATCGAGACGTGGCCTGGGACCTACGACAGGCTGCCATCGATCACGCACGAAACGCTCGTCCTGCACGGCACGGATGATATCCTAATCCCGGTTGAGAACGGACGTACGCTTCATCGTAGGCTCCCGAACTCGACCCTGCGCGAATATTCCGGCGCCGGACATGGCTTTACGCTGCAAGCCGCAGGCGATGTCCTCCGCGACGTCGAATCGTTTCTCGACGCATGAACCAAGATGTATGTCGCCCGACATGGGATCACGACCGTGTACCAGGACACTTCGTCTACATTGTCGAATGCAGCGACGGAACGCTCTATACCGGTTACGCAACCGACGTGTTGCGGCGGATTGCGATGCACAACGAGGGCCGCGGCGCGAAGTACACGCGCGGGCGCGGCCCAGTTCGTTTGCTATACGTGGAATCCTACCCCGACAAAGGTGCGGCTTTGCGACGCGAAAAGTCCATCAAGCGGTTGACACGCGCCCAAAAACTCCGGTTAGTGGCAACCTATCAGGCCCCCCGGGGCACAGCCTAGTGCCCCGTCAGCGCCCCACGGCAAGCGTCAGTTTCTTGCCGTTGACATCCCATTCCTTCTCGAGATCGGCATCTGGAAGCGGAGTCTCCGCCCACTCGCGGATGAGTACCGTCGACTCGATGCGCGTGCGATTGCGATCGATCACGCCGAGTAAATCCGCATCCCCGTCGGCGTAAAAGCGCACTTTGTGCGTCACGCCATAGTCCACCTCTTTGCGCATCATCTGCATTTTCGAGATGATCTCGCGGACAAATCCTTCTTCTATGAGCTCTGGCGTCAGTTCCGTGACAAGGCCCACAAAACCGCGGTTGTCAACGCTAACCAGCCCCTCAAAATTCGCCTGATAGCGAACTTCCCCGTGATCTGTCGTCAATGTCTCGCCCTCGAGCTCGACGGCACCGTGTTTGCGGAACGCCTCAATTTGTTCCGCCGTCGCCGCCTTCGCAGCCTGATTTAACTGCTGCGTCTTCTTGCCAAAACTTTTGCCGACCGCGGCTAGGTGCAGATACAACTCAGGCTTCGCGATTTCATCCAGATCCACAAACCGTATCTCTTTGACGTTCAGCTCGTCCTTGAGAATTTCCGTGAACTTGTCGAGCACCGCTCGTTCCGCGTTTGGCACATATATGGCCGACAGCGGTTGGCGCGTCTTCAACTTGCTTTCATTGCGCAGATGACGCCCGGTTTCGACGACACGCAAAACCGTTGCCATTTCACGAATCAGCGCTTCGTCAACAAGCGTGCAATCGGGGATCGGGAAGTCGCACAGGTGCACGCTCTCGGGAACGTCCGTGCGCACGCCGTTCAACCGAACGATATTTTGGTAGATGTCTTCTGCCAAGAACGGCGTCACAGGTGCCGCCAGCATCGCTGTTGTCGCCAATGCCTCGTACAGCGTCAGATAGGCCGATACCTTGTCGTCATCCATGCCTGGCGCCCAAAACCGATCCCGGTTGCGCCGCACGTACCAGGTTGAAAGCTCATCGACGAACGCTTGCAAGGCGCGAGCAGCCGTTGTCGCATCATACCGCTCATATGCCGCATCGGCAGTTGCAATGGTCTGGTGCAGACGCGCCAGCAGCCAGCGATCCATAAGCGGCCGCTTTGCCACCGGGATCTCCTTAGCCGTACGCGGATCGAACTCGTCGATACCCGCATACAGCGCGTAGAACTGGTGGATGTTCTGCAGCAAATCGATAAACTTCGCCTTGCTCTCCGCGACTGCGCGGTGGTAAAACAGCTGCGAATTCCACGGTTGTGTGTTGGCGACAAAATAGAAGCGCAGCGCGTCCGCGCCATGCATGTCGAACGCCTCGAACGGGTCGATCACGTTGCCTTTCGACTTCGACATCTTCTTGCCGTGTTCGTCGAGCACATGGCCTAGTACCAATACATTCTTATAGGGCGCCTTGCCCGTGACGGCCGTCGAGATGGCGAGCAAGCTGTAAAACCAACCGCGCGTCTGGTCGATGGCCTCGCAGACAAAGTCGGCGGGATACAGTTTTTGAAACAGCGCCTGATTCTCGAACGGGTAGTGCAACTGAGCAAACGGCATGGAGCCTGAGTCAAACCAGACGTCGATCACCTCAGGTACGCGAACCATCGTCCCGTTTCCGCACGAGCAAGGCCATGTCAACTCGTCGATATACGGCTTATGCAGTTCCTGTGGCAGGCGCCCCGCTTTTGCTGCGAGTTCCGCCTTTGAGCCAATGCATTCGAGCCGCGCGCACGCCTCACAACGCCAAATCGGCAAGGGTGTTCCCCAGTAGCGGCTGCGCGACAAGTTCCAGTCGATCACGTTTTCCAAGAAGTTGCCCATGCGCCCGTCGCGAACGTGCGGCGGAATCCAATTGACCGATTGCGAGTTGCGGATCAAGTCGTCCTTAAACTCTGTCGTACGAATGAACCAGGAGTCGATGGCGTAGTAGATAAGCGGCGTGTCGCACCGCCAGCAGTGCGGATAGGCGTGCTCATGTTTGTGCTTCTCATAGAGTAGGCCGCGGTGCGCCAGCGACTTGACGAGATCGACGTTCAGCTCTTCGTCTTTGACGAAACGGCCCACGTAATCCGCGACGTCAGACGTGTAGCAACCGGTCTCGTCGACAAAGTTGATGAAAATGAGCCCAGCGCGCTGACACGCTTTGTAGTCGTCTTCACCGTGGGCCGGGGCCATGTGGACAATGCCCGTGCCGCTGTCGTCCGTGACGTGATCGGAGGCGATGACGATGTGCTTTTTGCCGTCCTGAACGACGTATGGGAAAACCGGCTCATAGGCCGTGCCAACCAGGTCGCGACCTGCCTTTTTGTCGATCACACTGTCGCCTTCGGCGAGGAAGTTCTTCTCTAAGCCTTCTGCAACCCAGACGTTTTCGCCAAGGTCTGCCTTATGAATCAATACGTACGTCAAGTCGTCGTGCACAGCGAGCGCGACGTTACTCGGCAAGGTCCACGGCGTCGTCGTCCACGCAAGCAGGTATGTCGGACGTCCTTCCACATCGCCGTCCTTGACGCGGAACTTGGCAGTGACGGACAAGTCTTTGACATCCGCATAGCCTTGTGCCACCTCGTGACTCGACAGTGTCGTTTCACAGTGCGGGCAATACGGGCTCACGCGGTGACCTTGCACCAACAGACCTTTGTCGAAGATCGTCCTGAGCAAGTGCCATACGGATTCGATGTAATCGTCGGTGAGTGTCATTTACGGGTGATCGAGATCTGTCCAATAGCCTAAGCGTTCCGTTAATTGGCGCCAGGTCATCTCGTACTTAAAGACACTGTCACGGCATGCCTGTACAAACTTCTCGACTCCGAATTCCTGGATCTGCTTTTTGCCGCTAATGTGGAACTTCTTTTCGATCTCGATTTCCACTGGCAGCCCGTGCGTGTCCCAGCCCGCTTTGCGCATCACGTGAAAGCCCTTCATCGTGCGATAACGGGGATATAAATCCTTGAATACGCGCGTCAACACGTGGCCGGGGTGGGGCAGGCCGTTTGCCGTCGGCGGACCTTCGTAGAACACCCATTCCGGGCACCCTTCGCGCTTCTGCTCGCTTGCGTGAAAAACGTCGCGATCGCGCCAAAACGACAGAACGCGTTCCTCGCGCGCCTTTGCCGGCTCTTTGGCATCGACTTTGCGGATCGACATGTTCATTTCCACTCCTTCGTTGTCCATCAAAAAACACTCGTCCGCGAAGGGACGAGTGTTTGCTCGCTGTACCACCCAACTTAGCGATTCGGCCTTGTGATTCGAGCCGACCGCTCCATCCGTCGAATGTGTCCGCAATCGCGGCGCATATGCGCCCGACGAGGATCACCATTCGGCCCTCGATAACGGGAGGGAGCCGATGCTGCCTACTAGGCTGGCTTGGCGCCTTGGCGGGTTCAGCAGATGCCTTAGAGGGGATCTTCGCGGCGCAGTCGTGCACGGGCTCACACCATCTCCCGATTCGCTTGAGCACGCTCGTGTCGCCGCTACTCGGCCTCATCATGGGCGGTAGCAGTTTTCTGTATTGACGTATAGTATACTGACTGACATCGCTTATTGTAAATTTGTTTGCTCAAATGTCCAGTGTCGGCATCTCGATGGTTGGATATGCATCGTGACGCGTCTTCGCCGAGGCGCTACAATGGATGGGGAGAGGGGAGACACCTCATGCCGATCTTCACCAGTAGAGCGTGCCAGGAAATTGCACGGTTTCAGCGCGAGGAATTATATTCGGGTGAATTCATTCGCATCGCCCGTGCCTATCAGTGCGGGGGGCCAAGGTTTCAATTGACGGTCGACGACGTGATGACCGGCCTGGATCGCATCGTGCCAATCTCACAAGCGGCTGCCGGGCCGTCGTTGGCAGAGTCCGACGAGAGCATCACCGTCGTGATCGATGAGGTGTGTTTGCATTTGCTTGAGGGCGTCACAGTCGATTTTCTGGAGACGGGCTTCACGTTTGCCGATGCGCCTTCGGCGGTCTGTTGACGGTCGACCGCCTTACATAAGAACGGACAGTCGGACAAGCTATAGAATCGAGCCTAGAGAATGAACTAGAAATGGGGCGTATAGGAGTGGCGAAGGCAGTTGTCATTTTGAGTGGCGGGCTTGACAGCACCACCTGCATGGGGATTGCCCAGCACGCTGGGTATGAATTGTTTCCCATCACGTTTGACTACGGGCAGCGCCATCGGATAGAACTTGAGTGTGCGAAAAAGGTCGCGGCCCATTATGGAGTTCGCGATCATCGCATCGTGTCGCTCGACTTTTTGCGGCAAATCGGCGGCAGTGCATTGACCGATGATGCTATCGAGGTGCCGACGTCTGGCGTTTCGCGCGATATTCCTGTGACGTATGTACCTGGACGCAATCTTTTGTTTTTGTCCATTGCGGCTTCCTATGCGGAAGTCATTGAGGCGACGGCGATTTACATTGGCGTCAACGCGTTAGACTATAGTGGATATCCGGATTGTCGGCCGGAGTTCATCGAAGGCGTACAGCACGTCCTGCGCATTGGCACAAAGGCAGGCGTGGAGGGTCGGTCCATGCAAATCGAAACGCCACTCTTACATTGGTCGAAAGCCGAAATTATTCGCAATGGCTTAGCCCTGCGCGTTCCGTATGAGCTTACCACATCGTGTTATCAAGGCGGCGAGGAGGCCTGCGGTGAGTGTGACAGCTGTCGGCTGCGCTTAAAAGGTTTCGCCGAGGCTGGTGCACGCGATCCAATCCCATACCGCGTGTCTGTGGGCTGACGTTGCCGTCCATAAGGCAGAACTCGTGAACTTGTGGCGGCTGGTTCAAGCTTGAAATGCTTGAATCAGCCGCCAGGTTTTTTCTAATTGCTTGCGCTTCTCGGCATCGGCCGTTACAAGTGTCTGCAAAAAAGGCATGGCGTCGGGGTGCATGCGCACAAAGAGGATAAGTCTAGCCTCTTCACGGGTTAGGGCGAGCTGTGTGACACCCAGCCCGTCAGCAGCGGCGTCCTTTTGGCTTGACTGGCTGTGAACTTTCAACGGACTTGTATTCGTGACAGGTCCATTCGGCACGGCTTGGCCCAAGGGAGCAACGGTCGGTTGGTCGATGGGGGCGTCAGGCCTGAGCATCGCAATTGGGGCTTCCAACGCCGCTGCCAACTCGGCTAATGTAGCATCGTCCGGTTGTCGCCGATTCGTTTCGTACATCGCGATAGCGCTCGTCGAAATGTTGGCCCGTTCCGCGAGCTTGGCTTGAGTCAATCCACGCTGTTTGCGCAATTGGGCAAGCCGTTCACCTAATGTGCCAACAGGTGTTTCATCTTTCATATGCCCCTTTGTTCCTCCTCCAGTTCCGTATTGACCATGTGATAGGCTGTTGCTGTCAACCGTTGTAACATGGCCTCGCGCGCCGGTGTAGGAATGTCTGCATCCGCCATTGCGCTTGCCATACAGCGCAACCATGCCTGTGCATGGCGCGTCGTGATCGGAAATGGCAGGTGGCGGGCGCGAAGCATCGGCTGGCCGCGGCGCTCTGTGTAGAGCCTGGGGCCACCAAATAACTGTGTCAAAAACCAAAATTGCCGCTCTTTCACTTCATCAAAGGTCGGCGGAAACAGCGGGCGCAGCAGGGTGTCAGCAGCTACTTTGTCGTAGAACGACTCTACCAGTCTGCGCATCGTCGTCTCCCCACCGATGGCTTCATACACGGTCAAGGCACTCATTTGTTCACGTCCTTTCCACGATGACAGTATAACCAAACGGACATAGCAAGTCTTGTATGACCTTGATGAAGACCAAACGGTGAGAATGGGATTTGGCCGATGGATTCGCAAGAATTATAATGCTTGGGGGGAGGGAGTTCGGTGAATCCGTATGACCATGCGCATGCCTTAGCCAGGGCGATTCGTGAATGGGAACCTTTTCAGCGAGCACTCGACGCAATACGCGCCTTGGACCAGGAGCCAGCGGCAAAAGACATGTTGGTCGATTATCTTCGCCGGCAATGGAGAATGGAAGCTAAACAGCTCCGCGGGGAAGCACTGACGGACGAAGAAAGATCGACGATGCAAAAGCTTACGGAAGTCGTGCAATTGAACCCCAGTGTTCAAAAGTATTTGCAGGCGGATCGAGAATTGCAGACATTGATGATGGACGTACACACCATTTTGTCAACGACATTGGCCGACGTGCACGTCGTATCGGCAGCCGAGATATTTGAAGAAATGGGGCGTGACAAATGAAGATTACATATCATGGGCAATCGTGCTTTGTTATCGAGAGCGGAGAGCATCGGCTGATTATTGACCCGTTTCTCAGCGGTAACGAGAAGGCTGTCATCAAGCCTGAGGACGTTAAGGTTTCACACGTTGTCTTGACGCATGGCCATGCCGATCACGTCCTTGACGCGGAAGCCATCGCTCGCAACAACGATGCGACGATCATCGCGGCAAATGAGTTGGCGGTGTACTATGCACGCAAAGGGCTGAAGATACATCCACTGGGCATCGGCGGCAAGGCTGATTTCCCGTTTGGGCGTGTCAAGGTTACATTGGCATTCCACGGATCTGGGGTCGAGACGGAGCAAGGTCTGGTCTATGTGGGCCCGCCGGTCGGTTATTTGCTGACCATTGAAGGAAAGACGATTTATCATGCTGGCGATACGGGTTTGTTCGGTGATATGAAAATTCTTGGTGAACTGAACCAGATCGATCTCGCTCTGCTTCCGATTGGCGACAATTTTACGATGGGGCCCGAGGATGCTTTGATTGCAAGCGAGTGGTTGCGGGCAAAAACGGTCATTCCCATGCACTACAATACGTTCCCGCTCATCGCTCAGGATGGTGCACAATTCGTGCAGGATCTCAAGATGCGCGGAATTCAAGGTGTCGAATTGAAAATTGGCGAAACGTACGAGCTGTAACCAAGGGTAGCATAGAAACGGGCGAGCCGCACTTGCGGCCCGCCCGCGCCTTTTAGTGCGCCTTGTCGGCCATTTTGACCATCACACTGGCAATCGCGTTGCGCTCCTGCTCGTTTGCGCTGTCCCACATCTCTTTAAGCAAGCGCTGTTCGTCATTTTTCGGATCAACTTTATCCGCCAAGAATTCACCCATCTTTTTCGCTACGTTCGAGATCTGCTCGTCGCTAAATCCCATCGCTTGTGCCTTGTCGACGTGTTCCCCCAGAAACTCCCGCCACTTGTCGAAGCTGTCGAGTACGCTCATGCGTTCTCCTCCTCCACATAAGTGATTTCGGACTCAATGTTCCCCATGCGGCAGATGGTCATACTTCATCGGGCACATACATATACGTGGACAAGGTGGAAAAAAGGAGTTGGTTGTGGTGCGAAGGAAAGTCGGGGTTCCACGCCAAATTCGGCGCCAGTCCATAATCTACACGTGCGCCGCAATAGCACTTGGCGCTTACGGCATTCCGCGGCTGCCGCGAATGTCGCACGGCATAGCAGGTACATTTACTGCAGCGTGGATGCTGGTCTTAGCCTTGTCGATCTGCGCCAATCTGTATTTTGTTTTGGGGGCAGACAAGGAGCGCAAGCGGCTCCTCGAAGAGCAGCAGTATCGAGCGGAAGCGGAGGCGCCGTTCTCACATGTCCGCGCACGTGCGCGTGGGTGAGCACCTCCGCTGTCCACGAAGCTCGCCTATTCGCGTTTGCTCGTCCAAGCCACAAGCCCAATGGCCAAAACAAAGCAGGTTAAAATCGCAACGATTGGATCTAGATTCCCATTCATGACTTCCATCTGTTAGACTCCTCTTCATGTAGGTTGTCTGTCTGCAACGACGTGCCGCGAGCGCGCTGATCTTCAGCGGCCCGGCCGTCGTGGTCAAGCATTCGGCCGCGGACGACGACATGCTCACCAAATCGATTGCGCAACGAATCGGTGACCTCCGTCAACTTTTGCAGGCGCAGCCGTTTATCAAAGGCAGCGCGATCGCGTGGGCTGTCGAACAACCCAAGCTGCCACGTGATGTCCACCTCATTGACATCCACTAGCTCGCTGACACTGATGCCAAGCAGACGGATTGGTTTTTGTTCAGGCCAATTCGCATTGAGCAAGGCCATCGCATCGCCATAGATGTCCTCCGTCAAACTGGAGGCCAGTGCGCGTTTGCTTTGGCGTGAAATGGTATGCATAAACTTGTCGCGGATGGTCAGTGTGACGACGCGCCCAGCTTTTCCGTACTTGCGCAGGCGTCGGCCCACTTGGTCCGCGAGTTGCAGAAGTGTCCTTCGGATGATTTCCTGGTCTGTGGCGTCGACGGCCAGTGTGACAGAATGGCCCACACTTTTTGGCGAGGGACGTTCACTGACGACGGGACGTTCATCCAGTCCGTTTGCATGTTGCTGAAGCACGGCTCCGCGACTGCCACAGGTGCGCTCGAGAACCTCCAAAGGGGCAACGGCGAGATCGCCAATCGTGCGAATGCCAGTCTTGTATAAGGCGAGCGCGGTGCGGCGTCCCACACCATACATTGCGGAGACGGGTAACGGCCAAAGTAGACTTTGATAATTCGCCTCGTCAATGCGCGTGATGGCCATCGGTTTGCGCAGATCGCTCCCCATCTTCGCAAAAAACTTGTTCGTGGCAACGCCGATGGAGCAGGGAAGCTGCAATTCAGCGCGAAGGATAGATTGAATCCTACGGGCGATCTCCATGGCGTCACCGAATTGCCCACTGCCGGTCACGTCCGCGTAGCATTCGTCGATGCTGACAATTTCGACAGCAGGCGTAAATCTACGCACAATGTCGAATACTTGGCGTGCGAATGTTCGGTACAGTGGGAAGTCAGGGCGAATGACAAGCAATTCGGGGCACGCGCGCATGGCCTCGGCAACGGTCATCGTCGTGCGCACGCCGCGCGCCCGCGCCTCATAGCTCGCTGTAACGACGATGCCGTGGCGGGTTTCTGGATTGCCGGCGACGGCGATGGGTTTGCCGCGATAACGATCAGGTGACTGGGCAACGTGGCACGACGCGTAAAACGCGTTCATGTCGATGTGGAGAATTTGTCGCTCCCGGTCCATCGTTGACCCACCTCTCGTAACTAGTGTAACGGACGGCGTCCAAAAAGGGAACGCAGCAAGGTCAACGGTGGACGGATGTATCAAATGGCAGGAGGCAACGCATGTGAAAGAGCAACGGTTGTTGCGGATACGGGAACTGGTGAGCCAACAGGAAATCGAAACACAGGAAGAGCTGGTTCGTGCACTTGAGGAAGCCGGTTTTCAGGTGACGCAGGCGACCATCTCACGCGATATTAAGGAACTGCAGCTGATTAAAATCGTCGGGTCCAATGGAAAATACAAATACGCAATTCCGACGGCGACCAATACGGTATCGCTAGACGCTTTGCGCAGGCGCCTGGCTGACGTGTTTATCTCTCAGGCGCGTGCCAGTAACCTCATTATCATCAAGGTGGCGCCAGGCAACGCACACGCAATTGGGGCGTTGATGGATGCGCTGAATCCCCCTGGTCTTTTAGGGACGATTTGTGGAGATGACACGATGTTGCTCGTGTGTCAGGACGAGCAAAGCGCCATCGATTTGCTGAACGATGTATTGGATGTGGGCTAAAGGAAACGGGTTCGGCTGAGGCCACAACTGAAATTTCACTTTTTCCGAGTTATACTATAAGAGTTGAATTCATTTTGGTGATGCTCGGTGCTGTGCTGGCTCAAAGCACTTAGCTCAACGCGAACAAGGAGTAAATGCCATGCCATTGTACAACTCGATTCTCGAACTCGTCGGCCACACGCCTACAGTTCGCCTTAACCGGCTTCCGGATCCGAATGGTGCACAGGTTTACGTGAAATTAGAAGGGAAAAATCCAGCCGGTAGCGTAAAGGATCGGCCTGCTTTAAACATGATTCTGCAAGCCGAGAAAGAGGGTAAGCTGATTCCGGGCAAGAGCACCGTGATTGAAGCGACGTCGGGGAACACCGGTATCGGCTTGGCGATGGTTTGTGCTGCCAGAGGGTATCGCTGTATCATCACGATGCCGGAAAACGCCACCGAGGAGCGTGTCAAATTGCTTAAGGCCTATGGGGCAGAAGTGCACCTCACACCAGAAGGCCAGCGCATGACAGGAGCCATCAAAGAGGCTGAACAACTGGCGGCAAGTATTCCGTATAGCTTTATCGCCCAACAGTTCGATAATCCGGCCAATCCAGACGCCCATCGTGGCACGACGGCGGTTGAAATTTATGAGGATTTCGAGGGTAAGCTCGACGCTTTCGTGCTGACGGCAGGCACGGGAGGCACCGTTACTGGCACGGGTGAAGAATTAAAGAAAAGGATCCCAGGCCTCAAAATTTATGTCGTCGAGCCCAAAGGGTCTCCTGTGTTGTCGGGAGGGCAACCAGGGCCGCATAAGATTCCCGGTACCGGCCCAGGCTTTGTTCCTAGCATCTTGAATCGCAAGGCTTTCGATGAAATTCTGCTGATCGAAGACAAAGACGCACAAAACACGGCGCGGCGCTTGGCTGCAGAAGAAGGTATTTTGCTTGGTGCATCGGGGGCGGCTTCTGTGTTTCATGGTTTGCAAATTGCCAGCAAACTGCCGAAGGATGCACGAGTGCTCTGCTTGGCGCCTGACACTGGAGAGCGCTATCTATCATCGGATCTATACCAGATATAGGTGCTTGGTTGGCCTGGCGGGCGGAAGGGCATTGCGTAAGGGAGAATTTTTTTCGCAAAAGATAGGTCTCAGGACTCATGTGTCCGGCATGAAGGGCCAGTATACTACATGGTGTAGTGTAGACGAACTGTTCTACACTGTACCTAAACCCGAATTGCCCGGTCTGCGGGCAGGCTCATCGGCCGTATGCTGATGGGTCTTTTTTTTGTCTTTGATCAAGAAATCTCTGTGCTTTCCTAAGTTTGGGTCATTGGGATTGGGATATGTCTTTATACGACCGTGTGTACAACGGAATTGATCAGGAAACTCGCAGTCGATACGTTTACAGACACGCAAATGGCTCCTCATGAATGCGTTTACAGCCGCGTTGTCCCGATATATAATGCCTTCAAAAGAAGTTTGTTTGGTATCAGAGCAAACAAACCTGCTAGGGAGTGTGCAGAAGTGCGTATGGGAACCGTCGTGCGCAACCTGAATCGTGCAAATGTTTTAAGGGAGGTGAGATTGCATCAGCCCATTTCTAGAGCTGACATCGCGAAACGCTTAGGTCTTAGTCGATCGGTTGTCTCCGAGATCGTCGACTCCCTACTTATGGATGGTTTTGTGCGTGAAGTTGGGACAGGAAGATCAACATCGAGAGGGGGGCGCCCTTCTGTTCGACTGGAGTTCGTCCCAACGGCACGATACTCATTTGGAATGGATATAGGCGGAACAAAGACGATATTGATGCTGACGGGTCTCGCTGGAAGCGTCATTGCGCATCGCAAGATAGCATCGCATCCCGACGGGGCTGATATTGTCGAGCATTTGCGCAGGCAAGCGCAAATGTTTCTCCAGGAGTCTGGCGTTCCGAAAGATAAAATTGTCGGATCCGGAATTGGTGCACCAGGGCTTATCAATTATGAGGACGGCACGGTCATCGCTGCACCAGGGTTGAATTGGATAAACGTGAATTTGCGAGATGCCTTCCATTCATATCTGCCTGAGCCGATTATTGTCGACAACGATGTCAACATGGCGTTGATTGGGGAAAAATGGGTGGGGGCTGGTGGTGACGATGAGGACGTCATTTTTGTCGCCATTGGTACTGGCATTGGGGCTGCACTTATGCTTGGTGGCCAAATTCACCGTGGCTCGGCAGGATATGCGGGTGAGGTCGGATATGCTCCGGTTGATCCGTTTACAGATGCTAAAGGTGATCTGACCCGATTTGGACCGCTTGAGAACGTAGCATCGGGTACTGGAATTCGATTAGAGGCCAAAGCAAATATGAATCTATTTCCTCAATCAATGCTTCGGGGCAGAGAGATTCGCACTGAGGAAGTGTTTGAAGCCGCACGACATGGCGATGAATTGGGCCAATATGTCGTGGACAGGACAGTCAAATATTTAGCTTTTGCTTTGGCTCATATGGTTGCCCTAGTAAACCCTGCGCAAATCATTTTAGGGGGAGGCGTGATGCGGGTTGGGGATACCCTCCTCAAGCAAATTGATCAACGTTTGAAGCAAATCATGCCGATACAAGCGCGTTTAACATTGGCCCAGCTGGGTGAATTGGCAGGTGCGTATGGAGCTGCGGCAAGCCCAATTTTGGAGATGTACAGAATCTAATATGAACTCATTCTCGCGAGGTGAACAGAGCATGGCACTTCAGGAAGGACAACGGTTGGAGCGTGGCATCGGGCTGTTCCAAGCCACCGCCACAAATATGTCGCAGATGATGGGGGCTGGTCCATTCATCACGGTGCCCATCATTTTGTCAGCCATGGGTGGGCCGCAAGCGATTTTTGGATGGATGGTTGGCGCGCTATTGGCAGCCTTCGATGGTTTGGTTTGGAGTGAGTTGGGTGCTGCGATGCCGGGTGAAGGCGGAACTTATGTGTATTTGCGAGAGGCGTTCCAGTATCGAACGGGAAAGCTTATGCCATTCCTCTTCGTCTGGTCAACACTGATTGTCACCCCCCTCATTATGTCCACTGGTGCTATTGGCCTGACGCAGTATTTGGCTTATTTCTTTCCGCATATGACGGGCTTGGAATCGAAGTTGGTTGCCGTGCTTGTGACCATCATCACGATGGTGCTTTTGTGGAGAAGGATTACATCCATTGCAAGGCTGACAACTGTATTATGGATCGGTGCTATCGTAACAGTAGTCATGGTGATTGTGGCGGCTTCCATACATTTTAACGCACACCTAGCTTTTTCGTTTCCACCTAACGCTTTCGCGCCTTCAAAGTTTTTACTTGGGCTCGGAAGTGGCATGCTCATTTCTATCTACGATTACATGGGGTACTATACAGCTTCATACCTTGGCGACGAAGTGTCGAATCCGGGTAAAACGATTCCACGTGCAATCCTGTTATCTATTCTATTCGTGGCTATGATATATCTGTGCATGAACATCGGGATGATTGGAAACATACCATGGCAAGCGGCGATGAAAAGTACGGATATTGGCACTCAGTTGGTTGAAAGTGTATGGGGCCGTCCTGGAGCCATCGTCATTACCCTGCTCATCATATGGACTTGTTTTGCATCGGTGTACACGGGCCTTCTAGGGGCTTCCAGACTTCCGTATAACGCGGCACGTGACGGTCTATTTTTTAAATCGTTTGCGAACCTGCATCCGAGGCTCAAGTTTCCTTATGTCGGCCTGCTTGTCATGGGCGTGATCATGGCGATTTGTTGTTTCTTCAATTTTACCGAAATCATTAACGCACTCATGGCGATGGCGATTGTCATTCAATTCATGGGACAGATTGTCGCTCTCACAATTCTTAGAAAGCGACAACCGAATCTGAAACGGCCGTTCCGTCAGTGGCTTTATCCCATTCCTAGCATTCTTGCCTTCATCGGTTGGGCGTATGTGTTTTATTCTTCAGGTTGGGCAGCGATCCGTTTGGCGATTGTGTGGACGGTATTGGGGATTATTGCCTTCTTGGTAGGGGCCTATCGGAAGCGAGAATGGCCGTTTGGTCAAAAGGTTATTCAAGAAGCGTATTTGGTACAACATATGGAGTCGGTTGAACAGATCTTTGTGGATTAGATAGACAGGCAACGTCGGAGAAGACCTGAAGGACGGTGGAGAGGTTATGAACATTCGCGTGTTTCGCACGCCTTCCGATGCTGGCATTTACGCTGCTTCAATGCTTGAAAGGGTCATTACTTCTTCGGAACGACCGGTCATCGGTCTGGCAACAGGCGAGACTGTCATTCCGGTTTATGATGCATTGGTCAATTTCGTTCGTTGCGGGCTGAACGTTTCTCATGTGACGACGATAAACCTCGACGAGTATGTCGGTCTCGCACCTGACCATCCGCAGAGTTATCACCAGTTCATGAATCAGTATTTGTTCTCAAGAATTGGCGTTCGTATGCAGTCGACGCATTTACCGAATGGAGTCGCCCCCGACCTCGTGGCGGAATGTGAACGATACAACGAGGTGATACGGAATCATCCAATCGATATGCAAGTACTTGGGATCGGCGTAAATGGACACATCGGTTTTAATGAACCGGCCCATACCTTGATCACGGGTACACACGTGGTGAACTTAACACCTGAAACAATAGCGATGAATGCAAGATTCTTTTCCAGAAAGGACGATGTCCCTCGGCAGGCCATTACGATGGGCATACAATCCATACTGCAAGCCAAGCAAATTATGCTTTTGGCGTTCGGGGAGCACAAGGCTGATATTATCTACCGAGCACTGAAAGATGGCATTCGTACAGATGTTCCAGCGAGTATATTGCAACTTCATAAGGACGTTACAGTCATCCTGGATCGTCAAAGTGCAGCACGCCTTGGTCTGTAAGTCGAGGAATCAATCAACAGGGCTGTCTCCCGATGCTTGAACTCAGTCGTCAAGCATCGGGCATTTTGGTATGGGAGAGTAGTTGCCGGTGTTTACGCACATAGTATTGTGTCGGCCTTAAATATCCGACAACTCGCCAACGATCCCGCCTCAGATTTAGACGAGGAGCGATTAGCCACGCTGTTAGAGGCGTTGCAAAAACAAAAAGGCCTTCCATGACCTGATCCGGCCAGATGTGTGAGAGGCCGCCCAACATGGAACGCACCTGTGGGGCGGCCTCGTGTAAAAACATGCACACATGAAAGGATCTGGTTCTAGTTATTTGGAAGTTTAGCAAGCAACGAGCTTGTCGACTTTTCTAAGATACGCGATGCCGTTCGAATATCAGCTACTTTTTGTTCTTCCTCTTGGGTCATGTCTGTCAAAATGGAGAGTATCGCCGATTGATCTTTTTCGGCTGCAGCCAGCCGTAAACTTTTCACTCCAACTTCTACTGCATTCTGATTGACGAGTGCATCTTCCAAATAGGAAATCACGTTTGTTGACTGCGGCTCTTGTGCGGTCAAGAGGGCGGTCTGGGATGTCGAGACGGCTTCCTGCAAGGCCGCGATATAGGCATTGACAGCGATTTGTAGTTGGGCTTGTGCCACCATGTCATTGTGCGTGGCCGTCTGATACGCATTCAGTGTCTGCTGCAGTGCCAAGGCCATGTCGTTTGGCGATGTCGGTTCCGGTGCCGTGTCGTTGTTGTCGTCAGGATGTGGAATTTTCTTTGGCTGAATGTGCTGATAGGGTGCGATAGCCTGCTCAAATTCTGTGATGATGTGGTTAATGTCCGATTTGTTGGACTTGTTCGACGAGGGGCGCGATGGCATGGTCGCGTTTCCGGTCCCGTTGTCTATCGCGTTGCTGTACGCAGTAAGCAGCGGAACCGGGTTCGATGCCGCAAGAACGTTTGATCCGTATGCTGTGACGACGAGCGCCGCAGCGGTCGAAAACAGTGCGACAAACAAGCCTCTTGCCACGGGATTCACCTCATTTGCGTGCTACCATAACATTCGCCGCGATGAGGTGTATCTGTGGGGGTACTTTTCCTGTTCTACGCCGTATTTTACGATCACGCCTTGCGCTGTCCGGCTAGTTGCCGCAAGCGCTCTGCTGCGTAAGCGAATGTGGCTGCGCCTGCGATAATCAACAAATGCTGAACGAAATGAGAGAAGTGTGCTTCATCGTTGATCAGTCCAGGTAGGAATACGAGTACCAGGACCGTTGCGGATACGTAGAGCGCGACAACGTACAGCAAAGGATTTTGCTTCACGATATCACCTCACTATCGCTGTCTTCATGCTGTGTAAATGCGGAGTCCTCTGCGCGCCGAGTCCACCAGGCCGTCTGAAAGCCCGCCAATGCACCTGCGAACGCAAAGAGGCCATGCACGAGTGCATGATGTAAGATGCTCACTTCTGACCAAGCATTGACCGCAGGCCACTCGCCAATACCAATGGCGATCATCGCCAATACCAACGGAAGCGGAATTTGTGCCACGAATCTCACACTCCTTGTCCAACTTGCAAATTCCATCACTATGAAGAAGTTTGGACAGGGTGTGTAAGAATTAAACCTATTGCAAGAACATGATGTGAATAGGTTGTTATGGATTGTTTTGCCGAAAGTGGCCAATCACTTCAGTGGTATCGAGAATCGTGATAAACGCATTGGGATCGATAGACTGTACTAAATCTCGCAGGTCCGACATTTCGAGATGTGTCATGGCACACAAAAGCACACCGCGCTCACGCTGTGTATACGCTCCGTAGGCGCGCATGATGGTGCTGCCGCGTACGAGTTTTTGGCCGATTTCACTGCTGACTTCTGCCGGCTTTTCGGTGACAATAAGCGCTGTTTTACGCTGTTGGAAATGCATGAGGCCGCTGACGACACGCGATGCTGCATACATGCTGACGAGCGTATAAAGTCCCGCCGGCACGCCAAAGACGAACATCGAGAGGATGACGATCACGGCGTTCATCACAAAGCCGATGGACCCGACGCTGCGGCCCGTCAGCCGATTGATAACAAGGCTCAGGATGTCCGTACCGCCCATGGAGCCGCCAACCCGAATCACGAGGCCGGATGATAGGCCGCTTAAGACGCCGCCATACAAGCCCATGAGAAGAGGGTCTTTCGGCGTTTGAAATTGGATGTGAACGGCGTCGGCAATGACCGAGAACCCTAGAATGGCAATCCCGGTCTGCAAAATAAACCGTCTGCCCAGATACTTGTACCCAATGAGAAACAGCGGAATGTTGAAGACGAAAAACAGCGTGCCGACACCAAGGATGTGTACGTAGTGGTGAATGATCTGCGCAACGCCCGTGACGCCGCCGGCCAAAATCCGGGCGGGTGTCAAAAAGTTGTTGACGGAAATGGCGCCAATCAAATCGCAAAATAGAATGACGGCGATCCTCCATGTCCAGTCCAGCACTGGGTGCCCCGTCCCTTTCATGCCTACTACGCGCCGCATGCCGTCGTACATGTTCATGTGTCCACGTCTCCTGTTCGTAAGCTCACCTCACATTGTACACTGTGTGCGGCGTGATCGATGCCAACTTCTTCGGTAATATGGAGATAGAAATCGGCGGACTTGCATCCGGCCTTGGGCGAGGGAAGACAGTGGTTACCAAGCACCAGCAAATTCTCGACTATATAAGGTCGTTGCCGCTTGGCGCGCAGATTTCCGTTCGAAAAATTGCCCGTGTGTTGCATGTCTCCGAGGGAACGGCTTATCGGGCCATCAAAGACGCCGAGCGAGAGGGCTTCGTCTCGACGCTCGACCGCATTGGCACCGTTCGTGTAGAACGCAAGGAAAAGGCACAGATTGAGCGCCTGACGTTTGCCGAAGTGGTGCGCATTGTCGAAGGGACGGTGCTTGGAGGGCGCGAAGGATTGCACAAATCGCTTGGACGCCTCGTCATCGGCGCGATGAAGACGGAGTCCATCAGCCGCTACCTGAACCCTGGTAGCCTGATGATTGTCGGCAACCGCGAGCAAGTGCAGCGCATGTCGCTCAAGAGTGGGGCAGCCGTCCTCATCACGGGCGGCTTTACGGCGTCGCCGATGGTCGAGCGACTTGCCAACGAATATCAGTTGCCGCTCATCTCGTGTTCGTACGACACGTTTACGACGGCGACGCTGATCAACCGCGCGTTGTATGATCAAATGATTAAAAAAGACATTCTCTACGTGGAAGATGTCGTTCAGGAACAGTCGCTATCGACGCTGACGCCAGTAGATACGGTCCGCGATTATTACCACTTGGTTGAAGCGACGGGACACTCGCGCGTGCCGGTGGTGGATCGCAACGGCCGGCTTGTCGGGATCATCAGCCCACGCGACGTCGCGGAAGCCGAATCATCTGCACCCATCGCGCGCTTTATGACTCGCCATCCGGTGACGGTGACGCCAAAGACGACGATTGCCTCGGCATCTCATCGCATGGCGTTTGAAGGCATTGAGATGATGCCGGTCGTGCGTGATCGCAATCTCGTCGGCGTCTTGACTCGTCAGGATGTGATTCGGGCTCTACAAATTATGAGTCGGCAGCCACAGGTGGCAGAGACGGTGGAAGATGTGGTGGTTCGCGATTTCGCGTCGGTGGAGTCGGGGGATGGCCAGGTGCTTTTGCGCGGACAGGTGACGCCGCAGATGACGACAAGTGGCGGGACGCTCGCGAGCGGGCCGCTGACGACCATCATTCAAGAGGCGGCACGCGTTTGCTTGCGGCGTGTGCGGCACGCCGACATGGTGGTCGAAAACATGACGCTGTATATGCTGCGACCAGTACCGGTCGATAGTACCATCGACGCGCGCGCGCAGGTACTCGATTATGGTAGGCGCTACGCGAAAGTGGAGGTCGTCATCGAGGATGAGGCGGATGCGTTCGCCAAGGCCTTGTTGACTGCACAATGGATCGAGAGGTGAATCTCGTTGGCTGACTTCGTCCACCTGCACGTGCACAGTGCCTATTCGTTTCGCGAGAGCCTGTTGCGCATCGAGGATCTCGTCGAGGCAGCTGCCCTGTATGAGATGCCGGCAATCGCGCTGACGGACACAAACGGGATGTACGGTGCTGTCTCGTTCTACCGTCAGGCGAAGGCGCGAGGCGTCGAACCGGTGATTGGCTGTCAACTGCAAATCGACTTGCGGATGCAAGGGGTAGAGGAGCCTGTAGCGCGCGCGCGAAGCGAATGGCGGCGAGAGCTGGAGACGATTGTGCTACTTGCGCGTGGGCTTGCCGGGTATCGGGCTTTAACGCGGCTCGTCACACGCGCGAAGGCGAATGGGCCCGTGCCGTTCATTCGGGTGGACGAACTCGCCATGCATGCGACAGATTTGATCTGTCTCATCGGTGGTGGGGAATCCCGCTTGCTGGCGCAATATGCAGCAGGCGACGAACAAGTGGCGGAGCGATCGTTACAAACGTTGCTCGGCGCCTGCCCGGCGGGGCAAGTGTACATCGATGTGCAGGACCACCAAAAAATGGTCGAGCGCCAGGGGTTGCCGGGCTTGCTGCGCGCAGCGAAGCTTTGGGATGTGCCTTTAGTCGCTACAAACGACGCCCGTTATCGCTTTCCAGAGGACGCAAAGTTGCATCGCGCCTATGCCGCTCTCGACCGCCCCGATGCCGAGGACATGTGGCCGACCGATCGGTTTGCTTTGGTCGGCGCTGACGAGATGTCCAGGCGGTTTGCCAATTTGCCCGAGGCTCTGCAAAACACCGTTGCGATCGCGGACGAGTGTAAGTTGCACCTGCCTTTGTACCAGGTACAGATGCCGCGCTACCAGACCAAAGACGGTCGCCCAAGCGAAGTCGTTTTGCGGGAGGCGGCGCGCGTCGGTGCGACCGCGCGCTACGGCGATGTGAACGGCGAGATCGAACGGCGCTTGCAGTACGAGTTGGACGTCATCTGCAACATGGGGTATGCCGATTATTTCTTAGTTGTCGCAGATTTCATTCGCTATGCGCATCAACGAGGTATCTCGACAGGGCCTGGCCGCGGTTCGGCGGCAGGCAGTCTTGTCGCCTACGCACTGCGCATCACAGATGTCGACCCGATGGCTAACCACCTGCTCTTCGAGCGGTTCTTAAACCCCGAGCGCGTCTCGCTGCCCGATATCGATACTGACTTCGAGTACGAGCGGCGGGGCGAGGTCATCTCGTATGTGGTCGACAAGTACGGACGGGATCGCGTCGCCCAAATTGGTACGTTTGGCACACTCGCCGCCCGCGCAGCCTTGCGCGATGCAGGCCGAATGCTGGGGGCTGATCCGCAACTGGTGGATCAATTAAGCAAGTTGGTGCCAGGGCAGCCGGGAGTGACGCTTTCGGCCGTACGCGCGCAGGTCCCTTCATTTGAGCGGATCATCGAGGGGGCGGAAGCGGCCTTGCGCCTTTACGACGCCGCGGTGCGCCTTGAAGGATTGCCTCATCATACCTCGATTCACGCGGCGGGCGTGGTCATTGCACCGGGGCCGCTTGTCGACTGGGTTCCGCTCGATCCTGGCGGCGATGGGGCGCCTGTGACGCAGTACGCCATGGACGACGTCGAGGCTCTGGGGCTCGTGAAAATGGATTTTCTCGGGTTGCGCACGCTGACGCTCGTCGACGCCTGTATCCGTTCCGTCCGCGAGCGCACAGGTGAAATGATCGACTGGCGGCACATACCGACAGACGATCCCGCGACCTACGAAATGCTGACGCGCGCGGAGACCAACGGCGTTTTTCAATTGGAGTCGCCAGGCATGCGCCGGGTTCTTAAACAGTTGCGGCCGACGACGCTCGACGACATCGTCGCCGTGATCTCGTTGAACCGGCCAGGACCCATGGAGAACATCCCAGCGTTTTGCGACGCTAAGCACGGGCGCGTCGCGGTGAGCTACCCGCACCCAGATCTGAAACCCATTTTGCAGGATACGTACGGCGTGATCGTCTATCAGGAACAAATCATGCAAATTGCCAGCTTGATGGCGGGTTTCTCCCTCGGCCAGGCCGATTTGTTGCGGCGGGCTGTATCCAAGAAAAAGCGGGACATCCTCGATGAAGAGCGATCGCGCTTTGTCGACGGATGCTTGCGCAACGGTTACGACGCCGCGACGGCCCATGATGTTTACGACTTAATCGTCCGTTTTGCCGACTACGGTTTCAATCGCTCACATGCCGCCGCCTATGCGGTTCTGGCGTATCGCACGGCCTACCTGCGAGCTCACCATCTGCCGGAATTTCTGGCTGCTTTGATGACCATGGCAATGGGCGCACCAGACAAGATTCGAACGTATGAGCAGGATGCGCGCAGGCATCGCATTGCCATCTTGCCGCCGTCGGTCGCGCAAAGTGAGCGCGGTTATGCAGTGGATGCGCACGGCGCCATTCGTACAGGTTTGCTCGCCATTCGCAATGTTGGGGAGGCGGCGGTCGAACACATTCTCGCCCTGCGCCGCGAGCGTCCATTTTCGTCGCTTGTCGATTTTCTCCAGCGCATACAATCGCGCCTGGTCAACCGCAAGGCGTTAGACAGCCTGCTCTTGGCGGGAGCTTTTGATGAATTCTTTCCGGACGCTGCCGCGCCATCGGCCAAACAGCAAATGTTCGAAGAAGCATGGAAACGGGCCGAGGAAGCTCGTCAATTTGCAGGCCTCACACTGGGATTTGGACTTCCAGCGGACGATCCGCCTGCGCAGCCGTCAATATCTGACGAAGGAACAAAAATCTTGTATATTCGCTACGCGGGAAACAAGGGCGGATCGACTCTGCGTCGCGTGCAGGCGGCCTTGTCTGGCTTCCCGGGCGTGACGCCTGTGGCGCTATACGACGCGACGGCAAGGCGGACACGCCTGCTCGGCGAGCGCTGGCGTGTCGAGGTGACGCCTGAACTTGTGACACTGCTTGAAGAGGTCGTTGGCATCGGCAACGTGCGTGTGCGTGAGGCGCCGAAGAAATCGTCGTAAGGGGCATACGCTGAGGTCGACAGTCGTAGGGTAGAAACGAGCCGTGCTTGCCCTCTTGTCTGATTGTGCTATGGTAGAGACAAGGAGTGGGGCCAGCCCACTCTGTCTGATCATGATATAATGCTTGCAAGAATTCTCATTTTGCTTGCTAGGAGCGAAGAACGAATGTGGACGGTCATCTACATCGCACCGACAGCCCGCCAGGCTGACCAGATTCGGAACAAGTTGACGGAAGAGGGCTTCCTAGTCAAAGTGAGGCAAGCGCGTGGCGCGAAAGAGCAGTTCGAAATCTTGATACCCGAGAGCGAATTGGATGAGGGGCAGGAAATCCTGAAGGAGATTCTGCACTCTTCTTTGTGATGGAACCACTGCAAAACGAGGTGGAGTCGTGTTAAAGGACCTGTTTTACAGGCGGCGCCAATATGCCACCCTAGGGACGGCTGCCGAACCCAAACCTGTTCAGAAGCCGCCTGAAGTCGTCGAGCGCGACGTGCCCAAAGGGCTTGTGCAAAAGTGTGAGGCGTGCGGCAATCTTTTGATGGCCAAAGAGTTACAAAAGCACGTGTACACTTGTCCGGAGTGCAATTTTCATTTTCGCGTCGATGCGCGAACACGCGTCGAGTTGACGCTGGACGCAGGTACATTCATTGAACTCGACGCGGGCATCACGTCGACCAATCCGCTAGGTTTTCCTGAATACGAGTCAAAATTGGCGAAGGCTCAAAGTGCGACGGGAATGGCGGAAGGTGCACTGACAGGGAAAGGCGAGATCGACGGCATGCCAGTTTTGATGGCTGTCATGGATCCCGGCTTTATGATGGGCAGTATGGGAGCGGCTGTCGGCGAAAAACTGACGCGCGCGATGGAACGGGCGTGTGTCGAACGCAAGCCGTTGATTTTGTTTACGGCTTCAGGCGGTGCGCGCATGCAGGAGGCCATTTTGTCGTTGATGCAAATGGCCAAAACAAGCGTCGCTTTGCGCCGGATGCACGATAGTGGTGTGCTGTTTGTCTCCGTGATCACACATCCGACCACGGGTGGCGTCAGCGCTAGCTTCGCGAGCCTTGGCGATATCATCATCGCCGAACCTGGGGCTATGTTTGGATTTGCTGGACGCCGTGTCGTCGAGCAGACCATGCGCCAGAAGCTACCGGATGACTTTCAGACAGCCGAATTCAATTTGAAGCACGGCATGGTTGACAAAGTCGTGCACCGCAAGCAAATGCGCGATGCGTTGGCGGCCATCGTCCGCATCCATACAGCTCGGGGGTGGGCCGATGCCGACTGAACTCGACTTTGAAAAACCGATAGCCGAACTTCAAGGTAAAATCGCTGAGCTGAAGTCGTTCATGGAGAAGAACGGCTTAGATTTACACGGCGAGTTAAGGAAGCTGGAAGAGCGGCTCGAAGAGTTGACGGAGAGCACGTATGCCAATTTGACCGCCTGGCAGCGCGTGCAATTGGCCAGGCAAATTGGCCGCCCGACGACGCTCGACTATATCAAGGGAATTTGTGACGAGTTCCTCGAGTTGCACGGCGACAGGCATTTTGCGGACGATCCAACCATCGTAGGCGGCATCGGGCTCGTCGCGGGCCATCCCATCACCGTGATTGGGCATCAAAAGGGCCGCGACACGAAGGAAAACATTCGCCGCAATTTTGGCATGGCAAATCCGGAGGGCTACCGGAAGGCTCTGCGTTTGATGCGTCAGGCTGAGAAATTTGGCCGCCCCGTGGTGTTTTTTATCGATACGCCCGGTGCATATGCGGGCATGTCGGCAGAGGAACGCGGACAGAGCGTCGCCATCGCGGAAAACCTGCTCGAGATGGCCGGGTTGCGGACGCCGACCATCTCCATCGTGACCGGCGAAGGAGGCAGCGGGGGTGCACTGGGACTTGGCATCACAGACCGCATTTTCATGCTTGACTATGCCTGGTATTCAGTCATTGCCCCCGAATCTGCGGCCGCCATTCTGTGGAAGGACAGTAAGCTCGGGCCGAAGGCTGCTGAGGTTATGCGTTTGACTGCGGCCGATTTGCTCGATCTCGGCATTGTCGATGGCGTGATCGCCGAACCGCGCGGCGGTGCTCAAAAAGATCCTAAGGCTATGGTGCAGTCGGTACGCGATAAGGTCATGGCAACTTTACGTGAACTTTCGCAGATTCCTATTGATGAACTTCTGGCCGCGCGATACCATAAGTATCGGGATATGGGAGAATACATCGAACGGCAGTGAAGCGGTGTCCAGCCTGGAGCTGGACATTCCGCTTCTTCCTTTGTTGTCGACTCCGCATTCGGCCATTTTTAGGTGAGCTGCGACCTCACCTGAGGTCGAGGCGGACAACCTTGCTGCAAAGAGAGGGTTTCACATGCGAAAAACCAAGATTGTTGCAACGATTGGTCCTGCGAGCGAATCGCTTGAAACGCTGACAAAGTTGATCGAAGCTGGTCTGGACGTCGCTCGTTTGAACTTCTCTCACGGTACATACGATGAACACGCTGAAAGGATTCGCCGCATTCGCGAAGCCTCCGCAAAGGTCGGAAAGCATGTCGGCATTATGCTGGACATTAAAGGGCCCAAGATCCGGACGGGCAAGATCCAAGGCGGCCAGGTGGAACTGGCGGACGGCGACGAGATCGTGCTGACGATTGATCCTGTTGAAATCGGCACGAAGGAACGCGTTTGGATTTCGTACGAAGGCCTTGTTGATGATGTCTATCCGGGCGCGCCCATCCGCATCGACGACGGCCTTATCGGACTCGAAGTCACGGCTGTCAAAGGCCATGACATTCATTGCCGAGTGACGAATGGCGGTACGCTTAAGGACAATAAAGGCATTAACGTGCCGGGCGTCACCTTGCGCATTCCTGGCGTTACAGAGAAAGACAAAGCGGATATTGTATTCGGTATTCAACAAGGGGTCGACATGATTGCCGCATCGTTTGTCCGCAAGGCGGCTGACGTTCTGGAAGTGCGCAAAATCCTTGAGCAACACAATTACCAAGCGGACATCATTTCCAAGATCGAGACACAGGAAGGTATGGATCGGCTCGATGAAATCGCCCAAGTCAGCGACGGCATGATGGTTGCTCGTGGCGATCTTGGCGTTGAGATTCCGACTGAAGAAGTACCGCTGGCGCAAAAGCGTATTATTTCGCTTTGTAACAAGTACGGCAAGCCTGTCATCACCGCCACACAGATGCTCGATTCCATGCAGCGCAACCCGCGGCCGACGCGAGCAGAAGCGAGTGACGTTGCAAACGCCATTTTTGATGGCACAGACGCTGTAATGCTTAGCGGTGAGACGGCCGCCGGCCGCTATCCGCTTGAATCTGTGCGCACGATGGCGCAAATCGCCGAGCGTGCGGAGGCCGCCTTGGCGCACGAGGAAGTGACCTACCGCCACCGCACAGAGGTCACCAAATCGGTGTCTGATTCTCTCGCTCATGCGGTGCGCACTTTGGCGGCTGATCTCGACGTCGTTGCAATCGTCACGGCAACGACATCGGGGCACACAGCTCGCTCGGTATCCAAGTACCGCCCAATGTCCCCTATCATTGCCGTGACACCGTACGATCACGTTGCGCGCAGGCTGACCGTGTTCTGGGGTGTACACCCTGTTGTTGCGCCGGACATTGCCGAAACCACCGATGAACTCCTGGAAGGCTCCATCCAGGGGGCCTTGTCAACAGGCTGTGTGCACACTGGGGATCGGGTCATTATCATGGGTGGTATTCCGGCTGGCACCTCCGGGACGACCAACTTCCTGAAGGTCCATACCGTGTAACGGATTTACATCCTTTTGGGTACGAGGCCGACACGAGCCACCAACCATTGCGCGGAATTCCTCTTCGACGGAAGTGGGATTCCGCGTTGCCATACTCGGGTTTATGCATACTATAAGCAGTCATTTACATTGATTAGCGCCTGCCATGTGAATGTGCATGGTGGCCTATTTGAGCCAATTTTGAGAAGTTAGGGGAATCATGATGACGCGGGTGTTTTCGGGGATTCAACCATCTGGAACGCTGACGATTGGCAATTATCTCGGTGCCATGAAGCATTTTGTACACCTGCAGCAGGAAGCGGAGTGCCTGTTTTGCGTGGTGGACATGCATGCCATCACTGTACCTCAGGATCCGGAGGAGTTGCGGACCAATTCGCGCAACTTGGCTGCCTTGTACCTTGCGGCCGGGATCGATCCAGACAAGGCCACCCTGTTTGTACAGTCACACGTTCCAGCACACGCAGAGCTGGGCTGGATGCTACAGTGCATTGCGTATTACGGCGAATTGTCTCGCATGACGCAGTTCAAGGACAAGTCTGCACAAAAGGATGTCGTTACGGCAGGGTTATTCACCTACCCGGCCCTCATGGCCGCCGACATCTTACTTTATCAGACAGACGTCGTCCCGGTTGGTGAGGATCAGAAACAGCATCTTGAACTGACGCGCGATGTGGCCGAGCGATTCAACAATCGGTTTGGCCAGACGTTTGTCGTTCCGGAGCCATACATCTCCAAAGTCGGCGGACGCATCATGAGCCTCGAAAACCCAGCTAAAAAGATGAGTAAAAGCGATGAAAGCCAAGGGGCGTTCATTTCGATGCTCGATGAGCCGGACGTGATACGGAAAAAAATCAGCCGTGCTGTTACCGACTCGGATCGAGAAGTGCGCTACGATCCCGAAGCCAAACCCGCAGTGAGCAATTTGATGACGATTTACGGCCTGTTTGCGGATATGTCGATGGAGGATGTCGAGCGGCATTTTGCGGGTCAAGGTTATGGTCCGTTCAAGAAGGAGTTGGCAGAAGTCGTCGTCGAAGGCCTCAGACCGATTCAAGCGCGGTACCGTGAACTCGTCGGTTCGCGTGAGGTCGATGAGATCCTTGCGCGTGGCGCGCAGAGGGCGGCGGAATTAGCTGCGCCAACACTTGCGGACGTCAAATCGAAACTAGGGTTCTTACCAGCATGAATCTAGCCTGCGATCCCGGTTGCGTACCGACTCGCAGGTAGGGACGAGGAGGGAACGCCATGAGGCTGTTGGTTGTCGAAGATGAGCCGCAGCTTCGCCGGGAACTCGTTGCACTATTCGAGCGGCACGGCTATCTGGTCGATGCCGACGAAACGGTGTTTGACGCGGTAGAACACGGGATGAGCATGGCGTATGACTGTATTGTGCTCGATTACATGTTGCCAGATGGCGATGGGATTGAAGCCCTCACCCAACTGCGCGAGGCTGGTTGCCCGACGCCGATTTTGATGTTGACGGTGAAAAATGACCCGAAAGACCGCGTGTTTGGTCTCAATAAGGGTGCGGACGACTACCTCGGCAAACCGTTTCATCCCGATGAACTACTGGCGCGTGTGGGTGCGTTAGTGCGGAGAACCCCCTCATTGTCCGATGAGGAAGTGTTGACGCATGGCAAGGCAACCTTACGCACCAAGTCGCGAAGCTTGGAATACGAGGGCAGGACTCTTGAGTTGACCAGCAAGGAATTCGCACTTATGGAGGCCTTGATGCGGCATAAACACCAGTTGATGACGCGAGATCAACTCATCGCCAAAGTCTGGGGGCCAGATGCAGAGGTTGCCGACAGTGCCCTTGACACCTATATCTACTTTCTGCGGCGAAAGTGCGCGAACATTGGCTGGAAGAATGCGATTGTCACCGTGCGTGGACGAGGTTACGCCTTGCAGCCGGAGGGCGAATAAAGATGTTTCGACGGATGTACGTCACGATATCGGGCCTGCTCATCATGAGCACAGGCCTTTTACTTGTGCTGTTGGGGATTGTCGTGTATCACGAATTGCAGAGCGATCTGGTTCGCGACGGCGAATTGGCGATGGAGAACAGCGTCCCCGCCGTAGAAGCGGCCTTAGCCCGCAGCGCGTATCGCGAAGGCGAAGGACCTCCCGTGCGCGACAGCCTCGGCAACAGTATCTATTATTATGCCGTCGGCAGCAGTGCCGAGATCGCACATTCGCCGCACGCACCTGTGCCGTTTGAGGTGATTCACGGTGTCGCCGTTTTGCACAAGTTCGCCACCTTTGCCTATAATGGCGAGCCGTACCGTCTGTACACCCTGACGATTCCCGACCCTGACGCGCTGCCAAGCGATGTCGTGGAGACGGCGTACAACCCTTTAGCTTCTCCATCGAAGATGACCGTGGTCCTGTACATGTACAGTTTGATCACACAAGAGCGCTCCATGCTTCACCACACGCTTCGCCTGATGGAAGTTGTCGGCGGCGCAGGATTTTTGCTCGCCGTTGCGGGGGACTTAGTATTGGCTCGCAGACTTGTGCAACCGGCGTTTCGCACCTGGTCCGCTTATAATGAGTCGGTGCTCGAACTGTCGCATGAATTGCAGACGCCCATTGCCACCGCGAACGCCATGTTAGCCAGCCGTGGGGTCGATCCGCACACGGCAGCGGACATAAGGCGTGAATTGGAACGAGCTTCAAAAATGGTATCTGACATCCTCTATTTGTCCAAGCTCCGATCCGGTGTCGCGGATCAGCCTACGGAACCGGTGGCCGTCTCCGACATTACAAATGAATTAGCTGACCGCTTTACGGCCGTGGCTGCTGGCGTTGGCATTGAAGTGTCTGGCGCTGCGGACGAAGGACTGTTCGTCGAGACAACTGCAGGAGAATGGGAGCGCCTGATTAGCACGCTGTTCAAAAACGTGATCGATCACGCGGCGAGGCCCTCCACGGCGTCATGGTCGCTTTATGGCGAAGGGCGGCGGATTGTGTTTCTTGTGGAGAATGCCGTCGGAAGTCGCGTTGACGGCGATCGACGGCAGGCGCCAGAACGGGGAGTCGGGCTGAAAATTGTCGAGCGCTTGGCACAACGTATGCGCGGCGTTGCGCGTATCGAGACGACGACCTCACGCTTTCTTGTCGAAATCAACGTTCCGGCACTACGCCCCCATTGATAGCGATTGCAGACGAGACCGGTTGTGCTATTATGGAATGGGATGGATTGCAGAGCACACCCACCTACTTCCATGTTCTGCACCTACGCAAGGGTGTCGCGTCGCGACCGCCAGAGTTGGTTCACTACATACGAGGAGGGCCTGCCATGCCGAGCTTTCAACAGTATTCGCTACCGACTTCAGGGGAGCCCATCACGCTCAAAGATGGACGTTTACAAGTTCCGGATCACCCCATTATTCCGTTTGTCGAAGGGGATGGAACAGGTCCTGACATCTGGCGTGCTTCGCAGCGTGTGTTTGACGCCGCCGTTGAAAAAGCCTATGGCGGCAAGCGGAAAATCGCATGGTATGAAGTGTATGCCGGTGAAAAAGCGTACGATAAGTTTCAGGAATGGCTTCCACAAGATACCCTCACGGCTTTTTCGGAGTACATCGTGAGCATTAAAGGACCTTTGACGACGCCTGTGGGTGGCGGTATTCGTTCGCTCAACGTGGCGGTTCGCCAAGAGTTAGATCTCTATGTATGCCAACGACCGGTCCGCTATTTTCAAGGCGTGCCCTCGCCTGTGAAACACCCCGAGTTGGTCGATATGGTGATCTTCCGCGAGAATTCCGAGGATATCTATGCAGGTGTCGAGTGGCAGGAGGGAACAGCCGAAGTTCAAAAGGTGATCCAGTTCCTGCAAAACGAGATGGGCGTGAAGAAGATTCGTTTCCCTGAGACATCGGGCATTGGCATTAAACCGGTATCTCGGGAGGGCACGGAGCGTCTGGTGCGCGCGGCGATTGAATATGCACTGCGCCATAAACGCAAGAGCGTCACGCTTGTTCATAAAGGAAATATTATGAAGTTTACGGAAGGCGCTTTCAAAAATTGGGGTTACGCATTGGCTGAGCGCGAGTTTTCGGATCGCGTCTTCACTTGGGCACAGTATGATCGAATCAAGGCTGAGCAAGGTGCAGAAGCCGCAGATCGGGCGCAGAGTGAAGCTGTCCAGGCAGGAAAAATCATCGTCAAAGACGTCATTGCTGACGCGTTCCTACAACAGATTCTGACGCGCCCAGCAGAATACGACGTGATTGCGACGCTGAATTTGAATGGTGACTACATTTCGGACGCTTTAGCTGCCCAGGTCGGCGGCATCGGCATTGCTCCGGGGGCGAACATCAACTACGAAACGGGGCACGCCGTGTTCGAGGCGACGCACGGAACAGCACCGAAGTATGCGGGACTCGATAAAGTGAATCCCGGCTCCGTCATCCTTTCCGGCGTTATGATGTTTGAATACCTTGGTTGGCAAGAAGCTGCCGACATGATCACGCGCGCGATGGAAAAGGCCATCGAACAAAAGGTTGTCACCTATGACTTCGCTCGTTTGATGGATGGGGCTACAGAGGTCAAGTGCTCCGAGTTCGGCGACCAAATCATCAAGAACATGGAGTGAGGGGCACCCCACATGCTTAAGCGAAAGAAGATTTCGGTCATCGGCGCTGGCTTTACCGGGGCGACTACGGCTTTCATGCTCGCGTTGCAAGAGTTGGGAGATATCGTTCTGCTCGACATTGCGCAGCTCGAGAATCCGACCAAGGGCAAAGCCTTAGATATGCTTGAGGCGATGCCGGTTGTCGGCAGTGATGTCCAGGTAATAGGAACTAGCGACTACAAGGACACGGCTGACTCGGACCTCGTCATCATCACGGCTGGTGTTGCACGCAAGCCGGGAATGAGCCGTGATGATCTTGTGACGACGAATGCCGGTATTGTGAAAGCTGTAACGGAGCAGGTTGTACAATACTCTCCCAATACGGTTATTGTCGTATTATCGAACCCTGTTGATGCGATGACATATGTCGCCTACAAAGCAAGTGGCTTTCCCAAACAGCGAGTCATCGGCCAGGCGGGGGTGCTCGATACCGCGCGTTTCAATGCGTTTGTCGCCGCGGAGCTCGGCGTCTCTGTCGAGGACGTGCATGGTTTCGTCCTCGGCGTGCACGGTGACGACATGGTTCCGCTCGTCCGCTACTCGAACGTTGGCGGGGTACCGCTCACGCAACTTTTGCCTGCTGAGAAGATAGAACAAATTGTGCAGCGTACGCGAACCGGAGGCGGTGAAATCGTCGGTTTGCTCGGCACGGGCAGCGCGTATTATGCACCTGCTGCGTCCCTTGCGCAAATGGCTGAGTCGATTTTGAAGGACAAAAGGCGTTTGCTGCCGGCTATAGCTTATTTGGAAGGTGAATATGGTTACGAGGATTTGTTCCTCGGCGTACCTACCATTTTGGGTGCAAACGGTATCGAACGAATTGTTGAAATCGAATTACAGCCGGAGGAAAAGGCGGCGCTCGACAGATCTGCGGATTCTGTTCGAAATGTTATTGCCTTACTACAGTAATCGGTGCATGTCCAACAAAGCCAAAGGAAGACGATTGTCTTCCTTTGGCTGTTTTTGCGTTGAAGCCGCCATGCAGTGACATCGGAAATCGAGTCGCAAGGCGAATGTGATAGAATAAAACGAGGGTCAATTGCTTTCTTGATTTTCCGGGATGTGTCCGGAATTAGAGGTGTTTTATGTCAAGTAATCCGAAGTTACTGCTCATCGATGGTAACAGCATCCTTTACCGTGCGTTTTTTGCGCTACCTCCACTGTCCAATCAGCAAGGGGTTCCGACGAACGCGGTATATGGATTCACCATGATGCTTTTGCGCCTGCTTGCATCGGAACAGCCGACGCACCTTGCAGTCGCTTTCGATAAATCCAAAACAACATTTCGCCATGCGGAATACGCCGAGTATAAAGGGACGCGTCAGCAGACGCCGGATGATCTCGTGCAACAATTCCCCTTGGCACGCCAAACTCTAGAGGCCTTGTCGATACCCGTTGTCGAACTGCAAAACTATGAAGCGGACGACTTGATTGGCACGTTGTCGAAGCGTGCTGAAGAGGCTGGATGGGATATTAAAATTGTATCCGGAGATAAGGATTTACTACAATTAGTTTCTCCGCGGGTACATGCCCTGCTCACGCGCCGCGGCATCACCGATGTCGAATATTACGATGAAGCTGCGGTCGCTGCGCGATATGGCCTTCGCCCCATACAAATCATAGATTTAAAAGGTTTAATGGGCGATACGTCGGACAATATTCCAGGTGTCCCCGGTGTAGGGGAGAAGACCGCCATCAAGTTGCTTACGAGCTTTGACACGGTCGAATCCGTATTGGATCATGTCGATGAAGTTCCAGGTGCCAAGTTGCGTGAACGATTGGTGGAACATCGTGAGCAGGCGTTGCTTTCGAAAAAGTTGGCCACGATTCATCGCAATGCGCCACTGGAGGTCGCACTGGAGGATCTTTCCTACAACGGGTAGGACGCAAAGCAAGCAATCGAGTGGTTTCGGGAATTGGCATTCCATTCGCTCATCGACAAAATTTCCGAGGAAATGAGCCCGGCGTCGACGGATGACGAGTTGCCACAGCCAAAGGATGCGTGGTTGTCGTTTTCATACGAAAGGATTGTTCGGGTGGCAGATTTGGAGCGAGTTTGGAGTGGTCTAACTGGGCCTGTGGGCTGTATTCTGGACTTGCAACCGCCGGACTACCACAATGCGGAGATTCGTGGCATTGCCTTGGCCACGGCGAGCCAGGCGTACTACTTATGCTTTGATGATGAGCTTGAGATGAGTGATATCCGCTCTTGGCTGCTTGGAGACAGTCCAAAAGTTGTGTTTGATTTGAAGTCCATGGCCTTCGCCCTCGACGCACATGGAATTGGACTGTCTTCCGACGGACACTGGGACGATGTTAAGTTGGCAGCGTATTTATTAAATCCGACTGACGGTGAGGTGGAATTAGAAGATATTCTCAACCGTGAGTTACACGTTGATGTGCCCAGCGTGACGAAAGTCACAGAACGCCGTGAAGCATTGCTCACATACGTTGCGGCCAAACTCCCGGAGCTATATCAATCGCTTCAGTATGCATTAGCTGCGCAGGAGTTAGATGACTTGTACAGCAAGGTCGAACTCCCACTGGCGTTCGTTTTGGCGAAGATGGAGATTACCGGCTTTCACGTGAACGAGGACAAACTGCGAGCGTTTGGGACGGATTTGTCGGCGCGCATCGACCGCCTAACACAGGAAATTTATGAACTGGCCGGAGTTTCATTCAATATCAACTCGCCCAAGCAGCTTGGAGAGATCTTGTTTGAAAAGCTCAACTTGCCGGCCGTGAAAAAGACGAAGACTGGATACTCGACGAGTGCGGACGTGCTTGAAAAACTGGCGCCTTATCACGAGGTCGTCGCAAAAATACTCGATTACCGCCAACTATCCAAGTTGCAGTCCACCTATGTCGACGGTTTGTTGAAGATGATTCGCAAGGAGACAGGGCGGATTCACACCCGTTTTCATCAGGCTTTGACTGCGACCGGTCGTTTGTCGAGCAGTGAACCGAATCTGCAAAATATCCCTATTCGGTTGGAGGAAGGGAGACGTTTGCGCCAGGTTTTCGAGCCGACATATCAGGACTGGTTGATTTTTGCGGCTGACTACTCGCAGATCGAACTCCGCATCTTGGCCCATCTTTCTGGCGATGAGGCGCTCATCGATGCGTTTCGCAGTGGCATGGACATTCATACGCGGACCGCAAGTGACGTTTTTGAGGTTTCGCCTGATGAGGTTACACCTTTGATGCGACGTCAGGCCAAAGCTGTTAATTTTGGGATTGTCTATGGTATTAGCGACTTTGGTCTGGCCCAGAACTTGAACATTCCACAAAAGGATGCAAAACGCTTTATCGAGGAGTACTTTCGCAAGTTCCCTGGAGTGCGCAAGTATATGGACGAGATCGTGGAGCAAGCGAAAGAGAAGGGCTTTGTTACGACGTTGATGAACCGACGGCGCTATCTACCTGACATTCGCAGCCGCAATTTTCACCTGCGCAGCTTTGCAGAACGAACTGCGATGAATACGCCGATTCAGGGAACAGCAGCCGATCTGATTAAACTCGCCATGGTGCGGATCGATCGCGCTTTGCGTGAGGCACAGATGGATGCCCGCATGTTGCTACAGGTGCACGACGAATTGATTTTTGAGTGTCCGCAGGATGAATTAAACGAACTTCAACAGTTGGTTCGTGACAACATGGAGAACGCGATGACGTTAAACGTGCCGCTTCGGGTGGATACCGCGTACGGGCGGACTTGGTACGATGCAAAGTGAATTTGCATGACGAGAGGAGGGGTGTCGTGTGCCGGAACTACCGGAAGTGGAGACGGTTCGCCGAGGCCTCGCCGAGCTCGTGACAGGCGATGCAATCGTCGATGTACAGGTGAGCTTGCCGCGAATCATTCGCTACCCTTCCGTCGCTGATTTTGTCGATCGCGCTACTGGACGAACCATTCGTGCAATCGGCCGCAGGGGCAAATATCTCCTGTTTGACTTGGCTCCGTACACATTGGTTTCGCATCTTCGGATGGAGGGCCAGTATCGAGTTGTTCAAACAAGTGAACCTTTGGCTTTGCATACGCATGTCATATTCCGGCTCGCCAGCGGACGGGACCTAAGATATCGCGACGTGCGGCAGTTTGGAACCATGGATTTGTTGTTGCCGGACGAGTCATGGCCAAGCGGCTTACAGACGCTCGGACCTGAGCCATTTGACTCGAATCTAACGCCAACCCTTTTGCGATCATCGTTACAAAGGCGAACGGGGCCAGTGAAGGCGGTGCTTCTCGACCAGACGATCATCGCAGGGCTTGGCAACATTTATGTGGACGAGGCGCTCTTTCTAAGTGGCATTCATCCTCTGGAACCCGCCAATCGCCTTGGTCCAAAGCGGCTTGCTCGCTTGTTATCTTCCATACGGGACGTGCTGCGGCGCGCCATTGAGGCGGGCGGATCGTCCATTCGCACATATCAGGACGGCTATGGGCGGCATGGCGGCTTTCAGATTCAATTGAACGTATATGGCCGAACAGGCGAGGCTTGCCGCCAATGTGGCAGTGAGATTCAGCGGACGCGTGTCGCCGGAAGGGGCACCCATTATTGCCCGCAGTGCCAGCGCCGCGGTCGGATCCCGAGGACACGGGTGCAGCCGGAACGGGAGGTCGGCGGATGAAAGGAAGAATTGTCGGGTTAACGGGTGGGATCGGCAGCGGCAAGAGTACGGTGACCGGTATGCTGCGCGATCTCGGTGCCTATGTGGTTGATGCAGACGTATGGGCGCGTCGTGTGGTTGCCGTAGGTAGCGATGGTCTAGCCGAAATCGTGCGCGAGTTCGGGCAAGCTGTTTTGTTGCCAGATGGTTCACTCAATCGCAAGCAACTTGGTGCAATTGTCTTTCAAGACGCGGCAAAACGCATGCGACTCAACGCCATTACACACCCGCGCGTTCAGCAGGGCATGGTCGAGGAAACGAATGCATACTGGCGTCAACGCCCTGGTGAAACGGTGATCTGGGATGTGCCGCTGCTGTTTGAAGGAACGGCGAAGCGCTTCGTCGATGCGACGATTGTGGTCTACGCCAGCGTTGAAACACAAATCCAACGCGTTATGGTCCGCGATGGGTTAGACAGGGACTCGGCGCTCGCACGTATACATGCACAGATGCCCCTCGAAGAAAAGTGCAAGTTGGCGACTTACGTGATTGATAACGACGGATCCATCGAAAACACTCGGGAGCAGGTGTTGCAGGTATGGAGCGAGATTCGCAAGGGCGACGGCCCCGCTTCATCGTCCTGAACCGGCGTTCGATGATCGCGGCGGTACTGCTCATCGCAGTGCTTATCGTGATTTCTACGAACGCGTTTTGGCGGATGATGTACCCAATCCACTATCAAAAGAACATTCAGCAGGCGGCCGCATCTGCAAATGTCGATCCACTGCTGATCGCAAGTGTCATCCGAGTCGAGAGTAAATTTCATACGCAGGACGTTTCCCACGCCGGAGCTGTGGGACTTATGCAGTTGATGCCGCAGACGGCGGAGTGGATCGCAGAAATGATCCGCAATCAAAAGACTGGGCCGGGAGCCGCTGTGAACCGCTTGCCCAAGGACGCGAAGAAATTGGCCAGCCCCGAGTATAATATTCTGATTGGCAGCTGGTACGTGAAGAGCTTGATTCAGCAGTTTCAAGGCAATGAGGTGGCCGCCATAGCCGCCTATAACGCAGGTCCGCGCCGCGTTTCCACGTGGCTAAAGGGTGGTGTATGGAACGGTAAGCTCGACGACATCGACGAAATCCCAGTTGGTGAAACGCGGCACTTTGTCGATCGCGTCTTCTACAATTACGAGTTGTATCGCAAGATTTATGGGCGCGATCCCGCATGGAAGCCTGTCTCAACCGCAAATTCGACAACGTCATGACGAGAAACCAGGTGAAGAGGATTGACTGTCAATAGGTTGCATGCAGTGCGTTATTTGCAGACAGCTCGCGCACTCCGAAGCGTGTCACAAGGTGTTGCGATTGTTGACATGACGTTGTATTTGCGCGACCTTCACTGGAGTGCAACGGAAATTGGAGGCGTCATGTCGGCCGCGGGTGTTTGCGGGGCGGCGCTTATCCTGCTGGTCGGCGTCTTGAGCGACCGGATCGGCCGTAAACCGTTTTTGCTCACGTATGAGTGCATGACCGCCTGTGCGGCATTGGTCGTAGGACTGTGTAGAAATCCATATGTTCTCGCTCTGGCTGTAATTCTCACCGGATTTGGAAGAGGTCAGAATGGAGCTGCAGGGCCATTTACACCAGCAGAGCAAGCCTGGTTGGCAAGTGCGGTATCGCGCGAACGGCGAAGCCGAGTATTTAGTATCAATACTGCGTTGGGCTTTTTCGGCATGGCTTTGGGAGCTGTTCTCGGTGGATTGCCGCGCCTGTGGATAAATTCTTTGCCGGGAGCTGCCGCCTATCGACCACTGTTTTACGGCTTGTGCGTGATTTCACTTGGATGTGCTATCGTGATTTGGCGGGCTCCTGGCGGAAAGGCTCCAGAACGAGTAGATACAAAAGGCCGTCCGGATGTTGAGCCGGTAGATGCTAAAGGCGCGGCACAGTTCGCGGAACGCACCATTCGCCGGCAAGAAAATCGCAATATGGCCAAATTGGCCTTCGTCAATCTACTGAACGGACTTGGTGTGGGCTTCGTCGGACCGATGATGACATATTGGTTTGCCGCTCGCTTTGGTGCGAATTCCGCGCAAATTGGTGCCACACTTGCGGTTTCCTTTGTTGTAACAGGGCTTGCGGCAGTATTATCAGGAGTACTTGCCGAGCGGTTTGGCATGGTGCGGTCTGTAGTTTGGCTGCGGTTGGTGGGCGTCGCCTTAATGCTTATACTGCCCTTTATGCCCACATTTTCGCTGGCGTCCGTGGTGTATGCGGTTCGCTCAGCCCTCAGTCGCGGTACACAAGGTGCCCGCTCCGCGCTTGGAAGCAGTTTGACCAGGGATCAGCGGCGCGGTTTCTCACTCAGCATGAACTCGTTCTTCACGCGTCTGGCGTCGGCCATCGGGCCGTCCCTATCTGGAACGCTTTTGGACAGTGGCAGCTTCGCTTTACCTTTCGTCTTTGCTGGTGGGTTGCAATTGGTTTCGTCATTGTTGTACGGCTATATGTTTCGGCAATTTGATACAGCAAGATCGCAAAAGAGTGCATAGCCTTCCTGAATTCCCGGC
Source organism: Alicyclobacillus tolerans (assembly GCF_001447355.1). Classification (GTDB taxonomy): domain Bacteria; phylum Bacillota; class Bacilli; order Alicyclobacillales; family Alicyclobacillaceae; genus Alicyclobacillus; species Alicyclobacillus aegles. The sequence goes on along the minus strand of NZ_JXBW01000001.1, from coordinate 309,620 downwards.
TGCGTCTTTGCAATTTGCAGACGAAATAAAATGGCGTATTGTCCTTGACATACAGAGTTTTGCCCAGTATAATCAAAAGCGTTGATTCGGTTTACACCGCATGTCGGGATGGCGGAATTGGCAGACGCGCACGTTTGAGGGGCGTGTGGGGAAACCCGTGCGGGTTCAAGTCCCGCTCTCGACACCAAATCATTCACAAGAACTCGTTAGCAGAGATGAATCTGTTGACGAGTTCTTTTTTGTTTCGTATGTTTTCATGGGTATGACCCTAATTGAGTGAGGAAGTATGAGCATGGTGACAAATCGTACGTTGGTCAAAGAACCTATCTCGCTTGAAGATTGGTCGTGGTTACGCGCGTTGTGGACCCGCGAATGGGGCGGAGATACGATGGTCTCCAAAGGCAGGGTCTATTGTCTGCAAGACGCCTTTGCGTTCATCGCCATTCAAAACGGACAGCGTGTGGGTGCTGCCACCTACGTGCAACATGGGAACAGGTGTGAGTTGTTAAGCATCAACGCCACCTTGGAAGGAACGGGTGTGGGCGGTGCACTGCTTCGAGCCGTCGAAGATAAGGCGAAAGCACTAGGCTGCGAAGCGGTGGAGATGATTACGTCCAATGACAATCTGCACGCACTTCGCTTTTACCAACGTCGAGGGTACCGCATCAACGCAGTTTACCCAGGGGCAATCGACGAGGCACGAGCGAAGAAACCGTCAATCCCACTCATCGGATACGATGACATACCGATTCATGATGAAATTGAACTGATCAAGCGACTGTAGACTCCTTGTAACAGAATAACATTCAACAGAACGGGTGAGTGGATGCGTCGGATATGGGGGATCTCCGCCATAGTAGCCATTGTTATACTGTTCGGCATCGGTGCCATATGGTCGCGGCAACCGATCATGCAGCATGCCGTGAGCAAAAGCTCGCGCTGGTGGGCAGGCGGCGGTTGGCGAGTGAATGCCATCGTGGATCGCGCTCATCCTTTAACGCTCAGATACGACGTCTGGACGACAGATTCGGCTTCGCTGACGAGCGCTCGGCTGTTGAATCACACCAGGAGCGTTACGCTGCGCAACTATTGGGCTACACACATCGGCTCACAGGACGGACGGACTTCTTACGGCGCCTATCACTTTGTGTTCGACGTCATGCCGGCACACAGCTTGTATAATCAACCGTTGAATTTGTATTTGTCCACGAATCTTTGGCAGAAGGTACTCCCATATGGCTCACTGACATGCCGCGTCATTTCGCATGCTGCAACTTGGTTAGACGTGGATGCGTATGCTGGAGGCGCTTCTGGACCTATCATTTTATCAAGTCAATGGTTGACGATGACGCTGACAAACCATTCACCTGATCCGGTTTCCATATTGGGACTTGAACAAGCCGGCGACGATTGGATAGGAGATATTCATTATTCGCTTAAGGCTCTTTCGTCGCCGCGTCCGGATGATACGCGTGTCTTTAAGGCACCGGTCGTTGTGCAGCCAGGGAAAGCAATAAGCTTGTTGTACAAGCTGTCCATGCGGCCAGAAAGTATTCAGCGTGGACTCGTATTTCAGCCAGCTCTCCGGCTGGAAAAGGGTAAAGAGACGGCTCTTGAAGTGCTACCTCCAGTCACCCTTTCCCTCGATTTCACACCTGGGTCGGGCAGGGTTCCGGCGGGAACCGAGCGATTCGTTACAGTGTCGTGACGTCGCGGGCAGTCTCGGCCCGTGCGTCCGTTTTACGCAATATTAATCGCTCTTGCTGCGATCACGGCGACAACAACCAGCGAGATCGACGATTGTGTCATCATCAACACTTTAATCCGTCTGGATAAAGCTGCGGTGTCGGTTGGACTGAAGGCTGTGCTTGTGTTGAAGGCAAGGAACAAATAATCCACAAATGCCGGATGCCACGTTTCCCACTCAGGGATGCTCGATACCATCTGCGGAAACAGCAGGTCTGGTGCCTCTGGTACCTGAGCATGGCGTTTTAATGGGCCACCTTGATCGACTTCCCAGTACCATACTGCAAAGACAAGAATGTTTGTCGTCCACAGAAGTATAGCGTCCCGAAACAGCGAAAGCGCCGATTCCGTATGGTGAAATAGTGCATCGACTAGGTAAAAGACGCTGATCAAAAGGCCAGCAGTTAATACAGTGATGGTGGTCAGTGCTATCCTGCGTGTCCATATATGGCGCTTGCGCAATACAGACGATAAGAGGGGGATCAGGAGTGTTGCAATCGCGCTGACAACTGCCCACCACGGGAGGATGTGCAAGGTGAGGGACAGCGTGGTCAGCAGCGCGCCGATGACAATGATGACGAGGAAAAATGACGTGCGCGGCACCCGCATGGCGTACCGCGCCAGTTGTTCAACTTCTGTTTCTACCAACGATTCGAGCTGAGAATGATGGGACCCATTTTTTTGACGATGTTCGTCCATCGTGAACCCCTTATGGCGTCAGAGCGGCTCACCGCTCCCGCAATTGATCCAGTCGGATCGCCCGCTTATGCACCGTATGGTACCATTTGCGATTGCTCCGCGTGAAGTACGCTTGCAGTGTAACCGGTCCCCATGTCCAAAGGAAGAACGGCAGGAGTGCTAACCCAAAATAGGCTCGCCAATTCACGCGTTCCAGGATAAGCGCGAGTGGGATTTCCAAGAACAAAAGCAAGTTGACGGCGACCCACAAATCTGTGGCAAACGTTGCGGCTGCACTGACCGTACCCGTCTGTTCTGGCGCTGCATATTGCAAGGCGAACATCAGCATCGCACCAACAAACAAAAGCATGGACCGCATCGGTTGAAAGAGATATACCGCCATATCGATCTTGGCTAGATTTCGCTCGCGGATTCCCTGAATGAACATGGGTATCATGTGCTCTTTGGCACACTGAAAATGACCTTGTTGCCAGCGCAGGCGCTGCCGGAATGAAGCGTGAAAACCGGTTGGTTTTTCGTCATACACCTTCGCATCGTGAGCCCACACCGGAATAATGCCGCGACGCACGCAACGAATTCCAAACTCCAGATCCTCTGTCAGTCCTGTCGCTTTCCAGCCCATCTCCTGAAGCAGTGTGTAATCGATACACAGCCCAGTGCCCCCGAGCGTGCAGGAAAGCCCGAGTTTGCGCCGAGCATATTGCCACAGGCGATTATCAAACCAATATGAAAGGGCGAGTGAAACACTGATCCAGGTGTCGAAAGGATTCTTTGTGTCCAAGTATCCCTGGATGACGCGGTCGCCGCGACACAGGTGGTCGTTCATCATCGCCAGAAATTCTGGATCGACCAGGTTGTCGGCATCGAACATAACAATCGCGTCGTACTCGGCCTTCATCTTTTTCAGGCGGTTGAGCATCCATTCGATCGCGTATCCCTTGCCTTGGTCGGATGCATTCTCGCGCAGGTGGACGGTCGCGCCGTGCATCCTTGCGACATCTGCGGTGTGGTCGGTGCAGTTGTCGGCAATTAAGTGTATGTCGAATAAATGGTCCGGATATGTCTGTTGCTTGATGCTGTCGATCAGCGGACCAACCACGCGTTCTTCGTTATGCGCCGGAATAATGACGGCAAACCGTTTCTTCGGCGCATGGCTAATGGCCTGTTTGCGGTGCCACAGCCCATACAGTGACAACACAAGCTGATACACGGCCACGATACCCGTGATCAGTTTGAGCGCCCCATAGAATGTATTAAACAACGCATACATCAGCGTCATTTCAAAGTTCCTCGCTTTCTGCCGGGCATCTCTGCGGATGATTCCGGCAAGGTGCGTCCCCAGAGCAAGATAAGTCCGACAATCACGAAATAAAGGCTTGCGGTGTAATTGTACTCAAACAGATTTTCGACAAAGCTGTGAATCAAGATAGCAAGGACGCTGGTCAATCCCGCTAAGGCCAGCCAACGATTGCGCCCCTTCGCTCGCCGCACGACGCTGGTTGCGATCTCGCGGAGAATCGCGACGTGCATTGCCATGAACAGGACAAGCCCGACCAGTCCCGTCTCGCCGAGAACTTTCGCATAGTAGTTATCCGAAAACGACGACAGACTGTGCGAAGTTGCCACGTATCCGCCATACTGACCCAGTCCTGCTCCGAACAGAGGGTTTTTGGCCATCGTATCGAACGCCTGTTGCCAGAGCAGCATCCGTCCACCGGCAGACGACTTGACTGCGTACACCGGGTTGAACAAGTCCATCACCCGCATGTGGATCGACGGAATGAAAAAGGCGATAACCCCTAGCACTAACAGGATCGGCAAGAGGCGCCGCTCGTAAACAACTGCCACGATGAGCACGGCTGCACCCAGGCCGAGCCAAGAGCCGCGGTCATACGTGAAAAATAAAGCAGCAAGTGAGCATATCCCGCCGGCGATGTAGACAAGCCGTCTAGCCGGGTGGCGGTCGACGGCAAACAGTCCAAACATCATGGGAATGGTCATTTCCAAATTAGCGCCAAATTCGGCTGGCGACTTCATGACGGAAAAGACCCGGGTCCGGACAACTTCGCCGACATCCAACCACGTATTCGGAATCGGCACTTTGATGGCGTACTGAAACACTCCGTCCACCCCAAGTAGCATCGATGCTGCGATCACGCCATACAATAGTCGTGGTACATCTCTCGATTTCACGACCCAAGGCAGCAATAGGGCGATAACGATGTACTCGACATCGACACTGAAACCGTTGAACGCGAGGAGCGGATGTTTCAAGCCATACAGAATAAGCGTTGCACAGTACAGGATATACCAACCTGCGTAGCGACTCCAGCGAAAACCTTGGCGACGCAATCCATATGCGACTCGAACCAAGGCGATGACCGCCAAGCACGCGATCGCGATGGTTCCCCATAGGTTTCCTAACCCGGACAAGACAGATATGTCAAGCCCTTGGTTGACAATTGCAAATGCGCCGAGAGCGTAGACACACCATCGGGCAAGTGCGTCGCCATAGTTCGATTGCGCACTGGACGAGTGGTCTTCCGCTGTCGGCACAGACGTCTGCACCATGGCAAAACTCCTATAAGTTCGATCGAGCCTTTTACAAGCAGGCTCGTCCCACTTCACTATATCAATTCTACCCGAAATTCCCCGGATACCATACTACAGGTTTCCGACACGTTGTCGAATTTTTCGACCCGCCTCGCACATTTGTTGAAATTGTGACAGTCGACAAAGAGGTTGAACCTACGGTGGAAATGACGAGTCGTTTCAAGTGTGCAAAAATCATGGAGTAGGGATGAGGCGCGTGAAACTGCGGAAGAGAAAAAGCCGCCCCAAAAATGTGGCGCCTGACAAGCAAAAAGCGAGAAAGCGTCGGGCATTTCGTGTACGTGTTGTGTATGGTCTTGTATTTCTTTCGTTTTCATCGCTTATTTTGCGTATGGCCTATGTTCAGGTCGCACAAGGAAAGACATTCCGCCAGTCGGAGATGACCACTCAGTACGCCCGCGTCCCCATTCTTCCGCAACGCGGATGGATTTACGATGCGAATGGTCAGGTGCTGGCGTGGGACAAGCCGGTTCTCGCCATTGAATTGGATCGCTATACGCCGATGACCGACGCCCAGTTGCACCAATTGGCTGCGATTCTGGCGCCAGTATTGGAGACGACAGCAAGCTCGCTGTATCAAACCATGCAAAGTCAACCTGGTGCTTTGCAGGTGACCTTAGCATCGAATGTGACCGACGCGCAGGTTGCGTTTGTCGTAGAACATCAGACCGAATTGCCTGGTGTCCAGGTTGTACAAGATTATGAACGGCAATATCCGTATGGCGATCTCGCTGGCCAGGTACTTGGCTACGTCGGCGCAATCACAGCGCAGAACGTAAACCAGTACAAGGTTTATCTATACAGCCAAAAGGTTGGCGAAACCGGCATCGAATATGAATACGAACACATTTTGCAGGGTAAGCCTGGATATGACCTGGTCACCATCGACAGTGCAGGCAATGCGGTGGGAAGCGTCGGCGATATTGCACCTGTCGACGGCGACAATATTCAATTGACCCTCGATGGGCGCGAGCAGGCCGAAGCGCAGATGATTATGCAAAACATGATCGATAGTAACAGTGCGAATAAAAATAATATCACCGACGCTGCGGCGGTCATGCTCAATGTAAAGACAGGCGGCGTCATCGCGATGGTCAGCTATCCCTATCTAGATCCCAACTGGTATACGAACGGATCGTATATTCACCACGTTCATTACCTAGAGACTTCTGGCGCGCAGTTGAACAATGCGATTGACACCTACAATTATCCGGGGTCGACGGTCAAACCTGCCAATATGCTGACGGCGCTCAAGGCAGGCGTCGTAACGCCGAAGACATTGATTGAAGACGACGGGTATATTTACATTGGGACGCAGCGCAAGAATGAAGACGAGGGCTTCGTGTTTGGCCTTGTCAATCCGATTGAGGCTTTGACCGTATCAAGTGACGTGTTTTTGTACGAAGTAGGTCTTCATTTGGGCAAGTGGTTTGGCAGTACCACGACAAGCGGTGGTGGTTACCCGAGTTCGGATGGCAGTTACCAAAACTATCTGGATACCGATTTTGCAAAGGGTATCAACGCGCTGTTTCAGGGCGAAGAGAATTTCGGTCTCGGGCTTCCGACAGGTATCGATTTACCTTATGAATCGTCAGGAAAGTTCTATATTGAAAACTATCGCAAAGGCAACATCCAGGTTCCTTATAATTTGAAGGCAAGCGAGCAATCGATTGCGAAGACTGGAAAGTATGTGAACTATGGCTCTCCAGCGAGTCTGGCGGATGCGGCCATCGGCCAATCGCAGATGTTTACGCCAATGGAATTGGCGGAGTACGCGATGACGTTGGCAGACGAGGGGCTGCGCCTCAAGCCACATTTATTGGAGAACGTCTTTGGCCCTGACGCCACCCCGAGTTCCGGGGCAAAGCCATTACGGTCGTTCAAAACACAAGTGGTGGGGCAGGTCAAGGGGGCTCCTTGGCAGTGGCATCTTATTCAGCAGGGCATGTATGGTGTGACGTCCAACCCAAGTGGTACCGCATACTATGCATTTATGGGTGCTCACTATCAGGCAGCTGGCAAGACCGGGACTGCGCAGATTTATATCAACGGTAAGCCGACCGACAACTCCGTATTTATCTGTTATGCACCACTGAATCACCCTTTGGTGGCGGTGGCCGTCATGGCGCCTGGCGGCGGCTATGGAGCACAGTTCTCGGCTGTCATCGCGCGTCAAATGATCGATGCCTATTTTAACGAGCATCACGAGCCGTGGATGCCGAAAAGTGGCTGGACAAGTACAGCAATTCCTGCGAATTGGAAGACATCTGCAGCCTATCTCGTGCCGGAACAGAGTCACTGATGCTCATTGTGAAGCTTATTTGTAAGGATTATGATCAAGTGGGCGAGCAAGAGCCGCGGGCGCGGCAGGCTCGCCCATTTCTTGCCCGAGTGAAGAGGTGCTGAGATGGTGCAACAAGAACGAAGACAAGCTGCAACTTGGCGGCGCTTAATCGTGTTATTTGGACTGTTGGTGGTTGTCGCCGTCGTCTTTTCGGTGGCACGCGATTCAGCCAGAATGCGGCTTTTACCCGAGGTGGAGCGCGAGTCTATCCAATGGGGCTTGGCCATCGTCTGGTTTGTCGTGGGCGTTTTGTTGATTCGCCAGTTGCGCCGTACGATCTCCTATGTCACACGCGTTCACACAAATGCAGACGCGCGGGTGCAAAGCCTTGTCGATCGCGCCATCTCTGGTGTTGGTTACGCCTTTGTCCTGGTGGTCGGATTGCACTTGGTGCAGGTGAAGATCGGAAGCATCCTTGTAGGTGGCGCGGTGACCGGCGTGATCGTCGGCGTTGGTGCGCAATCGACGCTCGCCAATCTCATTGCGAGCATGGTGCTGTTTACGCTCCGCCCATTTCAAATTGGTCAGTACGTGAGTGTGCGTACATACGTGTTCGGTGGCGTCGAATATAGCGGAACCGTCGTCGATATCAATTGGTACCACACGATCTTACAGGAAGGCGATGTTCGTCGAATTTTACCCAATTCATCCGTTATCGGCTCCGCCATTACGGTCGGTGCCAATGTTGGCAACAAACTTTGTGTCGTACCTTTGCCCTATACCACACCGTTTCGCGCTTTTGAAGAACGGGTTGCGGAGGTGACAGGGGGGCAAGCGAGCGTCTCAATTAAGGAATTTGGGAGTGATACCTACGTAGTCCAAGTACAACTCCCGGCGCGCTTCGACCTGGAATTGATTCGCGAAGCAATCGCCGATTTTCGCCGGGAAGATGAACGCTAAGGGGATTACGAATTGGGAGGCAAGCTTTTCACAAACCGTCTGCTCAAGGAGAGGATGGCCCACAGTGCGGCGAAGGCAAGTAATCCGAACGTAAAAGCGTGAATTTCGTGCGTGATCGCAAACCATCGGCGTCCGAGAAAACTACCAGCGTACGTGAGCATGTACACCCATGGGAAGGAGCCAATCAAGGTATAGGCGACGAAGGGGCGTGCAGGCATGCGGGAGACGCCGGCGGGGAGCGAAATGAAGGTGCGCACGATGGGCAACATACGAGCGACTAAGATGGCCGATTGTCCGCGCCCGGCAAACCAACGGTGCGCGAGTTGAAGATGGCTTTCGGAAAGCCGTGTGAGGCGGGCGTAACGCATAATGGCGAGCATGCTGCCGTAGCGACCAATGGAGTACGCGATAGACGCACCAAGTACATTGCCGAGCGTGCCACAGGCCACCACGCCCCAGAACTGAAGGTGCCCCAATCCTGCCAGATACCCCGCAAACGGCATAATCAACTCGCTAGGCAATGGAACACATGCACTCTCCAACGCCATGGTAATCAATACGCCAAGGTATCCTGACGCTTGCAAAAAGGACATGATGGCATGTGACACGGTATTTTCCCCCTGATTTTGAGTGTCAAAGCTAAAGACTAGGTTCGCGCCAGAAAAGTTCATCAGTTTAAAGGTGGATGGCCATTGTCAGCGCGATCGCGTTGTGGAGTGTAGATTGGTCGCTGACGTGTGTGCTTCTATCTTTTCAATGAATTCATACGGTATACTAATCATGTATGATTCAAATCGATTTAGGGGAAGGAGGATGCGCATGAAAACGCTTAAGGATGAGTGTTCGATTCCAGAGCGGATGTTGGCAGCCTATCTAACGGATCCGATGCACATCGAACTGCAAGAAAAACCAGTTCCCCAGATTCGGGACGACGAAGTGCTAATACGCGTGGAGTCTGTGGGCGTTTGCGGATCCGATGTACATTATTACGAGCATGGGCGGATTGGTCGCTATGTCGTCGAGCGCCCGTTGATTCTCGGACACGAATGTGCAGGGACGGTCGTTCGCGTTGGCGATGGTGTTCACCATCTGCGGGTTGGGGATCGAGTTGCGGTAGAGCCAGGCGTCACATGCGGACGCTGCCCGGCGTGTAAATCAGGTCGGTACAACTTGTGTCCAGATGTTCAATTCCTCGCCACACCGCCAGTTGACGGGGCCTTTGCGCAATATCTGGCGCATCGTGCGGACTTCGTGTATCGCATTCCGGACGATATGTCGTTTGAGCAGGCAGCTCTCGTCGAGCCGTTCTCGGTTGGTTTGCACGCATTGAATAGAGTGCGACTGCAGGCCGGCGAACGCGTGGCCATCATGGGCATGGGCCCGGTCGGGTTGATGTGCGTGATCGCAGCCAAGATGAAGGGGGCTAGTGAGATTGTCGTCGGCGACGTCGAGCCGCGACGATTGGACGTGGCACTGCAAATGGGGGCTACGCACGCCGTTCATGTAGGCACCCAGGATGTTGGTGAGGTCGTACAGGATCTCTTTGGCGGAGAAGGCGTTGATGTTGGCGTCGAGACGGCGGGCAATCCGGCTGCGCTGACCAGTCTGTTTGCTATCGTTCGCCGAGGTGGCAGGATGGGACTTGTCGGGATGCCTCCGATTGCCGAAAACACCATCAACGTGACGCAGTTTGTGGACGACGAGATCGAAATGTGTGGCGTCTTTCGATATGCCAACACGTATCCTGCAGGCATCTCCTTGCTGCGCCGGATCGATACGTCGTCGCTCATCACGGACGCGTATCCGCTGTCGAAAGTGGGCGAGGCGCTAGAGCGCGCCCGAACCAACAAAGCGGGCAGCATCAAGGTGATGGTCTACCCGCAGCGTTGAATGCGGTATAGCCGGAGTTCTATAAGATGTGACTGCCGAATACACCGAGCAAGTACGAGATGACGCCTACGATCACGCCGGCCAACGTCATTTCGATGCCGCTGGACCACCAGGAACGCACGGTGACCAGGCTTTTGAGTGCGCCGACGACAAAGTGTGCGAGCAAGCTGACGATGGCGGCGGCAATGACTGCTCCAATGCCGCGCATGAAAAAGAAAGGGATCAGAGGAACGATGCCGCCGATAAACGTCGAGATGGCTCCAGAAATCGCTGATCCCCAGACGTTTCCACGGCTCGCTTCATGAATACCATGCTTCTCTTGTGCCATGGTTTTTACGAACAACTCGTCGTCCTCCGCAATGCGGTGTGCTATCTCGTTTGCTTCGGTTGCCGTAAAGCCTTTTGTTTCGTAAATTAACGAAAGAATCTCGATTTCCTTGTCGCGGTGCTGGAGGATGCTCTGCTCGGCTTCGTGAATCGCCTTTTCCATCAACTCATTTTCCGACTTGGTGGCCAGCCAAGCACCTGCACCCATGGATAATGTGCTGGCAAGCGCGCCGAAGAAACCGGAGACGAGAATGGTGTGACTGTTTGGGGTGTAACCGGCGACGCCGGCGATAATGCCGAAGATAGCACCCAAGCCATCGTTGACGCCGTAAATGGCATCTCCTATCCAACCAGGGGCTTTGCGTTTTTGTTCGTGTCCTAACAGCTCATCGAGTCGTGCAGATGGCGACATGGTACTCAATGTAATCTTCCTATCTATTCTATATGAAGTGTCATCATGCGCGAGTTCTGCGCATCAACACAGTAACGCGATATGGCAATATAAGTCAATCCTAAACGAGGGGATTTGAGTAACCTTACTGCGGCAGGTAGGGGGAAAGCCGTTACTCCACGCTCGGCTTTTGCGGGTTTGATTGCGTAATGAAAAACGTGGCAGTTTATCAGCGCTCGTCGCTGCAACTACCACGCGAGATGTTTGTCAGACAAGAGTTCGGCACAATCGTGGTCATTTGCGTAGCGCGATCTTGTTCCATAGCTTGCGGGTGAACTCGCTTGTCGCAAAACGTCCGCCAAACGACACGCGACGTTGGCTATATGTCTGGAGCACAGCTTCATACACACAACGAGTGGCGATGTAGCTCGATTGTTCCATTCAAATGCACCTCTTTCCTTTTCTGCCTCGATTATATGGCGACTTTCTGCAGTTGGATCATCATTGAAACGCTTCCAATGTGAACAATGTTTCATGTGAAGCGTTTGCTTTGTGAATGTTTAGCGGAAAACGATTTCTTACACTTTGACGTGCGAATGGAGGACACACTATGACTGATGGTTATCGGAATATTTCTTCCTTGAGTGAGCGCTATCGCCCGTACTTTCGCATTGGTGCTGCCGTCAATGCCAAGTCCCTGAATACCCACCGCGACTTGTTGGTCACGCATTTTAACAGCGTGACCGCAGAGAACGAAATGAAGTGGGAAGAGATTCATCCAGAACAGGATCGATACGAGTTCGCAAAGGCGGATGCACTCGTGAATTTTGCCCGCGAGCACGGTATGTTTGTCCGCGGCCACACGTTGGTCTGGCACAATCAAACGCCAGCCGCAGTGTTTCTGGACGATCTCGGTCAAACAGCGACAGCGGCCGTTGTCGAGCGTCGACTCGAAGAGCATGTGGCAACAGTGCTTGGTCGATACCACAACGACATCGGCTGTTGGGACGTGGTCAATGAGGCAGTCGTCGATGCGGGTACAGGATTTTTACGGGACAGCCGCTGGCTGCAAGCCCTCGGCGATGATTACATTGCGAAGGCTTTCCGCATCGCACATCAAGCGGCACCAGACGCACTGCTCTTCTACAACGACTACAATGAAACCAAGCCCGATAAGTCGGAGCGTATTTACAAACTTGTTGCAGGTCTGCTCGATCAAGGTGTTCCCATCCACGGAATCGGTATGCAGGGGCATTGGATGTTGGACGATCCGGCACTGGACGAAATCGAACGAGCCATCGACCGCTACGCGTCACTCGGTGTGCGCCTTCACATCACAGAACTCGACGTGAGTGTTTATGGCAATGTCCACGGCACGGGCGGCCAATCGCAAGAAGTTCTGCCCTACGACGATGAACTTGCCGAACGTTTGGCTGAGCGTTATCGTTCCCTGTTTTCATTGTTGCGCGCTCGCAAGGATGTCATCGAAAGCGTCACGTTCTGGGGGGTTGCCGATGATGATACCTGGCGGGACAATTTCCCTGTTCGCGGACGCAAAGACTGGCCACTTCTGTTTGACGTGAACCACGAGCCGAAACAGGCGTTTTGGAGCGTGGTCGAATTTTGACAAGAATCTTATGACTTCTTCCAACTTCGCTGGAAGTTGTGGTAAGATTGGGTAGGCGAAACAGCTGTGAGAAGCCAGAAGTCTATCCAGGGGGACCACAAATGTCGAAGACAACGAAAAAGTTTTACTCGTCGCTGGCCTTGGCCGCCATAGCGGCGATGCCGATGGCCGCTATGGCCGAGCCGGTGTCGGCGCAAACCACCTTAACAAAGGGCCAATTTCTAAGCATGTTTTTAGAATCGGTCAACATAAAGCCAGATTTATCTGGAAAGTCAACCTTTCAGGACGTGTCATCGAAAACCGCACTGTGGGGGTATGTGCATAAATCCTTGGAGTTGGGGTTGGCGACCCCGGACAATAAGACGAGATTTGGTGTATCCGATGCAGTTTCTGCGGCGTTTGCAACGAGCGTCGCGGCGAAGTATTACCACATGGATCTCGCGGGTCAGCCACCTCTGACATGGGCAGCGAAACAAGGGTTGATAGCAAGTAGCACAGGGAATTTGACGTTGGCGGAAGGAAAGCAGTTCATTGCGAAGTTAAAGGTTTTTGCTTCTTCCATCGCATCGATTCCTGGCTCGTGGACGCTCTCGAGCACGAAGCGCAAGGAATTCTCGAGTGCGTTGGCCAATTATGACAATGCTCTGTACAGTCAGACCACTTGTGTCGAGACTGATCGTCTGCAAATTCAAATTGCTCCAAAGTGGCGCTCCGATGCGTCCCTTGTCTCGGCTTTACAATCAGAAGCGAATCACTATGAGCGCTACACAAGCACGTACGCTGTCGGTACGGCAAACGGACAGAGTGCCGCTATCGCACAGTCCACTTTGGTTGAGGGTGAGCAGGGGAGCAACTCGGCGAAGAGCGACGGAACGTGGACGTACGTCAACTATCATGATGACGTGTATTTTAACGATGGCTCCGGAGGCTGGTCGAAACAGTCAAACTTTGGTTGGATGGCTCCCGAAAGTGTACAAATTCCTGTGTTTACGACCGGTGCACTTCAGGACGTAAAATATCAGAAGGGCGTTGGTGAAGACGTATTCACCGGGCAACTAAAATCGCAGGTTGCGGCTTATTACTACGCACCGTTTATCCAAGGATTTTTGTCCACAGCATTGAATACGTCAACCGTATCGCAGTCACTTGTCCATCAAATAGGGGAACAAGTAGTGGCGAGTGTTACGCTTCATATCTCGCTGCAGAATGGGAACCCCGTGTTGACGGCTGAAGATGTTCATACGCTCATGCGCTTGCCGAAAAGCGTGATCAGCCGTTTGGGTGGAAACGGCGCTTCGGCCAAACGCGTCTCAGAAGTCATTCAGTCCATGGATGTTGTCATGTCCGCACATGCGACCATCGCATACCAAAATCTACCTTTGGTATTGCCGTCTGGATTGTCTATACCAGGTTGGCCCAACAGCGCGGGCAACGGCACCGGCAATTCAACCAGCAGTTCTGGCAATTCGACTACCAATTCGACAGGCAATGGGGTATCAGGCACAGGAACGGGGAATAGTACAGCAACCAATGCGATTGGCACCTCTACGGCCAACGGAACGAGCCTTTCTGGCGGTCAGCCTGAAAACGTGTCTGGCATCAGTAATTCAGCGTCGTGATCGACAATAACTGCCTTTTTGCGGCTACAAGGGGGGAGGCGGGAATAACTGCCTTTTTGCGGCTACAAGGGGGAAGGCGGATGGAACTAAAACGAGTAGAAGATGGTGTTCATGCGTTGCGTGAAGACGGGGTGCGCATCGGGTACGTCTCCTGTTCGCCGCTTGGCGAACACGCCTGGTCCATCGACCATACCGTTGTTTCACCTGATTACCAAGGCCAAGGGGTGGCCGCGATGTTGATTCGCGAACTGGTCAACATGGCTCGCGACGAAGGCCTAAAGCTTCGGCCGGTGTGCTCCTATGCCAAGGTGCAGTTCGAGCGCCATCCAGACTATGTAGACGTGTTGCGTTCGAGTTGAAACGCAAAAGCGTTTCCGAGTTAAACGCAAGCCGGTCGCCGTGCGGATATCCGCGCCGACCGGCTTGCGTATGTTCGTGGTTGTATCAAGATGTAATCACATTGTCCCAAAGGTTAGCGACGCTGACCTCGTGCACGCCTTCGCCAATGTCCGTAATGTAAAATGAAGGCTCCCTGCCCGTACGTTGTTTGTATTGTTCTGCGACGGATGTTGTAAATGTCGACACGCTGTCCCGCGCCACAAGGCTTACCGTACAGCCGCCAAATCCCGCGCCTGTCATGCGAGACCCAATACATCCTTCGGCATTCCAAGCGGCCTCGACCAGTGCATCCAACGCCTCGCCTGTCACTTCGTAATCATCCCGCAGAGATCGGTGTGACTCGTTCATCGATTCGCCGAATGCTTTCAAGTCGCCCCTTCGTAGCAAGTCTGCCGCATGATACGCGCGATCGCTTTCAAAGACGACGTGACGCGCCCGGCGTAGCAAAATCTCCGCATCATGTCCTGTAGAGTGCGCGTTTTCCAACAGCGTGGCAGCCTGTGGCCATTGTGCCGGCGAAAGATCCGCCAATGCCTGTAGCTGCGGCCACTCTTGACGGAGAATGGCGAGTGCTGCTTCGCATTCAGCACGCCGCTCGTTGTATTTCGATCCGGCGAGCTTGCGCGGCACGTTCGTGTTGGCAATGACAAGTTGGTAGCCGCTTGCGTGCATTGGTACCAACTGGTACGCGAGCGTCTGGCAGTTGAGCGAAAGTGCCGCGTCAGCCTGACCCATCGCGACGGCAAACTGGTCCATCACACCGCAGTTGACACCCACAAATTCATTTTCCGCCCGTTGTGATAAGAGTGCCATCTTGTCTTTGCTTAGACGTGCGCCTGCGAGCGCGTCGATGGCCGCCGCAGTCGCAACCTCCACAGACGCACTCGATGAAAGGCCGGCTCCAATCGGCAGATTGCCGTGAAAAAAGAAGTCGGCTCCTTCAACTTCCACGCCTTCTTTGCGCAGGATGTCGATCACGCCAAGCGGATAATTGGCGTATTCATACGCGGGATCGTAGATGATATGGGTGGCGTCGACATCGACGACGAGATCGGAAAACGTCGATGCGAAGCGGAAACGTCTGTCGGTACGTGGACGTACCAGAACCCATGTGCCGATGCCAAGCGCCGCTGGCAGGACATATCCGCCATTGTAATCGGTGTGCTCACCGATCAAGTTCACCCGACCGGGCGCGAAAAACGCGCGCAAGTGAGCCTGCGAACCTGGTGAAAATGTTAAAGCTTGTTCAAGGATGTCAGACCAGCGGATCGACATGTTTATTCGCTTCCTTTCGTGTTTGGATGGCGGCTTTGAGTACAGGGGCCGTCTGTTCCACGGCCATGGGATTACATGGCGCCCAGGCACCGGTTTCTGAGGAAGCGAGGTATTTCAACCGCGTTTCCGTTTGCAGTGGCGGATAAAACTCAATATGGAAGTGGAAGTCGGGCACGCCTGCCTCCTGGTTCACGGGACTTTGATGGATCGCCATCATATATGGGAATTCGCGGTGAAACAGTTCGTCCATGCCACTCGTGACACGTTTCAGTATGCGTG
Organism: Alicyclobacillus tolerans; assembly: GCF_001447355.1. Lineage (GTDB taxonomy): Bacteria > Bacillota > Bacilli > Alicyclobacillales > Alicyclobacillaceae > Alicyclobacillus > Alicyclobacillus aegles. The sequence continues at coordinate 293,511 of NZ_JXBW01000001.1, read as the reverse complement.
CGAGATCTGTCCGCTCTTCACCCGTAAATTCTGCGATCGTTCCGACGTGTCGCTTCGCTGAGATGAACGCGCCGTATGGATAGTCGGTGAAAAACGGAATATACGCGAGAAAGTGCTCTGTTTCATCCAACATGCGCACGCCGACGCGCTGCTCTTCCGCATTGATGTCACACATCAAGCAGTGCCCGGTTTGCTCCCGGTGCAAGTGAAAAGATTCCAATTCGACACGCAGCTTTTGTGGCACGTACGGATACGCGTAAATCTGGCCATGCGGATGCGGCATCGTCACGCCGACCTCCGGCCCGCGGTTCTCGAAGATAAACACGTATTTGTGGCGTGGGTTTGCGGACAGCGCTTGAAAACGATCCGCCCATAGATCCACCAACTTGCGAATGTGTGCGACGGGAAGTTGTGGCAAACTTGTGGTATGCTCTTTCGAATATAAGATCACTTCGCACTTTCCGTATGCGGGTTGCACGTGATACAAACCAGTCGCCACGTCGTCCGGTGTTGGTGGATCTTGCGACAACGCCGGAAAATCATTGTCGTACGCCAGCACTTCATAGTTGTCAGGAACTTTACCTGAGCCAGGGCAAAATGGGCAATTGGTCTTGGGGAGATTGGGACGTTTATGGCGGTTGGACGCGACCATCGTCCAGTCGCGCAACAACGGGTTATAGCGAATTTCAGTCATGGTTGTCACCTCTTCAGGATAAGCTATCCGATGCAACAGGCACCGGCGTCTCGACAACATTTACGTCCATGTCCTGCAGCGCCCGATGCTCCGCATCTCCTGGAAGTCTATCGGTAATCAGCACATCCACTTCATCCATACGGGCGAAGCTGCACATCGCCTCGATACCCCATTTGGTGTGATCCGCCAATACAACGACCTTGGCGGCACGTTCCATCAGCGCCCTGTTGATAGAAGCCTCCTGCAAATTGGGTGTCGATAAACCGTAATCGATGTGCATGCCGTTAGTGCCCAAAAATAAGACATCGGTTCGGAATTGGCGAACCATGCGCTCTGCAACAGGGCCAACTAAAGCGTCCGAGGGCGTTCGGTAAAGTCCGCCCGTGAGCAGAATATCGTCGTATCCGTTACGGCACAATTCGCCAGCGACGTTCACCGAGTTGGTCAACAGGGTCAAGTCGCGAAACCCCACGATGGCCTGTGCCAGCATCCAGGTGGTGGTTCCCGCCCCGATCCCGATGGTCATTCCGGGCTCAATGTATTGTAATGCCGCCCTTGCAATAGCCGACTTTTCTCCAATCTGCATAATGCGCTTATGCATATAGGGCAGTTCACTGGAGACTTTCGCCACTTGTCCGCCACCAAACGACTTTTCGACTAAGCCTTGAGCCTGCAGCGCTTTCATATCGCGCCGCACGGTGATTTCAGAAACTCCTAGGCGTTCAGCCAGTTGTCGGTAGGACGCGAAGCCATGTTGGGCGAGCAACTGCAGCAACAGCTCCTGCCGTTGTTTCGGATACACGCAAACGCCTCCATATCAGACACCAGTCTGCGGTGTTCATTAATTATCATACCATAATCGAATCATGATCAACATGTGATAATAAATGTACTTCAAATGGAACTGCGTGTGAGTTGGCAAGTGCATTCCTGCATGGCAGCGTGAATGGAGTTTGTGAGAGAGGGGGAATCTATTGTCGCAAAACGAAAATTGCAATTTACATTTCGCGTGGAGGTTTTCATTGATGCAACAGCAACAACAGCCCAACGCTCCATACGGTGCACATGAAATCATCGGCATGCACGAGGCCCTCAGCACGAAGTCAGCCAACGTTGAAATGTTCTCGTTTCTAAGCCAACAAGCCCAAGATATGCAGTTGCGCAATCTGCTTCAGCAACAGGCGCACATGATTGAACAACACTACGTGCAGGGCGTACAGATCATGCAGGGATCTGCAAACGCAAACAATCAACTGGCTTACCAACCGACGATGCATGTTCAGCCTAAGCTCGGCCTGCGCAATCCAAGCCATCCGGCGCCGAATATGAACGCACAGTCGTTGTCGGATCGCACAATTTGTACGGTCGCACTGAACCTTCATAAATTCGGTGCAACTGCTTGGACAAGCTTTGCGCTAGAGTGTGTGAATCCACAGTTCCGGGCTTATCTGATGGCGGGCGCGAACATGTGTGATCGCATGGCATACGACATTTTCTCATTCATGAACCAGAAAGGCGATTATCAGGTGCCTACATTGCAACAGAACACCACGCAGACGATGATTCAGTCGTATCAACTGCCACAACAGCCAACCATGCAACAATCACAAATACAGTGAGGATCGGTTGATGAAAGCCACGGGCGATCCGCAACCTATGGCGGATCGCCCTTTGCGTTATATGGGACTAAAACGAGATTCAAGATAACTTCGAGACAGAATGGTTATCCTATTTAGCAAGGTCACCACGTGTATCCAACCCAAAGCAGATGAGGCAAGGAGTCTGGTTTATGCAGTACTATGCAAATGTTGAGCAGACGATGGTTGCGTATTGCTTTGGTCGACCCGAAGATTTGTCAAACACGTTTAATCACTTTGAGCAGACTGTAGACGAGCTGTTACATGATGGCGAATTGCTCTGGACAGTATCCGAGAGTGCTGGACTTGTATTAAGGGGAGAACGTTGGTACCTGTGGTTTAAGCATGCACACGAAGATGGACGCATGGAGGGCAAGGTCTACGAATTGCAAGATGAGAGCGCCATTTTGGCTCAGGTCGGTGAAGAGTTGCCATGGCTCGACGCCGATTGCCGGATGCGCTTATTGCGAGCGTTGTTGGCCAAGCGAAGGGGCGCATAACGCCTCCTAGCTTGGAGTGTTCAGCAGGAAATCGCAGCACTTTTCTCTAAATAGTCTGGTATGGGCGAGTGCAATCACCGTTTGATTGTAGTTGGCTCAGATCATCGACGATGTGGAGGAACGTGCGTGAAACGAACGCGGAGATTTGGATCTTGGGCCATTGGCTGCGCTATCATCGCAACGATTTTGGCCGCTGGCGCAGGTATGGCATCGGCCGATACGACGGGTTCCAGTACGGCGGATACAAACGGAATTAGCTCGTCCGGCGCGGGAAGTGAAGCAGGTGGGCAGAGCCCGATGGGCAGTGATGTGTTGGGACAAACTGTCGCAACGCCTTCTGTGATCGACGTCAGCAATACATATCCAACCATCGGTGAACGCGTGACGTACAGTGCATCTGGGCTCGTGCCTAAGCAAACCTATCGGGTGCTGTGGGAGGCATTCCAAGGTACATGGGACGTTGACGGGAACACCTTTGTAGGCGAGTCCTATACGCCTTTTGTCAAGGTATTGGGGACAGTGACAGCGGACGCAAACGGCGAAGTGCATGGTGTGCTACGAGTACCTACTGGCTACGGCGACATTCATCAAATCGGACTGGCGGATGCAAGCGGGATTGTCGCGGCGCAAGGCAGTGTTACGGTTAAACCGTCTTTCACAATTAGTCGCACGCGGGAGTCGGAGGGAAGCTTTTTTACCATCCGCGTACAAGGCATTGGTTATGGCGCCTATTCAAGTGCATACGAAGTCTTGTATGACAATCATTTGATGGGCAACATCGCAGCTGTGACAACCAACGGTACAGCGGTTTTCCAGGTGCGAGCGGAGGGCATCGGATCCCATCTGATTGAAATTGCTCCCTGCTCTATTGGTTCGCCATACCTCAATGAACAGCAATCTCCTTATAACTGGAAGCCGACATTTTCGATTCCTGTGACGGTTACAAAGGGACATCCAGTCGATGTCAAGGATTCGATTCCTGCTTCTTCAATTAGCACAGGGAACCACCTCATTGCGTCGCCCGGACATGGTATTGTCGGCAGTACCTTTACACTCACGGGCCAAGGACTTCCCGCAAATGAATCATTGACGCTTGAATGGTCGAATACGGTTGGGAATCATGTAACAGCAGCTGGCTACCATTCTGCACAGACGGTGCTGGGACATGTGACCACGAGTAGCACTGGCACGTTTACCGTTAAGATTCCCGTGCCCGTTAATGTGGGCGGGCCGCCGCACACCATACAGGCGGTCGATCCGGCGGGAACTATCGTCGGTACAACGACGTATCAAATCTATCCGAGTCTCGTGTCTGCACCGAATGTTGTAAAGGCAGGGCAAGTTTTCACGATTCACTTGCAGGGCGGCGGCCCGGACACCTATGACAACTGCTACAGCGTACTCTACGACAACAGTTCAATTGGCTATGCCTGCGGCTTCAACACAAACGGTGATATGCAAATTCAAATTCGCGCGACTGGCGGGCCAGGCGTCCACTACATTGATCTCTACCCAACGATTCAGCAAGGTAACCAGAAGGTTCCTAATCTCTACGTGCTGCCCTTGTTGACCTATAAGCTGGATCATCCAGGGGAAGCACAGCCTGCGTTTCACCTCGTCATCGACGTCCAATCGTAAGCTCAATGCGCATTGGCATGAACGATTGTACGGATAGGCTATCCATTGCCCAAAACGATTTAGTTGTTCCCGTATCATTTCTGCCTAGTGTTGAATTTGGTATATTCGTACTGTTCCAAGGCGGGTATGATAGCGCTTTTACACCACGCAGCTTAACCGTAGCGCCAAGTAAGATCCCGGATTTTAGGCAGAGAGGGGAAGTCAAATGGTCAAGCGAGTTTTAGCAGGATTGGCGGCAACATCTGTCGTTCTTGGTACGGGTGTCCCCATGATAATGGCAATGACGTTGCCATCGTGGTTTCAGGCCACCGTGTCTGTCGGTGGACAAACGCTCAGTCAGCCGGAAACCTTCTCGTTCAACAACCAAACCTACTTGCCCGTTTTCTACGTTGACAATGCGTTCACAAAGCTTGGTTACAAGGCCACCTGGAATGGTGCGAAACACGTATGGGATCTGGAACTTCCAGGGAATCTCGCATCCGCAGTTGCCTCGGCTAAGTGGAGTGATTCAGGCAACACGTCCATCTCCATCAACGGCCAGGTCGTGGGGAAAACGGCAACCACAGTTGAAGCGGATCCGGCAACCAACAATAAAACCACGTATATCCCTATTACCGTACTACAATCGATCATCGGCGCAGTGAATGCGGGCAGTTGGAACGCGAATCAACGTGTTTTTGATATCAACACGCCAAATTCAATCACGGCTGTCGACGCGTACAACGGACAGATTGTCGTCCAATTTGCGAATTCGTTCACGGTTGCTCCAACAGGCAGTGAGATTAGCATCACCGGCAGCGACGGTTCGACCGTAACCCCAAGCGCAGCACAATTGAGCTCGGATGGCAAGACCGTAACGTACACCATTCCTGAGATCACACCACCAGGTCCGGTGCCGCACTATAGTGTGTCCTATATGGGTGGCAAGGCCGTGCTTGGTTATGAGCCCGTTGTGGCGGTCAATGATGGAACACCGGGTGTGACATCGGGTGCCTTGCAGGTCGGCAAGACCCTTACGGTGAGCGGCGTGAGCGACCAATGCAAGCCGATGCCAAGCTTGACATTCACCTCGGATAATACGTCCGTGGCCACGGTGGCCAGCGACGGTACCGTGACCGCAGTTGCCCCAGGCGTCGCACATATTCAAGCGACAGACGGACAAGGTTTTCAAGCAAAGGTACCGTTTACGGTCTATGTGCAAGGCGCGAACGATCCGACCATTCAGTCTGTGACGGCAAACTCCAACAGCCTCGTTGTCACGTTTGATCAAGCGTTTACCGCCGCACCAACGGCTGACGAGTTCATTGTGACTGAGACGGATGGCTCGACCTCGACCCCTGTTGTCGTGTCGGATGTGTCGCTCAGCAGCGATGGCAAGGCCGTGACGCTAACTTTGCCGGCACCGAGTAGTTCCAGCTCTTCCTCGAACTCGTCGACTTCCTCGAGTTCAAGTTCATCGACATCCAGTGCGGCGCCGCAATACAGTGTATCGTTCCTTGATCACACTGCTGTATCGACTACCGTTGCAGCGAATAGCTCTACGAGTTCCGATAACACGACGACCAATTCGAGCAACAGTTCGAACTAAGAAAATTACACGGATGTAACGCGCGGAATAGAACGGGTTGGTCAGGTGCCCCAAGCAAAGGTTGGGGCACCATTTGTATTTGCCCGAAAATGTCACAAGGTCTTCAACTATGCATGACGAATACAATCGGATAGCATCGAATCTTGTAGAGAGAAACGTCATGTAGCACAAAGATCGTGAGGGGACGCTTGTGAAGACGTTAGAAGGAATGCAGGCACTCGATGTAGCGACGCGCTACGGGATTACGTTGTATGATACATATTATGGAAATGAGGTGACCGTTGCGGAAGCTCGCCAGTTTATTGAAAGCAGGCGAGATCCATCGACATTCATCCTGAAGGATTGGCCGGACACGGAGGGTGAAGCCGAAGATGTCCTCCTAATGCACATTTATCGGGTGCTCAAGGAAGGTCAGATACACAGTGGCCGCGTCGACTTGTTGCTTGAAGGCGGACCGGGGCCGCGAATCAACCTTGCCGCTGCCGAGCTTGCTGCGCTTCGACTGGCGGATCGAAGGATTCTTGAGGTCGAGGATAAAGACGATGGAGTCCATTACCATGTACCACAAACGACTTATTTAACACAGGAGTTTTTAAGTAAGCTCTCCGAGTTCGTATGTGACGAGTGCAGACATATGGATCTGACGGGGCCGTTTCATGAAACCTGCCTGCATGCCTTGATCGACGCCATTCGTCGCGGTCAGTTCACGTTTGAGGACATTGCGGAAGAACGGCTGGGTGAAGGGGCGACTCCACTCAGTCGATTGTTTCAGGGGAATCTTGGGCAATGGTCTCGGCGCGTGTCGGAGACGAAGTCGAAGTTGCAAAAGGCCTGGAAGGCAAGACGTAAAGCCGTCGTGACCAAGGCGGAAAAACATCGGGACAAACGCAGTGCCATAGAGTCGGATCCGGATTGGCCGACACTGTCCGTTCCGCACCGAACGCTGGAGGATCTGCAGCAGACGCGGTTGGCGGCACGCGCTGAACAGCGCCGCGAAGAAACGGTAAGCAACGCTCCATCAAGTACGTCGTGGAGCCAGGAGCCGGTGGTGGACGCCGTTTCGTCAGCACCGCTGGAGGAAGTTGCTGACAGTGTGTCAGAAACGGCAGATTTCGCTGTAAATCAGCGCGAACGCATTTCGAAAAAGGAACTCATTGCGTATTTGCAGCGGATCGAAATTGTCGATGAATCTGGTGACCAGATGCGTCAACTCGCCGATTTGAAGCAACGGTGTATTGAACTCGAGGCGCTTTTAGAGTCGGCGAACACGCGGTATGACCGCTTGCGCAGTGAATGCGAACAATGGAAGGCAAAGTATGACGACTTGCAGAAAGATATGGATACGGTTTTGCAAGCGATGCAAATCGCTCGTAAGCATGCCTCGCCAGATCGAGACGGTTCGCTTTCATAAACACAGAAGACCGCCTGCGATAGCACCGGCGGTCTTCGCTCTTTATTGGGCTGTGTGATGTGTTTCGTTTACGGGCAGCATGCCAGGTTTGCACACCAACGTGATCGCTGTGCATGTCACACTCGCAAGGAGCGCTCCGGTTACCCAGAATACGCCGTGAATCGACGTGACATCTGCGATTGCGCCACCGACAAGCGGCCCTAGTGTATTGCCAATCTGATTCGCCGTTTGATTCAAGCCAAATGCGCGCCCGCGAAACGATTGGGAAGTCGAGCGCACAATGAGACCATTGATGGCCGGATATACGGCACAGAAAAACATACCGTATATGAACCGAATCGCCGCGAAGGCGATCACGCTGTGAAACGGAATCTGCATCAGTGTCCAGACTGCGCCGCCCACAAGGCCGACAATCATCACCTTTGGAAAGCCAACTTTGTCCGCCCACTTGCCCCAAATCGGCGCGAATAACACGCTGGCAATGCCAGCGAGGGAGAAGACGAGTCCGGCGATAAATGAGGCATTTTGGGTCGACGGATCGAGCTGTGTCACGTACAAGGTGAGCACTGGTTCGATGGTCATGATGGAAAAGGAGACGACCATATTTAACAAAAGCGCGGTGACCAGTTGGCGGTTGTGCAGGGCATCGCCGATAGCGCGCACCACGGATGGCCGCGTAGTGGCTCGACGAATTTGCGCTTCTTTGACCCAAAAGATGGCGAGTAGTGCCGATATCAAGACGAGGATGGCAGCGCTGCCAAACGCAACGCGATTGCCCGCAAGTCTTGCAATCGTTCCTCCCAAGAGTGGACCTACGATGCCGCCGCCCGAACTTGCTGCGGAGATCATCGAGAGGGCGTACCCGACCTTGTCTTCCGGCGTGTTGCTGCCGATGAGTGCAATAGAACCAGGAATGTATCCGGATAGCAGTCCTTGCAGGATGCGCAGGCCAAGGAGTTCGTACGGATTTTGGACGAAGGCGGTTAAGCCGTATGTAATGAATAACGCGATGCCTGCCCGGATGATCATCGGCTTTTGGCCGAATCTGTCACCCACAGACCCCCAATATGGCGCCGCAATGGCGCCGGCGAGGAATGCAGCGCTGTATAAAGCGCCTGACCAAAGTTCGGTGTGCGAGTGCACGCCAATTTTCAGAAGGAACAAGGGCAAGAAGGGGACGACCATCGAGTAACTAGCGGATGTCAGAAGTGTGCCAATCCACAGGACGACAAGATTTCGCTGCCAGGCTTCCATACTGATCACCAACGTTTTTCTTTCATCTTACTCCTCTTTCTGTGTATCGGAGCGAAAAAATTTCAGATCTCGTAAAATTGGCAGACAGTTGCTACGCAATGGGTATATGATGGCCAAAGAGACACTCCAAAGGTTGTGACATCCAAAAACACGAGTTTCTTGCATGCAAAGGAACGAGGAGGACATGTGATGCCAGCCATTCGCCAAGTGATCAGCACCCTTACGCAGGACGGAAAGGAATTGATGGGCCCTGACGTTCTGGCGTACCACTATCCCGACAACAACATCTTGAATGGTTCCTTGCTCACCGTGGAATCGAATCACTTCGCCGTGTTAAAGTCGCGCGGTGCCATTTTGAACGTGTACGACACGGGTCAATATGTGATTCAAACGCCGGATCGCCCCATTATCGGAGCCTTTCAACAGGCGTTCTTTGGCGGTAACAGTCCTTGGCAATACGAGGTCATCTATGTCAATCGCGCGAAACTGATTCTCGAAGTATCTGGGATTGCATACTCGCGCGAAATGGCGGAAATGGGCTATCACGTAAGCTGTTATGTGCATGTTGACACCAAGGATGACGCCTTGAAGTTGGTGCAACACATGCCGATGGCGGGTCATTACGTCAGCATGAAAGAAGTCAATTGGTACGCGGGTCCAGTGATCGAACAGTCCATTAATAAAATCGTTCAACTCACCGAGTTGGAGCGGGTGAACGAAAAGATGCCTGAAATTCTGGAACTCGTGAAAGACCACCTGCAGGAGTTTCTGTCGGTTTACGGGTTGACCTTGAACGATGTGAAGGCGCTCGTGTATCCGAAGGACGAGCGCATGAAGGAACTCATTGCCCTACGAGCGTTTGGCCTCTCTGAACTCGATGCGGTGCGTTACTATACGGCGATGATCATGGCAAGCAAAGGCGTCGTGTCGGCACCGAACATGGCCATTGGCGAGCCGTTCTTTGTCGGCAACCCGCAGGTGGCTGCGGAACGCATGACAAAACTGGGCAACGAGTCGTAAGGCCACAAAGGGGATGGAAGAATGAGCGATCTGATGAAGTACGGCATCGCCCTCGCGCCGCGCGGCGTGGTCAACGAACTGCTGACAGGTTGGATGAACGCGTGGTTTATCAATGTCAAAGACCCGAAGTATCGCTTGCGTGAGCGCAGCCGTGCGCTCCATAACGCGATCGACAATGCCCTAGGCCAGTATTTGGCCCAGCTACGCCAGGATCTGAAAAAACTTCGCCAGGCGTTGCCTGAACCAACGCGCGAACATCCATACCCGCCCTTGGAGGGTCTGGCGGCGGTGAAAGAGATGGAGCAATACATTCGCCGTGTGGAGCACGTCCGGACTATTGCCTTATCTGCTCCCATTCCACCAGACGAGTACGTGTTTCATGGCACGGCGGAAAACGAACAAATGCTCTACGATCTGCTCGCGGTGGACGGCGAGATCGCCACAGCCATGCAGTCGATGGATGAGACCACAATCGATCAAATTGAAGCGATCCTCGTTCGCCGCAACGCGCTGTTGCAACAGTGCACCGCACCGTAATCGGAGCGCTGGTTCATCGCCTTGCAACGAGGAGCATCGTCAGAGGCGCGGGGGTGTGCGGGGAATCATGGATTCGGCGACGGCTCGAGCCGTTTTGTCCGCGGCACCTCGCGCTTCTGCGTAGAACCGCATTTGCGATGCACAGGCTGTATCGCCTGTGCCTTGGGCAACCTTTTGATATCGACCCGAGGGCAGTAGGAGCCAGCGATTGACGTTGTCTGCGAGCTGCAGGTGGAGCATATGTTGCAGACGCTCCTTCAAATTCTCCTGCAGCACTGGAAAGAGGATTTCTACGCGGCTTACCATGTTGCGCGTCATCCAGTCCGCGCTGGCTAAAAAGAGTTCCTCGTTGCCGCCGTTGTAAAAGTAGTAGATGCGGCTGTGCTCGAGAAACCGCCCAACAATACTCGACACGCGGATATTTTCGCTCACATTCGCAAGGCCTGGTCGCAAGCAGCAAATGCCACGCACCAGTAGGTCGATCTCGACACCCGCGTTCGATGCCCGATACAACGCAAGAATGAGGTCTTTGTCGGTTAGCGCATTCATCTTGGCGATGATGCGCCCCTGACGGCCTGCGTTGCAGTGTTCAATTTCGCGATCGATCAAATCTAAAAACTTTTGCTTTAACCCGAGTGGAGCCGTGGCAAATTGGTTCCACGCGGGCGGATCGGCAAAACCCGTAAGATGGTTGAAAAATAACGATGCATCCTCACCGAAGTCCTCACGGGCCGTGAACATGCCGATGTCGGTATACAATTTGGCTGTGTTGTCGTTGTAGTTGCCGGTGCTTAAGTGCACATAGCGCACGATGTTGTCGCCTTCCCGGCGGACAACCAGCGTGATTTTACTGTGCGTTTTGAGGCCGACCAGCCCGTAGATGACGTGACACCCGGCCTCTTCTAGCTTCTTTGCCCAAACAATATTGTTTTCCTCGTCAAAGCGGGCTTTGAGTTCCACGAGTACCGTGACCTGTTTGCCGTTTTCCGCCGCTCTCGCCAAAGCCAAGACGATTGGCGAATTGCCACTGACGCGGTACAGAGTTTGTTTGATAGCAAGCACCTGCGGATCGTTGGCCGCGAGGTTGACGAAGTGGACAACCGGATCGAATGATTCGTACGGGTGAAAGAGCAGGATGTCCTTCTTGGCAATGGTATCAAACAGGTTGCTTTCACCGATAAAGTCGCGCGGAATCTGCGGCGAAATGGGTGGGAAGCGCAGATGTGCATACTCCGGCTCGGCGGCAAAGCGCATAAGAAACGTCAGGTCAAGTGGCCCGAGAATCGAGTATACATCTTCGTGCTCAAGTTCGAGCCAGTCGCGCAGTGTTTCAACGAGTTCCGGAGACATGGATTGCTCCACTTCTAGGCGCACTGCGGCCCCTCGGTTTCGCTTTTTGAGCTCCTTTTCGATCTCCTCAAGGAGATCCTCTGCACCTTCTTCGTCCACGTTGATGTCCGCGTTGCGCGTGATACGAAAGCAGGCTTGTTCGACAACGGCATGGCCGGGGAACAAAGCGTGGATAAACAGTTGAATCACCGTTTCGAGCAGTACGAACGCTCGTTTGTGATGGGTGCCGGCGATTTCGATGTATCGCGGCAACACCGACGGCACTTGAACGACGGCAAACAAAGGCGGATCGACCTCGGAATGGCTTTCAAAGGGTTGCAGGAGAACGGCGACGTTTAGCGTTCGATTTGCAAGCATAGGAAATGGGTGACTTGCGTCGATGGCAAGTGGCGTGAGCACGGGAAAGATGTGTTCATGATAATAGCCTTCCAAATACGCCTGCTGCTGGGAGTTCAACTGTTTGGACGTTAAGAAATGGATGCCCTCTCGGCGCAAAGCAGGTAACAAGGTGCGAGACCATGTGCCATACAAGCGCTCGACGTCGGTGTGGACGCGCTTTGAAATTTCGAGCAACTGCTGTCCGGCAGACATTTGCGTTTTATCGTCCCTGCGATCCATCCCAAGTTTTAACTGATCTTTGAGTCCAGCCACACGAACCATGAAGAATTCGTCCAAGTTGGATGCGCAGATGGCCATAAACTTTAGCCTTTCGAACAAAGGATTAGCGGTGTTGATGGCTTCGGAAGCTACGCGTTCATTAAATGCCAACCAGCTTAATTCGCGATTGATAAAGTGCGATTTATGGTCCAAGGGTTGCATGATGAGTTCATACCTTTATCACAGTAGTCGTTCGGCTGTGCCGATGATATTCGTATATGCATTGTCGCCGCAATGATGTGGGAAAGCAATGGGAAACTGTCATTCGGCAATAGGAGGCAAGTCTGTTGCGGTTCGTCTGAATCGGGTAGCTTGCCTCCTGTAGCTGGTGGTGTGCGGGAATTAACTGTTCACGCGCGGTTTTGTGGGGTCCCCCACTGGTGCAGCGAGTTCTGTAACCTCAGCGAGCTTGGTCAGGTAATATAGTTCCTCGCGCGCCATGTGGTCAGGCAAAAGGGGCGCAAGGACGCCGAGTGCTTGATCGGATAAACGCAGTTCCTCAAGTTCGTTGAGAAATTCCTGAAACAATGTAAGTTCCATGCCAACTTCCAAGTTGAAGCGGTTGAGGGCAGGGAATTCTCGTAATTTGGTACGTAGGTAGCCAGCGAGTTCGATGGCCTTCAGATAGTATGCCTCAAACTGCTTACGGAACGCGTAACTACGCTTTGCCAGCTGATATTCTGCCGGATCGACATCGTCCTGCAACGTTGCCGCATGACCCATGGCATCTTGTAGCCACAGGACGTGGTGGTGGAGAGGGTGCTGCGTTTCGGGAACCTCCCCTCTGCACAGATGGTGCAAAATGCGCAGGTATTCGTCGAGCTCGTTCAGCATGTGGTTGATAAATGTTGGTGGCAGATATGTCTTGATGCCACCGGTTAGATGTCGACGCAGAAGATGAAGCTTGAAGGCGCGCAATTTTCGCGACAGCGCGAGGCTTTCCTTGCCAAGCTCGATGTGTGCTGCCGGATCGGGGACCATGGTATTTACGGTATGCAGGAGCGCATCGTATTCCTGAATGAAGTATTGCGACGTTGTCAGTTCTTTTTCTTCATCGACCGATAGGCTGTCGCGGATGAAGCGAGCGTGATCGCCCAATACTTGCAGCCAGAAGCGCTGCTCAAATTGGGCCGCCTGGACGAAACTCATCTGTTTTCCTCCTCTTGCACACGATGTGGTAGCGTATGCGCCCAAATAAGGCGTGGTGATTGTGAAAGGTGGCGTTTGTATGCGCAAATATGTTGTGGTAGAGTAATACGGATTTGTTGTTGGGGAGGAGGGCAAGGAGCATGTGCTGGCGAATACTCGCCGTGTTGCTTTGGACGTGTGTTCTCGCCTACGGCACCTGCAGTATTGATCCATTCCACTTTTATTTAAGTGCGTTTCACTTCCACCCCAATGCGAACTTTCGGGATCTGTTACAGCTCGACTTTCACTTTGGTTCGTGGAAATATACCGTCGCGAAGCTTTGTCACCTGTTTGGCTTTATGATATTTGAAGCTTTATTGACTCTACTTCTTCGGCGCCCTCGATTGTCTGCCGCGATCGCACTTGTGTTTGGCATTTGTACTGAACTGTTCCAACTGTACTTTGGTCGCGATGGGCGATTGTATGACATGGTGATAGACGGACTTGGCGTCGCGCTATCGTACGGGCTTCAGAGGTGGGGGAGCAGAGAGAGAAGAAGTGTGGAATAAAAACATGGCCCCGAAGGGCCATGCCATAGAAGTTTAACTCACAGTGTCGGAGAAGAAGTGGGGCACGGCGGTTGCATCGGTTGATAGCCGCCGACAGTGCTGAATGTCTGCGTGGTTGTTGCCGCCTCAACGGCCGCCGGAGCAACGCTCAATAGCGTAGCCGCAACGAGCGAGCCAAATACGAGAACCTTCTTTACGTGTTTCATCGCCATTCCTCCTTAGTCTTCGCCTGCAAATGTATCTACGACCTTAAGAAATGCGTCAACGACGCACGGGTCGTACAACTTTCCGCTAAGCGACGCAATCTCCCGAACCGCATCGGCTTTCTTCCGAGCCGGTTGATAAGGCCGATTGGATATCATTGCGTCGTAGCTGTCCACCACTGCGACGATAGCCGCCGGAAGATAGATGTCATCCCTCTTCAGGCCGTATGGATATCCGCTTCCATCGTAGCGTTCGTGGTGTTGTTCCGCCACTTTACTGCCAATGTTCAGAAAGGGGTTCTCTGGAGAGTCCATAATGTCCCTTCCAAAAATGGTGTGCTGTTTGATTATATCAAATTCTTCTGGCGTTAGCTTACCAGGTTTCATAAGAATTTCATCAGGAATGCGAATTTTCCCGATATCGTGAAATAACGCACCACAGCTAAGCGAAAGAAGGTCAGTCGCGTTAAGGTTTAGTTCGCACCCAATCATTAGCGAATATCGCCGTATGCGCTCACAGTGCGACGCCGTGTATCCATCCTTAAGAGAAATTTTTACGGCAAGTTCATGAAAACCATTTACTAGACCTTGATAAGATTGAAAGACTGGAGCTGATGACACGTATAAAAACTCACTATCTTCGATAGCAACGATGCACACATGTTCATGTACAGGGGCGGCCACAAGCTTGTCACCAGGATGCAGAATCGATGTCTCGCTGCCGTATGTCACCCGGAGTGAGCCAGTTAATAGACAAAGTGACTCAAGCTCATTCCAACCTGCTGCTGGCATTATAGCCATTGTACCCATACGGGCGAGACGATGGTGAATAATCTCAGTACCGTTCTTGCTGGCGATTAGCGTAGCTGTCATGTTTTGCGTATATGCCGTTTCAAGTCCCTCTTCGCGAGACAAGATGCTTATCCATTTCGGTGTCGTCGATGAATCGTACAAGCTCAGCACCTGCTTTTGGGTGGATGGTATTCTTCGTCATCTAGGCGAAAGCGACATTTGTAGACACGTTGCAACATCAACAACAGTAAAGACAGTCACCAGCGCAGTCAATAGAGAAAAAAGAGAATATGTTATTGTCACATAGAGCGGGGTGGATGTGTCTCAGCGATATGCCTTCGCCAAAAACATGAGTTCCAATAGATATAGGACGTTGAAAAGCCCATAGCAGTTTGCGAACCAAAGTTCCGTTCTGTCATTGCCAAAACTTACAACCAGAAGGCCGACGAGAACGGTGAGCACGAGCAAGGCTAGGTGCACATGAAAAGATGAACCACGGGAAGACCGCAATCGATGAACCATGACGAGTGCCGTGAGAAGCGTCATGATGCTTAACACCACGCCGGGATGCGTCGCGAAACCGGCCATCAGAGCTGTTAGGATTACGGCGGCAAGCATGAGATAAACAACTCCGAATGTACCGATAGATACCGGCCTTTTCATGACAATCCCTCCGTAGTGCAGTTTGTCAATAGCATTTGCTTATTCTACACGTAATTATAGCCACATTCCCGCCTGTAAAGACAACCAATTTGCTCTCGTAGACTTTGCGTGGGACAACAGAGTGGATAGGACAGGCCCTGTCGGATGCATTGCAAGTGACCGCGTGAAAAGGTTGATACCATCCATTTGACGATATTCGCGTACGAATGTTTGAGTCGAGCTCTGTCATCTTGCCTTGAGGCATTTACACCCTATGATGGGATTAAATGCATCAATGAGCGTAAGGCGGACGTGCTTTTCGATCTACAGGAACAATACCGTGAGTTTAAAGCAGAAGGTAAGGATGATGAAACGGCGCTTGCCATGACAATCGATAGTATTGGGGACGTTGGTCAAACGATACAAGCCTATTTGCAAGATGTACTTGATTCGCGGCGAATTCCATCGGCAACGAGATGCCCCGTTGTTCACCAGCGGGGCACCCGTCCTCGTTCTACCTTATCCAAAGAATGATGGCATACCGGCTTCCAGTTTTCTTTCGCTCGTGGTATGGGTTAGTGTCTGATGTCGGTGTAACAGCTCTTGCAGCCGCGTTCTAGTCGATGCATCGATATCGAATTCCGCACCATACTGAAATACGCCATTTTGAAGTTCATGTGCCCAGACCACATAGCCTTCCACTTCGATGTTCACTTCTGCTAACGAGTAACGGAAGCGCAGACGAAGTTCACGTCGATCAGGTGGAAACCGAAGCTTGGACAAAAAACTGATGCCGCCCGCGCCAGCGTCGACAATAGAAACCTGTGTGTAACCCAGAGACAGCGGTTTGCCTGCAATGGACGCAAGCGTCACTTCGCCAACCAGCGGCTCGTCAAACGAAACTCTGACATACCGGCGCCGATTCTTTGCCGCTCGCTCCGCCGTATCTGCTGATGCGGGTCTAATCGATGGCTGCGCGAGCAGGTACTCAAATGCGGTTGCCGGAACAGGCTTACTATATAAGTAGCCTTGCACTTGATCGCAACGTTCGCTTTGCAAAAACGTAAGTTGATCCACGTTTTCGACGCCTTCTGCCACCACCGTGAGTCCCAGTTGATGCGCGAGTTGAATGACGGACTTGACAATCTGTGAAGGTGCCCAAGCGTTTGGCAGGTGATCGATGAACGACTTGTCTAGTTTTAATCCATCCAATTGAAATTGGTTCAACCAACTCAGTGACGAGTAGCCCGTGCCAAAGTCATCAAAATAGATGGCGACTCCAGCTTTGCGAAACGCTTGAATGGTGTCGATCACGCTCGGATCGTTAGGCATCACAGACGTCTCGGTGATTTCGAATTCGATGGCCGACGTAGGAACGCTCCACTCATCCAGGATGGATAAGACGGTTTGTACAACATCTATTGCTTGAAACTGTTTCACTGCAACATTGACCGAAATTTTGATGGGCGGATAACCCTTGTTTTGCCATGCGCGAAGCTGTTGGCATGCTGTACGGATCACCCAATAGCCGAGATCGACAATATACCCTGTTTCCTCCGCGATGGGGATAAACTCTACAGGTGATACCAATCCCCAGACAGGGTGTTCCCAACGGATTAGTGCTTCGGCAGCAACAATGCGTCCGCTTTGTGCGTCCACCCGGGGCTGATAATATAGAAGAAATGCGTCATTTGCCAGGGCATCACGCAAGTCGTTCGCGAGAACAAACTGTTTGTATGTATCGGTGTGAAGTTGAGTTGAGTAGGTCTGCACGCTATTCTCACTTGCATCGTTTGCACGGCGTAAAGCCACACCGGCACGTTGCACCAAGGTCGCAATGTCATCTCCGTCGTTCGGGCAGAAGCTCATACCGATGTCTGCGTCAAGGTAGATGGTGTGTCCTGCAGACGCAAACGGCTCTTCAAACGCGCGGAGCAGTTCGTTCGCCAAAGCGAACATCGTCTGCGTGCCGCGCTCTTGTTGCCGGACCATGATAGCGAATTCATGATCCCCGATGCGCGCGCAGATGTTGTCTTTGGGCAACCGGAAGCGAATGCGCTCCGCCGCGAGACGAATGACGACATCACCCACCGCATGGCCTAGATTCTCGATGATGCGGTCGAATTGCTGTATGCGCAGAACCATCACAGTAAGCGGGTGATTCGGATCAGATTGGCTGATCCATACAGTTGACTCATGGAAGAATGCCTTCCGATTCAGCAACCCCGTCAGTTCGTCATGTCGCTCAAGAAACTCGATCTGTTGTCGCACCGATCGCGTTTCCGTGACGTCGCGAAAGCGAACGACAACGTGCGATTGACCACCTGGGCTTACCCACGTAAATAGAGATGCGAGACAGTGCCTATATTCTCCGGAACGGTGTTGGAAACGAAGTTCCATGTTCAATAGTTCTGTAAGGGAGTCGCCAACTCGCTGACATGCCATCTCAAACTCCTTGCGATCCGCAGGATGCACAAGCATGGGCACGGATAACTGACGCGTTTCAGATGGATCCATGCCCAGGACCTCTTGAACTGCCGCGTTCGCGTATAATACCTGATATTGTCGATCCAATAACATAAAAACATCGGTAGCGTGTTCGATGAACGGTCGCAGGCGCGCTTCGCATGCCAGCGAACGTTCCATGCTATCGGCTACACCAGACACGGGCGTATACATGGCCAGCAAACCTTTGATGAGGCCATTCTCGTCATAGAGTGGTCCTAAGGCAACGGATACTTTCCTAAGCGATCCGTCTTTATGCAAACGGATTGTGTCGAGCCAGATGGTACCGCCCGTTTTCACGATGGTTTGATAAAGATCATGTGTCGCGGATTCCAGGCTCGTGGGTAGGTATGGAACGTGTTGAAAGAGAAACTCGTCTTCAGACCATCCAAAGAGCTGTTCCGTCCACTGGTTGATGTGGACGATTCCCAACTCGTGATCGAGAGCAACAGCGGCCTGTGGCTGATTGAGCAACCGGCGGTCATGCGCCAAAAACAGGCTTGTCACTGGGGTATCAAGGAACGTCGTCACGTCGCGGATGGTGCCTTCCAGTCCGGACATCCGGCCATGGTCGTCATACGTGCAACTTGCGGTGTATTGTACAAATTTAATTTGCTCACCAACTTGGATTCGGTAGGTGAAACTGCGTCCGATGCGCTTACCGGAACACAGCATGCGCCAACAGTGCAAAACTAGATCGCGATCTTCCGGCACGATTGCTTCAATGAATCGATCCGGACGCGTGGGTTTCCCATGAGTTTGAAGGCCATAGATTTGATCCATCTCGAGTGAGCAGTAAACGTTATTTTCTTTTAATTTATATCGCCATCGGCCGAGCATAGGGACATCCCATTCACCTCCATTTCGCTCCGCTTTGCCTCTGAACCGCGAGAACTTCATCATGTTTGTCCCACCCTGTGTCCACAAATGAAAAAAGGGACAACCGTGACGGCGTTTGTCCCAAACCGAACCACGGCAGCTGGCTGGCATGACTGTCTACACCTGACAGTGTTAGCCCCTATAGCTTTGCGTCCTCTCCGTTTCCGAAGGGTTGCCTTTTTCGTGCTTTTTCTACATCCAACGACAAAGTGATTATTTCGATAAAATCGTGAATAGTCCTTCCGGTTTCGGACAAAAAGTTGCATAAAGTAGGAGACAAATGAAAAGGCATGGCTCGGAGCCATGCCGCAGTGGGAGCGAGTCAAATTTAACCTTTCACGGAACCTGCGAGTAGCCCGCGAATGAAATAGCGTCCCAGCAGGATGTAGACAATCAAGGTGGGAAGTGCTGTGAGTACGGCACCTGCCATCTGCACGTTCCACTGAACGACATCGCTGCCGGATAAGTTTTGCAAGGCAACCGTCACAGGTTGATGCGGTGGCGAAGTTAGGGATACAGCGAACAAGAATTCGTTCCATATGCTTGTGAACTGCCAGATCCCTGTGACCACAAAGCCTGGAATGGCAAGTGGTAACATGATACGCATGAAGACGCCCCAGTAGCCGTTTCCATCGATTTGGGCAGACTCGATCAGGTCGTCTGGAATACCGGCGTAAAAGTTGCGAAAAATGAGTGTCGTGATTGGCAATCCGTAAATTGTATTGGTCAAAATAAGACCCGGAATCGTGTTGTACAAATGGATAGCCTGAATGAACTTGAGCAACGGAATCAAGATACTTTGGTACGGGATAAACATACCAAACAATATGATTGGAAAAACAATATTGGAACCCGGAAACTTCCATTTTGAAAGTGCGTAGCCATTAAACGCTCCGATGACAGATGATAGAATCGTGGCCACGATGGCCAGATAAAAGCTGTTACCGAGGTTCGGGCCTAACTGTGCCCATGCCGCCGAGTAACTGGCTAACGAGAAATGGTGGGGTAATGCCCACATATGCGCGATATCGACTTCGTTATTTGGCTTAAAGCTGGTTGTCAATAAGACGTAAATAGGGACCAGGAAGATCAGAGAAAAGAAAACTAACAATGTGTATGTTGCACTTTGTCCAACCCGGCGCATTACCATAGTTATTGCCCTTCCTTCCGCAGGCTGTTCCAGAGGTACGGAATCACAAAAATCATCATGAGGACAAACATGACAATCGCGATCGCAGAACCCTGTGCATACTGGTTGGCCTGGAATGTCGTGGTGAACATGTCTAGGGACGGTAGATCTGTGACATATCCGTTGCCGGGGCCTGTCATGGCATAGACCAGATCGAACGTTTTCATTGAGCTTTGCACAAGGATGATGACGACGGTCACGGTGACCGGACGCAACTGGGGAAACACAATTCGCCAGAACGTCTTCCATCCATTTGCTCCGTCGACATGCGCTGCTTCCTTAATTTCCTCCGGGACAGCGCGCAGGCCTGAGAGGTATAAAGCCATTGCAAAACCTGACATCTGCCAAACGCTTGCGATGAGAACGGCAATCATAGCGATGGGAAGTCCAAATTGAATTTGTCCAACGTGGAAACTTGGTACGATGCGCGTGCTGGTATACCAAGCCGGCGGATGGCTTGCGCCCAACGCCTCGAAAATTAAATTGACACCTGTTTTCGGGTTTAACAGCCATTGCCATACAACACCCGTGACGATGAACGACAGGGCCATGGGGAACAAGAAGATGTTCCGGAATATGTTTTCGCCTTTGATTTTTTGATCAACCAAGACGGCGAGAAATAGACCAACGACCATGCATGCCAGAATGAAAAACACGGTAAAGAACAGCAAGTTGCGAAGGTCAGATTGAAAGCGATAATCCTGGAACAAGATTTGATAATTTTTAAAGCCCCACAGTTGATAGTCTGGGAGGATTGAGTTCCATTTTGTAAAGGATACATATCCTGTCCAGCCTAAAAAGCCATAGACAAAGATGAGCACCGCCGCGAGAGACGGTACGAGCGTTAAAAACGACCACATCTTATCCCAGCTGAATCGTCTCTTTTTGTGATGTGCGACCGATGACCGTGCAATGGCCGCCGACTGTGATGTAAGCACGGGTGTTTTCTCCATTCCTTGATCCCCCTTTAGGGCAGTGGTCAAGTACATACCGTACTTGACCACAGTAGAAGCCCCATACGCCTGATTACGAAAGCGGATTTTCCTCAGCCGCCGTGTTCAAAGCGCTGACAAATTCGTTGACGTTCTTGGTGCTGATGAGCATCGTGACTGCTTGGGTAGCCGCCGTTTCAAAGGCTGGATTTGCAGCTTCACCGTTTGCCAAGCTCGGTACGAGGCTGTCCTTCTTAAAGTCGCTCATCGCTTCCTTGCTGTACGTGTCAAACAGGTTGACATTTGCATCGGTACGCGGCGGGATAGAGCCCTTGAGCGGGTTGAATTCGTCCTGTCCTTGCTTCGAAGCTACAAGTTTCAAGAAATCCATCGCGCCCGTCGGATTCTTTGCACCCTTTGGCAAGCCGAACGAGTCAATGACGTATTCAAAGTCGTTGTTCGTGCCTGGGAATGCAGTCCATCCGAACTGGCTGCCTTCTTTTAAGCCTTTGGACTGGAAGTACGCTTTTGCCCAGTCGCCCATCAGGTTGAAAGCTGCCGAGCCGTCTGCCACCATTTGATCCGCTTCGTCCCATGTGAGTGCAGAGTGGTTCGAGTTGGTATACTGCAACAGTTCCAGGAACGTGTTGGTGGCCTGCTTGACCTGCGGGTTGTTGAACGAAAGTTTGCCTTGCCAGAGCTTATCGTAATTTTGCGGACCCATCGTCGCCAACAAAACGTTTTCCCAGAGCATGACAGAACCAAGCTGATCTTTGTCTCCGTAAGCCAGCGGCGTTACGCCCTTTGCCTTGAGCGTTTTCAACTCGGAGACGAACTGGCTCATGGTCTTCGGCGGTGTCAGGTGGTACTTTTTCAAAACGGCCGGGTTATACCACAACACGTTTCCACGGCCGACGTCGACGGGAACCGCATAGACATGTCCATTCTTAGACAGGTCGTTGATGATGGCTGCCGGAATGACCTTATTCAAGCCCATGCTCTTGTACAGACTGTCAAGGGGTTGCATCTTGCCGGCGTTGACCCATGCCATCAGTTCCTGTCCAGCGTGAACTTGGAACGTTTCCGGTGGATCCCCCGCTTGCATGCGGCTCGCCAAGACGGCCTTCGCATTCGATCCGCCGCCGCCAGCAACTGCTTCGTTGACGATCTTTTCATGTGGATACTCTTTGTTGAACGTTTTAATCAAGGCATTCAAGCCATTGGCTTCGCCGCCCGCCGTCCACCAGCTAAAGATTTGCACCTGGTTGCTGGTTGTGCTCGCGGACCCGGATGCGGAGCCATTCGATCCTGCGTTGTTGCTAGGTGCACCGCAAGCGGTTACAACACCGAGCGCTAAAACGGCGCCGCCGGCGATGGAAAAGTACTTTTTCTTCATCTTAAACCCCCCTGAAAATAGAGCGAGTGATGAGAGATGGAATCGACGGTGAACGCTTACATCGGTTCCGATATCTCTTCTTCGTCGTGATCATAAACTAAGATGTCGAAAGTTGCAACCTGTTTTTCATTTTTAGCGGTTGATGATGCCGGAATAGCTCGACGACGGGCGGAAATACGGATGGGATTTTCTTTGATGGTTTAGACAACTTTCTAAAAGGGGAGCATTCATTCGACACGATAGCTGCGCATCGGTCGCTGACATGCAACCCCACAGTTATTTCGACTTGCTGGGTGACAGATGACTACATCAAACTTCGAGTGTCAATAGTAACGTGCGCAGTTCACTTGCCATTTCACTGAGGCGACCTGCCGTGCGGTTAATATGGCGAATGGCTCCCAGTTGGCCGTTGGCGGTCGAGGCCAGCCCCTGTAAGTGACGATGGACTTGAGCTGCTTCATCCATCAGCTCCTCGATGGTAACCAACCACTGGCGAAGGTCGGACTCGTCATCTGCGTCAGCCGTCTGCGCGAAGCTGGCGATTTCGGCAGTGGCTTGCAGGTGCCACGACATTTTTCCGCCAAGTTTCTGCAGCTTTGAGAACTGGGATGAAATGGACTCGTTTAGATGTTGAATGACGTCTGCCATGTGCAGGGCGCCGTGGGCCGTAAAGTCCCCACTCTCCACCAGTTGTTCAAAATCAGTGTGCAATTCTTCAGCCGTTTGCGCCATCCGTGTAATCAACTGTTGCAGTCCGCTGGTCATTCGTTCGAAACTGCGGGCAAGGCTGCCGAGCTCATCACTGCGGCGCGAGGACTTTCGCAAATTGACCACAAAATTCCCCGTAGCAACCTCGTTGACGGCCGACATCATCGCCTGCAAAGGCTTGGACAGGACTTCGCGGGTGAACAACCAAGCAGATAGCAATGCGAGTGCAAGTGCACAAAGACCAATGTATAAGATCTCGCTGAGCAATATATGGTTGGAACGCAAGTCACCTGCAATGGACAGCTTGACGTCGGCACTATAGGGCATGCCACCATACCCTGTAAGTGGTACGATCAGATTTATGGTAGTCCCATCGAGCATGGTTAGTACCTTGTGTTCACCCAACGCGATGGTGCTTGAAGGAGATGCTTGTGTACCGATGCGGTGCGGATTGGTCGACGCGATATCGTACAAAAAGTCGTTGAGTTTGTAAATGTCGAATGATATCAGGTCAGGTTCTTGTTTTTTTAAATTGAGCAACACAGACTCAAACTGATAATCTGGAACATCGCTCAGAAGAGCAGAATCGATGGTTTGGATCATTGAAACCGCTTTCTCTTTAGAGAGTTGAACAATGGTCCGACGACTTTCCACATAGACAATCGTCAGTGTTGCAGAGAGAATGACTAAGATGACTACACTGAAGAGAATCACCAATTTTCGAAACAGTGACAAGCAAGCCCCCCCTTAATGGCCACTTCTGTTCGGCCGTCGGACAGCGTATACTGGTACGTAACATGCTTTGCCCAAGAGGCAAGTCTATGAGCACAATGCTAGGGCATTCGCGAAAGCTTTGCAATAGATTCGTACCAGCTAAGGGGTGACCGGCGTTCATGCATGCGAATATCGACGCATCGGCGATGCGCCGGATGAATCGCGCCACGGTTCTCAAACTGATTCGCGACCTGCGGACGACATCTCGCATCGACATCTCGCAGATGACGGGATTGAACAAGGCGACCGTGTCGAACATCGTAGATGAACTGATTTCTGAACAACTCGTATTGGAAGTGGGCTACGGCTCTTCGAGCGGCGGGCGCAAGCCCATTTTACTGCGCTTCAACGCCAATGCGGCATATGCTGTCGGTGTGGACGTTCAAATTTCCCATATGACGACCGTTGTTTGTAATATTCGGGGAGAGCCTGTCTATCGGCAGGTCCGCCAGACGCCTTTAGCAAATTCAGGGGATCCGCGTGAACAACTGCTGGATCATATTGCGGACGAGGTTTCGAAAGCGGTTGCGGCCGCTCCCTCCAGTCCATACGGCTTAGTGGGGGCATGTATTGCATTGCCTGGAATGGTCAATTTTCATCGCGGTCTTGTCTATTATTTGCCGAGTTTGTTTGCAGGCGAGTGGGATATTCGCTCACAGCTTGCCGAACGCGTGTCGATCCCGCTATTTTTTGATAACGACGCGAACTGCGGTGCGTGGAACGAGTATATGGGGCAGGCGATGCGGCTGAAGAATCTCGTCTTCGTCAATATGGGGATCGGGATTGGCGCGGGCATCGTGATCGACGGTAGATTGTATCGGGGCAGGGATGGGATTGCGGGCGAGCTTGGCCATATGACCGTCAATCCGATGGGTTCCGCTTGCATGTGTGGCAGTTATGGATGCTGGGAAGAGTACGCATCTGAGCGAGGGCTGCTTCGCTATCTGCGAGAAGCCGGTGCCGGTGTTTCTGGGGGCGGCGTGGGTGAATCGCTGTTGGAGCAGGCTATTACGCAGGCGCAAAACGATAATCGGGCCTTCATTCGGGCATTTCATGCGCTTGGTCAGCAATTAGGCATCGGGATTGCAAATATCCTGAACGTATTAAACCCTGACGAAGTCATCTTAGGGGGAAGTGTCGTCAAGGCCGCCACGTTTGTCTTGCCGGAAGTGGAGCGTGCGATTAAGCACCGCGCCTTGCTGACAAACAAGCAAGTACCTGTGCGCATGGGCAATGTGCACGCGGTTGCCGTGGGTGCGTCATCCCTCGTGATGCACGAGATTCTCTTTGCTTCCGCAGAACCGGCTGCCCCATAGCGGCAGCGCGATCGCAACTCGTTGCACGGCATGGTATGATCGAATTATCAAAACTTGTTTTCTTATTCACATGGCTCTAATGGATGTGTAATGAATGCGAAAAACTGAATTTTGGAAAAGGAGATACCAACGATGAGAGTTTCACTATTTGTGGATGGTGCAAACTACTACTACATGCAAAGAGATAAGCTGAAATGGAATATCGATGCTCAAAAGTTGAGAGATTGGGCGGCCTCCAAGGGCGAGTTGGTCGATGCGTTCTACTATATTGGGAAGAGCGCCCCGTCTGATCTGCGCGAACAAAAATATCTGGATATGCTCGCCTATAGTGGTTATTCGCTTGTAACGAAAGAGATTAAAGAAATCCTACAAGATGATGGCTCAATCACGCGTAAAGCGAATCTTGACATCGAGATCGTCCTCGATATGTTCAATACCATTGACAATTATGATATGGCGATTCTGGTCAGCGGCGATGGAGACTTTGAACGGCCGTTACAGTTGCTGCGTGCACGGGGCAAAAAATTTATCGTCCTATCGACGGCCGGGTTTGTCGCCTCCGAAATCCGCATGGTTGCTGGTATGCACTTTGTCGATGTCGCAAACTTGCGCGACGAGTTGGAACGAATCACGTGAGAGCTGCATGTACGGAAAAAAGGGCAGGCCAGTTAGGCCTGCCTTTGTTTCATGTCATGTACAGGCCGCTCTCGATGGATCGCTGGTGCCAACCCATAGGTCAGCAGCGCTGCAAGTGCACTTACGCCAGCCACGCAAAGAAAACCGCGCCCAATCCCGATGGCGTCGTCGAGCCAACCGACAATGGCTGGACCGCCAAACATGCCAAGTGCGTAGATAGCCTGATAAAAGCCCATCGCCGTGGCACGTTTGCGCGCCTCGACATGGCGGATCGCGAGTCCCATAAGAACAGGCATACACAGCCCCTGCCCGAACCCGTTGCATGCCTGTGTGATATACAACCAGCCCAAATGATGCACAAACGGAATGGCCGCTGTAAACACCATTGCGATCACGAAGCCAGACGCGACAACATTGCGCGGTCCCAACCAGCGGGAGAACGCGCCGCCGCTGTACAGTGACGCGATGGCGTTTGGCAGGGTTGACGCCAGTGTCAACCAACTCAAGTCCATCTTATTGGCATGCAGCAGTGTCGCCGCTGTGGTGGTGAAGCCAAACATCGTCGTAAACGTGACGATCTGCGCGAGTACCGCGAGCGTCGAAACGCCAAGGACGATCCGATCCCGCCCGACGGCGAGCATTTCGCGCGGCTGAATGCCGACGTTGTCGGCGGCTGGTGGTTTGTCCGGGATGCCAAACGCCAACGCGATCCCGATGGCGCCGCCCAAGGCGCCAAGCCAAAACGGCGCGTGCCAGCCAAAGCGTTCTGCCACAATCCCCCCAAGCGTCGAAGCGGCAAGTTGGCCGAGGGAAGTGTAGAAGCTAATCACGCCCATGGCCTTCGGTGCCTCATCCGGCGTGTGATAGCTGGCATAAAGGACGGTGAACACGACCCAGCTTGCGGCTGCGACGCCGGCAAGCAAGCGGAACATTAACGTTGCGGCGACCGTGTGGGTGAGTGCCAATCCCAAACTACTTGCGGCACCCATCGCCACGCCGCCGATGACAAACGGCTTGCGCCGACCTATGCGATCCGACCAGATACCCAGTGGAATCCGTATCAACATCTGCGAAAAGCCATACGATCCGACGATCACGCCCGCCATGCTCAACGTGCCGCCAATCGCGAGTACATAGGGAGATAAAAGGGGCACGTATGTATACGTAGAAAACCAGTATAACATCGTGACACAATAGAATAACCAGAGTCGTTTGGACATGCGGTTGCCCCCTTTGTCGAAGCCGTGAACCGCAAAGGCGTGATTCAATGTTCAGAGCGTGCAACCTTAGCGATCACCTGATGCAGGGATTCGAGTGTATCGACGAGCATCGGCCCACATTGCAAAATTTCCCCCGACCACTCGTAGACGCGGTGGTTGTGTACGGCCGAAATTTGCGAAAATCCTGGACGAGCACAGAATTCTTCCTGTCGGAACGGCTTGCCACACCATGATGCAAACACAATTTCCGGGTCCGCCGCGATCACCTCTTCCGGCTGGATCACGCGCTCCGACGCCGAAAGTCCACCGGTCGCCTTCGTCCGAAAGACATCTTCGCCACCTGCCAGTTCGATGACATCGCTGACCCAGCCAATGCCGGTGATCAGTGGATCCATCCACTCTTCGAAATACACGCGTGGCCTGCGCGGCAGGCGTTTGGCTTCTCCGCGCACTGCGTCGATCACCGTTTCTAACCGTTCGCTGAGCGCAGATGCCCTGTCAGGCGCGCCCACGATGTTGCCAAGGAGCGTGATGGTCGAAAACAGGTCCTGCAATCGTTGGGGGTAAAGGTGAATGACGGTGACTCCGGCTTTTTCGAGCTCGGCCGCCAAACCGTTTTGAACCGCGGAAGTGAGAATGGCGAGATCCGGCTTTGTGTCGAGAATCCTTTTGATACTGCCGTTTTGAAACCCAGAAACTTTCGGAATGTTTAAGGCTTCTGGCGGGCGCGTCGTGTAGGCAGAGATGCCGACCACGCGGTCGAGTGCGCCGAGCTCATACAGGATTGCTGGGATTTCTGCGGCGAGGCAGACAATTCGTTCTGGATACATAGAAGATGCCTTCTTTTCGTCAAGGTGCCCGGGCCAACGCCCATATGGGCTCGAGCATCATCCTAACGCACAAAGCGGCGAATCGGTAGGCGTCGTTTGCCGTGCCGATCCGCCGACACTGGCCGTTAATGCTCGACGAGGTTAGACACATGTACGTCGTATTCTTGTTCTGGCCGCTCCAAGGCGTAGACGCGGGCGGTCTCGCTCGCGAGATCGACCTGTTGAATGTAGATACGCTGGCCGTTGTGGGTTACGTTGGCCATGACCGGCGATTCAGAAATTTCCTTGGCGCGACGCGCGTTCAGCATCCGCTGGTCACTCCTTTCATTGCAAATGTGTAAAGGTGCAACTGTAGCGTGTCCAGATACGGAGTGCCATACGCACTTGCGACCATTGCGCAAAATCCTCATGAATTTGCCACACCGTACAGAGCGCCGCTCTCCCATTTTGCGCTATGATCAAAAGTGACAATCTTCGACAGGCGGTGTCACGGTGCAAGGGTTCTTTGAAGTTGCCGGCTTGGCTCTACTTATATGGTTTGTCTTGCGCTACCGACGACATGGAGGCTGAGGGGATCACTTATCCCCTCGGCCAAAGCCCCAGTTTAAAAACGCGGGCGTGATGCAAAGGAACAGAAGTCCCCAGTGCGAGGTCACCGCCGATACGACGAGGCTCGCGACAGGGATGGCAATGGAAAGTGCCGAAAGCCAACGCTTTGGACTCAATGCAATCACCAAGTCTATGGTATCACAGTTGTTTCGTTACCCAGAGCATCGCGTTCGTCAAAAGTTGCCGCACGCCAGGGTGTGCGAGTCCCTCCGGTTTATGTGCGGGCGTGATACAACAGACGCGTCCACTGCCATACGAGTGTGCCCAACCAGCTGTGGACGCACCGTCGATCGACGTCGATGACACGAGAATGTCAGTCGGTCCAGAATGCAGTTCGACAAAATAGTGTTCATCCACAATGGTAAACTGAGCGATGCCGTCCGTGATTGGGTGGCTCGCTGGCGTATATGTAACGGGTGCGTTCACTTTTGGGTGCGATACAAAGTGGCCACGCAGCATAGATGTATACGGGCCGGGGACCGGGTAACACGACATGCCGGCATGCCATGCGAGCCAGCCTCCTCCTGCCTCGACGTATTGCACGATGATGTCTGCAGTTCGCTCATCCTGCCAACGCGTCGGCGGGTTCAGGGTGGGATCGACGCGGTCTTCTTTATAGATGACGACAGCAGCAGGCTGTTCCGCGAGGCGATCCGCCAGTTCAGATTCCTGAATTTCGGTATACGTGTATCCTTGGTTGGCAAGTGGTTCAAACATGGCTGCAAACGCTTCCGAAATGGGCGCACTTGGGTGATAGTAGTCCCCGAAGACTGCGTAGATCAGCTTGTTCATGTAGGTCCTCCCTCTTTTGGCGCAGTTCTGCGATGATGCAGGCCTCTCTGCGCTAAGACTGTTATGATTATACCTGTGAGATATGCCAGGTTACAGGTTTATAGTGAGTGAAAGGGTGTCCGTATGCACTTTCTTGTAGCTCCGGATTCATTCAAAGGTTCACTGACCTCGGCTCGCGCGGCACAGGCCTTCGCACTTGGCGTGCAACGTGCTTGCCCAAAAGCCAACATCCTGCAACTCCCCATCGCCGATGGGGGCGAGGGCACGGTGGCAAGCCTGCTTCAGGCAACGGGAGGCGAAATGGTCAACGTCCATGTTCACGATTCGCTTTCGCGGCCCATCCGGGCAGGCTATGTCGTCCTCCCAGACGGTACAGCGGTGTTAGAGGCGGCGTCGGCGGTGGGTCTAAACTTGGTTCAACCTGCGGATCGCAATCTCTGGCAGGCAAATAGCCTCGGCCTTGGCGAGTTGCTGCTCCATGCGCTCGAACGAGGTCATCGCCGAATCATCGTCGGCCTCGGTGGCAGTGGTATAAACGACGCGGGCATCGGATTGCTTTACGCGTTGGGTGCCCGTTTTTACGACGCTGCTGGCCGCTCGTTGGAACCGACGCCTGCCGCTTGTCAAGCTGTGGCGCGGGTCGATCTCGCAAACCTGCACCCGGCTTTACAAGGCGCCGACATCTGGGCGGCTTGCGACGTCGCGAATCCACTCTGCGGCACGCTCGGGGCAACATTTGTCTACGGCCCGCAAAAGGGCGCTACCGCTGCGGATCTGCCTCGCCTTGACGCCGTGCTGAGTCACATCGCCAGCACGGTAGAACAAGCGTTTGCGCGATCTTGCCAAACACTTCCTGGCGCAGGTGCGGCAGGGGGGGTTGGCTTTGCACTGTTGGTCCTGGGTGCGCAATTTGCCCGTGGTGTCGATCTCGTTCTCGACGCGATCGACTTTGACCTACACCTCCAAACGGCAGACCTTGTTTTAACGGGCGAGGGATGCACAGACGAGCAAACATGCTTTGGCAAGGCGGTAGCAGGAGTGGCGGAACGCGCAAAGGCAGCGGGTGTGCCTGTGATCTGTATTTCTGGCGCGGTTCTAGAGGGTGCAAAAGGCTTATACGATCTCGGTGTCAGTGCCATGTTTTCAATCGTCAATGGCCCCATCTCGGCACAGGATGCCATGGAGCAAGCATTCCCCTTGACGGCCAACGCTGCAGAAATGGCCGTTCGTGCGTTTCTGGCAGGCTACCAGCGGACGCAGGGCACGATGCGGGACACCATGAATTCCTAATTGTGCTACAATTGACGTGTCCACTAGTATACCAAATCTCTCTGGGAGACGACGAGGAAAGCCTGGGTTCTGGCTCTCCTGTAACCGCTTCCGAAGTGTGGGCGAAGAAAGGGGTGTCCGCCTTGCACCTGTTTGACTTGCATGGTCGTACTGCTTTGGTCATTGGTGGTACCGGCGTGCTAGGCAGTTACATTGCAAAGGGGCTCGCCGATCACGGGGCAAAGGTCGCCATTGCCGGACGGGATCAAACGAAAGGTGCACAAGTCGCCAAGCATCTGCAGGATCTCGGCGGTGAGGCACAGGTGTTTGCCGTCGATGTCCAAAATCAGTCGTCCATTGTGAACCTCGTGCATGATGTCGTAGCGTGGGCCGGGCGGATCGACGTCTTGGTTAACTGTGCAGGTGTCAATAGCAAAACACCGTTTTTCGACATCGAGGAGGCCGAATGGGATCACATCATGGCCACAAACGCCAAGGCCGTCTTTTTTGCCTGCCAGGCTGTGGGCAGACACATGGTGGAGCATGGCGGCGGCTCTATCATCAACATCTCATCCGTTTCCTCACATCCTCCACTCTCCGGTGTCTTTGCGTATGCCGCATCGAAGGCGGCTGTCAACAATATGACGCAGTACTTAGCGCGCGAGTTGGCTCCTCATGTGCGCGTCAATGCCATTATTCCGGGCTTTTTCCCGGCGGAACAAAATCGAAAAATCCTAACCAAAGAGCGGATCGACAACATCATTCGACACACGCCAATGGGCAGGTTGGGGGAGCCGGAGGAACTTCAAGGGATAGCTGTGTGGTTGGCGTCTGAGCGGGCCTCCAGTTTTGTCACTGGGGCATTGATTCCAGTCGACGGTGGGTTCACGGCGATGACGATTTGAAGAAGTATTACGCTTCCGCAGATTGTACCAAAAGGTGGGGATTCTTTCGTGGCAGCGCAAGGTGAACTCGCTACGTGGGTGCGCGAAGCCGTGGCAGCGGTACGCGTCACCGATATGCACACACATTTGTTTCCACCCTCGTTCTCGGCGCTTCAGGTGAGCGGCGCAGACAATGTACTCACATATCACTATCTGATTGCCGAGGCGATGCGCGTTGGGCAGATGCCGCCGACAGAGTTTTGGGACTTGCCGACGCCTTTACAGGCGGATTGGATCTGGGAACAGCTATTTGAAAAGATGACACCGCTGAGTGAAGCCGCCTTGGGTGTGGTTCAAATAGCACAGGCGTTTGCCGTCGATTTGCGGAGAGAAAAGTTGGCCGGCCTGCGAGCAAAACTCGAAGCGACCGCCACCGACGTATACGCCAACCATGTGCTCGATCTCGCCGGGGTTGACAGCGTAGTCATGACCAACGATCCGTTTGACGAGATTGAGCGGCGCTATTGGGAACAGGGCACGCCGCGCAACCCGCGCTTTCACGCCGCTTTGCGCCTCGACGTTCTCCTGAACGACTGGCCGCGGGCACAAGCGCAGCTGTCGCATAGCGGCTACCATGTGGGGCCAGAACTTGGCGAGGTCGATATGGCGGAGGTGCGCAGGTTTCTGAAAGACTGGGTTGCGAAAATCAAGCCTGTCTACTTTGCGTTTTCTGCACCTGACACGTTTGCGTTCCCAGAGGATAGCGTGCGGGGACGCCTGCTCGCCGAGGCAATTTTGCCAATCTGCCGGGAACAACGACTGTCGCTTGCGCTGATGATAGGTGTGCGCAGACAGGTCAACCCAAGTTTGCGATCCGCCGGCGATAGCACGGCAAAGGCCTCGATGCTGCCGATTGAAGCATTGGCTCGGCGCTACCCGGACAACAAGTTTCTCGTGACGTTTTTATCGCGCGAGGATCAGCACGAATTGGCCGTCACGGCGCGCAAATTTGGAAACATCATGCCATTTGGATGTTGGTGGTTTTTGAACACGGAAACGCTGGTTTCAGAAATCTCCAATCTGCGCCTTGAGTTAATCGGGCCCACGTTCGTCATTCAACATTCCGACGCGCGCGTGCTGGAACACGTCATTTATAAGTGGCGTCGGGCGCGCAAAGTCGCAACCGACGTCTTGACCCATAAGTATCAGCAGTTACAAGACGCAGGATGGGATTTGACGCGCGAAGATGTCGAGCGCGACGTGAAGCAGTTATTCTCACAAAACTTCTGGGATTTTGTAAAGCGTTGATCGGTTTTGAACAGGGGGCATCAGATTGTCAAACGTCATGCAACCACTCGGTCGCGTGCTCACGTTTGGGGAGCCGATGGTCGTGTGCGTTCCCAAAGAAGCTGGGAAGTTGACCGAAGTTCGAGATTTTCGTACCGACTGTGCAGGTGCGGAGATGAATACTGCCATTGGTCTGGCGCGACTCCAGGTGCCTACTTCATACTTGGCGCGCGTTGGCGGTGACCCGTTTGGCGAGTTGATCCGCAGACAACTGCGAGCAGAAGGCGTCGATGATACGCTGGTCGACGTGTCGGCCGAGCGGCCCACAGGAGTGTACTTCAAACAGTGGCACGGCCTCAAAAAACAGACGCAAGTGTTTTATTACCGTGCGCTTTCGGCGATGGCCGGCGAGGGATTTGCGATTGACCGTGCAATCTCGCGCCTTCAGGAAGCGGCCTTTGCATGGGTGCACGCGACGGGCATCACGTGGATGATTGGCAGTCATGCCAAACAGTCGAGCTTTGAACTGGTCAAGTCCGCGAAGTTGGCGGGTGTACCTGTGTCGTTCGATGTGAACATTCGGCTGAAATTGGCGCCTATTGAAGAGTGGCGGGCGTTCGTGCGCCAAGTCTTGCCCCACGTGACATGGGTGTTCATGGGAGATGGTGAGGCGGAACAGTTGTATGGCACCTGCGATGCTCGCGAGGTGTTGACACGGCTTTGTGAGAACGGGTTTAGCGGCACGGGCGTCGTCGTCAAATGCGGCGACAAAGGCGCCGACCTGGCGACGACCGCCAAACGGCTGCACGTCGATCCCTGGCCTGTTGAAACCGTCGTCGATACCGTCGGCGCAGGTGACGGATTCAACGCGGGTTTCATCGCCGGCATGCTGCGTGGATTTCCGCTTGACCAATGTTTGAGGCTCGGATCGCTCGTCGGTGCTTACGCAGTGACGGGGAGCGGAGACTTTAGCCAGTATCCGACGTGGACAGAAGTGGCGGCGCATCTGGACGGAAAGGGAGTTGTGGAGCGATGAAATCAGAGATCGTGGCGTGGTTGCAAGCGGCGCGCGTCGTTGCAGTGGTACGCAGGCTGCCGGAAGATGTATTTCATGACGTTGTCGGTGCCTTAATTGAGGGTGGCATCACAACCATTGAAGTGACCATGGACTCGGCGGGAGGTTCGCGCCTCATCGCCCAGACGCGCGAGCGCTATGGAGATAGGGCGCGCATTGGTGCGGGCACCGTATTGACGGAACAGCAACTGTTGGATGCGCATGCAAGCGGGGCCGAGTTTTTTGTTTCGCCGCATTTCGATCCGGCGCTCCTAAGCCTGGCTGAGAGCCTGGCCAAGCCCATGGTGCCAGGTGTGCTTTCACCAACAGAGGTGCATGCAGCCCGTCAGGCAGGCGCCGAAGCGGTCAAGATTTTCCCGGCGGCGGCCATGGGACCTGGCTACGTTCGCGACTTGCGCGGGCCCTTTGGCGATTTACAGGCCATGGTCACAGGCGGCATCGACGAGACCAACGCGCGCCAGTTTATCGAGGCAGGGGCCATCGCCGTGGGCATGGGCAGTTCGCTGTTTCCGAAGGCGGAGATTGCCGCTCGCGACTTTATGAGCATCGCGCGACGTGCAGAGCGCCTGCGAACATTGTTGGGTTAACGGGTCAGGAGGTTCACAACGATGCAGATGTCTTTTCGTTGGTATGGATCAAGCGATCCGGTGACACTTGCGAACATACGCCAAATTCCGGGTGTCGTTGGCATTGTCACCTCGCTTTATCACATACCCGCAGGCGAAGCTTGGCCAGAGGATGAGATCCGGGCGCTTGTCCAAACCATAGAAGCCGCGGGATTGCAACTGAGCGTGATCGAAAGCGTACCCGTACACGAGGATATCAAGCTGGGACGGGCAACGCGCGACGAGTACATCGCGAATTATCAGACGACGTTGCGGCGCCTGGCTGCCGCAGGCGTCCGCACGGTGTGCTATAACTTCATGCCTTTGTTCGATTGGTTGCGTACTTCTCTCGCTTATGAACTGCCCGACGGATCGACCACGCTCGCGTACTGTGACGAAGAGGTCGATGAACAGGCGCTGCTTGCCGGCCGTTTGCGATTGCCTGCATGGAACTTAGAGACGGATTCGCATCTTTTGCAAGAGATGCTTGTGACCTATCGCGAGATGGGGACGGAGGCGCTGTGGGACAACCTCGCCTATTTTCTGCAGGCCGTGATACCCGTCGCGGACGAAGTGGGGATCAACATGGCGATTCATCCTGATGATCCGCCCTGGCCCGTCATCGGCATCCCGCGTATCATCGTCAATCGCGCTGCCTTCCAGCGGCTCATCGGCCTTTGCGACAAACCCGCAAATGGCGTCTGTTTTTGCTCTGGTTCGCTTGGTGCCTCAGCGGACAACGACTTGCCACTCATTCTCCGTGAATTAGGAGAAGCAAAGCGGGTGCACTTTGTGCATTTGCGCAATGTGCGCAAAGTCGGGCCGCGGTCGTTTTACGAATCTGGCCATCTCTCTGCCGATGGCTCCATCGACATGCTGGGCCTTGTACGGGTGCTCGCCGAGATGAAATACGCGGGTCCCGTCCGTCCGGACCACGGGCGCATGATCTGGGGGGAGACAGGAAACCCCGGTTACGGTCTGTACGATCGCGCTCTTGGCCTCGCGTATCTGAATGGACTCTGGGAAGCCGCACGAGCCTTCGTGTGAGTCTGTGAGGCAAACGAGCAAGTTGGACATACTCGGTATAATAGGCATGAGGAGTCTTTTTTGCGGGGCTCAACTTGCTTAAGGAAAGGTTTGTGCATCGTGATCGATACATCGCTGTTACAGGCTGTCGCACAGTTCGTCGAGGATGCGGGCAACATTGTGGAGGATATTGCGAAAAAAGGATTTGATACGCAATTCAAAGGGGTTTCGGATCCGGTCACGACGGCAGATCTGGCATGTGATACGTTTTTGCGCGAGCGGTTGCTCGCGCTTTTGCCTGGCTCTGGATGGCTATCGGAGGAGACGCGTGACGATCTTTCGCGGTTGGACGTGGAGTATGTTTGGATTGTCGATCCGATCGACGGCACGCGCGAATTTGTGGAAGGCGTCCCGCAGTACGCGGTCTCGGTTGCGCTGTCAAAACGGGGTGAAGCCGTACTCGGGGTCATTTGCAACCCGGCCCGGCGCGAACTATTCACCGGTTTGGTCGGCAGTGGGGC
This sequence comes from Alicyclobacillus tolerans, assembly GCF_001447355.1. Classification (GTDB taxonomy): domain Bacteria; phylum Bacillota; class Bacilli; order Alicyclobacillales; family Alicyclobacillaceae; genus Alicyclobacillus; species Alicyclobacillus aegles. The sequence goes on along the minus strand of NZ_JXBW01000001.1, from coordinate 257,438 downwards.
ATGGCTCAACGGCAACCCCATACGTGCTTCACGCACGCGCGGCGAGCAGTTGACGGTGCTAGGGAGTCGGTCAGAAATCAAGCGCGGGGAATTTGCCCGGTTTGAGCAGACGATGCGTGTCGAAGCCGTTGGGTCTATCGCGTACAAGCTGGCCCTAGTCGGGGCAGGACAAGCCGACGCTACATTTAGCCTTGGGCCGAAAAACGAGTGGGACATCGCGGCAGGTGTCGCGATCGTAAAAGCTGCCGGCGGCCACGTGACCGACAAGGCGGCTAAGCCCTTTGTGTTTAATCAACAGAATACCTTGGTCAATGGCATTGTGGCAGCGACGGCAGAGTCGTATACGGATCTGCTGGCACAACTTCACGCCGAGTGACGATTGTCACCGGTTTAGCCGCGCACGCCAATCTGGGTCGCCGCGATGCCGAGGTACTCGCGCACGGCAATCGTTGTATCGTCGAGGCCTTGCATAGATGGCAACCAACCGAACGCATCGTGGCTGGCTGTGCGATTGACCAAGTAGCCGACAGGATACGGCACGGCTTTCACCTGTGCTTTGGCAAAATCGAGCACAGCGCGGCGCATATGGTACGCAGAGGTGATGAGCAGGGGCGTTTGGACGCGGTGCGCCCGTAGAATGGCGGCCGAGAAAAAGGCGTTTTCCTGCGTGTTGCGACTATTTGGCTCTTGCCAGATCATCTGGTTGGGAACGCCTAGGGCGATGAGGTCGCGACGGCCGATGGCGGCAAACGAGTAAGCGTGATCGCCCACGCGTGTGTTTGGTCCTCCTGACAGGAGAATTGGGATGTGCAGCCGACGATACAACATGGCCGCCGCGAGCAGCCGGACAGACGAATCGCCGTATAGATTGCCAAGTCCGGTGATATCCGGCGTACCTGTCGTAAAGCCGCCGCCCAGCACGACGATGGCGTCGCCTCGCGGGTCTTTGGGCTGGGGATACGCAGATTCGAGCGGGCCCAAAAGTAAGTTGGCGAACCATTGGGTCGAGACGATGGCGATGACGAGCGCGATTGCGATGTTGGTCTTCGCCAACCATCTGTATCGGCCAAGGCCAAAGAGCCCGGCGAGGGCGAAAGCCAAAGCGAACAGGCCGGGCGGGATCAACAAGCTTTCGATGAACTTGATAACGACAAACATCTCGTGTCTCCTTTATGCCTTGGACCTTATTCTATTTAATCAAACAGTTTCAGATATTCTCCGTAGCCTTCCTTTTCCATATCGCTCTTCGGGATGAAGCGCAGGGCGGCGGAGTTGATGCAGTAGCGCAAGCCGCCGGTCGCACGCGGGCCGTCTGTAAAGACATGGCCTAGATGGGAGTCGGCTTGCTGGCTGCGCACTTCGGTTCGGACCATGCCGTGGCTGTAGTCCGGCCGTTCGATCACGACGTCGGATTCAATCGGCTTCGTAAAACTGGGCCAGCCGCAACCTGCATCGTACTTGTCCCGCGAGGAGAACAGTGGCTCGCCAGAGACGACGTCAACGTAGATGCCTTCCTCGTTATGATTCCAAAACTCGTTTTGGAACGGTGGCTCCGTTGCATTGTGCTGCGTAACCTCGTACTGTAGCGGTGTCAGGCGGCGTTTCAAATCGTCCTTATCCATATCCGAACTCATCCTTTCGCGATGATGTGTCCAAGTGGTTTCACGAGAAAGTGCCTCTTTGACAACTCTCTATTCAATGTAGCAAGGTTTTGCGGTGGTGTAAAAGATCAATGGCAGCCCATCCCGTGTCATAGATTGGGGCCAGGCAGCTTGCATCAGTGAGGCTTCCCGACTTCCTTTAACTCTGAGACAGGTACTTCTGTAACGGCGCCATTTTCGTACCGAACTTCTGCGTATGGGCTCGATTCAAAGACGCGATTGATATACACCGGTGTCCCTTCGTATTCAACCGGTATGAACTCTTTCGACGCGATGATGTCTTTTGCGCGATGAACGTCCATCTTGGCTCCTCCTATCCAGTTTTCTTGACATGCATAGATGTAGCATGTCCCAGTTGGGCCACGGTATGAAACCTATGACAGGATAGGATTCGGTTGGCGTAGCGATGGGCACGGATATAAAAAAGCCACGCCAATTCGGCGTGGCTTTTTGCGACATTGTTTACTCTTGATGAGACTCCTTGCCGAGTTCGTCCAGCATGGCGGTCACCAGGCGAATGCCCTTTTGAACATTGGGATCCTTGAGCAACTTCAACAGGCTGAATACGCTGTACACCGTGGTGTCGTGCTCCGCGCGTTCTTTCGCGGCGTTGTAGGCGCGCAGCCCTTTCTTCGCCACGTCGACAGCCGGTTTCGTGAAGTTTTGGAACATGTTCGAAAATCCTTCGAGGGTATCGCCATCCGTGACGACATCTTCCGCTGCCTGGTAGACACGGCCAAGCAAGTATACTATCTTCGACAGACGGGGAAGGTTTTCGATCACGGTGGTCAAACTCGTGAGCGTCTCTTCATCCTTTGTCAGGGCCGTCATCACTTGCGCAATTTGTGGAAGTTTCTCCAAGATGGTATTGAGGGATGCTTGTACGGCGGGATCGAGCAGGACGTCAGAGACGTCGACCGTTTCGTGGGTTTGCGTTGCCTCACTCACTGAATGTGCCTCCTTGCCTTCGTTGCACCGATGGAACCGCGTGCGATCCTAGGATTGTCTGGGACGTTACATTCCATTGCCCAGTATAGTGGACGCGAGCGACAATGTCTAATAGATGTTGCCTCGATATTGCCGTACATGCCCGCGCACCTGTATGATTCAAACTGTATAGCAAAACGAATTGTGTAACTTGTCGCAGATGGAGTGATGGTGCCGTGTTGATGGACAACGCATGCGTCCATTCCCAACCAGGGCTTGGGACGAAGGTGCGTGGTGCTGGCTTTGCCGAACACGAGGCGCCATACGTTCAAAGTGTTCGCTCTGGACTCGACTCGTATTTATTCCGCCTGCAAACCGATGGCCAAGCGCGCGTTTTGATTGGTGATCGTCTGTTGGTCGCCGAGGCGGGCGATCTTGTCATGTTTGCACCCGGGCAGGTGTACGAGCTGCGGATCGAAGGGAACGATGCTGATCGCACGTCGACAAACGACGTGTTGTCGACGGACCTCTACTTGTTTTGTGAAGGTCCCTGGTTAGATCAATGGTGGCAAGGGCGCCCGCGTAAGACACATCTGCGGTTGGCTCTTCATGAGAACTGTGTGTATCTTTGGCGACAACTCATTGAGGAGTACCGGCGACCGGGCCAGCCAGATTTGGAGTTGTGCGATTATCTGTTGCGGGCCTTGTGTCTGACCGTCGATAAATATGGTTACGATCCCGCTGCCGCATCTCCCATTCCTTTAGCGGCGGAGCGCATTCGCTCGTATATTGAGAAGCACGCAGCCGAGGAGTTTACCTTGCGCGACGTCGCTGAAGACATTGGACTCTCCGTGTCCCGGGCGGTGCATGTCTTTAAAGAAGCCTATGGGCAAACGATTGTTCAATACTTGCAGGACGTACGTTTGCAAATGGCATGTGATCGAATGCGCTTTAGCAATCTCAATTTAGAGCAAATTGCCGATCTTTGTGGTTTTCGTTCATATTCTTACTTTTATCGCGTGTTTCGGGCCAAGTATGGCGTCTCCCCAAGCGAATTTCGACAGCGGGCACAGTGACCGCCAGCATTCGGCGGTCTGCCTCGCTCCCATCCTGATAATCCCAGAAGATAGGTCAAAACGGCTTAGTTTTCTTGCCAGCCAAATTCGTCATTAGATGACCAAATCGACAATATGCAGCCTTCCTGGTTTGTGGTTAAATGACACTCGTGTCGCACCACCTGGTGTCGGAAAGTGGGAGAGGAGAGACTTTTGTGGAAGGCGTGTACCGGCGTTTAAGCCGCTTTTACCGTCCTTATTTGCGCTTGCTGTATGTCAGTTTGGGCTTGCTGGTGTTAACGACAGCACTTCAACTCGCCTATCCGTACTTACTGAAAATGATCGTCAATCGAGTCGTCATCGGTCATCATTTTCAGGCGTTGCTGCCGCTATCTGCGGCGATTTTGCTTGCGTCGATGGTCAAAGGCGTATTTAATTTCTCGCAAGCGTATTTGGCGCAGGTGTTTGGCAGCAAAACCGCGTTCGATCTGCGCAACGCATTGTACAAAAAACTGAATCATCAACCGTTTTCCTATTATGACAACGTTCATACAGGGGATCTGATGTCGCGGATGACAGCGGATTTGGATGCGTTTCGCATGTTCTTTGCATTCGGCATCAACAACCTGATGAGCCTAGGCCTTACCGTCGTGCTTGGGATCAGCATGATGTTGACGATGAACTGGATATTGGCGTTGGTTCTCACCGCTCTCATGCCTATTTTGGCGGTGACGGCTATCCGCTTTGACCGGCAATTGCATCCGGTATTCCAGGCTGTGCGGCGCACTCTTGGCAATCTGAATTCGGGCGTGCAGGAAAACCTCATGGGTATGCGCACGGTGAAATCGTTTGCAAAAGAATCGTTTGAGATCGACAAATTCAACGAGCGCAATGACGCCTATTATGGTGCAAACATGCAAGCGACGAAGCTTTGGCGCAAGTTCTTCCCGTTTATCGAACTCGTCGGCAATATTGGCGTGGTACTCATCTTGATGGTCGGTGGCTGGCTCGTCATGTCATCGCACATGAACTTGGGTGATCTGGTCGCCTTTTTGTCCGTGGTTTGGTACATGATTTGGCCGATGTCGCAACTCGGATTTTTCCTCAATAACTGGACCCAAGCAACCGCAGCAGGAGAGCGTTTACTCGAGATTCTCGAGTATCCGGACGACCTTGACGCGTCAGATGAGCAAATCTCGCAATCGGTCCAAGGAAAAGTAGAGTTTCGCAATGTCGGTGTCAAGATGGGCGACAAGTGGGTTTTATCGGACATCAACTTTACTGCCGAGCCGGGGCAGACCATTGCCTTGCTTGGCTTGACCGGTGCCGGCAAAACGACGTTGACGTCGCTCATTGCCAGGTTTCGGGATGCGACGGAAGGCGAAGTATTAATTGACGGAATTCCAATTCGATCCTGGAACCGCCACGCGTTGCGCTCGCAGGTCGGCGTCGCGTTTCAGGAGCCGTTCCTCTTCTCGACGACCATTTTCGCCAACATTGCATACGGGCGCCCTCACGCGAAGGTTGAGGACGTCCGCCGGGCCGCTGCTATTGCGGATGCCGCAGAGTTCATCGACGAGCTTCCCGAAGGTTATATGACACTCGTCGGCGAGCGCGGCATGGGACTTTCCGGTGGGCAAAAACAACGCGTTGCCTTAGCCCGGGCAATCTTGCTGAATCCAAGCATCCTCATTCTCGACGATGCGACGAGCGCGGTCGACATGGAGACGGAATATGAGATTCAGCAGGCTTTGCAAAAGGTCATGGCTGGCCGGACGACGTTTATCATTGCCCATCGCATATCGTCACTCAAGCGCGCGGATCAGATTCTCGTCCTCGACGGCGGGCGGATCGTCGAACGTGGTACACATGAGGAATTGCTCGCCAGTCACGGGCTATACCGGCATATCTTCGACATGCAGTTTCAAGATTTCGCTTCGATGAACGATAGCGGAGAAACAGCACAGACCGGAACGGAGGGGCACATCGGATGAGCGTGAACGCGAAGGAACAAGTGCGCTCCGAAGCGTCGAATCGCGAAGAATTGCTACGTGCGCCTTTTATTTACCGCGATGATGAGGCTTTGGAAAAGAGCTTTCAATTTACACTCATGAAGCGGCTCGCGTCATATATGCGACCTTATCCTGGACTGATGGCAGCTGCCTTCTGCGCAACGCTAGGCAACCTGGCGGTCACACTCATCGCCCCCTACTTGGTTGGCCGAACCATTGATACGGCGATTGCACATCACCGCGTGCATGCGCTGTTGGCTTATGGAGCAATACTCATTGGGCTTTACTTGCTGAACTTTGCGGCGTCGTCATTTCGCATCTACTTGACGAACCAACTTGGTCAGCGCGTCATCCAAGGATTGCGCAGGGAGCTGTTCGTCCACGTCCAGGGATTGTCGAGCGATTTTTTCGATGCCAGACCAGCCGGGTCGATTTTGGTTCGGATTTTAAATGACGTCAACTCACTACAGGATTTGTTCACGAACGGCGTCATCAATTCGATCACCAACTTGTTCACGTTGATTGGCATCATTGCCATCATGTTTTCACTGAACTGGCAGTTGTCGATTGTGACATTGGTCGTCGTTCCCTTCATGTTTATGCTCTCGTTGCGCTTGACGATTCAAATCCGTCGCGCGTGGCAGCAGGTGCGTCTTCGTCTGAGCCGAATCAACGCGCACCTAGCAGAAGGCATTCAAGGCATGCGCGTGACCGAATCGTATGTGCGCCAGGACGAGAATCAAATGTTCTTTGAAAAGATGAACCGCGATTACATGGCGACGTTCTTGCGTGCGCAGCGTTGGTCCATTCCGTTTGGTCCACTCGTCGACTTGACCGGTGCACTCGGAAGCGCTTTGCTTTTCTGGTATGGCGTGCATCTGTTACACAATGGCGTCGTCACCGTCGGGTTGCTCGTTGCCTTTGCCAACTACCTCGGGAACTTCTGGACGCCCATCGGCCAACTTGGTCAAGTGTACAACCAAATTCTCGTCGCCATGGCATCTTCAGAACGTATTTTCCAGTATCTCGACACCCAAGCGAATGTCGTCGATCGCGATGACGCAATCGCTTTGCCTCCTATTAAAGGGAAAGTTGAGTTCCGTTCTGTTGGCTTTTCCTATGAAGAGGGCCGGAGAGCGCTGAGCGACGTATCATTCGAAGCTCTGCCAGGGCAAACCGTGGCCTTGGTTGGCCATACGGGCGCCGGTAAAAGCACGGTCATCAACCTGCTAGCTCGCTTTTACGATCCGACAGAAGGTTCCATTCTTGTCGATGGCAAAGATATTGCCAAGGTGTCCCTCGATAGCTTGCGCAGTCAGATTGGTATCGTGTTGCAAGATACCTTCATCTTTTCGGGAACCATTATGGACAATATTCGGTATGGCAATCCCGCTGCTTCCGACGAAGAGGTGAAGGCGGCTGCCCGTGCCGTCTATGCGCATGAGTTTATCGAGAACTTGCCGGAAGGTTATCACACGGAGGTGCGCGAACGGGGCAGTCGCTTGTCGCAAGGACAGCGCCAACTCATTTCGTTTGCGCGAGCCATTCTTGCTGATCCGCGCATCTTGATACTCGATGAGGCGACGGCGAGTATTGATACCTATACCGAACACCTGATTCAAAAGGGACTTAACGTATTGCTGGAAGGGCGGACGGCGTTTGTCGTCGCGCACAGGCTCTCGACGATTCGCGATGCCCATCAAATTTTGGTGTTTGACGGGGGGCGGATCGTCGAACGTGGGACCCATGCGCAACTCATGGCGCATGGAGGTTATTACTACGACTTGGTAGCCGCACAGTACAAGTTTCTCGCCTAAGTGTAGGTAGCGGCGAATGTCTCCCTTCTGTTTAACGATCAAACCATGTATACTTTGCACTAGCCCGGCTCTTTGGCCGGGCTTCAACATGGTAAGCGGCACATATCGGAGGCGAATCATGGGACAAGAACGGGTCTCCAAGGCGAATCGCTTTAGTCCTTTTATCTCGTTTTCGCGTGAGGAGTGGCGACAATTGCGCGCTTCCACGCCGCTTTTGTTGCAGGAGGAAGATTTGGCGCGCCTGCATGGAATCAACGAACGCGTGTCACTCGCTGAAGTCGAGGACATTTATCTTCCTTTATCAAGGCTATTAAACCTGTACGTGGGTGCGACACAAAGCCTGTACGAAGCGACCCACAAGTTCCTCGGCCATACCGGAACGAAGGTCCCTTATATCATCGGGATTGCGGGAAGTGTTGCCGTCGGCAAAAGCACCACTGCTCGCATCGTGCAAGCGCTCTTGTCGCGCTGGCCTAATCATCCGAAGGTGGATCTCGTTACGACAGACGGGTTTCTGTTTCCAAATGCCGAATTGGAGCGCCGCGGTATCATGCACCGCAAAGGATTTCCGGAGAGCTACAACACGCGGCGGCTTATTCAATTTTTGGCGGATGTTAAGTCTGGAAAACCAATTGTCGAGGCTCCAGTGTATTCACATCTTGCCTACGACATCGTCCCGACCGAAAAAATCGTAGTTCGTCAACCTGATATCGTCATTTTAGAGGGGCTCAATGTCCTGCAGACGTCGGCCGCCAGCCATGCGCAGAGGCCAATGAACATCTTTGTGTCCGACTTCTTCGACTTCTCCATCTATGTCGATGCGCCTGAGAACCTAATCCGCGAATGGTACATCACGCGCTTTTTCACATTAAGACAAACTGCGTTTCGCAATCCAGAGTCGTATTTTCACCGTTATGCATCGCTGACCGATGTGGAAGCTGAAGCGACGGCCTCGCGTATCTGGGAAGAGATCAATGCAAAAAATTTACGGGAAAACATACTGCCCACCAAACCTCGTGCGCAGTTAATCTTACATAAAGGAGAGGGACATCAGGTACAAGAGGTGCAGTTGCGGAAGATATGAATGGCGATTTGGTAGGCATTGCGCAACCTTGGCAAAGACGCTACACTACAAGTGATGGGACGATATTTGGATCGCAGGGACTGAAGATGTCCCGGTGACGTACCGACCCGTGAACCATGGGCGGCATGTTGAGGAGAAGCGCTATGGAGACGACGGATTGGGCGGCGGTGCAGCGGATCGTTCCAGAACTGATGGGTGTGTTACAGAATCGTTTGCGGATTTTACAGCGAGTCAACGCCCTTGCACCCATTGGGCGGCGGGCCTTGGCACAGGCGATGGGTCAGTCGGAGCGGACCCTGCGCTCCGAATTGGATGCGCTTAAGCAACAAGGGCTGCTGCTTACGTCTACGTCGGGCGTCACACTGTCGACCGAAGGACTGACTCTATTGCGTCAGTTGGAGCCAGTTGCGGCCGCCCTCGCAGGTCGGTCGGACTTAGCTTGGCGGCTTTCGCAGGCGCTTGCTGTCGCCAACGTGATCGTCGTCGAGGGAGACAGCGATGTGGAGCCATGGGTGACGGAGCGCATAGGCTCCAGCGCGGGGGAGCTACTGATCGACGCGATTCGCGATGGCGACGTGATCGCCGTCACGGGCGGTACGACGGTTGCAGCCTTGGCAAAATCGGCGCCGGTTCGTTCCGGGCTGCGCGATATTCAAGTCGTCCCGGCGCGCGGCACAGTGGGTGAAACGGTGGCCTACCAGGCGAACACAATCGCGGCAGAACTCGCTGAAAAGCTCGATGGTCGCTCGGTGATGTTGCACATTCCGGACAGCTTATCGCAAAAGGCGTTGGAACAATTGCTGGAAGATCCGTACATTCAGCAGCGATTGCCTGTCATTCGATCCGCCACGGTTGTCGTGCACGGCATCGGTGACGCCTTGGCAATGGCGCGAAGGCGGCACGCCAGCGACGCCGAATTGGCATTGCTGACCGAGCGGGCAGCAAAGGCCGAGGCTTTTGGACATTATTTCAACGCTGACGGCGAAGTCGTGTACGCCATGCAAACCATCGGTTTACGGTTGACGGATGTCGAACGCGCACGCTTGGTGGTGGCGGTCGCAGGGGGCGCGGGTAAAGCGCAGGCCATTGCTGCGGTCGCGCAGGCGTATCGCATCGATGTCTTGGTGACGGACGAGGGAGCTGCACGCAGACTGCTGCAAATGAAATCCGAATTAGACATGTGAGGAGAGAATCGAACATGGCAGTGAAAGTAGGCATTAACGGGTTCGGTCGCATTGGACGTAACGTGTTTCGTGCGGCACTCAACAACCCGAACATCGAAATTGTGGCTGTAAACGACCTCACGGACGCAGAGACGCTGGCGGCGCTGTTAAAGTACGACTCTGTACACGGCGTTTTGGCTGAAGACGTTCGGGCGGAGGGCAATCAGCTTATCGTTGCGGGCAAGACGGTCAAAGTATTCGCTGAGCGCGATCCGGGCGCGATTCGATGGGCCGATGCCGGCGTCGAAATCGTGATCGAATCGACGGGTATTTTTACGGATAAGAACAAGGCCGAAGTGCATATCACGCAAGGTGGAGCGAAGAAGGTTATTATTTCGGCTCCGGCGAAAAACGAAGACGTGACCATCGTCATGGGTGTAAACCACGAAGTGTACGACCCGGCGAACCATCACGTCATTTCCAACGCATCCTGCACGACCAACTGCTTGGCGCCGGTTGCGAAGGTAATCGACGACACGTTCGGGATCGTCAAAGGTTTGATGACGACGGTTCACTCGTACACCAACGACCAACGGATTCTCGATCTACCGCATAAGGACATGCGCCGTGCTCGTGCCGCTGCATTGAACATCATCCCAACTTCTACGGGTGCTGCCAAGGCTGTCGGTCTCGTGTTACCGCACCTTAAGGGACGCCTAAACGGCATGGCTATGCGCGTGCCGACACCGAATGTGTCGATTGTCGACCTTACGGCACAGACGAAGAAGACGGCGACGATTGAAGAGGTTAACGGTGCGTTGAAGGCGGCTGCTGAAGGTCCGCTAAAGGGCATCTTGGCTTACAATGAGCTTCCTCTCGTTTCCCACGATTACAATGGAGATGCGCATTCTTCGACGGCCGATGGCCTATCCACGATGATCATCGACGATATGGTAAAGGTCGTCGCTTGGTATGACAACGAATGGGGCTATTCGAACCGTGTCGTCGACCTTGCTTCTTACATTGGGTCAAAGATGTAAGCCAATTTCAGACATGACCTGTCGGTGCCGTCGTTATCGACGGCACCTATAAAAAGGCCTTGGCGATTGGTTCGCCAAGGCCTTTACTTTGAATGGATTATGTTGTCGCTGCCTTTGGTCGCTCAACTGTCTCTTCCGCCGACCTTGCGTTGTCCGCCAAGCGCATTAAGGTGTGCCCCAGCTGTCTCAGCTTCGCGTCGTTGATGCTGTAGTACAGCCATCGTTGGTCATCCGGATCGCGGCGAACGCGGATCAACTCGTAGTCGCGTAGCACCTTGATGTGATGTGACAGTGTGTTCTGGCGGATACCTAAGGTGGCGCTTAATTCTGCTGCACAGCGTTCGCCGTTTGATAACGCCTCGACAATGCGCAATCGCTGTCGTTCGCATAAAACCGCCAGTCCGTCCCACGCCGTGCCTTGTACCGTATCCTTCGCCCTCGAATTCAACGTACAATCCCTCCATCAAAATCCGATGCACCTTGTCTTTACATGGTGAAACGATCTCGTCGTTAGCTCACACTGTGCCGCGGTGATGTCGAGGTTGCTGAGTGGTGTATCTCTTCGTTGTCTTCGAGTGAACGCTGTTTCATTTCGGGTACGGCCACCATCGTCAGTACGGCTCCCAACAAAGCCACGCCTGCCAGCATGCCCATCGTGACATTGAGCCCTGACGCTTTGAGAATACCAGGCAGGACGAATGCACCGAGAAAGGCTCCAATTTTGCCACCCGCCGCAGACATGCCATGCGCCGTTCCGCGCAAATTGGTCGGGAATACTTCCGACGGAACGAGGAATGTCGTGGTGTTCGGTCCGAATTCGATAAAAAAGTAACTAATCGCGTAGACAATCAGGAACACAATGGGCAACTTCGCGATGGTCGGTACGAAGAAAATTGCCGCATACGCACAGGCCATCACGACGAAACCGACACTTTGAATCGTTTTGCGACCGATTTTATCCATGAGACCGGCGGCCACGAAATAACCAGGAACCGCTGCGACAAGGAAAATAGCTGTTGCCACAAGGGTTGTCGTCACCAGAGCTGCGTGTGGGAGCAAAGCTTTCAAAATGAGTTGCGATGAGACGCTGTTGCCGTAAAATGCGACGTCGATTAAAAACCAACTGCCTGCCGTGCCAATCAGTCGAATGACATGTTTGCGACTCCACATACTTTGCTTTGCAACCGTACCATTCCAAGATCCGCCGGCGACACGCTGGCCTGTCAGGTGTGATGCGACGTTAGCGGCTTGGCTGGCGTCCTGTTTGACGGCGAGTAGATAGCGCGGCGTCTCAGGCATTTTCCGACGCAAATAGATGACGGATGCGGCGGGGATTGCACCGAGTCCCAGCATCAGCCTCCAGGCAACGGCATGTGGAATGCCGAGTGACAGCAAAAGGGAAGCGACTAAAGGTCCCGCTAAAAGCCCAAGACCCTGCATCGCAAATACCATCGTCACCAAAAATCCACGGTTTTTTCGATTCGCATACTCAGTCATAATCACCGAACTGGTTGGGTAGTCACCACCTACGCCAAGGCCAACAATGAATCGAAAAATGACGAGCCAGATGAAGGACGGTGCACATGCGGATAAAATGGCGCCCACGGCCAGCATGGCGACTTCGATTCCGTACATTGCCTTACGACCAAGCAAATCCATCAGCTTGCCGAAAAACAAGGCTCCGAGTGCTGCAGCTGCCAAGGAAGTACTATTGAGTATCGACAACTGCGTCGTGGTCAGGTGCCACATTGGTGTCAAAATAGCGGTAACCGTCCCGATGATAAACAGGTCGTAAGCATCAGTGAAAAAGCCCATTCCTGCCGTCAAAATGGTTTTCCAATGAAATGAATTGAGCTTGCTTTCGTCAAAAGCCTCTAGAACGCTGGAATTGACGGACACAGTGGTCGCTCCTTTGCTTATAAGTGAGTCTTGGTTGTCAATGTTTCGATGAACACTGATACAGTTTGCACCATTTCGATTGTGGTCGATGTATTCCGAAGTGAATGTTACGCCTCAATTGTGAAGATGGCATATGCGGATTGTGAAGACTTTGTAAAGGTGTAGGTAAAAAGTAGGGTGCCTTGGAGCGAATATGGGTGGTGTGGTTAAGGTTGGGGTTATCCGAAAGGCGACGGAGGCTGAGCCTCGAGGGTTCAGTCCCCGTTCACCGGTTAGGAATCAGATGGTTCAAGCCCATTCCGCACGCAGAATAGGCAAAAGTGGGTCGGATGGTGCGATTTCCGTTACATCCTGAATCGTGACACCGAAGAGCGACGGTTGATTCACATATGCAACTTGACCATTGGTAAAGTCTATCCAAGCGTTTTCAAACGCATATAAACCAAACTGGTAGTCAAACCGAAATCCGCAGTCCGCCACGGTCTTATTTTGATAAACCAATTTATGTGACGATGTCAGCCACAGGTACGCGGAAGATGGATCCGCTGACTGCGCATTCTTGAGTGGCGTCGCGGTAGGCAGAACGCTTGCGAGGCCTCCATTCACGTTCCATTTAATATTGTAGTTTCCTGGGGATGCACTCAAAGCGTCGTACTTGGCACGATTGGGTGACAAAAACTGAAGAGTACCGTGAAATCCCGGAGGAATGGTCACATTTAACGATGCGCCCTTTGTCTTCGCCCTGACCGCAGCTTGAAGCTGCTTTGTGAAGCTGGCGTTAAAGGACGGAACTGTCTCTCCGAATGCAGACTGAAATGCCTGATCCGGATTTTCGTGTGTCAGGTTGTTGGCCAGTTTTGCAATCGAGGATATCCCGAACTTCGAGATCAGGTCACAGATGGCGAGCCAGTCTTGAAGTTCGTAATCATAGGTCTCGGATCCTGACAAAATGGCTGCTTCGTCGTTGGATAAGGGCACAAGAGATCCGGATTGCACAACGTCGAGTATATCCTCGGCGTATTCGCGCTCGTCACCCTCGAATTCTGCCTGCGGCTCAATCGCCTTTTGGCCGTTAAATCCCATATAGACGGCCATGCCCTCATTCATCCAACTCGGCAGATACGAGATGTTCTGATTGATGGTCACATGAGTCAGTTCATGTGTCAACGTATTGGCGAGATCGTAATCACTTGTATTCTGAAACAGCGGGATAATCACCGTGCTACGTAAGGTAAAACCGTTCGAATCCTGAGAGAGGCTACTGGCATCGCCCTGCGATACACCAATTTGTTGCAATAGTTTTGCGTACGAAGACGCGTTGTTGACTAGATAGACCGTCGCCGGTTTATGCATGCGCAGACCGAGAAAGTTGCTGATGCGACTGACGGAGTGGACGCGACTAAGGATGGCCTCGGCGCGCTGAATGTCTCCGTTTGTGACGCCGCTGCCGTAGGCTTCGAACCGCACCATGCTGGAGTCGGCAGGTACAGGCGAATAAGCATAGGAAATGCGTGACGGATCCGCCGTATGGCTTGGAGCGTTCTGGCCGCTGTCCGCCAAATTGGCCGCACCTACACTCGCAGGTCTGTGATGGATTCGGAATGCTGAAAACGTGGGGGAATTTGACCAAGAACCGAAGGTGGTGCCGGCGAGGGCGATGCCAGCCGCAAAAGTAGGCCAAAACGCCCTATGAATACGCTTTCTCATGTTGTCCAACCCTCTCGTGATATGAGCAGATCTACTAAATATATAGCCTGAGTTTTGAGGAATTTGCAAGAGAATTTCGGGGCAATTGCCACTCCCATGGAAACGCTTCAAGGCCAGCCCAGTAGGCTGGCCCAGAGTTCGTTTTTGCAGTGAGGCGGATTAGTTTCGCACGATGGTCTGTGCCCGGTCCGGTCCGACGCTGATGTAGCGGATGGGAACACCGACCCAGTTCTCAATTTGCTCCACAAACGCTCGGGCGTTCGCCGGCAACTCGTCAAAGTGGCGGCAAGTGGATATATCCTCATGCCAGCCCGGTAGGGACTCGTAGACTGGCGTGACGTGTTCCATGTCATAAGCGGGCAAGGGCCATTCATAACGCGATCCACCTTTGTCATAGGCGATTCCGACGCGAACTTCATCCAGGCCCGACAGGACATCCAGCTTCATTAAGGCGAGTTCCGTATAGCCATTGACCCAAGCGCCGTATCGCAGTGATGGGATGTCGAGCCAGCCGCAGGCGCGAGGGCGGCCCGTCGTAGCTCCATACTCATGACCTTTGTCCTGCAAATATCGACCGTATTCGTCGTGCAATTGCGTCGGGAACGGGCCTTCGCCGACTGCAGTCGTGTACGCCTTGGATATACCGGTGATTCTACGAATAGCAGTTGGCGGTACACCGGCACCTGCGCCAATGCCACCGGCTATGGGATTGGACGAGGTGACAAACGGGTAGACCCCCCAATCGAGATCGCGCATGATGCCAAGCTGTCCTTCAAACACCACATGTTTGTCTTGCTTGTAAGCTTCGTACAACAGCGGTGTCGTATCCGCAATAAAGGGCAGTAGCTGATTGCGTGCTTCCATCAAGGTAGACCATACATCGTCCCACGTCCCGTAGTTTGCGAGTGCGGGGATGCGCGCTAACTTGGCTTGGTATGCAGCTTGTAGGCGTTCGCGGAGGCGCTCCACGTCGCGGAGTTCTCCTATCTGCAGGCCAAAGCGACCGACTTTGTCTTGGTAGGCTGGGCCGATCCCTTGCAGTGTTGTACCGACCTTCTTAGCGCGCTGTTCTTCTTCCCATCTGTCTTGCCACAGATGATAGGGCAGAACCATGTGGGCGCGTTCGGAAATCATAAAGCGGCTGGTGTCAATCCCCGCGTCCTGCAAGGTCGCAAGTTCTTGCACCAATTGCCCTGGGTGGAGAACGACACCCGCCCCGAGCACCGAGATCGTATGTTTGTGAAAGATGCCTGAGGGCACCAGGTGCAATGCAAACTTTCCGTGCTCATTAACGATTGTATGACCGGCATTGCCGCCGCCTTGATAGCGAACAACGATGTCTGCGGACTCAGCCAAATAGTCGACCATTTTGCCCTTGCCTTCGTCGCCGTACTGTGCTCCAACCACCGCGTGAAACATCGGATGACCTCCTCGAATCGCTTTCACATGCTTCAGTGTACGTCTCTTTTGGATATGTGTAAAATGAATGATGTGTATTGTTTTGATACGATTTATGTATGGGTGATGAAACATTGGATGTTTTATATCGAACCTTGCTTGCCGTTGTCGAGCATCAGACGTTGTCTGACGCAGCGCGTGTGTTACATACCACACAGCCGACGGTAACGCGTCAGTTGCAGCAGTTGGAACGGCGACTTGGGGCACCGTTATTCGATCGCTCTGGCAAACGGTTGACTCTCACTGGCGCAGGTGAACGCGTATATGCGTTTGCTTCGGAGCTGCAGACACTTGAAGTGCGCTTACAGGAAGAGCTACGCGAGTTTGCCGATCCGAGCGCAGGTCTTATTCGCATTGGCGCTGGGCTGTCACCCACTTTATATCGGTTGCCTTCTATTCTCGCGCAATATGCGGAGCAACATCCGCGTGTACGCTTTCAGGTTGTCACCGGATCGTCCAAATTGACCATGGAGCGGTTGCAAGCGCGAACGGTCGATGCCGCCATCGTCACGACGCCGCCTGCGAGTAGCGACGATTTCGTGATGACGCCGCTTTGGCGAGACGCGTTGGTCGTCGTGGCGCCGTCTGGCCACCCACTTGCTGGATGCGCTTGTACATTGGGCGATCTCGCTCAGCAACCGATGGCCGTGATGCATCCAGAGTCTGGTTTACGGCAGTTGGTTCATGATACGTTTACGCGCATGGGTGTTGCGGATCCGGCTTTACCGCTTATGGAGACCGACAGTTTGGAAGCGATGAGCCGCTTTGTACAGGCGGGGATGGGACTAGCCATCGTGCCATGGCCGGCCGTTGCGGAGGACGTGCAAGCAAAGAGATTGTGTACGGTCAATCTCATCGATGTCGATCTCGGTGCGCGTACCGTCACACTCGTCGTACGCAAGCACACAACGATGCCGCAAGCAGCACAGGCCTTTGTTTCGTGGCTCGCCGCACGGTCAGAAGCACCGGGTCGCGAATTGCGGTAAGATGAAGTGGGTGATTGGCAATGCGCGTGCTGTTAGTCGAAGATGAGCCCGGATTAATCGAATTTTTGACGTTGGAACTAGAGTTGCAAGGTGTGGCAGTTGATGTTGCACCGGATGGGGAGTCAGGGCTTGCGCTCGCGCGCGAGCATCCTTATGACCTATTGCTTGTCGATATCATGTTGCCTGGCATGAACGGAATCGAATTGTGCCAAGCTGTTCGCATGTTTTCGAATGTCCCTTTGATTATGTTGACCGCTCGTGGCTCGGTGGCGGATCGTGTCGACGGGCTTAACGCTGGCGCCGACGACTATCTTGTGAAGCCGTTTGCAATTGAAGAATTGTGGGCACGCATGCGTGCCTTGCGGAGGCGACATGAGGCGTCATCCACGACGTTTCGGTTTGGCGAAACCACCGTACAAATGGACCTTCATCGCGTTGTGTACCGCGGGCAGGACGTCGACTTGACGGCGCGCGAGTACGATTTGTTAGTCTACCTTTTGCGGCATGTCAATCAAACGTGTTCGCGCAACGATTTGCTGGAACGTGTGTGGGGATTCCACACACCGGGGGATACGAATGTCGTCGACGTGTATATTGGTTATCTGCGTCAAAAACTGGACCCGGAGCGAAAGTACATTAAAACCGTGCGTGGCCAAGGCTATCGGCTTGAGGTGCATGATGAGTCGCCGTAGTACACAGGCGTCTTTGCTGCGTTGGAGCACATGTTGGTGCGCTGTTGTCTTTATTGTCTTTACTACCGTCTTTATGACGGCGTTCTCGGCGGCCAGCTTAAACTCGTACAAGCGCGTAATGGAGCTTGAGATGGCGACGTTACTTGGCCAAGGCGTCGACCAGTTGGCACAACAAACGGTGACGACGAGTTGGGATCGATATGTCGCCGTGACAGACTCGGTGATCCGTCTGACGGATAACGAGGGCAACGTCTTGTTCCAAATCAACAGTCCGGTTTTTAGTAGTGACATCGTACAACAAATTGTCAACCGCGTGCCTGCTCAGCCACAGGGACAGGACTTCTCCAAGCCAGAATGGAGTTACCCGTATAAGTGGCGCGACGCCAGCGGATTTCACCGCGTGATCGCGCTGACCGAAGGCGTTCATTTTGAAAATGGCGCCAGCGGTGTGCTGGCGATTTATAGCCTGACGGACCCTTTGCGCCAGGACACCTTTCACATGTTAAGCGTGTTTGTCATCATGGATGTGGCTGTGATCGGCTTGTTTGCCAGTGGTATGTACGTATTGTTGCGCAGGGGATTTCAACCGCTGCAACGCCTGATGGCTGGGATACAACAAGTCGAGTGGCGGCGCGCTGGCCGCCTTCGGTTTGACCGACTGCCACCAGAACTTGCGTCGCTGCAACAGTCGCTCAATCAGTTGTTGGACCGCATCGATGACGCAGTCGAAGAGCAGCGCAGATTCATGGCAGATGCGTCGCACGAATTGCGGACGCCTTTGGCGATTGTAGCTGGACACGCAAATCTGCTACGCCGTTGGGGACATCAGAACGCGCGCGTTTGGGAGCCAGCCGTACGCAACATTGTCCTTGAGGTGGAAAGGCTTCAGAAGTTGGTCGACCAACTTCTGACGATGTCGCGTCTCGAGGAGCAGAAATTGCCGCCTGTAACCGAGGGCCTGGATCAACGTGGTCTAGAGGAACTGTTTGTCCGGTTGGGCGAAGATGCGTCGGTTTTACGCCCGGATTTGGACATCGAAGCACACGTCCATTTGACGCCAGGGACTCGGGTTGCTATCGAGCAGGACAGGCTTCGTCAGGTGCTAGTCGGCCTTATCGACAACGCGATGCGCCATACGAAGGAAGGGGGCTGGCTTGAACTTGCTGCCCGCGAGGAAGGCCCGATGGTGCGGATATCGGTCAGCGACGACGGCGAAGGGATACCCGCAGATGTGCTCCCGCACATCTTTGAACGGTTTTATCGCGGCGATGCGGCACGGGCGACGGGCAAGGGCTCAGGCTTGGGGCTTGCCATCAGCAAGCAGTTAATAGAGGCTTATCAAGGGAAAATTTATGTTCGCAGTCGTGAAGGCCGCGGGACTACCGTCATGATTTTATTGCCGACTTTGCGCACCATGCACATCGATGGAGAGAAGAGCGGGGAGTGACATCATGAGCATCACGGACTGGCGAGTATTGCTGCCGACCGAACTAGACATAGTGACGGACGAATTCGCTTTGCATCCACTGAACAATATTCTGTATGATGACGAAATTGCTAAACAAGTCGCGCAAGGTGCGCGTCGCCCCACTGTGCGTGTATGGCGGCATGCGCCTGTGCAAGGACTGGTCGTCAGCCGACGGGACGTCGCAGGTGCAAACGGGGAATTCGCGATGAACGCCATGGCGGACGAAGGCTGGCCCATTTTCGTCCGGTCGACGGGCGGCACCGCAGTGCCGCATGGCAGCGGCATGCTCAACATGTCGATCATCTTTCCGCGGCAGCACGAGAAAGCCACCACGGATGCATATTACAGGTTGCTCTGCCAACCACTGATCGACTGGTTTATCCATCTTGGGCTATCCGCCTCGACAGGTGAGGTCCCAGGAAGCTATTGCGATGGTGGCTACAACGTCCAAGTCGATGGTAAGAAAATCGTTGGCACTGCACAGGCGTGGCGCGGGGGGTTAGCCGGCACAACGTCTCGCCATCCCGGATACGTTCTCGCCCATGCTTGCATCGCGATCGATCTCGACATCGGCGCAGCCATTTCCGCTATCAATCGCTTCTATGGGTACGCGGGCGCCGCCATCGACGTCCAACCCGAGACCGCCAGCACGCTAGAAGAAAGGCTGCAACGACCGTTTGACAGCGCCAAAGCCAAGCGGTCGTTGGTCGACTTTCTCGGTTCATATTGGACTACACAGGGCGTTTGCGTCCGTTGTTAGACGGCTCTTGCGGATCACCCACGCTGAGTGCGGTCGTTCGCTTCGGATGAAAGGGCAACTCGACGCGCACCGTCGTCCCCTTGCCGAGGCCGTCGCTCCAGATACCGATGCGCCCGCCGTGCGCTTCAGCGACCCACCTGGCAATGGATAGCCCAAGCCCAGTGCCTTTGCTCGACTGCTCGCGCGATCGCGACGGATCGACGGTAAAGAAGCGGTCAAACACGCGATCCAAGTGCTCCTTCGCAATGCCTAATCCCGTGTCGCGGACAGAAAGCGTCACATGGTTGCGGCTGCGCGTTGCCGCCAACTCGATCTCGCCACCCTCATCGGTAAACTTGACCGCATTGTCCAACAAAATGACCAGCAACTGATGGAGTCGATCGCGATCGCCGAGTATAACAAGCGGTTCATTGGCTCGGACAGTTAGATGAATGCCTTTCATATCGGCAATGGTTTCGTAGAGATCCTGAATGTGCAGCAACAGGTCACGCAGGTCAAGCGGCTTGCGGTCGATGGGCATGCGCTCGGAGTCGGAGCGGGCGAGGGTGAGCAAATCCTGTACCAGTTTGGCCAGTCGTCTCGCCTCGCCATGCGCGTTGTTCAGCCACTCCAAATTCTCCTCCACCGATTGATCTGTGTGTTCCATCACGATACCTAAATTCGATTGAATGACGGCGAGCGGCGTGCGCAGTTCGTGCGACGCGTCGGCGACGAACTCCAACTGTCGCTGCCAGGCGCGGCGAATCGGCTGCAACATGCGATCCGACAAAATAAATCCGACAAGCGCGGCCCCGAGCATGCCGAACGCGCCGACGAGAATAATCACCGATTGCAACTCACTCAACACATGAACGGTTTGCGAATCATCGAGTAGCGTTGCCAAATAGGGGGAGCCGCCTCCCGAAGTCGGCAATTGAACATAAAAGATGCGATAGTGCTCGCCCGCAAATGTGTAGTTGAGAAATTCTTGATCATTTTTTACGGTATCAAGCCGCGCTTTGACATGAGCGGCGAGTGACGCATCTGGTATCGTGCTAAAACTTCCGTTCTCGACAAGTAAGAAGTAGATTTGCGGTGAACCTGTGGATCCGAAGCTCGGAATACCTGTAAGTACGGCTGTGTTCATCACGCGGTAGGCGGCTTCGCGCAGGCCAAAATCGACGCTGCGCATGACGAAGCTACGAATGGTCGTGTATACGGCGACCGACGTGATGGTATAGAGTACAACCAAAAGCACGACGGAGAGCATCGTCAAACGAAGACTAAGTCGCCTAAACAAAGGGCACTTCCTTTCTCGGCGGGGCAATCATCAGCGCGCTTCGGAAGCATCGGGTTGAAATAGATAGCCGACACCGCGAACGGTGGCAATGTGCGATGGTTTACCTGGTTCGTCGATCTTTTTGCGCAGGAAATGGACGTAGTTTTCCACGGCATTGCCAATCACATCGGCATCAGGTCCCCATACGCGGTCGAGAATGATCTCTTTGGACAGCACTTTGTTTTGATTCCGCATGAACAGTTCGAGCAGTTGGAACTCCTTAGCCGTCAGCGCCAACGCTTCCCCGTTGCGCGTTACAGTACGGGTGCTAAAATCAAGGCGAAACGGACCAGCTTCGATGGCGTCAGAGCCGCTGAATTGCCCTGTACGGCGCGACAGTGCGCGCACGCGGGCGAGCAATTCTTTGTTGTCAAATGGTTTGACAAGATAGTCATCAGCACCCGCGTCCAGACCAGTGACTCGGTCTTCGACCGTGTCTTTGGCGGTGAGAAGCAACACAGGGGTCTGCACCCCGTTCTCGCGCATGCCCCGGAGAATGTCGATGCCGCTCATCTTGGGTAGCATGATGTCGAGGATGACGATGTCGTAGCTGTCTGTAAGTGCCAAGTCGTATCCGGAATCGCCATCGTGCACAGTATCGACGGCGTACTGATTTTCTTTGAGCAATTGTTTGAGCGCGGAGGCGAGCCGCGCTTCATCTTCCACCAATAAAATGCGCATATGTGTACCCTCCTGTCACCACAAGCGGGCGATGGTCGTCCATTGTTATTGTACACGCTCAGCTTGAAGGACGCTCGAAGCAAGGGAGGGATGGAATGACGCATCCTGGTTGGTATGGTCACGATATGTAAGATTTACTGCCGTGGCGTGTGAAAATAAGAGAATTCTTAGCTTCCTTTGTACCTGTGCAAAAAGGGCGTCAACGCGCGATTTTTGTCCATATTCGCTGGAAAATCGTGAATCGCGTGGATTTCACTCGCCTTTACAAGCCCTTGTGCCGCAGCTAAAATTTGCGCTATACCAACGAATCTTCTATCAATTTTTCGGAATCTGACATGCAATTATGATATTTCTTAATACAGACTCCGAAACTTGACATGACATTGCCGAAACCGAGAGATGGGAGGGGCATGACAATGGCGGAACCGCTCCTCGCGATTCGCGATTTAAAGACGTATTTCGTAAGCAAACACGCAGAGGTGCGCGCCGTCGACGGAATCGACATCGACGTCCAAAAGGGGCAGATTGTGTGCATCGTCGGCGAGTCAGGCTGCGGCAAGAGCATGACATCACTGTCCATCATGCGCCTTGTGCCAAAGCCACGCGGCAAGATTGTTAACGGTGAGATCTTGTTTGATGGGAAAGACCTCCTGAAACTGAGTGATCGCGAGATGGCCGACATGCGTGGCAGTGAGATTTCGATGATCTTCCAAGAACCCATGACGGCACTTAATCCCGTTCTGACGATTGGAACGCAGATCAGCGAGATTTTGATCCGCCACCGCGGCATGAACAAGCGCCAGGCTTTGGACAAGGCTGTCGAAATGCTGAAATTTGTCGGTGTGCCGCGCGCCAATGAAATTATTCACGAGTTTCCACACCAGTTGTCAGGCGGTCTGCGCCAGCGCGTGATGATTGCGATGGCTATGATCTGCGAGCCCAAGCTGCTGATTGCGGACGAGCCGACAACGGCGCTCGACGTGACCATTCAAGCGCAGGTTCTGGAGCTCATGAAGAAGATGCGCGATGAGACTGGCACGGCCATCATCATGATTACTCACGATCTCGGCGTCGTCGCCGACATGGCGGATCATGTCGTCGTCATGTACGCTGGTCAGGTGGTCGAGAGTGTCGACGCCGATACGGTGTTCGAACAGCCGAAGCATCCGTACACACGAGCGCTGATGGATTCCATTCCGTCGCTCGAAGAGGACAAAGACGTTCTTTACTCCATTCCGGGCACCGTTCCAAGCGCAGCGAACTTCCCGAAAGGTTGTCGTTTTGCGGAGCGCTGTCCATTGGCGCAGCCATCTTGCTTTGAAAAAGCGCCAGAGCTGCGTGAAGTAGCACCGGGCCATCTGGTTCGTTGCGATCTCGTTTCATGAAGAAAGGAGGGGTACGATGAGCCAGTATGTGTTGGAAGTGAAAGATTTAAAAAAGTACTTTCCTATCCGTTCAGGCGTTTTTAAGCGCACCATCGGTCATGTGCGAGCGGTAGATGGGGTCTCTTTTGACGTCAAGCCTGGTGAAACGCTCGGGATCGTCGGTGAATCCGGTTGCGGAAAGTCGACGACAGGGCGCATGATCATGCGGCTGACGACGCCAACCGATGGCAAGATTTTGATTGACGGCAAGGATATTACCCACGCCAAGGGCGCGGCGCTGCGCGAGAGTCGTCGGCATGCGCAAATGGTCTTTCAGGATCCGTATGCTTCGCTGAACCCGAAGATGAGTGTAGGGGAAAGCATTGCGGAGCCGCTTGTTGTCAATAAGGTACTGTCGCGTGACGACGCATTTGAACGCGCCGCGCAACTCCTTGACACGGTTGGCTTACGGCGCACGGACATCACGCGCTTTCCACACGAGTTTTCGGGTGGCCAGCGCCAGCGTATCGGGATCGCTCGCGCACTTGCTTTGAACCCCAAGCTCATCGTCGCGGACGAGGCTGTTTCAGCTCTCGACGTCTCGATTCAGTCGCAGATATTGAATCTGCTTATGGACTTGAAGCACGAATTTAATCTTGCATATCTCTTTATTTCGCACAACCTAGCGGTCGTACGGCATATCAGCGATCGCGTCGGGGTGATGTATCTCGGTCACATGGTTGAAAACGGACCGAAATCTTCGCTTTACGCTGATCCGCTGCACCCGTATACGCAGGCGCTGCTGTCGGCTGCCCCAGAGCCGCGGCGCGTGAAACGACGCGAGCGCATCATTTTGCAAGGGGATGTTCCAAGTCCAGCGAACCCGCCAACTGGTTGCCCCTTCCACACACGCTGTCCGCGCGCGATGGATGTGTGTCGCTCGCAGATGCCTAAGCCCGTGATGGTTCATCCCGAGCACTGGGTGGCTTGTCATTTGCATGGTTGAGGCATGGCTTGCGCGCTTGCCAGTGCCAGTGCATGAACAGGCTCGGACTTCGGGATCCTAATGCGGCGAGGGTTTGACATCAGAGGGGGAACTTCAGTGAAGAAACAAAACGTTGCTGCATTACTTGCTTTATCGACTGCGCTGTCTGTTGCTACCCTAACAGGGTGCGGCGCGGCCGCCAACAATTCGTCCCCGGTTGCCCCAGCAACCGGGAACGGCGCAGGCAATACGACAACGGGACCTGCCACGATTCAAAAAGGTGGAACTCTGGTTGTCGCATTGCCGCCGTCGACCAACATCACGTGGTATTTACCCATCGAAAATGCGGGTAACGCGAGCATCTATAATGCTCAACTCGTTACGCAGATGTATCCGAACGTGATCTACATCAATAATCAGTACCAAGTCGACTATAACAACAGCTTTGCGGATAAGATCACGTACAATCCTGCGGGAACTGTGTACACCATTTCCTTGAAAAAGAACTGGAAATGGTCTGATGGTAAACCGGTGACTGCTAATGACGTTGTGTGGGACTACAACTTGATCAAGGCGACGGATAGCAAAAACGCGCCAGCGCCATGGCCCAATTACAACGCCGGATCGGGCGGGGTTCCGGCCAACGTGAAGAGTGTTGTGGCGACGAATCCTTACACTGTGACCATTACGCTCAATAAGCCCGTGAACCAGCAGTGGTTCATCTACAATGGTATTGGGCAGTTGACGGCTCTGCCGGAACATGCGTGGAACAAGTACCCGAACGACATGAACCAAGAGATTGCATACTTGGGCAGAGAGGCCACGAATCCTTCATTTTTCACGGTTGTGGATGGACCGTTCAAGCTTGTAAGTGCGAAGAGCAGTCAATCATGGACACTCGTGCCGAATCCGACCTTTGGCGGACATAAGAGTACGCTTGATAAGCTGATTTTCCAGTATGAGGCTTCTTCAGACGCGGAGTTCTCCGCCTTAAAAACAGGTAACGTCAACCTGGGGTACTTGGATCTTTCGCAATACGGCTCGAAGGATGCCCTGACTTCTGCAGGCGACGTGATTACACCTGCGTATAACTTCGGGTATTACTTCATCGAGTTGAACCAGCAAAAAGGATCACCGATGTATGCTGCGTTCAGCGATGTAAAGGTGCGTCAAGCCCTGGAGTACGCAATTGATCAAAATACCATCAACAATGAGATTTACCATGGGTATGCTCCGGCACAGTACGGCCCAATTCCAGCGACGCCAAAGACGGTTTTCTTGGATCCGAAACTAGCTAAGCCATTGTTCCCGTTCAATTTGAACAAGGCCAAGCAGTTGCTCGAATCCGACGGTTGGAAGATGCAAAACGGCGTCATGACGAAGAACGGCCAGCAACTGAAGTTTGAGCTGATGTATCCGACGGGTGGAGAGTCCACGACGCAGATGATGGAGCTCATCCAACAAGATTGGAAGCAAATTGGCGTAGTGGTTACATTGAAGCCTGTACAACTGGCCGAGGAATTTGGCATCATGAACAACAGCAGTCAACCTGGCAAGTGGGCAGCAGCGGCCGGTACCGGCATCACCTATGGCGGATCGTACCCATCCGGTGAACAGTTGTTTGAGCCAGGTGGCCTCGACAACTTCGGATACAATGATCCGACGCTCGATAAGCTGATTGCCAAGACGACCGAACCTTCGGCTTCGCAGGCAGCGTCGCAGCAGGCGTTCTTTGCTTATGAAGAGTACGTCTCGAAGCAGGTACCGGTGTTGTGGAACAACGCCGTGGCGAGCCTCTCGGTGGCAGCTCCGAACGTTCATAATGCGCCGCCTGAATATCCCAACCCGACGACCGAGTATCCTCTCTTTAACTATATTTGGATGTCCAAGTGATTATCGCGTCGGTGTCAAGACGCAAAATGACGATGGCGATCCGCACATGATGCGGATCGCTGGATGAGGAAGGAGGGGCAGCCGTGGTAACACAAACCGAGGTGAACAAAGCCACTGTTACACCGAAGGCGCAGTCAAATCGGTGGCGTACATGGAAGCGGTTCTGGCGCTATCCGATGAGCGCGATTGGCCTCATTGGCATCGTGCTGTTGTTCGCATTCTCGTTCATTGGGCCGATGATTTATCATGTGGATCCGCTACATGGCGACTTCACAGCCCTGTTACAGCCGCCAAGTTGGGCTCACCCACTGGGTACGGATGACGCCGGACACGATGTGCTTGCACGCATGATGGTTGGCGGACAGGCATCGCTCGAAGTCGGCTTCTTGTCGGCGTTTGTCGCGATGGCATTTGGTACCCTATACGGGATGGTCAGTGGACTTGTCGGTGGTTGGGTTGACATGGTGCTCATGCGTATCGTCGACATCTTGTTGTCAATCCCAAGTATCTTTATTCTGCTCTTTTTGAACGCGACGTTTAAACCGAATGTCGGCCTGATGATTTTCGTCCTGGCGGCGACCAGTTGGCTCGGGGTCAGCCGTATCGTCCGCGGCGAAGTGCTCAAGATTAAAAATGAAACGTATGTCGAAGCAGCTTTACTCTCAGGTGTGCGCACCTGGCGCTTAATGTTGAAGTACCTTGTGCCCAACTTTATCGGCACGGTTTTGGTTACAACAACATTTGCGGTTGCTGACTCGATTCTCAACATTGCAGGTCTATCGTTCTTGGGACTAGGTTTGCCACCACCGGCTCCGAACTGGGGTGCCGATTTGTCCGCTTCGATGAACTACATCTTCCAGAATGCTTGGTGGCTCACGTATCCACCTGGGATACTGATTTTGATTGCGGAACTTTGTGTCAACTTTGTCGGCGATGGCCTCCGTCACGCACTGGACACGCGTACGGATTGAACGTCAATTTGACCTGGCCAAGCGATTACCGCGCGGCCAGGTTCGATGAATCGAGGTGAATCGCGTTGCTCAGTTATATTGTTCGCCGTATTATGGAGGCAATTCCAGCGTTGCTTGGCATCTCCATTATCTCGTTTATTCTGCTTCACATCGTACCAGGCAACCCGGTGCGCATTATGCTTGGCCAGCACTATACGGCGCAGCGCGCGGCCGCACTGTCCGCATCGCTTGGTTTGAACAAACCGCTTTATATGCAGTACTTAATCTGGCTTGGCAATCTCGTTCGCGGGAATTTGGGCTATTCGTACAACTACAGTGAACCGGTCACCTCACTGATTGTGCACGCTTTGCCAACCACGCTGTCGTTAGTGTTGATTTCAACCGTCTTCGCACAGCTGTTTGCGATGGCCATCGGAACGATTCAGGCGTATTTTGAGAACTCGATTGTCGATCACATCGTTTCGGTTCTCAATTACTTCTTCTATTCGATGCCGTCTTTCTGGCTGGGTATTTTGCTCGTCATCTTCTTTGCCATTGATTTGCACTGGTTCCCTTCAGGCGGAGTGGTGAATCCACAGGATCAGAATCCAGGATTTGCGGACTGGCTTCACCACCTCGTACTGCCGGCGGCAACCTTGACATTAATCACCTTGGCAGGCTACTCGCGTTATATGCGTTCCTCTGTTCGCGAAACGCTTCTTCTCGATTATGTCCGTACCGCACGGGCCAAGGGATTGCGCGAATCGCAAGTGATGTTCCGACATGTGTTGCGAAATTCCATCTTGCCGCAGATTACGCTGTTTGGTCTGTCGTTCCCGGGGTTGTTCGCTGGCGCACTCTTCATCGAAGAGATTTTCAACTATCCAGGGATGGGGTTGTTGTACTGGAATGCCACGGGCACGCTCGACTATCCTGTACTGCTTGGTGTGACCATGTTCCTTGGGGTACTCACAATTGTCGGAAACCTGTTGGCAGACATCTTGTATAGTCTCGTCGATCCGCGCATCAGCTTTGATAACTTGTAAGTACATCCTAACAACACAAGTGAAATGTCTGGCGAATGGACAGAGAATATCATGTCCATTCGCCGCTTTTTTGAGTTAATTTGTTATATTTCCTTCCAGACAACCACAGTACCCGACTTTGTAAGAGAATTCTTAAAATGCGTTTCCCACTTCCCGTTCCCCCTGAAATCCGCGCGAAATCAGGATTTTTAGCGTATATATCAGCCTGTTTGACGGTTTGAAACGGCGTGTGAATATCTTTACAAACTTATCAAACATACGTATCATTTCACTATACAACAAATAATCAGTTAATTCGGATGGTTCAGTGCAGACGTGGCGCTGGATCAAAAGGTGGGGTGCGAGAGGACAAACCGCCAATTCAGTCACTATTAAAGGTTTGTATCGTTCGTACAGAAACATCAAGGGGGTAGCAAGAAATGAAAAAGCGTCACCTTGCAGGCGCATTTGGAATGTCCGCAGTCTTGGCTGCCGGAGTTGTGGCCGGTTGTGCGTCCGCGCCGGCGCAAAACAGCAATTCGGCAAACAAAGCAACTTCGGTCGGGGCCGCAGCTACGGTAGCTCCGCAAAAAGGCGGTACACTTGTATACGCGTTGCCACCTGCCACGAACATCACATGGTATTTGCCGATTGAAAACTCACAAAACGCGAGCGTCTACAACGCACAGCTATTTATGCAAATGTATCCGGGCGTCATATACATTAATAATCAGTATGGGATTGACTACGCGGACAGCTTTGCTAATAAAATCACGTATAACGCGACCGGTACAGTGTTCACGATTCAACTTAAACAGAATTGGAAATGGTCCGATGGGCAACCCGTCACAGCGCAGGATGTCGTGTGGGACTACAATCTGATTAAGGCAACCGACAATCCGAAGGCTCCGGCGCCTTGGCCGAATTATAATGCGGGTTCGGGTGGCGTACCTGACAACGTGAAGAGTGTCGTCGCTACGGGTAAGTACACAGTCACCATCACGTTGAAAAAGCCAGTGAACCAGCAATGGTTCATTTACAATGGCATTGGTCAGTTGACGCCTCTCCCAGAGCACGCGTGGAATAAGTATCCTTCCAATATGAATCAAGAGATTACGTACCTGGGCAAGGAAGCTACCAATCCGACATTCTTTAAGGTCGTAGATGGTCCATTCAAGTTGCAAAGTGCAAAGAGCAGTCAGGCTTGGGTACTCGTACCGAACCCGACGTTCGGTGGGCACAAGAGCACGCTCGATAAGGTGATTTTCCAGTATGAAGCGTCCTCTGATGCGGAGTTTTCTGCGCTGAAAACAGGTGCCATCAACCTCGGTTATTTGGACCCGGCACAGTGGGGATCGCGGCAAGCCCTTACGTCAGTTGGCGACAGTATCGTTCCAGGATACAACTTCGGCTACTACTTCGTGGAACTGAATCAGTTGAAGGGGTCACCTTTGTATTCGGCATTCTCAGACTTGAAGGTCCGTCAAGCCCTTGAATATGCAATTGACCAGAACACCATTGACAAAGAGATTTACCACGGTTATGCACCGCCGCAGTATGGACCGATTCCGGCGACTCCGAAAACGGTGTTCTTGGATCCAAAGCTGCAAAAGCCGCTGTTCCCATTCAGCTTGAGCAAGGCCAAACAACTGCTGGAGTCTGATGGCTGGACGTTGCAGAATGGAGTCATGACGAAGAACGGCCAAAAGCTTGAGTTTGATCTCATGTATCCATCTGGTTCTCCTTCGACGACACAAATGGTAGAGTTGATTCAGCAAGATTGGCAGCAGATCGGTGTTGTTGTCAATCTCAAGCCTGAGGAGTTTGCTCAAGAAATTGGCATTATGAGCAATTCGAAGGAACCCAGTAAGTGGGCTGCCGCTGCAGGTACTGGAATTACGTATGGTGGATCGTATCCGTCTGGAGAACAGCTGTTTGAGCCAGGCGGCCTGGATAACTTCGGATACGACAATCCGACACTTGACCAATTGATTAAGAAGACGAATGAGCCGGCTGCGTCCGCAGCTCAATCTCAACAAAACTTCTTCAAGTACGAGGAATATGTGTCTGAGCAGGTCCCGGTTCTATGGAACAACTCGGCTGCTTCCTTAGGCGTTGTGGCTCCCAATGTACACAATGCGACATCGCAGTATATGAACCCGACGACCGAATATCCGCTTCTCAACTATATCTGGATCTCGAAATAAGTTGAATCCAACAACAGCGCAGGCCGATGCTGGCCTGCGCTTTCTTTATAGATTTGACTCAAGTTCTTCTGGCAACTCGGTGAACAACTCATGCCTACGTCCCCGTATGCAGCGGTATGAGATGCGAAGTGCTTCTCGCTTCCTGGATGGGTTTGCGCGATGCTCTAGACGACTTTCGTCCATCGAAATTTGTATGGTTTTTTGCTCATTGGGCGCCAAATGAAGCCCCGTAACGCGATTGCCGCTGACGATGGGCGGAATTGCCGTACACCCGTCGTCGCTCTGAATGGCAAGTTTAAGTTCTAGCGCAGGCCCAGTCCCGTAATTTTTCATGGCAATTTCCCATACTCCACAGGATGTTTGTCCGATGTCGTCGATCGCAACGATGGGGTAAAATGTCTCCTGGTTCGCGCGGTGAATCTGGTACCATGACGTCACCGCAATGGCAAGTGTACCGACGGACGACAAAACGCTTGCCACTTCCACAATGTCCAGCGACAGGGGCCATGCCATTTTAATGCCCCCCTTTGTGGCCTGTTCCCTTCGCATCACAAACGGTCACTTCGTTCACTCCGTCTTCAGTATTCCACATGCGTGCCGCATCGAATCACACCTCATTCTCGCATGAGACTGCTTGTCCTTGTGCACGTTAAAGCTGGAAGTGCCAAGGGGGAGTTGTCCAACAATGCACGGTTCTGTCTTATCACTGATTCCGTTTTTGGTCGTGATTCCAATCGCACTCTTGACTAAACAGGTCATTTTGGGATTGGCCCTAGGGCTATTCACTGGGGCCTACATGATGCATCCACAACCGGTTGCCGGGCTTTCATCCGCGCTTACTTACTTGGGCAACGAGATGGCTGTTCCAGGCAATGTTAGTCTGATGTTGTTTCTCTATTTATTCGGCTCCTTTGTCGGGTTATTGCGGGTAAGTGGCGGTGTACAAGGGTTTGCGAATTGGATGGAGCAACGCATTCGTTCGCCGCGCGGCGCCTTTGCTTTCACATGGCTTTCAAGCTTGTTCACATTCATGGCACCTGATTTTCGCATCATGACGATCGCACCGATTGTCAGTCGCGCCTTTCAGCGTTTCGGCGTCCGTCCGGAGCGAGTGGCCTTCGCGATCGACGTCACCTCGACGCCTTTATGCGCGCTGGTACCACTTGGCACCGCATTTGTCGCATACATGGTAGGTCTCATGCACACATCGAGCGATCACGCTGCCGCGACGGCTTCGCCGTACCGCTTGTTTCTTCTGAGCATACCGTTCAACTTGTTTGCATGGGCGATGCTCGCTGTGGGATTCGGTTTGACCTTTTTCCGGCATTCGCGTACGAAGATGCACACAAATCGGCCGCCC
Organism: Alicyclobacillus tolerans; assembly: GCF_001447355.1. Taxonomy (GTDB): domain Bacteria; phylum Bacillota; class Bacilli; order Alicyclobacillales; family Alicyclobacillaceae; genus Alicyclobacillus; species Alicyclobacillus aegles. Next base: position 225,926 of record NZ_JXBW01000001.1, on the reverse strand, counting down.
ACCGACGCCGTGCGCAACGCTTCTCCATGGGCAGGTGCAGCCGTGAGCCGACGAGCGGCATTTGCCGTCGAGACAGGAGCCATCGGAATGCCGGCGGATGCGGCGGTACAGCGCCCACTGCGTCGGACCAAGGCGCATGCACCAGAGGAGTCTGTACCGGATCCGGTCGAAGTCTTGGCGGAACGTGCCCGTCCAAGTCAACTGAACCTCATCCTGCCCCTCGCGCTCCTGCTCGGCGCAACCGTCGTCTTTACGTACCTATCGGGCCGCGCTCCGGGCGTGTCTGTCCTCACGGCCTTCGCAAAAGCTAATGCAGCACGCGCAATGCTGGAAGCTTTGGTGATCACCGTTGTCGCGATGTTCGTCCTCTACACCGTTCGGCGACTGCCCTTGCAGCGGCTGATGATCGGCTTTTTGCAAGGGGGTAACGAGATGATGCCTGTGATTGTGCTTCTTGTTCTGATCTGGGCAGTCTCCGCGGTCGCTGCCGATCTCGGCTTTTCTGCGTTTTGCCAGCGGGAGATTGTCCGCTATGTTCCGGCGCATCTTATTGTTCCCGCCTTGTTTCTGTTTGGCTGCGCCATCTCCTATGTGCTGGGCAGTTCGTTTGGCACCTGGGGCATGCTGATGCCCCTCGCTTTTTCGCTGGTGGCTGGCGGTGCAGAGAGTTTGCCGCTCGTCGCTGGTGCCGTGTTTGCCAGCGGCACTTTCGGCGGCTTTGCGTCACCTCTGAGCGACAACACGATCGCGATGGCGACCGTGATGAAATTGCCTGTCATGCAATACGCCAATTACAAACTAAAAAGCGCCGCTGTAACGGCAGTGGTGTGTGCGTTCGGATATTGGGTCGTGGCCGCTTGCCTGCCAGTCGGGCACTGAGTTAAGGTAAGAGAGTTGACGTGTTTGCAATGGAAGGTGGTTGCCATGAGCCCCCAATCCCTTTTACGAGATTACTTGTTACGCCATAAATGGGGTTATATCGGATCGACATTGTCCATTATTGTGTCCGAATTTATTTTTGTCCAATTTCCGAATATTCTCGGCCGCTTCACCGATGCACTTGCCAAGCATCGGTTGAGCGGCCGCGGCATTTTGGTGTACGCCGCGCTGTTATTCATCGTCGGTTCGGTCTATGTCCTTTTTTACGGCATCGGACAGGCACAAAACGGGCGCGCGGCACGCGGTTTTGAATACCTCTTGCGTTTGCGCTTATTTGAGCATTGGGAACTCCTGTCGACCGAATATTTCAGAAAGCGAAGCATTGGCGATCTCCTCAATCACGCCATGAACGACGTCCGTCAGGTCCGGGAGGCGCTATCCGGTGGCTTCAACATTTTGACGAACTCGATCTTCCTGATGACCGCCACGCTTATCATGACGTTCACCACCGTCAGTTGGAAACTGACGCTGGCCAGCATGATCCCACTCGTTGCAATTCCTTTTTTCATCGTCTGGATTGGCCCCCAGGTCAGGGTATCGTCGCGCCGCGTACAAGAAGCGCTGTCTGCCATGTCGGAATTCGCCGAAGAGAGTTTTTCCTCGATCCGTCTGGTCAAGGCGACAGCCAACGAACCGATAGAGGCAAGCCGTTTTCACGCTCGCGTCAGCGACATCGTCGCTGAACAGATATCCTTGGTCCGCAAGACTGCGCTGTTCCAGGCGGTCATTCCGACGGCGAGCTCAATTGCATTCGGTATTGCACTGCTTTATGGCGGTTGGCTCGCGGTGACACATGCCATCCAACTCGGAGCTTTCGTGGCTTTCACTTTGTACTTAGGTCAATTGGTCGTGCCGTTGCAACAAATTGGGCAGGTGATTAACAATTTTCAACGGGCTTTTGCATCGTTGACCCGCCTGCAGGTACTTCTCGATGAACGGCCGGCAATTGCGGATCCTGAGCACCCTGCGGAACTCCCAACCATCCGAGGTGACATTCGGATCGATCTCGCTCATTTCAGCTACCCTGACGGTGATGAACCCGTTTTGCGCGACATTCACGTGCATTTGAAACCAGGGCAGACGCTTGGCATTGTGGGACGTACGGGCAGCGGCAAGACGACGCTTGTCAACTTGTTGCCGCGGATGTTTGATCCACCTGCCCATTCCGTGTTCCTCGACGGCTGTGATATACGCGAACTGCGATTGCAACAATTGCGCGAGGCCATCGCGTATGTGCCCCAGGACGGATTCCTGTTTTCAACGACGATTCGCGATAACATCTCGTTCGGGCGGTCGGATGCATTGGAAAGCGAGATCGAGCGTGCGGCTCGGGCGGCGTGCATTTACGATGACATCGTTCGTTTTCCAGACGGCTTCGACACCATCATTGGGGAGCGCGGCGTCACATTGTCAGGAGGGCAGCGCCAGCGCACTGCGATCGCGCGTGCATGGCTGAAGGACGCCCCCATCCTGATTCTCGACGATAGCTTGTCCGCGGTCGACATGGAGACGGAAAAGCGGATCCTTCGCGCTTTACAAGAGGTTCGCCAAAACCGGACGACGCTCATCATTGCTCACCGCCTTTCGGCCGTGCGCACTGCAGACTGGATCATCGTGCTGGAGGAAGGCAGGATTGCCGAGCAGGGTACGCATGAAGAACTGCTTCAGCGCGGCGGGATTTATGCGCAGACGTACGCGTTGCAGGCAGAGGGGGAGGTGATCGACACATGAACGAGCGTGCCATCAAGCCTACGCAAAAACAGAAGCCCGGCGTTAAATCTCTTCGCCGTCTTCTACCGTTTGCAAGACCTTATCTGTGGCAATTCGTTCTCGTCATCGCGTTGGTCATTGTGTTTAACGCGTCGAGCGTGTTACAGCCGTATCTCGTAAAGGTCGCCATCGACAGCGATATTGCGACCGCGCATCCGAATGGACATGCATTATTGATCATTGCACTTGTGTACATTGGCGTCGTGATCGCCGGAGTTGCGGCAAACTATTTTCAGGTCACGCTTTTACAGCGGGCGGGTCAAAGCGTCATTCAAAACATCCGGCTATCGCTGTTTCAGCATATTGAACGTCAAGCGATGCGCTTTTTTGACTCGCGGGCGATTGGCACATTGGTTACCAACGTGTCGAGTGATACCGAGACTGTCAGTCAGTTTTTTACGAACTTCTTTTTAAGCTTGATTCGCGATGGGCTGTCCATCTTGATGATTCTGTTCGCGATGTTTCGCCTGAATGCCAGGATTGCGCTTTACTCGATGGTGTTAATCCCCATCATCTTTGCCGTTGCGATTTCATTTCGCGGCAGATTGCGCAGGCGCTATCAGAAGACGCGATCGCTCTTATCGGCGATGATCGCATTTTTGGCGGAGAATTTGGCGGGCATGCGGATCACGCAGATTTTCCACCAGGAGGCACGCCAGCGACGGGCATTTTTGCAGTTGGATGAACAGCACCGCGATGCAAATGTGCGCGAGTACACGACATCGGTGTGGTTTAATCGCACGTTTGAGTTGCTCGGAAATGTGGCTGTGAGCGCCGTTGTCTTCATTGGCGGCGAAGCCGTCTTGCATCGGGCGATTGCGTTCGGTACGCTGTACGCTTTTATCCGCTACATCCAGCAGTTTTTTCAGCCCATTAATGCCATGACGCAGCAATGGAACACCTTGCAATCGGCGTTGGTGGCGGCAGAGAGAATCGGGCAAGTCTTGCGCATCGAGCCTGAGATTGTCGATGCTGAAGACCCTGTTGTCGTGGATCCAAAACGGGTGTTGGGTCGAGTCGAGTTTCGGGACGTTACATTTGGGTATCAGCCGGAGAGCCCTGTGCTGCGTGACATCTCGTTTGTCGTCGAACCCGGGCAGTTGATTGGCGTTGTCGGTGCTACTGGAGCCGGGAAAAGCTCGCTGATGAGTCTGCTTACGCGCTTTTACGAACCGCAGGCAGGTACCATTGAAATTGACGGTGTGCCGATTGCGTCCATGCGGCAGCGCGACTTACACGCGATTGTTGGCATTGTGCAGCAGGATGTGAGTCTGTTCACCGGTACGGTGCGGGACAACATTCGCCTGTTTCGGCCAGAGCTTGGCGACGAAGACGTTGAGCGGGCGGCGAAGGCGGTCGGTGCAGATAGCGTGATTGAGCGGTTGCCAGATGGCTATGACACGTTTTTGTACGGTAAAGGAAGCAACCTGTCGATGGGCGAGCGGCAACTCGTCTCGTTCGCGCGCATCGTCGCTTTAAACCCGCGTATTTTGATCTTGGATGAGGCGACAGCAAGCCTCGACAGTCAGACGGAGAGACTCGTGCAACGCGGATTGGCAGCTGTGACAGAAGGGCGGACAACGCTTGTCATCGCGCATCGATTGTCGACGATTCGGCATGCAGATGCCATTATCGTGCTTGAGCAAGGGCGGATCGTCGAGATGGGGACACACGAGGCGCTGTTGGGGCAAGGGGGCTTTTATGCGCGGCTGCACGCGGAAAGTGGTATTGAATCGAGTATGTCCGTGTGATCATGGTTTCGTTGGCGCGCGGGCTTCCCTTGGTGTGCTATGATGATAGGGACGCTTCCAGGGTTTGCGCCGGTTGCGATTCCACAACCTCGCAGGAGGAATCGGTTTGCCTTCTCATACATCGTTTACACTCCGCGATGTGTTCCAGGTGTCGCTCGCGGTCTATCGCCGCCGGTTTCGCACGATGATGGCGGCTTCTGCGCTTATCTTACTACCATTCCAAATCTTAAACGCCTATGTGCAACTTCGCTTTTTGAGCAGTGCGAGTATGACAGACTCATCGAATTGGGTGTCGCGCCTGCAGTCCGCTCGCACCATTGGGCAAATGCTTCATGCCATCCCGGCGGCGTATGCGACGTGGATCCCATTGTTGACGCTTGTCTACGTGCTCCTTGTCTTCCCGCTCATGCTTGCGATGGTGAGCCGTGTCGTCGTTGGCATGATTGCACGAGGTGTCGATGTGCCGACGGCGGATGCAGGTAACGATGCCTTTCGCAGATTGCCGCTCGTCATCCTGACGATTGTCATGACAATCATCCTATATGTCGTCGGTAGCGGCATCTGGACGTTCGCCGTCAGTCTCTTGGCTTCTGTCGTTGCAGGTATTTCCGAGGCACTGGCGTATGTGGTAACCGTATTAGGTAGTCTGGCGTATATGATCGCCAGCCTGTGGTTTTTCTTACACGCCTTGTTTTTGCCCGTCGTGGTGGCGGAGGAGGGCGTCGGCTTCTTTCGAGCGATTCGCCGCTGTTTTAGAATTGCCCGCGGGGACTTGTGGCGTTTGCTTGGCTTTTTTGTCCTGCTGTTTGTGATTTGTTCCATCGCCCAAGGCGTTTTGACGCTCTTTGGCGACCTATTGTTTCCTTCGAGCGGGGGAGCCTTGCTCGTATCGCTGCTCGTTTCCTTGTTGACAACGCCGTTTGTCTATGTAGCGATTTCCGTCATGTATCTCGACATGCGAACGCGCAAGCACATATGAGGTGAGGCAGCGTGATCGAAGTGAAGCGACCAAGGCCGTGGGCTCGGCTAGAATACGTCATATTACTCGGATGGCTTCTGTACTTTGCCGTACACGCGGCCCTTCCGCTGTCAGATCCAGACACGCCTTGGCACCTCGCCACAGGCGATTATATCTTAACGCATCACAAGATTCCGACGACGGATCCGTTTTCGTGGTCCATGCATGGACAACCCTGGGTGACGCAAGAATGGCTGTTTGAGGTTGTGCTTGCGTGGCTTGCCAATCACCTGGGATTTGCCGGTGTGTGGGGACTGGTCGTGTTTTTGCACACGGTCACCGTGTTGGTCGTTTATCGTCTGGTCTCAACGTTGTCACAAGGCAACCGCGTCTTCGCTGCGATCGCCGCCATCATCGCGGTGGCAGCTGGCATTGCCTTCTGGGTGGTACGTCCGCAACTCGTATCCTACACGATGTTTGCTGTGTTTTTGCTTATTCTAGAGCGCGTCCGATCCGGCCGCGTTTGGTTTCTCGTGCTCGTTCCCTTGTTGATTCTGATTTGGGCCAACGCTCATGCGTCGGTCTCGATTGGTATCCTGATGTTGATATTTGAAGTGGTCGTTTCATTTGTGCCGACCATTGGTCGCTTAGAGAGGCATGAGTTGTCGAACAGAACCCGTCTGTGGTTACTTGTCACGGCAGTAGTATCCGTCGGTTTTGGATTGCTCAATCCCAATGGTTATCACGAATTTACCTATGCCCTGTTGTCAAATAACACCCTGATGACCAGTTCGATTAACGAATGGCATTCGCCAAACTTTCATAGCTCGTATTACAAATATGGCGTCATTCCGTTTCTTGCAGGTGTGCTTGTGATCGTCATTGCCCGTCGTCGGGAGATTCCGCTAAAGTACATCCTCTACTTTGGTGGATGTTTTGCACTCACACTTGTCTACCAACGTTTCATGCCCTATCTGGCGATTGCGGGAGCACCTTTGATTGGGTTTGCCACATACGATTGGGCGCGGGTGCTCACTGCGCCGTCGAGATTTTTCCGCTACGTTTGTTTCATTGCGCTGTTAGCTGAAGTAGCCGAATTCGGATTGAAAATGCCTTCCGTGAAAGGGACGGTGGCATCGCATATGGATCCTGGGGCTTATCCTGTTGCGGCCGTCAACTACCTCATTCAACACCACATTCCAAGACCGTTGTTAAACGCGTACGACTATGGGGGATATTTAATATATCGCGGCGTCCCGACATTCGTTGACGGGCGCACTGATATCTTTTTGCGTAGCAGCGTATTTGCAGACTATATGGATTTGCAAAATTTAGCGTGGGACGCTCCACAATTGCTTGCCAAGTACAATTTTCAGTCGGCTTTGTTGCCTCCAGGCTATGCTTTGACTGTTTATCTTTCGAATAACCCGAATTGGACGTTGGTTTACTCTGATGGCAATGCCGATATTTTTGTGAAGAACGCTTCAACCACTTCTGCGTAAAGTTTAGCCACCCCAGATGCGCATGAAGCCAGCCCCCAGCATAGGCTGGAGTGACTGTTTTGCATCAGGGAGGCTATACCATGCGAATTCATCGCGTCCGTTCTGGAGAGACGCTCAGGCAGATTGCCGCCACCTATGGTGTATCGGTGCGCGACATCTTGCGTTACAACGAACTGCCTTCGCGCACCGAAATCGTACCGGGTCTAGCTCTGTTGATTCCGAAGGGAGATCCGCTTGCTGTTCAAGCTTACACCATTCAATCAGGTGATACACCGGAATCTATTGCGCAGCGTTTCGGTATTTCGCCTGCGGTCTTCGCGAGTTGGACCGGCTATGTGAGTGGGTCCGCACTTTCGGTAGGGTCGCAAATATATCTGCCTGTGCGGCGCACGACGCGAAAAACGATTGGAGTAAACGGGTACATCGTGCCGACTGGCGAGCAGAGCGACGAGGAAATCTTAGGCGATGTCTCAGACCTGACCTATGTTTGTACATTCTCTTATCAGGTTCGCGCTGATGGCCATTTTGAAGCTCCAAAGGACGACATCGTGCTCGCCTCGGCAAAACGATACAACATTCGCCCACTTGTCACGATCACGAACTTCGATGGCAACAACTTCAACACGCAACTAGCACATTCCATCCTGGCCAACCGCTCCTTACGTCAGACCGTGATCGACCAAGCTTTATCGATCTGCACAAGCAAAGGATATGCGGGTGTGAACGTCGACTTCGAACATATGGGTCCATCGGACCGGCCACTGTACAATGAGTTTATTCGCGAGTTGGGCAAATCTTTGCGCAGTCGGAACCTAAGCATATCCATTGCGATGGGACCAAAGACGGCCGACAACCCGAATCAGCCTTGGATGGGTGCGTTCGATTATCGGACGTTGGGGCAGGAAGTCGACTTTGTCATGCTGATGACGTATGAGTGGGGATGGGTCGGCGGACCGCCGATGGCCAACAAGATGCTACATGTTTAGACTGCATGCGTGTACGGTACTGACCGAAGGGGTAACGGACGTGCGTCGTTTGATCGATTGATAACGATGTGGTTATGATGTGTTGAGGTGATCGGAATTGGATTTGGAAAAACTCGCGAGCACGTTGAAGGCCTTGGCGGATCCCACGCGTCTTCGAATTATTGCCCTGTTAAACATCCGCGACTGGTGTGTATGTGAATTGGTTCCACTGTTTGGCATCTAGCAGCCGGCTGTGTCAAAACATATGAGCCGACTGAAGGCCGTGGGGCTGGTGAAGGAAACTCGAAAAGGTATGTGGGTTTTCTATGCATGAAACACGATTCGCCTTCAGGAAGTGGGTATATCACTGAACGAGTTGATGAATCTGAGGGACGAGAACAAATTGGTACATAGAGAAGATTTGCAAATCGAGTGTGAGGGTGTGGCCACATGATAGCGCCTGCGGCATGGTTCGCACTGGCGGTGTTTGTTTTGACGTTGGTGTTTGTCATATGGCAACCCAAGGGGTTGTCCATCGGATGGAGCGCCATAGGCGGTGCGGTGCTCGCACTGCTGCTTCATGTTGTGCATGTCGCAGATGTATGGTCGGTGACGAAAATTGTTTGGGATGCGACCTTGGCATTCGTAGGCATCATCATGAACTCGATAATCTTAGACAAAATCGGTTTTTTCGAGTGGGCCGCGCTCAAAATGGCACATGTCGCCAAAGGGGACGGGAGAAAAGTTTTTTTGTATGTCATTACACTCGGGGCCATCGTCTCAGCCTTCTTCGCCAATGATGGAGCTGCGCTCATTTTGACACCCATCGTACTAGAAAAAGTGAAGCTGTTGAAATTTGACGTGAGGAAGATGCTACCGTTTGTACTGGCAAGTGGATTTATTGCCGATACCACGTCACTGCCGTTCATCGTGAGTAACCTTGTCAACATCGTGTCCGCCGATTACTTTGGCGTCGGTTTTATCAGCTATGCCTTACACATGATTGTCCCTGACTTGTTTGCGTTTGTCGCCAGCTTCTTGATGTTATATCTCTTCTTTCGTAAGGACATTCCCAATGCCTATCGCCCAAGTGATTTGCCAGAGGCGGCAAGTGCCATTCGACACAAAGGTATGTTTTTGGCTTCCTGGATCATCCTCGCTGTCTTGCTTGTCGGTTACGTTCTGACTGAGTTGTTTCATATCCCTGTCAGCTTCGTTACCTTGGCGGTTGCGCTGGTGTTTCTCATCGCCGGAGCGAGAACCAAGACCGTCGCACCGTGGTCGACGATTCGCAGTGCACCTTGGTCCATCGTTGTGTTTTCGATAGGTATGTATGTCGTCGTATACGGACTTCGCAACGCGGGACTGACCACATTGCTCGGCAGTCTCATGCAGTGGTCGATGCACGGTGGGCTTTACGCCGGGACGCTGTTCACAGGTTTTGTTGCAGCCATCCTGTCGAGCATTATGAACAATTTACCGACCGTGATGGTGGGTGCACTTGCGATTCACTCCGCCGCCGCAACGGGTCTTATGCGTGAAGCGATGGTCTACGCCAATGTTATTGGGTGTGATTTAGGACCCAAAATCACACCCATTGGCTCACTTGCCACATTACTTTGGTTACACGTCTTGGCGCAAAAAGGGGTGCGCATCGGTTGGGGTCAATACTTCAAAACAGGTATTGTGCTCACGCTTCCAACACTGTTTATCACACTCTCTGGTTTGTATGTTTGGCTGCTAGCCGTGCATTAAAGTTTGGGGACCTTGTCACAGTGTACTGATTACAACCGTAGTGAAGGTTGTACTCATCGATGCATATTGTTCAACATGCACAGAAGCCAGAAGGATGGAACCCGCAAGGCTCGTGTTGCTTGGCTGATGTGACAACATGGCGCAAGCAACACGGAAACCATGTGGAGGAAATGAAGATAAACACTGGCGCACAAACAGGGTTTCACGACAGGTGAAACGATGCTTTCCAGGCGTGATCGTCAAGCCACTTGTATAAAGCTGGACAATGTAGATACGCCACTTCTGTCGGCGTCTTGTATTCGAGGGTGTCGGGCTGTGTCAGCACTTCATACTTTTCGTCTCGTCTTACGATCGTATAGGCTGGTGTGATAGAAATCTGTGTGCCGTCGGATGCGGTTAGATACAGGGTATCCGGTGCGACATTCACGTTGAAGATCAGGTTAGCGGGCGCGGGCGGTAGCTGATACGACGTGCGTGTCGCCGTCTCTAGCCACGCTGTTATCTGATGTGCAACTTTGTCGAACTGGTTCGGTACGTACCCGATTCCCGCTAGGCCTGTGGTCACTGACAGCGATTTGATGCCTGCGGGTAGCGGAAGCGGTGGGGCCGGCGTACGGACAATTTGCGCGATATCCCATACGTACCTATGTTGTAATTCAAAAAGATGAATTTGATAGTACAATGCATGTCCTTCACCTGTGATGGAAAGTTGCACGTTCGCTGTTGGCGGAGAGCCAGCATCGTTCCTACTTAACAATTGGTATGTCGCGATGACGCCGTTTTTGGTCGTGGTCAACGTGTGATGGTTCGTGGTGCTCCAAGCTGCATGAGCAAAACCTGCAGGTAAGAGATTGGCTGTATACGCTTGGGCAGACAGGACCGGATCGGTTCGCCATGGACTATGTTCCTTGGCGATTGCCAAACTTTTCTGTATCGGCATTCGTTCCTGGACAATGTGACCGTCTTCGTAAAAGGGAACTGTCGCTCGATTGGCTTGTGCTGTATAGTTGTGTAATTGATACAGAATGGCGGGCGAACCATTCGCCGAGCCGGCTTGGACTGGCGCCTCAACCGCCGTACGTGGGCCGGGTGATCCTTTGTGCACGGAAGCATAGCCACCTACGACGAGCGCGATTGCAGCGGTAACCCCCCCCACTGATGCCCATACACTGCGGGCGCTTACCGTGTTGCGCTTTGGCACGCTGTCCAAATTGGCCACGATATTCTGCCAGATGCCATCCCGCTGTTCTTTTGACATGCGAACCGATTTCATTTTTTCGAGCTCCTTCTCGATGCTGTGCCAATGGCTCATCTGTCCCAAACCCCCGTTTCCTCATCATCAGTGAGCAGGTCTCGCAGTTTGGCAAGTGCACGATGCGTAGTCGAACGCACCTTGTTCTCGCTCCACCCCAGTACTTGTGCGGTTTCTTCTACATTAAGGCCTTCAACATGACGTAGAATGACGACTTGGCGGTAAGATTCGCGCAGCTTCCCGATGGCGCTTTCGATCACAAGGGAGTGATCGATGGCATCTTGCCACTGGGTTTGATGGATTTGTGCAAACTGCTTCACCCTTTGTTCGGAGCGACGTCTACGAAACTTGTCATACATGACATTGCGCGCGATTTGTAGCAGCCATGTACGCTCACTTGCTTCCCTGCGAAATCTTGGCCAACCGCGAATAGCCCGTAAAAAAGTCTCCTGCACCACGTCGTAAGCATCGTCTTCGGTGCCCAGAGTCAATCTCGCATAGCGATAGACATCGTCCGCATAGCGCTCGTATAATCTCGAGACTTCTTCGCGGACAGACGATCGGTAACGTTCCATGAGACCATGGCACCTCGCAATCTCTTCACATCTGATTAGACGCAGCAAAGGGGGAAAGATCGCAGTGGAAGCAGGAGAATGTTTCACAAAAGGGGCCGAGCTACTTGGGCTCGACCCTCTGATACAGTGGTGTTATACAAATCGCAGTTGATACCCGGGGTAAAAGAGGCTGAGGATCGTCGTGAAAGGAAGCTTTGCGGTTTGCGCCCAGTATTGCGATCCCCATTGTGACATAATGAAGGTTCCCACGTATCCCGTGTTGCTGCCATCTGGTGTGCCAGCCCGGAAGTCGAGCGGCTTAATAGACCCGTCGCTTGGCACAAATACCATGTTCCACGTCTCTTGAACCGCCAAATCCGTGGCGACTTGGCCGCTTAGGTATTTGAAGGTCTGAAAGTTTGTGGTGTTGTCCACGTCGTATGTAAATCCGCCTTCGGTTGTGGGGTGGAGCGTCCAGTACCATGCGAACATCTTCACCGCAATTGCCCCAGCCTTAAGAGCCTCGGCGTTCCAACTGGGCATCCACTCGTTTGGCAACACGTCTTCGCAGTACTCTTCAAAGCCGACAGTCTGCACGTACAGAATGGGGCTGGTCGGGTTGTTATTGGCGCGGATGGCAACCCGTATGACCGAAGGATACGGCGTGTTATAAATCGTCTGGGCACTTACCACCGGCGCTTGCTCGAACGCGAACGCAAGGGCCGCCGACGCAAGTGTCAGTTGCAAAAAACGAAAGGTTCGCATGAGCAGCCACTCCTTACTGCTGTTGCTGAGGACTCCATGGCGCGTACTCCGGATCGCCAGGAATCGGTGCCTGCCGCTTCAGTTTCAGTTCAGACGCATAGCGGTCAATGTAGCGCCGCAGATCGTGTGTACTAAAGTTGCCGAGGGACGCCGAAGGCGCGTTGCGCCGATTGGCCTGTATCGGCTGCAGAATGACGGGTTGAACTGTGTGTTCGGTGATGGGGATGATATACACGGCTTGTTCATTAAAACCGTCCGCAATGACGATGGCGTTGACGACGCCTTTGGCGTCAAACTTTTTGTTCCAATTGGCCTTGTACGGGGGTACCTGCGCGTCCCACGTGCCTTGGGCATTGGTCAGGCCTGTGGCGACGATGTTCCCGTCGTGGTTGATGACGATCACGCGGGCACCTGCAATGACCGTCGAGGTGGAGGACCCGACGCGAAACTCGATATCCCCTTTGTGGCTTGATCCGGTTACGGCTGCGTTGGCACTGACTGGAGCCCACAGTGTAAACAGTAGGGCCGACGTCGATAGATAGGCAGCAAACCTTTTCATGGAGTTCCTCTCCTTTACAAACATCGCTTATTTTGAGGTTCTCCAAGCTGCATTTGATTATGTCTTTGCACTTTATTTCACTATTTCTTTAGCGAAGGAAAGCATTTCTCATTGCGATTTATATGTACACGCTATACGATGATTTTCGGGACAAGAAAGGAGCTAACAAGGTGAGTCAGAGGCCAGCGAGTACACCCTTTTCAGAGCAACCTGTGCGCAAACATGCGGAGGTCGGGTTGCACCGTGAACTTCGCTCCCGCCATCTATCGATGATTGCCCTGGGTGGGGCTATCGGCACAGGGCTTTTCGTGGCGAGCGGATCGTCCATTTCCACGGCGGGGCCCGGCGGCGCGCTGTTGGCATATATCATTGTCGGCATCATGGTCTACTTCATCATGACCAGTCTCGGTGAGATGGCCACATTCATGCCAATTGCAGGCTCGTTTGAGCAGTATGCTACGCGGTTTGTCGATCCGGCGTTTGGTTTCGCACTGGGTTGGAATTATTGGTATACATGGACCGTTACGTTGCCGGCCGAGTTGTCGGCGGGCGCCATCGTAATGAAGTATTGGTTTCCGCACACGCCTTCCGCGGTTTGGAGTGCCGTATTCCTCGCCGTATTGTTTCTGCTAAACGTCGTCTCTGTGCGAGGGTACGGGGAAGGCGAGTACTGGTTTGCGGGAATTAAGGTTTTGACGATTATCGTTTTTATTATCATTGGTCTAGCTATGATTTTTGGCATCTTGGGCGGACATCCGGTTGGTTGGCACACGTTCATGACGGGCGGGACGCCCTTTCACGGTGGTTGGCTTGGGTTCCTTGGCACCGTGATGGTCGCTGGATTTGCCTTTCAGGGGACGGAATTGGTTGGTTTGGCGGCAGGGGAAAGCGAGCATCCGGAGCGGGCCGTGCCGCGAGCCATTCGTCAAGTATTCTGGCGCATTTTGTTGTTTTATGTCTTAGCCATCTTCCTCATTGGCATGCTTATTCCGTATACGGATCCGAACTTGTTGAACGCAAGCGTCAACAACGTCGCGATCAGTCCATTTACACTCGTCTTCCGGCGAGCTGGGTTTGCACTTGCAGCAGCTGTCATGAATGCCGTGATTTTGACAGCCGTGCTGTCGGCGGGGAATTCCTCGTTGTACGCGTCGAGCCGCATGCTTTGGGCACTTGCCTGTGAGGGGAAAGCCCCACGCGTGTTTGCGCGAGTCAACCGACGCGGCGTGCCGATGAACGCGCTCTATGTCAACACGGTCATTGGATTCGTTGCATTTCTGTCGTCATTTGTCGGCAACGGTGCCGTTTATACGTGGATGATGAACGCGGCCAGTTTGACTGGTTTTCTTGCCTGGCTCGGGGTGGCCGTTAGCCACTACCGGTTCCGCAAGGCTTATCTCGCACAGGGACGTGACTTAAACAGGCTTGCGTACCGGGCGAAATGGTATCCGTTTGGCCCTATGCTGGCGACCGTATTGTGCGCAATTGTCATCGTTGGGCAAGATATCAGCGCCTTTACGGGTGGCAAAGTCGATTGGACCGGGGTCATCGCGACATACATCGGAATTCCGTTATTTTTGGCCTTGTGGTTCGGCTACAAATGGATCAAACGGACAAAGCTCATCCCGTTGCAAGACGTCGATTTCGATTTGGACTAAGTGCGAGCCGCATCATACAGCGAGAAAGGCCGTAGGAGAAGTGCTCCTGCGGCCTTTTAAGCAAAGAAGGAGAGAGGAGTAACCGTATCAAGCCTTCATCGACTGAATTTTTTCTTCCAGTCGCTCGGTTTGTTTCTTCACATAACGATTGAAGGTAATCATGCCGGCCGTGATGAGGACGATGGCCGCAATTGTTCCGAACATCCTTCGCACCTGCCCATCACATCGTAAATAATCTTGTACACTTCCTCATTCTACCCAATCATCCTTGAAACAAACTTAAATGCACCCAGGTTTCGAAACTTTTTGCGATAGTCGTTGACATGGGGCAAACGGACGGGCGGTTATTGCATACGGTTAGGCGGGGGGGATGCCGATTGCGAAAGCGAAAACTCGTCAAAATATCGAGCGTCCAGTTTGGCACGGTGGATCCCGCGGCGGTCGCGGATCGACTCGTGGAGTTGATGCGGTCAGTACTAAGTTCAGGGATGTCGAACAGGGAGAACCGTCCATGACGCTGAGATCCGACCATCGTACGACTCGCGTCTGCGCCATCTACGCCCGCGTTTCCGACGAATCGCAGGTACACGGCGATTCACTCGAACATCAGATCGCATATGCACGTGAATATGCGCGCTTACGGGCGAGTGATGCAGACGAGATATGGTTGGCCCCAGACGAGCTTGTGTATGTCGACGAAGGCATTACGGGGCTGAGTATGGTAAAGCGCCCAGCGGTGTTGCGGCTGCTGGACGATGCCAAGCTCGGCCGCTTTGACGTCTTATTGTGTAAGGGTATCTCTCGCTTTGCACGCGATACTGTGGACGCCTTAACCATGTTGCGTTTATTAATTGCCTGTGGGGTGCGGGTTCTATCTATTGAGGAAAACTTCGACAGCGATCGCGATCGCGCTGAGTTTGTGTTTACCATTCACAGTGCTCTCGCTCAGGCAGAATCAGAAAAGACATCCGTTCGCGTGCGGCTCGGCGCGATGCAAAAGGCTCGCAGTGGCAGATGGAATGGTCGGCCACCTGACGGCTATCGCCTAAACCGCGAGACGCAAAGGCTTGAAGTCGACGATGAAGAAGCGCCGATTATCCGTCAGATCTTCGCGATGTATCGAGCTGGCGTAGGCTGCCGAGCAATCGCGGAACGACTCAATCGGCAAGGCATCGCGACGCCAAATGGGAAACTATGGAGCCAACGCCGGATTGCCCGTATCTTGCAGAATCCGGTTTATTGCGGCGAGATCGTGTATGGCCGCCGAACGAAGCGTATGCGCTTTCGACGCGGCCAGTTTGGCGTTGTCGAACGCCGAAGCGACTGGGTGCGGGATGAAGCCGAGATCGTCCGCGTGTTCGAAGCGCATCCAGCCATTATCGATCGCGAGACGTTTGCGGCGGTCGCACATTGCTTAGAGGAGCGTCGTTTACACCGCGGGCGCGTCGGCAGTGTGCACCTGCTCGTGGGTTTGGCGCGTTGTGTCTGCGGTGGACGGCTCGTGACAAAAGAGAACGGGCGCCATACGCTCTACTATCGCTGTGCCCGTCAGGCGGAGTACGGGCGGTCGGCCTGTAATGCTCCGTATGTGCGCGCGGACGATCTGGAACAGGCCGTTATCCAGCGGGTCAGGGAAGATGTGTTGACGTATTTGCCTCTAAAGGATCGCCTGATTGCGGATAGACCGCTTTATCGACAGGTGACAGAGGTTGAACGATCACGCCTTGTCGCGCAATTTGAGAAGCTATTTGCTGCGTATGCAAGTGGCGCTCTCTCACTCGAACAATTTGATCATCTTAACGGCCCCCTGCGAGAGCGGTTGGCCTCATTAGAGGCTGTATCAGAAGGAAGCGACAACCATCAGCAGGAGGCATCGCTCGGCGACTTGATTTTGTCGTGGCTGACTGTTCGACCGTACGAATCGGAATATACGTCTGTCCAGAGGCGCATTTTAGCCGCACTGGTGCAAGAGGTGAGACTGACGTCGTTTCGCCCAGACATCTCCGTCTCTATTTGCTATACGTTTTCCGCAGTCTAACAGAGACTCATCGATACCACAGATCAGAGGATGTGTAGTTGGATGATGGCAAGCGGACCACCGATGGCCATCGCTCCAATCGATCAGGTAAGGGCGGTATTGGACTACGCGACCAGCGTGATCGAGCCGGGAAAGATTCTTATGGGCATGTCCCTTTATGGGTATGATTGGCCATTGCCGTATGAGAAAGGGCGTACTCGGGCCAGTGGCGTGTCGAACAATACTGCCCAGAATTTGGCTATCGCGGAGAAGGCACCTATCATCTGGGATGTAAAATCAGCCTCGCCGTATTTTGAATACATGGTTGCCGGCGTGCAGCATCGCGTGTGGTTCGACGACGCCCAGAGCGCCGCCATTAAGCTAGCGTTGGTGGACGAATACCAGTTGCGTGGTGTCTCTGTGTGGGTGCTTGGCAACGAATTCCCTCAGCTTTGGTACTTACTCAAAGATGGATACACGATTCGCAAATTTTAATTTACAGTGAGAACGCCCCGACTGGTTCAGCCGGGGCGTTGCAGTGGTTATCGTTACGCGGTCAGTCGAGCAATTGCGACGTAGGCCCGAAGAATTCGAAGCGAATGCGCTCTTCTTCAATGCCCATTGCATGCAAAGTCTTGTAGACGGCGCGCATGTATGGGGTCGGTCCGCAAAAGTAGAATGTTGCATCTGCTGGTGCCAGCCGTTCGATCAAATCGCGATCGACAAATCCAGACTTGGCGAAGTGTGGATGCCGCTCGTCTTCCCCTTGTGGCCGTTCATACACCACGTGGTAAGAGAAGTTTGGCTGTTTGGCCAGTTCGCGTAACTGCTGATCGAATGCGTGCACGCTGCCTTCGATGGCGGAGTGGATATAGACGATGGGGCGGGTGTCACCGCGTTCTGCCAGGGTCTGTGCCATGCTGATGAGCGGTGTCATGCCTACGCCGCCGCTTAGCAGTACGATAGGTTTATTGTTTGTCGTATCCAATTTGAAATCGCCTGCAGGGGCGCTCACCTGTAATTTGTCACCGGCTTGCACCGTATCATGCAAATAGGTCGACACGATGCCATCCGGCAGGCCGTTTATTCCAGCTTCCCGCTTCACGCTGATCCGATAATACGGTTTGCCAGGCGCATCGGACAGGCTATAATGACGTCGTTGCAGGTATTGTTGCCCAGGCACCTGCACGAGGAAGGTCAAATATTGACCAGGGACATAGCTGGCTATGGCTTTGCCGTCGGCGGGTTCAAGATAAAACGACGTAATGGCCTCGCTTTCTTTGACCTTGTCGCGCACGATGAACTCGCGGAATCCACGCCATCCGCCTGGTTGTTCGGCCGCTTCGCGGTAGAGTTCTTGTTCCACCGAGATGAATACGTCGGCAATCGCACCGTACGCCTGTGCCCAGGCGTCCATAATCTCTGGCGTTGCCGCATCGCCTAAAACGTCCTTGATAGCTTTTAACAGGGTTTCGCCGACGATGGGATATTGATCAGGCGTGACACCAAGCGCTCTGTGTTTTTCCGAAATCCGTTGAACGACTGGAAGAATGACGGAAAGGTTGTCGATATGCGCTGCCGCGGCGTACACGGCATTGGCAAGTGCAGTCTGTTGCTTCCCTTGACGCTGGTTCGTTTGGTTAAACAAGTTGAGTAGCTCTGGATGTTCGCTGAACAGAATATGATAGAATCGGCCAGTAATGGCCTCGCCATGTTGTTCTAAAACGGGCACGGTTGAAAGGATAATGGACTTCGTCTCTGTGCTCAGCATTCTGATTCCTCCCATGTCGTTCTCTCTGACGATGTCATTATAAGAGCTTGGGACATTAAAAAATATATATAAAATGCATCTTTGTTTGACGGATGTATGACGAAAGGGGATCTAAAACGTGAACTTGACGTTGTTTACGGATTATTCGTTGCGAACACTCATGTATGCAGCCTCCCTTCCATCAGAAGAACTTGCGAATATCGATGAAATCGCGAAAGTGTACGGGATATCGCGCAATCATTTGACCAAGGCCGTGCACAGGCTTGGTCAACTTGGTTACATTCAGACCATTCGCGGCCGCAACGGTGGGTTTCGGCTCGCCAAACCTGCGACTGAAATTCGCATCGGGGATGTGGTCCGCCAAATGGAAGAAAACCTGCACGTTGTCGAGTGTTTTCAAGCTGAGGCCGGAATATGTATTTTGAATCCGACCTGCAGACTGAAACGCGTTTTACAGAAGGCGATGGAGGCATTTTTAGCTGTGTTGGACGAATATACCTTAGCTGATGTTGTGGGCGATCCGGTGCTGTTGCGGGTGCTTTTCGCTAAGAACAGAACCTCTTGAAACGCAATCCACAATGGATTTCATTCGACAAATTGAGGGGCTATTCGCCAAGCCGTCAGGAGATTTTCACGACTTCGACAGCTTTCGTCAGATTCTGCACCCCCGCTGTGATATCGTAGGTCTACACCAATCTTTTGGGGGGCGCCTATCGTGCACAATGAGGATTGGTCACTGCGAGATGACATGATTTGGTGTGTGATTTGTCATCAACTGCGTGACAGCAAACACGCCGAATCTGAAATGCACACCTGCTTTCGGCTCATGCCATCAGGGATGTATCGGTTTGGCGTCTGCTCACTTCACCAAGGTGACGCAGATGAGGACGTCTCTCGCTGATGACTCTGCCGCACTCGCATGATCCACCGTCCGATAACAAGGCCAACGACCATCATCAGGATGGCTCCACAGGCAATCGGAATCATGCCGGAGACGCCATTCGTGGTAAATTGCACCCATATGTCGACCGGCAGGCTGTACGGATGGTATGCCATTAACATGGTAGCGCCAAACTCCCCCACTGCCCTGGCGAACGTCAATGCGGTTCCCGCTAAAATCGCCTTTCCTGCTAAAGGAACATACAATCTCCAAAATTGTGTAAATAGGTCTGCTCCATCCAATATCGCCGCTTCGCGAAGCTCACTCGGTACCACACGAAATCCTGCCTCCGCAGTGACAATCAGGAATGGCCCGGTGATATACCATTGCGCCAGCACGATTCCCCAAAGCGAATTTGTCAACATCACACCACGCATAGCCGCCCATTGACCAATCCAGGCATAAGGCCCAAACAGGTCGACTAATGCAACGCCGCCAACAATGGGTGGCAGGACGAGTGGTAGCAAGAGAAACGATTCAAGCAACCACTTTCCAGGAAATCGAGCGATCGCGATCAAAAAGGCTGCAGGTAAACCGAAGCCCAAAGACAGAGCCGTTGCCGTCATCGCGCCGAGAAGCGACGTCGCGACGGCGGCAAGCAGCTCGGGATCCATCCAAGATCTCCACATGGAAGCTGGAGATGTGCCGACAAACAGGTGCGCCATGGGTAGCAGCGTGTAAAGAATCGGTACGATTGCGAAAACAATGAGCAAAGTGAGGCGCAGTCCGGTTAACTTCACGAAATCTTCCCCTGAATCGTCGACGAAAGGCTGTGCGGCACGGCTGTTTCATCTCCGCCGACTTCAATTTTGGTCGCCGTAAATCCATCGCGCATGAGCATTGTGTGCCCTTGGCCACCAACCATATAACGGACAAAGGCCACCGCTGCCGACGCATGGGGAGCTCGTTCGGGAACCGTGATGGTAAATAGAATCGGTGCACCGACCACGGGCTTGCCGTGTGTCGGCTGCCACGACACCTGTGCGTAGGTTTTGGCATCCGCTGGATCGCCCAAATTGATGGCGTTTGGCAGTGTGATGTATGGGACATGCCACTCAATGGCCTCGTGTTTATACGCGATCACGGCGTCCATTTGTCCGCTGGTCAACTGCGCAATCAAATCTTCCTCGGGGTAAACTTCTTTTGGGTTTTCGTCGCTTCCGAGCAATGTTTGTTCAAGGTGCGGCTGGTGGTAAAGTTTTTCCGCCAGCTTCATCATTAAAATGGTATCGGCACCCTTCGGATCGAGGTTAGGGTCAGTGCGGCCAAGGCGTAAGCCTGGCGTTGCAAGCACCTTATACCACGGAATCTTATTTTGCGCAGCCGCTTGCAGTTCGGATCGGAATCGGCTATGCGGCGCATATGCGATAACCAATTGATCAGAAGCAAGTGTGAGATACCAGCGGATCGCATTGCCGTTCGAAGGTCCCATTAAATCGTTGGTGTCCACGCTTGGGGAGGCGCTGATAAATACGTCGGGATTGGCGACTTTAGCTGTGATCATGTGAGCCAACTCAGCAGAGCCAGCGCCTTCACCTTGGAAATCGATATGTAGTGCCGCGTTGGCAGCCGGGCGAATCTCGTTCTCGATCACATGTGTCATGGAGCCTGCATACAGCACTGACAAGGGTGTTTGGTGCGTGACACTGGCGGAAGCTGTGTTGGTTTCGTGAGAGGGTGTTGTGCACCCCGTTACCATGCTGGAAATAAGTAGAGCCCCGATAAGGGATGTGATCGATGTGCGGCATTTGATTTGAGTCATAGACAAATCACTCACTTCCTTTAAGAAGTTTGATAGGCTTCATATATCAATTGACAAAAAGTTGACCTGTATGTTCCACGTCGTATGGCCCAGCAGCGCCCAAATCGGAGCGAAATCGGTCCGACTGCAACACCTCGCATAGACTTTGGACGGCCGGATGCCGTAGATATGAACGAGGGATGAAGAGCATCGTGATTTCGTTGCGGATGGGGATAAACGATACATGATGTAGAGTGCATACACATTCGTGGGCGACACCCACGTCCGCTGCGCCCAGTGGGACTGCTTGCGCGACCTGCCAGTGATCGGCCACCTCGCGATCGTATCCCGTCACTTGCTTGGGGTTTAGGCTTTGACGGGCTAGTTCTGTGTCGATAAGCAGTCGTGCACCGGCCCCTATCGGGCGATTGACGATGCGGATCTCCCCGTCGCCAAAATCTCTGCTCACAACCCAGCGCTTTGGGTTCCCGTGGGGGACGATCCAGCCCATACACGCCCGGGCAAGTTCGATTGCAACCACCGGTTCTTCGCACTGTTTCAATAGCCCTGACAAGTCTTCCAGCGTCCCATGTATAGCCGCAATATGTGTCACACCGGCAGCAAGTTCCGCCAATGACTGGCGATTGGTTGCGTGAAAATGCACGGCTTGGCAGGTGGACGATTGCTTGTTCATCCACCCACAGACCAGCGATAGCGCCGGGTCGCATCCGGATACGAAGAGGGTAGTGAAGCTTTGCGCCGGGTCGCCAAGCCATTCGACGCGAGCCTTCTGGATGGACGTTGGCGCGGCCATGGCGCATGCTGGCGTGCCAAATGCCGCATGCTGCAGGGAACGGACAATGGGCTGGCCGCTCACATGTCCGACGACGGCGCGGATTCTGTCGGGCACACGAGCAGGGTCGAGGTCCGGAGCAAATAGACGCCATGTCGATTGTTCGGCCTCCGGTTGCTGAAAAAGTGATTCAACAGTCGTTCCTAACGCCTGGGCGAGCCCCAGTGCAACGTGCGTCAATGGACTCACGCGACCTTGTTCGATAAGCCCCAAAGCCTGTGGTGTAATGCCAACTTGTTGCGCCACTTCAGCACGAGATAATCCGGTGCTTTGTCGCAATTGTTGAACTCGATTGGGATATTTCATCTCCGACCGCCTCGTTCGAAAATATATTTTCATCTTACCTGTATCATCACAATCTGCGCAATTTCATTTTCTATATTGGTTTGTTACATAAACCATAATCGTCTATGCAAAATAGTAATGAAAGCGTTGACATCAAGGGGTTCCTTGGCTATGATTTGGCTGTCACATTTTTTGAAACCGTTTTATGAAACAATTGCAAAGGAGGTGAGTACGCTTGCGAGCGACCATTCGTGACGTTGCGAAGGCTGCGGGTGTTTCAACCGCCACAGTTTCGCGGGTCTTGAACAAACCAGACATGGTTGATCCCGAGACCATGGAGAGGGTTCGCGCAGCCATGGAGCGCATGGCTTATCAGCCAAGTGCCATCGCGCGAGGCTTGTCCGCGAAACGCAGCGATACACTCGGTCTCATTGTTCCCGGCATCACGGATTTCTTTTTTAACGAACTGTACAAGGGTATCGACCGAGCCAGTCAACAGAACGGGATGAAGGTTCTGTTGTACGATTCCGAGCATTCGCGTGAACGAGCGCTGGACGGCTTCTCCATCCTCGGCGGCTATCAGGTTTCCGGGATTATTTTTACCAGCAAACTGGTCACCGAGGATTACGATCCAATACTGCAGCGCGTTGGCATCCCGGTTGTGTTGACACTCACGCAGAGTGAGGCGCGAACACCCTTACCTTCGTTTCGGATCGACGAAGTGCGCGCAATGTTTGATGTTGTGGCCTACCTAGTTACGCGCGGACACCAGAGGATTGGAATGATCGCTGGCAGGCAGTGGGACGATAAGACGGGCGAACTTCGTTTGGAAGGGTATCGCAAAGGGCTTCGCCATTTTGGAATTGAGTATAACGAGGAACTCGTGGAGTATGGTCAGTACCGATTTGACGACGGATACCAGGCGATGCAACGACTACTAGAAAAGCAGCCGAACTTCCATATGACGGCGCTCTGTACCGCCTCGGATGAAATGGCGCTAGGGGCCATTCGTTGCTTAAATGACAACGGTTTACACGTGCCCGAGGATATCTCTGTCGTCGGTTTCGATGACCTTCCTCTCGCTCGCATGATTACACCGAGGTTAACCACGGTGGCGCAACCGTTTGCCGAGATTGGCGAGGCTGCGGTCAGTTGGTTGGTAAGAGCCGTCGGGAGAGAACCGTCACCGTCCGAAATAGGGGACTATCTGCTACCGCACCGATTGGTGGAACGAGAATCCGTTCGTGCACTAGGATCATGATACAAGGGGGCAAAAGACAAATGAAAGCGCGTACAAGAAATTGGACAGCCGTCGTAGCCATTGCTTCGACGACTACGGCACTGTTGGCCGGATGCGGCCAAACACAATCCGGGAATACGGCCAACGGTTCTGCAGCCATTGCACCAAAACAAAACACCGTTTCAACAAACGTCGTAGCACCGACACATCTGGTCAATTATAGCCACGCTTCAGGCTCCATTGTTTGGGCAGAGTCGTTTACGACAGGTCCTGTCGCTAAACAATTGGTTGCTGCATTTGAGAAAAAGTATCCAAAAATCAAGGTGACGATGCAGGTACAGCCGTCGAGTACGGACACCAACCGCGCTGATCTGACGGCGACCATCAGCGGTGGGTCATCGACGCCAGACGTCTACATGGGTGACGTGATCTGGCCTGCACAGTTTGCTCATGCACAACTCGCGGCCCCATTGAGTGATTACTTGCCAAAGTCGTTCTGGAACCGCTTCTCCAACGGTTTGGTTCAAGGGGCGACCTACAACGGCAAGGTCTATGCGGCACCGTTGTTCGCTGATACAGCGTTCTTGTACTACCGAAAGGATTTGCTCCAAAAGTACCACTTGCCCGTGCCAACGACTTGGGAACAGGTTAAGTCCGAGGCAGCAACGATTGTCAAGAAGGGTGGAGCAAAGTACGGTTTTGTTTGGCAAGGCGCGGATTACGAAGGATTGACCTGCGACTTCGACGAGTACCTTGCCGATGCAGGTGGCAGCGTGTTGACTAACGGCAAGGCATCCTTAAATACGCCCGCTGCCAATAAAGCATTGAGTTTCATGCGGAGCTTGATCACGTCGGGTGTCACGCCGAAGACCGTCGATACCTTCCAAGAACCACAGTCTGAGAACGTCTTCACGCAAGGACAGGCCGTCTTCTTGCGCAATTGGTCCTACGCATGGTCCGATTCGCAAAACCCGGCGAGTTCGAAAGTTGTTGGCAAGGTTGGGGTTACGGCGCTGCCTACGTTCGCTGGGCACGGGAGCAGTGGCTATAGCACAGTCGGTGGATGGGATTTGTACCTTAATCCGCACACCAAAGATCTCGCTGCCGCGCTGCAATTTATCGACTGGATGACGAGTCCGCAAGCACAGGAAATCCTTGCGGCCAATTCGGAGATGCCGACCATCAAGGCAGTGGCGAACAGTCCTACTTTGAAGAAATACAGTCCCGTCTTCGCCCTGTTGCCGAAGGTGAAGTTTGTATCGCGTCCGTCGCAAACGCCGCAGTATCCGAGTGTTTCGAAGGCGATTTACGACAATGTTAACGAGGCTCTGGCCGGTAGCGTCAGCGTCAGCACGGCTCTGAAGAACGCGAATTCGCAAATTAACAGCGCGCAATCAGGGTCTGGTTCGGGTGGACTTTAATGCGGTAAGGGGCTCCGAGTAACCCTTGGAGCCCATCCCGCTCTCACCATGAGTTAGGGAGGTTGACAAGGATGGCCATGGAAGCCGCGAGTACAGGTAAGAAGGAGCGGCGCAGCGGGATTTTACAGCGTACAGATGTTCGTGCCGGATGGGGGTTGCTGACGCCTGCTGGCATTGTCATACTGGCTGTTACGATTTTCCCAATCATATATTCATTATTCATGAGTTTTAACAACATCCAGTTGACGACAAACGGCTTCCAGTTCACGTTTACGGGATTGCAGAATTACAAGGATGTATATTCCGCGCCACTATTCTGGCACAGCGTAGGTTTCACGATTTACTACTCGGTGATTACGGTTGCCGTGGAGCTGTTTTTCGGTCTGCTCATCGCCTTGGCGATTCAAAACGTCGAACGGCTGAAGAGCATCTCGATTATTGTCATGCTGATACCTTGGGCTTTAATTACGGTGATTTCGGCTCAGATGTGGGGCTACATCTATAACGGTGTCTATGGTGTCTTAAACGCAATTCTACAGGGACTGCACATCATTCATACGCAGGTTAATTGGCTTGGACAACCGTTCACTGCTGTTGTTTCACTTATGATTGCTGATATTTGGAAGACAACGCCGTTTGTGGTTATCATCCTTTTAAGTGGCCTACAAATGATCCCGAAGGATTACTACGAAGCGGCTTTAATTGATGGAGCAAACGCTTGGCAGTCGTTTTGGAATGTCACATTTCCACAGTTGCGCGGCAGCATAGCACTCGCTGGTTTGTTCCGCATCCTGCAGGCATTCGGTATCTTCGATCTGCCGTTCGTCCTAACGCAAGGTGGGCCAGGTACGACAACGACATCGCTCGCGATGCTCGGTGAAGAAACCTTGTTTACCAATCTACACTTTGGCCTAGGCGCTGCGGTAGCTATTAGTACAGTCATTCTCATTCTCGGCGCTTGCTTGATCTTCTTGTCTGCGTTCCGCGGCATGGTAGGGGAGGAAGCACAATGACCAAGCCATTGTCGAAGCGAATCCTTGGTTACGTGGTACTCATTGCATTTTTGATTGCGATTCTCCTGCCCTTTTATTGGATGTTTGTTTCATCGTTCGAACCCAATACCGACATTAGTTCGTATCCGCCGGCATATTTTCCGAAGCACTGGACTTTTCAACACTATGCTGAGGCGTTTGGCCAGTTTCATTTTGGCCGGTATATCTTAAACAGCGTAATTGTCGCTGTCATCTCGACATTCATCGTATTGGCCTTTAGTTCGATGGCTGGATTTGCGATCGCGCGCTTACCCGTGAAAGGCAAGCGGCCAATGTTGATTTTTTTGTTGATTATCTCGGTCTTTCCACCGTTGGTTGTCATTACACCTCTATACATGCTTCTGCGAGATGTCGGTTGGTTGGACAGCTATCAAGCGCTGATCATCCCGTACACAGCGTTTAATTTGCCGTTTGCAATCTGGATTTTGCGAAATTACTTTTTGCAAGTTCCAGGTGCGCTGTTTGAAGCGGCCAAGATCGACGGTTCGTCCGTCTTCACGGCCTTTTGGCGGATTTTCTTGCCGCTTACAACGCCAGGGTTGTTCACAGCTGCAGTCTTTACGTTCGTCGCCTGTTGGACGGAGTTTTTCATGGCCCTCGTATTCAATCCATCGAATACGATGCGGACCATTCCAGTGGGCATCGCGCTGTTTAGTGGGCAGTACACGGTTCCCTACGGAACGATTTTCGCCGGATCGGTCGTTTCCATCGTCCCTATTGTATTGCTCGTTATTATCTTCCGGAAATGGATTGTTTCTGGTTTGACGCAGGGTGCTGTGAAAGGGTAGTGTCCGAATCAGCAGGTGAGCGGCGCAAGGAGGAACGATAAGCGATTGGACGTACTGGCATTAGGCGAATTGTTGATCGACTTTCGTGTATCGCTAGTGGCGGAGGGTGCGCCTCAGATGGTTGGATCGGCTGGAGGGGCACCTGCCAATGTTTTGGCGACCGTTTGTCGCTTGGGAGGTACCGGACAACTCATAGCTAAGGTGGGCAGGGATCCGTTCGGTGATTATCTGGAACGCTCTGTGCAGGCGTTTGGCATCGATACCACGTCGCTTCTGCGCGATCCCGCCCGCACGACCCTGGCATTTGTGCAGCTCGCAGCGGACGGAGAACGGTCATTTACCTTTGAGCGCAGTCCCGGTGCAGACACACAGCTACAGGCCAGCGAGTTGAATCCCACCTGGTTTGAGCAGGCTCGCGTCTTTCATTTTGGTTCCCTTTCTCTCACGGACAATCCCTCGCATGATGCGACTTTTGCCGCCATTGAACTGGCGAAGGCGGCTGGCTGTGTCATCTCGTTTGACCCAAACCTGCGGCCGCCGCTGTGGAGAGATTTAGAAGAAGCGCGATCGCGCATACAAACGGCGATAGCAGCGGCAGACCTCGTGAAAATCTCCGATGATGAAGTGCTTTTTCTCACGGGTGAGGATAACGTGGATGCGGGCATGAATCAGCTTCGCTCGGCGTTTCCTGCTGTTCGGTTTGCGGTGACCTGCGGGCCGCAGGGAGCTATCGTCGACACGGACAGCGGTCGCGTCCGCATTCCTTCTTTACCTGTGGCCGCTGTAGACACAACAGCCGCTGGCGATGCATTTTTGGGAGCTCTTTTGTATCGCGTAACGCGCAATGCCAAAGCTTTGTCGCAGGTGATACGGGACGACGAACTGTTCGTCGACGCTGTGACATTTGCGGCTGTAGCAGGAGCGCTGACGACGACAAAGCAAGGAGCGATGGATGCTCTGCCAACCCTTCCCGAAATCTTGGTACATCTGCCTGCTTGACAGTGTTTGTGGACGGAGGGTATAAAGAAGCAAAATGTTTGGACGGTTTCGCGGCTGTTTGTATGTTGCTTTAGGCATTGTCAGCCGCAACCGGAGCGATTGTTGTGGCAGGAGTCGGGGAGGACATAGGAGATGCAAATTCAAATCGGATTGTTGGGATGTGGGACGGTTGGTGCAGGCGTCGTTTCGCTTGTGCGGCGCCGTGCAGATAGAGTTGCCGATATGACGGGTCTGCGGCCGGTCGTGAAAACCATTCTCGTGCGCGACACGCAAAAAGATCGCGGCGTTTCTTTCATCGACGAACAGTTGACCACTTCGCCGGAGGATATTCTGGCCGACGATGACATTCAAATTGTCGTGGAGACCATTGGCGGGATCGAACCGGCAAAGACGTATATTCTGGAGGCCTTGTCGCGGGGGAAACACGTCGTGACGGCCAACAAGGATCTCATCGCCTTGCACGGACCTGAAATTCTGCAGACTGCGGCTGCAAATGGCGTTAGCGTGCTCTTTGAGGCTGCGGTCGGTGGCGCCATTCCACTCGTCGGGCCGCTGAAGGAAAACCTGACGGCCAACGAAGTTACGGATTTAAAAGGGATTATCAACGGCACCACAAACTTCATTTTAACCCAAATGACGACGCGCCACATCGATTTCGCCGAAGCTCTGCAGATGGCGCAGGACTTGGGCTATGCTGAGGCAGACCCTTCAAGTGACGTCGACGGCCTCGATGCGGCACGTAAATTGGTGATTCTCGCCTCCATTGCTTTCCATACGCAAGTTCATCTGAGTGACGTGCGCGTGGAGGGCATTCGCCACATTACGGCAACTGATGTGCGCTATGCGGACGAAGCGGGTTATGTCATCAAGCTTTTAGCTGTCGGGCGCGATCGCGATGGGGAACTGACGTTAGCCGTACGCCCGACGCTCATTCCGAAGAACCATCCTCTGGCGCATGTGTCGGATGCCTACAACGCTCTTTTTGTGCGCGGAGATGCGGCAGGCGATCTGATGTTCTTTGGACGTGGTGCTGGGCGGATGCCGACCGCGAGTGCGGTTGTCGGTGATATCATTGCGCTTGTCCGTAACTTAAAACTCGGCTTTTTGGCCAGTTCACCGAACGGTTCTGCGGGTGAGCGCAAGCCTGTGGTCGAGCGCGAGGACGATGTTTACAAATATTACTTCCGTTTAACCGCGGCGGATCAACCTGGCGTGTTTGCGCAAGTAGCTCACTTGTTTGGCGAATACCGTGCAAGCATGGAGACAGTGCTGCAGAAGCGAGTCGAAGGAGACCGCGCGGAAATCGTGATTGTTACACACGACATATCCTCGCGGTTGGCTCGGGAAATTGCTGTTCATCTATCTCGGTCGCCGCAGTTGGCAGTTGAAGCTGTGATGCCGGTCGAGCCGGTGGCAGAGTGAAGAAAAGTGGACAAGGGCGGGCAGTGGGCCCGCCCTTGTTATGGGCTCGGCAGGCTTATGGCAAGTGAAAGCACGAAAATCGAGTGATGGGTCCGCCTATGATATGGGTTCGGTTGCGAGTTATCTTCTTGCCCTGCGAATTTTTTAGCCAGTCCCGGAAACGTTGATATGGCGGCTTTTTACGTTGCCCATTCTCTGTTTGCAAGCGGTTTCACCGCATTCCTCGGGCTCTCCCCTAATTGACAGGGCTCCATACCCGTACTAAAATGACCAGCAAGTCGTCTGATTCTTGTCAAAACGAAGCATTTCAATTCATTAGCACAAGGTTAGCGGCGTTTTGACGGAATATTGTTTGAAAATTCAATTCAAAATAGAAAATCGCTGACAACAGCGAAAGAGGGGCGTTGTACTTGGGATCTCAAATTTTTCTGGACGGTGCTTTCGTAAGCCGGGACGACGCCAAGGTTTCCGTATTTGACCATGGCTTGCTTTACGGAGATGGAATCTTTGAAGGCATTCGTTCGTACGACGGAAATGTATTTCGATTACAACAACATATTCGCCGGCTGTATGATTCGGCGAAGTCCATTGCACTCGAGATCCCTTATACCCAGGAAGAGATGACAGATCTCGTTTGTGAAACGCTGCGTCGAAATGAATTGTCGTCCGCGTACATTCGCCTGGTAGTTACCCGTGGGAGCGGAGATTTGGGTTTAAGCCCCACCAACTGCCACGGAGCGAGCGTATTTATCATCGCTGAGCAACTTGCCATGTTTTCTGCAGCTTTGTATGAACAAGGCATTCATGCCGTTACTGCGGCTACTCGCCGCAACCGTAGTGATTCGCTCAACCCGAAAATCAAATCTCTTAACTACCTCAACAACATTCTCATCAAGATGGAGGCGTTAAACGCCGGCGCCAGTGAAGCGATTGTGCTAAATTCCGAAGGCTATGTGGTCGAAGGCTCAGGGGAGAACATTTTTGTTGTCCGCGACGGCGTGCTAACGACGCCTCCAGCTTATCTCGGGGCACTGGAAGGCATTACGCGACAGGCTGTTATCGAATTGGCCGGCGAACTTGGCTATGTTGTCAAACAGGAGCCGTTCACACAGCACGATGTCTACGTTGCCGATGAAGTCTTCTTGACTGGCACCGCTGCCGAGATTGTCCCTGTGATCAGCGTCGACCGCAGGACCATTGGCAATGGGGCGCCGGGGTCCATCACGAAGCGAATTCACGAGGCATTTACCCAAATCGTGCGGACTGATGGCGTCCGCATCTAAGCACAGGCTTTGTTTGGTTTGCGGCAAAGAAATATCGCACCGCTCTTCGTTGCGGCGGTGCGATATTTTCCAAACAAAATAGTTTGTATATAATGAAATTTCGCTAGATATAGAATTGCAGGGAGTGGCAAAATCATGCGAAGCGACATGATCAAAAAGGGCGTCGATAGGGCGCCTCACCGCAGTTTACTGTATGCAACTGGAGTTCGTCCGGCGGATCTGCCCAAACCGTTTATTGGCGTCTGTAACTCCTATGTCGATATCGTCCCGGGTCACGTCCATTTAAAAGAATTCGCCGAAGTGGTCAAAGACGCAATTCGTCAGGCAGGCGGAATTCCATTTGAATTCAATACCATTGGCGTCGACGATGGGATTGCCATGGGACACATTGGTATGCGGTACTCCCTCGCAAGCCGCGAACTGATTGCCGACTCGGCAGAGACGATGATTAATGCACATTGGTTTGACGGTGTCTTTTATATTCCGAACTGCGACAAAATTACGCCTGGCATGCTAATGGCCGCCGTGCGCACGAACGTTCCAGCCGTCTTTGTCTCAGGCGGGCCGATGGAAGCTGGCAAGTCGCGAACAGGTCAAACATTGTCGTTAAGTTCCGTGTTTGAAGGGGTCGGGCGCTATCAAAGCGGCGCCATTTCCGAGAGCGAACTGCTGGATCTCGAGCAAAATGCGTGTCCGACCTGCGGATCGTGCTCTGGAATGTTCACCGCGAATTCGATGAACTGCATTATGGAGATGCTCGGCATATCACTTCCCGGCAATGGGACGCTTGTTGCCACATCGAAAGAGCGGCATGAATTGATCTACGAAGCCGCAAAACACCTCATTCGCATGGTTCAGGAAGATATCCGTCCGCGCGATATCATCACCCGTGAAGCCATCGACGACGCGTTCGCGCTTGACATGGCGATGGGCGGGTCCACGAATACAGTACTTCACCTGATGGCGATTGCACACGAGGCAGGGATCGACTATTCCCTTGCCGACATCAATGAAATTGCAAAGCGCGTGCCATACCTTGCGAAAATTAGCCCAGCCTCGGAGTACAGTATGCAGGACGTCCATCGAGCTGGTGGTGTATCGGCGATCATCCGCGAACTGTGTGAACACACCGATGCGGTGCATCGAGATCGTCTGACCATTTCCGGGAAGACGCTGTACGAATCGGTACAGAATGCACACATTGTCGACGAGAAGGTCATTCACCCGGCGAGCGACCCGTACAGCAAAGAGGGCGGACTCTCCATTTTCTACGGAAATTTAGCACCGGACGGAGCGGTCCTCAAAGTAGGTGCGGTCGATCCAGACATCACTCGTTTTGTCGGGAAGGCTATTGTCTTCAATTCGCAAGATGAAGCCTTGGCTGGAATCAATGAGGGTCGCGTACAACCCGGGCACGTGGTGGTCATTCGCTACGAAGGGCCAAAAGGCGGACCTGGTATGCCTGAGATGCTCGCACCTACGTCGTCTATTGTCGGACGTGGATTGGGCCGCGACGTGGCACTCATTACGGACGGGCGGTTTTCCGGCGCGACGCGGGGGATTTGCGTAGGTCACATTTCGCCAGAGGCAGGGGTGGGAGGACCCATTGCTTTGGTAGAGGATGGCGACGAGATTGTCATCGATCTGGCCAACCGCTCCATTCAGCTCAATGTCTCGAATGAAGAGTTGGAGCGGCGCAGGGAGTCGTATCAGCCACCGGAGAAGGAAAGGCTGACAGGCTATCTTGCGAGATATGCCCATCTTGTCACTTCCGCCAACACTGGTGCAGTTTTGAAAGTCTGAAGAGGATGACAACTATTATTTTTCGATACAAAGAGAGGAGGCAAAACGATGCCAGGTATGTCAAAGCCTGCGGATGAAATGAAGCGTCCGATGGGAGAGGCGAATCACAGGACGGATGGCGCGATGTTGTTGAAGGGGGCTGACATGGTCGTAGAGGCCTTGCGACGAGAGCGCGTGGACGTCATTTTTGGCTACCCGGGTGGCGCCGTTCTGCCTCTTTACGACGCGTTGTTCGAGTGTGGCATTCGCCACGTGCTGACGCGGCACGAGCAGGGTGCCATTCATGCAGCGGAAGGATACGCACGCGTAACTGGTCGGCCGGGTGTCGTGATCGCGACCTCAGGGCCTGGGGCAACCAATCTCGTCACAGGTCTGGCTGACGCGATGATGGACAGTATCCCCATCGTGGCGATCACGGGACAAGTGGCGAAGACGGTGATTGGTACAGATGCTTTTCAGGAGACATCCATCATCGGCATCAGCACACCCATCACTAAACACAACTATCAAATTCGGCATGCATCGGAAATCCCCAAAGTCTTCAAAGAGGCGTTTCACATTGCGAACTCAGGACGAAAAGGGCCGGTTTTAATCGATATTCCGAAGGATGTAGCTGGGGAGACTGCACTGTTCTCATACGACGATCCGCCGCAACTACCGGGTTATCAGCCGACGGTCGTCCCGCATCAGCTTCAAATTCGCAAGTTGATGTCTGGGTTGTCGCGTGCCAAGAAGCCAGTAATCCTTGCCGGTGCAGGAATTTTGCACGCGGGCGCGAGTGCAGAACTTGTGGCTTTCGCCGAGCGGCACCGACTTCCTGTTGTCCACACTTTGCTGGGATTAGGCGGATTCCCGGCGAGCCACCCACTTTTTCTTGGAATGGGCGGCATGCACGGCAGTGCGGCGGCCAACAAGGCGTTACATGAAACAGACTTTTTAATTAATTTGGGGGCTCGCTTTGACGACCGCTTGACAGGCAAACTCGAGTTTTTTGCTCCCCATGCCACGGTCGCGCACGTCGATATCGATCCGGCGGAAATCGGCAAGAACGTCAGCACGCAGATTCCCGTCGTCGGAGATGTGCGAGAAGCGTTGCTCATGATGTTGGCTGCGGATGTGGAGTCGCCCCACGCGGATGCATGGATGAACGAATTGCTCGCGACCAAGGAACAGTTTCCCTACTGGTATGTGCAGGAAGGTACCGGTATTAAACCCCAGCGCCTGATCGCCGAAATTGCGCGGCTAACCGCAGGTAACGCGGTTGTGATCACAGATGTAGGCCAACACCAGATGTGGACAGCGCAGTTCTTCCCGTTTGAAGTACCGGATCGCTGGGTGACGTCTGGAGGCCTGGGCACGATGGGGTTTGGTTTACCCGCGGCAATTGGTGCGTATTTCGGCAAGCCAGAGCAACAAGTCGTCGCTATTCTGGGCGATGCGGGCTTCCAGATGACTCAGCAGGAATTGGCTGTCATCGGCGAGATGGAACTGCCAATTAAAGTTGTAATAGTTAACAATGGCGCACTTGGTATGGTCCGCCAATGGCAGGAATTGTTCCATGGCGAACGATACTCGGCATCGCTGCTCGAATGGCAACCTGATTTTATCAAGTTGGCCGAGGCGTATCGCATCCCTGCCACGCGCGTGCAGGAGGACGACGCTTTAACTGATGCTCTAGCAGCGTTTTTAGCGGCTTCTGGACCTGGGTTTCTCGAATGTGTGGTCGAGCCGCGAGAGAACGTGTTCCCGATGGTGGCACCTGGCACCGGAATTCATCAAATGGTGGGGGTGAAGCCATGACACCGGTACTATCTGTACTCGTGCATAACAAACCGGGCGTATTGAATCGCATCACAGCCTTGTTCATGCGCAAAGGATTCAACATTCAGAGCCTCACGGTGTGCATCACGGAGAGTCCTGACGTCTCCCGCATGACCTTGGTGATGAACGAGATGGACGAAGCGGCGCTCGAGCAGGTCATGAAGCAGTTGCATAAGCAGATTGATGTTTTGAAGGTAACCGATTTAACCGAGGCGCCGATGGTGTCGAGGGAGTTAGCGTTGATACAGGTCAACAGTCCGATTGCGCAACGAGCTACCATCACGTCGCTTATCGATCCGTTCCGGGCGAGCATCGTCGACGTTGGCAGGGACACGGTAACCGTCCAAGTCACAGGCGACGCGGAGAAAATTGAGGCATTGATCAGTTTGTTGCGCCCGTATGGCATTCGCGAACTGGCGCGAACGGGATTGACGGCGCTGCCTCGAGAAGCTAGTGCTGTGAGCGAACTGAGACGGCTTAATGAAAGCCAGGTACTTCCCATTTAACAAGGCGGCCGACGGGCTGTGGGAGCCTGTCGGCACGCTGTCTCATCCACTGAAGGGCCATTCAAAAGTCAACATGAGGAGTGTCGACCATGACAAAAGTGTATTATGACGCGGATATTTCCATTCAAGCATTGACCCATAAACGAATTGCCATCATTGGCTATGGCTCACAAGGGCATGCTCATGCGCAAAATTTGCGCGACAGTGGTTTTGACGTCATTGTTGGGCTGCGTCCAGGGGCGTCCTGGCAGCGTGCCGAGGCCGATGGGTTTACGGTTTTGCCAGTCGGCGAAGCGGTTGAAGAAGCCGATGTCCTCATGATTCTTTTGCCAGACGAGCGGCAAGTCGCCGTTTACGAGTCGGAGATTCGTCCTTATTTGCACGCGGGGAAGGCTTTGGCGTTTGCACACGGTTTTAACATCCACTTTTCGCAGATCCAACCTCCTGCAGATGTGGACGTGTTTATGGTCGCTCCGAAGGGACCAGGGCATCTGGTTCGCCGCGTATACGAGGCCGGAGGTGGCGTTCCGGCGTTGATTGCCGTGCATCAAAATGCGAGTGGGCAAGCACAAGAATTGGCATTGGCATATGCTCGTGGCATTGGTGCTGGTCGAGCAGGCGTACTTACGACAACGTTCCGAGAAGAGACGGAGACAGATCTTTTTGGCGAGCAGGCTGTATTGTGCGGCGGTCTCTCGGCATTGATCAAAGCTGGTTTCGAAACTTTGGTAGAAGCCGGATATCAACCTGAGATTGCGTATTTTGAATGTCTGCATGAAATGAAATTGATCGTCGACCTCATTTACGAGGGTGGCCTCGAATATATGCGTTACTCAATTTCCGACACTGCGCAATGGGGGGACTTCACCTCTGGACCGCGCGTGGTCACCGCAGAGACGAAGGCGGAAATGAAACGAATCCTGGCAGATATCCAAAGCGGAACCTTTGCCAAAGGGTGGATTTTGGAAAATCAAGCGAATCGTCCGATGTTTAATGCCATCAATCGACGTGAACAGGAGCATCCCATCGAAGTGGTTGGCCGTGAGTTGCGTGCGATGATGCCGTTTATCAAGTCGAAAAAGGCAGAAGACGCATCAGCTCCTGCTTCTGCGGCGCGAATTTGAGGACTGTCAGGGGAGCTGTTGGCCGGCTTCCCTGATTTTCACTTTGAAATTCGTAGAGCGAAATTCTAGTCTGACTCTTACGTCATCTCATCTTGGAAATAAGGACTGTGTTTAGTATGACGAAACGAATTGTTATTTTACCTGGCGACGGCATCGGCCGAGAAGTGACAGCCGAGGCGAGGCAACTGCTTGTCGATGTTGCCGCTGCGTTAGGGGTACAGTGGGAACTTGACGAAGGGCTCATCGGCGGCTGCGCTTACGAAGAAACCGGCACGCCGTTGCCCGAGGAGACGGTTGCGAAGTGTTTACGTGCGGATGCCGTATTACTTGGCGCCGTGGGTGGCCCGAAGTGGGATAACTTACCGGGCGACGTACGTCCTGAAGCAGGTTTGCTTGGCATACGGAAACGGTTGAACGTGTTCGCAAATCTCCGGCCCATTCGCACATGGCCCGGTTTAATGCTGGCGTCTCCTTTGAAGTCCGAGTTGCTGGAAGGCGTGGATATGATCATCGTTCGAGAACTGACGGGAGGCCTTTATTTTGGACAGCCAAAGGCCCGTGTCGAAGGAGGCCAAGCGGTCGTCGATACGTTGTACTACACCCGCGGCGAGATCGAGCGCGTCGTGCGACAGGCGTTTAGCTTGGCCCAAGGTCGCAGAAAGAAGTTGACCTCCGTAGACAAGGCTAACGTCCTCGAGTCCAGCCGCATGTGGCGCGAGGTGGTTAACGAGTTGTGTGCAGAATATCCCGATGTGGCAGTCGATCATGTGCTTGTCGATAATGCCGCGATGCAACTGGTAACACGGCCAAACAGTTTTGACGTGATCGTCACCGAAAATATGTTTGGCGACATTCTCAGTGATGAGGCTGCGGTTCTGACAGGGTCCATTGGCATGCTGCCATCTGCTAGCATCGGCGGCGAGGGCCCGGGCCTGTACGAACCTGTGCACGGTTCGGCCCCAGATATTGCAGGGCAGGGTATCGCGAATCCATTGGCTACATTTTTGTCCGTCGCGATGATGCTTCGTCACTCCCTAGGATATCCGCAAGCAGCCGATGCTATCGAAGCTGCGGTCTTAGCTGTCATTGAGCAAGGGGTACGCACGCGCGATCTCGCAGGGTCGAACCAAGCGTTTGTCGGAACTAAGGAAATAAGCGAATTGGTGTGCGCCGATGTTCGAAGGAGGTTGGCATAAGATGGGCAAAACGCTATTTGAAAAAGTATGGGACGCACACGTGGTCAAACAACTTCCTGACGGGCAGGCCCTTCTTTATATCGACCTGCATCTTGTGCATGAAGTGACATCGCCACAGGCGTTCGCAGGTTTGCGCTTTGCAAAGCGCACTGTGCGTCAACCGGCACAGACGTTCGCTACGATGGATCACAATGTGCCGACTGTCAATCCAACCGATGTGCGCGATGCCATTGCAAAAAAGCAGATTGAGACATTGATGGAGAACTGCCGTGAGTTTAACGTTTCGCTCGCCGGCCTCGACAGCCCCTTTCAGGGTATTGTACATGTCATCGGTCCGGAGCTGGGATTGACCTTGCCCGGTAAGACCATTGTATGTGGGGATAGTCATACGTCGACGCATGGTGCGTTTGGCGCATTGGCCTTCGGCATTGGTACGAGCGAGGTGGAACATGTTCTTGCGACGCAATGTCTATGGCAAAATAGGCCGAAAACGATGCGGATTCGCCTGAACGGTTCGCTTCAACCGGGAATCACCGCAAAAGACGTCATTCTTGGGCTCATCGCCAAAAATGGCGTCAACTTTGGGACCGGATATGTCGTTGAGTACGCTGGAACGCTGATTCCCCAGTTGTCCATGGAGCAGCGGATGACCATTTGCAATATGTCGATTGAGTTTGGTGCACGTGCGGGCATGATGGCACCTGATGAAACGACCATTGCGTACGTCAAAGGCCGGCAGCATGCCCCACGTGGCGAGGCTTGGGAAGCTGCGGTCAGCGAATGGAAGTCGCTGGTGTCGGACGCGGACGCACAATTTGATGTCGATATCGAGTTCGACGTCGATTCGCTTGAGCCGCAAGTGACGTGGGGCACGAATCCTGGTATGGGCGGTAGTGTGAACGGCGTGGTTCCGGATCCTGCTGACGCGGCGACCGAGACAGAAGCGCGGGCTATTCGACAAGCTCTCGAATATATGGGGTTGGAGCCTGGTACGAAAATTTCCGAGATACCGATTCAGCATGTTTTCATCGGTTCTTGTACGAACGCGCGGATCGAAGATTTGCGGCTCGCTGCTGCGATTGTCAAAGGACGCAACGTTGCCGAAGGCGTGCACGCGATGGTCGTACCGGGGTCCAAGCAAGTCAAGCAGCAGGCGGAGGAAGAAGGGTTGCATGAAATCTTTCTGGCTGCAGGTTTTGAGTGGCGCGAACCGGGCTGTAGCATGTGCCTTGGCATGAATCCGGACATCATCCCGGCTGGCGAGCGTTCTGCCTCCACGTCAAACCGCAACTTTGAAGGCCGACAAGGGCGAGGAGCGAGAACGCATTTGGTTAGTCCCGCCATGGCTGCCGCCGCTGCGATTGCTGGTCATTTCGTCGATGTGCGCACGTTTCAATCGGAAGGGGTTACGGCCTGATGGAGCCTTTGGTTAAGCACGAAGGTAAAGTGGTTTGTATGAATCGACTGAACGTCGATACAGATCAAATCATTCCTAAGCAGTTTTTAAAGCGGATCGAACGCGATGGTTTTGGCGAATTTTTGTTTTATGACTGGCGTTATCAAGCGGATGGAACGCCGAACGCGAACTTCGAGTTGAACACAGCTCGTGCCCAAGGAGCCACCATCTTGTTAGCTGATGAGAACTTTGGCTGTGGTTCATCACGTGAGCATGCCGTTTGGGCACTCGCCGACTATGGGTTTCGTGTCGTGATTGCACCGTCGTTTGCGGATATCTTTTTTAACAACTGCTTTAAAAACGGGGTTTTGCCGATTGTCATTCCCACTGACGTCCGCAAGGAATTGGCGGAGACGCATGCCAAAGGACAGTGGGAACGGGCGACAGTTGATCTGGAAGCGCAGGTCATTGAAACGGACTGTGGGCACAGAATTGTGTTCGAAGTGGATGCACACAAGCGCTACATGTTGTTGAACGGTTTGGACGACATCGGTCTGACGCTGCAGTATGAGGCCGACATTCGTGCGTATGAAGCGAACCGCAAGGCGTATCAATTTGTGTACTGAGAAACCGGCGAGCAGGGCCGAGACGGAATACCACCTTCGCGAGACGAGGGTGGTATTTTCGCGTGTAGATCCCCGTGATACACTAGCGACAAGAGAGAGGGGCATTGTCTTGGCGTCGTCATGGGCAGCACAGGTGACAAATGCAATTCGTTTTGTGTTTGCGTCGTATGGCCGCCTTCCAAAGGAAAGGCACATTGGCTTGGATCGCGATGTTCGGCATCCGGAATGGACAGGCCGGATCTTGGATGCGTTAGGCCGGCCGGACCGATACGGATACAATATTGCGGTGACCGGAAGTAAAGGAAAGGGATCACATGCCATTCTTACGGCTGCGATACTGGAGCGTTTAGGATATCGAGTTGGGCTTTTTACGAGTCCCCACCTGGTTGACTTTCTGGAACGAATCCGCGTAAATGGTGAGATGATTCCGGAGCCGGACTTCGTCCGTATGGCGGACAGGGTACGGCATGTGGTCGATAGGCTTCCGGTTCCGCCGGATCAATACATAGGGCCTGTTGGTATCGTCGCCGCCATGGCAGCTCTTTGGTTTAAGGAGCAACAAACCGACTTTAATCTGTTCGAACTTGGGCGCGGTGCACGCCACGACGATGTCAATCGAATTGTCCATCAAGGGGTTGTGATCACGCCTATCTTTCCAGAACATTTGGATCGACTGGGGCCGACATGGGAAGACGTCGTGATCGCGAAAATGGGCATTCTTACAGAAGATGTGTCATGGGCGGTGAGCAGTCAGCAAGCGCCCCGCGCAATGGCGGTGATGCGGCCTTACATTGGGCGCGTTGGGGATTTTGCGTACATGAATGATACGTTTCAGGTAGATGTGATGCCTGCCGAACATTCGGGTACATATCTAGTTCGGGCGTCGTATCAAGGCCATGTGCACTCGGCTCGAATTGACGAGCGTTTGCTATCCTACCCGGACAACGTCGGTCTCTCACTTGTTGCGGCGGCCAAAGCCATTTCACATCGAGCGAGTCATCAAGGTGATCGA
Source organism: Alicyclobacillus tolerans (assembly GCF_001447355.1). Classification (GTDB taxonomy): domain Bacteria; phylum Bacillota; class Bacilli; order Alicyclobacillales; family Alicyclobacillaceae; genus Alicyclobacillus; species Alicyclobacillus aegles. Next base: position 186,202 of record NZ_JXBW01000001.1, on the reverse strand, counting down.
CATACCCATATGCCTATTGCTGTCGATCTCAGCGATTTAATTCTTCCGGGGCGTTTGCATATCGTGCAGGAATCGCCGACCGTCGTCGTGGATGGCGCGATTCATGCCGTGAACGCGGCGTTTGTGCGCAGGTTCGTCGAACGTCGCCAGGCAGGGCAAACAGGGCGGGTGTGTGCAGTCTTATCCTTGCCCGATGATAAAGATGCGGAAGGTGTTGTGGGAACGCTCGCGTCGGTTGTCGACGAGTTCATCTTTACGACGGCGAGCAATCCGCATTTGCAATACAGTCGCGACCTCGCTCAGCTTGCCGCCAATCACGGCATCGCCGCGAAATCCGTCCCCGAGGTCGAACGCGCGATTGCAGACGCAGTGACATCTGCGGCCGCAAACGATCTCGTTCTTTGTGTCGGTACACAGTCCTTTGTAGGCGATGCGTTGCGCTTTTTTCATGTGGCGACCGGATCGATCTGGCGAACCAGGATGGGGGATGGATCACACTGATTTGGCAACTGATTCTTTTCGGGCTTGCGATGGGATCGAACAATGCGCTTGCCTCAGTTGGCCTTGGTACTTCACAGTTGACGCGGGCCCAACAATGGCGGACGGCGCTGATTTTTGCGGTGTTTGAGGCGATTATGCCGGTTATTGGCATGGTCATTGGCGAGTCGGTGGCAGGCGACATCGGCCGCCGGGCGAAGCTGGTCGGCATCGCAGTTTTGGTCGTCATGGGCGTCTATAGCTTGCTACGGCGCGAGGGCGGCGATGACGAGGCGGAGCGGGCGGCGAAAGCGCGAGGAATGAAAATCTTATTTCTGGCGATCGCGCTTTCATTGGACAACCTCACTGTTGGCTTTGGCATCGGGATGTTCAATGCACCACTCGGTATTGCGGCTGTGATTTTTGGTGTGATCAGTCTCTGTCTCACACTCTTAGGCCTTGAAGTGGGACGACATCTCGGCAGGCGAGTGTCACTTTCGCCAGACAAACTGTCTGGCGCGGTACTGCTCATCGTCGCGGGTGTCATGGCGCTGGTTTAAACCAAGGCATCTACCGCTGCTGGTCAGAGTTTACACTTTTTGAGGCTGGCTGTGATTGTAGTATAATGGCCGAGTACAGCAAGCGGCATTTTGTCGATGGCTCGCCCATGCGAGCCTTCGGCAACAGGGAAGAGGAGGTTCTGCTTTTATGGCAGCGGATACAGGTTTTAAAGCCGGGTTGGAAGATGTAGTAGCCAATACATCGGAAATTTGTTTTCTAGATGGAAAAGAAGGGCGCTTGATATTTCAAGGATATGATATTCACGATCTCGTCAATGGTGGAGCCACCTTTGAGGAAGTCGTCTACCTACTATGGCACGGTGAACTCCCGTCCAAGACGGAACTGAAAGCGTTCACTGAGAAATTGGCCAGCGAGCGCAGCTTGCCAGAGCCAGTTTTGGAGATGTTGAAACGACTCCCGAAAGACGCGAACGCGATGGCAGTTCTTCGCACAGCCGTTTCCCATCTCGGTTTGTACGATCCCGATGACGGCGATGAGAGTATAGAAGCCAACCTTCGCAAAGCGGCTCGGCTGGTCGCAAAAATCCCCACCATTGTCACTTCTTTTGAGCGCATTCGTCAGGGGCTTGAGCCAGTTGCTCCCATTCCCGAACTCAGCGCAGCAGCAAGCTTTTTCCATCAGTTGCGTGGTGAACGTCCGACTGCATTTGAGGAAAAGGCGTTCAATACAGCTTTGATTTTGCATGCCGATCACGAATTGAACGCGTCCACGTTCTCGGCTCGTGTCACGGCAGGCACTTTGTCTGATATGTACTCGGCAATCACGTCGGCGATTGGCACACTCAAAGGCCCATTGCACGGTGGGGCAAATGAACAGGTCATGCGGATGCTCCTGGAAATTGGCGAAAAGGATCAGGCGTTGTCCTGGATTGAAGAGGCTCTTGCCAACAAAAAGAAAATCATGGGCTTCGGCCATCGCGTCTATCGCACAGAAGATCCACGTGCTACTCACTTGCGCCAATTGAGCAAACAGGCTGGCGAACTGGCTGGCGAGACGAAGTGGTTTGAGATGTCCCAAATCATCGAGCAGTTTGTGAAGGAAAAGAAGGGGCTTAACGCAAACGTCGACTTTTATTCCGCGTCCACGTATTACTCGATGGGCATTCCAACCCACTTGTACACGCCCATTTTCGCGTGCAGCCGGATTTCCGGATGGACGGCTCATGTTCTGGAACAGTACCGCAACAATCGCTTGATTCGTCCGCGTGCCGAGTATGTTGGCAAGGTCGGCCGCAAGTACGTTCCCATCGCAGAGCGCTAAGCTCTACGAATTGCCACATGATCCTTGATTGTCTTGGCGTGACGGCATCCCGTTCGGGAACAATGTGTTCAAGGAGGGATGGGGCATGGCCAACAACAATCGGTTATTGCTTTCGCAAGCTTCCAAGGCGTTGCAGGATCTCAAGTACGAAATTGCTGGAGAACTCGGCATCACGCCGCCTGCTGACGGCTATTGGGGATTTGTCTCGTCGTTCGAGAACGGTTCCATCGGTGGTAGCATTACCCGTAAGCTGGTTGCGTATGCTCAGCAAAAACTGGCTGAGGGCTCCACTGAAGTCGAGTAATCATACACAGAAGGGCTGTACCGTTTTCGGACAGCCCTTCTGTGTATTTTTTTGTGCTGATTATGCCAAGGAGGGGCTGAGATCCCCCAGCCCCAAAAAACAAACGTCTATTTTTGTCAATGTAAAACGCTATTTTGTGTTTCTGTTCGAGCCGAGATTTTGCTGAGGGCATCGCCTGCCTCGTTGATGTGAATGTCCACCGTAGCCAAGTCGCCGATGGAAACAATACCACATAACTCGCCTTGCGCATTGACGATTGGCAGGCGGCGAATCTGATGTTGAGCCATTAGATCAGCTGCCTCATGGGCATCCATGTCAGGTGTTGCTGTTACAACCGTATTCGTCATGCAATCCTCGACACGGGTGTCGATTTTGCCACGCGCAACTGCTTTTAACACGATGTCGCGGTCCGTAATCATGCCGATCACGCGTTTGTTGTCACAAACCGGGATCGAACCACAGTTTTGATTCTTCATTGCCTGTGCCGCTTTCTGAATCGAGTCGGTTCCACAGCAGCAGGTAACGTCGGTCGTCATAATCTGTTGCAGCTTCATGCAATATCCCTCCTGTGGACTGAACGTTCACAGGGTAGTATGTCCAGGCGGTGCGGTTTAAGAAGCGGAAGATGTTTGTTGTCGCCGCCAATCCAGAATTTCACGAATCGCGGTACCGCCACCCCATAGTGCAATCATCTCCCGAATCAATACATCAAGCGGCTGTTGCTCGCCGAAGTAGCGAGCCCATTCGTTTGCCGGGGCAGCCAGTCCGAGTGCGGCCCAAAGAAAACACGCCATTCCGACCGCAAACAACACGGCTACGGTCGTGCGTTGTCGCCGCCTGGCTGCCCATATCGAAATCAACCCAAACACTAGGTAGGTATAGGATTCTAAGTCCGAAAAGCGCAGGTAAGACCCGAGCTGCCCGTATGCGATACCAAGTGCCCCTAATGTGGTACATGTCCAGCCAATCAATCGGCATACCATTTTACTATTGGTCATGCTCCCATCCCTCGTCTTCACACACTGGGTATGTCCCATGTGTACGCGCCAGATGGCCAATTATGCAGTGAGTAAACGGGCGTTGCTATGGTATGTTAGATGGTGATGAATCGTGGGAGGGGTCGGGTGGTGCGCGAAGGTTATAGCAAAAGGCGCAAACTGGTCTTCATGGTAATTCTCTGCGTGATCGTCATTGCTGGCCTTGTATCCGCTGTCTTTTGGCGATCGCGGCACGCCCTTGTGCAAGTTCAAACGGCAAGCGTACAACTTCAACATATGCAGCGAGTGACCATTAGTACCGGGGACGTCCGACCGGTCAACCGACAAATCGTCGATGCAACGAGTCTGCCACAACCTGTCGCCCACCTGTACGTAGCGGTCGGTCAGCACGTGCATGTGGGACAACCTTTATTACAGTTGAATACGAGCGCAGCCACGCTCGCTGTCAACCAGGCACAGACGGCTGTGACACAGGCGCAGTTGGCCTATCAACGTGTACTTACTCAGTATCAGCAGGCACCCGCTGCCTTAAAAGGTCTATGGTTGCCACAGGTCGATGCAGCCCAGTCGACTTTGGTACAAGCCCAAAATCAATTGGCAGAGGCGAAAGCACAGTTGAACCAGCTGACCATTACGGCGAGTGTGACTGGAATTGTGCTTATCGCCAGCGCGAACGGATTAGATGCCGAAGGCAATCAAACGCCGGTCGTGGAAGTGGTTAGCCCAAGCAAACAGGTGGTCTTGGAACTGTCGGAAGTGGATGCTGCGCAAATTCAAACCGGAATGGCGGTGAGTATGACGACCGACGCCTTTCCAAATCAGGTGTTTCGAGGTGTTGTGAAACAGGTCGCTCCGTTTGCCAGCGTCTCCGCGAGCGGGACACCGCAGGTACAAGTGCTTGTCGCACCACAGGGAACCCTACCCGTTCCCTACGGATACCAGGTCAATTGTCGAATCAGCAGCGTCACGCCTGACAAGGTCCCAACCGTACCTTATGGTGCACTCGTTCAAGAAGGCACGAGCTATGCGGTATATGTGTTGCGGGGCAACCGCGTGTCGTTGGTTCCGGTCAAGCTTGGTATGACGAGCGACACGGCTGTTCAGGTCATCTCCGGGCTTCGCCCTGGCCAAACCGTGGTCGTGAATCCACCTGATACGCTGACGAATGGAGAGGTTGTGAAACCGACGTGATCGAACTTAATGGCGTGCGCAAGGCGTACAAGGTCGGTGACGAGCTGTTAATGGTTCTCCATGGCATCGATCTTCGGATCGAAGAAGGGGAGTTTGTCTCGATCATGGGTCCATCAGGGAGCGGTAAATCGACGTTGATGCATATCATCGGCTGTTTGGATACGCCGTCAGCGGGCGAATACCGGCTGCGCGGTACGTCTGTTGGAGGCCTCTCCGCGCGCGATCTCGCCGTCTTACGCAACCGCACCATTGGTTTTGTATTTCAGAACTTTCATCTGCTTCCGCGCATCACAGCCGTGCGCAACGTCGAGTTACCGCTGCTCTATGCGGGTGTAAGCCGTGCACAGCGGCGTTCGCGCGCGCTCGAGTTGTTGGCGCGCGTCGGTATGGCGGACCGCGCGCAGCATCTGCCGACGGCTCTCTCGGGTGGGCAGAAGCAACGCGTAGCCATCGCCCGCGCCCTGGCCAACGATCCGGCATTGATCTTGGCGGATGAACCGACCGGTGCATTAGATCAGCGCACGGGTCTTGAAATTATCGAATTGTTGCGCGAGTTACATAGTGCGGGACGCACAATTGTGGTGATCACGCATGACCCGACCGTTGCCGCCGCGGCGGATCGAACGATTTACATAGTGGATGGCCATATTCAGCGCGAGGAGGTGCGCAGAGGGTGAACGCCTGGGAAATGGTCAGCATGGCGTTGATTTCTTTGCGCACAAACAAGCTGCGCTCCTTTCTGACGATGCTTGGCATCTTAATTGGCGTCGCGTCGATTATTGCCATCGTCGCCATCGGCAACGGTGGCAAGGCAGCCGTATTAGGTGCGATTGCAAGTGGTAGTGCGCAGAACACCATTCAGATTGTCCCGCGCGAGTTGGTTGCGCCGGGGTTGCCACAGCCTGGGCAAGTGCTGGCCATCGACGAGTCTGACTTGGCCATTGCAGCCTCGTTCTCTGGTGTGCAACAGGTCAACTACACCTTGTATGGCACGGCTGTGGTCGGTTCCGGCAATCGCTCCGACAATGCGTCGATTGAGGCGGGGCCAGCGAACTTGAATGAATTGACGCGATTGCAGATCACGCGCGGCCACATGTTCAGCCAAGCGGATGTGATTGGCCATCGCGATGTCGCAGTTCTAAGTCAGTCGCTTGCAAATAAACTGTTTGGCAGCGGCAATCCCATCGGTGGTCTGGTTACTGTGTCCGGTGTGCCACTTCAAGTGATTGGGGTTGCAGTCTCTCAGCAGGCAAGTTTGTTCTCGTTATTTATGGGCAGTGACGCGCTGTACATGCCTGCAACGACTTGTCAGGACTTGTTCCCGAATTGGAGCATCAGCGAGATGGATGTGCAGGCGGCGCCAGGCACCAACTTGCAAAATCTTGCACAGCGTATCGTTACAGCCCTCAATATTCACGCAGGCGATGCAACTGCCTTTGCGGATTCATCGGGACTCGCCTCAAGTGTTGGGGCCCTGTTGTCCAAGGTGACGACGATATTGACCTTGGTGATTGGCGCCATTGCGGGTATCGCACTCTTGGTGGGCGGCGTCGGTGTCATGAACATCATGTTGGTCTCTGTGACGGAGCGGACCCAGGAAATTGGTATTCGCATTTCGCTGGGTGCCACAAGGACCGCGATTTTGTTCCAGTTTCTCGTCGAATCGGCGACGATCACGGCGATCGGCGGCCTGGCAGGCGTCGTAATCGGAAGTTTAATCGGGCTTGGCATTCGTATGGCAACAGGAATTCCTGCATCAGTTCCATGGCCGATTGCGGTATTAAGCTTTTTGTTTTCGGCTGTGATTGGTGTCGTTTGTGGACTTTATCCGGCAAACAAGGCGGCTCGCTTGAATCCCATCGAGGCGTTGCGTTACGAATAGGCGCTACCTTCGTTTGTTTGGCGATCCGTCGTCCGCTATACTGAAATCAGTGGTTCTTTGCCACCGTTCAATCTCAGATTTCGTGTTGCGCGATAAGGATGGTTGTCATGCGCCTGGGATTCAATATCGAATACGATGGCAGGAATTATGATATTCTGGAACTGCCGAACGAAGCGTTTGTATGCATGATTCCGTGCATGAGCAAAGAACAATTCAATCGTATGAATCGTCGATTTCAAGAAGTCTGGCCGGATCCGACCGCCCGCCGCAATCACATGCTGGCGTTCACAGCGGATCGAGTGCATACATCGATAGACTTTTTGTTTTTATACCGAGGATCATTTTGGTTTGATGACGAAGATCTTGATCGCTATATTCACACACATACGAAGCAGGGACATCGTCCGTCGTAAGTGGCTGCGGGGGAAATGGATTGCGCACTGTCATAGTCTTTTTTGCTGGAAACGAGGTGGGGGGCGCGGCGTCCCACCTGCGCACGTGGGCCGAGGGCCTTGCTGAAGCCCGCACGCAATACCAATATCGATTTGTCAGCTTGGGGGATGGGCCGCTAGCGTCTGTAGTGGAACGCACTGGAGGTTCCTTGACCAAGATCACGGGTGGATTTCGATCGGTCATCGATGCGCTCGCTCGGATCATCCGTCAGGAGCGAGCGTGGTTATTGCATTCACATGGACCTCGCATGAACATACTTGCAGCGTATGCCGCAAAGCGTCAACAAATACCCTGGACAGCCACGATTCATAGCAACCCGCTATACGATTTTCTAGGGCATCCGCTCAAGTCGTTTTTATTTCCAAAGTTGCATCTATGGCATCTTCGCCAGGCGTCGGGCTTATTTGTCGTACAACCGACGCTCGGCGATATCCTGCCCTGCAAGACCATCCTAGAAGTTCCAAATGCTATTTTTCTTGCGCCGCCTGCGCGATCGCGCCATGAATATCGAGCTTTTTGGCACAAGCAACTCAGGTTACCGACGTCGACACGGTTTATGGGCGTGGCAGCGCGCCTCGATCCGGTGAAAAATATAGACGTCTTGATCCAATCCGTAGCGAAGATACCAGACCCATATGTGCATCTTTGCATTGCTGGTGATGGAAGAGAACGAGCTACGCTTGAGGCTCTGGCGGACCGGCTTGGCGTTCGAGATCGCGTCCACTTTTTGGGGTTTCTCGCATCCATCGATGAATTTTACGGGGCTCTCGATGTACATGTCTTGCCCTCGAAGAGTGAAGGTGCTCCGACGTCCGTTTTGGAGGCTGGATTTTACGGCGCTGCGAATGTTGGATCGGATATTCCGGCCCTGCGTCGCATGCTGCTGAACGGCGAGGCAGGTGAAATGGTCCCTGTTGGCGATGTGCAGGCACTGGCAAGCGCCGTACATCGGCTATTTCATGACGATGTACTAAGGGATCATTACGTGCAGGTGTTTCGTGAGCAAGTGTTGCCGTTGTACTCGCGAGATCGCATGATTGCGGCATATGAGCGTGGATACACCGTGTTGGAAGAGGATGCGGTACGAACAGGCAAGATTGTGCCGTTGGAAAATCGAACGGAGTGGTTGCGCGAATGAGGCGCTTTCGAATGCAGTTTCGGTTGGCGGGTGGAGATCCAGTCCCGGCGGGTTGGACCTTCCTCGTACTAAACGTCGCTTGGTACGTACTGGTCGAATCGGCAACTGGCAGATCTGCGACAGGACTATTGCGGGCAGGTGCAATGCTCCCACCGCTTGTACAGCAAGGGCAGTGGTTCCGGATCTTGTCCGCAATGTTTGTCCATGTTAGCCCTCTACATATCTTGGTCAACATGATATCCCTATGGACGCTTTTTATCGTTGAACGACTGTTGACGACACCGTTCTTCATTGTCCTCTACGTTATTTCCGGAGCAATTGGCAATCTACTAAGTATGCCGTTCCTTCCGAATGCGGTGTCAGGAGGGGCGTCGGGCGCTATTTTTGGACTTTTTGGTGCCATGCTGGCTCTGGCGTTGATGGGTCAGTTCCCGCCATTCGTGCGCAATCAACTCCTCATTGTACTTGCGGTGAACGTCGTGATCGACATCTCAAACTTAGGGACCATTGGCTGGATCGCGCATTTGGGGGGCATGATTTCGGGTGCTTTGCTCACCCTGATATTTGTACGATACGTGCGCAACCGGCGCTTTTGGATTGGGGTTTCCGTGGTTTGCTGTATTGCCACGGCAGTAAGTTTGATCTATGCGTTGGTGACGCCGTTGCCGTTTGGGTTATGAGCCCACATAATTCCTTATTGCAAATTGCAGGTCCACAACGTATACTACACATCGTAATGTTTGCAAGTTGGACTGCGTCAAGTTGGACTGCGTAATGAAAAGACGGATTTGGACTTACACTTAAAGGGTTAGGACCTCGACGGACTAACTTTCCCCCGTGGTGTAGGGACGATTCCACATGCCTTTGCAACGGCATGGCCGATTTGGCTTAAAGGGGGATTTTTGTCATGGATACGATGGGACGTCACGTGATTGCAGAACTGTGGGGCTGCAACCCGGAAAAGTTGAACGATGTCCATGGAATCGAACGAGCTATGGTAAATGCGGCCTTGGAGGCGGGCGCCGAGGTTCGCGAAGTGGCGTTTCACAAGTTCGCTCCGCAGGGTGTGAGCGGTGTGGTCATCATTTCGGAGTCACACCTGACGATTCACAGTTTTCCTGAGCACGGGTATGCAAGCATTGATGTGTATGCCTGCGGTGATCGAATTGATCCGAATGTGGCATGCGATTTAATTACGAAGCATCTCGGCGCGCAGCGCTTGGAGTCTATAGAAGTGCCACGCGGTGTCGGTCCAATTCAAGTTCAAGACGTAAAAGTGCGCGCGTTTTAATCGGACGAGATCCACGTGGAGGGCGCCGGACGAAAACCGGCGCCTTTTTCGCGTTCTCGCGGAGTCGATTGCTGGCGATTATTCGGCCTTGCCACCGTCGGGGCCGTTTGCAAACACGCGTTCATGGTGTGTCGGAATACGGCGATCCATCAGGATATTTGCGTTGCCAGCGTCGACGATGACAAGATATTTGTCTTCATCATCCCGTGCGATTGCCATGTACACGAGATTGGTGCGGATGTTGCGCAACTGAATCTCCTCAATTTTTGCGCCTGGATGTTCACCGAGAACGGCCTTGCGTGCGTCGGACTCTGAACACTTTGCGTATTTTTGAAGCTTCTTCGTGTATGCATCATGGCTTGCCTGGTATGCTTCGCGTAGCGTTTCGCGCGAGACTTGTACGCTCGATTTTACCTCAAACTGGTGGCTGGGACTCGACGAAGGTACTGCCGACTCTGTTTGCTGAGGAGTTGTCAAAACGCCAGACCCGGACGTTTGTGCCGCGAATGCGGACGGATATGCACACGCAAGCGTGCAAAGTGTTGAAATCGCTGTAATCCAGTGTTTCATGGAAGCCATACACTCCTTTGTGGACGAACTAATTTTAGGTTGCCCAGTAAATTGGAAATTATGTTTAGTGGTTGGAGCTTTAGTTGATCGATGTGACAGTTGCGCAATAGGCAGAGTTCATGTATAATAAATAGCGTTCGTCAGGGGCCGTAGCTCAATGGGAGAGCACTACGCTGGCAGCGTAGGGGTTGTGGGTTCGAATCCCATCGGCTCCACCAAGCTTGTTGTGTCTAACTTGACACAGATTGAACAGTTTTGTAGAATTACATAGCTGTTTGCGGCTCGGTAGCTCAGTCGGTAGAGCAGAGGACTGAAAATCCTCTTGTCGGCGGTTCGATTCCGTCCCGAGCCACCAGCAACCGAATATGCGGAAGTGGCTCAGGGGTAGAGCATCGCCTTGCCAAGGCGAGGGTCGCGGGTTCGAATCCCGTCTTCCGCTCCAGGGCAAACGCCATCAGCCCGACTGCGGGCGAGAACCGAGGACGACTGATGGCGATTTTGGCGCCATAGCCAAGTGGTAAGGCAGAGGTCTGCAAAACCTTTACCGCCGGTTCGAATCCGGCTGGCGCCTCCAAGTGAAAACTCATCAGAACGCGGCTACCGAAGGATTTTCGGAGCCGCGTTCTGCTATTTCAAAAACGTCGTGCAAACCTTCGTGTACAGAAGCATATTTTGGCCCTCAAAAAACATCGTATGTCGCGGCCTTTTGGAGTTTGGTGATTGGGTAAAGCAGAGTTCTACTAAAGTGGCGAAACCTTGTTATCAATAGCGGGCTTCGATGGCCTGATGAGTGTGAATAGGCACTTCATGAAGGTCATTTTTTTGTCTGACAATCGCATTGACATCGGCTCGAACCTTCTTTTGCAGCATCGCTCCGTGATCACGGACCAGCAAGAAACGCAAACTTCTTACCCATGGCGGCAGGCTTTATTAACCCCAAAGTGGTGGTATTGGCCTTAGTACCAGGTACAGCCCGGTTAGTAGACGCATCTCCCATCTTGGCAGGGCTTCAGTCGAAAAGTGTCGAATATGATCTGCCTCAGTTCACATTGTTCGCGTTTGGAGAGACGGTATGGTCGGTACATTTTTTAGTAACGCATGTATCGTATTTACATTGATTGTAATTGTCTTTTTGCCGTATAGTCGGCTACGTGCTCGCCGCTTGCCCACCACGTTGGATCGCCTTCTCACAGGTCTGGCTGCTGGAGTCATGGGAATTCTGCTCATGCTGTACGCCCTACCGGTTCCGAATTCTAAGCTGATTTTGGATCTACGACATTTGCCTGTGGTGACTTGTGCTTTGTTCCTAGGACCCTCGGCGTCTGTGGTGGCAGGATTGGTGGAAGGGATAGGGCGCGTCGCCATCTTTGGCGTGAATCAGACGTCACTCCTCGCCGCACTCAATATGTTGTTGGTTAGTGCCATTGCACCCATACTGGCACGTATCAAACGCAGACTGGCTATCCGGGTGCTTGTTGTCAATGTGTATGCACTTGCGCAGATTTCGGCTTTGGTCGTCTGGTTAATGCCCACCAATGCGCGATTCGAATGGGTTCTTCTCACGTATGGGATCGTTTCGTTGGTCGCAGGGTACGGAAGTGCTTGGTTGGTGACGCAGCTATTCGCTCATTTCGGGCGCCAACATGAACTAGAGCAAATGTCATCCGTCGATTTCCTGACCGGGCTTAACAATACTCGTCACTTTGATTTGGTCATTAACGAACTTGCGGCGCGAGCGGCCACTAGCACGGAGTCCTTGTCCATCCTTGCGATTGACATTGACCATTTTAAAAACGTGAATGACACATACGGCCATCCTGCTGGGGATGCTGTCCTGCAACAACTTGCGACGGTATTGCAAACGTGTACGGGCTCGCGCGATGTTGTTTCGCGAAATGGCGGGGAAGAGTTCACCGTGCTTATGCCTGGTTGCACCCTGATTGCGGCGCAAGAGATGGCTGAACGCATTCGCGCTACTGTTGAACGCAGAGACTTCCTGCTTCCCAATGGGGAGTCGATTCACATCACGGTTTCGCTTGGCGTGGCGTGCCTACCGGAATCCACAGTCGACACATCCGCGTTTTTACAACTTGCCGACGACGCACTCTACACGGCCAAAAAGCGAGGGAGAAATCGGGTCTGTATCGCCTCTCCATAAACGAACGCCGTGCCCGTGCTAATTACGTCAGCAGCAGCTCGGCGTCCGCTCTTGTTATTTCAGGCGTGTGATTTTCGGGGATTGCTTTGGCGGCGTAGGCGGTTTTGGGGCGATCGATCCCGCCATGTCGTCGGTGACTTGCTTTAAAGCCTCATAACAGTGCTCCATCGGTACCGACGAGTCCCACATGACGTCGCAGTGTCCATCTTCATAGACGATCACGCTGATCACATATTGTATGTCGCTCATGTCCGTTGCTCCTTCCAAACTTCCGAACGTTCACACGCTCCATTGTATCCTGTCAAGTCGAAAATGAGAAACGGGAAGCGCCTGGTTGAGCAGCTTTGGGATCTGTGTCACAATGGATTAGAAGCCGTCATCCTAGCGCAATTCGTGCGCTTTCTTTGCAGAGGCTGTGTTGATATGAGGAGGAGAGTCCGTGAGAACCATCAAACTGGGTACCAGCGCGCTTGAAGTGCCTGTCGTCGCCGTTGGGTGTATGCGAATTCATTCGCTGAGCAAGTTGGAGGCTGAAAAGTTTGTGCAGGCCGCATTAGAAGAGGGTGCAAACTTTTTCGATCACGCTGACATTTACGGAGGCGGTGAGTGCGAATCCATTTTTGCGGAAGCCGTGCACATGACTGACGATGTTCGTGAAAGCGTTATCTTACAGTCCAAATGTGGCATTCGCAAAGGTATGTTTGACTTCTCCAAAGAACACATTTTAGAGGCCGTTGACGGCAGCTTGCGGCGGTTGAAAACGGACTACCTAGACGTGTTACTTTTACATAGGCCGGACGCACTGGTCGAGCCGGAGGAAGTCGCAGAGGCGTTCGACATTCTCGAATCGTCCGGAAAGGTACGCCACTTTGGTGTATCGAATCAAAAACCGATGCAAATCGAGTTGCTCAAGCGTTATGTTCGTCAACCGCTCGTGGCCAATCAGCTTCAACTGAGCATTACCAACGCGACCATGATTTCGAACGGTATCAATGTGAATATGGAAAACGAATCGGCCATCGATCGCGACGGTAGTGTGCTCGACTACTGCCGTTTACACGACATCACCATTCAACCTTGGTCGCCGTTCCAATATGGATTTTTTGAAGGTGTCTTTCTGAACAACGACAAATTCAAGGAGCTCAATCAGAAAATAGACGAAATTGCGGATCGTTACGATGTATCGAATACAACCATTGCCATCGCATGGTTATTGCGACACCCTGCAAATATGCAACCAGTCATCGGTACCATGAATGTTGGCCGCCTGCGCGACTCGTGCAAAGCGAGCGAGATTCGGCTTACCCGCGAAGAGTGGTACGAGATTTATCGCGCGGCGGGGAATATCCTTCCGTAAATACAAACGAGCCAGCCGGGCATGTCGGCTGGCTCGGTGCACAAATGGCATGACTAGCGAAGCGAGAATTGTTGTAAGGCGGCTTGCATCTGTTCCGCCAATTCCGCGAGGGAAGCGGCCGAAGCCGAAATCTCCTCCATGGATGCGAGCTGTTCCTCGGTCGATGCAGAGACGGTTTGCATCCCAGCCGACGTTTCCACTGTTGCGGATTCGACTTGTGCGATAAATTCTCGCAGAGAGTTGGCACTTGCCGCCATCGCCTGTTATGCGGACGTGACGCTGCGAATCTCTTCCGCCAGGGCGACGACACCCGCTCGAATGTTGGCAAACAGTTCACCTGCATGATTCACGGCTTCAATACCATGCTGCACATCTTGCTGGCTCGCTTCCATCGAGGCGGAGGCTTCTTCCATCCGCACCTGCATCGACTCAATCAACTCTTGAATTTCATTGGCCGACGATGAGGACTGATCCGCCAATTTGCGAATTTCCTCCGCCACGACCGCAAATCCACGTCCGCTCTGACCGGCTCGAGCCGCCTCAATTGCAGCATTCAAGGCAAGCAAATTGGTTTGCGTCGCGATCGATTGAATGACCGCAATGATGCTGTGAATTTGTCCCGAGTAGCCTGTGAGTTCCTGAATCGACGTCGATAATCCTGTAAACGAGTGGCCCAGCACTTCCATCTGATGCACGGCGCTTTCCGCACTGCTGGATCCGCGGTCGGCTTCTGCAGCCGTTGCTTCTGCCACCTGGGCGACGACACTGGCACTGGTCGCAACCTCTTCAATGTTACTCGCCAGGGAATCCACTCGTTCGCGATCGCGCTTGGCACGCTCCGATTGTTCCGTAACGCTTGCCGCAAGTTCGCCGACCACATTTGTAATTTGTTCAGTTGCGCGGGTATTTTCTTCTGCACTTGCCGTCAGTTGTTCGGACGATGCTGCAACTTGCTCCGCATTCATCTCGACACGGCGGATGATGTCGCGTAGGGAGTGTAGCATGTGATTACATGCGCCTCCTAGGACACCCAGTTCATCCCGCGTCTTGATGACCACATCTGTAGTTAAATCTCCGCGACCCACACGTTCTGCGAACTCGACCAGTGCGTGCAGAGGTCGCGTGATCGACCGCACCAAATACCAAATCGTGAGAAAACCTAAGATGAGTGAGATACCAAGCACAATCAGCGTAATGACCAAGATGGGATGTACGGCACGCATGTAGGACGACGTTGGCAAAATGCCAATGACTTTCCAACCAGTCGCTGCGTTGGTCACATATGTGAATCGGTAACTCGCACCTTTTACAGCCACGCTAAAAATACCACTGTCGTGTTGGTACATCTGCTTTAGCGTCGCGAGATGGAGGCTTGAGCCTGGGGCCAGGCCGTGCATCGCGATGACGTTTGATTGTCCGTCCATCAGCCCCAAATAACCGCTGCTGCCAAGTGGAACTTGATTGACAAGATGATCAAACGTCTTCAAGGAAATATCTGCACCGACAACGCCACGCCCGTTGGCCAAGCGTTCAGCAATGGTCACCGTCAACTGT
The DNA here is from genome assembly GCF_001447355.1 of Alicyclobacillus tolerans. Taxonomy (GTDB): domain Bacteria; phylum Bacillota; class Bacilli; order Alicyclobacillales; family Alicyclobacillaceae; genus Alicyclobacillus; species Alicyclobacillus aegles. Next base: position 170,987 of record NZ_JXBW01000001.1, on the reverse strand, counting down.
TTTGTTATGGCGTCGACGTAAGGTGGCGTGACAATCGGTGTCGGGCTTGTCATGGCCGCTTGGTACCAGGAGCGTTTCCGGGGATCATAGCCAGCCGGCATCTTGGCGGCCGGACTCACGTAGAACGCGCCTGTGTTCGTTCCCACGTAGACGTGAAGAAAGTCAGCATACGATTGGGCTGCACCCTCTAATGCAGGGAGTGTGGAAGACTCGTCCAAGGTGGTGCTGTTTAATAACTTAGCGAGATAGGTCAAGGTTTGCTCACGCTGTGAGATGAACGTGTTTACATCCTGATTGAACACCTTCACACTCGTCATATCGTGGTTGTCCAACTGAGATGAAAAGTTGCTTTTGGCAGTGGCAAACGACGTGAACCCGATGACGAGGGACGGAACGATCAATAGGGCCAGGCTAATTGTGAGTAGCTTTAGTCCAATCGTCCACCCTCGTTTAGCTACTTGTGCCGATGCCACCATTTGGTTCTCCATTGGTGTGACCTCCTGTTGCGAAAGTCTGTTTCATTAAGACATTTGGCACTGTGCAGAATGGTAGACACAAACAGGCAGCCTTCTGGGTCTTCACAGAAGGCTGCCTTGGTGTGATACCTGCCGATTTCAGTGCTCAGCTGACGGCTTGGCAGCCCGGCCATCTTAGATCCCAAGATAGAATCCGTAGACCCGTGGCTTTGCGCCCCAGTGTTTCCGCTGGTTTGCCTTGCAATCGGGCACATCTTGGAGCCCGAATTTCATAGCCTGGCACATTATCCAACAAGATTCGACAGGAGTCAATGAGATCCAATACTAGACTGGACTGTTGACATTTTCGTCAGAGGCGGAGCATAATCCGTTGTAGAAAATGATTTTCTATAAGGTGTGATTTTGGTGGATTTGAAGGATATCCAACAGTTGCTTCATGAGCATAAGTTTCGGCTAACTAAGGAACGAGAGGCCGTTTTGATGGCTTTTGTCGACGCAAGGCGCATGTTTACTCCTGCACAACTGCACGATTACGTTAAAGAACGCTACGAGCGGGTTGGGCTCACCACTGTCTATCGTTTGTTGGAGGCGCTGACGAAGGTGGGCCTGGCAACTCCGTTCCTTATTGACGGAGAGATCTATTATACGTTTTGTCCCAACCAACATCATCATCATTTTGTCTGTCTGCAATGCCATCAAGTAAAGGAGTTGTTTCAGTGTAACGCGCAACAGGCGATGGATGTGGATCAAAAGATCGGAACGGTGGCGTATCACAAACTCGATTTCTTTGGCCGCTGTCGTTCATGCGAGGAGGAGAGACATTGATAGACTTATGGAATCCGCAACATCTGTCGCTCGCAATTGGACTGATCACGGCCTGCTTACTTGGCGTCATCCACGGAATCACTCCAGATGAGCATACCTGGCCCATTACGTTCAGCTATTCCATCGGTAGCTATAGCAGTAAAGGCGGCATGTTGGCAGGTTTATTCTTTTCTCTTGGCTTTACGCTGCAAAGGGCTATCGGTTCTGAACTATCATATTTTGCATTAGCTGGGTTCCTTATGCATGGATATGTCGAAAATGTTGTCTATATCATCGTAGGACTTGTCATGGCGTGTTCTGGTTGGTATATTCTGATGCGCGGTCACTCGATCCACTTGATACCATGGGTCGACAAATGGCTACCACATGCGTCGCATGCCGGGGGGATGGATGCACCTGTCCCATTGCGATTAGCGTTTGTTCATGGCGTGATCGCAGGATGGGGAACAGGGGCATTTGCGACCATTTTGTACACGGTGATCGCGCCGACCATGCCTTCTGCGTGGCTAGGCTTCGTGCCAGGTGTATTGTTTGGCATTGGTACGTTGCTCATGCAAATGACCATTGGTGCTCTTTTTGGATGGTGGCTCCAGCGCCGACAGATTTCAGCGGCCGGCAAAGCGTTCGTTGGTCGTTACGTGTCTGGCAATACGCTCTTTTATGGCGGACTTCTGTTTGTTGTCGCAGGGGGCTTGGCTCTTATCGTTCCTTCCCTAGCTGAATGGAGCATCAATACAGGTGTACATGTACACAATTTAGATGCCATCAATTTGGGTCTGGTACTGGTTGTCGCTGTTGTCGGCGGAGTCGGAGGGGTATCGATGTGGCGAGCAATGCAAATGGTAACCGGAAAAGGTATGTAGCGAGGGGGAATGCAGACAAAACGGTGACGTTAGGTTTCATGGTCACGCTTTTGGCTATGCATAAGGTGAAAATCCCGTGACAGCGCATACGGGAATACATATTTGAGGAGGTGTACGTTCGTTGCATGCGCTATTCCATGCAAACGCTGTAGACTATATCATTATTGCCCTGTACTTCGTTTTCGTGATTGGTGTGGGCTTCGTGTTGCGCAGCCGTGTTCGGACCGGCGAGGACTTCTTCCTTTCAGGTCGATCCATTCCGGCTTGGATCACCGGTTTGGCATTTCTCTCCGCGAACCTTGGCGCCCTTGAGATCATGGGCATGACTGCGAGTGGTGCCGAGTACGGTATGCTCACGACGCATTTTTACTGGATTGGTGCAATTCCAGCGATGCTGTTTCTCGGCATTTACATGATGCCGTTCTACTACGTTTCCAAGGTTCGTTCTGTACCTGAGTACTTGAAGTTGCGCTATAACGAAGCAACGAGAGCGGTCAATGCCATCGCGTTTGCGGTCATGACGGTTCTCACATCGGGTATCAGCTTGTACTCGATGGCGCTGATTTTCCAAATCCTCATCGGCTGGTCATTCACAACGAGTATTTTGATCTCGGCTGTCGTCGTCTTGGTCTACGTAGGCCTCGGCGGTCTCACGTCTTCGATCTTTAACGAAGTCGTTCAGTTTTTCTTAATTTGGGCTGGCCTTCTACCGATCCCGCTGATCGGTATGCACAGTCTCGGCGGCTGGAACGGAATGATGGCTCGTCTGCCACAAGGGTTCGGCCACCTTTGGCAAAATCTTGGCAACCCGTCACACAACCCAATGGGCATTGGCTGGCTCGGGGTGGTGCTTGGCCTTGGCTTCGTGCTTTCGTTCGGTTATTGGACGACAGACTTCTTAGTCGTGCAACGAACACTGGCGGCCAAGGATTTGCGGGCGGCGCAAAATACGCCTATCTATGCGGCATTTTTCAAGATGATTGTACCGATTTTGGTGATTATTCCAGGCCTCATCGCATTGGCCATTTTCCCGAAAATCGGGCATTCGCCGAACATGAGTTATAACCTGGCACTGCCTTTACTCATTGCCAAGTATTATCCGCCAGGTATGCTCGGCCTAGGGCTTACGGCGATGCTCGCAAGCTTTATGAGCGGTATGGCCGGTAACGTCACAGCGTTTACAACCGTCTGGACCTATGACATTTATCAGGCGTATATTCGAAAGGACGCAAGTGACAAGCATTACGTCAATATGGGTCGCTGGGCGGTCGTCGTCGGTGTTATCATCAGCATTGGTACCGCGTATTTCGCAGCCGGTTTCCCAAGCGTCATGGACTATATGCAAACGTTGTTTTCGTTTTTCAATGCTCCGCTTTTTGGTACATTCCTGCTCGGTATGTTCTGGAAGCGGACGACGCCTTGGGGTGGCTTTTGGGGGCTCATTTGTGGTATTGCCAGCGCGTTTTTAATGTACTTTTTACTTCCAGCCAATATGTTCACGAGCCCAGATGCCGGGAACTTCTGGCGCGCTTGGTGGGCCTGGTTTATTACGGTTGCTGTCACGGTATTGGTCAGTTTGTTCACGAAACGCCGTCCGCTCGAAGAACTTCAAGGGCTTGTGTATGGTCTGAGCAAACGACCGGACTACAGCGGCTATCCTTGGTATAAGCGGCCTGGATATCTAGCCGGGATCGTCTTTGTCATCTTGGTTGGCTTGAACATCGCCTTCTGGTGATTGGATTGGAGATGATGCTATGCAAAGTCGTTGGCTTGACCTGCGCTTTCTCATAGGGATCTTGTTTACGGTTTACGGAATCGTCCTTGCCATCTACGGCGCGGTGTCTGATCCTCGGACGCCGAGCTTACACTGGAATATCGACTTGTGGTGGGGGCTCGTCAGTCTGGTGTTCGGGCTATTGTTCTTAATCGTTTCGATTGCTCGCCGCCCGAACGACGAAACTTAATATCAAGAAGAAAGCTGTCTTTCTTAAAGAGGAAAGGCAGCTTTCTTCGTCACGGAATTGATTCTCATAAGGAACTCTACGTAAGTGTATATCAGTGTTCCCTGGTGCCAAGTTGTCGTCACCTGTCGGATTTGGACGGTTCCATCTTATTGTGCTATCTTTTCGGATAAAAGGAGGTGTAGAACTTTAGGAAAGCGCTTTCGTTTTGTCCTGGATACTGGAGTTCGATGGTTTTGTGACTTTACGTCACTTTCAGGGGGAGTCCGTGTGAACCGAAAACAGCGTACGTTAAAGCTGGGAACGCTCACGGCAACGATTGTGGCACTCTCAGCCGTGGCCACGCCTGCGGTCGTCAGTGCGGATACGACGACGGCCAGTGCGTCATCGACAGTTCATGTCACAGTCAATGCCGCTGCTGAACTTGGAACCGTGCCAAATACTGCACTTGGTGTAAATACGGCCGTTTGGGACGGGCATTTACTCGATGCAGCCATTCCATCACTGCTTCGTGGCATTGGGGTAACCATGTTGCGATATCCGGGAGGATCGACTTCAGATGAGTACAATTGGCAAACGAATACCGTAACTGGGGGGTATGCAGATCCCAACAACACCTTTGACAACTTCATGGGAGTGGCCCAAAAGGCTGGCGCGCAACCCATTATTACGGTCAACGCCGGTACGGGCACACCGAGTGAAGCTGCCGCATGGGTTCAAGATGCCAATGTCACGCACCACTACGACGTGAAGTATTGGGAAATTGGAAATGAGATGTATGGCAGCTGGGAAGCAGGGAATTTTGCGAATAACCCAGCTGGTTACGCAAAAGAAGCTGTATCCTTCATTCAGGCTATGAAGGCGGTTGATCCTTCTATTAAAATCGGCGTGGACCTCATCGCACCTGGTACTGGAGAAGCTGACTGGAATGCAACCGTGCTTAGCACCATGCACAGCCTTGGGGTGCTTCCGGACTTCGCCATTGTGCACTGGTATGCGCAAAACCCGGGAGGCGAGACTGACGCTGGGTTGCTCAGTTCGACGAATCAAATTTCGACGATGATGGATACCTTGAAGCAGCAATTGAGCTCCTATGGAACCATCCCGGTTTTTGTCACCGAAACGAATTCGGTTTCGTATAACCCTGGGCGCCAGAGTACAAGTCTGGTCAATGCGCTGTTCCTCGATGATGACATGGCAGACTGGCTTGAGTCCGGAGCGCAAAACGTCGACTGGTGGGATTTGCATAATGGCATTGTTACACAACAGGCCGGTGCAAATGTCGATCCAAATCTGTATGGGCAGTATAACTACGGAGACTATGGACTTTTGTCCAATGGCTCGAGTGACAATGGCATTTCAGAGCCGGCTGCCAATACACCGTTCCCAACGTATTATGGATACCAAATGCTTGCAGCCGTCATGGTGCCAGGAGCGACGATGATCGGTGCCGGCTCGAACAATGATCTGGTGGCCGTGCATGCGACCAAGTTGCCCAATGGTGCTGTCGACGTCATGTTGATCAACAAAGATCCGAAGCAAGCGTATACCATCGATTTGCAAGCTGAAGGATTTGCAGCTAAGGGTCCTGCGTTCACGTTATTCTATGGGCAAGGCAGTAACGCGGTGACGCCGGGCAAATTGGATAACCTGCAGAATGTAACGCTACCCCCCTATTCGGTGACGGATATCATCATACCGTCGGTGCCCGGGCATCAGCCACAAGGGCCACAGTTTACTGATAAGACGACGGTATCCACCCCTCAGGTGAAGCCTAGTGCCAACGAGACTTTGACCACGACGTTTACCGACACGCGTGGTGCGGTCAAAGATGGTACACTCGACGTGGAAATCTACAATCCAGCAGGGCAATTGGTTGGGCAACAAGTGCAGTCTGGCGTGACGTTTACGCCCGGGCAATCGTCTCAACCGCTCACCTGGAACTGGACGGCGCCCGATTCTCCTGGGACGTATACCGTGAAGGCGTTCGTCTTCAGCCAAGACGGAACAAGCGTGTATGCGGCAGACCCGAGTGCAGCCACGTTCACGGTCACACAGCCGGATCCGCCCACCATTTCGGCCACCGTTCAGCTGTCCGCAACTACTGTCAAAGTGGGCACCCCTGTGACCATCACGACGACTTACACGGAAACGGCGCCCACAGGGTACCTGAACAACGGGTTGCTTGTACAGTATGCCGTGTACAATAACTGGACATCATCGCAACAGTCCAATCCAACTGCGACATTGACTCCTGGGCAATCGGTGACCGAGACCTGGACGTTTACGCCAGAGCAGGCCGGAACCTACACGTTCCCTGAAGGCATTTTTACCAGTGGATGGACACAATTGCAGTGGATCAATCAGAACGTGACCTTGACTGTGACAAACTAAGACTGGTCAACGTCCATCCTTCTCCGCCCGTGAGGGCGGATTTGTTTTTTTGCACTGAATCTGTTCCTCATTTCGTTTATGATGGAGGGGAAGCGCGAGTTATTCACGATAGGAGTGGTCACATGTCAACAAACCTGCGCGTTACAGTATGGAACGAGTTCCGCCATGAAAAACAGGAACCCAAAATCGCAGAAATCTACCCGGATGGCATTCATGGCGCTATTGCGAAAGCCCTTACAGAGGCCGGGCACGACGTGCACACGGCTACTCTGGACGAGCCCGAGCATGGTCTCACAGAAACGGTGCTCAATAGCACCGATGTTCTCGTCTGGTGGGGACATATGGCGCACCACGAGGTGGCCGACGAAGTGGTGAACCGCGTCGTGTCAAGAGTACATGCGGGCATGGGGCTCATTGTCCTCCATTCCGGCCACTTCTCGAAGGTGTTTCAAAAATTGATGGGCACGTCTTGCAACTTGCGCTGGCGCGAAGAGGACGAGAAGGAGCGTTTGTGGGTTGTCGATCCAACGCATCCAATTGCAGCAGGATTGTCACCATACTTCGAGCTTCCGCAAGAGGAGACCTATGGCGAGCACTTTGATATTCCGGTACCAGACGAGGTGGTATTCGTCTCCTGGTTCTCTGGCGGAGACGTGTTCCGCAGTGGCTGCACATTTCGTCGAGGACTAGGCAAAATTTTTTATTTCCGACCGGGGCATGAAACCTATCCGACATATCACGATCCGAACGTTGTTCGTGTCATTCAAAACGCCGTCTTATGGGCCCGTCCAGCAGCGGGGCCACGGCCCACTTACGGGCATGCGCCAAGTCTGGAGCAGGCGTGACATGTTTGGACCCTGGGATGTAGGTTGTGTTCTACATGTAAAGATGGCATTTTTGCAATCCTGCTATCCAGTCGGTTAAACGCCTACATACGGAAGGTTACGGGGCGGCATCTGCCGCCCCTCGCCTGGGGTTATGCTTCTGTGGCATCGATGGCTTCGATTGTGCGGCGGCTCACTTCGTCGAGACGATGCAGTTCTTCTTGGTTCAGTTGAATATCAACAGCACGCACGTTCTCCTTCAAGTGCCGTATATTTTGCGTGCCAACGATAGCCGATGTCACGCCCGATTGATGTAATAACCAAGCGATGGCGATTTCAGCCGGACTAACACCGTGCGCGTCGGCAATCTCCTTTACAAGAAGGACCAATTCCTGTTCTTTTTCCATATGTTCGGGTTTGAACAGGCGACGTCCTTGCCGGAAGTCCGTCTCCTTCAATGTCACGCCGCCAATATGGTAGGCACCGGTGAGAATACCTTTGGCAACCGAACTGTACGTGAGGATACCGATACCGTGATCGCGGCAATACGGCAACACCTCTTGTTCGATTCGCCTGTCTAACAAGCTGTATTCCGGTTGAATTGCATCGACCTGAACGACGGTCATCGCTTGCTCCAACTGTTCCTTCCAGAAGTTCGAGACGGCAACGGACTTAATTACCCCCTCCTCGCGCAACTGGCGGAATGTCTCCATGGTCTCTGTGAGAGGGATTTCAGGGTTAGGCCAGTGCACATAGTAAATGTCCACGTAATCTGTTCGGAGGCGTTTCAAACTTTGTTCGATCGAGCGCAGAATATCGTCGCGCTTCAGGTGATTGGGCGAGACTTTGGTCGCGATCACGCAATCTTGGCGCTTGCCTTCGAGCGCAAAACCAACGATTTCCTCCGAATGGCCTTGCCCGTATCCTTCCGCTGTATCGAATGAACTAATGCCGAGCTCGAAAGCCGTCTGAATAGCTTGGATATTCACTTCATCACTTTCTTTTTCCCACTGTCCGCCACCAAGCTCCCAGCAGCCAAACGTGATTTGGGAAACGCTTACACCATTTTGTAGCGCACTGTATTTCACATTCCAACATCCTTTCAGAAGAAGATATGTATGTAAAGTATGATACACGTTTTTGCGTCGACGTGTTTACCCCCATATCCATAGAGAACATTTCGCATGATGTATGGTAGGCAGGCGATTGCAGACTTTAGGTTTATAGCGATTTTCAAGAAAGCTTTTCTATGATGTCTACGTATTCATCAGATTAGGAAAAGGAGATTTTAGGCCATGCACTCGAAACGTCGAATTATTGTACAGTCAGGGCTGGCAGTCGGCGCGGCGGCTGCATGCTTATTGGGTGTGGATCACGTCCAGCGCTCTATGCAGACACAAACCAAGCTCACGTATGACAATACGCGGTATTCTACTCGCACCGGTCAGAACAGTTCTGTCGGTAACATGTCATTACCAGCGAATACACAAGGCTCGGCAAATTGGAGTGGATATATCGCGACCCCAAGCGGAGCGAACGGTTATACAAGCGTAACCGGCAATTGGGTCGTGCCAACCATTTCCGGTGCGGACAATTCCATGGCGGCTCAGTGGATTGGTTTGGGGGGTGTGGAAAACCAGGATTTACTACAAATTGGTACAACGGAACAAATGGTCAATGGACAACAAGCGGTAGATGTGTTCTGGGAGAAATTACCCGCCTCTGCTAATTCCGTCATGACCATTCCTGTCGGCTCCTCCGTTGCCGCGACCATTGATAAGGGTAACGGCTCGACTTGGAACTTGTCCATCCATGTGACTACACCATCTGGGCAAACGGAGAGTAAAAGTATAACCGTCTCCCTCAGCAACCGGTATGCGGCGAATATCGGTACGTCTGCGGAATGGATTAGCGAAGACCCGTCCTCTGAACAAGGTGATCTGTATCCGCTGGCCAATGCGGGAACCGTTCAATTCACGAATGCGACGGTCGATGGGCAACCTATTACAGGTTCCGGAAACACCGTCCAGTCTGTGGCCATGGTTGACAATGCAGGCGACATTCTCATCAGCCCCTCCAGTCTTGGCACGGATGGAGAGTCCTTCTCGACGACCACTTTGGGTACGACATCAAGTGGTGCAGGCGATGGACTGCCGGGTGATGGTGGTGGCTTTGGCGACGGGTGGTCGCAAGGATGGAGCCACTGGCCTGTATCTTCATACGGCGGTGGTCATCACCGAGATGTATCCAGTTGGAGCGGATGGATGCCTGGCGGCAGTTGGTCAATTAGCATCCCGACAAGCGCAGGTAACGGTAGCGGCTACACCATTCAGTTTTCCTGGGGATGGCAATAATACTCCAACCATCATCATGAACGATAAAAAGCTACCCAACTGTGCTCTGGGTAGCTTTTTTAGAATGTAACGTTTGTCAATCCGCCGTTTGCCTTCCATTCATGTCAAAGAAGGTTGCGATGGTGCCGGCGATGATGAGTACGATGCCGGACGGAATGTAGGAAAAACTGGCGAATATAAAGCCGATCACAGCGCATGCATACATGCCGATTCCTGCAGCTTTTGGGCGCGTTTTCGACAGAACCGAAAGCACCATCGCGATGATGGAGATGGCTATAGCACCGTAACCGCGCCAGCCAAAATCGGGCGTATATCCTTGTTTCGACAGCATGTCGAGCAATGTCTCAATGACGCCAATGAGACCTGCAATCAATCCGAGCATGAACGTGACCAACGCAGATTCCTCTTTTCCGCAATGTCAACTCAGTGAGATCCCTGTCGCACACTGCATGTCATGGTTCTCATCGAAATCATGACACAAAAAAAGCCCATGTCGCAACATGGGCTCGAAATCTGTGATTAATATTTCACAACGTTTGCCGCTTGTGGGCCCTTCGGACCTTCCACAATGTCAAACGTAACACGTTGTCCTTCGTCCAGCGTCTTAAACCCGGAACCTTGGATGGCGCTGAAGTGAACAAACACATCGTCGCCGCCTTCAACTTGAATAAATCCAAAGCCTTTTTCCGAGTTGAACCACTTAACAATACCTTCTTGCATCCTAATTCCTCCATGGTGCTTCCATCAGCACTTACCAAATTCATTTGCATTGAGAAAGCCGTTCTTCCGACCCATTGAGGCCAGAATGAACGGCTCATGCATCTCTCATATCGTATGCAAATGGGTATTGATCAGTATTATACACGTGATCGCACAGATGTCAATCGTCAATGCGCCTGTGTCTTGCAGTGATCGTGTGTATGTCTGGATGGCATTGCCCAAACGGTGAACGATTGCCGGGATGAAGCTTGGTCCGCGGTCGACAATATGGGAGCGGACATGATGCCCGCAGCCTACAGGCAGGGGGGAGAGCGCGATGATGGTAGATGTGAAATGCAGCGTCTCGAATTGTTACTTTTGGAAAGCCAACAATGATTGTGCTGCACCTGGCATTATGGTGACGGTGGACAATCAAAGCCGCGCAAACTTCCGCGAGGAAATTGCGAGCGAAATCGCCGTCGACACCAAGCGCACAGACTGGGCTCAATCTTCTATGCAGACGTGCTGTCATACGTTCCGGCCGAAATCGCAAAACAATGCGTCGAAGTGAGGAGGCAGCTTATGGACGTGTCGGATAGCGAACTGACGCAGCTCATGGCGAATGCACAGGTGATCGCCGCGGTCGGGCTGACCTCCAATCCGCAAACCGATCCGTACCGTGTTGCGTCTTATCAACAGTCGCAAGGGTATCGCGTCATTGCGGTCAATCGAGAAGGCGAAACGGTGCTCGGACACCCTTCGGTACAACATGTGCATGACATTCAAGAGCCTGTCGACATCGTCGAGGTCGCGGGCAACTCGCGCCACGTGGCAGACGTCGTCCAAGACGCCATACGAGCCAATGCCAAGGTCCTCTGGCTAGATAAGGGTGCATACGATCCAGCCGCCATTGCGCAAGCCGAGCAGGCCGGCCTCAAAGTTGTTTCGAACAAGCGCTTTGACGTGGAACACCGTCGCTTGCTGGCACATAAGCAAATGTGATGCAATCTGCCCGAGTGATCTTCTTTCGCTATAATGAGAAATATGTCACGGCACCCCTCGCACTGGCGGGGGGATTGTCTGTTTGGAGGGTTTCGGTGAATCGATGGAGGCAACTGCCGGATCGCCTTGTTCGCAATATTGGCGCTTGGCGCATCGGATACATGATGTGCTTTGCCGTTTATGCGACGATTGCCAATCTGGATACGAGCCCAAACGCCGCATGGGTGGCCTGGGGGTATATCCTGCTAAGTGTCTTTGCTTTGATCGTCGTCTTACCACACATTCGCCGTGCGTTGTTTCGCACATGGGATCCGTTGCGATCGCGCATGTACGTGGGCAAGCCTGTCGCTTTATTGAAATGGCGGCTTTATCTTTACATATTGACGCCTATCGCTTTGATCGCGTTGTTAGAACTGTTCAGCATCATAGAGAGCCTGTTTTTACAGTTTACGCAGACCAACGTCTCAACAAAAGCTGGTGTCATGGACTACGTCATTGCCCTCTTGGCTGGGTTAGAAGAACTGTGGCGTTGGAGTATGATTGGCACGGTCGTCATCGTCTGTCGTTGGCTAACAGGAGATAGCTGGCGGCATGGCCGTGTGCGCGCCGCCGCGTTTACGATTGCCGTCATCTTAAGTTCTTTGGCATTTGGCGCCGGGCACATCCTCGAATTTTCGCACAGTCGGTTGCAGGCTTGGTATTTGTTTAGTGGGCTTGGCCTGCTTTTGGCGTTGATGGCAGTCGTCACCGGACGCATCCTGTTAGTCATCGCCGTACATAGTGGATATGATCTTTGGATTACATGGGTGTCCTCGACTTCGGCTCCGACTGAGCTGTGGGCACTGCTGATGTACGGGGTGCTCGTCCTATGGATTGCCGTTGTGGCAACACGGCGGCATTTCGGTTTTCGACCGCCTGCACAGGCCTTAGAATCGGTCGTTCTATCCGACTTACCGGCTGATTGGTCCGAGCTGTTTGCGATTGAACGGCAAGCCTTAAATCGGGTGTTTGCCAACCGGGCGATGGTTCATATCCGGCATATCGGTGCGACCGCGTTGCCCTTTGGCACAGCAAACGGCGTGATCGACATCTTGGTTGAACTGTCTCGCCCACGTGTAACCCCGGAAGAACATGCACAATTGGAGCGTTTGGGGTATCAGTTTTGCGGGAATGCAGGGATCAAAGGTCGACTGTATTGGATCAAGGATGACGAAGTCAGATGCCACTTGCAGATTGTGAAAGCGGGCGGCCGGTTGGCAAAAGCTGCGGTGGACTTCACAAACTTGCTTAGGAGCCGCGATGACTTGCTACAGGAATACAGCTTCGTCAAGCGACAGTTGGTCGCACAAGGATTCGCTGATTGGGCCTCCTATACCGAGGCCAAACGTCCAGCTATGGAAGACTTGCTGCGCCGTCTTCGCTATCGTCACACGAATTGACGAACGAAGACGGCTTGTCGTGAAGTTACATCGTCAGCATCCACTCGAAGATAGCGTCGTTCATGCCTGGCAGCCACTCGTGCTGAAAGTCCGGGTACACCACCATTCGTTTGGGGCTGCGAATGCGGTTATACGCGGCAAACTGTGTCGAGGGTGGGCAAACTTTGTCCATCAAGCCGATACCCCACAGTACCTCAGCATTAATGCGGTCCGCTAGATGCTGAATATCGATATAACCCAACTTTTCAAATATGAGATCGCGATTGGCGTGTAGCGGATCGCGGTTGCGAAAGTATTGGATGAGCTCTTCGTGTACGCCGCCAAAGTCCATCTCCCATACGCGAAGATAATCGCTTAGGAATGGATAGACGGGGGCGGCACGCCGGATCCGCGGTTCCAATGCAGCACAGGCTACGGTTAAAGCGCCGCCTTGTGACCAGCCAGTGACGGCGACTAAATCCGGGTCGACCTCGGGCAGGTTCATCACGATGTTGGCCAGTTGTGCTGTGTCGAGGAAGACTTGGCGAAAGTACAGATTGTCGGGATGGTCGTCCAGGCCGCGAACGACGTGGCCACTGCTGGTCATGCCGCGGACAGGGTGCGTGTCTTGCGAATGCCCGCCTTGCCCGCGACAATTCATGGCAACGACCGTGAAACCGTGTGCCGCATAGGCCATCTTGTCCAACCAATCGCCTGCGTGCCCTTTGTAGCCGTGAAATTGCAGAATGGCCGGGTGCGGTGCTGTTGCGTGGCGCGGGCGGGCATACAGGGAATGAATGCGGGCGCCCTTGACGCCAGTAAAGTAAAGGTCAAAACACTCGACCTGCGATGTCGAGAATGAATTGGGTACAATCTCAAGCTTGGCATCGACCTCCTTCATTTCCGCAAGTCCCCGTTCCCAATACGCGTCGAAGTCGCTTGGTCGTGGATTGCGCCCTCGATAGTTCAGCAATTCTTCATACGGAAGGTCAATCATTGGCATGTGCATCGTCTCCCAGCGCAGAGGTATGGTTTTCAAGGAACTTGTAGGAAACTGTAGCACATGGGCAATCGGTGAAATGGTACATTCGTGGCTATTTTATATGATTGGTTTGCTGCCGCTGCTCGGCCTCGGGATTTGGCGGAGTCACGTCGACTTTGTCTTCGCGATCAGACTTCGGTAAGACACTGAGGCTCCCCGTGGGCTCCAGGATGGCGTATTCCACCTTGCGGTAGTCAAAATAGCCTTGTTCTCGCAACATCTGCTGCAGGAGATCAAGATCAATTTTGCTTCTCTTCATGTGTTTAAGGATGTACTGCCCGCGGTGCACAAGTATGATCGGTTCCCCAGTCGCGATCTTGCGAAAGCGTCTACTTTTCAGCGACAAATACGCCGCAGCTATGGTGACCGCTGAGAAGAAAAAAAGTTGAACGGCACCCGTGATCAAAGGTTGCCAGCCACCAGCCGTGATCATGTTTGCTGCGATGTTGCCCATACACGCTCCGGCGACCCAATTGAAGTATGTAGCTTGACTGATCTGCGTTTCACCGATCCACCGTACGAGCATGAGTAAGATTACAAATGTGAATGTCGTTGCTGCAATGGTCATCAGCCAATGTACGTTCATCAGAATGTCAACACCCAACCTCGCCTGCACATATCACGATCTTGTTCCATCGGTGATAAAATTATCCGGGTCCCCTTGCCCATGTTGGCTCGACAGAATAGTATGGAGTTGCAGATTGCGCAGGAGGAGGCGTGAATATGGGCAAACGCTACTATTACGTCCACTCTTCCGACTCGCGCCAGGACAACATGAACCTTGAAGGCTTCGACATTCCGATCAACGAGGGAGATGCCCGGCGTATCGCTCGCCTCGTCAACATGTATGAAGAGAACATCCTCTCGCAGATCGATGAAGAGTATGTCAGCAAGACCCGATGGGCGGACAAGCTGGCGGATCGCATTGCATCGTTTGGCGGTAGTTGGACATTTCTTATGATTTTTGGTGGCATCCTGGCGGCGTGGATGGTGTGGAACACCATTCCGTATACGGCACGGTATCATTTTGATAAGCCGCCTTTCATTTTGCTGAACCTTTGTCTTTCGTTTATTGCTGCATTTCAAGCGCCCATCATCATGATGAGCCAAAACCGGCAAGCTGCGAGGGACAAGCATGAATCGATTATCGACTTTGCCATCAACTACAAAGCCGAGCAAGAAATCGACGACATGCAAAGTCATCTTCATCGCATAGAGGGAAAACTGAATCAATTGGAACGGCTTTTACGCAGCTTGGAACAGCTCGAACGTCTTCGCCATGATGATTTTCAGGACGGAAAAACGCGCGAATAAAAAGGAAATCCACCCGAATTATCGAACAATTCCGTTGTCGGTTGATCATTTGTATCGAGGGCGGGTGGTTTCTGTTGGTTCAAAATCCCGAGCCAGGATGGCTGAATTCTATCCAGTTGGAACTCCATGACGCCATGACGATTCTCGATCCGCTCATGGAGGACTTTGAACAATGGCCAGATGCTGTGGACGCGCTTACGACCGATATTCTGCGCTTAGGGCATTTATGCACAAGTTTGCGAGACGCATTTAATTCTATTGCCGATGCATCTTTGGCGATGCGGCGGATTGCGTTGACGCTCAGCGTCGAGGCGACACGCACTCAGTCAGAGCTACACGGCGTTGAGGCGATTGTGGGGGACTTGTGGAAATGGTCGGAGCGGATGGCGGGGGCGTCGAAATCATTTGTGGGAACTGCTGCGAAAGTCCAACAGATTGTACGTGGTTTGGAACGGGGCGCCCATGAAGTACATGAGCAGGTGTCAGCAGGGAAGGAGAGGTTAAGTGAGGTGTCAGCCGCACTGGAGAGGTTGCAGCGGGCGGTGGAAACGGGGGGATGTGATGCGTAACAGGGTTTGAACAATTGTTAAGTTCGTAGTATAGTAGATGCATGATGCGCCGGGGTGGCGGAATTGGCAGACGCAGCAGACTTAAAATCTGCCGGGGGTATCCCCGTACCGGTTCGAGTCCGGTTCTCGGCACCAAATGAAAAGACAGGAAGGGCGCGGGTTCTCATGGCGATGGGAATACCGCGCTCTTTCATTTTCATCAGTCTTTCAGTCATGGTTCTTTGAAACTGGTCTTATTGTTTCGGCCGTTCACGGCACAATGTACGTTCCGGCTATGTTTGGGAACTTCCCAATCCTGAAAATGCTCCGCCAACTCCCGCAAACCGTCTACTAGTTCGGCCCCATACACGGGCAGTCCATGGCCCGTGATGAGCGCTTGTGGCTCTAATGCTGCAATGGTTTGTACAGATTGCCGCGCACGTTCCCAATCTGTTGTGAAATAGGCCGGTGGCCCGTGAAGCTCCCGTTTTTGCGTGAACACATCATACAGTGATTCTTGCTGTACAGTTGTGATGGCGTCTCCGGCAATCAGTGTCCGATCCCGCTCGCGAAACAGGGAAATGTGTCCTGGTGTATGCCCGGGGGTATGGATCCAACGCCATTCAGGCATACCCGGAACCGAACCGTCTTCGGGAAGCACCTGCACGTGGTCGTCGAGATCAATGCCCTGGTTGGGGAATGTAGGCGAAAGTTTGGCAATCAGGCCACTTGCCGCTCCCGGATCAGCAGGGGGATAATCGGCCCTACCCTGTAGAAAGGGCAGTTCGTCCTGGTGGGCGTATACAGGCATACCCCAATGGTCAATGAGTTCGAGAATAGATCCCACGTGATCGAAATGGCCATGTGTTAAGATGAGCGCATTTGGCTGCGCATGGGATCCGAAGTGGCGTTCGGCCAAGTCGATAATCTCCTGGGCGGCGTTGGGAACGCCAGCATCAATGAGAGTGAATTCTCCTGTATAGCGCCCGCTATCGACGTAGATTACGTTGACGATTCGGGTGGTTAAAAAAAGGACATCATTCACCACCTGCATGGGGTGTCCGCTGACAAGGGAAGTTAAAGGAATCCACTTGTGTTCGAAATCGTTGCGCATCATTCTCACATCCCAGTTTAAAGTGCGATCGAACATCTAGGGTGGCCTTCAAGGTGAAATCTAGTCGTTCAAGCAATCACAATTTTTTGCGTTGACACCTGGCACGACAGGTGGTACAACAGGTGGGGATTGCATTTTGGATTGACATACGGGTCAATGGCCCGTTGCCAATACAGCAGTCGATTCATACGCTTTACAAGTGCATACGTCCTCGTTAGGCGAGGCGTCTATGTGAACATAAGCCACTGCCCGGAAACGTCGAAAGACGCCAATGGGTAGAACAGGTATGGCCGGCTTAAGGCTTTACTCAACGTGGCTGAGTGGACAACTCTACGTCGCATAGTGCTAAAGCTCAACTAGGGGGATTTATAAGTTGCAAGATTTTGATGTGCAATGGTAATTCCCCCTGGGCTCATGCTGAGGGGGAATTTTTGATCCCGGAGGAGGTGGTAGTTGTGGATATAGGCCCTAGTCCCAGATGTTTAAGCAAAGGAACGGCGTATGTCGAATCGCATATGGGGGTGTATTGTCCCTTCTACCACCGTCTGAAAGGGGTCGATTGTCGTGAGCAAAAATTTAGCATGGCAAGAACACGATGTCGCGCAGAATGGTCCGGGTGATATCCATGGTGCATTCGGCACTGTGCGCGTTCATGATACGGAATTGCGCAAAGGTTGGAAGACGCGGCTATTGACCTTGTTGGCCATTATGGGACCCGGGTTAATTGTCATGGTCGGCGACAACGATGCCGGCGGCGTATCGACATATGCACAAGCCGGGCAAAATTATGGAACCAGTTTGCTGTGGGTATTGTTGTTGCTCGTGCCCGTTCTCATCGTCAATCAAGAAATGGTGGTGCGCCTTGGGCTTGTCACGCGCGTTGGGCATGCGAAACTGATTTTCGAGCGCTTCGGCAAGTTTTGGGGTGCTTTTTCGGTCATCGATTTATTCATTCTCAACATCCTGACGATTGTCACAGAGTTCATCGGCGTTCGCGAGGCGATGGCGCACTTCGGTGTTTCGCCACTCATTTCCGTCGTTTTGGCGGGTGTTTTGCTCGTCGCGATGACGGTTACCGGAAGCTTTCGGCGTTGGGAACGGTTTATGTATGTAATGGTGGTAGCCAATTTTTTGGTGATTCCGCTTGCTTTCATGAGTCACCCGGAAGCTGGCTCCGTTTTCAAGGGATTCGTCGTACCGGGCGTTGCAGGTGGCTTTACGTCAAATGCGATGCTACTCATCATCGGTATTGTGGGGACCACGGTAGCGCCCTGGCAGCTCTTCTTCCAGCAGTCGAACGTGATCGATAAGCGATTGACGTCGCGTTGGATGGCCTATGAGCGAGCTGATACGGTCATCGGATCGGTAGTCGTTGTCATAGGTGCTGCTGCCATCATGGCTTGCACGGCGTTTGCGTTTCACGGTACCACCCTGGCGGGTCACTTCGTTGATGCCGGCGGTGTGATCCAGGGGCTTTCGCAGCATGTTGGCCGCGCGGCAGGTGATTTGTTCGCGATTATCCTGCTTAATGCATCGCTGATTGGCGCTGCCGCTGTTACATTGTCGACGTCATATGCGTTTGGCGATGTGTTTGGGACGGACCACTCTCTTCACAGGAGCGTGAAAGAAGGGCTTTCGTTCTACTTGATCTATGCCGCAATTATCGCGCTAGCGGCAGGAATCGTCGTGATTCCGCACGCACCGTTGGGGCTAATCACGACTGGCGCGCAGGCCCTCGCGGGCATTTTGTTGCCGCGCGCGACCGTCTTTTTGTTGCTGTTATGTAACGATCGCGATGTTTTGGGGCCGTGGGTCAACCGCCCGTGGCTAAACGCCATCAGCATCCTGATCGTCGGTGTGCTTGTGATGTTGTCACTGATTCTCGCCGTCACGACATTTTTTCCGAATGTCGATGTCCGCTTCCTCAGTGTTGTGGCCGCAGGGGGGCTCCTGGTGGGGTTGTTCGTTGCCGCCATTGTCATGCTGGGCAAGCGGCGAAAGGGGTTTGCGCAGGCGACGTTTGTCGACAAAGCGGATCGCCACGCATGGCAAATGCCGCCGGTACATGAACTGCCAAAGGCATCTTGGTCACCCATGAAAAAGCTGGCCATGATGACGTTGCGCGGATATCTTCTGATTGCTGTCGTTATGCTGGTTATTAAAATCGTGGAGTTGGCCTTGCACAGTTAAGAAAGCGGACGTTCTTGGCTGATTTCGAGGTTGTTTCAATTTGCGGCTGATATCATTCTTCTTGCGGAACCCCCCTGAACCCCCTAGAATACATCCTTTGGCCACTGCGGTAAGCGGTGGTCCTTTTTTTGGGATGAGGCTAAGATATTCAAGGGCAATTCAATCTTAAATGTGTACTATGAGCGCAAACCCTTCCATTCCCCCTGGGTTTCCATACTTGCCGCTGCCCAAGTTGGCAGCGGCTTTTTTATCGCGATAGCGCAGTTAGCTACGGTGCGCTGCTTGTCCACCATCTTCGGCCCTGGTCTGTGTTCGGTCCGGCAACAACCAATAGATGGCGAGACCTACAACGGTCGCGATGGCAATGCCATTGTTCTTGGCCCCGATACCGATGATGAAAATGACGGCGACGACAATAAGGTTTTTCGTGTTTGTGAGGTCGACTTTTGCCTCAATCATGTGACGGATGCCCATCGCCGCGATCATGCCGTAAAGCAAAATGCCGATGCCGCCGACAACAGCCGCTGGAATGGACTGAATGACAGCGTTGAACTTGCCGAACAAGCCAAGCAGAATTGCGATCACGGCCGCACCTTGAATGATGCGGCTTGAAAATTGGCGAGTCATCGCCAAGACGCCTAGGTTTTCTGCATAGGTCGTTTCGGCTGGACCACCGATCAGTGCGGAGATGAGGGTTGCCACGCCATTGCCAAGCAGGATGGACGAGAAGCCAGGGTCTTGTGTGACGTCGCGATCGATAATTTCATTCAATACAAACATGTGACCCAAATCCTCAACCATCGTTACGAGTGCGATGGGGGCCATGGCGAGAACGACTTGCCAGCTGAACGCTGGTGCGTGAAACGACGGGAACTGTATCCATGGTGAGGCACTGGCGTTACCGAAATGCACGAGGCCGCGGGCGATGGCGTAAACGTAGCCGACTACAATGCCGACAAGGATTGGAATGATACGCAGTTGCTTCGGGCCAGCGACGGCACTTATGATGGCGGCCGCAAGGCTGACGATGGCCACGTCCCAGTGGGTCGATGCATCGGTCGATACGGCCGTGCCTGCCAGGGACAAGCCGATGATGGCGACCACGGGGCCGACGACGACCGAGGGAATAAGGCGCTTGACGCGGTTGAAGCCAATTGCCGCAATGAGTGCGGAAAAAACGAGATACACGATGGAGACGCTGATAAGTCCGGTGACTGCTTGATTCGGTGTATGGTGTTTCGTCACGTAGAGTGTCAGTGGTGCGATGAACGCAAACGATGAGCCTAAGTACGCCGGAACTTTACCGCGTGTGATCAGGTGGAACAGCAGTGTGCCCACACCGCTGGCGATGAGCGTGGCGCCTGGATTCAACCCGGTCAGGATTGGCACCAGCACGGTAGCGCCAAACATAGCAAAGACGTGCTGTACAGAAAGTGGAAAGCGTCTAACAGCAGTGTGCAACGGTATACCTCCCAAATGTGGTTCGGCGTTTTTCAACGCAATCAAACCAAATTCGACAACTTATACATGCGTTTGTACATGCATGGAAAGTATAACCACAATCGTATGAAAGCACAAAGGGGGATTTTTTACTGTTGAGAAAGCGCATGATCATTCTACTGGGAGTAACGGTGATAGGATTGGCAGGCTGTGGACCAATGGGGCAGGAAAGCCAAAATTTTATTGGTGAGAGTGCAAATCAAACGCTCAACAGTTCGATGGGCAATAGCTCGATGGGCAACAGTTCAATGGGCAACAGTTCAATGGGCAACAGCTCTGTGAATAACCGCATTTTCGGCAACAATACTTCCTCATGACATGAGACATACATATAAAAGAAGAGGGCTGGCCGCTGCTTCACGCGCCAGCCCTGTTCATTATTGCGGGTTGGTCATGATGATACTTGCGGTTTTTACAACCACGCGGGGTGGCAGTTGCAGAATCGACGTAACGAGCTCCGCGATGTCCTCCGGCTGCATCTGATGGCTTTCATCGCCGATTTTGAGTCCCGCCGCCCGAGCCAGTTCCGTATTGACGGTGCTAGGTGTAAGTGCCATGACGCGGATATTGTGTTTACGCACTTCGTACATGAGAGACTCTGTAAAGCCCATCACCCCGAATTTCGACGCCGAGTAGGCAGAGGTGGTAGCCGAACCGCGCTCACCAGCCGTCGAGCTGATGTTCAGGATATTGCCACCGTTGCGCTCAATCATGTGTGGCAGGACGGCTCGCGTTGCATAATAGGTGCCAAGCAGATTGACGCGAATCATACGTTCCCATTCTTCGACAGGCATATCGATCACGGTGCCAAACGTGGCAGTCCCTGCATTGTTGATGAGAATGTCGACTGCTCCAAGTTGTTCCGTGAGTGTGGCGATGGCCTTTTCAATTTGTTCACGTTCGCCGACGTCCGCCTGGGCGGTAAATACTTGAACGTTGGAAAGAGACTGCAACGTCTTGGCGAGATCGTCGAGATCCGATTGCGTACGTGCAATCAGGCCCAAGTTGACTCCGGCTTTCGCCAGGTGTTCCGCGATGCTGCGGCCAATGCCTTTGCCCGCACCGGTAATGATGGCATGCATGCCTTGTAGTGATTGTGCCATGTGCTGTCCCTCCATATCTGTATCTAACAGGACAATTATAAATCGCGACGGTTGCGCCTTGCAAAATCCCCCAAGTAGAACGTCAGTATTGGAGCGTCACTTGTACCGCTTGATAGCCAGGAAGGCGGCTTTGTGAATACGTGTATGACATCGACTGAAAGCCACTTAACCGCAACCCTGACATGGCTTTCGCCAGCGCCTCCGCCGATCCCGCAAACTCCACAGTAAACTGCGTGTCGCCGTGGGCAATGTGACGCGCTATCGCATCGCCGATGGTCTGACTGTTCACTTTCTCCTGAAATTCCGCCATGACGGTTGGGTTGTTTGCAATGGTGCGCAGAACCGGATCCGAGGAGCCTCGACTTAGCGATTTGACGACTTGAGCAAAATCTGTCGTTGCTTGGGGCAAGCCGGATTCATCCCACGAGTGGGTGGCGGCCATCTGTGCGTTTGTCAGGTTGTAGTACAGGTAGCTGGGGCGATTACCACCACCAATTGGATCGTCCCACGTGACATCGAGTTGATACCAATGCCCTCCAATTTTGACCTCGTTCCACAGGTGCGATCCGCCGCCCGCCGTGCCATCGACGAAGCGCACGGGGATGCCGGCGAACGACATCATCCTGTAGGTGAGCGTAGCTATACCTTGACACACGGCCGAACCTTGAAAGGCATCGTACGGTGTGTACCGCTTAAGCGACGTGTCGTATCTGACATGTTCCACAATCCAGTTATGAATGACCCACTCTTTGTCGAAGTCGCTCATCCCAGGGCGCAGCAGCGTGCGTTCCGTGCTGCGGATCAATTGATCCAACGCTCTGGTCTGTGCTGCTGATTGTAGCCACGCGATGGTGACGCGCGTGGTGGTTCCATCCGATTCGTAGTTCATGTTGGAATACAGCTGCGCGAAATACGGTTGCTGTTGCAAGCTCGTCTTGACGAGTGCTTCCGTCTGCTGCATCGGCAAGTTTACGGAAAATGAGGTCTTTTGTGTCGCAATAGCCTCTGCCACGACTTGCGCTGGCGCCGTGGCACCGAAGACTGTGGTTGGGAATAAGGTGGCAATAGGCTGGACGAAAACGCCCGCCGTCAGCGCGATCCCGACGGCGTGATGTGGCACGCGCATGAAGAGAGCTCCTTCCAAGTCAAGAACATTGTTAGATCCCAGTCTAACCTATTTTCTTGAACGGTTGTCTTGGTGGGTTTCACCAACTTCTTGTCGCCGCCGCGACAGGTTGTCTGCATCTGGAATATATGAACATCGACAGTGAGGTGATGAAACATGGGGATTTCGAAAGTATTGCAAGCACTGGTACAGCTGGCGCAAACCAAGCGATTGACAACCCTGGTCATCGGTTTGCTCGGCGCTGCGAAATTGATCACAGACGCGCTTGGCTTACACGTCATCACAAATCCAGAGATCAATGCGATTGCCAATGCCGTTGCATCTATCGTTACGGTCATCTCCGTATTTATGTCGCATGCGAAAACGAGCGCTCTGCCGTCGGGCCAAGCGAGCAGTACGGTGCAACCGGGTGGCGAAACGGCTACGTCTGGCACCACTGTCGAGGTGGGCAGCGAGCCTGTGAGCGACGGAGAGGCTTCGAATGGTGCGAATGTGCCCGTCTCCGATTCACCACAGATGGCTTCTGATGGGTATGCACGGCCCAGCAACTAGAGGTCTAAGGTCGTGATCGCGTGGTGAGGTGTCCTCTCAAGTTTGCTACAATGAGGGGACATGGCCAGGCTTACCTGGCGCGCAATGGAGGAATCGACATGCCTGAACGCGTGACAACGGCTTTGGAAGTTCGCTGGGGGGAATGCGATCCCGCTGGTATTGTGTATCATCCATCGTTTATCGACTGGTTTTCCATCGCGCGCATGCACTTTCTTTCAGCAAACGGAATTCGCTATATGACAGATTTCCACGATGCGGGCATCACGGTCGTGGTGACGGACGTCTCTTGTCATTACGCGCGCGCTCTGCGAGCCGAGGATCAAATCGAAGTTTCAGCTCGGCTGTTGGAACTGTCGCGGACGCGCTTATGTTTTGCTTACGAAGTTTTGACAGCGGATGGAGAGTTGAGCGCGGCGGGGCAAACTAAGCATGCATTCGTGGCAAACGGATCGATGCGACCAGTCAATCTAGCGCGCGTGGCGCCACAGCTGTGGAACCGCCTGGCCCAGTTACCCACATCCGCTGTGGCAGATGCCTGAATTACGGCCGTGCAAGCTGTAGCCTATACGATTTTGGTACCAGGCGTGTAGGTTACAACAGACGGTCGTCGCGAACGCGGGAAGACGAGGTTGTGGAGCGCCTGTTGACATTTGGACTCTCTGTTGCTAACATATGTGCTTGTCCGCGATTTGCGGCTGTAGCTCAGAGGGAGAGCACCACCTTGACACGGTGGGGGTCACAGGTTCGATTCCTGTCAGCCGCACCAAACGAAGCCGTCGACGTACATACGTTGACGGCTTTTTTGCATCCGTAATACGGATTGGCAATGAATATTGGCGCGGTGCGTCGCAGACACCGTCAATTCGCGATCGGGATTCGCGATGGAGGGACTGGTGAACGTGCACAGGGTGACCGTGACTGCTACGCATGCGTTCCCAGGCTTGGCCAGCTCGCTGCAGCAACTCGAAGGAGCGAAAGTGCTGCTTGGCGATATGGCCATGGAATCTCTGACTTGCATATTTCCGCCACCGCTTGCACCACAGGTGGCAGAAACAATTGCACATCATCTACTAACTGACTGGTTGCGCACGGAAATTGCGCGCGAATGGATCCGGCGCGCAGGTGACTTTGACAGCGAGCTGGCGCTTTGTGCGGACCAGGCTGTCGTCAAATTTGCAGCGGGGAGGATGTCACTTGCCAATGCCAGCTTTGCGGCATGGCTTTCGCGCGTTAAGGTGGAGTTGCTACCGTTCTGTACAGGAGATGCGATCGTCTCCCTCGACGGCTTTGCTCGTTTTCGTCTGCGCGAAGTAGTCCTTGCGCTTCGTGCCGAAACCGAACGCGTGTGGCAAAGTGGCGGTCGTGAAAGGGATTTTGAGCGATTGGTGGAAGGACTACGCGAAGTGCTAAGTGAACAGGTGATACAAGACGAAGAATTGCATGTGTTCACGACTCCCGATTTTGTCTGGATTGCGGACGCGGATGGGTTTGGTCTTTGCGAAGGAGAAATCGGGGAAGCGATGGATGCGGTTGTATCCGATGTGGACGGCATTGACAGTGAGGACCTCGCGATCGCAACCTTAATTGCACATTCCCCGCGCCGCGTCGTCCTGCACGACTTGGACCCGGGTGCGCTTTGGCCGAGTTTTGCGGAAACCCTAAGCCGCCTTTTTCAACAGCGCTTGCAGAGATGCGATGGTTGTGACGTTTGCCGACAGTTGGCACACATGGAGCAGCGTTTCCGTATACAATGGACTCAGAATCACAGACGACAGCAGCGATGACGGGGGGATGGCGGTGCTATTCGGGTGCGCGGCGGCTGTGGCGGGCGTTGGAGTGCTGTTCTACGCGACGAGTGTTCTCCCAACACAGTGGCTTAAGGTGGAGCGTGTGCATTGGAACCTGGGAATCGAAAAGAAGATTGTCCAAATCAGCGACATCCACATCGAGCGCAACCGAATTTCACCCTCCCGCCTGAAGTCTGTTCTTAGGGCAGAACAGCCTGATCTCGTTTGCTTGACAGGTGATTTTGTCGATAGAGATCAGTCGCTATTGTTGCTCGTACCGTTTTTGCGCGCGCTGCGGGAAGTTGGGGTTCCTATCTATGCGGTGCTCGGCAATCACGACTACAGGTTGCAAAGCGTGCAGCGCCTAATTGAATTGATGGAATCGTTTGACGTGACCGTTCTTATCAATCAAACTGTTGTTCTAGACAGAATGAACCTGGTGGGCCTCGACGATTATTGTACGCGGCATAGTGACGAGCGGGCGTTCGACCAGATTGACGACGCTCTTCCAGTCATTGTGATGACGCATGACCCCACGTATACGGTCGTCGCCACACGCAGATTTGACTGCTTGTTTGCTGGTCACTTGCACGGGAAGCAGTTTAACGTACCGTTCCTGTTTCAACTCAATCCGATGGGCCCCCTCGCTGCTTCAGGTGTCTACAAGGGTCGCCATCGCTGTTCACAGGGGCCGTTTTACATATCGAAAGGCATTGGACAATCTGGCATCAACTTGCGATTTTTGGTGCGCAGTGAAATCACGGTCCACGAACTGTGATTGCCGTTGTGCATTGGAGGAGGACAAGCATTGGCAAACCGTTCAGAAGTGAATCTTTTAACGCGGTTGGATAGGATACCGCTTACGCCCCGTGTCGTTGGCATCATCTTTTTACTTTCGCTCGTCTGGTTAGCGGAGGCGTTTGATATCGGGATCGTCGGGCCGGTGTTGACCACTTTGGAGAAGTCTTGGCACTTGGCGTCCTGGCAGGTCGGACTCTTGGCGATTGCCTCGACCGTTGGCATCGTGCTTGGGATGTTGCCGTCTGGTATGATTGCGGACAAGTTTGGCCGACGCAAGGTGATTCTGTTCGGTATCCTGTGGTTCTCGGTATTAACGTTGCTCGGCGCGCTCGTCTCGAATGTGGAGTCGCTGTTTGCGATTCGCCTTCTCGCAGGTGTCGGCGAGGGGGCGTTGCTGCCGATGCCATATTTGATTTTGTCAGAGTTTACCGGCCATCGGCGGCGAGCGGTTAGCGTCGGGTATGCGAATGGTATCCTCACCGCTGCTTATATTGTGCCGAGCGTCGTTTCACTTTGGGCTTTGCACAACTACCCGGCCGACTATGCGTGGCGCGTCCCGTTTTTACTCGGCGGAATTCCCCTGATTATGTTAATTCCGATTTACTTGTGGCTTCCAGAGTCGCCGCGTTACCTGTTGGAACGTGGGCAAGCTGGCCGTGTGCAAAAGCTTGTGGAATCGCTGGAACACGAGGCG
This sequence comes from Alicyclobacillus tolerans, assembly GCF_001447355.1. GTDB lineage: Bacteria > Bacillota > Bacilli > Alicyclobacillales > Alicyclobacillaceae > Alicyclobacillus > Alicyclobacillus aegles. The sequence continues at coordinate 144,400 of NZ_JXBW01000001.1, read as the reverse complement.
AGTTTACCCCACGATGAGAAACTTCACGACGACGTGATCGCCGAAATGCTGGATGCGACCCCGCATGATATGTTGAATACGCTGAAGGCGCTGGTGCGTAGACCGCTTTTTGGGCGTACGGCCATGGTGATTATGCATCTGACTGCGGCTCTCATCCTGTTTTATATCTTGCAGGTGTTTGGTCCTACACTGTTGGCAACGCGCGGAGTTGCCATTTCAAATTCGATTTTGTACACGGGGATCATGATGTTGCTCGCCGGCTTTGGCTCGGTATGCCAGGGGTATCTATCTGACAGGTTTGGCCGCAAGGCAATCTTGGCGGTATACGTTGGCCTTGCGACAATAGGTTGTCTTTTGTTCGCATTTGCAGGTAGTGCGCCAATTGCGTTTGCCGCCGGGTTTCTGACGGCTTTCTTCGGTCTTGGCATCTTTCCGGTATCGAAGCTCTGTGTGGCAGAACAGTATCCGACAGACGTGCGTGGCCGCGGCGTCTACATTGTTGAAATGGCTGCGCGCGGACTAAGTGGCATTGTAACCACCTATTTCATCCCATTCGTACTCAAAGCGGGGGGCGATCTCGTTATTTTTCTCGGCATTGCCGTGGTGCTTGTGGTACTCAGTATTCCGTTTCTGGTCTTTGGGCGCGAAACCGCTCGCGTTCAGTTGGAATATGCGAGTGCCATCGTGCCAGGCAACTCGCCGGAACGCAAATTCTCGCATAAGTGACGACGGATGTAGCTAGCGTTGTTTGGATAGTTCAGCGTACTTACGATTGGGCACTTTTTGCAACCAGTCTATGGCGCATTGCCATAGAGCCCGCGAAAAGTGCCTTTTGCGTGTTCAGCCCCTCATGTCGTCGGCTGTCGATACGTCAGGTGAAAGCCAATACATTGGGTAAAAAGCGATTTCGGAAGTTCTGATTGAATTCTGGCCCTCGTTTTGTTAGCATGAAATAAGTTTGTTGCACAAACTATTTGTCAAGAAAGGTGATGGCCCGTGGCGACGTACTTCCCGGAAGTCAGCCGTATTGCCTATGAAGGCAGAAAGTCAGACAATCTGCTCGCATTCAAGTACTACAATCCTCAAGAAATTGTGCTTGGTAAGCCGATGGCCGAGCATCTTCGCTTTGCGGTGAGTTACTGGCACACATTTACCTTGCCAGGGAGCGATCCGTTTGGCCTTGCCAACATGATTCGCCCGTGGGACGGCTACACTGGCATGGATTTGGCGAAAAAGCGCGTCGAAGCGGCATTTGAGTTTTTTGAAAAGCTCGGAGTCGAATATTTTTGCTTCCATGATCGCGATATTGCGCCAGAAGGCGACACTTTGCGCGAAAGCAACCGCAATTTGGACGAGATTGTCGGCATGATCAAAGAGTATATGAAGTCGACCGGAGTCAAGTTGCTGTGGAATACCCAGAACATGTTTTCTAACCCCCGGTTTGCGCATGGCGCTGCGACTTCACCGGATGCAGATGTATTCGCTTACGCTGCTGCCCAAGTGAAAAAGAGTCTGGAAATCGCTCGCGAGCTTGGTGCTGAGAACTATGTCTTCTGGGGCGGTCGCGAAGGTTATGAGACGCTGTTGAATACCGACATGCAGCTCGAACTCGACAATCAAGCGCGTCTATTACAGATGGCGGCTGACTATGCAGACGAAATCGGTTTTCGCGGTCAGTTCTTGATTGAGCCAAAGCCGAAAGAGCCGACGAAGCATCAATACGACTTTGACGCTCAATCCACCATCGCGTTCTTGCTCAAGTATGGACTCGCAGATCGGTTTAAGTTGAATATTGAGGCCAACCATGCGACGTTAGCAGGGCACACGTTCCAGCATGAACTGCGGGTGAGCCGTTTGCACGGCATGCTGGGTTCCGTTGATGCCAACCAAGGCGATCCTTTGCTCGGTTGGGATACCGACGAGTTTCCAACCAACTTGTATGATACGACCCTTGCGATGTACGAGATTCTCAAAAATGGAGGCCTGCAACCGGGTGGCTTGAACTTTGACGCCAAGGTGCGCAGGGCTTCCATGACGCCTGTCGATCTGTTCTATGCGCACATTGCGGGCATGGATAGCTTTGCTCGAGGCCTGAAGGTAGCAGCCAAGTTGCTCGAAGATGGCGTGTTCGAAAACGAGATCGCCAACCGCTACGAGAGCTACACGAAGGGCATTGGCAAGGACATCGTGGAAGGTAAAGCGACGCTTAAGTCGCTGGAAGACTACGTGATCGACAAGCGCGTTGTGGCAGAGCGTTCTGGACGCCAGGAAGTATTGCTTGCGAAACTGAATCAGTACCTACTCGAAGTGGAATGATAGCGATGGCAACGCAATCCTTGCTCATTGGGATCGACGTAGGTACGTCGGGTGTCAAGGTCGTTCTGGCCGATCTCGACGGCAGAACGGTTGCACAGTCGGCTCGCACTTACGACGTGTCGCAGCCGCAACCCCTATTTGCCGAACAGGATCCGGAGATTTGGTGGGAACAGACGTGTCGGGCGCTACAAGACGTGTTTGTGAAATCGGGTGCAAACCCAGGTAATGTGCGTGGTATTGGACTGACGGGTCAAATGCACAGCCTCGTGCTACTCGATGAGAATGGGGCGGTCATTCGGCCAGCCATCCTTTGGAGCGATCAGCGCACACAGGAACAGTGCGATTGGATTCATAGCGAAATTGGCCTTGAGAAGACCATCGATTTGGTGGCGAATCCGGCGTTGACGAATTTTACGGCAACGAAGTTGCTTTGGGTACGTCAGCATGAGCCCGAGAATTATCGTCGTATTCGCCGCGTGCTTTTGCCCAAGGATTATATCCGGTATCGTCTGACGGGCTTATTTGCATCGGATGTGTCCGACGCTTCTGGAACCCTGCTGTTGGATGTCGCCGGCCGCAAGTGGTCGGAGGAGATGTGCGAACGCCTGTCTATCCCGCTTTCATGGTTGCCTACTGTGCATGAATCAGTCGAGGTGACTGGCCGTGTGCACGAGAAGGCCGCGGAAGCAACGGGTTTGGTAGCGGGAACACCTGTTGTCGCTGGGGCCGGCGATCAAGCTGCTGGTGCGATTGGCAATGGCATTGTGCGTCCGGGCGTCGTATCGAGTACCATTGGCACCTCTGGCGTCGTGTTCGCCTATGCCGAAGGGATCGTGCGCGATCCGAAAGGGCGTTTGCATACATTTTGTCACGCGGTGCCGGGGGCATGGCACGTCATGGGCGTCACGCAGGCAGCCGGTGGTTCGTTGCAGTGGTATCGGAACGAGTTTGCGCAATTGGAGCGCAGTACGGCGGAGTTGATTGGTCGCGATGTGTATGAGTTGCTGAGCGACGAGGCTGCGTCGGTGCCGCCAGGAAGCGAAGGGCTTGTATTCCTGCCTTATTTGATGGGCGAACGCACACCACATCTCAACCCTCTCGCGCGTGGCGTGTTCTTTGGCATCACAGGTCGCCATCGGCGAGCGCATTTTGTGCGTTCCATCATGGAAGGCGTGGCGTTTAGTTTACGGGATTGTCTCGAGCTGATCAAAAGTCTTGGGCTTTCCGTCGAACAGATTCGCGTTTCGGGCGGCGGTGCTCGCAGTGAGGTATGGAGATCCATCCAGGCCGGCGTTTTCGGACAAGACGTGTGCACCGTTGAGGCCAACGAGGGTCCAGCCTTTGGTGCTGCACTGTTGGCGGGCGTGGGTAGTGGCTGTTTCGAGGACATCGTCTCTGCGTGCGATGCTCGCATTCGCGTGCATGCAGGCGATGCGCCGAACCCATCACATGTCCCTGTCTATGCAAAGACCTATGATGTGTACCGAGCACTGTACACGTCTTTGCAACCACATTTCGCGCAGCAGTGACACGTCGAACCTGGTTGAGTAACTGAAGGTGCGGCACTATGGTGCCGCAACATGCTGGGGATGCTAGGTAAGCGCATTCCGCTTATCGCATGGTGCGATGCGAAAATCCAGGTGTTCGGGCGACCCTTCAACAGAAAGAGAAGTTGCTTCATTGATAAAGAAGGAGTATGGAGACATGAAGATCAGAATTAGTAACACCCTGATTTACTTTTTCGGGGCTCTTGGTGGATTGCTCTTTGGCTATGATACGGGTGTCATTTCGGGCGCCATTTTGTTCATTCGGCAGACGCTTCATCTAAGCTCGTTTGATCAAGGTTTTGTTGTGAGCGCTATCCTGATTGGCGCAATCATCGGTTCGGCTATCAGTGGTCCACTGACGGATAAGATGGGGCGCAAAAAGGTCGTCCTGATTGCCGCCTTGATTTTCTGTATCGGCGCGATTGGGTCAGCCTTGTCGCCGAGCACAGGCGTTTTAATTTTGTTCCGCATTGTGCTGGGGCTTGCCGTCGGCACTGCGTCGACCATGGTTCCGATGTACCTTGCCGAGATGGCGCCAACTGGAATTCGCGGCGCACTCTCCAGTTTGAACCAGTTAATGATTGTCATTGGCATTTTGCTTGCGTATATCATTAACTACGTGTTTGCACCGAGCGGACAATGGCGCTGGATGTTGGGATTGGCGTTTGTACCGGGAGCTATTCTTTTCATTGGTATGCTGTTCCTGCCCGAGAGTCCGCGCTGGTTGTTGAAGCATGGGCGTGAAGATCAAGCGCGCGAGATTTTGAACCACCTGCGCAAAGGGCGCGGAGTCGAAGAAGAGTTGAGCGACATTCGGCGTGCGAATGAACTTGAAACTGGCGGTTGGTCGCAGTTGAAGGAAAAGTGGGTGCGCCCGGCGCTCTGGACAGGTATCGGGCTTGCTGTCTTCCAACAGTTTATTGGCTGCAACACCGTCATCTATTATGCACCTACGACGTTCACGGACGTCGGACTCGGGTCTTCGGCTGCTATCCTCGGTACGGTCGGTATCGGTAGCGTGCAGGTGATTATGACCGTGATCGCAGTCCGTTTGATCGATCGCGTTGGGCGCAAGCCTTTGTTGGTAAGCGGTAGCATCGGAATGGCTTTGTCGCTGTTGTTACTCGGTTTCATTCACATGGCATTTGGCAATTCGGCGGCCGCTGGCTGGACAACCTTGATTTTCTTGGCCATTTATATCTTCTTCTTCTCCATCAGTTGGGGACCTGTCGTTTGGGTCATGCTTTCGGAAATCTTCCCGCTAGGCATTCGCGGTGCGGGCATGGCTGTCGGTGCGGTCGCCAACTGGGCGTCGAACTTGGTCGTTTCGTTGACGTTCCCACCATTGCTGAAGGCTGTGGGTATCAGCTGGGCATTCATCATCTATGGCATCTTTGGCGTTCTGTCGATCGTTTTCGTGATTGCGAATGTGAAAGAGACGAAGGGACGCAGTCTCGAACAAATCGAGTTTGATTTGCGAAGCAGGATATCGTGACATCGGCTGCGTAATCATTCTATAGCAGCCTCACCGCGACTTTGATGCCGCATTTGCAGGGATCATAGGGATGGGACTGGCTCGCGCTCGCGGGCTGGTCCTGTCGCATTTTTCTGGGGCAAAGGTACATTCCTTAACATCCTAGCAAGAAAGGATTGAATCGTGATGTCAGTCAAAGAGGCGACGTATGCAGGGGAATCTGCAATCTTCTTGCAAAATGGAGACTACGAGGCAATTTTACTGCCCAAACGCGGCGGCAATCTCGTTGCGTTTCGAGATGTGAAGCGTGGATACCGCTTTTTGCGCGAGCCAGAGCAGGAGATGGACCAATTTGAAAAGTCGCCCATCCGCTTTGGTATTCCCGTTCTCTTTCCACCGAATCGTTATCGGGACGGCGTATTTACAGCTGCAGGAAGAACGTATCATTTGCCGGTGAACGAGGAGTCGACGCACAATCACCTCCATGGCTTCTTTTCCCGCCTCGCATGGCCCGTTGTCGCAAGCGGTGACAATGCCGAAGGCGCGTTTGTCGAGATTCGCCACGACGTCGACGAGCATCATCCGGTTTATGAACACTGGCCGCACCGCTTTTCCATTTCGATTCGCTATACGTTAACCACATCGTCCTTGGTGCAAACCGTACACATCGAGAACACGGGCGACACGCCAATGCCGTGTATGCTGGGTTTTCACACGGCCGTGCTGGTTCCGTTTGCGCCAAGCAGTAGCGCGGCGGATTGTACATTTACTTTGACCATCGGCGAGCGGTGGCAACTCGACGAGCGCAAACTTCCAACAGGCCAATTCCAAACCCTAAACGTCGGTGAGCAAAGTATGAAATCTGGCGGTGTTAGCCCATTCTTTGAGGCCATGGACAATCATTACTCGGCAAAGCCCGTCGATGGTCACAACCAGATGGTCTTGACCGACAGCAAGGCGGGGGTGCGGTTTATTTACGATGTCGATCTCGGATACCGTCACTGGATGGTATGGAACAACAATGCAGGTGGCACCTTCTTTTGCCCTGAGCCACAAATCAACATGGTCAATGCGCCAAACGTCGATCTGCCAGCCGACGTTACAGGACTCGTGATTTTGCAACCAGGGGAGTCGTGGAGGGGTACGAGCCGGATGTACGCGGAATCGGTCTAAACAAAAAGGGTAACGGGAAGGGGCGAAAGAACATGCCTTTGCGCGCACGAAGCGATGTGCCGGAGCAAGAAACTTGGGATTTGCGCCCGTTGTTCCCGAGCGTGGAGGAGTGGGAAACTGCGGTTGAGCGCATCCCCGCGCTTGCGGAAGAACTAATAAAACAGGCCGATTCCCAAAAGTGGCGCACTCCAAAGGACCTCATCAGCTGCTTGCAATTGCACGACGAGTTGCAAAGGTTGTGCATCAATACGGACCGTTACGCCATGTCTCGGTTTGCCGAAGACGCGACGAGCAATGAAGCGCAAACGCTCATGGGTAAGGCCCAGTTGGCATTGCAACGATGTGGAGAAGCTTCGGAACATCTGCGGGCGGCGATTCGCCGCTTGCCGACGAACACGCTTGCTGCCTGGCGCCAGGATGCCGAAATTGCCGCGTATGCCACATATTTAGATCGCGTGGAGCAAGAGCGTGCGCACACATTGCACGACGAGGCAGAGCGTGCGCTTGCTGCCTTGGCAGGGAATATCGGTGTTCCAAGTGGCGTGTACGAGGCAGCAACAGGTGCCGATATGCGTTTTCGCAATGCTCACGACGGTTCAGGCAATGAAGTTGCCGTTACGCCGTTTGCTCTATTAATGAACATTGAGACATCAGCAGATACGAAGTTGCGCCATGATGCCTATCAAAGCGTGATCGATGGTTTGCGGCCGTATCAACATACGCTGGCTCGCGCACTTTCCGGTAAAATCCAGGTCGACGTCGCGACCGCGCGTTTGCGCAAGTATGACAGTGTCTTTCACATGCTGCAGATGGCCGATATGGGAGGAACGATTTCGGCGAACCAGGTCGACCCCGAACATTATTTCATGGTCCAGGACGTGATGTTGAAGGAACTGGCACCGCATATGCGACGCTACATGCGGTTGCGCAAGCGCGTGCTGAACCTCGGTCGGCCGCTTTTATGCGATGCGAAAGCACCGCTTGTGCCCCTCTCCGATGCGCAGATGTCGTTTGCGCAAGCGAGATCGCTCATTCTCGAGGCAGCCGAACCCCTTGGCTCCGTCTACACAGACATTCTTGAACGGGCATTTGACGAGCGGTGGATTTACTGGGGGCGGAATGCCGGCAATTGGAATGGAGCGTTTTGCGGGGAGAGCTCGGTTCACCCGTACGTGTTTTCGCCATTTGGCGGCGGCATGTACGACGTGTTCGTGCTGGGGCACGAACTTGGGCATGCGGTGCACCTATCATTGGCGTGTGCCTCTGAACTGCCGACCAATCTCGCCTTTTCGTGTCTATTCATCGAGACGCCATCGACATTGATGGAGCACATGATCGCCAACAGGCTTATTGCCACCGCAGCCGATGCCGCCAGTCGCGCCCAGGTGCGAATGATGCAGATGTTCACATTTCACCACGATTTTGTCACGCATCAGACTGAGGCGGAGATTTTACGTCGGTTGTACAGCTTGGCTGACAAGGGTCGGCCTTTGTCGACTGAGGTGTTCCGGCAAACCTCGCGGCAGGTACTGTCCGAATTTTGGGGAGACGAGATCGAACTCGACGAAGGCGCAGATTTATATTGGATGCGCCAACCGCATTATTATATGGGACTCTATCCGTATACCTATGCTGTCGGCTTAACCGCATCGACAATTTTGGCCGAGCGCTTCGCAGCAGGAGAGACAGCGCTGATCGAGGATTGGATCCGGGTTCTGTCTGAGGGCGCAGGTAAATCGCCGCTCGAACTGTTCCGCGCAGTCGGGCTCGACATGGACACGCCCGAACCTTACCGCCGGGCGATCCGCCACGTGGGCGCGATCATCGATGAACTTGAGACAGTCTTTACGGCCGGCTAAGCCGTACGGGTCAGCAGCCTGTGTATAGCTGGACGCCTCAAGCTCCATACTGGAACCATCTGGATTTGTATGGAAGTGCATTGGGGGCGACAGCGTTGTACGTCTTTGAATGGGCTCCAGGCATGGACGTCGAATCATTGTGTGAAAAGCTCGCAACTTGTGTCGGTACCGTCCGCTGGTGGAGCGGTGAGATGGTTTACATCGGATGTGAATGCCCGCCGGATCGAAAAAGGCGCGTCGCATCTATCTTGGCGGGGGCGCTGGTGCGCGATTGGCTCTATCGCCAACTTGTCGCTCACGTTCAGCAACGCGAACCTGCGCTCATGAGCGACGAGATAGAGTACGGTGTGCTTAGCCAGTTGCACGATTTGCGGGCGACCAAGGCGCGCTTTGCAGGGCATGATCTGGATGCTTGGGAGGCCAAACTGGCCGCTGATTTGCGCGCTTGGATGGAGCAGGAGAACCGGTTGTCTTTGCCCGCATTTGCCCGCTTTCGCATGCGACCGCTACTGACAGCCTTAACGGCCGAAGTCGAGCGGCGTATGCATCAAATGCGGCTTGAGGATGAGTACGAAGAATCTCTTCGGATGTTGCGCTATATGCTCAACGAACAACCTGTTGTGCAACGCGAGTTACACGTGTTTTGTGCTCCGGAACGAATCTGGATGACCGATGCGGAAGGCGAATTAATTCGCGACGAGGAAGTGTTGGCCGCCGCATTGGCGGGTGAAACGGATGTCGACAGCGAGGATTTGGCGATGAGCATTTTAATTACCCGTTCACCGTGCCGCATCGTTTTGCACGATCTCGATCCCGACGCACCGTGGCCTTGCTTTTCCGAGACGATCCGCCGCGTGTTCCGCGAGCGCGTGATGCCATGTCGGGGTTGTACCACTTGTTGGTCACACCAAGGGCATCAGATTCGCGGTGACGAGCTGTTGGATTTACCTTGGAGCGATGGGGCAGTCGATGGGCAGGGCCTTGACATCTAGCTGCTTCGTGTCGTACTGTCCATTATAGAACAAAGGGTCGCAAGTGACCCTTTGCCATGAAGAACATGCGATGCGGAAAGACGCGCTTTGACGCGGGAACCCATGTACAGAGAGAGGATATCCAGGCTGCAAATGTCCTCCATGGTTGCGCAAAGACACCACTTTCCAAGCAGTTCACGGGTCGCAACGTGAACCGTTCAGCCGCGTTATGGCTTTGAGCCTCTGTTCCTACAAGCCGAGCAGAGGGAAGTTGGGTGGAAACACGAGACTGACGTCGTCGTCCCATAGGGGTGACGGCGTTTTTTGTCGTTTCCCCATTGCATACCAGAAGGGAGAACGAATCGTGGCACAGGACATTGTTGTTCGGTTGAAAGATGGTTCGGAAAGGGCCATGCCCGTTGGCAGCACGTACGCAGATCTAGCTGCTGCCATCAGCCCGCGCCTGGCCAAGGAGGCAGTGGCGGCGAAGGCGGATGGGAAAGTTGTCGATCTCGCTCGCGAGATCGCCGATGGCGCACAAGTGGAACTGTTGACGCTCAAAGATCCAGAGGGTGTCGACGTCATGCGGCACACCTGTGCGCACGTTATGGCGCAGGCGGTTGCCCGCTTGTTTCCAGGCACCAAGTTTGCCATAGGCCCCGTGATCGAAAACGGTTTTTATTACGACTTTGCCGATCACGACTTTACGCCGGAAGACCTGCCGCTCATTGCGGAAGAGATGCAGAAGATTATCGATGCGGACTATCCGGTCGTCCGCGAGGTCATTTCCCGGGAAGATGCCCTGCAGATGTTCGAGGCGCGAGAAGACCGGTTTAAGGTCGAGATTATTCGTGACTTACCTGAGGAAACGACGTTAACTATCTATCGCCAGGCCGAGTTTGTCGATCTTTGTCGTGGCCCGCATTTGCCGTCAACCGGCCGGATTAAGGTATTTCAGTTGGGCAACCTGGCAGGCGCATACTGGCGGGGGGATTCGGATCGCGAAATGCTCACGCGGCTGTATGCCGTGGCGTTTGCGAAGAAGTCGGATCTCGATGAGTATAATCGGCTTCAACAAGAGGCGCGCGAGCGCGATCATCGCCGTCTAGGCAAGGAACTCGACATCTTCATGCTGTCGCCAGAGGTCGGACAGGGGTTGCCGCTTTGGTTGCCTAACGGCGCGAAGATTCGGCGCACGATTGAGCGCTACATTGTCGATCTCGAAGAGTCGCTCGGGTATCAGCACGTCTACACGCCGCACTTGGCAAGCGTGGAACTGTACAAGATTTCCGGCCACTGGGAACATTATCATGAGGACATGTATCCACCTATGGAGATGGATAACGAAGAACTCGTGTTGCGGCCGATGAACTGTCCACATCACATGATGGTGTATAAAAACCATCTGCATAGCTACCGCGAGCTACCGATTCGCATAGCGGAGCTCGGTACCATGCACCGATACGAAATGTCAGGTGCACTGGCCGGATTGCAACGCGTGCGTGCGATGACCCTAAACGACGCGCATATTTTCTGCCGACCCGATCAAATTCAGAGCGAGTTCGTCCGCGTTGTCAGGTTGATCGAGCGCGTGTACAAGGATTTTGGCATCCGCGATTACTATCATCGGTTGAGTTATCGCGATCCCGCCAATACCGAAAAATATGTGCAGAACGACGAGATGTGGGAATTAGCGCAGGGCATGTTGCGGCAGGCGATGGAGGAGTTGGGGCTTGAATTTGTAGAAGCGCCCGGCGAAGCCGCATTCTATGGTCCAAAGTTGGATGTGCAGGTGCGCACCGCGTTGGGTAAAGACGAGACGCTGTCCACGGTTCAGCTCGACTTTCATCTGCCCAATCGATTTAACTTGGAGTATGTCGGCGAGGACGGTGAACGCCATCGCCCGGTCGTCATTCACCGCGGGGTTGTCGGCACGATGGAGCGCTTTACGGCGTTCTTGATTGAGCAGTATAAGGGTGCTTTCCCGGCTTGGCTGGCTCCAACGCAAGCTGTTGTGGCATCTGTGGCAGATGACTTTGCCGCATATGCTCAAGAGGTGGCGGACAAATTGCGCCAGATGGGCTTGCGTGTGGAAGCCGACGTTCGTCCTGACAAGATTGGCTACAAGATCCGTCAGGCCCAAATCCACAAGATCCCATACACGCTTGTCGTCGGTCAACGCGAACTACAAGAAGGCACTGTTTCCGTGCGCAAGTATCAGGCTGGGGATCAGGGGCAGATGGCCGTTGACGCGTTTGCAGCGCGGCTCTGTGCTGAAATTGATGCCAAGGAATTGTTGGTGGAGCCGTAAGAGCCTTGACGTTGTAGAGTCCTTTGGTTAAAATACGCATGTTATAGTACGAGATTGAGTAAGCAGAAGCCTGCCGCTTCTCACCTGATCGGCATATGCTGACGGGTTCCTAGACAATGCGAGTCTTATCGATTGCACGTGAATCGATGACTGGGCGCGTTTTACGCGGTCATCTAGGGAGCGCAGGCATATGTGTGCCTGCGCTTTTGTGTTGCGGTCCGGGTCGGATTTCATGGAGGTGACACCAGATTAGCAAAGAAGGGTATCAGGTAAACGAAGGTATTCGCGCTCGCGAAGTGCGCGTCGTTGACGCCGAAAACCAGCAGCTTGGCATTATGCCTTTGCGCGATGCACTGCGACTGGCTGAAGAGCGCAATTTGGATCTTGTCAACGTCGCGCCCAACGCGAAACCACCTGTTTGCCGCATTATGGACTACGGCAAGTTCAAGTACGAGCAGAGCAAGAAGGAAAAGGAATCTCGTAAGAATCAAAGAGTTGTTCTGCTCAAAGAAGTCCGGATGACGCCCAATATTGACGAACACGACTTGAACGTCAAGCTCAAGAACGTCATCAAGTTTTTGAAAGAAGGTTCGAAGGTCAAGGTTTCTGTTCGGTTTCGCGGACGGGAAATCACGCACCAAAACCTCGGTCAGGAATTGTTGTTGCGGTTGGCTAAATCAGCAGAGGAACAAGCGATTGTCGAACGCATGCCGAAGCTGGAAGGCCGTCATATGGTCATGATTCTCGCGCCGCGACAGCCGAGTGCTTGACCTTTGCACAACCATCTACGAGAATGATCCGCCGGGATGCTGGCTAATCAATATTGGAGGACAGAAACGATATGGCGAAGATGAAGATGAAGTCGCACAGCGGTCTCAAAAAGCGCGTCAAGCGGACGGCGTCTGGCAAGCTGAAGCGCCCGCATGCGTTCGCGTACCACAAGGCTGAACATAAGTCGCCGAGCCGCAAGCGCCGCCTGCGGGGGACGACTTTGGTTTCGCCGAGCGACGTCAAGCGCATTAAACAGTTGGTCGCTTATAAATAATTGCTGGAGCATTGAACGTACCAGCGCCCGGCTCTTACGAGCGGGCGATCCATCTGAGGAGGATTTGCAACCATGGCACGTGTAAAAAGTGGTAAGGTGACGCGTCGTCGCCATAAGAAGATTTTAAAGCTCGCCCGCGGTTACCGCGGATCGAAACATACGCTGTTCCGCACGGCGAAACAGCAAGTTATGAAGTCGTTGATGTACGCGTACCGCGACCGTCGGGTTCGCAAACGCGACTTCCGTCGCCTCTGGATTCAGCGCATCAATGCCGCAGCGAGATCAAATGGATTGTCTTACAACAAGTTCATGTATGGTCTGAAGCTTGCCGGCATCGAGGTGAACCGCAAGATGCTCGCTGATCTCGCTGTGACGGACGGCGCGGCATTCACGCAACTGGTCAACGTAGCACGCGAAAAGCTGAACGCCTGATGGCAGAGTCCCGGTCGCTGGCGACCGGGTCTTTTTCTCATGAGCGACCCGGACGGGAGGCGGTGGCGGCGTGTATATCGAATCGGTACATAATGAGCGTGTCCGACTGTGGAGTCAGTTGAAAACGAAGAAGGGCCGTGTAAAACACGGGCAGTTTCTCGCCGAAGGAAAGCGATTGGTTGCCGAACTGCTCGATAGTTCGTACGAAGTGGATGCCTTACTGTGGGATACCGGATCGGACGAACTTCCTTTGGTGTTGAGGGAACATCCAAAAGCGCAAAATAAGTGGTTTGAGCTATCTCCCAATGCGTTTGCTGCGGTTGCCGACACGACGACGCCGCAAGGAGTGATTGCCGTCGCTCATATTCCGCAGCCAACGCCGACCATCGGGGCTCGTTGCGTGCTGTTGGACGGCATCCAGGATCCGGGCAACGTTGGGACGCTGTTGCGGACTGCAGAAGCATTTGGATACACGGCTGTTTGTTGCGGCAGTCAAACGGTAGATCCATTCGCGCCCAAGGTGGTTCGCGCCTCGATGGGGGGCATGTTTCGACTTGCTTTGTACATAGAAGACAGCGTCAGCTTCATCGAACGCTGGCGCCGTTTGCACCCGGCAGGTCGCGTGGCCGTCGCGGCGGCTGAGGGATCGGACCCATGCTACGAGGCGAATCTGTGCGGAGACCGACTGGTGGTGATCGGCAGTGAGGCACAGGGAGTCAGCGCCACGGTTCGCGATCTCGCGGATATGACGATTGCCATCCCGATGGCTGGAGGTGCAGAAAGTTTGAACGCCGCCGTTGCCGGTAGCGTCCTTTTGTACGAGTCGTTTCGGCAAAGCCTCGACGGCAATCGCTTGTAGAAAGGAGCGTTTTGGCTTGCTGCACGTGTGGTCAGACATGTGGGCCGCGCCGCTCGTGGCGATGATTGTCGCCCAGTTGTTGAAGCCTGTGTTTGTGATGATCCAGATGCGGACTTGGGATTGGCGACAGGTGCGAAATTCCGGTGGCATGCCGAGCTCCCATACAGCCGCCGTGATCGCGCTCGCTGCTGAACTTTGGATGCATTCGGGGGGATCTGATCCCGTTTTGGGCATTGGCTTCTTTGTCGCTGCCGTCGTGATGTACGATGCGGCCGGCGTGCGTTGGCAAACAGGGCGGCAAGCAGCCGTGCTCAATCGCCTATTGCGCGATCTTCGCGGTCAACACCTGCTCGAACACAGTGGTGAAGACGGAGAACAGCGGCCACGCGATGTGGTGCCTAAGCCAAGCCCTGGCGAGCCGGTGGCCGGTATCCGACCTTTGTCTGTGGTGAGGATGCCTTGGTGGTTAATCGATTGGCCCGTGCTAAACGAACAGGTAGGTCATAAGCCAATTGAGATCCTAGGCGGCATCGTGGTCGGCGTGATCGTCGCGATCGCGTTGCATGGATAAGAGAAGCGTTGTCGATGGCGTAACAGGTGTGTCGAAACGGTGGACTTTTTGTAATCCCATCTGCATATAGATTGGCTGAAACCGCCATGACAGGAGGGGATTTGTCCACCGTGGAAAAAACGCCGTCACAATGGCGCGTCTATCGATCTTATCACAGTCCGTTTGACCCATGTTCACCCCGTACAAGATACTTCAATGTTCCTCCTAATGTGTTACAGCCTTTTCAAACCAGTGCTCGCAAACAGTTTGCTCCACACGAGGCGCTTCGCAAGGGAACGTTGTGGCCCGAATACTACAGCCCGTATCCACCAGAGACGCGGGGAGGCGAAGCAGAATGAGCGAGACACCGCCGCAAATGCCAAAGGCCTATTACCAATACCTTCACGAATTGCAGTCTATTGATTTTGTCCTCTGTGAGTTGACGTTGTATCTCGATACACACCCAGAAGACGAGCAAGCACTTGCGCAATTCACTCAGTTCCAGAAGCGGAAGCACAATTTGATGACGCAGTTTGAAGCTGCATTCGGACCCTTGTATGAGTTTGGCGTCAGCCCCATCAGCGGCGGCAAATGGACGTGGTCGCAGACTCCTTGGCCATGGCAGGTCTAAGCAAAACTCGGTTTACACCGGCCACAACCATAGGGGGTGAAGGCTATCTGGATTTATGAAAAAAAGCTTCAGTATCCCGTTCGTGTGAGTAAGTGCGATCCGAAGCTCGCCAAAATGCTGATTGAGCAATACGGTGGCGCGGACGGTGAATTGTCCGCGGCACTACGGTATCTGAATCAGCGCTACTCGATTCCGGATAAGGTCATCGGGCTGCTAACGGACATCGGGACAGAGGAATTTGCTCATCTCGAAATGATTGCAACGATGGTCTATAAGTTGACCAAAGATGCAACACCAGAGCAATTGCGGGCAGCGGGTTTGGCTGATCACTATGTCAATCATGGCCACGCACTGTTTTACCATGATGCCGCAGGAAATCCTTGGACGGCGACCTACATCCAAGCCAAGGGCGATCCTATTGCGGATCTGTATGAGGATATCGCTGCTGAAGAAAAGGCGCGCGCCACATATCAATGGATTATCGATAACACGGACGATCCGGATATTGTGGACAGTTTACGGTTTTTACGGGAACGAGAGGTGGTGCACTCACTCAGATTTCGCGAAGCAGTCGAAATTTTGAAGGAGTACAACAGCACGAAGAAGATGTTTTGAGCGAGTGGGCCGCCCCGGATTTTGCGCGAAGTAGGGGCGGCTGGTGGCGGCCAAGAGGAAACTTGGCACACGGTATCGGAGAGGAGTTGATGATACTTATTCCATGCGATATGGATAACCATACCAGTAAATGAATACAGCCGCCCGAGGAAACGTAGAGTTACAGCCAGTATACTGTGTAAAAGGAAATGACACGCATATGAGGTAAAAGACGAGCCTGTTGTAGATGGCCACGATAGAATCGACATTAGTGGCCACGAAATTCCGTCAGGGAGGCGATAAAAAAGATCCGCACCACCTCTGTCGAATGTTGTAAGTGCGATCAAACAACAAGACAGTGAGGAGTGCGGACCTTTGCGAGAGACTCTCAAGACTATGATACATGTTCAGACGTTAAAAGACGAGGGATTAACGAATGTCGCGATTGCTGAAAAATTGGGTATTCACCGTGAGACCGTTGCTACCTACCTGACGAAGATGCAGCAGGCGCGGGACGAGGGGCGTCCACTCGACGATATCGTCATCACACGCTCTCGTAGAAACGTGATTGAGCCCTTTCTCTACCATATCCGCGAACGGCTGAGTGATTACCCGCGGTTGACCGCGAAGCGATTGTTTCGGGAGATACGTGATCAGGGCTATCCGGGCTCCTACCGCACCGTGCGAAGATATGTGGCCCGGTTAAGACGGCAACTTCCTGCCCGCGTGTATATGCCCTATGAGACGGCCGCCGGCGAACAAGCCCAAGTGGACTGGGGCCATGAGGAATGGATCTGTGACGGCGCAAAGCACAAGGTGTACTCGTTTGTGTATGTGCTCTCTCACTCCAGGATGAGATACGTCGAGTACGTGACGTCCCTGGACAGTGTCGTGTTTCTGAATTGCCTGTACCGCGGGTTTGAGTACATGGGCGGCGTACCCAAGAAGATTCTGTTTGACAATGCGAAGGTAGTGGTCAGTGAGCGTGGCGGGAGCGTTGTCCGCTTCCAGGCCGATCTACTGCAGTTTGCAGCGCTCATGCGGTTTCGGCCAGACGCCTGCTGGGTGGAGGACCCGGAAACGAAGGGCAAAGTGGAGTCGACCGTGGGATATGTGCACCGGGATTTTTACTACGGGCGCACTTTCACGGACCTGGACACTATGAACCGACAGGCGCGGGCGTGGTGCGATGAGGTCAACCGCGAAATCCACACGACGACGCAGGAGGTGCCGGTAGAGCGTTGGGCAGCTGAGCGGGCGTGTCTGACACCGTTACCGCAGAAGAAGCCCATCTTGTTTCGGGTCCAGCGTGCAAAGGTAAACAAGGCTTGCCTGTTCTCTTTCGCCAGGAACCAATACTCGGTGCCAAAGGAATACGCGCGCCAATACGTCCGACTCGAAATCTATGAGCATGAGTTCCGGGTTGCAGTACCGAAGCTTTGGCTACGATGCGCTGCAGCGCATCCTAAGGAAGCAGCGTGACGTGCCCGGGTGCTTGCCACAGGCTGTGGAGCGGTCCCCTGAAGCCCAAGCACCCCGCGTTCCTCATGTTGGCGTGGAGACACGGGACCCCAGCTACTACGCCGCACGAGTAGGGGGTGCACCGTGGAAGACCTCCTCGACGGGCTGAAGCGGCTGAAATTGCGACACACACGGGATTGTGTAGATGAGTACTGCCGGGTTGCGGCCACACGAGACATGAGTTTTTACGATTTTCTTAAGATGGTCGTCGCAGAAGAAATCGCCGCACGCGAGGAGACACAGCGGGTCAAACGTATCCGAAACGCCAGGATTCCAGGGCACAAGACGTTGTCCGAGTTCGACTTTGCTTTTCAGCCCAGTATTCCAAAGCGCGAGATTCTGGAGCTGGAGACGTTACGGTTCATTGAGAACCACGAGAATGTTGTGCTGCTGGGTCCGCCGGGCTTGGGGAAAACGCACATTGCAATGGCGCTTGCTTATGAGGCTGCGGTGCAGGGCAAGGATGTCCTGTTCACGACGGCACAAGACCTTATTGACAATCTCTACGCGGCGATGGCGGACGGTACGGTGAAGCAGAAACTGCGATCTCTGGGCAAGTTGGACCTGATCGCAATCGACGAACTCGGCTATTTGCCGATGGACGATACAGCGGGGAATCACCTGTTCCAACTGGTGTCCAACGCCTACGAGCGCCAGAGCCTCATTGTAACCAGTAACAGGCCGTTTGAAGAATGGGGAGCGCCCTTCCCGAACCCGTCTCTGGCCAGCGCAACGCTTGACCGCCTATTGCACCATGTGTCTGTGTTTACATTTAGCGGCGAAAGCTACCGCATGAAAGGGGTGAACGCGAGTCTCTAGCAGTTGGCTGATTCTGACGGATTTAAGTGGCCATTTGTGTCGAAACAAAACTGGCCATTGACAGCATACGGGTGTGCCGCATGGGTATCGTCCAGTGCAAGTACATCCCCGTCTACCAGAGCTGTGTCTGAGTCTTCTTGAAGACGAGCAGTGCGCTTCTGGTTGAACATGTACCACTGGGAAAACCCTGTCAGGAACCGGCTCAAGGCTGATTGAGTCACCGTCTGGATACCTGTCATACGTTGCAGCAAGCTGTCTTTGTTGAAGAATGAAGCCAGTGAGTTGACTGACTGGCAGCGTTGAATCAGTCCAACCACATATACAAAAGCGAGAACCCAGGTGGCTATGCCCCGAACCTTAAATATGCCTGACTGAGACAACAAAAGAGAGAAGTCAAAACGATCCCACAGCGCACGCAGTACAGGCGTACCACCGACATTACTGAAAGTAAAGAGTTCCTTAAACTCCGGTTTACATAAACGAGCCATGATTCCCACCCACATCGCTAAGAGATAGGCAGTTAGGTGCCTTCTCGGCGATTGTTGGGGTGCTTTCAAAAAGTCAAGTGCTTGTCGGTGTTTTTATAAAATTTTCATCGTGCATGAAAACCGAATTTATACATCAACTGCATAACTCATGTTGATAGTCGCCGGTACCAGGTAACACACCAGCACTTAAAATACCGCGCCAAATAAGGAGAAACGGCACCGTCCGTCACCCCACGACACACCCGGAGAGGAATTCCTAAACCGCGTCTTGCGGGGGGTCGAGTCCCTCCGGGTGCGCCAGAAAATCTAGCAGTGGCGCGGCTTTTTGGGAATGCGAAGTTGCGCCACTCGTATGCCGTGGTCACATTTGGTCACATCCAGTATTTGTATTCCTATTTTTTCCTCCGATTTTTGCGCGAAGAGCATCTCTCCGAATTGTGTTACTGCGGCTTCCGGAGTCCTGGAATCACATGGCTGTATGTATCCAGCGTAATTCCGATATTGGCATGTCCAAGCCGTTCACTAACCACCCTTGGGTGCACTCCCTGTAACGTTTTCGTTACAATTCTTGCGGAGAGCTTTCACAATTCAAACTGCGGGAATTCTCTTGCGAAGCTCCAGCGCCCTGAGAATTTCCCTATTCGGTTATCGGATTTGGTACTCAGTCTTTGTGTGTTTCGATGCGCATTCACTCAAAAGGGAGTTTGAACATCCATGAACCTATCTGCCTTTCTGGACGAAGTCGATGCGGATATTCTGATGCGCGGACGGGATTACCTTGACGAAGGGCGAATCCGCTTGCTGGAACAGGATACCGACGGCGTCTATCATGCTATCGTGCAAGGCTCGGAATCGTATCGAGTTGACATCGAGATTGGCGGCGATGGCGAACTTATCAAACTTGATTGCAATTGCCCGTATGACCTCGGCCCGGTATGCAAGCACGAGGCTGCGGTTCTTCTTCGAATTGCCGGACAGCGTGAACTGGTCAATCCCGATGGAATGAACATGGCCGCTGCTGCCTTGGAACCGGATTCGTCGACGGATCTGCGGGCTCTCCTCGATGCAAAGCGTAAAGATGACCTCATCGATTTGCTTCTCTCGCTGGCGGAGACGTCTTCCTTGGTGGAGCGGCAAATTCGTTTCCACGTCTCGACGCCGGATGCCGATGCGGAAGTGAAAGAATGCCGCAAATTCATTCGGGACTACGCGAAATCATTCACGGACAGACAGGGGTTTATTTCGTATCGGAAAGCTAGCAAGGCTATGGGTGGCGCGAATGAAGTGGTTGAACGGGCGAAGAAGGCACTTGAGCAACGCGAATATGTGCGTGCGCTCAAGCTTTCATTCTGCGTGATCGAGGAAATGATTCATTTGATGGCGTCGGTGGATGACTCCGGCGGGGACGTCGGATTGATGATCGACTTTGCGCTGGGTTGTGTCATGGCCGTCGCGGATGCGGTGAAGTGGAGTGAGGCGGGCGTGATCGACACGGTGTTTGCGTTGCTGGTGAAGGAATCGCGGCATCGCAAGCTTCAGGGCTGGAAGTCGTGGCAATTGAAGCTGATTGCTGCTGCGGGCAAGCTGGCGACTACGCCGGAGCGGCTGCGCAAGTGGGAAGATTGTGTGGATGGCGTCGTACGCGAGGCCGAGGAGTCTGCGTGGGATAGAGACTATGTGAGCGCGGAGATGGCGCTGATCCGATACAATCTGCTTCTCGAGCAGGACGGCGAGGCCGAGGCGGCGGCTTACGCGCTGGCGAACGTCCATATTGGCAAAATGCGAACGCTGGCGATTCGGCATGCCATCGAGCGGGGGAAATTCGACGAAGCGATTCAACTTGCCTTGGATGGAGAACAACAGGAAGGAACCAGTGGACGGCGAAGTTTGGCGGATGCGTGGCGAGAATTGCGTTTTGAGGCGTACAGGCGTGCGGGTCGGGTGGACGATCAGCGACGGCTTGGCCTCCAACTGGTACTCGGCGGGGACTTCCAATACTACGCGTTGACCAAGATGACCTACGCGCCTTCGGAATGGGCACCTGTGTACGAGTCTCTGATTCAGCACTTTGAACAGAGAGACTTCGGTTTCACGGAAGCGTATCCGCAAATTCTCGTGGAAGAGCGCGATTGGAAGCGCCTGTTAGCTTATCTCTCGCAAAGGCCATCCGCGATTAAGCGGTACTACATGCACCTGGTGCCGCATCATTTGGCGGAGGTCACGGAGATATTCCTGAAACACATTCGTCAATTGGCGGAACAATCGAGCAATCGGGCCGAATACCGCGGCGTGTGCCGGATTATCCAACTGCTTCACAAGGCGGGTGGGACAGAGGCGGCAAAGGACATCGTCGCGGAAATGATGCGGACGTACCCTCGCAGACCGGCTTTTCGCGATGAGTTGAGGTCGCTCCATCTACAATAACCTCACCCTGCGTCCATTCTGAGAGATTTGCGAATAAACGAGATGTCGAAGTCATATGTCTTTCAGCAAACGGCCGTTGTGTACCGATTTCGTTCATGGTTTCCAAGCGGGTTGTTGAAAATGCCTGTTTGGGCGGAAAAGGGGGATGCCGGGCTGAAGGTTCGCCGCGCAAGAGCTTTGGAGAACGGGCGAACCGGGCTTCGACGAAGATTTATTGAAAGCGCTTACTTTGTGCGGCGCGTTTACGATATGTCGCGAAACGCCCTTGGCGTATTACATCCATATGAAACCTGGTGATAGAGGAGGAACGTATCGTATGGGAAGCCCAAAGAAGTGGTTGAACAAAAAGTGGTTGAACAAGAAGCCGCTTTTGGTATCAGCCGCAGTGTTGACCGCCACGGCTGGCATTCCGTTCGCGGTGTACGCGGGAACGCCGTCCACGGTCACATTGAGCGTGTACATTGGCTATGACGCCAACAATCCGCAGGCGCAGGCCAACCTCTACAACAAGACGCTGATTCCGCTGTTTGAGAAGGAGAATCCAGGAATCAAGGTCACCTGGTCCTACTATTCATCGTCGACACAGGAAAACACGGAACTGCAGACGGCGGTCGCGACGCACCAGGGGCCGAACGTCTTCGAGCTTGGGACGACGTTCATTCCAACCGCCTATGCGACGAAGTCGTTCCACGTGCTGTCCGCCGCGGACTGGAAGGCGATTGGCGGCAAAGCCAAGTTTTTCGGGCCGCAGTTGACCATGTCCGGACCGAATCCCAACAACTACATCGGCGTGCCTGAGATGATGCTGCCCTTCGCGATGGTCTACAACACGAAGCTGCTCAAGGCGGCCGGTATTTCCAAGCCGCCGACGACGTGGACGCAGTTTGTGAACGACGCGAAGAAGATGACCAATGCGAGCAAGGGGCAGTGGGGGACCGTGATCGATCCCGAAGATTCCTACGATCCCTGGAAAATTGTCTGGGCCTATTCGAAACAGCTCGGGTCGGACTTCCTCAGTCCGAACTTGAAGAAGGCGACACTCGACTCGCCGCAGGTGGTCAACGCGATGACGTTCTGGTTCGACTGGCTGACGAAATACAAAATCGTCTCCGCGAACGATTTAACCTACAAGAACTCGGACGCGCTGCAGCAGTTTGAGAATGGCCACATCGGCATGTGGGTGTTCCAGGGACCGTCGTTGATCCCGTCGCTCAACCAGTCGGCGGTGAAGGGCGAGTACGCGTTTGCGCCGCTTCCCACCGTCCCGTACGGAATGACATCGCGCCCGAAAGGCGGCACGCCGACGCAGACCATCGTGTCGGGGCAGGACTTGGCGATTCCGTCCTACACCACCGGCGCGACCTATCAGGCTGCGTTGAAGTGGATCAAGTTCATCACGGATCCCAAGCAGCAGCAGGAGTTGTTCAACGTCTATGGCGATCTCCCCGTCAACCAACAGGCCTACAAAGGCGACGCGGCGTTGAACACGCCGATGATGAAGGCGTTTGTCCAGTCGGAGGAGCACGCGAGTCCGACGCCGTTCTCCGGCGATTGGGGAAATCTTGAGACGATTTTCGCGGGCGTGACCAACAAGCTGGCCGACGAATTGGCGACCAATACGTTCAAGCCCGCGGATATCGCCAGCCAGCTTCAGGCTGCGAACGCGCAGGTTCAACAGTCGCTGCAATAGGGATGGTCGAACGGGGGAGGGGATCTCTTAGGGTCTCTCCCCTTGGTGACACGAGGGATGTGAGAGCATGGTCGATCAATCGAACGTTTCCATATCGGCTCAATCCATTTCGGTGCGGCGGGATCGGCGAACGCGCAACCGGCCTCCCTACTGGATGATTGCGCCTGCTGTGTTTCTGCTCGCGGTCATTGTCGCAGCGCCGTTTTTGGTGAGTATCTACACGAGTTTCACGAGTCTGAATCAGTACTCCATCGGAAACTGGCTGCACGCGCCGTTCGTTGGGTTGAGAAATTACATCAGCGCGTTTACGCAGGGGAGCGCCATCGGCGCCTCCGCCCTGCAAAGTCTCTGGGTCAGCGTGGCGTTTTCGCTGCTCACGACGCTTTGCATCACGCCGATTGGCATCGTGGCCGCCTTGCTGGTGAATACGCCCTTTCGCGGGCGCTCCTGGGTGCGGGCACTGTTCCTGATTCCATACGTCATGCCGGTGTTCGTCAACGCCATCACGTGGCGTCTCCTGTTCATGAACGGCTGGGGGCTTGTCGACAAGGTGTTAGCGTGGCTCCACCTGGCGAGCGTCAACACGTTCTGGCTCATTGGGCCCAACAGCTTCTGGGCGATGGTGATTGCCGACGTCTGGTCGTCCTGGCCGTTCATCTACCTGATGGTTTTGGCCGGCTTGCAAGGCATTCCGAACGATCTCTACGAATCGGCGTACATGGACGGGGCGACACAGGTCAGATGCTTCTTCTCGATCACGCTGCCCTCGCTTCGCCCGATTCTCAGCCTGGCCCTGCTGCTGTCCACACTCAACCACTTCAACAACTTCACGCTGCCGTTCATCATGTTCGGCACGCCGCCGTCGCCGCAGGCGGACGTGCTGCCGTTGAACGTCTACGTGACGTCGTTTCAAACGTTCAACTTCGGACTGGGCGCTGCGATGTCCTTGATCACGCTCGTATTGATGATGATCCCAGCCTATTTTTACATCCGCATGCTGCGGCTCGGGGAGGCGACGACGTGACACACAGCATGAGTTTGGAGCGAAGGTTCTGGCAGCGACTGCGGATTGTCCTGTTGATTGTGTTTGGTCTCGCTATCCTGCTGCCCATCACGTACGTCGTCCTCGTGTCGCTGACGCCGGATACGGAAGTGGGTGACGGATCGATCTTTCCAACCCACATCGCCTGGGACAATTACCGACTCATGTGGTCGACGGTCCACCTGGCCCATGACATCGGCAACAGCGTGCTCATCTCCGGATGCACAGGCGTCCTGGCGACGCTGGTGGCACTGCTTGCGTCGTACGTGCTCTCGCGCTTTCGCTTTCGTGGCCGCAAACCGTTTATGGTGTCGCTGATCACGATGCAGACCATTCCGCAGGTGATGATGCTTCTTCCGTTGTTTGTCATTCTCGTGATCATCCAAAACGCCTTGCGCGTCCATCTGGTTGGGCAATACGTCACCATCATCGTGACGTATCTGACCTTCGCGCTGCCGTTCGCTTGCTGGTTGTTGCTTTCCTATATGGCGAATATTCCGATAGAATTGGAAGAGGCCGCGCAGATGGACGGCTGTACTCGCTGGCAGGTTCTTACACGCATCGTCCTGCCGCTGATTCTGCCTGGCATGGTCGTGACGTTCGTCTTCTCGTTCCTGCTGGGATGGAGCGACGTCCTTTTCGCGAGCGTGCTGACGACGCCGTCGACGCAAACGGTCGCCGTGGGTCTGCAATCGTATATCGCGACAGGTGAGTCCGGCGGATCGGTGTTCTGGGGACAACTGATGGCGGCAAGTCTCACCAGCGGCATTCCGGTGGTCGTCATCTTCCTGTTCTTTCAAAAGTTTATCATTGGAGGATTGGCCAACGGCGCGGTCAAGGGGTAATCAGGCGATTTCCGGCGAGTGGGCAACGGTCAACATCGGCCAACATCGAGCCACGGCATGAATGGAGGGGCTGCTATGGTGACGATTTCCGCGTTCGCGGACGAAATTTCACCAGATTTAATCGAACAGTTGGATGTCCTCGAGAGCGAGGGGATCCGTCATATCGAGTTTCGCGGAGTTTGGAACAAAAACGTGCTGGATCTGTCCGACGACGAGTTGCAGACGGTCCGGAATCAACTGCGGGCGCGGGGGTTTCGAGTATCAGCGGTAGGCTCTCCCATCGGGAAGATTTCCATCGAAGACGATTTCGACGAACATCTGCGCCGCTTTGAGCGGGCAATCGCCGTCGCCAAGGCGTTTGACACGTCGTACATTCGGATTTTTTCCTTCTTCATCCCGGATGGCGCAGCGGCGGACGGTTATCGCGACGAGGTGCTGCGGCGGATCGGCGAACTCGTGCGCCGGGCGGAGGCTGCGGGTGTCATCCTGCTGCACGAAAATGAGAAGGACATTTACGGCGACACGCCCAAGCGCTGCCTCGATCTCTTCTCCAGTTGTCCTTCCCCTGCCTTGCAGGCCGCGTTCGATCCGGCGAATTTTGTCCAGTGCGGCGTGAAGCCTTTCCAGGAGGCGTTTCCCCTTCTGCGACCGCATGTGACGTATGTCCATATCAAGGACGCCCTGTTCGACGGAAAGCGGGTCGTGCCGGTTGGGGAAGGCGACGGCGAGGTTCGCGACGTTCTTCGTACGCTCTTTGAAGGCGGTTACAGCGGGTTTTTGTCGATTGAACCGCATTTGGCGAACGCCTCGGCGTTTCAAGGGTTCAGCGGGCCTGATTTGTTCCGCGTGGCGGCGCGGGCGCTCAAATCCATGCTCGCAGAGCTGGGCAAAGAATGGCGTTGAAATTCGTCAATCGTTGAAATTCGCCCATAGGGAGGAAGTGAAATGAAGATCGCGTACTCCAATCTGGCGTGTCCGGAGTGGTCGATGGAAGAGGTGTTCGCGAAGGCCGTTCAGTTTGGTTTCGACGCCGTCGAAAATTCGGCTCGTGGACGGTGAAGTCATTCCGTCCGAGCTCAGCGCGGACGTCGAGCGGCGGATTGTCACACTGTCGAAGGAGAGCGGCGTGGATATCGTCGGGATCGGCGCGTCGACGAAGTTTGCTTCCCATGACGAAGCGGATCGGCAGCGGAACGTGGAAGATTTGCTGCGGTACGTCGAACTGGCGGCGCGGATGGAAGTGCCGATGGTGCGAACCTTTGGCGGCACGTTTGCCGCAGAACATCTCGACGCGCGCCAGGCGGTCGCCTATGTCGCCGATTCGCTTGCGCAGGTGGCGCCGAGGGCGGAGGCCTTGGGTATTGCCGTCCTGCTCGAGACGCACGACGACTTCTCCCACTCGGCCCTCGTGCGCGATGTGGTGTCACAGGTCGGGAGCCCGGCGATTGGCGCCCTCTGGGACACGCATCACCCGTACAGCATGGGCGAGACCGTCGAGGAGACGTTCGACAATCTGCAAGCCGGCCTACGCCATGTACACCTCAAGGATGCGCGCCGGGCGGGCGACGGTTGGGAACTGGTTGTCTTCGATGAAGGCGAGGTGCCCGTCCGCGACATCGTGCGGACGCTGGTCGATCACGGCTACAACGGCGCCTTCTGCATCGAGTGGGAGCGCAAGTGGCATCCGGAGATTGAAGCCGCCGAGACGGCACTGCCGAAACACCTGTCGATTTTGCGCAACTACCTGGCGAGCGCCGAACAGAAGGAGAGATAAGCGACATGGGAACATCCAATGGAAACGCGAAAGTGAAAGTGGGCCTCGTCGGCCTTGGCAACATCGGCAAGACGCACATGTCGTACTTGTCGCAGATGGACAATGTCGAAGTCGTCGGGGTGTGCGACGTCGTCCGGGAGAGCGCGGACGCGTTCGCCGAGCGCTATGGCACGACGCCTTACTACGAACACATCGATCTGCTTGAGCACAGCGGCCTCGACGCCGTGATCGTCGCCGTGCCGCATTACTCGCACGTGACGGTCGCGATGGACGCGTTTGCCCGAGGCATCCACGTGCTCTGCGAAAAACCGCTGGCGGTGCACGTCAACGACGCCAAGAAGATGATTGCCGCCTGCGAGGAGGCGAAGCGGAACAAGCCGGACTTGCAGTTTGGCATCATGTTTCAGGAGCGCACCTATCCATTCTATCGGAAATTGAAAGATCTGCTCGATCACGGCGATCTCGGCCGTCTCACCCGCGTCACCTGGATCAACACGACCTGGTTCCGCACCCAGGCTTACTACGACAGCGGCAGTTGGCGCGCCACGTGGGCTGGCGAGGGCGGCGGCATCCTGACCAACCAGTGCCCGCACAATCTCGACATGTACCAGTGGTTGTTTGGATTGCCGGCGCGGATCAGCGGCTTTGCACACATCGGCAAATACCACAACATCGAAGTCGAGGACGAAGTGACGGCATACTTCGAGCACGACAACGGGATGATTGGCCACTTTATTGTCACGACGGGCGAATCGCCTGGGACCAATCGGCTGGAAATTGCCGGCGAATACGGGAAGGTCGTCTACGAAGATTCGAAGATCGTCTTCTATCGAAACCGCGAATCCATGTTCAAATTTTCGGCCGAGTCGAAACAAGGGTTTGCGCATGTGGAGAATTGGTACACGGAGATTCCGGTGGACGTGAAAACGCCGACCGGCCACCACGTCGTCGCCGAGCGGTTCATCGACGCGATCCTCGGCGGATCCAGCGAGTTGATTGCCCACGGGCCGGAAGGGTTGAACGGGCTGATTCTCGCGAACGGCATTATGCTGTCGTCGTTCAAAAAGCAAATGATCGATGTGCCGTTTGACGCGGACGAGTACGAAGGCATTCTTCAGGAGCTCATCAAGAATTCGAAATTTGTGAAGCAGACTGCGGAGAACGCGGTTTTGAACATGAGCGATTCCTTCAACGTCTAGGCCGAAAGTCTGTGTGATAGCGATGCCGGAGGGACATCAGAGACCGACTATCGATTTGGTCGCGCGCCAGGCAAACGTTTCGAAGACAACCGTTTCGCGGTTTTTGAACGGGAAATTTGAGTTCATGTCGGAGGAGACGCGCAGGCGGATTCAGCGGGTGGTGGACGAACTGAACTATCGTCCGAGCCAATCGGCCCGCAGTCTGAAGTCGAAGCGAAGCGGGCTCATTGGCGTGATCGTCGCGGATATCGGCAGCCCGTTTTCCTCCATTCTCGTCAAGGCCATCGGCGATCTCTGCAACGAGCTTGGCTTTCACATGATCATCGCCGATGCCGATGAGAATCCTGCCAAAGAGCGGGAAGCGCTCGAATCGCTCGTCGGCGACGAACGGGTGGAAGGGCTGATTGTCAACACCACCGGCTACAACGATGACACCTTGGTGGAGTTAGGGAAGCACTGTCCCATCGTGATCGTCGAACGCGAAATGGAGACACTCGTCTTCGACACGGTTGTCAGCGACAGCTACTCGATGACGATGGAAGCGATGCGGCACATGGATCAGGCGAGCTTCGACGCCATCGCGTTTTTCACACAGCCGATTGGCCGAAACAGCGCCCGGCGCAATCGGCTGCAGGCGTACCTGGATTTCTGGCGGGCCAACCGGACGGGCGACGCGTACGTGTTCGAGTCGCCGACATCCGACGTTCAGCGGGACTTGCAGGCGTTTCTCGCCGCTTCGCAGGGGCGCAGCCGTTCCATCTTTTCCGTCAACGGTGTGACGACGCTGGCCATCCTGAAAAGCGCCGCCGCACTAGGCGTTCGCATTCCAGCGGACATCGGGCTCTGTGGCTACGACGATTGGGCGTGGGCGGCGTTGATTGGCCCGGGCATCACCACCATCGATCACCCGACGTACCAGGTCGGTTCCCTGGCCGCCAAACGCCTGGTCGCGCGCATCATGGGGGCGAAGGGGAAACCGAAGCGCATCAAGGTGCCGTCGGCGCTGCACGTGCGCGGATCGACGGCGCGGTGACGAGGGCGGCGGCGGGATCGGCGGGATCGGCGTGGCTGGCGCATTGCTGATCGCCTTCAAGCGCAACTCTACGTATTGACTGTGCAAACTGAATTTCCCCTGTCAAGTCAGAATGAGCGCGATTTTGCCGCAGTGCGGGAGCTTGCTTAGCAGTTTGGTGCAACATTTCTAATTCGTCCTGCTTTGAATAAGTCGGTAGGGCAGGTCATTGTCGAAACAGCGACAAGCGGGCAAATTTCGCAGATTGTCATGGGGCAGTCAATAAATCGGGGGGGGGGAGGTTTGCTTTTTACGCATCGACCCATTGCCTATGTCCTTAATCGGGCAGCATTCGACGACCTTCATATCGTCGCTTACGCGGATCGAGCGTCTTCGTCTTAGGACAGTGGTGGGGAATGGAACCGGTGAAATCGCATTATTCGCATATCAAATTCAGATTTTATATACCATAAAACCCCATTTCACCCCCAAGATTCACTGTTGACTTCCCGTTTATTAGATCAATCCTAGAGCCGCCCCGGATTTTGCGCGAAGTAGGGGCGGCTTAGTCATTCATGCCCTTTCCCTCCAGTATCTTATCTACATACTTCTCAATTCTAGAGGTGCGCGTCTTCGACTGTTTGGGTTGTGCAAAATAGAGCAGATAGGCACGTTGGCGACCTGGGGTCAGGTTCCCAAAGGCATCTTTCAGTTCAGGACACTCCTCAAACTTGGCTTGGAGTTCCTCAGGGATTGGGAAGTCCTCGGTTTTTTTGCGCTCGACTTGAAGACCAGCCTTCTCCACTTCGATAGCTCTTTGAATATAATCTTTGAGCACGTCTTCCATGGCCCTGATATCTTGAATGGTCGTAAAACGAACTTGTCGTGTCGATTGTTCGTTTTCGGTTTGCTGCACGAGAATCTGATTGGGATCAGGCAGTAGCGCTCCTTTAAAAAACAAAAACGCGCAATACTCTTTAAACCCATGCATGAGCACGATGTTCTTTCCTTGTTTGGTATAGCAAGGCCAGCCCCATTTGAGTTCTTCGGATAGACCACAATCTAGGGCGATGGATCGCATTGCGGTGAACTCTTCTTTCCAGGTCGTCAGCCTTTGAAAAAAGGAGTCTACCTTCGGATTGGTTATGCGTTGGTCCGTCATGAATTCTCCTTCTCGGTAAGGGACATCTTGAGTGAGTTCATTATACTGAAAGGATGCTTATCGGGGAAGCGAATGACCTGTGGAAGAACGAAGGCTGTCTGCTTTGTTTGGTACAGACAGCCGGGGTACAGGTGATAGTGGGCACTGTACTTCAAGAGGTTATAGCATGGTGTTTAAACCGTTATTTTGCGTACGCTGCTTAAAGTGTTCTGAGTAATGCTTTTGCTGTTTGCTGAACCCAATCGGTTGTAACGACATCATCTGTGTTCAGTCTCTCGACCTTGGCACTTGTCATATCGACATACAGATGTTCCCCAATCAAGCGCGCTTGTTCGTCGTACGGCCAGATAAAGGCTTGCTTGGTTGTATAGTGATAAAAGACATCGGGATCTTCTGTTTGCACGCCGAAGTCGCGTAGAATGTGACCCGTCGCGTAGAATGTGACCCGTCGCAATGAAGTGGAATGTTAACTCATCCGCAAGTCCCCAGTCGGCAACTGCGATTTGATTGTCGGAGTTCCACATGACGAACTGTTGCGCACTCGTATAGAAATCGACAACAGCTTGCTTGCCTCGTAAAACGATGGGAGTGCCCCAGTTGATCCGATATACAGGTTCCTCGACCATCATATCAGGTGCGACAATTTACCCAAATTCACCCTTCATTTCCAAAGTAAACATGACGTCGATAGTTTTCAAGAATTCTGCGATGATGCGCGTGTTCCACGGTTTGCAGTAGATTGGTGACCGGATTCATCGCCTCGATAATCTGCTGTTGAAATATCTCGCAGAGCCCCATAATTCATTCCTCCAAACGCGCTGGTGGGCAGAGTTCAATTGCTTGATAGAGGCATGTGCATGGCGTTGATTTGCAATGCTTGGAAGTAAGGAACAGGTCTGACGCTGCCCACAACTGGAGGGTGTCGCCAATGACTCCGAGGAAAAGTTTACGATGCAAAATTGGACATACTACACTCCAGATCCAAACGAAAAGGAGTTTATTCACTGGTGCCTTCCTTTGCCGATATCGAAACGACCCGCACAGCCTTATCCCATTTGCTGTACGAGTACTGGGTGAGCCATGAACTGTTTCGCTGGCAATGGTGGCTGTCCGTTGCATTATTGTTTGTACCATGGCTGGTATGGATCCGTTTTATGGATCTCCGTCGTTTGTTTGAGATGCTCGTATACGCCTCTTGCATTGGCGTTGTCGCCAGCATTCTGGACGTGATCGGCACCAACTTGGTGCTCTGGGGATATCAACAGCGGCTTGTCTGGTTTATGTATCCTCCTTTGCTGCCCATCGACTTGTCCATTATTCCGGTCACGTTTACGCTCGTATATCAGCTGTGCCCGACCTGGCCGAAATTTGTGGCTGTTGTCGCCATCATAGGAATTCTGGCTTCGTCGGTCGAACCTCTGTTTACATGGCTGGATATGTATCAGTCGTACCACTGGAGTCCGCTATATTCCATTCCCATCTACATCCTATTGGCCAGCGGCGCAAAGTGGGGCGTGCAGAGGTTGCTCTCCATTGAGGCAAAATCGCGGGGGAGGTAGCCAAATCCGCAATAAGACGACCACATAGGTGATGGCGGCTTGCCTAGGTGATATGGTTCAATGGGATCTGGGCAGCAGCATGCGGTGAGCGTATCACAAGGCTGCACGCTCGAAGAGGAGTCCGAGGAGGCAAGCCATGATTCAAGGAATCGGGCATGTGGCGTTAACGGTTGAAGATATGGAGGCATCGTTGCGCTTTTATTGCGATGTTCTCGGTTGCCATCGGGCATTTGACATCCATCGTGAAGATGGAACGCCGTGGATTGTCTATTTGCGCTGTCCCGATGGGCGTTTCATCGAGTTATTTTATGGCGGTTCGGTGAAAACGCATTCGGCGCCGGATCGCATCGGGTTTGCACACCTTTGCTTTGAAGTCGACGATATCCAGCAAGTTGCCGAAGCCCTGCGTGACAAAGGTGCACCCCTAGACGTCGCGCCCAAACAAGGCCTGGACAAGAACTGGCAATGTTGGTCGCACGATCCGGACGGTAATCCAATTGAATTCATGCAACTGGATCCGGCATCCCCGCAGGCGGCTGCTCGAGCAGCTTTGGCAGGTGAGGCCCGCGTATGAAACCTTGTCTACATCCGTCGCTCGTCGACACAAACGAGTTGGAGGCCTATTTGGATCTCGCGGTACAGTGCGGTTATGAATGGGTGGACGTTCCACTCCATTGGCTTCACCAGGAAGTCGAGAAGACCACTCCTTCCCGTGTCGAAGTGATGTTTCAATCGCGTCGCCTAAGGCTTGCAAGCTTTGGCTTGCCGGTCGACCTGTACGCCGATGAGGCCGACTATGTGCGCGATCTCGCTCTGCTGCCGGAACGGGTGGCTTTTGCCGTGGGCCTTGGCGCCGTTCGCTGCACCACATTTCTGTGGCCATCGATCGACGAGCGACCCGTCCCGTATGCTTCGCGCTTGGCTCGTCGCCTGCGCCAGTGTGCCGTCGCCTTGATGCCGCATGGGGTGCGTATGGGCTTGGAATACGTCGGTCCGCATCATTTGCGGAATCGAGCGTATCCCTTTGTCCAGAATCTCGCGGAACTCGCTATATTTTTAGAAGCTGTCGGTGCTCCCAATGTCGGCTTTTTGATCGACAGTTTCCACTGGTACACCGCCGAAGAGTCGACGGACGATCTCGTTGCTCTAAAACCGGAACAGATTGTGCATGTGCATGTAAATGATGCGATCGAAGAGCCATCACTGGCGCATGATCAGCGGCGGTGTCTGCCGGGAGACGGAAGAATTCCACTCGCTCCGTTCCTGCGAGCGCTGTATGAAGCCGGCTATCGCGGACCGGTATCAACCGAAGTGTTGCATCAGGAGCCACTTGCCGGATCGAATGAAGAACGGGCACAGGCTGCGTTTGAACGCCTGACGCAGATGATTGCAAATGTGAAAGGGGATTGTTGAGTTTGACTGAAATCGGACTGCAACTGTACACATTGCGCGACTTGCTCGCATCGGACTTTGCGGGCACGCTGAATAAGGTTCGCGATATCGGTTATCGCGTAGTTGAACTCCACACCTACGGCGACTATACGCCTGCCAAGCTGCGTGAGTTGCTCGACGATTTGGGCATTCGTGCTGTGTCTTGCCATGTTCCGCTTGTCCGCTTGGAAAGCGAGTTGGACAAGGTGGTCGAGGAAGCAAAGCAGATAGGGCTCGATTATGTCGTTTGCCCGTGGTTGCCTCCGGAACGCCGACAAACGAAGGCGGATTACGACCAATTATTTGACATTTTGCGTCGCGCAGCGTCGACGCTGCATGAGGCAGGACTTCGTCTGGCTTACCATAACCACGATTTTGAGTTTCAGGTATTCGACGGCTCAACCGCGCTCGATACCCTGTTAAGTGGGCTTACCGAAGATGGGGTACAGATGGAACTGGACGTCTACTGGGCACATCGTGCGGGATATAACCCTGTCGAATATCTGCAGCGTTATCGTGGGCGTGCCGATTTGTTACACATGAAGGATGCCGACGGTGAAACGGGCGCGTTTGCAGAAGTCGGATCGGGCGTGCTCGACTGGTCTGCCATCATCGCGGCGGCCGAAGCGGCAGGTGTTCGCTATTATATCGTCGAACAAGATGTGTGTCCGGGGGATCCGCTTGCAGCGATTCAGTCGTCCCTCGCGTTTTTACAGTCGCGCGTGAAAGCGTAACCACTCGATGTAGTTTCCTGCTTGAAGGAGGATGCGTATGAAACTTGGCGTTTTTACCGTACTGTTTGGCAATATGTCGTTTTCTGAGATGCTTGATCACGTTGCCAAGGCCGGTGTCGATACGGTCGAGATCGGGACAGGCGGCTATCCGGGCGGTGCACATTGCGATCGCGCAGGGCTGCTCGCCAGCCCCGATAAGCGCAAGGCGTTTCTGGACGAGATTTCGTCGCGGGGACTTTCCATCAGCGCGCTTAGCTGTCACTGCAATCCTCTGCACCCGGACGCGACGAAGCGGGAACTAGCACAGCGCGAGCTGCGGGAGACCATCGAACTGGCTGCACTGCTTGGCGTCGACACGGTGAACACCTTCTCGGGTTGCCCGGGTGAGTCGGAACACTCGCAAAATCCTGTGTGGGTTACCTGCCCGTGGCCGGAGGAGTTTTCTCAGGTACTAGACTGGCAGTGGAACGAAAAGGTCATTCCGTACTGGACCGAGATGAATGCCTTTCTGAAAGAGTGCGGTGTACGCGTCGCGATCGAAGCGCATCCTGGTTTTGTGGTCTATAATGCGGAGACGATGATTCGGTTGCGGCAGGCTTGCGGTGAGCAGATTGGCGTGAACTTTGACCCGAGCCACATGTTTTGGCAAGGCATTGACCCTGTTGAGGCGATTCATGCCCTTGCTCAACATAACGCCATTTTCCACGTACACGCCAAGGATACTGGTTTCAATCGTCACAACGTCGCCGTCAACGGGGTACTGGATACCAAGCCGTACGCCAAAGAGAAGGAGCGTTCCTGGATCTTCCGCACTGTGGGCTATGGTCACGACAGCCAGACCTGGGTGGACATCATCAGTGCCTTGCAACTCGCGGGTTATGAAGGCGCTGTCTCCATTGAACATGAGGACAGCCTGATGTCGATTGAAGAGGGGTTCCAGAAGGCGGTCGACTTTTTAAAGCCGCTGATCATTCGCGAAAAATTGCAACAGATGTGGTGGGCATAAGGAGGAGCGTCAGATGGCGGACACATTGCGCGTAGGTATTGTGGGTGCCGGTGGGATCGCACAACAGGTGCACATTCCGAACTACCTGAAGTGCGGAGATAAAGTTGAAATTGTAGCGATTTGCGACGTCGCATTCGAGAAAGCCCAGGAAGCTGCAGAAAAATTTTCGATCCCGAACGTGTACCACACGGTCGATGAGATGCTGGCAGGGACCAAGCTCGATGTCGTGAGCGTGTGCACACCGAACAAGTTCCACAAAGATGCGTCGATCGCGGCCCTGAATGCAGGGTGCCACGTCTTGTGTGAAAAGCCACCGGCGATGACGGTGGAAGAGGCTCAGGAGATGGCAGATGCCGCGAAGCGGGCCGGGAAATTTCTCTCGTATGGATTTCACTACCGCCATTCGAAAGAAGTCGATACTTTAAAGCGCTTTATCGATGCAGGAGAGCTTGGCGACATCTACGCGGCGACAGCCATCGCGATGCGCCGACGCGGCATTCCGGGGTGGGGTGTGTTTACCAACAAGGCACTGCAAGGCGGCGGTCCACTCATCGACATCGGTTGCCATATGCTCGATGCGGCGCTGTTCTTGATGGGCTATCCAGAACCGACGATGGTCTTTGGCGCGACATATCAGAAGCTGGGTACGCGCAAGGGCGTTGGCTTGCTTGGCGACTGGGACTATGAAAACTTTACGGTCGAGGACATGGCGCGCGGTTTCGTCCAGTTTGCCAACGGCGCGACGCTCGTCCTGGAGTCGGCGTTTGCAGCCAATGTCAAAATCCGTGACGAGATGAACGTCAAGCTGATGGGTGACGCTGGCGGAGCCAACGTCTTCCCACTGGAGATTTATCAGGAAAAGCACGGTGCGCTCATCGATGTCAGCCCAACATTCCTTCCGGATATTTCGCCTTATGAGCGCGAGATCAAACGGTTCGTCGACGCATGTTTGGGTGGCGAACCACCGCTTTCGACGCCGGAACAGGGCGTGAAACTGCAGCGGATTCTCAATGGTCTGTATCGATCCGCTGAACTCGGAAAAGCCGTGCGGCTGTAAGTTGGCCCAGGGGTATTGAAGGAGGATCGGCATGTCGAAACGGGCACTGAGAATCGGCATGATTGGCTATCAGTTTATGGGGAAGGCACACAGCCATGCGTTTCGCGATCTCGATTTTTTCTTCGATTTGCCTGTGACACCTGTGTTACAGGCAATCGCGGGCCGCAATGAAGAGGCGGTTCGCCAAGCGGCAGAGCAATATGGCTTTGCCTCTTACGATACGGACTGGCGTCGGCTCATTGAGCGCGACGACATCGACGTGATCGACATCGTGACGCCCAACGTCGCCCATGCCGAGATGGCGATTGCGGCGGCGCAGGCAGGCAAGCATGTGATTTGTGAGAAGCCTTTGGCGATGACCGTCGAGGAAGCGGTGCGTATGCGTGAAGCCGTTGAAAAAAGCGGTGTGCGCGCGTTGCTGTGTCACAATTATCGCTACGCCCCAGCGGTGCAGTTGGCGAAACGGCTCATCGACGATGAACGACTTGGCAGGATTTATCACGTCCGTGCTCAGTATTTGCAGGATTGGATCATGGATCCGAACTTCCCCCTCGTGTGGCGCTTGCGCAAAGAAGTCACAGGGTCTGGGGCGCTTGGCGATATCGGCGCACATATTCTCGATCTTGCGCGGTTTTTAGTCGGGGAAGTACGCGATCTCGCGGCGACCATGGAGACTTTCATCAAAGAGCGGCCGCTCGGCGAGATGGCTGGCGGCTTGGAGGCACGTGCGGATCGCTCGCAGACGGGAAACGTGGATGTCGACGATGCGGTCGCATTTCTGACGCATTTTGACAACGGCGCGCTAGGTGTGTTCGAGGCGACGCGTTTTGCGGCGGGTAACCGTAATGGCAATCGCTTCGAAATCAACGGTGAGCGCGGATCCCTGCGTTGGGATTTGGAAAATATGAATCTTTTGCACGTGTATTTGGAGGACGACGAACCTGGATTGCAGGGCTTCCGGACCATCAATTGCACGGAGCCAGTACATCCGTTTGCAGACAAATATTGGCCCGCCGGGCACATTATTGGCTACGAACACACCTTTATGAACCTGTTTGCGACCTTCTTTAAGAGTTTGGTGGATGGTTCGCCGTGCAAGCCAGATTTTGAAGACGGCGTTCGTAACCAATGTATTCTGCACACGGTGGAGCAATCCGCCGCAACAAAAAAGTGGGAAACGGTCGAGTATCGGTGATGTTCCTGAGTCGACGGTTGTCGTTCGGATAGGAACAGGCTTGGCATGATGTGGTGCGTCCTCCGGCATCGCGCCTCTGAGTCAAGTGGACGTTAAAAAGGGTCAATCGACACACGTCGATTGACCCTTTTAAAGCAGACCATGCTTGATATGAATTTTGTCCGTGAGCTGTTCGCCCTTTGCCATGAGCGTGCGGGAAACGTGCGAAATGCGATGCCACGTGATGGCAAAACCGATGGCACGGCTGTATTTACCGTGATCTCCCGTGATGCTTAAAAAGCTCATCAATAAAAGCGCCGCCGACAGTGTCAACGCCGTGAGATGTCTACGTCGGGCATACCTGACCGCGCGAGTCCGGATGTCGGCTCGCGAGGGACTGGGGAATGGTATGACTTCAGCCAATTTCCGCTGCTGTTGAGCATGCAATTCCGCTTCCGACCGAGGCTCGAACATATCAATCAATTCGCGGTATTCCAGTACGTCGCGCTGGCAAGTGTGACAGTGGCCGAGATGACGCTCAAACCGCTTCTTCAGAAGTTCATCTGACAATTCTCCCAACGCATAATCGACACACAGCGAACAGATGGATGGGTTGTCCAACCGATTCCCACCTTTTTCAAAATGTGTACAACGTCCCGATACTGCCATTGGTCTCAGTAAACCACGAAATGCGCTTGTTGAGAAGCCCCTTTCTTCACCTCGAGGGAAGGTGTAGAGTGGCATTGAGAAAAGTATATGTGGGGGGATGTATGTGGTTCGTATACTTTCGACGAAACCGCTTCGCGCTGCCGAACGAGCCAGGCTGGCCACCATGGGCGAGGTCGTTGCTTGGGAAGGCGAAGGACCGCTTGCTAAATCGTTCTTATTTGACGCCATTGCCAAGGCGGACGCGCTGCTTACCAGTGGCACGCGCGTCGATGAGACCTTGCTTTCGGCAGCCCCGCGTCTACGCGTTGTAAGCACCTCTTCGGTCGGATACGACCACTTTGACATCCCAGCCATGCGCAAGCACCGCGTGCTTGGAGCCCACACGCCTGGCGTCCTCGATGAAACGGTGGCCGATCTCGCTTTTGCTCTGATGCTTGCGACCGCTCGCAGAGTGGTTGAACTTGATGCCTATGTACGGCAGGGCCACTGGCAGCGCGGAGACGACGAAGTGTTGTACGGCGTCGATGTGCACCACAGGACCTTGGGGATTGTGGGGATGGGACGGATTGGGCATGCCGTAGCGCGCCGGGCGCGCCTCGGATTTGGCATGAATGTGCTCTACAACAGTCGCTCTCGCCATGAAAGCGTGGAGCAGGAATTACAGGCCGTGTACCTCGACTTACCGGATCTGCTCGCGGCATCTGACTTTGTCGTGCTTCTTACGCCGCTCACGAAAGAGACGGTCGGTTTGATGAACCGCCAGATGTTCGCCAAGATGCAGCCTTCGGCCATCTTCATCAACATTTCACGCGGTAAAACCGTCGATGAGACAGCGTTATATGAGGCGCTCACGAGCGGCGGCATCCGCGCCGCAGGACTCGATGTTTTCGAGCAGGAGCCTGTGCCACATGATCACCCACTTCTCAAGCTGCCTAACGTCGTCGCATTGCCACATATCGGTTCGGCGACGCATGCGACGCGGGACGCGATGCGTCAACTGGCTATCGACAACCTGATCGCCGTGATTGAAGGGCGCATTCAGGACGCCAAAATTGTGCCTGAGCTTCAGGATCTCGCAAAGGAGTTGTCGCAGTCTTGTGGCCAGTGAAGTTTAAACCCGTGCCAATGCCGCGTATCTGGGGCGGGCACGCGCTGAAATCGACGTTTGGGGTGCAAGTGGACGAACCTATTGGGGAGTACTGGGTGCTGTCTGGTCATCCCAACGGCATGAGCGTCGTCGCGGATGGCCCGCTTGCAGGGCGGACGCTTGCGGAGTTGACCGAGGAGCATCCAGGTGCGTACTTGGGACGCTCCCCGCAAGGGCGCTTTCCACTCCTTATCAAGTATCTGGAGGCCGAGAGCGATTTGTCTGTGCAGATCCATCCCGATGATGCGTATGCCAGAGAGCATGAGGGGGATTTCGGGAAGACAGAGGCTTGGTACGTTCTTGATGCTAAGTCGGATGGAAAGGTGAATTACGGACACACCTTCCCTGATCGCGAAACCTATCTGCGAGCGGTTGCAGAAGGCCAGGTGCGCCACTACCTGAACTACCTACCGATTCAGAAGGGGGATTTAGTGTTTGTCCCGGCGCGAACGTTACACGCGCTCTTGGCTGGCACAAAGGTCCTCGAGATTCAGCAGACGTCGGACGTCACGTACCGCGTGTATGATTGGGATCGGGTGGACGCAAGCGGGAAGCCGCGCGAGTTACACGTCGACAAGGCGGCCGACGTGCTGGTCTACGGTGCACTCGCGCAGCCCATGGACCAACCACGGATCTTGCACGAAGAAGTGGACTTCGCGCTGACCCGATTGGCGGAATGTCCTTACTTCACGATTGATCGCGTCCTGCTACGCGGACGTTCTGCGGGAGTTACGCACGGCGTGCCTGGGAATCCGGACGTCGTGATCGCGGTCGAGGGGAAGGGCGAACTCCGCTTTGACCCAGGGGATGGTACGGAACGTGCGATGTCTCTTGTCCCAGGGGATACAGTGTTGATTCCGTCTGACCTGCAAGGGTATACATTAGCTTGTACCGGAGATTTCCTTGCGATCCGCACGTTTTATGGTTCGCCGGGACGGCCGTAACGAACGCGTTCGTATCGTTGCAACAGATCGGCGTCGGTCGTCTGCTGCTCATCCGTGGGCAGGCGCATAGCAAACGCTCGCGGCGTATCCGCTCGTCCGATGGTATGTCCGTGAGCGTGCCAGGTTCGTAAACGCGCCTGGTACGCTTTACGCGTTGGATCCCCTGTTGCCTGCAAGCGAAATGCCTCGCTTGCCGAGCGGCGGACAATCGTGATCGCAACGGCGGTGGGCTCGTTCACATCACTTGCCAGTCGCCTTTGCTGGCGCAAAAGCCACAGTATGGCAATCGCCACACAAATCGCGACTGCGCTCCAAAGCAGCCACGAAGTACCGCCGGCCCATGCGTGTACAGGCGGCAGCCGCTGCGGCAGATGGCTGTGCAACGGGGGCTTGGGCGTGACTTGTGAACTGCGGCCAGCGAGGTGCAAACGGCTGACAAAGTGCATAAGTAAGGAAGCCAACCCGAGCATGCCGAGCGCGATGGCCAATCCTGTCAGCAGATAGCGGACGATGGGGCGCAGATGCTTGAGCGCGCGCGGGAGTTCGGCCAGCCCGAGCGGCGCGTAGAGGATCGCACGTTGGGACAGTTTCGTCGCTTCCGCCTGTGCTCGGCGAATGATCATCATCTGGGCGATGACCAGGCCCATGGTGAAGATGAAGGTAAATCCGACCGCGCCGGCATTTCGTGCCGCTGGATCGCGCGCCTGAACAAGTGCGTAGAAAACCGCTCCAAATGCCGCGATGCCTGTTATCCATCGCAAATTGCGGGCGCCTGCGTGCACGGCATCTCCCTCGAACATATAAGTCATATTGAGGCCACTTGCGAGCAGGGCGGAGACGATAATCGCCGCCATCCATCCCGTGCCCGCACGCGTCGGGACGACAAGTGCGACGCAAAGGGCAGTGGCTGTGGCGAGTCCCACAAGTAAGCTCACCGGCGGCCGCAGTCTGTGCATCAGACCAGCTGTCGTCAGACTTGCGGTCGTACAGGCAAGCCATGCGAAGACAAGTGCGAGCGTCGCCGATTTGTGGTCCCAGGCCAGTGTCGCCGCGAGTAGCGTTCCGGCACATCCATGGAGCAGGCTCACAGAGACGCGCAGGCCACGCGAAACATGCTGCCAGGGCAAGTAGCCTCCTTCGCCTAGGTTTACAACCTGACCCATTTGCGCATTGTTCACTCTCCACTCACCTCTTCCCTTTCTTCAGTGCCTGACGGTTGTTCCCATCGCGCTCGGACGATCTCGATGCGCTTGCCTTGCCTACGCAACAGCTCGAGAAGATGACCGTGGACGGGCGATTCGTAAGCGCTTAAAACGAGTATGTGATCTGGCAGATCCGCTCGTCGCGAAGCCAGGGCGCGCAACAGCTCACCAAAGTCCGCCGCTGCAAGGGGCTGCGCATGTGCCAGCAGCGATGCAATGCGAACGGTCGGCATGGTGTCGATGACGAGGCGCGTGCGTGCGCCACAAGCTGCGTTCGTGGCAAACAGGATGCGTCCCCCTGCGCGATCCGTTTCACGGGCGGCGTGCAGTGCGTAACCGCAGAGCGGCTCAAATGCGTCGCTGTCGGCACTTATCCAAAACGGATCACCCGTTTGGGCATTTAGCAGGATGGCGATGCTGGGCTCGGTCGAACTAAAGTATTGTTTTGCAACAAGCTGGCCGAGTCGAGCGCTGGCGCGCCAGTGGATGGCGTGTGCAGGATCGCGATACTCGTACGGGCGGACACCTTTGATAAGCGTCTCATCGGGAAATAACGGACGTTCCAGCGGGTGTCTGCCGTGAATCGCGATTGGCGGTCGCAGGCCTGGCATTGGCAACGGGTTGGGCCGTACGGCGATGCGTACGGGCTCTGGCATGTTGATATAAACCTTGGAAATCCCAAAACCTTCGTGCATGTGCACGGCGACGTCGGCGACGGTCGCGGGGCCTCGCCGCAACCCGTATACTGTGATGGTCATGTCCACCCGGCTGCGCGAGAGGATATACGTCCCAAAGGTCATACGACTTCGTTCTCCGGTGTCGTCAAACGACAGTTGCGGTGGCAATGTGATGCGTATTTCCGCAAACGGAATGGGTAAAAACGAACGATTGACCAGTGTAATCTGCAACCGCACAGGCTCGCCGATATCACATTCATGTCGGTCACATGCGAGCGCAGTGGTCACTTTACCTTCTACACCGGCCGTAAAGGCGCGCGGCCATGCCCATACAGCCAGGATAAGCAGTATGGGAATCCACAACAGTGCAAGCATCGGTTTAACCTTCTTCCCGCTCGTGCGGCACTGGGACAGATGCGACGATCTCGCTTAGAACGCGCTCGCTAGCAGCGCTGTCCATCCAGCCAATATCGAGTTGCAGGCGATGCGACATCACGGCTGGGAATGCGCGTTGGACGTCGTCTGGCGTGACGAACGAGCGCCCGGCCAGAAATGCGATAGCCTGTGTCAGGCGGGTCAATAGCACAATGGCACGCGGACTCGCACCAAGGATAATTTGATCGTGGCTGCGCGTGGCCCGGCAAAGATTGATGAGATAGCGCAGCACATCTTCGCTGATGTAGACCTGACGGACGGCTTCCTGGGCAGCAACTACCTTTTCGGGCGCAAGCAGCTGAGCGACAGGCGCATCGTGACCGAACGCGACGCGCTTGACCATGGCCAGTTCGAGATCGGCGTCGAGATAGCCAAGGCGAATTTGGACGAGGAATCGATCGAGTTGGGCTTCGGGAAGTGGGAACACGCCCTGCGACTCGACGGGGTTGGCGGTTGCGATCACGAAGAAGGGCCGCGGTAATGTCATGGTTTGGCCATCCGCCGAAACCTGTCCTTCCGCCATCGCCTCCAACAGTGCCGATTGCGTCCTGGGTGTGGCGCGGTTGATTTCATCCATCAGTAGGACGTTGGTGAAGATAGGGCCTGGATGAAAGCGGAATTGCTCATCCGCTGGGTGATAGATGGTGGTTCCGACGACGTCTGCGGGCAAGAGATCGGGTGTGCCTTGGACGCGATGAAACGACAGGCCCAGGGCCGTGGCAAGTGACGACGCCAGCCTTGTCTTGCCGGTACCAGGCACGTCCTGCAACAGCGCGTGACCACCGGCCAGGCATGCGGCGAGCAGCAGCTCAATTGCTTCGCGTTGGCCGATGACCACTTGGTTTAAACCTTCCACCACAGATTTCAATTCCTCTTGCAATGCCTCGGTGGATGCATGTGATTGCATGGTTTCCGCCATATTGAATACCTCATTTCCGCAGTCGACAGCTCTTGCATTGAATTGTACCGTAAAATGTTTACTGGAAGAACCAGCCGTGACTAAACAGTGCCGATCCGAGTGTCGCCGTTGCAGCAAAGCCGATGAGTGCTAGCCAAAAAGCCGGTGTGGCACGGTCCGCTTGTGGCCAGCGCGCGACAGGAAGGCTGGCAGGCCAGAGGATAGCGTAGAAGCGGAGCACGCTCTCCAGCGGATTATTCGGCATGTTGGCACACAACCCTAAGAACAGAATGGCGGCCATCCAAAGACAGGTCTCAAGACTGCAGACGATACCTTGGCCCGGTGTGGCCCACAGGCGCAAGTCGCAACGAAGCGCCACGTACGCCTGGCAAGCTACAAGGCAGGCGACGGCGAGCGTGACCGCCGTGATGGTGGTAAACTGACCGCCGACGATGGCGTCGAGCGCGTTGGCGAGCGGGGCACTCCAGTGCCGATGCCAACTGTCTTCGGCCGTCAAAAGCGCGAACGGCGTGTGGAAATGGCTCCATAAGTACCACTCGTAACAAGCTGGGACGAGGACCAAGCACGCGAGAAAGAACAAGCCCCGAACCGGCATACGGAGGCGGAACAGGCGGATGGCAAAGAGGGCAGCAAAGGCGCCGAGATCGTGAAATGCGGTTGCCATGCACGCGCCGACGCAGGCGATCCAGTATCGCCGCG
Organism: Alicyclobacillus tolerans; assembly: GCF_001447355.1. GTDB lineage: Bacteria > Bacillota > Bacilli > Alicyclobacillales > Alicyclobacillaceae > Alicyclobacillus > Alicyclobacillus aegles. The sequence continues at coordinate 101,009 of NZ_JXBW01000001.1, read as the reverse complement.
AGGACATTGGGTTTTGCAAGCCGTACATGATGAGCAATACGGCGAACAACGTGAAGGATTCTGTGTATAGAGAACTAAAGATGATGGCGCACGGCCCGACCGCGAACAACAGGACGGTTGGAAAAGCTCGAGCAGGCCGCTCGTTCTCCACGATTCTGTACATGAGAGCCAAAGCGCATAGAAATAAGAGATTGACCAACACGAGCGCTAAAATAGGGCCGAGGATGCGCAAGACCACGGGTAGCCCTGGCAAAAAGGCCGCTCCTTTGAAGGCAGGCGTGAAAGGCACGACGTTGCCCGTAGGAATGAACGTCCTTTGTACGGCAAGGGGCAACAGATACCCGTATCTGGCGATATCGACAAACCATTGGCTGTCCCATTGGATAAAGTTGTCCGCAAAAGTGCCCGTCATGTGAATGCGGCTGGCCGCGTCGCCAACAGGCGCGAAGATACCAGCGAAGATCACGGCGTAATGGGCGGCGGCGGCGGTGGCCAGATGGCGCACGCGAGCGCTGTTGAACATCTTCTGTCTCCGTTCTCTCGGTAGGTGTCTCAGGTTTTGCGTGTAAATTCCGAGTGTGGTATACATAGAAAACGGAAATGGGAACGCGACTGTCCCGATCTATTCATTCTCTGACATCATGGTCGAATTCCTGCTTGGAAATTTTCCGTGTTGTCCATGCAATATTCCCGAAAAAGGAGTATTGTATCTCTTGGTGCGCCCAGAGATATGGAAGAGGGGTTTACGATGGAGAACGAGCAGCCTGTACCGTTGCAATCATTCTGGCAACAATTCTTCGGGCCGAATTTTGGGTACTTGCTGGAACTGTATGAGGAGTACAAGCGCGATCCGAACGCTGTGAGCGCAGAAACGCGCGAGATGTTTAATCGCTATGGAGATCCGGGGCAAGCTGTCGCCACTTCGCTAGAAACGCGTGAAGTCCACACCGCGGTTGGCGGGGTAGGTGTGTCGCCGGACGCCGTTGCACGCGTTGCAGAATATGTGCGTAGCATCCGTACATACGGACACCTCGCTGCCGACACAGATCCTATGTTTCCTGCCGAGTCCTCCCCTGAGTTGGAACCGTCCACCTATGGAATTATCGAGTCTGACCTGTCTCAATTGCCAGCTTCCATCGTCGGCGGTCCGGTCGCCGGGCAGGCACGCGATGCACGTGCGGCCGTAGAGGCACTGAAGGCCGTATATTGTCGCGATCTCGGTTACGAATTTGCGCACTTGGCGAATCGCCAGGAACGCGAATGGCTGGCCGAGCAAGTCGAGAGCCGCCGCTTTCACACGCAGCTCAGCGTGGAAGAGCAGAAGCAGTTGTACCGCCAGCTAGCGCAGGCGGAAATGTTTGAACGGTTTATGCACAGGCGCTTTGCTGGACAAAAGCGCTTTTCTGTCGAAGGCCTGGATGCGCTCGTGCCAATGGTGGATGCGCTTGCAACGCTGGCTGTCGATGCAGGCTGTCCCAACGTGATCGTCGGCATGGCACACCGCGGTCGTCTCAACATACTTGCGCATGTGTTGAAAAAGCCTTACGAGCGGATTTTTGCAGAATTCCACACGGGCAACGAACTCGCCAGTGACGAAGAGTTAGCTGAGTATGAGCGCGGCTGGGGCGGCGACGTCAAATACCATCAGGGTTGGACGCGCGTCTTCACCGATGCCAATGGGCGCAAGGCTCGCTATGTGCTGGCCAACAATCCAAGCCACCTGGAAGTGGTCAACCCTGTGATCGAAGGAATGGCGCGCGCCGCGCAGGAGGATCGGACGCGTCCAGGGCAACCAATTCAAGACGTGCACAAGGCGTTTCCGATTCTCGTTCACGGCGACGCGGCATTTCCGGGCGAAGGTGTTGTTGCCGAGACGCTCAACTTCTCGCAAATTCCTGGCTACTACACCGGGGGCACCGTGCACATTATCGCCAACAACCACGTCGGTTTCACGGCTGATCCGGATCAGGGCCGCTCGACCCGCTACGCCAGCGATATCGCCAAGGGCTACGACATGCCCGTCGTGCATGTCTCGGCGGATAATCCGGAGGCCTGTATCTGCGCCATTCGGCTCGCGTTCGCATTCCGCGAGACCTTCCACAAAGATGTCGTGATCGATCTCGTCGGCTATCGCCGCTGGGGTCATAACGAGTCGGACGATCCGAGCATGACACAACCCGTACTCTATACGAAGGTTGCGTCGCATCCGACGGTCAAGGAGTTGTATGCGACGGAATTGCAGTCGCGCGGAGCCATTGACGCGGCGGAAATTGCGCGGATCGACCAAGAAATCGATGAACAACTGCTGGAAGCCTACAAGAAGTATCCAGAGGTCCACGTTACGGCCAAGGTGGAGGATTTCTCGGAGCAAACAGAGGAAGCTTCGCCGGTCTCGATCGACGATCTGCGCGAGATCAATCGCTCTCTGCTCGACACGCCGCCGAACTTTACGGTTTATCCGAAGTTGCGTCGCATTCTGGAGCGGCGCCGCGATGCGGTAGATAGTGGGGACATCGACTGGGCACATGCGGAGGCCCTGGCGTTTGGTAGCATTTTGCGTGAAGGCACGCCCATCCGTTTGACGGGGCAGGATTCTGAACGAGGAACCTTCGGGCAGCGCCATCTCGTTTTGCACGATGTGAACAACGGCCATAAATACACGCCGCTACAGCATTTGCCGGGTGCTCAAGCGAGCTTTGTGGTCTATAACAGCCCGCTCTCGGAAATCTCCGTCATTGGTTTTGAGTACGGGTACAACATCGAGGCACCAGAGACGCTTGTCTTGTGGGAAGCCCAGTTTGGCGACTTCGCGAATGTCGGCCAGCCAATGTTTGACCAGTTCCTCGCAGCGGCGCGATCGAAGTGGGGCGAAGCGTCCGGATTGGTATTGCTTTTGCCACACGGTTTCGAAGGTCAGGCGTCCGAGCACTCGAGTGCGCGTGTGGAACGTTTCCTTCAGCTGGCTGCCCGCAACAATATCGTCGTTGCGAATGTCACGACGTCGGCACAGTATTTCCACCTGCTGCGTCGGCAGGCGGCTCGCTTGGGTACCGATGCTCGGCCACTCGTCGTGATGACGCCGAAGAGCTTGTTGCGTAGCGCTGCCGCGGCGTCCAAGGCGGCGGACTTTTGCGAAGGGCGCTTCCAACCCGTATTGCATAAGGCGCTTGCGAAAACGGCCGCAAAAAAGGTGCGTCGACTCGTCTTGTCGAGCGGCAAAGTCGGCGTTGAACTGACGGCCGAGATCGGAAAGCGCGAGGCAAGTGAAACGGCTCATATCGCGACGGCTCGCGTTGAGCCGTTGTACCCACTGCCGAGCTCGCAGTTGCAGGAAGTTCTAGTGGCGTACGAGAACCTTAAAGAAGTCGTTTGGTTGCAAGAAGAACCCCAGAATCAAGGACCTTGGGCATATATGCGGCCGCACTTGCAAGATTTGTTGCCGGAGGGCGTGCGTCTGCGGTATATCGGGCGGCCTGAGCAGGGGTTTGTCGCCGAAAGTTCACCAGACGTTCATAACCGGGTGCAGGCAGAAATTTTGCAAGCTGCTTTGGCGAATGACATCAACTGAGTGCGATTGGGGAGGAAACAAACGTGGCAGAGGTAAAAGTACCTTCTCTGGGCGAATCGATTGTGGAAGCGACCATCGGTCAGTGGCTTAAGCGCGAGGGAGACGCCGTCGAGTCGGGAGAAACCATCGCCGAGCTGGAGACGGACAAGGTCAATGTCGAAGTCATCGCGGAAGAGGCGGGTGTTCTAAGCTCCATCCTGAAGCAAGCCGGTGAGATAGTCGGGATTGGCGACGTGATCGCGGTCATTAGCGAAGGGGCAGCGGCACCTGCGGCACAGCCTCAGGCATCGGCTGCGCAACCGGCACAAGCGGCGCCAGCTCCAGCTGCGCAGGCTCCTGCTCAGACTGCGCCTGTTGCACAGTCTTCTGCACAAACTGTGCCTTCTGCAGCGCCGTCGACGGTCCGGGCAACGCCTTCGGTGCGCCGCGCTGCACTCGAGCAGGGCGTAGACTTGGGACAGGTGCAGACTGGGCGGATTGAAATCGCGGATTTGGCTCGTGCCTCGGCTGTGCCATCTGCTCCAGCATCTGCGCCACAGCCTACGGCGACACCGGCGTCGGCTGTTCGTCCTGACGAAGAGCGGGTTCGGATGTCGCGTCGGCGCGTTACGATTGCCAAGCGTTTGGTCGAAGCGCAACATACGGCAGCCATGTTGACCACGTTCAACGAGGTTGATATGAGTGCAGTAATGGATGTCCGCAAGCGCCGCAAGGACAACTTCAAGGAAAAGTATGGCGTGGGTCTCGGTTTCATGTCTTTCTTCACCAAAGCGGTTGTTGGCGCGTTAAAGCAGTTCCCGCGTTTGAACGCCGAAATTCAAGGCGAAGACATGATTATCAAGCATCACTACGATATTGGCATCGCGGTTGCCACGGAAGGCGGTTTGGTGGTGCCCGTCGTGCGCAATGCGGATAGGCTGACATTCGCCGATATCGAACGTGAAATTGCGGATTTGGCCGTAAAGGCCCGTTCCAATAAACTCGGGTTGGAAGACCTGCAGGGTGGCACGTTTACCATCACAAACGGTGGTACATTTGGATCATTGCTTTCGACGCCGATTTTGAACGCGCCGCAGGTCGGCATTCTCGGCATGCACAATATCGTGCAACGACCGGTTGCTGTGAATGGCCAGGTCGAAATCCGGCCGATGATGTACATTGCGCTGTCGTATGATCACCGAATCGTCGACGGTAGTGAAGCGGTGCGCTTCCTCGTCGCCGTCAAGCGAATGATTGAGGATCCTGAATCTCTGCTCATTGAAGGTTGATGGCAAGGTAAGTGAGCCTTACCCGTCATTCGACGATATACAATAAGGCTGTCGAATTCCGGATGGCGCGGAAGTCGGCAGCCTTATTTGTTGTATTTCGAGATTCGTCAGCCTGTGGTGTTGTTTGTGACCACAGTGGTTGTTGCGTTGGCTACCGGGGGTGCAGTGCTGCCACCCGTTTCGGCAGGAACGAGACTGTCGAGCACTTGGTCCGTCGCCGGGTCCTCAAGGCCGATCCGCCACTGTGCGATGCCACCTAGCGCAAATGCTCCGACTTCCGTGATCCGGGACGCCAGGCTCGCAGGTGTTTCGTAATATACCGTGTGCGTGATGCCGTTTTGCGAATAGGTGAGCTTGGGTGTTGCGGTCGACGCATTGTACGATACTGTGGTTCCGGGCTGGGACGCGAGATTGTCTACCTGCTGCAGGGTCAGCACCGCCGGATTGTCGCTGTTGCCCCAGTCGTATGCGTACGTGTCCATACCGAGCAGGACTTTTGCCGATGGCGTTTGGGATACTGTGTAGCTAATCGTGTTCACGACCCAGGGCAACGGTGCGATGGGCCCTGGCGGGCTGCCGGGATAACTATAGTCGTAGCTCATGAGCACCTCTTTATCAGCGATCTCACCGATTTGCTGCAGGTTGTATGCTCTATCCCAGGTGTCGGATGCTGGGTCATCGATGGCCGGAACATCGATGGTTAGCCATTTGTCCTGATTGGCGAGTAGGACGTGCAATTGCTGTAGGAATGACAAAAACGAAACTTGGGCAGTGGCCGGGAGAAACTCAAAATCGATGTTTACGCCATCATATCCTCCCGCTACAACGGCCTGTACAATGCGCTGTGCCAGGGCTAAAGCGTTCTGCGGATTGGCCAGGAGGTTGGCAAGTGAAGAACCATCGAAACTGTCGATGCGGGCGATGGCAAGCATGCCATTTTGATGTGCATAGCTAAAAGCCACTTGGCCTTCATCCTGTGTCAGAGTCCCGTTTGTGTGCAAATCGAACGCGTTCACAAAGAGAACATTGACATGGTGCCGGTACATCTGTAAATCGCTCACGGATGTCGCATCCCCGTTTATAAACGCACTGTTCCATAGCCCCGCTTGTGCCGGCTGTGGCAAATTCGGTTGATTGGCTAGGGACCACTGGCTGCCGTTCCACGAGCAGGCAATACCAGCGCGTTGGAGCATTTGCATGACGTACCATACCGGCATGTAGGTGGTCGGTTTACCACTGTTTGGGTCGATCGCGACGATCGGATTGACCATCGAGACGAGACGCTGGTTGAGGTACAGAGCCACTTTGCCTGTGCCAATAGAAAGATTGTTCCAGTCTATCGCCTGTGAATTGCTTACCGAGAACAGCCAAGAGGATCCGTTCCATTGGTTTGTGCATCCAAACTCGTTCAGAGCCTGCATGACATAGTACACAGGCATGTATGCCGTCCCGCCCTGGACGATTTTGTATACATGCGCACTATGACCGTCATAGTTGATGGTGGCAGGCGAATAATGCAATGCAGGCTGCGCCGATGCTGCATGTTCGAAGTGTGGGAAAGCGGCGAGTGCCAGTGCGGAGCAGGCGGCGGCCACAAAGCCGACGCCTGCGTTGCGACGATTGAATTTCTGCATCAGCGGCGCGAGTCCTTTCCGTACGTAGTCCGATGGCGTCGGCAAGCCGACCTTACATCGATAACACTACGAAACGACGGACATGCCGACAAGCGGAGAATCTTGACAGGCCTAAATTACGTGTCAAAAATTGTTGGTCGGTGGCACTTCACGCCTTGCGACGCCAGACTTGCGCGCCGCCTCGGCGACCGCGTCCGCAACGCGCTGTACGACGGATTGGTTGAACACCGACGGAATGATGTAGTCCTCGCGCAGTTCGTGATCGCGAATCGAGGAAGCGATAGCCTCGGCCGCCGCCAACTTCATATCTTCGTTAATGGTGTACGCACGGGCCGCGAGCGCACCCTTGAAAATGCCAGGGAAACAAAGCACGTTATTGATCTGATTCGGATAATCGGAGCGGCCAGTCGCCAGGACCCGTACGTGTGGAGCGGCGAGTTCGGGCTCGATCTCCGGATTAGGATTTGCCATGGCAAAGACTATGGGATCGGGCGCCATTTTGCGAATGTGATCCACCGTGAGGACGCCGGGACCGGAGACCCCGATGAACACGTCTGCGCCGACGATAGCATCGTCCAGTGTGCCCGTGACATTATCCGGATTCGTGTGCTCCTTGTACCAATTCCACATCTCGTTCTCATAGGTCGCACCACGGTGAATAATGCCCTCCAAGGTGACGCCCAGAATGTTGGTTACGCCCGCTTTAAGCAACATTTTCGTGCACGCGACACCGGCGGCACCGATGCCGACGACGACGACTTTCAAGCTCGGCAGCGGTTTACCGACCAACTTTGCGGCGTTTAATAGACCTGCGAGCATGACGACCGCGGTGCCGTGCTGGTCGTCGTGAAAGACGGGGATATCCAGTTCCTCGCGCAAGCGTTCTTCAATGTAAAAGCAACGAGGTGACGAGATGTCTTCCAAATTAATTCCACCAAACGCCGGAGCAATTTGCTTGACTGTCTCGACAATTTGATCCGGATCTTTGGTGTCAAGGCAGATAGGGAATGCGTCAACGCCTGCAAATTGCTTGAACAGCATCGCTTTGCCTTCCATAACGGGTATAGCCGCATAAGGGCCGATATCGCCAAGTCCCAAAACCGCCGTCCCGTCAGACACAACAGCGACTGTGTTGCGCTTGATTGTCAATTGAAACGCTTTCGAGGGATCTTCGTGGATCGCTTCACACACGCGTGCGACGTGAGGCGTATAGACTCGCGAAAGATCCTCGCGGTTTTTAACCTGTAACTTTGGTGCGACTTCCAGTTTTCCGCCGAGGTGTACGAGAAATGTACGATCCGACACGGCGACGACATGAATGCCTGGTTCCCGATCAAGGATATCCGCAATTTGCCGACCGTGTTCCCGGCTGCTGACATTGATGGTGATATCGCGTACCACCATGTCTGGCGTTACGCGGATGACGTCCACAGCTGCGATGTCACCGCCAGCATCGCCGACAAGGCTGGCAACTTTTGCAAAAGTGGTACCCTGATTCGTGAGTTCTAAACGGTAAATTAAGCTGATTCCAGTTCGCTGCAGTTCCATGAAGAGCCTCCTTCGCGTTACCCCACCCTGGACTCAGTGTAACAAACGTGTCGTCGCAGTTACAATGAGGTTAAACTTGCGCTGTAGGCGAATTTGAGATCATCGACAGGGGCGGAATCGATGGACTGGTGGCGTGATGCGTTAGAACACTGGACAAAAGCTTTCGGGATCGAATGGATGCTTGTCGAATGGCCGAACAGTGTACCAGATGTTCCGAGGTTTGGCTGGTGCAACCGCGATGAAGCTTGGTTGCTACGTCTAGATGAGGGCAGGGCCATCCGATTTCCCAACTGGGATACGTCTGAGCAAGTGAGGTGCGCCCTTGCCTGGACTTTGCGCCAGCTGGCGCACGAGCAACGGTTTAGCGGCGGACGACCAGTGGGACAGGCCTATGCAGGCTGTCGCGACATGACGTTTGCGGAGCTGACCGCTGTAGTTGCGGGCGTCGACGGACACGGCGAACCACGCGACTGGGGGACGCTTGCTCAAAAGAAGTTCCCTGGCTATCTGATCGCTATCGAATGGACTGCCAAACACGCCAACAGCGAACGGCAAGTGGCGGAGGATGCCGATATTGCAAGACATGTGATCGAGGCGATGTTCGGGCATGGATGGACAGAGTTCGATGCAAACGGCCCTTGTTTGCTGGTATTTCTTGCGCAGGACGATTTGGCCGGGATCGAACGTGACGGCGATGAACCTGCGTGCGTCGGTGACCAATCGTTTAGCAAATTGCTGGCGATTGCAGAACAATTGGCGGCAGCGGTACGGGCGGAGGCCTTCGTGGATGCCAAGGTTTGGGTCTCTATGCCTATCGTGAGCCCGCATATGGTCTTTTCGGCACTTGCGTCCTTGCAGTTGACGGCACGCATGGGCGATCGGTACAACCGTACGCACGGCGTGTTTGGGGAGGATCCCGCACTCTATCTGCTTAGTATCGGCGGCTCTGCGCAATGGAAAGTGCTACAGGCGATGTTGACGGCGCGAGCGGCGCAGCCTTTGCGAGATTGGCCGGACGGCTGGCGAGAACTGACGGAGGCCATGATAAAGGCCAATCTCAACGCCAGTGAAGCTGCGCGATCGCTCTACGTGCATCGGAACACGTTGCTTGCGCGGATCGAAAGGTTGTACGAGTCGAGTGGATTTGACGTGCGCCGCGGCGAGGACGCCATTGCGCTGTACCTTGCTGCCCGTTTTATGCCACAACAAGTTGCTTCAACTTGACGAGGCGATTCCGTACAATCTGCACATAGGCCTTCTGTGTACTCTTTGCTAGACTGGCACCATAGCAGCTAGACATGGGAGGTTGACCAACGTGGCACGCGTGTTGCTCGAACATATTTACAAGACATACAGTGGTGCATCGGAACCGACGGTCAAGGACTTTAATCTCGACATCCAGGACAAGGAATTTGTTGTGTTCGTCGGACCGTCCGGTTGTGGTAAAACGACGACATTGCGCATGATTGCAGGGCTCGAAGACATTACGGATGGCAACTTGTACATCGGGGAACGCCGCGTAAATGACGTCGCACCGAAAGATCGCGACATCGCCATGGTGTTTCAAAACTATGCTCTGTATCCGCACATGTCCGTTTATCAGAACATGGCGTTCGGCTTGAAGTTGCGCAAGGTGCCAAAGGCCGAGATCGACAAACGCGTACAGGAAGCCGCGAAGATCCTGGATATTGCGCATCTTTTGGACCGCAAGCCGAAAGCGCTGTCAGGTGGTCAGCGCCAGCGCGTTGCCTTGGGCCGCGCTATCGTCCGCGAACCACAGGTGTTCCTGATGGACGAACCGCTCTCCAACTTGGACGCAAAACTGCGTGTGCAGATGCGCGCGGAGATTCGTAAATTGCATCAGCGGTTGCAAACGACGATGATTTACGTTACACATGATCAGACGGAAGCCATGACGATGGGCGATCGCATCTGTGTGATGCGGGATGGCATCATTCAACAGGCGGATACGCCGCAAGTGGTTTACTCGCAACCGAAGAACATGTTTGTCGCAGGTTTTATCGGATCTCCGGCCATGAATTTCATTCGCGGCGAAATCGTCGCCGATGGCGATGCATTCTACTTCCGCGCGCCGGCAATCTCACTGCGCCTGCCTGAAGGGCGTTATGGCGTGTTGAAGAGTTCTGGCGTGATCGGCAAGCCGGTTGTACTTGGTGTGCGCCCAGAGGACCTGCACGACGAAGAAGTGTTTATGACGACGTATCCGGATACGGTTCTGCAGTCACAGGTCGAGGTCGTCGAGCACATGGGTTCTGAGTTGTATTTGCACTGCAGCGTCGGCGAAAACACGTTCATCGCTCGTGTCAATCCGCGTCACATGTACCATGTTGGCAGCTCTGTGAAGCTTGCCGTCGATTTGAACAAGATTCACATCTTCGACGCGGAGACCGAGGTGTCCATCGGTTTTGCGGCGCCTGCAAAACAAGAGGCATTGGTCTAAATCGAGGTGTTGTCCATGGTGGAGAAGGTTTTGACGGTTACCTTGGCCCAGGGGCTGGCCGCCCGGCCTGCGGCGGAGTTCGTCAAACTTGCATCGTCGTTCGCGAGCAGCGTTCGCGTTGGCAAGCACGATCAATTCGTTGACGCCAAGAGCGTACTTGGTGTGATGTCGATGGCCATCGCGCACGGTGAGACAGTGACGCTGCAAGCAGAAGGCAGCGACGAAGCGGAAGCTGTAGCTGCACTTGCGGATCTGCTGGGGAGAGAAAGTTTATAAGTCGAATAACTGCTCAGGCTTGCCTGGGCAGTTTTTTTCTTTTTGGTATCCGGATTATCGTGTTGAAATGTTAAAATATACATATTTACAGATGTGGCATGATTTTTCATGCGTATGTGCGTTATTGAATATTTATCCGAATTACTCCTTGTACTAGTATTTCAGCTAACGGGCAGGATAACGAAATAGGGAGGAACGTATATGACAATCAGTGGTCAGAGGGACATTGATGGTCTCAAGGAGATCGGAAAAATCGTTGCATTGACAATTCAGGAAATGAAACGTCATACACGAGTCGGAATAACAACGAAGGAACTGGATGATATAGGTGCGGCATTTTTGGAAAGGTACGGGGCAGTATCTGCACCTAAAAAAGTTTACAAATTCCCTGGACACACATGTATTAGTGTTAATAGCGATGTCGCTCATGGCATACCGAGTAATCGAAAAATCAAGCCAGGGGATTTGGTCAATATCGATGTGTCCGCCGAAATGGGAGGCTATTATGCGGATGCGGGACAATCGTTTCAGATCCCTCCGTACAACACTTCCTTAGTACGCCTCTGTGAATATACACACAACACCATGATGGGGGTCATCTCGTCTCTAAAACATGGAGTGAAGTTGAACGAAATTGGACGTCTGATTCAATTTTACGCCGCAGCAGGCGGTTATAACGTTATTCAAAACCTTTGCAGTCACGGTGTTGGGAAGTCATTACACGAAGCTCCGACAGAAATTCTACCCGTTTTCAACAAGTATGATAAACGTGTATTGAAAGATGGGATGGTCATCACAATCGAACCTTTTTTATCAACAGGAGCGGGATATGTTGTTGAACAGCCAGACGGATGGACTCAACGTTTACCAGGCGGCGGTTTTGCGGCACAACATGAACACACGATAATTATCACAAAGGACCAACCCATTATCGTAACTGTAGCATGAAACATTTATGAGGTCTTGTTGCGCTAACGGGGGCGTTAGCGACAGAAGAATTCTCCTTGATAACCTGTTTGAGTTGTATAATTATACGACGGTCTCAGTGCAGGTCTGAGTATCTAACGTGGAATTGCAACACGCTGTTCCGAAGCCTTTTTTTACATAGCCCCTACGTCATCGCCATCGCGAAAAAGGTTGATTCGACTTGCGTCGCCAAGCAGGGAAACGTATCGACAGCGCGAATAAAGCAAGGTATGGGTTGAAACCGATTACCTTAGAGTGCGGTGATGCCTATACGCTGTAATGGCGTGCATCAGTACACCTAGTCATTGGAGTGGATCGCATGAACAGACAAACAGGGGGTCGCATCGTGTCGTTATGGAGCAACGTGGGGGCACAGTTGACACGCTTCATTCCACGCTTGCGCATTCGGCAAAAATTCATGGTCAATACGGCACTGCTGACGGTGTTGATTGTCGCAATTGGCGTAGCAAACTGGGTAATTGTACAGAAAATTCATAGGTCGATTCAAAAGATGGAGAATGCTGAGAAGGTTCTGAACATGATCCGTCAATTTGACTACGACATTCGCAGCGCCGATAGTGACGCAGCGATTTATTTGTTGGCACCGAACGGGCCAGAAGCGCAGTTTCAACTGCAGGCATACAACGCAGATGCGGCCCAAGTGGAGGCCGATTTAAATTCACTGCAAAAGATGCACGTGAGTTCTCAGGATGAAGCGATTTTGAATTTGTTCGAATCCGAATGGCAGCCGATTCTATCCCAAAATAAGACCGCGTTCCAAGAAGCGAACACAGATTTGTCCCAAGCTCAGACTTACTTTACAACCAATACTATCCAACCATTGATTCAGAGTTTGTTGCAGTTTACGAATGACGAGCAAGCTATTAAAGATAGCGCTAGTAGTCAGGTCGATGCACTGCTCAAACAGACTGTGCTGTGGAACGTGCTGATCGCAGTCATCGCTATCGTTATCGCTTTTGGTGGGAGTTGGATTTTGTCCGTCGTCATCACCAAGCCGATTCTGCGCATGCGCAAATTGGCGTTTGAACTTTCAAAAGGAAACTTGAAGGTCGAAGAACTGAAGTTGGCGTCGCGCGATGAATTGGCGGACTTGTCCAATGTGCTCAATACGCTTGCGGCGAACTTGCGCACGCTGATTCTAGGAATTGCGGAAGCTTCGGAACACGTCGCGGCCTCGTCCGAGGAATTGTCGGCTAGTTCGGACGAGATGATGCACGCGACGGAAGAAATCGCACAATCCATTGAGCAAGTTGCCGCTGGCGCGGTGAAACAGATGGACGAGATCAATCAGACTTCGGGTTCGGTGCAGACGGTGATTCACGAGATCGACAAGGTGTCGGAACTGGCCGGCGAATTGCACACCACTGCCGAGGCCACGCAGGAGCAAGCGGGCACAGGTGCTGGCATGATGGAGTCGATGACACATCAGATGGATACCATCCGCTTGCGGGCGGATCGCGCCGCGGAACTCATTGCGCGGCTGGCAGAGAAGTCGGCAGACATCCGCCATATTGTTGAGACCATTGCAAATATTGCTGATCAGACCAACCTACTTGCGCTAAATGCCGCGATCGAAGCGGCCAGGGCGGGTGAGCACGGCCGCGGCTTCGGTGTCGTCGCCGAGGAGGTGCGCAACCTTGCTCAGGGCAGTGCGGCTGCGGCCCGCGAGATTGACCACATCATCAACAGCCTGATGGAGGCAACAGAGGAAACGGTGCGCTCCATTAACGACGTCACCTCGGAGGTACAGGAGGGCACGGTACTGGCGGGTCACACTAAGGAGACCTTTGCGCGTATCCGGCAATCGATGGACGCGGTCGGAGAGCGCGTGGATGTCGTGACGGAGGCGACGCGCACCATTGCGGATCGAGCTGTCGATATGGCGAAGTATATGGAGGTTGTCGTGCATCTCGCGCAAACTGCAGCCGCAAATTCGCAAAGCGTTGTCGCGGCCTCGCAGACTCAATCGGGATCCATGGAGGAAATTGCGGCGACTGCGGGATCGTTGAGCGAACGCGCGCAAGAACTGCAGGGACTCATCGGGCGCTTCCAAATGTAAACGCGTATTTCGCAATTCTGTTTGTTCACACTCATTGCACGTTATCGCTTCGCAGTGTACGCTTGAACGAGAGATACGAGAGGCGCGAGATTGGTACGCCCTCGCGCTGAGTGGGGAGATCAGGAGGAATGCCTAGTGGCAAACGATGCACCGCTACATCGGGATATACGCGTGCTGGGCGATTTGCTGGGTGAGGTCTTGGTGGAGCAGTGTGGCGCCGAGGTCTTTTCGCAGGTCGAACGCATTCGCCTTGCTGCGAAGACATTTCGCGCGGATCCATCGCCGGCTACGCGGCAGGCTTTGACCGACGCGGTCGCCGCGGTGCCAGCGGAACTGCGCAATGACACGATTCGCGCGTTTTCAGTATATTTCCAATTGGTGAACTTGGCGGAGCAAAATCATCGCCTGCGCCGCCATCGGGATTATGATAGGTCGCAGCAGGTGTTACGAGGCTCGTTTCGCGATGCGATGACGACGCTCGCCAACCGCGGTATGAAAGAAGATGACGTCAACCGTCTTCTGGAGGAAGTCGGGATTGAACTCGTGCTCACGGCGCATCCAACCGAAGCGTTGCGCCGAAGCGTCCTCGACAAACACACCAAAATTGCCGCTCTTCTCGAAGAAATGGACGATCCGCGCAAGACGCCACGCGAGTTGACCGCGATTCACGAGCAAATTCGCACCGAAATCGTCGCTTTGTGGCAGACTCGCTCGGTGCGCAAGCAGCGGATCACAGTTTTGGATGAAGTGCGCAACGGATTGTACTTTCTCGACCAAATCCTGTTCGACGTTCTCCCACATGTCCATCAAAAGCTGGAGGCCGCAGTGCGCGACCAATTCGGGGCGCAGTCGATCGATCTGCCGTCGGTTATCCGCTTTGGCTCCTGGATGGGGGGAGATCGCGATGGCAACCCGAATGTCACCGCGCAGATCACGGAGCAGACATTGCTTCTGCACTGCGATCTCGCCCTCAATAAGTATGCCTCGCGCCTGCGCGAACTTGGGCGGGATCTCAGTTCGTCGGTCGAACGTGTCGGCGCTGATGACGCGTTATTGCGGTCGCTCGACACGGTTTCGGACGAGCCATATCGGGCCAAGGTCAATCAAATGATAGAGCGATTGCAAAACACGCGCCGCCGGATCCATGGGGAATTGCCACAAGGCGATTTTTACGCGACTCCAGCCGACATGATGGCAGACGTCGAATTGATGGCGCGATCGCTCGCCAATCATCGTGGAGAACGCTTGGTCGACGCATATCTGCGACCCTTTATGTTGCAATTACAGCTGTTTGGCTTCCATATGGTCACGCTGGACATTCGCCAGCACAGCGGCATTCACGAACAGGCGGTGGCTGAGCTCTTTCAGACTGCCGGGTTGCCTGACTACATGGCGTGCGATGAGGCAAAACGCGTGCGGTTGTTGTCTGAGTGCCTAGCGTCGCCGCGGCCGATTCGAAACCCATATCACACGTATTCTGATGTGACGACGGAGGCCTTGGCCGTTTTCGACTGTGTACGTCGCGGACACGAGATTTATGGGCGCGACTGCGTCCGTGACTATCTGATTTCGATGACACAAGGTGCCAGTGACCTACTTGAAGTATTGCTTCTGGCCAAGGAGTCCGGACTTTTCGGTTGGCCAGAAGGTCCGAGTGAACCACCTCGCAGTGATATCAACGTTGTACCGCTTTTCGAGACCATCGAAGATTTGGAAGCAGCACCGGCTATCATGGAATCGTTGTTTGCCAATGACGTGTACAGGCGTCATCTGGCTGCCCATGATCACCGCCAAGAAATCATGTTGGGATATTCGGACAGCAACAAGGACGGAGGGTACTTGACGGCAAACTGGTCGCTTTATACCGCCCAGCGCAGGCTGCTTGCCATTGCCAAGGAACAAGACGTCAAAATTAAGTTTTTCCACGGTCGCGGCGGTGCTTTAGGACGGGGGGGCGGTCCGGTCGAACAGAGCATTTTGGCACAGCCAACTGAAGCGTTGCGCGGTCACGTCAAAATCACTGAGCAGGGTGAAGTGATCTCGCAGCGGTATGGTCACCCAGGGATTGCCGAGCGTTCGCTGGAGTCGGCAACCGCAGCCGTGCTCATTGGCGCTACGCGGCAAAATAGCCCGGAATGGCAAGCCGCGCACGAGCGTTGGTTTGCATTGCTCGATCGCGCTTCCGAACAGAGCTTTCGTGCGTATCGCAAGCTGGTGTTCGAGCATCCAGATTTCCTGCAGTATTTTCACCAGGCGACGCCCATCGACGAGATCGGCAAAATGAATATCGGCTCGCGTCCGGCAAAGCGCACCAACTCGGCGCAAATCCAGGATCTCCGAGCTATTCCTTGGGTGTTTTCGTGGACGCAGAGCCGCCACTTGCTGCCGGCGTGGTACGGTTTCGGCACGGCGATGCAGCATGTGTTGCAGGAAGACGTTGAGAGTCTGCATGCTTTCCGGGCGATGTATCGTCACTGGCCGTTTTTCCGAACGCTTATTGACAACTTGCAAATGGCATTGGCGAAGGCCGACATGCTGGTGGCGCGGGAATATGCCCTGCTTGCCGGTGAAGCGGGCGAACGTATTTTCCCGGAAATTGAAGCGGAGTATGACCGGAGTCGGACCGTGGTACTCCTCATCACGGAGTACGATCATCTTCTGGACAATCGCTCCGTGATCCAGGAGTCTATCGCCCTTCGCAATCCGTATGTCGATCCGCTCTCGTTCTTCCAAGTTCGCCTGCTGCAGCAGCTGCGCGAAACGACGGATGAAGCAGAGCGGGACGCATTGCTCGCCGATGCGTTGCAGACGATTAACGGCATTGCGGCAGGGTTGCGCAACACGGGCTGATCCATTTGGGTCAGCTCTTCGTTGCAAGATTCGCAATCGTCGACTACGATGAAAGAGTCGTGCATGGGGGTGATGGCCATTCGCAAGATTGGCGTTTTGACGAGCGGCGGCGATGCACCGGGGATGAATGCGGGTGTCCGGGCAGTCGTCCGCAAGGCAATCTACCACGGCTTAGAGGTGGTCGGCATTCGGCGCGGCTACGCCGGACTGCTCGACGGCGATTTTCGTCCTATGCCGCTGGAATCGGTGGGGGACATCATTCAGCGCGGCGGCACGTGCTTATATACCGCTCGCTGTCTTGAGTTTATGACGGAAGAAGGCCAACGGCGGGGCTACCAGCGCCTTGTGGATGCTGGCATCGAGGGATTGGTCGTCTTTGGCGGCGATGGATCATTTCATGGTGCACAAAAGTTGCACGAACTGGGCATTCGAACGATTGGCGTGCCAAGCACCATCGACAACGACATTGGGGCGTGCGATGCCAATATTGGCTTTGACACTGCTGTCCAAACCGCGATTCAGGCCATTGACAAGATTCGTGATACGGCTACTTCACACGAGCGCACGTACGTGATCGAAGTCATGGGGCGAAGCGCCGGACACATCGCCCTGGCTGCCGGACTTGCGGGTGGAGCGGAGTCCGTGCTTATCCCCGAGGTTCCGTACAAGCTGGAAGATGTCGTGGCAAAGCTCCAACGCGGCGTGGCGCGCGGTAAAAAACACTCCATCATCGTGGTGGCAGAGGGCGCGGCACACGGCGTCGAAGTGGGGCGCTATATTGAAGAACACACCGGGTTTGACACGCGCGTGACGGTACTCGGACACGTGCAACGAGGTGGTGCACCCAGCGCGGTCGATCGCGTGTTGGCGAGCAGGCTGGGCGCCTACGCCGTAGAATTGTGCATGCAGGGCGTGTCCGGGGCGATGGCGGCGACGCAAAACGGCGAGCTCGTGGCTGTTCCCTTCGATGAAGTGTTTCGATCCGAGCGCAAACCCGCACAGGAACTCTGCGAGTTGGCCGAAATCCTGTCGATTTAACCGATTGCCAGGAAGCCAGTACACAAAGGAGAGATGACATCCGTGATTGATAAGATTCGTGAATATTTGGGTGCTGAAGCAGACAATCTGCTCGAACACAAGACGACGACAATTCCCGCTGCATCCATAACGGCGCCTTCCCCTACATACTTGGACGATATTTTCACTTTGACCAACCGCAATAATCAAGTGCTGCGCTCCCTACAGTGGATGTTCAGCAGCGGACGACTGGCGAACACGGGTTACCTGTCCATTTTGCCTGTCGACCAAGGCATCGAACACTCAGCCGGGGCATCATTTGCAAAAAATCCGGCCTACTTCGACGCAGAAAATATCGTCAAACTCGCTATCGAGGGTGGCTGCAACGGCGTTGCCTCGACGCTCGGCGTACTTGCGCTGACTAGTCGCAAATATGCACACAAAATCCCGTACATCGTGAAAATCAACCACAATGAGATGTTGACCTATCCGAATAAATACGACCAGGTCATGTTTGCATCCGTGAAACAAGCTTGGGACATGGGGGCGGCAGGTATTGGCGCAACCATCTATTTCGGTTCGCCGGAATCTACCCGCCAGTTGCAAGAAGTGAGCGAGGCATTCCAACACGCTCACGAGCTGGGCATGTTCACAATTCTTTGGTGCTATTTGCGCAATCCTGCCTTTGTTCAAGGTGGCGTCGATTATCATACGGCCGCAGATTTGACGGGTCAGGCGAATCACCTTGGTGTGACCATTGAGGCGGACATCATCAAGCAAAAACTGCCGACTGTCAACGGCGGCTATACGGCGTTGAACATGGGAGAAAGCAGCTATGGCAAGATCGACAAGCGGGTCTACACGGAATTGACCACGGATCATCCAATTGACTTGACTCGTTATCAAGTGGCCAACTGCTATATGGGTAAGATTGGCCTTATCAGCTCGGGTGGCGCTTCAGGTGAAAACGATTTTGCCGAAGCTGTGAAGACCGCGGTAATCAACAAGCGGGCTGGTGGCATGGGCTTGATTTCGGGGCGCAAGGCGTTCCAACGTCCCATGGCCGAGGGTGTGCAACTTCTCAACGCAATTCAGGATGTCTATTTGTGCAAAGAAGTCACGCTGGCGTAAACCATCGTGGAATAGCGTAAGGAGGATGACCATTCATGTCGACACCGCGCGTGGGTGTCATAATGGGCAGTCAGAGCGACTGGGAGACGATGCAACACACCTGTACCGTCCTGGATGAGTTATCCATTCCCTACGAACGGAAGGTGGTTTCCGCCCACCGCACACCCGATTACATGTTCGAATATGCTGCGAGCGCCCGGGACCGGGGCCTCGCTGTGATTGTCGCAGGGGCGGGTGGGGCCGCCCATTTGCCTGGCATGGTCGCCGCCAAGACAACTTTGCCGGTGATTGGCGTGCCTGTACAGACGTCGACCTTGCAAGGGCTCGATTCGCTCCTGTCCATCGTGCAGATGCCAGGCGGGGTTCCCGTTGCCACGATGGCCATTGGACGAGCTGGTGCGGTGAATGCAGGGCTGTTTGCCGCTCGTATTTTGGCGGCTTTCGATCCCGATTTGGCGGACCAACTCGCTCGCCGAGCCGATGACATTCGCGATCGAGTACTGGAAGGAGGGGACCCGGGTGCCGCGAAATGAGTACTTGCCTGCGGCGTCCATCCTGCCTCCTGCAGTCATCGGCATCCTCGGTGGTGGTCAGCTTGGCCGGATGATGGCATTAGACGGTCGCCGCATGGGCTATCGCTTTCAGGTGCTCGATCCGACACCGGATTGTCCCGCCGCGCAGGTGAGCGATGGCCAAGTGGTTGCGAAGTACGACGATGTCGAGGCGGCAAAACTCCTTTCGCATCGTTGTGACGTAATCACGTATGAGTTTGAAAACGTCGACGCCGATGTCGCGGCCGCACTCGAACATTCTGCGCACGTCCCGCAGGGCAGCCGATTGTTGGCAACGACGCAACACAGGGTGCGCGAAAAGTCGACGTTGGCCAAAGCTGGTTTGCCTGTAACTCCATTTGTGCCCATTGCCAATCTGGAAGACATCCAAAGTGCTTTCGCACAGCTGGGCGAACGCCTGGTCGTTAAGACGTGCCGCGGTGGTTACGATGGGAAGGGGCAGTGGATGGTTCGGGAGCCGTCTGATGTCGATCGCTTCTTGCCGCAATGGCAATCCATCATCGAGACGCATGCACGTTCCGGCGCAGACGACGAACCGCTCATCGCAGAACAGTACATTCCCTTTGTCGGCGAGTGCTCTGTGATTGTGGCACGTAGTCCACGAGGAGAGACGGCCGCCTTTCCAGTTGCCGAGAATGTGCATATGAATCACATTCTGCACATGTCTATTGTACCTGCGCGTTTTCCTGAAGAGGTGCTCGCCAAGGCTAGGTCGATTGCGTGCGATGTGGCGCGTAAGTTGGATGTGGTCGGGCTGATTGCCGTCGAGTTTTTCGTCGCGGAGGGCGGACAACTCTACATCAACGAACTGGCACCGCGTCCACACAACAGTGGTCATTACACGATGGATGCTTGCTCGACGAGTCAGTTTGAACAGCATGTGCGTGCCATTTGCAACTTACCGCTCGGCGACGTTTCGCTGTTGACGCCTGTTGTCATGGTTAACGTTCTTGGGCAAGATGTCGATCCGCTGTTGCGCGCGATGCCGTCTTTGCCGGGGCAGGTCAAGGTCCATTTGTATGGCAAGGCAGAGGTCAAGCGCGATCGCAAAATGGGTCATATAAATATCCTCGCTTCCGATGTGGAGCAGGCTTTGCAGGTGAAGCGAGATCTCGGTATTTGGCAAGTTGACACGTAAGGGGATGGGCGACGCGAAACCAGGGAAGCCGGCCGCTGTGGCGACTTCCCTGGTTGCGTCTATGGTTGGCTCGCCGGTTAGTACACGACGCCGGGAGCGGCTGGAGCCGTACCTGCAACGGCACCGTATGCGGGTACTAACAGGAAGAACAGCACGAAGATGATCAAAAAGACGACCGCCCATTGTGTGTAACCACCGAAAACGCCGTACATAGAAACGCCTCCTTCAAATGCTATTACGGCAACCGGTTTTGACTGCCGGTCACACTTCTACGTTATTGCGAAAGCCGTTGCCGGGACCACGACATTCACCTAGATGTGTGGAACTTGGCGAAGTCAGGTTCGTTTTGTGCCAGGCTGGTTGCGGCCTGGTACAGCATTGCGTATACTCGTTGGTGACATCGGAATAGTTGCGGCGATGATGAGGAGAGTAAATCGTCTTGCGTTCTCCAGGGAGGCACACCAAGACTGGAAGTGTGCTGAATGCGAGCGATTGAAGTTCACCTTGGAGCTGTGAGGCTGAACGTTATGGCGGCGGGGTTCGCCATATTTAAGTAGGCCTCACCGGATCGAAACGCCCTTTGGATTGTACTCCGGGAAGATCCGTTATGGAAATGAAGGCGGACGGCACTTTGCCGTCAATTAGGGTGGTATCGCGAGCAACTCGTCCCTAGCTGGGGGGAGTTGCTTTTTCATTGTGCCAGAAAGTCAACTTGTACGTGCAGGTTGGATGTGCAGAAGAAGTCGAAGGGGGCAGGACTTGTGGATATGGAAGCGTTGATCGTCCAGTTGCGGCGTTTACAGGAAACCGCACTGGCGAAACTGACGGAGATCTCGGCGACCAGGGATTTGACGAATTGGCGTGTGCAATATCTCGGAAAAAAGAGCGAGTTGAATGCACTGTCGAAGCAAATGGGGAGTCTTGGGCAGGAGGAACGCCCGCTATTTGGTGAGCGGGTGAATGAGGTGCGTAAGGCGTTCGAAGACGCGTATCTGGAACGGCAAACGGCCTTGGCAGCTGCCGAGCAAGCCCTTCGTCTCGCCCAAGAGACCATCGATATCACGTTGCCGGGAAGGGCAATCGGCAGGGGGGCCATCCACCCCATTTCGCGCGTGATTCAAGAGATTGAGAATATCTTTCTCGGTATGGGCTTTTCCATTGTCGATGGTCCCGAGATCGAAACCGACCATTACAATTTCGAGTTGCTGAACCTGCCCAAAGATCATCCGGCGCGCGATATGCAGGATACGTTTTATCTAAGTGACGAACTCTTGCTTCGCACGCACACGTCGCCGATGCAGGTGCGCACGATGGAACGTATGCAAGGTGACATTCCCATTAAGGTGATCGTTCCTGGGAGAGTGTACCGTCGGGATGAGGATGACGCGACACACTCACATCAATTCACTCAGATCGAAGGCCTGGTTGTGGGCGAAGGAATTCGGATGAGTGATTTAAAAGGCACGCTCGAATCGTTTGCCAAAGCTTTGTTCGGACCCGAGCAGCGTGTGCGATTGCGACCCAGTTACTTTCCGTTCACCGAACCAAGCGCTGAGGTGGATCTTTTGTGCGTGCACTGTCATGGGGAAGGCTGTCGCGTGTGTAAGGGCACGGGTTGGATAGAGATTCTTGGCGCAGGCATGGTTCATCCCCGCGTCCTCGACATGTCTGGCTACGACAGCACACGCTATAGTGGTTTTGCCTTCGGTATGGGTCCAGAACGCATCGCCATGTTGCGCTACGGAATCTCAGATATTCGCTTGTTGTATCAAAATGACTTGCGCTTTCTGGCGCAGTTTGCTCGAGCATAATCAAATACGTCGAAGAGGAGTGGAAGCGTGAAAGTCTCATACCAATGGTTGCGTGAATATGTCGATCTCGCGGATTTGTCGCCGGAGGCACTTGCGGACAAGCTGACCAGCGCAGGGCTCGCCGTCGACGCGGTCGAACCGCGCAATAAAGGAGTCTCTGGCGTGGTGGTTGGCGAGATCGTCTCGGCTCGGCAGCACCCGGATGCGGACAGGTTGCGCGTCTGCATGGTGAATGTCGGTACCGGTGAGCCTCTGCAAATCGTCTGTGGTGCATCCAATGCAAATCCGGGGTTGCGCGTGCCTGTAGCGTTGCCCGGCGCAACGTTGCCTGGTGGAGTGCAGATTCGGCGCACAACATTGCGCGGTGTCGAATCGAACGGCATGCTTTGCTCGGCGGCGGAAATTGGCTTGGAAACGCGTTTGTTGCCCAGTGCTCAGGCCACCGGGCTGTTCGTGTTGCCCGAGGAGACACCGATTGGTGAGGATATTGTCAAGGTACTATGCCTGGACGACGTAGTGCTCGACATCGATCTCACGCCCAATCGCAGCGACTGCTTTTCGATTCGCGGCCTTGTTCACGAAGTGGCCGCCATTTTGCGGTCTGGGCATTCTTTTCCAGAGCACATTGAGGCGCCAAAGGGCGTGGGAGAGTCGCCTATCGCCATCGATCTCGCCACAGAGCGTTGCCCGCGCTACGAGGCCCAGGTGCTTGATGGTATCAACCAGACGTCGTCGCCGCTTTGGATGCAGATGCGCCTGATGGCGATGGGGATTCGCACCATCGATCTGGTGGTCGATGTGACAAACTATGTCATGCTCGAATGGGGGCAGCCGTTGCACGCTTTCGACGCAGACAGCATTGCCCAATCGCAGATTGTCGTGCGTCAGGCGCATGATGGCGAAGAGCTCGTGACGCTCGATGGTCAGAAGCGAACGTTGACGCGTGACATGATTGTCATTTCGGATCCTGAAAAGGCCATTGGCTTGGCTGGTGTCATGGGTGGCGAAAACAGCGAGATCACGGCGTCGACGAGGCGGATTGCCCTAGAGTCGGCGCGCTTTGACGGCAGCTCCGTCCGCCGCACAGGGCAGCGTCTGGGGCTGCGCTCGGAAGCACAGCAGCGCTTTGAGAAGGGCGTCGATCCGGCCGCTATTTCCCCAGCACTGGCACGCGCGACGGCTTTGTTGGTCGAGCTGGGTGGTGCAAGGCCCATTGGACCGTCGGTCGCTGTGCATCAGGAGCGCCAAGCAGGCGATTCACGGCAAGTCCCCTTTGTGCCAGAGCAGTGCCGCGAAGCGCTTGGTTTTGCGATTTCAAATGACGAGATGGAAGCCATCTTTCATGCGCTTGGCTTTGGCGTGCACAGGCAGGAGGATAAGTGGCTGGTCGAGGTGCCGTCACGTCGCGCTGATGTTGCGCTGACGGCTGACTTGTATGAAGAAATCGCCCGCTTACACGGTTACGACAACATACCGTCGACAGTGACGGTACTTCCTGTCACGCCAGGTATGCGAGATCGTCGGCAAGCGATGTTGGCGAAGGCTCGGGACTTGCTTGTGAACATGGGAATGTTCGAAGTTCGCACCTATGCGTTGACGTCCCCGGATGCGTTGGCTCCGCTTTCGTCACCTTATCGGCCGATTCCGCTGCTGTTGCCGATGTCTGATGAACGTCGTGTATTGCGAACACACCTGTTGCCGAGCCTTGCCGAAGTGGCGGTGCACAACTTGGCGCACCAAGTGTCGGGAGGAGCTATATTTGAAATCGGCAAGTCGTACTTGACTTCGGAACTGCCTCTCTGCGCACAGCCGCAGGAACGGGAAGTGATTGCGATGCTATGGTTTGGAGAGACTGAAGGAACCTTATATGAAAAGGCTCGTCGGTACGATTTCTACGACGCCAAAGGTGTGCTGGAAAATCTCCTTGCTGCATTAGGTGCCGATGCGTCGTATGTTCGATCCGCCATACCGTGGCTACACCCAGGGCGTTCTGCCGACGTCGTGGCAAGCGGGGAAACGATTGGCGTTGTCGGTGAACTGCATCCGGAAACGGCGAAAGCATTTGGAATCGACCGGGCTATATATGCGGAAATCGATGTTGCGAGTTTGCTCGCCACTCGCGAGAGCGACATGCAGGCCAAGGCACTCCCTAAGTTTCCTGGAAGCCGCCGCGATATCGCGATCGTCGTCGACCGCGAGACGTTGGTCGGGGATCTATTGCGTACGGTGAATAAACGTCTCGCTACGTCAGGATTGCTGCAAGACCTGAAGGCGTTCGACGTCTATGTCGGAGAAGGTGTGCCAGAAGGCAAGAAGAGTGTTGCGATCACGATGTTTTTCCAGGATGCGGAGCGCACGTTGACAGACGACGAAATCGAGCAGCTTGTTGCGACGGCCATTGACGCGTTGCACGTCAATCACAATGCACAGTTACGGTCATGACCGATTGCAGGAGATTCAGATGGGTATGCTGAATCTTGTAGGAAATAACGAAAGGATGTCACGGCGAACAAGCGTTCGCCGTGTAGAAAGGCGGGACATGGATGGACAACAAGTCGGTGAATCGTGTGAAAGTCGTCATCCATGGTATCGAATATACTTTGCGCGGGACCAGTTCCGAGCAACATATTCAAGAAGTCGCCAGGATGGTCGATAGGTGCATGGCGGAGATTGCTGCTACAGCTTCGTATATGGACGAGCGGCGCGTTGCCGTCTTAGCTGCACTTAACCTAGCCGAACAGTTGCATCAATTACAGCGGGAATACCAAGAGCTGGTGAATTTGTTGGAAGAACAGACGGGGGGCACGTCGCAATCGTGAATGGAGACGTGCTTGACCTGATTTTCGCGGCCATCATCGTGTTAGGAGCCATCAACGGCTATCGTCTTGGTCTCATCCGCCAGGTGACGCGCCTGTTTGGTGCCATTATCGCGTACTTTGTGTCATACTGGCTTCGGCCGTACGTGGCACCTGTCATTGCCCACTTACATATTGGTACGCAGGTTCAGGAAAAAGGCGGAATCGCTTCCCTGTTATTCAGCAACCTGTCAGGAGCCATTGCCTTCGGTTTGGTGTTTATTGTGACCTTTTTATTGTTGCGATATGCAGCTGGTTTGCTGGACGCTCTATTCAGTTTGCCTGTGTTATCGTTTGTCAACCGTTTGGCAGGATTAATTGCTGGCGTGGCTTTGGCCATCATTTTCGTGTACGTGATAGGCCTCATCTTGCACTATGTCAATACACCCTCCATTCAACATCAGGTCAACCATTCCGCCATTGTTCACTGGTTAAACAGCCCTTCCTTCAATCAAGCCGTCTCAAGGCTTGGCAAAGGCAAAGCGCACGCCATGGGTACACAATCCCTGTAGACCATACCGTGATCCCCTCTTGATTGATCAAAAAAATCGCCGGGGGTATCCCCGGCGTAGCTTGCCCGCGTCAATGCTCGTTGCCATGTGTACGACGCAGGTTTGTCGGAATGAACAGGTCGATGATACCGATGACCAATGATGCGAGCAATGCTCCTAAGATGCTCGCGTGTAGGCCAGGAACAAACAGTTGGGCGACGTAAATCACAATCGCACCCGATATGAAGCCGACAATGCCGCGCCCATACGGTGAAATACGGCGGCCGAACAGCGCCTCCATGGCGAGTCCCAGAAGCGTGATCACGATGGCGGCCAAAATCGCTGACCAAAATCCCATCACGCCAAAACCAGGAACGACGTATCCGACAAACATCAGCACCAGTGCGGATACAACAAAGCGGACAATATGGCCTAGAATGTGCATATGTCTGCCTCCCTCCTGACGTGTCTTGCTGATATGGTTGCCGGACACTCATCGGACGATGTGGTAAAATGAATGGGATTTCTGGAGTTTGATGCAATGGAGTGCGATACATGATCATACGGTCGCTTGAGGCCTTGGAATACGATTGGGTTCGTCAACGCGTGGGTGACGAAGCCATGTCCAGTCTTGGTAAACAATTGGCGCAGACGATGTCGCCATTTTCTTTTCGCGCTGAGGCAGAGAGCGCCTTGGCAAAAGTCGACGAAGCCTATCGCTGTCTGCTACGTGCCGGATCCCCGCCCTTTGCAGGTGTTACAGATATTCGTCCGGCACTGTCTCGCGCCAAGGTGGGCGGTGTGCTCGGAGCCGATCAGGTGCTTGCCATAGCGCAGTTTATCGCTGGAGGACGAGCATTTCGGCAGTTCATCGAACACGCTGCCACGGAAATCGATCTGCCTCTGCTCAGCGAATTGGTCGCACCAATGGCCGACTTGCGGCGCACCGAACAAGAGATTCGGCAAGTTGTCAGCGATGACGGACAAGTGCTCGATCACGCCAGCGATGTGCTACTACAGTTGAGGTCGGAGCGGCGCCGCCGGGAAGGCGAGGTACGGACGACCCTGGACAGGTTGTTACGCACCCATCAAAAGCTGCTACAGGAGCCCATTGTCGCGATGCGCGGACCGTATTACTGCCTGCCTGTGCGCGTCGAACACAAAAATCAGCTTCGCGGCATCGTGCGCGACGTGTCTTCATCTGGCTCAACGGTTTTTATTGAACCGCGTGCAGTATCAGAAATCGGCGAGCGTATTCGCGAGATCGAAGTCTTGGAAGAGCGCGAGATCGAGCGCATCTTGCAGCAAATCAGCGCCGTGATTGCGGCGGTCTCTGAAGATCTGGAAAATAATGTAGAACTGCTCGAGCAGGCAGACCTGATCTTTGCGAAGGCCGGCTACGCGCGGCGGATCGACGGAAAACGGCCGCAGCTGACAGACGGTGTTTGGCGCCTTCATGGCGCTCGCCATCCGCAGCTCCACCCGACAGGTGTGCCCATCGACGTCGAACTTGGTGCTGATTTCCGCCTGTTGATCATCACGGGACCCAACACGGGTGGTAAAACGGTCACCTTGAAAACGGTTGGTTTACTCACTTTAATGGCGATGTCGGGACTGTTTTTGCCGACGCGCAGGGAGAGTGAGATTGGTTTTTGTGGCGACGTGTTCGTCGATATTGGCGACGAGCAGAGTATTGAACAAAGCCTTTCGACATTTTCTTCCCACATGAAAAACATCATTCGCATGCTTCAACAAGTCGACGAAAAGAGTCTCGTACTGTTGGACGAGCTGGGCGCGGGTACAGATCCAGCAGAGGGATCAGCGTTGGCGATCGCGATCTTGGACCGCTTGACGCAGGTGGGGGCTCGCGTGATGGCGACGACGCACTACGCAGAATTGAAAGGTTATGCTTTTCACAATCCGCATGCCATGAACGCGAGCATGGAGTTTGATCTGGCGAGTCTGCGCCCGACATATCGACTCTTGATGGGCGTTCCAGGGCGATCCAATGCGCTCGCCATTGCGCAAAGGCTGGGGTTGCCTGATGATATTCTGGCCGCGGCGCGGGAACATGTCGCCGAAACGGATGTTCATGTCGAGGAACTCATTGGGAAACTTGAGGCCGCCAACCGCGAGGCAGAGCGGCTGCGCGATGAGGCGGTGCGAGCATGGGCGGACGCACGAGCCCAAATGGAGCAACTCGACGCACGCGAATCGGCGTTGGATAAGGAATTGGCCGATGTGCGCGAGCGAGCGCGAAACGAAGCGGCCTCCATCGTGGAGAAAGCGCAGCAGGAAGCGGAGCGAATCATTCGGGAACTCCGGCAAATGCGCCATACGACGGTCAAGGATCACGAATTGGTCGAGCTGCGCAAAGGGTTGGAAGGGCTTGTGCCAGAACGCAAGGCGTCATCCAGGCGCTCGGGCAAGGTGAGTCCTAAGCTTTCCGTCGGTCAGCGTGTGCGTGTCATTTCACTGGGACAAAAAGGCGACGTTGTCGAAGTGGCGCCGGATTCCAAGAGTGCGCTGATCCAACTCGGGGCCATGCGTATGAAAGTGGCGGCAAACGATTTGGCGGTTCTCGCCGAGGCGGTTGAGCCGGTGGCTATCTCGCACTCGAAAAAGAGGGTGGGCAACAAGGATGTCCGCATGCAGCTCGACGTGCGTGGAGAGACGGTGGAGGACGCCTTGATGCGGATCGACAAATACTTGGACGATGCGGTGGTAGCTGGCTTAGCCCGCATCGTCATTATTCATGGTAAAGGTACCGGTGCCCTGAAAACGGCCATTCGACGCCACCTACAGGGGCATCCGCAGGTGAAGACGAGCGAGCCGGCTGCGCAAAGCGAAGGTGGGGATGGTGCCACCGTCGTCTCGGTACGCATCTAGTGTCGGCGTCACTGGCCCCCAAGGCCTGGGAGCCAGTGCTGCGTTGCTCTCGGCTGCCGCGTTGTGTCATTTGTATTGCCGCTGTTATCTGAGCTGTCTCCCTCGCGGTTGCTCTCGTTTGTCGCAGGAGTGGTGCTGTTGAGGGTATCGGCAGGTGCACCCGTGCTGCCGTTTGCCGTGTTGTTGGCGCTGCCATTCGATCCGCCGCTCTGTTCAACCTGAACGGCAATGGTTTGTGACGCCTGGGAAAGCGCGATGCTGGACTCGGCAAACACTTTGTAATACAACGTGGTTTGGCCAGACGGTACAGCCGTATCGACATACCATGGCACGACGTTTGTTCCGATTTGTGTGTATGGGCCATTCGGATCACTCGCGCGATACACGTCATACTGGTTTGCCCCTGTAACGGGTTTCCAGCTCAATGTAACATCCGTGCCGTCAAAGGTTCCGGTTAAACCTGTTGGTGCCGCCATTTGCGACGGATTTGTGACAGTGGGCACGCTCCCCGCATCGAGCACTATACCACCGCGTGGATCCGGCTGGGTCGGCGCCAAGTATGGCGTGTCGTCCGTTATGCCGCCTGGAACCTTGTGCTCCCAATCGAGGATTCTGTTTTCCGGGAGCTTCATAAAAACGCCTGTGCGCACTTCGGACAAAGGTGTATGGCTCGTGGCCAAATACTTCTTGCCACGGATCACGACGTATTTGACTTCGACGTCCACGTCGTCATATTGCGTCGGTTCCGTACCCTGCACGAACGGTTCCGTTGTGATCTCACCATGCGCGGTCGACAAAGGCGTCGGCAACAACCCGCTGGTGCTGCTCACCGCTTTGCTAATCACGTTGGCCGGTTTTGGCCAGGGCTTCTTGGCCGGGGCGGCTGCGAGAATGGGCGTCATGATGTCATTCCACAATGTGAACTTCAAGTTGTACTCCGCGCCTGGCGAAATCAGTTCATGATTGTTATATCCCATCCAGATGCCTGCGGTGTATTGCTGTGTGTAGCCGATGAACCAGCCGTCGCCAAGAGCATCTGTCGTGCCTGTCTTCCCGGAAATATACTGACCAGGGAAATGCGCGCCAATCATCGTCGCCGTGCCCCCGGAGTGATATAAAACGTCGTGCAACATGTCAGTCACGATATAGGCTGTTGCTGGAGAAAACACCTGATGTGTCAGTGGATCTGCTTGATATAAGACCCTCCCGGTATTGTCCTCAATCTGGCTAATCATATAGCTCTCGTGCCATACGCCTTGATTGGCCAGGGTTGTATACGCACTTGTCATCTGTTCGACTGTCGCGCCATTGTCCAGGCCACCAATGGCCGCCGCCAAGTGATTTTCGTCGTCGGCGACGATGGTCGGTTCGCCATCGAGTGTTTTGGCGTTCGTACCTAGTCCCATCTTGCTTAAGTAGCTAAACCCAACCTGGGGCGTCAGCTCAGCGAGAATGTCGATGGCCGGTACGTTGCGCGATTCGTAGAGTGCCTGCCGAGCCGACATCAAACCTGCAAAGTCTGGTTCGTCGTCGTGTGGTTCGTACGCTGGTTCCCCGCCGCTGCCTGGAAACAAGGTAGGCGCATCATATAGCACAGTACCAGCTGTGATCAGTCCGCGGTCGATGGCTGGACCGTAGTCAAGCAAAGGTTTGATGGAGGAGCCCGGTTGCCGAGCGATGTCGGCGTGATCGATAGCGTCTTTTAGGTAGTCCCGGCCACCGCCGACCGCAAGAATGCCACCGGTCTGGTTGTCGATGAGCGTAAAGCCTGCTTCGTACAAATCCGTCGCCGTTTTGCCGCCAGCAAGTTTATATGTTTTGTCGGTGCCCGCGAACAAAGCATCGTTAGACAGAACTTCTTCAACTTGATTCTGCTTGGTCAAATCGATGGTGGTGTAAATTTTCAACCCCGCCACCGGCAAAGCCGACTCGGCTTGGACCGCGTTTTCATACACGCCTGCTTGTACAAGCGCCTGAATGACGCGGGGTTTAATCTCGTCGAGCATTAAGTATGGATGGGCGGGCAGACCGCTCTCTGGAGCGGGATGAATATGTTTGAGCACATCGTAGTGATACGCTTGGTCGTATTCGGCACGACTAATGAGCTTGTCCGCCAGCATTTGATCCAAGATGTAGTGCTGACGTTGCAATGTGTGTTGAGGAAATTCATAGGGTGAAAAATACGACGGGTTATTTGGCAAAGCTGCCAGAAAAGCCGCTTCGGGCAAATTTAAATCCTTTGGATTTTTGCCAAACAGAATTTCGGATGCGCGTCTGACACCATATACCGTGTCGGTGCCCATGCGCCCCATGTATACCCAATTCATATAGTCGGTCAAGATTTCATCTTTTGTGAGAACATGATTGACTTGGATGGCCAAGGCAATCTCTTGGATTTTGCGCCGCATTGTCCGTTGTTGCTCTGGAAACACGGCAAGTTTGACGGTCTGCTGCGTGATGGTGCTGGCACCGCTCTCGATGCTGTGACCTGCGAGATCCTGTACGAGGGCAGGAGCCATGGATAAAGGGTTTATTCCAATATTCGTAAAGAACGTCTTGTCTTCCGCTGCGACAAACGCGTTGACCAAATAAGGGGATACCTGTGAGATGGACGTGATGGGTTGACGGTCGCCATCGCCTGTGAACCGTCCAATGACTTTGCCGTGGCAATCATACACGACAGATGCAGCGCTGTTGTTGACAAACGTCGCTGCATTCACTTTGGGCAGGCCTTTTAACAATGATGCGACATATCCAGCGCCCGCAGCGCTACCTAAGACGCCGAGGCTACCCAAAGAGAACAGGCTGACCCGCATTGCAACCCAAAACCGCGAGGCCTTTTGTTCACGCTTGCGCGCAGTTGCACGAGGGTCGCGGACGACGATGGTTTCCTGACCGACACGGTTGCGTCGCTTCTTCACGGGCGCCCCTCCCTTCGTTGCCAAGATTATATCACACGACAAAATTGGACATCATGGTAAGTTTTTCGCTATGATTCGTGCACGGATGATTGAAAGTCCTGCGTTGACAGTGCAAATGGCTTATAGTTATATTGAGTAAAATTGCCATACGCATACGCGCCTTTGGCCTTGGCTGGGCTTTTTGTGTATACTGGCTCCTTATTTGCAAAATGGGACCGATTCAAACGGCTAGAGAGGATGGTTTACATGGAGTGGCAGCTCACGCCGGCGCAAGAGGCGGAAGTCGAGCGCCAGCTCGTGTGGATTCGCCGCGGTGTCGCTGAAATTGTTCCAGAGCAGGAACTGGTCGAGAAGATACGCATGTCGGTGGCCACAGGCAAACCGTTGCGGGTGAAACTTGGCATGGATCCGACGGCCGCTGACATCCATCTGGGACACACGGTTGTACTGCACAAGGTTCGCCAATTCCAGGAACTAGGACATCGTGCGCATCTCGTGATCGGAAACTTCACGGGTCGCATTGGCGATCCGACGGATAAGTCGGAGACACGCAAACAACTAAGTGCGGAAGAAGTGGCCGAAAACGCGAAGACCTATGTGCGCCAGGTCTACAAAGTGCTGGACCCTGCGAAGACCGAAATTGTCTACAACGCCGATTGGCTCGCTCCGCTTGATTTTGCGGATGTCATCCGGCTTGCATCGACGGTCACCGTAGCGAGGATGCTGGAGCGCGAAGACTTTACGAAACGTTTCCGCGACAATCGACCGATTCACATTCATGAGTTTTTCTATCCGCTGATGCAGGCGTACGATTCCGTGCATCTTGAGACCGACGTCGAGTTGGGTGGAACGGATCAAAAGTTCAATCTGCTCATGGGGCGCACTTTGCAGCGCGAATTCGGACAACCGATGCAGATTGCGGTCATGATGCCGCTGCTCGAAGGCTTGGACGGCGTTCACAAGATGTCAAAGAGCTTGGGTAACTATATCGGGATCGACGAAGCGCCAAACGACATGTTCGGGAAGCTGATGTCGATTCCAGATTCCTTGTTGTTCAAGTACTATGATCTATTGTCGTTGCGCGAGGCGGCAGACATCGAACGGATGAGACAGGCCGTCGACGCCGGGCAAATGAATCCGCGCGATGCCAAAATGGAACTTGCCAAGGAGTTGGTCACTCGCTTTCTCGGCGAAGAAGCGGCTGTCGAAGCCGTTGATCATTGGCACAAAGTCTTTCAGGCAGGGGCATTGCCAGAAGACATGGAAGAGGTAACTGTTCCGGGAGAGCCGATTTGGATTGTCAAACTGCTCACGGATCTCGGTCTGGCCAATAGCAACAGTGAGGCTCGGCGAGCCATTGCCGAAGGTTCTGGGCGACTCAACGGAGAAAAAGTGCTCGACGTCGATCTGCAATACGAACCGCACGACGGCGACGTTTTGCAGCGTGGCAAGCGGCAGTTCCGGCGCCTTCGTGTGTGAGAGTCTGTTGGAGGCTGCGGCATGATCTGAAATTCCCCCGCGTACGATGGGACGAGGGGGAATTTGTGTGCCACGGCGTTTTGTTGCGCGCCCTGTCCGATCCGCCAGTCGGCGTGACGCGATACATGTTTCCAACCGTTCTTCACATCCGCGCTTACCCGCTTGGTTTTGGCCTGTAGCCTGCGCCATCCTCGTCTTTGTCGGGCTCATTTTCTTGATTGATTATCGCTTGCGCCCCATTGTCATAAACACATCTTCAGCACTTGCGCAGCGCATTGGCAGCGAGGCGTTAAACGAAGCGCTTGTCGATGCCATTTCGGATTATCCGGATGCACAGTCGCTGGTCAACAGCGAGATCGAACGCGGGGCGGGCGGTACGTCTCTGGCGGTCACGAGTCTGGATATGGCTAAATTAGCAGCGCTTCAAGGGGTTGCCACGCGCGATGCGCAAACTCGCTTGCGCGAGTTGTCCCATCAACACTTGCGGTTGCCGGTGCTGCAATTGCTCAGTGGTTCTCTTCTCTCCGGTTATGCCTTGACGGTGCCTGTTCGCTTTTCCTTGATGGGAACCGTCCATTCCAATTTGCAAACGGATATTGAGTCGAAGGGCGTAAACCAGGTGGTTCACGTCGTGTACCTCGAACTGACCGCCAACGTCATGGTGATTACGCCTTTGGTTCATGTTCCTACCACGGTACAGACGAGGGCACCGGTTGTGTACCTTGTTATGACAGGACCGGTGCCAAACGCGTATTACCAAGGTTCACCGGCCGTTCCTCTGCGATGACGCGTCGACGTGTGGGCGAGTGCCACTTCCTAGGCGAGTGCATATACTGCTGCAGTGATGCGACTGCCCTTTCGCCTAGGAGGTTTTGTAGATGAAGAAGTATGTCGTGAAACCAGGTGAATCTCTATATCAAATTAGCCGCAAGACCGGCGTTCGCTTGCCTTTATTGCTGGCAGCTAACCCGCAGATTCAGAACGCTAACGACATCGTACCAGGAATGACCATTGTCATTCCGGAGCTCGGAAAACCCGTTAAGTCCGGAAAAGCGAAGAAAGCGTCGGCTGCCAAAACGACCAAACAGATCAAAGCCAAACCCTACTTCGGGTTCGTCTGGCCGCACCATGTGCAGGCCGGCGAGACGTGGGCAGAGATCGCTGCCCGCTATGGCGTTTCGGTCGCTCAAGTAGAGCATCTCAATCCGACTGTTGCAGGGCAACCGTTGCAGCCCGGCACGATTGTGTATGTGCCGCTGTCTCACGCCACTTCGTCCACAGGCTATCCGCAAGCACCGGGTTACGCAGCGCCCATGCCAGGCTACGCGCCGGGTTATCCGCAGGCACCGGGTTACGCAGCGCCCATGCCAGGCTACGCGCCGGGTTATCCGCAGGCACCGGGCTACGCAACTCCCACGCCAAGTTACGCACCGGGGTATCCGCAGGCAGCGGGTTACGCAGGGCCAGCGTCAGGCTATGTCCCGGGCCATGCACATGGTCCCGGTTCTGCCGCGCCCGCACAGGGTGCAGCGCCTCTCGGAGAGACGCCTATGGCCCCGGGATTGACGACGGACACGACGGCCAGTGTGACGCCTGTGGCGCCTTCCATGCAACAGCCCGAACCGACGCCACAAGATGGGGTGCCCGGTGAAGTCGGTCCGCATACGCATAATCCGTATCGCTTGTCCACTGATGCGTGGTTTGCCCCGGCCGATCCGGATGAGCCTCATTTGCGAGCGATCGATTCGGTTCAGAGCGACGAGTGGCGATCGTACGAAACGCCATCTGCTCCGCCAAAGGAGGAAGCGAAGGCGTGGGCCGACGGCGAAGTGCCGCAGACGGACGACGACGGATGGTCAAAGCCTTTCACCATTCGCCTGCGCGAGGATGAGTAGGTATGGACGCACCGGATGTGGCGTCAGTCGCGAAGAACGCGTACGGCATTTGCGCCGAATGTATTGTGCGTAAGCGTACAGTATATGGTATTGTCGCGGCAGACGGACGGCGATACATCTGGAAACAGGCGGCCTTCGGCGATACGGACGAACGTTTGCAGGCGCTGGCGCGAGCCTTAAAGGCTTACGATCGCGCCGATGTGCGAGCGGCCGCCCCCTTGCCCAAGCGAGACGGGCGCATGCTCGCAGAATGCAAAGATGGCACCCGCGGATACTTGCAGCCTTGGCTACCCGGGCGGCACGTTCAGACTGCGAGCCGCGATGAACGACTGCGGGCAATTGCCGCCGTCGCAAGAGTACAGCGGGCGGTGCAAGCGGCCGGGTACCCTGAACATCGGACACTGCGACGCGGGTCGCTGTACGGTAAATTGCGGATCAAGGCAAACGCGATCGCCAAACTATGGCCGCAAGCCGCTCGCGTGTTGTCACAGTTTGCACCGTTTGCAGTCGAGGTGCAGGCGCGGGCGGAGCGCACCATTGCGCTGTATCGAGCAAATCTGGAGCAGACGCGGTCGCAGTGGCGCAAGCGGGCGACCTTGTGCCACCGCGATCTCGCCCCGCACAACGTGCTGATTGATGGCGATGGAAATATCGCCTTGATCGACTTTGACCACGCCGGCTACGACGACATGTATGCCGATCCTGTGCAATTCATCAGCCATACGCTGTTCTTAAACGAACTTCGAGTGCCTGAGTACCAGGAAATGTGGGAAGTCTATGCGGAGCACGCGGCCTTAAGGCGCAACGAATTGGCGATCTTGCTCGGTTTGGCCCAATGGCCAGATATCTGGGTACGCGCCCTCGCCGAATGGGGCAAGGCTGAGGCCGAGGATCGGCATCTTGCGGTTGCAAAGGTACAATACGCGGTCGCGTGCGAGCGGCGGCGATCCGAGCTGAATGCGGCCGTGCTCGCCAAATTGCGGCTCGAGGCGTGATGGCGCCTCGAGCCTGCGCCTTTCTTCCGTTTGTCAGCCAGCGCATGTATACTGTTTGGGTATCAACGGTACTGGGGGAATGGCCGTGGCTTTCGACATACAACGCGTGGCGATCGCGCAGATGGCGCCCAGATTGGGCGATATTGGCGCGAATTTAGAGCGTCATCACGAATACATACGCGAGGCGTCGGCGCAGGGCGCTCATTTGATTGTGTTTCCGGAGCTCGGACTGACCGGCTATCAGACTCAGGATTTGACGTTGGAGGTGGCTCGCTCGGCGGCGAGTCCAGAAATTCAATCCATTGTCGGCATGAGCATGGAGATCGACGTCTTATTTTCATTTGTGGAAGAAACGGACGATCATCGATTCTACGTGACCGCACTTTACGCCTCAAAAGGCGAGATTGTACATAAGCATCGTAAAGTGTACCTGCCGACGTATGGTATGTTCGACGAGCGCAGGTATTTTGCACCTGGCGACCGGTTTGACGTATTGAACAGTTCGCTCGGGACGCTCGGCGTCCTGATCTGCGAAGACGCGTGGCACCTGTCTGCACCGTACCTGCTTGCGATGCAGAAGGCGACGCTTCTCTTGGTGCCAGCTTCAAGTCCATGGCGAAATACGATGGCGGCAGCGGAATTCGGTTCGCATGCCTTTTGGCGGCATCTGTTGCAGATGTATGCACAGTTGCTTGGCGTGCACATCGTCTTTGCCAACCGCGTCGGCTACGAGGACGGCGTGCACTTTTATGGTGGGAGCGGGATTGTCGCACCCAATGGCAGTTGGTTGGTCGAGGCCGGAACCGGTGAAAGCGAACTGATCGTCGCCGAGATCGACCGCCGCTTGACGCGTCGTACGCGTTACACGACGCCACTGGTCCGCGACGAACGCGTCCATTTGGTGGCTTCGCAGCTACAAGCCTTGTTGCAGAGGGGGGATTTCGGTGCGCCCGGACATTGAACAGGCATTGCGTTTGCGTGAAGAATTGACCACATCGGTGCTGGAAGGTTTTTTGCGCGACGAGGTGCGCAAAGTTGGCTTTGAGCGCGTCGTATTCGGCTTGTCGGGCGGGATCGATTCAGCCCTTTCCGCGTATCTTGCCACGCGTGCCCTTGGCCGCGAACACGTGCACGCCGTGCTCATGCCGTATCGCAGCAGCAGTCCCTCCAGTCTCGCGGATGCCATGGAAGTTGTGCGCGATCTCGACATTCCACATACGGTGGTCGAAATCACAGGGCCGGTTGACGCCTATTTTGAACAGATGGACAAGCTGTTGGGTGAACAGGCGTCGCCATTGCGACGGGGTAACCGCATGGCACGCGAGCGGATGGTGACCTTGTACGACTTGTCAGCAGCGATGAATGCACTCGTTGTCGGTACGAGCAATAAAACGGAGCTGTTGCTCGGCTACGGTACTCAGTTTGGCGATATGGCGAGCGCGCTCAATCCGATTGGGGATCTATACAAGTGTCAGGTTCGTCAGTTATCGGCATACGTCGGTGTCCCGCAAAGCATTCTGAAGAAGGCGCCGAGTGCCGATTTGTGGGCAGATCAAACGGATGAAAAAGAGCTCGGTTTTACCTACGACGATGCAGATGAGATTCTGTATCAGTGGGTCGATCTCCGTTTGACGCCCGATGAAATTATCGAGCGCGGCTACGACGCATCGCTCGTGCGCCATATCGTTCAGCGCGTTGCGCGCAATCAATACAAGCGTAAGCCGCCTATCATTGCGAAGCTTTCGGGGCGCACGATTGGTATCGATTTTCGCTATCTTCGCGACTGGGGACATTGATTTCGCAAAAGGGTGAGTAGCATGTCAGGACATTCGAAGTGGCATAACATACAGCGGCGTAAAGGCAAGCAAGATGCAATTCGCGGTCAGCTTTTTACCAAACTGTCTAAGGATATTTACCAAGCGGCGCGCGAGGGCGGCGGCAATCCGGACACCAATTTTCGCTTGAAAGTCGCCATTGAGCGGGCAAAGGCGAATAATCTTCCGGCCGAAAACATCTCGCGTACCATTGCGAAGGCGACCGGGACGTTGGAGGGCGTGACGTACGAGGAACTTCTGTACGAGGGCTATGGACCTCACGGGGTTGCATTGCTGATCGAGATTGTCACAGATAACCGAAACCGCACGGCCGCCGAGGTTCGTCATATTTTTCGCAAGCGGGGCGGCAGTTTGGCGGAATCAGGCGCCGTTGCCTGGATGTTTAAACGCCAGGGCCAAATTGAGCTGCCAAAAGCGGGCGTTGACGGAGACGAACTGATGATGCTCGCGCTGGAAGCTGGGGCCGAAGACGTGATCGAGCAGGAGAACGCGTTCGTTGTCGTGACCGCCCCCGAAGATTTTAAGCAGGTGCGTGTGGCGCTCGAGGAGGCTGGCGTGAAATACGACGATGCCGAGCTTGTGTATGAACCTGCGACGAAAATCGAATTGTCGGACGAGGCGTTGGAAGAGGTCTATGAACTTGTCGAAGCCTTGGAGGACTGTGATGACGTGCAGACCGTGTACACGAACGTCAATATGGGCGACGAAGAGGAAACGGACTAATCTTGCATAACTTGTTTACTGACGCACACATTAACGGCGAGGAGCAATGGCTGTGCAAACAGCCGGAGAGGTGAGGGCTTTGACCACCAGACGCCAGGCTCACAAGCGCCGCCGGATCGCAAATACGTGTGCTTATACGTTAGCCGTCTTATTCCCGGTGATATGGAGTGTTGCCGCACCGGCTGTGGTACGGGCGGATACCCCGTCGTTGACCGACTTTGGTCAGCGCGATGTACCGTTGCACGCGCAAAGACACCTGCACAGTGCACTGTTTGTGACAGAAAGTGACGAGGGTACTGTTGCTTGGGAAGAACATGGGGTGCGCGACGATGCCATTGTCGCGTTTGTTGCGGAACATCCAGCTTGGCGGTTAAATGTACCTTTGTCTTGGTACTTTATGGAGCCTGTTTATGAACGCCATGCGGCGCAAGGCGCAGAGCAGCGCGAGTTGGCGATATAAATGGAAGGGCATCGTCTGGGAGCGTCACGCAACGCTCCCTTTTTCTTCGTACCTAGAACTTTTTTCACTCGCACATTGGGTAGGAGATCTGCGAGAAGCGACGAATGTCTAAACGAACAAGAGGAGGCATGCGGGTGGATGCTGAGCGCATCATGGGGATTGATCCGGGCCTCGCACGGCTTGGTTACGGTGTCATCGAAAGTGTGGGTGGCAAGCTTCGTCAGATTGTGCACGGGTGCGTGGAAACACCGTCACATGTACCGTTGCCACAGCGCTTACAGCAAATCTATCAAGAGTTGACAGTTCTTATCGACGCATATCGGCCACAGGTATTGGCGGTGGAAGAACTGTTTTTTAACCGCAACACAACAACGGCGTTTACAGTTGGGCAGGCGCGTGGTGTGGCCTTGTTGGCAGGGGCCAACGCAGATTTGGCTGTCTTTGAGTACACGCCGATGCAAGTGAAGCAAGCCGTCACCGGGTTTGGTCGCGCAGATAAGCAGCAGGTGCAGCAAATGGTCAAGATTTTGTTGTCGTTGTCTGCCATTCCAAAGCCAGACGACGCGGCGGATGCGCTCGCTGTCGCCATCGCACATGCGCACACTGGACCCATCGCCCGTTTCGGCGATGCTGTACGCGAGCGGAAGAGCACGGGTTGGCATTGGGAACGGAGGGGAGGACGATGATCGCGTTTTTACGGGGGCTGGTGGTGAATCACGGGCCAGGCTTTCTCGATCTCGACGTCCACGACGTCGGTTATCGCGTTCATGTCGCGGATGGTGCCTCGGCAAAGTATCCCATTGGAGCACAGGCTTACCTATATACCTACCAGCACGTGCGGGAAGACGGCATCGTCTTGTACGGGTTTGCGACGGCTGAAGAGCGAACACTCTTTGAAAGGTTGCTCGTCGTCTCCGGAATCGGCCCACGCCTAGCCTTACAGATCATAGGAGCGGCCAGCGTCCCGTCTCTTGTCGCTGCAGTGCAGTCGGAAGACACAAGTTACTTGTGCACGCTTCCTGGTATCGGGAAAAAAACGGCGCAGCGCATGGTGCTCGATTTAAAAGATAAATTGGCCGACCTGGCGCTTAT
This sequence comes from Alicyclobacillus tolerans, assembly GCF_001447355.1. GTDB lineage: Bacteria > Bacillota > Bacilli > Alicyclobacillales > Alicyclobacillaceae > Alicyclobacillus > Alicyclobacillus aegles. The sequence continues at coordinate 61,054 of NZ_JXBW01000001.1, read as the reverse complement.
CCTGCCGATGGCCACAGAATTGTCTAACGTTGCCCAAAACGACAAAGTGGACGACGTGATCGCTACACTCGTCGCCTTGGGTTACAGACCGCGCGAGGCGGAACAGGCTATTGCGGCCATCGAGCGTCGTCCTGGTGAGACGGTTGAGGATGCGGTGAAGACGGCGCTGGCTTGGCTGTATGCGCAGCAGAGTAGCCGCGTATGACGTCGGCTCGTTCATAGAGAACATGGAACGACATTTGCGAGAAGGAGGGGGAGTGCATGGAGGATCGCGTTGTGTCCGCAGAGTGGAGCCGCGAAGACATGACACTTGACTCGATTCGGCCGCGTTTTCTCGACGATTACATCGGTCAAAGGGCAGTCAAGGAAAACTTGCAAATTTTTATTCAAGCTGCAAGGGAGCGCGGCGAGTCATTGGATCACGTTCTGTTGTATGGGCCCCCAGGGCTTGGTAAGACGTCGCTCGCGATGATCATCGCCAATGAACTGGGCGTCCACATCCGCGTGACCTCGGGACCCGCCATAGAGCGAGCAGGTGATCTTGCGGCAATATTGACGAATCTGCAACCGGGTGACGTCCTGTTCATCGACGAAATTCACCGCTTGTCGCGAACTGTCGAAGAAGTGCTGTATCCAGCCATGGAGGACTTTTCTATTGATATCGTGATCGGAAAAGGGCCGTCCGCGCGATCAGTGCGTCTGGATTTACCTCCGTTTACGTTGGTCGGTGCGACGACGCGAGCCGGGCTTTTATCGGCGCCGCTGCGCGATCGATTTGGTGTGATGCTGCACCTTGATTATTATCCGGTCGAGGAGCTGGCGCACATCGTGGCGCGCAGCGCTGAGATCCTACAGGTTGCTTTAACGAAAGAGGCGTGTATTGAGGTGGCCCGCAGAGCGCGCGGCACGCCTCGTATTGCCAATCGGTTGCTCAAACGGGTGCGAGATATCGCGCAGGTTTCCGGCTGGACCACCGTTGATGAGCGTTTGGCAGGTATGGCGTTATCGCGGTTAAAGGTCGACGCTTTGGGGCTCGATGCGACCGACGAGCGGATCGTGATGACCGCCATCGACAAGTTTGGCGGGGGACCCGTTGGGCTCGAAACGCTGGCGGCGGCGGTAGGTGAGGAAGCGAGCACGATTGAAGACGTCTATGAACCGTATCTGCTGCAAATGGGCCTGTTAAAGCGCACGCCACGTGGACGTGTGGTGATGCCGGCGGCATATCGACATTTTGGCAGAAAGATGCCATGATCGTGAAAGAGTCAGAAGCATCTGTGCGATAGAGGCCCGGTTGTCTGAACGGCCACTCGGACGTACCCCCACAATTGGGGTGGAGAATTCGAATGCGTGAGGAGAGGTGGAAGCGTGGGCGTTTTGCCGTTTCGGGGGCGTCGTATCGAGGAACGGAACGAGTTAGCCCGATTGCTCCACGGTGCAAAATCCGGGAATGCGAGTGCGCGCAATGAGCTCATTGCGATGTACATTCCTTTTATTCTGCGGATTGCGGCACAGACGGCACGCAGGTATATCGACCCCAAAGCTGACGACGAATATAGTATCTGCTTGTCCGCATTTAACGAAGCGATCGATCGTTTTCAGGAAGGCAAGGCAGCGTCATTTTTGACGTTTGCCGAGACGGTAATCCGCAGGCGTTTGATCGATTTCTTCCGAAGCCAGCATCAGCATCGGTTAAAGCAATTGCCTTGGAGCGAGTTCGATGTGATTGACGACGAAGACAACGTCTCCAATTGGGCAGAGGTAAGTTCATCGCTGGAAGTTCATCAGGCAGAGCAGGAGGCGGCTATGCGTGCTCTCGAAATCGAAGAGTATGCGCATCGGCTGGCGGCGTTTGATCTGTCGTTCCACGAATTGATCGACATTTCGCCAAAACACGAGGATGCACGGCGGAATGCATTGGCCTGCGCGCGCGCCATCGCGTCGGACGCAGAGTTGCTGGCCTTTGTCGAACGCAGGCGTGCACTTCCGTTAAAAGCCCTGGAGGATCGGGTCAACGTGTCGCGAAAGACGCTGGAGAGGCAGCGCAAATATATTTTAGCCATCGTCATCTTACTGGCGGGTGATTTTCCACTGCTCAAATCCTTCTTGATGAATGCGGAAGGGGCGTGACATCATGCGGAAAAGGGATGAGGAAGAGGCCGTTATCTTATCGCTTGACGGAGATTGTGCAGTTGTTTTAATGCGCGACGGCAGCTTTCGACGCATCCGCGTGAGGGAGGGTGCACAGGTTGGCGAATTGTGCTCGGTAGCGTCGCGAGAGCACCGATACGCTCGTGTCTTGCGCAACCTAGGCAACAGCGGTCGACGTTGGCGAACGACGGGCTTGGCGGCTGTTGTGGCGTGCTGTGTACTCATTGGCGGGCTGATGGTCGGTGCAATATCCCATCGCTCCGACTATGCGTTGGTATCTTTGGACGCAAACGGCCAAGTGAGCTTCGCCGTCGATGCCCAAATGCGCGTCGTGTCGGCGCATGGGCTCAACTCAGAGGGACAAAAGGTTCTCTCGGCTGTCCCAGTAAAAGGTTTGCCGCTTACGTCGGCCGTGGATGAAGTGGTCAGCAAGCTCGCACAAACACAGGCGTTGCCCCGCAATGACAGCATTGTTGTGACAACGGCCTCTGTTGTGCAGAGTGCCGACGTGCACGCGGTGGATGATCAAGTCATATCGGCCATCCATACGGCATTGGGTAAGCGTGATCCTGGGAATGTGTACCATATGGATGTACCTAAATCTGTGTGGGCACAGGCGCAAGCTGCCCACGTATCGCCCGGGCAATACGCCACATACTTACTTGCGCGACAAGTGGGGGTACCGGTGAAGTTGACCGCTCTGAATTCGGCCAACCTACAGACGGTTCTCGCCGAGGCGCACGACTTGCATATGGCTTTATCCGGTTTCAACACGGGAGATTATCAGCAAGTAGCCTCGATTGTGGAAAGTGCCGTCGGGTCATCCACTTTGAATTCCACACAACAGTATCAGTATAATGGGTGAAGTTGCCCCGTCCGCACAGCGCAAGCTGTGCGGAATTGTGTGTAAGGAAAGGATGGGACATACCCGTGCGGGTCGATGAATTTGACTATTACCTCCCGGAGCACTTGATTGCCCAAGAGCCGTTGCCAGAACGGGATCAATCCCGTCTACTTGTGGTCGATCCGGTCGTGCAAGCAATATGGCATCGCAAGTTTGCCGACATCGTCGAAGAACTACATCCGGGTGACGTGCTGGTGATGAACGATTCGCGCGTCTTGCCGGCGCGTCTCTATGCTCGTAAAAGTGCGACGGGAGCCCAGGTAGAGCTGCTGTTGCTACGCCCGTCCGAAGCGGATTCGCACACATGGTATGCCTTGGCTCGCCCAGCAAAGCGTCTTCGCCAAGGAACGCCACTCACGCTTGGTGAAGGCGAAGACGCCATTGAAATTGAAGTGGTGGCGGAGGGCGAAGAAGGTATCCGCGAAATTCGATTCCTGACCGAGGAGTCGGTCATTGACATCGCCAATCGGTATGGCGAGATGCCGCTGCCTCCTTATATTCACAATAACCTGGAGGATCAGGAGCGCTATCAAACTGTGTACGCTAAGCGCGTTGGGTCGGTTGCGGCACCGACTGCGGGACTGCATTTCACGCCGCAATTGTTGGAGCGCATTGGTGCGAAGGGTGTCGATATTCGACATGTCACCCTGCACGTTGGGCTTGGCACATTTCGACCTGTACAGGTTGAGACCGTTGAAAGCCATCACATGCACAGCGAATGGTATGAGGTGAGTCCAGAGACGGCCGCAGCCGTCAATCAGGCAAAGGCAGAGGGGCGGCGCATCGTAGCGGTGGGCACGACGGCACTACGTACATTAGAAGCGGCAGGTGCGTCCGGAACGCTTGAGGCCAAGCAGGATGAGACGGATATTTTTGTTTACCCTGGATATAAATTTAAGATGATAGATGCGTTGATTACAAATTTCCATCTGCCAAAATCGACCTTGTTTATGCTTGTCTGCGCGTTGATAGGCACAGAGTTTGCCAAAACCGTCTATGCCGAAGCGGTCGCGGAGTCTTACCGGTTCTTCAGTTTCGGCGACGCGATGTTCATTACGAGGAGGGCCGACGTTGAAGCAACCGGTAACGTATGAACTGATTGGGCGTTGCTCACACACTTTGGCGCGTCGGGGACGTGTTCACACTCCCCATGGCGCGATCGAAACGCCAGTGTTCATGCCGGTCGGCACACAGGCGACTGTGAAGACGATGGCCCCTTGGGAACTGACCGAGCTCGGAGCCCAGATCATTTTGTCGAATACATACCATTTGCACCTTCGCCCAGGCGAAGATATCGTGCGCCAGGCCGGTGGCCTGCATGGTTTCATGCAGTGGCCAGGAGCGGTTTTGACGGACAGTGGCGGGTTTCAAGTCTTCAGCCTGGCGAGTCTGCGCAAAATCACCGATGAGGGCGTCGCCTTCCGCTCACACATCGACGGGAGTCCACGCTTTTTTTCGCCCGAATCGGTGATGGGCATTGAAAACGCGTTGGGTGCCGACATCATCATGCAACTCGACGAATGTCCGCCCTATCCTGCGTCCCGAGAGTATTTGCGCACGTCGTTAGATCGCACCCTGGCATGGGCAAAGCGTTGCAAAGAAGCGCATCGCAGACCAGAGGAACAGGCCTTGTTCGGCATCGTGCAAGGTGGTGAGCATCTCGATTTGCGTAGAGAAGCAGCGGAGCGCCTTGTCGAGCTCGATCTTCCGGGCTATGCGGTCGGAGGGCTTAGCGTCGGCGAGCCGAAGCCATTGATGTACGAGATACTCGCTTATACCACTCCTTTGCTGCCAGCGGACAAGCCTCGCTACTTGATGGGAGTCGGCAGCCCTGATGATCTCTTTGAGGGCGTGGAACGCGGGATCGATATGTTTGACTGCGTACTGCCCACTCGCATCGCACGCAATGGAACGGTTTTCACTGCAACGGGCAAACGCGTGCTCAAACATGCTCGATATCGCGATGATTTCAGCCCACTCGACGAGGCGTGCTCGTGTCGTGTCTGCAAGACGTTCTCTCGGGCATACATCCGACATTTGCTTAAGGCGGACGAGATTTTAGGCCTGCGCCTGACGAGCTATCACAATGTGCACTTCCTGCTCGACATGATGGCCAAGATCCGAAAGTCCATTGAGGAAGACAGGTTTTTGCAACTCAAACGCGAATTTTATGAAACGTATGGTTATACTGGTCAGCGAGAGGACGTGTTGGATTGAAAGGCGGAAGCAGTCTCATTTTTCTGATCATCGTCGTGATCGTGTTTTACTTCTTGATGATTGTGCCACAGCGCCGTCAGCAGAAGAAACGTGCAGAAATGATGAAGCAGATTGGCCCTGGAGCACGCGTGATGACGGCATCCGGCTTGTATGCCGAAGTCGTGGAGACGCGCGGCGATATCGTCGTCGCCCAAATTGCTGAGGGTGTGAATGTGGAAATGGATCAACGCGCAGTTGTGCGCGTGATTGAAGAGGGGCCGGCGCAGTACAACGACGAAGTGGACGAGTTGCCGGAGGCGGACGATAACGTGGTGTCAGGCGTATCGGAAACCGTGGACCAAGTAGATGACGAACTGACAACTTCTGACGCGGAGCGTCAGTTTGACGAGCATCACAAGCAGCATGGGGAATCGTGACCAATTGACGACGACGGCCGTGGGCATACGCCTGCGGCCGTTTTGCTCGTTGGCTTTGTCATGCACCCTGTGCGACGTGTCTGCATTCACCTTACGTGCGCGTGAATGCGGTTCCTATCATGCCGCCGAATGCACCGATGACTGCCATCAGCAATACGCGAAACAGGCCACTTCCGTCCATGGTGAACGTGTTATACACAAATAGCCCGATAGCCACCATGATGAGGGCGTAAAGAAGACCGGTTGCGCCCCCGTGAAACCATCCTCGGCTCTCCACTTGGCGGGCCGCCGCGATCGCGCCGCAAAACACGGCAACACAGTGCACGACATAAGCGGCCGCGGTGAGCGAGTTGACGTCCCATTCGCCGGAGTGTGCGAACAGAAAAATCGCGACCGTCCCTAAGAAGGCAATGAATAGACTCCAAAGACACCCATACAAAACCGGTATTGCACGCAGTAGGTCGAGCCGACTGCCACCTTCCGCCTGAGGCACGTTCATCACCTCTTGTACAAGTTTCACTACAAAATATTCGGGTATCAAGATAAATATGATCTTGTCCAAATAGATATGAATTGTTTATACTGGAAACTTGAAGAATTCTGTAATTGGTTTGCTGCGGGGGTGAGGGCATGACCGAGGGTACAACGTTATGGCGCCAGAACGCGTACAGTGCGGTTGTCGGAATCGCCGGCTGCCTTGTTGCATTATACGGTTTGCCGAGTTTGCGCCATGAGAATGGCTGGCTTGTCGCCGCGATGGCGGTCATTGCGTCCTTGCTCGAATCCCTCCCCATCCCGCTGCGACAGGCACAGGCTTCCTTGTTGCCGGCGGTCATTATCGCGCTCGTCGGCCTCGGGGGACTTGAGCCCGCGATGGTGTGTGGAATGCTGGCAGCGTGTGCGGCGCCGCTGTTCTTGCGAACGTGGGACAGCGTCATTGTATTGTTCAACGCCGGGCAATATGCCCTTAGCACATGCGCCTTATGGCTCGTCTTGCACGCGCTTCATCCTTTGCCCATTGTCTCCGTACACGCCATTGTCCTTTTCGATATCGCCGTCGGTTCCCTGGTCTTTTTGGTGGTCAATCACTTGCTCGTTCACACCTTGCAGTGGCTTCGCGGCAACTTGTTGCCGTCGTCCATCGTCAGTGCGCTTGTCACGGACGCCGCCAATCTGGCTCTTTGCCTGCCGTTTGCTGTCCTTGTACTAGCGCTGGCTCCTGATAACGTGTGGTTCGAGCCCGTCGTCATGTTGCCGTTGGCGATGCTTGCCTATATGTTGCGCGCGCATCGGCAGACACTTGATTTACAGATGATTCACGAGGCGACAACCAAACTCGCCACCGAATTTGACATCCGCGCAATCGCGGCGGAAGCGGCGATTCTCACGCGCCGCATGACGCTCGCCGACTGTGTTGTCGTATTTTTGATCGACAACGAGCACAATGCGCTTGTCCCTATGGCCGTGTATCCGCAAGCGTACGATCACTTGTTTGACAAGAACGGTTGGCCTGAAGAAGAAGGCGGTGCCATATGGAAGACCATTCACCACCGCGCTCCCGTGCACATTCCGGACGTTCGTAAGGACGCGCGCGTCCGCATTTTAGGCGATCACCCAACATTTTTAAGTATGGCCATCTTCCCCATGCATGCCCATCTGAAAGCACACGGCGCGATCGTCTGCTATGCCAAGCGGCCTCGGGCCTTTGCACATATACACCAATATATGGACACTTTGTCCAACCAAGTTTCCGTTTTGCTTGAGAACGCGAAGCTATACCAGGAACTTCAGGAACGCACCTTCCGTGACGAAGCGACGGGCCTGTTTAACTATCGCTATTTTTACGAGGAATTAGCAAAACGGGTGCAAACGTCCGTAACAGAGAATCGTCCAGTTTCGGTGTTGATTGCCGACGTTGACTTCTTCAAAAAGTTCAACGACACCTATGGGCACTTGGCGGGCGATGTCGTGTTGCGTGAGGTTGGGCGCCTGTTACAGCGGCATGCTGGAGCTCAAGGAATCGCCGCCCGTTACGGTGGCGAAGAGTTTGCCGTCCTCATGTGGGCGAACGCCGAAGAGGCTTATCGGATTGCGGAACAGATACGGCAAGAGGTCAGTCGGTTGGCCGTCAAGTTTCATGGCTACCACCTGCAGGGAATTTCCGTCAGTGTCGGTGTCGCCACATGTCCTGACCATAGTGTGTCGGATCGGGATCTCCTGCTCAAGGCCGACAGTGCGATGTATTGGGGCGCAAAACAGAGGGGTCGCAACCGAACGGCCATGTATGCGCCAGAGTTCGATACGCAATTGTTTGTCGACAGTTTAACCAGCTTGTACACGCACCACTTCGTCAACATCCGGATCCGCGATGACATGATGCAAGGGGTGACAAAGTGGGGGGTCATTTGTATTGACCTGAACCAGTTCGGCAAAGTCAATGCAGGATTTGGCTTTGATGTAGGGGACGCGGTTCTACGCCAGGTGGGTGTGCTCGTCCGGCAATGCCTTCGCCATACCGAACTTGCCTGTCGGTACGGGGGAGACGAAATTTTGATCGTCCTGCCGGATGTTGCAGAAACAGAGATTGCGGGAGTTTGCGATCGCGTCGTGAACGCGATCGAACAACACCGTTACGTCGTCTCCGACAATGTGGTATTTTCCATGCGGACAACGGCTACATACCGCGTTTTTGAAGACGCCGCGGACGGCCCAGACTTATTCAACCGGGTGGCTGAGATGTTTGTACAACTGAGCACGGCTTCCGAGCAAACGATGGCGTAACGCCCTGTTGCGAAAACGGGGGAGTGGTGCAGATGTTTCATTGCTCCGGCGCTTTTCGCTTTCCCGCTTCGCTTCACGTTTGTCCGCCCCGAGGACGCATGAATGATGGCGCTACCAGGTCATACTAGCGCCGGAGGGATTAGCCATGCATAGCGTTCCCTTATGGCAATTTCCAGTACGCGCACTCGGGCTCTATTTGATTGTGATGATTGCCCTGCGCATTATGGGTAAACGGGAAATTGGTCAACTCTCCGTGTTCGATCTCGTCGTATCCGTCATGATGGCTGAGTTGTCCACCTTGCCGATGGAGGATCGGCGCGTGCCCATTTATGAGGCGGCCATCTCCATCGCGTCACTGGTGCTATTTCAAGTTGCAGTCGCGTTTCTCCAGATCAAAAGCCATCGTTTTCGCCACTTGATTGATGGTGAACCATCCGTGCTCATCGAACATGGGAGAATTCAGGATAGGGAAATGAGAAGAATTCGCTACTCAGTTCACGATTTGCTCACACAGCTTCGCGAAAAAGGTGTCGCCAACGTAGCGGATGTGGAGTTTGCGATACTGGAGACGTCTGGCCAATTGAGTGTGATTCCGAAAGCCGAGGCGCGCCCCCTCACACCCCGCGACTTGGGCAAGCCGGTCGCGGCAGAAGCCGTTCCATGGCCGCTTGTCATCGATGGCCGCCCCGTGCCAAAGACGCTCACCATCATCGGCCGCGATGAGGTGTGGCTGCGAGATGAGCTAAGGCATCGCGGCTATACCCTGGAAAACGTATTTTATGCGACCATCAATGCTGACGGAAGTATATGGATTGACGAGCGGGACCAAATATAGGGCACGTGCATGTGTCCATGCTGTCCCTCACACCGCAAAGGGCATCCAGCGGACGATTCGTGCCAACGCTGGACCCACTTTGGGGATGCGCGAGACCGCTCGGCTCGTGAGTACCCTCAGGGCGCACAAGAGCGCAAAGTAGACGATGAGTCCACCGCCAATGGCGAGGAGCAGGGTAGAGCCGGGCAATGGGCGATGGTGGAACGTGATGGCCTGCATGTAGGCGAACATCCCGAGTGCAGCGATACCAACGCGTAGAAGCGACTGTAGTCGAATGTGAAAGCCAATCATGCGCACGACAAACCACAAGTTTAACAGCGTCGAGAGTGTAAACGAAAATGCCGTTGCCATGCTCACACCGAGAATACCGACTTCGGGGCGACGGGCCAATACGACGATGAGCAACAGTTTGGCGACGCCACCGACAATGGAATTGACCATTGCGACACCAGCCCTGTTCAAACCCTGTAAAATGCCTGTCAGGGGCGCTTGCAGGCAGAGCAAAAACTCAAACGGAGCCATAATGGCGAGAATGGGGCCGATATTAGGCTGTTTGTAAATGACGGTCGTCAGAGGCCCTGCGAACAGCGTGAACACCACGGATGCAGGAAACGAGACAAGTGCGGTCGCAGTGAAGCTTTGCGAGAGTCGCTTGCGGATGCGGAACATCTCGCCTGCCGCCGCCGCTTCCGACACAGCCGGCACAAGATTGGTTGCCAGTGAGGATGTGATCACCGTCGGGAACACGAGCAGCGGGATCGCCATGCCGCTGTACTCGCCGTACATGCTGGTGGCCTGGCTCGTGACAAAGCCTGCGGCCTGCAACGCACGCATGACCAGTACCGGTTCAGCTGCAAACAAGAGCGACCAGATCAATTTGCTTAACGTCACAGGCAGTGAAATTTGGCCGATCGCATGCACAGTGTTTCGCATCGACTCGGCGGTACGCGTGTAGGCAGGGTCAGGGATGACGTCGACGAGACGCGCTCGCCGCCGCTGCTGAAAGACCATAAACAAAAGGCCGGAGAGTTCGCCGAGAACCATGCCCATCATGGCAGCGGCCGCGGCGTAGGAAAGCGAATAGCGAACAAAGTATGCCGCCAGGATCCAAATGCTTAGAATGCGCACCGTTTGCTCAAGAATCGAGGCCCAGGCCGTCGGTGCCATGTCCTGCAGTCCCTGAAAGTAGCCGCGATAAAGGCTTGAGATGGCGATAATTCCGACTACTGGAATCATCGCAAGATACGCCGGATAGGCGCGCGGGTCGGTCAGCCAATGTGTTTCGATCACGTGGCGAAATAGGTACATGAGCAGAGTAAACAGGACGGCAAGCGACGCGACCGAAATTCCTGAGATACGCATGATGCGCTGAATGCGGGCGCGATCGCGCTGTGCAACCGCCTCTGCCACGAGCTTGGAGATGGCCAAGGGGAAGCCCATGGTGACAAAGGTCAACACCAAGCCAAGAATGGGAAAGACAATTTGGAACAACCCCATCCCCTCGGCTCCGATGATGCGCGTGAGGAAGATGCGGTATATAAAGCCCATCACGCGTGTGACGAGCCCTGCGATCATCAGCACAAGCGCTCCGTGCAGGAAGGTGTGGCGATTCACGGTACAGTACCTCCCATTTTGGATTCTGTCTGCGGCGGACATGTACGTTATTCCGTATGCGAAACGGTCGTGAGGTAGTCCTTTTTTTGGACCACAGAGGAATTTGCGCTGTGCGGGTGGAAACATAGATAGCTCAGGCAAGCCAAGGGAGATGCATGGGGCATGGATCCGTTCCAATTACCGTCGATCGCGGAACACAAAGTGGCCATACTCGATCTCTGCCGAGCCAAAATCGAGGAATTTAAGCTTCTCGGTTATGATCGGGTAGAGTTTGACGAGTTCTGGTCGTACATCGAATCAAAAGTGCGGTTTGGTATTCAATTGCACGAGTTGGTGGAACTCATTCTATCCGTTCGCATCACGGACTACATGAATTACTTGACGGTGAACGCCTATCGCCAAATGGAAGGTGGACTTGGTGATCCACCGCGTTCATGACAGCAGCAGGGATGGTGTACGCCCTCGTGCCGCGGGGGCAGGTTTTTTTGTTTGACGGCGAAATTTGTCGTTCGTATACTGAACATGGCATGCTGTTGGAAGCGACAGCGGATCGTTCGCTGGGTTCGACGCCACCCGTTTGCCGGGTGAGGCTGGACGGCGGACTGAAGGAGGACAAGCTATGAAATGGGGACGCCTGTTCGCGTTTCTGCTGATGGTCGCGGCTATCATCGGCGTTACAGCGGGCACAGTTCCACAGGTATGGAAGTCGATCCCACTCGGACTCGACTTGCGAGGCGGTGTCGATTTGTTGTACGCGGTCGATACGCCAAAAGGGCAATCGCTTTCGGACAGCGGCCGCCAAGCCTTATTAAAGGCGGTTGAAATGCGCGTGAACTCGCTTGGCGTTTCATCGCCGAGCATCGATCTCGAAGGCAAGAACCAACTTGGGCAAGATCAGATCCGCGTCCAGGTTGCAGGCGTGAAAAATCAGCAAGAGGCGGTGCAAGTCATCGGTGCAACCGCTCAGTTGGCTATTTACGGGGACGCAACCATTGACAAAAAGACAGGCAAAATTACGCCTGTTGGCGCACCCCTTGCGACCGGGGCCGACCTGAAGAGTAATGCCAAGTGGGTCGTGGATCAGCAAGATGGCAAAAATGCGGTCGCCATCGAGTTTAAACAGGCACAGAAGTGGATTGACATCACAAAAAAGTATGTCGGTAAACCGATTTTTGTATTTCTTAACGGGCAATTGCTGACAGATCCTGTGATTCAGCAGGTTATGTACAGTGGCAGCAGTGAAATATCGGGTGGCAGCCTGACGACGCCGCAAGCGTGTATGGCGTTGGCAAACGAGTTGAATGCGGGCGCACTCCCGTATCCGCTGACGCTCGAAAGTGAGACGAGCGTAGGTCCGTCGCTTGGCCAAACGAGCTTGCAGCGGACGATGGTCGCAGGGCTCATTGCCATCATTATCATCTTCGCCTTCATGATTTGCGTGTATCGCCTGGCCGGTCTTATCGCCGACATTGCGCTCATCGCGTACGGTTATTTGACTTTGCTGGTCTTCTCGGGTCTGCACGTCGTACTCACGCTTTCGGGATTGGCGGCTCTCGTGCTGGGCGTGGGGATTGCGGTCGATGCGAATATCATCACGTATGAGCGCATTAAGGACGAGATGCGAAACGGCCGCAGCTTGCGATCCGCAGTGCGTATCGGCAACAAGAATGCCTTGCGCACCATCGTCGACTCGAATGCGACGACGTTTATCGCTGGTGCTGTCATGTACATCTTCGGTGGACAAGGGGACGTTCGGGGCTTTGCCGTCGCGCTCATGGTCGGCATCATCGTTAGCCTTTTGACCGCAGTGTTGCTCAGCCGTCTCATGCTGCTTACGTTCACGGCGTCTGGCGCCGTTCGCCGCCCATGGTGGTACGGCGTCGGGAAGGGAGTGTTGAAACGGCATGAAACCCAGGTTTAACATTGTTCGGTTGAGCAAATGGTTTTTTATGCTGTCGGGTGCCATTACCATCGCCGGCATTATCGTATTCGCATTGTTCGGATTTAACTTAAGCACAGATTTTAAAGCCGGATCGCGAATCCAGTTTCAATTGAATCAACAAGTTCCGGATGCGCGCGTGCGACAAATGTTTCAATCCGTCGGCCTCACGATTGGCGACACCGGTCTCACGGTTGGTGGCATCGAACGTAATGTCGCCATCGTCACACTCCCTGAACAGTTGAGCGCCAAACAGATTGCGGCCATTCAGTCGGCTGAACACAAATTCTTTCCGAGCGCCAAACAAGACATTCAGGTGAATTCGGTCGATCCGTTTGTCGCACAACAAACGGCGCGCAAGGCGATTTGGGCCGTGCTCGCGGCGGCGGTGTGTATTGTGGTTTACGTGGCCATCCGCTTTGAATTCCGCTTTGCGATTGCCGGCATCATCGCCCTGTTGCATGATGCGTTTATCGTCCTTGCTGCCTTTGCTCTTTTGCGCCGGGAAGTCGATTTGACCTTTGTCGCGGCTTTGCTGACCATTGTGGGGTATTCCATCAACGACACCATCGTCATTTTTGACCGCATCCGTGAGAACGTGAAAATTCACAAGCCGGAAGACATTGATGCCCTGCGCGAAGTGGTCAACAAGAGCCTGTGGCAGACGATGACGAGATCTATCAACACGGTCTTTACCGTGCTCGTTGCGGCTGTGATTCTCTACTTCTTCGGCGGGGTGTCCATTCGCAACTTCACGTTTGCACTCATCATCGGTCTCATCAGCGGTGCATACTCGTCCATATTTATCGCGAGTCCGATTTGGGTTGCATGGAGAGGTCGCTCCATGCGTAAACATAAAGCTGTTGCCAATGAAGCAAGTGTGCAGTGATTCATGTTGCGCCGAAGCGCTCCCAAGGGGCGCTTCTTTAATTTCGCACACCTAGCGAACGTACATCGGTCACGCGTGGGAAAGGACGAGATCCGCAGTGGATGCAACAACCAGACTTGTGCGTCAAGGAACTCGCATCGCCTATGCCAATGCAGGGTTTAACGTCGCCCTTACGGCTGCGAAGGGACTCGTTGGCGCGATAGCACACAGTGACGCCCTCATCGCTGACGCGGTCCACTCAGCTTCTGATCTCGTTGGCTCCTTGGCCGTCATTATAGGGCTTCGCATCGCCCGCAAACCGCCTGATGAAGACCATCCATACGGCCATGGCAAGGCGGAGTTGATCGCTTCCATCGTCGTAGCCGGTTTGTTGATTGCCGCCGCCATTGATGTGGGCGTGTCGTCGATCTCGTCTTTTATGAAGTCCCCTAAAGCCCCTGAACTGGCGGCAGCCGAAATGGCATTCGTCGCGATCGTAGTCAAAGAGCTACTTTTTCGATATAACGTGCGGATCGGCCGTCGCTTGCAAAGTAAGAGCCTGATGGCACAGGCATACGACCACCGTTCCGACGTCTATTCGTCGTTGGCGGCGCTCGTCGGCATTGTCTTGGCCATCATCGGTGAGCGGCTGCGCATCCGCTGGCTCATGTACATGGATGCCGCCGCTGGCCTGTTCGTGGCGTGTCTTGTCCTTAAAATGGCGATCCATATTGCGCAAGACTCGCTACAGAGTCTGATGGACAGGGTCGTGCTAGAAGAAGCCGCCTTACATCCGTACCGTGAACAAGTGATGCAGGTACACGGGGTAAGGGCCATTGATGAACTGCGCGTGCGCGATCACGGCCAGTATGTGATTGTCGATATCGAGATTGCGGTGGATGGGGACATCACCGTGTTCGCAGGTCACGAGATTGCCGCGGAGGTCCGGCGCGTCTTGCGTGAGAAATTCGCTCGTGTGCAAGACGTGTTTGTTCACGTGAACCCATATGAGGTGGGGGACGAGCGAAGAGAAGGGAATAGGGATTGTGAGTAATATGCAACCATTGTGGAGGGCCGCAAGTGTCCCTCCGGAGAATGCCCTCTCACTTGCGGATCGTCTGGGACTGCCGACGCGTGTTGCGCGCTGGCTGTTGGCCCGCAATATCAGCAGTGAAGATGAGGCCCGCCGATTTTTGTTTGCGCGCGAGGCGTGGACAGATCCGTTCGACTTTTTCGACATGCGCTTGGCTGTCGATCGCATCTTGTCAGCGGTGCGCAATCGTGAGCAGATTGTGATTGTCGGTGATTACGACGTGGATGGTGTGACAGCGAGCGCCATTCTGGCGAGTGAACTTGAGGCGCGGGGCGCCAACTGGCACTGCATCATTCCGGAGCGGGTGGCAGACGGTTATGGACTGGCGCCGCCATTGGTCGGGCGTGCACAACAACTTGGAGGCACCCTCATTGTCACGGTGGACAATGGCATTCGGGCACAGGCCGCCCTTGAAGTGGCTTGCGATCTTGGCATCGACGTGATTATTACAGACCACCATGAGCCGGGCGATGAGATTCTCACAGGTGCTTTAGCTGTGGTTCACTATAGCCGTCACGCCGATAGCGAACGGTCCCGACCACTTTCTGGCGCTGGTGTGGCGTGGAAGCTAACGCAAGCTATGCAAACAGTCGATCCGCGGCGGGCGCAAGGTGCTCCTGCACAGTTTCACGAGGAGTGGTTGATAGGCCTTGCGGCGCTTGGTGCTGTGAGCGACATGATGCCGATGCGTGGCGAGAACCGGCGGCTCGTCCGGGAAGGTCTCACCGCCCTGCGCACGTGCCAGCGCCCTGGCTGGTTACTGCTTTGTGAACGAGCCAGGGTCGATGTGAACCAGTTGTCCGTAAGTGACATCTCGTGGCGGATTGGGCCGCGCCTAAACGCGGCCGGACGAATGGCTCATGCGGGTACGGCATTTTCTTTGCTCATGGCCGAACACCGGGCGGAGGCTCTCGAACTCGCGGACGAGATCGAGAGGTTAAACGTTCAGCGGAGACAGGCGACGGAGCGTGCGACGCAAGAAGCCATCGCCCAGGTCGAATCGATGTATGGACCCAACCCAAATGCAGTCGTGGCGTGTGGCGCGTGGCCATTAGGCGTTGTCGGCATTGTAGCAGCCAAGCTGGTGAACCACTTTGGTTGCCCGGCCATCGCGCTGGCCCATATGGAGGACGGCACGTTGCGCGGGTCTGGGCGCGCACCTTCTGGCATCTCGCTACACTCGGCGGTGGCCCTTTGCGCATCGTATCTCAGCCACTTTGGCGGCCACGATGCGGCAATTGGTTGCGGTTTACAGGCGTCGTCCTTGGCCGATTTTCGAACGGCGTTCGCAGCAGCCGTGGCGCATTTGCGGGAAGCAAACGGCGAAACAGTCACATGCTCTTCACAGGAGATGCTCGCAGATGACTATCTGCCACTGTCGGAACACGGGTTGGAGTTGCTTGAGTGGGCACAGCGATTCGCGCCATTTGGGCCTGAGAACGAACCTTTGCAGCTGTTTGTTGGGCCAGTGGAAGTACGTCAGGCTACGAAGATAGGAAATGGTTCACATGTGCGCCTTAGGCTTGCAGAAGGCGGCGTCGAACAGGATGCAGTTTGGTTTCAGGTACCGCCGATTGCAGCTGCCAGGTTGGAAGCAGGCCTGCCAAAGGTTTGTGCGTTTTTGGTCGAAATCGAAGAAAACGTATGGCAAGGCAGGCGCTCTGCGCAGTTGCTCATTCGTCGCGGCTGGGTGCTGGATGCGCCGGTTTTGCGATCGCGCTTTGCCACGGTGTACCGCCTCTTGCGCCAAGGTGTCAAGCGGGCGCAAGCCTTGCTTGAGCACCTGCACAGTCGCGGGGAAGGCAGTACACCCGAGGAGCTCGCTGCGATTTTGGCGACATTTGTCGAATTGGGATTTGCCGCTGAGCGCGATGGTGCGTATCATGTCATAGAGGGAGAAAAGCGCGATTTACGCGATGCAATGACATACCAGTCGCTGGTGCGCGAGCACCTGTCGCCATTAGATGACAGCGGGTGGACAGGCTCTGGTTTGGACGAGCGACAGCAAAGGGCGTAGAGGAGAGAATGTGTTGACCATTCGATATCGTGATTGGATTCGCGATGTTCCGGACTTTCCTAAGCCGGGCATCTTGTTTCGAGACATTACACCGCTTTTGGGCAATGGTCCCGTCTATAGACAGGCCATTACAGATCTCGCCGAGCGCGTGCGGGCGTGGGGTGCTGACGTGATCGCCGGGCCGGAGGCTCGTGGCTATGTGGTTGGTGCACCCCTTGCCGCGACGCTGGGACTGGGCTTCGTGCCGGTTCGCAAGCCGGGCAAATTGCCATATACCACAGTATCTGTGACCTATGACTTAGAATATGGTCAGGATAGGCTTGAAATTCATAGTGATGCCATTCAAAAGGGACAACGTGTGGTCGTCGCAGACGATTTACTCGCAACTGGGGGAACGATGAGCGCGACCATCGAACTGGTGCGCAAGTTGGGAGGAGAAGTTGTCGGCGCGGCTTTTTTCATCGAGTTACAGGCTTTAGCGGGGCGTTCTCGCTTGGGTGATATTCCGATTCACACGCTGGTTCAATACGAATCGTGAACTGGCATGCTGTCGACGGGAGGTGACTGCCATGACGGAGCAAACGAAGGATCAGTCAATAGATGGCTTATGCGAAAAGTTGGCATCGTACTGCAGTCAGGAAGAACTTGATGAAGTGCGTCAGGCTTACGAGTTTGCCAGCCGTGCCCATGCGGGGCAGGTGCGCATGTCGGGTGAACCCTATATCACGCACCCCTTGGCGGTCGCGTATATTCTTGCAGACCTGCAGCTTGACGCGACCGCCGTCGTCGCGGCTCTTCTGCATGACGTGGTCGAGGACACATCCGTGACGGATTCCAACATCGTGCAGACGTTTGGGGCCGAGGTGGCGTCACTCGTCGACGGCGTGACAAAGCTGAAGCGGATCCGCTTCGATTCGCGCGAGGAACAACAAGCCGAAAATCTGCGCAAGATGTTTATGGCGATGGCGCGCGACATACGCGTGCTGATCATCAAGTTGGCGGATCGCTTGCACAATATGCGCACGCTGCGCTACCAAACGCCAGCGACACAGATGCGCAAAGCGCGCGAAACACTTGAAATCTTCGCTCCTTTGGCACACCGCCTTGGAATTAACACAATTAAGTGGGAACTGGAAGATATCTCGCTAAGGTATCTCAATCCGCAACAGTACTATCGGATTGTCAATTTGATGGCGCGCAAGCGACAGGAGCGCGAGCAGTTCATCGAAGGTGTGATGGACGTGTTGCGTCAGAAACTTGGCGAGCTCAATCTTAAGGCTGAAGTCAGCGGACGGGCGAAACACATTTACAGCATCTATCGCAAGATGACGACGCAGCATAAGGAGTTTAACGAAATTTACGACCTTTTTGCGATTCGCGTCACAGTCGAAAGTATCAAAGACTGCTATGGGGTGCTCGGTGTCGTACACACCATGTGGAAGCCTATGCCCGGGCGTTTTAAAGACTACATCGCGATGCCGAAAGCGAACATGTATCAGAGTCTACATACGACGGTCATCGGGCCTAATGGAGAACCTCTGGAGATTCAGATTCGCACCTGGGAAATGCACCAGACCGCAGAATACGGTATTGCCGCGCACTGGGTATATAAGGAGTCCGGATCGCGCAGGGTCGAGGACGACTTCGCGAAGAAGTTGGCTTGGTTTCGCGAGGTACTTGAATGGCAGCAGGATTTTCGCGATGCCCAGGAATTCATGGAAACCCTCAAAATCGATTTGTTCTCGGACCAGGTTTTTGTGTTCACACCCAAGGGCGACGTGATTGAACTGCCCGCTGGTTCTGTACCCATCGACTTCGCATACCGCATTCACACGGATATTGGAAACCACTGTATCGGCGCAAAAGTGAACGGCAAGATGGTACCTCTCGACTACCGCCTGCGCACTGGCGATATTGTCGAGGTCATCACCAGCAAACATTCGTACGGCCCGAGCCGTGACTGGCTGAAAATTGTACAATCATCTCAGTCAAAAAGCAAAATTAGACAGTGGTTCAAACGTGAAAAGCGAGAGGAGAACGTCGCGCGTGGTCGTGAACAGATCGAGCGCGAGATCGTTCGTCAACGCTTAGAGCCTAAACAGTTGTTGACCTCTGCGGGACTCGCCGAAGCGATGCATAAATTCAGTTTTTCCCGTGAGGAGGACCTCTACGCTGCGGTCGGTTATGGAGGCTTGAGTGCGGCTCAGGTTGTAACACGGCTCGTGGAAGTATACCGGCGGTCTCTGGAAGAGAAGCCGGTCGATTCGATGTCCATTACGAAGGGACAGGCGAAGCCATCAGATACGGGTGTGCGCGTCAAAGGCGTTGACAACGTGTTAATTCGCTTTGCACGTTGTTGTAATCCTGTACCCGGCGATGACATTGTCGGCTTCATTACGCGCGGTCGCGGTGTTTCGGTGCACCGCGTCGATTGTCCAAATGTCGCTGCACTCTCAGCGACTGAGACGCGGACCCTGGAGGTCGAGTGGGCGACCAGCAAAGACTGGTCGTACAACGCTGAAATTGAGGTGACTGCGTTGGATAGGCATGGTCTTGTCAATGAGGTCCTTAACGCCGTCGCCGAGACGAAAACCGATATTACCGCCGTGAGTGCCCGGGCGGATGCGAAAAAGGTTGCGCACATCCATATGAGCATCCGCATTCGCAATTTGGATCACCTGCGCTCGGTCGTCGAGCGGTTAAAGCGGATCAAAGACATGTATAGTGTGCGACGCATCATTCAGTGAAGAAGCCTGGCGAGGAGGAGGCGTACTATGCGCGTAGTCGTGCAGAGAAGTGGTCCTGCTCGAGTTGAAGTTGACGGCGAGATCGTCGGACAAATCGGCAAAGGGCTCGTGCTATTGGTTGGTGTCAGCAGGGATGACACGGGAGCGGATGCCGTGTATTTGGCGGACAAGATTGTTGGACTGCGCATTTTCCCGGACACAGAAGGGAAATTGAACCATGATGTGCGCGAGGCTCGGGGCAGCATTCTCTCCGTCAGCCAATTTACGCTCTACGGAGATGCGCGCAAAGGTAGGCGGCCAAGTTATGCTGATGCGGCACCGCCTGACATGGCAGTCGAATTATATAACCGGTTTAATGAATTGTTGCGCGATCGCAACGTTCATGTGGAGACAGGGCAGTTTCGAGCGATGATGCAAGTGTATCTCGTGAATGACGGGCCGGTGACCTTGTTGCTCGACAGCAAAAAGACATTTTAAGCGTATCCCTGGATTTTTGCGCAGTTATGTGAGGAAATGCTCCCCGCGCATAGGCGTCATGTGTTTGACGGACGCTAGCCCGGGGAGGTGCAGTCATGGAAAACGAGATTCACGCCACACACACCTGTTACGCATGTGGCCATATCATGCCGTTTGCAGGCCACATTTTTGGCGGAATTGTCGTGGCGCATGGAAACGAGGTGGACGCCACGATCTCGGTCACTGGAACGACTGGTAACTATGTCGAGATGGCAATCGAACTCCAGTGCCCGAAGTGCAACGCCATTAATCAGTTCAAAGCGCTTCACCCAAAGACGTGAAGTTCTGGTATGTATTTCGCCGAGGCACCGCGCTTATTTAAGCATTTGTGTGCTGTAGGACCAATGCTTGTTCCCTTGCGTCTACATAAACATTCCAAAACGCACACCAGTCTCCTGACGCCTGGCCGGTATTGACCTCCAGGCGAAGACTGGCATCTCCTAGCCGCTCCGCTCGTGTATTCAACCATTGAATATGTGAACGCAATTGGTGCACAAATTGCGTCACGGACAGACTCGGTTGATCAAATGCGACGAAGAGCACCTCTCCTGCTCCCATACGGATGGCGACCGCATTTGGCACGGCGTGGGTCGACCAGCATTGTCCAATGTAGGCGACGGCTTGTTCGCCTTCCACGATGCCCATGCTATCATGGTTGGCAATCAAGACTACCACAGCCGTTACTGTCGTCCACTCGGGAAACGGGCGCAAAACGGTTTGCGATAGCCACTCTGCGGGCTGGTCTGCGGCGAGCAGCTCGACGAGAAACTGGCGATGGTAAAGTTTCGTTTTCGTGTCATATAGATGTGCAATTGGTCGCCGTGTATCTTGATATGCGGCATAAACCGCGTCGCTTAGGCGTTGGGCTGTCCGTTGCAGACGGTTGCGATCCGCTTCTGTATACACGCGCTCAAGCGTGGACTGCACATTCATCGTACCAAAGACGTGGTTGCCCCGTAGCAAAGGCACCCGAATAATAGACTGGATTCCTTGTGCTGCCAAGCTGTAATCATCTTGAAATTCAGGGTTGCGCAAGATGTCCGCGCACATCACGGGTTGTTTCGTGCGCTGTACAAAGGCCAAACCACTATTGGCAACAGGTATCAACGTGCCAACGGGTCTAGCCGGCACGTCATCGCGCAGGGACACTTCGTGTACAGCAGAAAACGCGGCGCCTTCTTCGATGAATTCAAGGCTTAGTCGGTCTAAGGGCAGTTGCTCAACAATGGCGTCAGCCAAGTACGAGGTCAACTCGTGCAAGCGCGGATGACGTTGCACACCCGTGAACACTGCATCGAGCCACTCGCGTTCACTCAAGCGCTCCAGGTTATGTGTGTCGTCAGGCACGAGATGGGGCTGGCGCGGCTGCAACGTCGCAATGAACGCAGAGAGTTGAAAGGATGCCGGTGGAACCGGGGCGCCGAATAAATACCCCTGAATCTCGTCACACTTGCTATCGCGCAGGAAGTCAAACTGCTGGACGGTCTCCACGCCTTCCGCGACAACGCTTAAGTTGAGTGATTTTGCAAGTGAAATGATGGCCCCAATAATTGGCGTCTGGTTGACCGCGCTCTGAATGCCCGCAGTAAACGAACGGTCAATTTTGAGCGTATGTACTGGAAACTGCATGAGATAGTTAAGCGACGAGTACCCAACGCCAAAATCGTCGATCGCGATGCGTACACCGATTTGGCGCAACTGGGTCAAGATGTGAACCGCTCGTTCGACGTCGTACATGGCCGTTCGCTCGGTGATTTCAAGCTCCAGCAATGATGGATCCAGGCCTGATTCAGCCAGAGCCTGCTGAACCAGTTGGGGAAATGACGGTTGTAAAAACTGGCGGCTTGAAATATTGACACTCGTTCGCACGCGATAACCTTGTGAAAGCCAGGAACTGCCTTGTTCACAGACGGCGCGCAGGACGTACTCGTCGATTGGCAGAATGAGGTCGCTCGATTCGGCGATAGGGATGAACGCGTGGGGTGGAATGTCACCAAGCTCCGGATGCCGCCAGCGGCACAGAGCTTCGGCTCCGACGACTTGCATCGATTTAGCATGCACTTTTGGTTGATAATATATTTGTAAATCGCGATTGCGCAGTGCATGGCGGAGCATGGTTTCGACCATCAGCGGTGGCAATTCACGAGGAGGCCTCGCGCAGTCGGTGCGCACCTGGTTACTCCCCAATTGCTTTGCACAGCGGACTGCTGCATCGGCTTGGCGCAGCAGTTGTTCAGCTGTCATCTGTGGATGTGATCCCGTTGCGATGCCGACGCTGGCGGTGACAATGACTTCGGTGCCGGCAATGTGATGGGGTTCGGCGATGGCGAGTCGAATCCGTTCGGCCATCGCTTGCGCACCGTCCTGGTCAACGTCGATCAAGGCGACGGCAAACTCGTCAGCGCAGAGTCTGCTTGCTGTAGCTGAGCTCGGTATGACCGCGACGATACGCTTTGCGGTTTCGCGCAGAACAATGTCTCCATCTGCGTAGCTGAAATGCTCATTGACCATGCGAAACCGATCCAGGTTGATAAGGAGTACTGAAACCGTTGGCGCGTTGGGCATTGCCTGTGCCACGGCATATAGAAAATGGCTACGGGAAAACAAGTTGGTCAATCCGTCCCGCTGCATTGCTAGAAAGTCATTGCCCACAAAGCCACCGCCTCATAAAATGCCGCACTACAGAAGTATCTTAAGAAAAATCTTATTTCTATAGCGCATGACAAAAGTTCAGTTCCCTACTTGATGTCGCACTTTCACTCTTTCGACATTCGTAGAGGAAAGTCCTCTTGTCTCGGCATATCTCAGCGGCTATCGACAGGGGGCAGCTGCGGTGCGAGAATCGCCCAGGCCAGAGGGCCCATAAGGCTCGTTACGATAGATACCAGGATGGTGCTGGCGGCCCAGATTTCTGGGAGCAAGTGGGCATTGACGGCAAGCTGCGCGGCTGCTGCCACCAAGCTTAGCCGGCTCGAGAGGAGGAACCCTGCCGCCCATGCCTGGCGCTTGCCATGGAAGCGCAGGAGGGTGAGTGCAGGTAGGAGTTTCACAGCAAAAGCCAGCCCTGCGAAGACAGGCAGCCAGGATAATGCCCTTACCGAGTGCAGTTGCGCGATTGGCATTGCATACCCAGTTGCCACAAAGAACATGGGCACAAATACGGCATAACCGACGCCATAGCTATAGGTGGCGACGAGCGGCTTGTGCGCAAATTTTAGCCCACGGACGATCACGCCGGCCAAAAAAGCGCCTAAAATCGGTTCACTGCCTGTCGCCTCTGCCAGTATGGCAAAGATGGCGACAAGCGCGATGGTCGCGCGCGTTCGATCCATGGCTTGCCCCAACAAGCGGCCTGTGGCAGGCACTTGCCGCAATTTCTCGAGGCTCAGGCCCACACCAAGCGCGATCGGCACGATGGCGAGTGTAAGCCAGACTCGCCATGGATCCGCCGATTTGTGGGCGCCAAGGAGAAGCGAGACCAACAGCATGGTCATGAAGTCTGCGATCACGGCGCTGTATAAGATAGCTTGGCCCAAAGGCCGATGAAGGTACCCTGTTTCTTCAAGCACGGGCAGGACGACGCCAAGCGATGTTGTGGCGAACAAAAGCGACAGCATATACGGATTCGCACCATCGGGGGAAAAATGTGCCAGACACGCGCAGCACACGAAGCTAAAGAGCAGGGTGGCGCAAAACATCATGGTTCCGACGACGGCTGGGGATGCACCCTCTTTGTGACCATCGCGCTTCCTAAACAGCAAGTGAACGTCGATTTCCATGCCAGACAGGAACATAAGAAACAAAAGTCCCAAATCGCCGAGTCGGCGCAACCACCAAGCGTCCATGGGGGTTAGGTGCAGTGCGGGAAGTTTGAGAAGCAAGCCAAAGATCAAATACGATATGGCGCTTGGCACTTTGAACAGCGGTGTACGTCCAAGTAATGCGGCAACCGCAAATGCGGCAACAAACAATGTGAGAAATCGAAACATGGTAGCATCCATTCGCTCACCCCGCAAACGGTATACGATATGCGTTGCGGGACAAGCGAATGACAGCACCTCAATGAATCAAGGTATAAATCTGTTGCGCGATCACGATGCAAGTAACGCCGATAAACAAGGGGCGCACGTACCGTGAACCCTTGCGAATGGCAAACCGTGATCCCGTAAACGCGCCAAGCATCATACATACGCCAAGGATGAGGCCATCTTCATAGCGGATGGAGCCGACACTGGCAAATGCGATCAAGGCGCCTACATTGCTCGCAAAGTTCAGTGTGCGGGCGTTGCCGCTCGCCGCTAAAAAATCAAAGCCGAGCAGGACAAAGCCCATCATCAGGAACGAACCTGTACCTGGGCCGAAAAAGCCGTCGTAAAAGCCGAGCACGATGGCAAGCAATGCTGTCCACAAGTAGGTGCGAGCCTTCGTCGTACGCATCGCTTCGACCAGGCCCAAGTTCTTCTTAAAGATTGTATAAGAGGCGACGAAGACGAGCATGACAAGGACGAACGGGCGGAGAAAGGAAGACGGAAGGTGATGGACAACGATGGCGCCGGCCGCCGACGCGAACACGCCGAGCGGAAAGAGGGGGCCAACCAGGCGAATGCTCACCTTCCCGGACGTCAAGTACGACGTAAAGCTCGTGACCGCGGACATGGTTCCCGCCAACTTGTTTGTGCCCAAGGCCAAGGATGGGGGCAGTCCGACGAACAAAAGAGCAGGCAGCGAAATGAGGCCGCCGCCGCCGACCGTCGCATCGATGAAAGCAGCAACGAAGCCGGAAACGGCCAGGGTGATGACGGTTATGAGTGACAGGTGCACGGTGTAACGCGTCCTTTCTGTGCGCACGATGCTCGTTCCAAAATCCTGAATATTGTACTGCCGACCGCCTTGTCTGACAACCTTCGTTTGTTTCATAACCCTTTGCGTGCATGGTTTTTCAGCGGCCAGCCAAGCTAACGCTAGATGAACTGGAGACGAGGGGGATGTGCATGTATCGATCGCGCTTGTTGTCGATTGCTGCCGCTGGCGCCGTCGCGCTCATGGTCGCCGGATGTGGTGCAAACACGGGTGCCATGATATCGAAGTCACAAACGTCGTTGCGGCCGTCTCACGACACTGCTGCCGTGTTACAAAAGCCAGATCCGGCAGGTATTCCAGCCGCTGTCTCATTGACAGCCTTGCAGCGAAACAATGTATGGTACAACATCGACCTGCCGGACGGCGATACAGGCTATCGCTGGGGATATATGCACGGGGTCTTCCAAATTCAGCGCACGGACGATCGCGGCGCAACTTGGCGCGGCGTGAACGTTCCCGTCCGTTTTGACTTAAGCACAGAATCTGTCTACCGCGGAGTAGAAAACCCACAACTAGCCGTGGTCAGCCTGGACACGCTTTATTTGTATGGCGTCTCTGGGCATTCCTTCGTGCGGGCGGGAACAAGTGATGGGGGTGCGCATTGGAGTGTTTATCGCACAGATTTAGGTGCAGATGGATTCCGGGTGACAAGCGTAAGTCAGCCAGCAAAGTCACAAGGATGGGTTTTACTCGCTGGAACGGGTGCCGCAAATAGCGGAGTGACCCTCTTGTATCATGTGACGAACGGCGGCGCTACGGTCGCACAAGTCAAGGTCGGTCACTTGCCGTCGGCCTCCGGTCTGCCCATGAACGCGCAAGCTGTCGTCGCGTTCACCAACCTGCGCAGTGGGTGGTTGCTTACGACCGCGTTGTCCGGAGAACTGTCGCTTTATAGGACAGACGATGGCGGTCGTCATTGGTCCGTGCGCACCCTGAAGCCTCCGAAGCAAATCCTTGGCGCGAAGGCCGTTAAGGTTTATCAGCCGCAACTACTCGAAAACGAAGGGACGTTTGCCGCCGTTTTCACTACTGGAACAGGAAAGTCCAGCAAGCAACACGTGGTCATCTTCCGATCCCGCGACGGTGGCAAGACGTTTGCCGGCGAGTTGACGGATCAACTGGATGGAGCCAAGGCGAACTATGAAGGACAGCCAGCCGTGTTCGCGACGCCGGATTACGGCTATGCCGTCAACGATGGCCGTTTGCTGCGCACCACAGACTCCGGCGACAGTTGGCTGACGGTTCACTCGCCGTCCTTGGAACTGTGGCTACAACGTTATCCGTGCGTCTTAGCGATGAACTTTGTATCCTATACGCAAGGTTACATGCTGTTGGCCGACGCAACCCAAAAGCATACGGTGTTGTTGCAAACTGCAGGCCTGCGCGACCGCTGGCAGCCGGTCCCCTAACCGGCTGCAACAGTGGCACTTCAACGCCGGAACAAAGCAGTAAAGACTTCATCGGCTGCCTGCTGACCCTGCACAATGCAGTCGGGCAACCCCAGACCTTCGTATCCGGCGCCCGCCACAGCAAGGGCGGGCGCTTGGCTTTGAATCGCAGCGTGCAGCCTTTGCAGGTGGTCGCCGTGGCCAACGAGGTAATTGGGCATCGCGTGCGACCAGCGTGTGACCTTGTGCCAGACCGGTTCAGCTTGAATGCCCACTATGCTCTCTACTTCGCGACTCACCTGTTTGACCATCGCCTCGTCGTCCAACTGAAGATACTCTTCTTGTCCCGCGCGCCCGACGTAACAGCGCAGTACAACCATATCGCTTGGGGTCGTGTGTGGCCACTTGCTCGACATCCACGTGCTCGCTGTCATGGCCATACCTTCAGAGCGAGGAACCAAAAAACCTGAAGCATGTGACAAATCGACGGCGACATCTTGCTTTCGGTACGCGAGGATGATGGTTGCCGTCGATGCGTACGGCACGTCAAACTCGTCGCTGACAATGTTTAGCTGACGGAGCAGCGGCTTGGCAGCTGCGACAGGCGTCGTAAGAACAACACCATCAAACGTTTCGCTGGCACTGCTGCCATTGTCGCCCGTGGCTCGCACCTCATAGCCATTCTCCGTCCGGCGCATGGCCACAACTTGTGTTCCGAGACGAATCGAAACCACTTGAGCGATGTCGTCGCGCAAACGTTCGATCACGCTTTCGAGCCCCGTGCGCACCGTCACGAAGGCGCTGCGTCCAGACAGTCCGCTGCGATTGGTTTGTTGTCGCTTGCGGCTGGCCATCGCCCCAATGATTAAACTGCGCGATTGCACGGCGAGATCGTACAATTGACGCCAGGTGGCAAACAGGCTTAGTTGGTCGATGCGCCCTGCATAGATGCCTGCGAGCAAAGGTTCGCCTAGATAATCCACCCATTCATCCCCCAGGCGAGATCGCAAAAACGCTCCAAGCGACACATCCTGTTGAATTGGACTGGCTGGCAGACAGACGTCCGCCAGCGCCCGCAATTTCCCAGTCCCCGACAGTAAAGACGAGGCAAGGAACTTTTCCACTTCGGCAGGAATACCGACGAAGGTACCTTGTGGCATAGGGTGCAGTTTGCCGTTGCGTACGATGAATGTCTGTGAGGCTTCCGGATTCATATATACGATGTCGGTTTCCATACCGAGATCGCGCAAAAGTTGTACCCCGGCCGGTTTGCGCGCGAGCATAGAGTCGGGACCGCCTTCTACAACAAGCCCTTGTTCTCTGTATGTGCGAATCTTTCCACCAAGACGCGAGTCCTTTTCGTAGAGCACAATATCGCAGGGCACGTCTGCGCTACGGCTCTTTTGAATGAGGTGCCGGGCCGCCGTCAAGCCTGTGATGCCACCGCCGATCACGGCCACTTTCATGGCGCCATCAGCTCCGTTTCTCGCTCGGCTCGGCGCACAGCGTCGCGCAGGCCGGCCAGAAATGCTGGATCGTCGTTCATTTGGCGGGTGCGCACGAGATGCAGCCCCAACTCGCGTGCCCGAGCCTGCGCTTCGATGTCAATATCGTAAAGTACTTCCAGATGATCCGCGACAAAACCTTGCGAGCACGATACCACTTCTCGGTAACCCTGGTCGCGCAATTGGCTTAAAACATCGAGAATGTCCGGGCCAAGCCACGGCTCATGGGTGCGACCTGCGCTTTGCCAAGCATACATGTAATGCGGCAGGTTCAGGCGTTTGGCAATCTCGTCGCCCGATTCGTGCAGTTGATCGACATAGGGGTCGTTCATTTCGAGAATGCGTGCAGGCAACGAGTGTGCCGAGAAGACGACCATCGCGTTTTGCGGTTCGCTGCAGCGAGCCAAGGCCTCTTGGACGCGACTGGTTAGAACGTCGAGAAAGCGCGGCTCCATGTGCCACTCGCGAATGTAGCGAAAGGCCGGCCCTCCTAAGCGTGCCGTCGTTTCTCGCACCTGTTTATGGTAAGTTTCAATACTCATTGTCGAATAGTGTGGTGCTAGAACGATGGCTATGGCCTCGGTGATGCCGTCTTTATGCATCTTCTCCACAGCGTCCGAGATGAATGGTGTCGTGTGTTTCATGCCTTGATACAGGCGTACGGGTCTGCCTCCGTCGGCATTGAGTATTGCAGCAAGTCCTTCCGCCTGCCGACGCGTGATCTCGGCAAGTGGGGAAACGCCGCCAATTGCTTCGTAGCGGCGGATGAGATCGGCCAGCTGTTCGTCTGAAGGCGGCCGACCGTGGCGAATATCGGTGTAATACGGTAGTACTTCGTCAAGGCTGTGCGGCGTGCCATAGGCCATTACCAGCAGGCCGAGCGGTTGTGTATTCAACGCGTTTCCTCCCTAGTGAGCACCTTGCCCAGTTTCCGTTGGTGTGTACGCGTGTACCGTTTCTACTAAGTGACGCAGCACACCGAGGTCTGTGGATGGTTTGACGCCATGCCCCAGATTAAATACATAGCCCGGTGTCGCCGTACCTTCATCCAAGATGTCTTGCGCAAGTTTGTCGATCACGTCGATGGGCGCGAATAACATTGCCGGATCGAAATTGCCTTGCAGCGCAATTTGGTTGCCAACCCGAGCGCGTGCACGAGAGAGTGGCACGCGCCAATCGACGCCAATGACGCTCGCTCCGGTCTCGGCAAAATCCCCCAGGAGTTCACCCGTATTGACGCCGAAGTAGATCAGAGGCACGTCAAGTTTTCGCAGTTCGTGGAAGATGCGAGTCATAAACGGCTTGACACTCTTGCGAAAGGCGTCGACGGAAAGGCTACCGACCCAGGAATCGAATACCTGCAAGGCCGACGCTCCCGCTTCAACCTGCGCTCGCCCATAGTGGATCACCATATCCGCAAGCTTGTCCATTAACGTCTGCCAAAGGTCTGGACGGGACACCATCATCGTTTTGGTTTGCAAATAGTCGCGCGAGGGCCCACCTTCGATCATGTAACTCGCGAGTGTAAACGGCCCGCCTGTGAAGCCGATGAGCGGGATGTCCAACTCCGCGCGCAACAGACGAATGCTCGTGAGGACGTGTGGCAACGCCTCACTTGGCGTGAAAGGTCGCAGGTTCTCGATATCTTGTTTTGTGCGGATGGGCTGTGCGATAACTGGACCGACATTCTCGCGAATGGTAAATTCGAGTCCCATCGCCCCGACCGGAACCATGATGTCCGAGAATAAAATGGCCGCGTCGACACCCAGTTTGCGAACTGGCATCATCGTGACTTCCGCACAGAGTTCTGGTTCAGCGCAGATATCCAATAGCGAATGACGCTCGCGGATCTTACGGTAGTCGGGATCATAGCGACCGGCTTGGCGCATGAACCAAACAGGCGTCACGTCCGTTTGTTGGCGCCGGCAAGCCTGCAGAAAACGTTCGTTGACCAATGTGCGAATCTCCATTCGTCGTCCACCCACCTTATCTCAGTAGGATGGCCGATAGTTGGTGGCTTTCATCCACTGTTATACCGAAGCTAGAAATGGACTTGCAAACGGGTGGCAGGGCCGGTGTGCAGCAAATCGGGTGAGTTCGTAAAACTGTCATTTGCCTTGCGCGAGGAGTATAATGATGGTGCAAGATAAAGTGAGAGGAGGCGTGCTCGTGAGTTTGGAATTGGATTTCTACCAGATGATGATTCAACCGATGCGCGACGAGCTGACCAATATTGGATTTCGTGAACTCCGTACGGCCGAAGAGGTCGACGAAGTGATGGCAGATAAGACAGGGACGACCTTTTTTGTGGTGAATTCGGTATGTGGGTGTGCAGGCGGGATCGCGCGTCCGGCCGTGGCGATGGCTTTAGAGAACGACCGTCGTCCGGATCGGCTGGTGACCGTGTTCGCGGGACAAGACAAGGAAGCTACCGCGCGCGCACGCGAATTTTTCACAGACATGCCACCGTCGTCGCCTTCCTTCTTCCTCTTTAGAGACGGCGAATTGGTTGGTGTGTTGCATCGTAGTGATATCGAAGGATCGCGGGCGGACATTGTCGCAGGTAAGTTGATGGCCTTGTTCGACAAGTACTGCGAGCCAAAGACCAACTGATAGCGTAGCGCAAGCCGCTCCGAAGCTGGGGGCGGCTTTTTTTGACCATTCAGTTCATCCCTACCCAGGCACCGTCTGCCTGATGTGGTATGATGAAGGCATCATACTAAAGGGGAGCGGCTGTTGATGAGCGGGTTTACATACTGGCAAGGCGCCGAAGATGTATTTCCAAACGTCCGCAATATTTTCTGCGTCGGTCGCAATTATCGCGATCACGCTGCTGAACTGGGCAACAAGGTTCCCACATCGCCGATGATTTTTGGCAAGTTCACACACGCCCTGGTGGCCGCTCGCGGCCAGGTGCCGTTTCCTGCGGGACGCTCGGAAATCCACCATGAGCTTGAAATCGTACTTTGGATTGATCGCACCCTCGCACGCGGTGACAAGCCGGAACAGGCTGTTGGAGCCATTGCTTTGGGGCTGGATTTGACGGATCGCGCATTACAAAGTCAACTCAAGGCACAGGGTCATCCGTGGGAAGCGGCCAAAAGCTTTCGGCATTCGGCGATTGTCTCCGACTTTTATACCGTCTCATCGTTTACTGACGTGATCGATTCGACGTTTGCCATGACCGTCAATGGCCAAAAGGTGCAGGTCGGACAGCCGCAGGACATGGTATTTTCGTTTGCCGATCTGATTCGCCACTGCGCGCAGACGTATGGACTAGGGCACGGCGACTTGCTGTTTACAGGTACGCCTGCTGGAGTTGGTCCGTTGCAGTCGGGCGACGAGGTTGTGTTAACCATGAACGGACAGACGTGGGCATCGTTTTCACTGGCGAAACTGGACGAGGGGGGAATCGTTTGAGTTCGAGTGCACTCGATTCGTATTTAGAGGCCATTTACGTGTTACACGCCGAAGGGGAGCAGGTTTTGGCGTCGCGCGTAGCTGATTATCTCGGCGTGTCGCGCCCAACCGTCTCGCAGACGCTTCAACGTTTGCAGGGACAAGGATACGTCGAAATTGGCGAGGCTCGTGAGTTGCTGTTGACTGACGAAGGCAGGGCGCGGGCCGAGGCTATTGTTCGCAAACATCGTTTGTTGGAGCGTTGGTTGACCGATGTTTTGGGACTCGACTGGGCGGATGCGCACGTCGAGGCGGCACGTCTGGAAGGCAGTGTGTCGCCGTTGGTGGAGGATCGCTTGAACGAACTGCTCAACCACCCGGCCACCTGCCCGCATGGCAACGTGATTCCAGGCAACGGTTTTGTGCAGCCCAAAGGGATTTCACTTTCGGAAGCGCCGACAGGCGTACCACTCGAAGTGATACGCATCGTCGAAGTCGCCGAGGAAGACCTGGATTTGTTGCGATTTTTTCACCGGACAGGCCTTGTCCCCGGCGAAGTGGTCGAAGCCGGACAGCATCAGCCATACGAAGCTGGGATTCCAGTGAAGGTGCGTGGGCAAAGCCTTTCGCTCGATCCGGCCATCGCGGCGCGCGTTCAGGTGCGTCCGCGCTAATCACCGCAAAGGCATAGATCTGGCCCGTTTCGTCCACCTTAAGCGCGACGAGAAGCGAGTGAGGTGGGCGTGTTGTTTCGCAAGTCAACGGTTTCGAGAACATGGCTTCGCCTGGCCAAAGGGTTGCTCGCCCTATGCGGCGCACTTGTATGCCTGTTGCTACCTGTTACATCCACGCAGGCAGCCGGTAAAGCTCCGTATGTCAATGCGAAGGCCGCAATTGTCTACGATGCAACCGCGAAAAAGGTCTTGTATGACAAGTTGGCCGATACGCCCATGTATCCTGCCAGCACCACGAAGTTGATGACAGCCATTTTGCTTGTCCAGCACCTCGAACCTGATAGTCCCGTGTACATCGGCACAAAAGCGGCTCATCAACCGCGCGTTCGCCTTGGCGTCAGTCCGGGGACGACCATGAGAGCGGACGATGCGTTGCGCGCACTGCTCATGAAAAGCGCCAATGATGTGGCGTACGGCATTGCCGAGACGGTGGGCGGATCGCAGGAAGGGTTTGCCCGCATGATGAACGTGCAAGCCAGGCTTCTTGGCTGTACACACACGCGATTTGTCACACCCAACGGTTTGCATGCGGATGCACACACGACATCGGCCAAAGACATCGCACTGATCCTGGCTGAGGCCATCCGTTATCCACGTATCGTTAAGGCCATGCAGACGCCGTCGGCAACCGTTGCCGGTAAGTCCATTCGCAATGGTAACAGGCTACTCTATAGCCCACCAAGTGCCATCGGCACGTTCATCGGTGGGAAAACGGGATTTACCTCCAAGGCGATGTATTGTCTCGCTACAGCCGTGCGCCGAGCGGACGGACACGTCATGATCAGCGTCGTTTTTGGCGCGCCTCGTAAAAGCCTCATGTATCGTGAAACCATTCGTTTGCTGACGTGGGCCAACCGAATGTCGAATCATAGCGCAAGTTGACAAGCGGGTCCCTCATAACCTGTATTACGACGGGTGATGGGGGGCCTTCGCATGGGCAAAAGCGTCGCCTTGGCATATGTGCTTTGGTTTTTTCTCGGTTACCTAGGCATTCACCGGCTCTACTGTGGGCGCATTGGCAGCGGCATTGTCATGGCAGCCTGTACAGTGGTGGGCGGGTTGACGGCACCACTCTTCATCGGCCACGTGCTGCTGTTTGTTGTCGGCGTCTGGTGGTTGTTCGATCTCGTCTTAACCGCGCGCATGGCAGGATACCGCGGTTGATGTTCAACCGCGGCGACCGTATAATGGTGCCGTTATGCCATGCGCTCATTGTGGAAAGGAAGTCGAGGCATGAAACTGCAAATCGCCGGCGTGACGTTGGACAACCCTGTCATTCTCGCGCCGATGGCTGGCGTTTGCAATCCGCCTTTTCGCATTCTTGCCAAGGAATTAGGCGCAGGTATGGTGTGCGCCGAAATGGTCAGCGACAAGGCCTTAGTTCATGGCAATGCAAAGTCGAAACGGATGCTCACCATTTTGCCGGACGAACATCCGGTCAGCCTGCAATTGATGGGCTATGATAAAGCCTCAATGGAACAGGCCGCAGAAATGGTCGGGGAGACAAACGCCGATTTGATCGATATCAATATGGGCTGTCCAGTCCTGAAAATCTATAAGAATGGCAGCGGTGCAGCGCTCGCGCGCGATCCGAATTACGCTGCCGAGATTGTACGCGCGGTCGTCAGCCACGTCGATAAACCGGTGACTGTCAAGTTCCGCAAAGGCTGGGATGACGATCACGTCAATGCCGTGGAAGTGGCTCTTGCTGTGCAAGAAGCTGGGGCACAGGCAGTCGCCGTCCATGGGCGCACGGCAAAGCAAATGTATGCAGGAAAGGCGGATTGGGACATCATCCGCCGCGTCAAGGAAGCCGTGCAGATTCCCGTCATTGGCAACGGTGATGTCACGGATCCACTGGCGGCCAAGCGCTTGTTGGACGAAACAGGATGCGATGCAGTGATGGTGGGGCGCGCGGCCTTGGGGAATCCTTGGATTTTCCGCGAGATCGCGCATTATCTCGAGACTGGCGAGTTTTTGCCTGTCCCGTCGGTGGACGAGAGAATCGCCGTCACGCTGCGCCATATGCGTCTGCTTGTCGAACACAAAGGCGAGGACATCGGCGTGCGCGAGATGCGCAAACACGCAGCTTGGTATATTAAGGGTTTGCCAGGTTCCGCGGAGATGCGGACGCTTATCAATCAGCAGACGACCATGGTCGGTATGGAGCAGGTCTTGCGCAGTTATGTCGAGGAATTGTTGAGCCAGAAGTCGGCCTAACGATAGTCGTTGCGGCGGGTAAGAAGCCATCGGGCTTCGGCCCGCCGCCTTTGTCATTCAAGTGCTTGACCTTTGGTTTCGCGCCCTAACAGGCTGACGAACAAAAAGCCGACGATAATGACGGCAAAGAATATGCCGAAGACCCAGTCGTAACCGAGTTGAGATCCGAGTAGCCAGCCCGTAATGAACGGAGCGAGGGCGCTGCCGATGCGGCCAAAGCCTGCGGCCCAGCCCATGCCCGTCGCGCGGAAGGCAGTTGGAAACTGTTCGGCTGTAAACGCATAGGTGCCCGCAAACGCGGCCAGCATGAAGTAGGACAAGAGCAGCCCGAAGGCGATAATGCTTGCTGTGTTCCAGGCAAAGCCGAAGGCGAGCGCTGCCAAGGCGGCAAGAATCATCGACGTGGCGAGCGTCTTTTTACGTCCCCACTTTTCCACCAACCAGGCGGCCGTCAGGTATCCAGGGATTTGCGCAAGCGTCATGACAAGCGAATACCCCAAGCTGTGCACAAGAGAATAGCCTTTGTCGGACAACACCGACGGCAGCCACAAAAACATTCCATAATAGGAGTAATTCATGACAAACCAGAGAATCCACGTCACCAACGAGCGGCGGGCAATGCCGGGCGACCAAATCTGACGCACAGCCTGACGCATCGAGGTGCGCTGAGATAAATGCTGGTATTTCGGGGTTTCTGGCAACGCAAATCGCAAAACGATCGTGTACAGGGCCGGGATCGCACCGATTAAAAAGACGATCCGCCAGCCGTGCGAGGGAATGACGAAAAACGACACGAGTGCAGCGACGAGCGAACCAACCGCCCAAAACGACTCCAACAGGACGACGCGGCGTGCGCGGACGGAGTCCGGTGAACTCTCTAACACGTAGGTGGTTGCGACAGGCAGTTCGCCTCCAAGTCCTAAACCGACAAAGAAGCGAAGAATGAAGAAAGCACCAATCCCGGCAGCAAATGCGGACAGGCCCGTCGCCAAGCTGTAGATAAGCAGCGTGACGAGGAATAAGGACCTTCGACCAAATCGATCTGCGAACAGGCCGGCGAGTCCTGAACCAATGGCCATGCCTATGGAACTGATACTGCCGACCAGACCGGTCACCGTGTGTGTGAGGTGCCACTCTTTGGACAGCGAGACCAACACATACGACAAGATGCCGACATCAAATGCGTCAAACAACAGACCTAATCCAGAAGCTGTAAGAATCCTGGTTGCGGAGACGCGTTTGCTGCTGACGGTAATTGGATCCACCATGCCAGTCACCTTCCTTCTCAATCAAGTTATCCACGGTATATGAAACGGGCCGGCAGGTGGTGACAAACGCCGTGGCAGGAAGTAGCAAGTGGCTATCGAAGTCGTCATGGCGGACAGAAAGAACACAATGCAAACAGGGGTGAGCGAGGATGGCGAAATCGGTGCAATTGTGGCTCGGGCCGACTGGTAGTGGTCGGTCGCAGGGCGTGATCGAAGAGATGCGCAAGGAAGTACAGGCACGGCCCATTGGTGCGCCACTCTTGTGGATTGTCCCGGACGAGACGGCATTTGCCGCCGAACAAATGCTGATGGCGTCCATAGATTCCGCATTGCGGCCAGAGGTCATCACGTTGCGGCGGCTCGCCGAGCGCGTGCGCACGAGTGCCGGGCGTGGTGGGCGCGTGGTCAACCGGGTTGGTCGAAACATTTTGCTTCGCGCCGCCTACGAAGACGTACGCGACAACCTAGGGCCGCTTAAACGGGCGGTAGCGGGGACAGGACTCTATGAGCAAATCCTCGCTGTGTTCGACGAAATGATCCGCTACGAGGTCGACTTGCAAGGTCTTGAAGGCGCCATTGAGACGGCGGCGGCTCGCATCGATGAGATGGATCAGCCGCACCACAGCCGTGCCGCTGCGTCGCTGTTTGGCAAGTTGCGCGACGTCTGCACGCTCTATGTACGCTATCGCGAACTTTTGCAACAGCATGATTTGTTCGATCCAGCGCTTACCTTGACCGATGCCGCCCATGTGGCAGACGAAGTGTCTTGGTTGCGCGCAAGTCAGGTGTTCGTCGATGGCTTCAACTTGTTTGCGCCGCAAGAACTCCGCTTTATCACGGCGCTGATCGAACAAGCGGACAGGGCGGTTGTCGTGCTCGGCGACGTTCAGCCCGACCATCTTGTAACTTTCGCCCAGAGGCGAGATAGCCTTGCCGAGTGGCCGCGGTTGCAGGACTGGCTGCGCCAGTACGGGGGCGTGGACGCTGAGCGTGGCGATCCCGCTCATCTCTATAGTGTAGCAAGGCTTGTATCCATCTTGCAGGAGCGGGGGATCTCCTGGGAGACGGTGTCGTTTACGCCTGGCAAGCGCTTTGCGAAACCGGAGTTGCTCCGATTAGAGCGAGCGCTTGCGGGACAACCCGAAAACCTGGACGGTCACACCGAAAGTGTGCGACTTTGGCGTGCAGCGGATGAGGAAACGGAAATACAAGCGGTGGTCGATGAAATTGTCTTACTGCTCGAGCGCGGGGACGCACTTGGGCGAGAAATTGCGGTCGTCTGTCCGTCGTTGGACGACTACGGGCGACGCCTTGCGGAAAGCTTTGTGCAAGCCGGGGTGGCGCACGCCATAGACGTTTTTCCCACTCTGGACGAGCATCCACTCGGCCATTTCTTGACGAAGGCCATTGCGCTCGTGCAGTCGAATATGTCGGCAGCGGCCGTCGCCTCCTGGATTCGTAGCGCGTACAGCGGACTCTCTGCGGAAGATCGAGACAGATTTGATCTCTATATCCGCATGTACGACGTCTCGGGCAGCGCGGTTTGGTTTCAGGACCATCCGTGGACGTTTGCGCAAGAGGTGACCGACGACGCGATGGCGGCGACGCGTGAGGATCAGTTTGCCAATCGCATCCGCATGCAACTGGCAACCAGGCTACAACCGTTTGTCGCCGCATGCAGCGCACCGACGATTCGCCTGGAGGATTTCGCGGTGGCGATCTGGCAGTTGTTTCAGGCCTTTGACGTCAAGGCCAAGGTTGCGGCGGCGGTCGTCAACGGTGACGCACAGGCGAGCGTGCTCGCAGGTAGTATCGAGGAGCAGGCGTGGAATCAATGTATCGCTTTGTTGGACGATCTCGCTGGCATCTACCCTGATGTTCGCTTGCCTCAGCGCGACGTTTTAAACCTAGTGCTTGATGCGCTAAGGCGCGAGCGGCTTGCCACCATTCCGAGCAGTGTCGATCAGGTGTTCATCTGCGATTACCGCCGTGCAGACCACTGGACGAAGCCGTACGTGTTTGTCGTTGGCGCAGACGATACCCACCTGCCACTACGACCGAGCGATACGGGAATTCTGCGCGACGACGAGCGCGAGATGTTCACACGCGCCTTTGGCGTTCCGCTTGGCTTCACGCAAGCCGAACAACATCTGGTATTCCAGCGTGTTGCGTATCAGGTGCTGACGCGTGCCAGTAAGTTGCTGACGGTCAGTTGGGCCGTGAGGGCTGGTGTCAAGGAACACGAGGCGGCGGCCCATGTGCGTTTTGCGGCGAATGCACTCGGCGTCACAGTGACCGATGTGCAATTGCCGGGAGCCGGGCCCGCAAATGGCGTACAGGTGCCCATTGTGCGACCGGATCGCGCGTTGCACATGCTCGTGCAACAGCTTGCGCATGTACGACGGGGAGTTACTTGGAATGAGGTTTTGGCGGCACCGACTGTCCAGGATGTGCTCGATTATTTTTTGGATACAGGCGTCGAACGCGGGCAGATGTTGCGTGGCAGTTTGCGCGGACTGGTGCATCGCCCGAACCGCGTCCAACTTCCGCCCGACCTCGCAGAGGACCTGTTTGGGCGACCGTTGCGCACGAGCGTTCATCGTCTTGAAACGTTTGCTGCTTGTCCGGAGCGGCACTTTTTGCAGTACGGGCTCAAGCTTGAACCTTTGTCGTTTGCGGCAGTGCGCCCACAGGACGTCGGGACATTTTTGCACGACGTCGCACAAGCATTGATTGCACGCTTGCTCGATCTCGAAGCGACAGGCATCTCGTTGGCGGACGCGGATGAGCAAGTCGTTAGCGTGGCAGACGCCGTATTCGAGGAGCAAATCCAGCGGGCCAAGTACAGGCGTTTGCAGGCGGAACGAGTTGGCGGTGTGCGCATCGCCGATCTGTTGCAAGGCGTGCAGTGGCTGGCACGGGCGTTTTGGCGCCAATTGCAGGATAGCGCATTTCGCCCATACGGCCTCGAAAGGTCGTACGGACTTGGCGAAGAGGCCTGGCCACCTCTTGCCTGGACGACGAATGAGGGCACAGAGGTCGAACTGCGCGGCCGTATTGATCGTGTGGATTTATTCGAGCGAGACGGGGTGCGTTGGTTTCGCATACTCGACTACAAGTCCAATGCCAACACGAAACTCGATGCCACAAAGGTGTTTTACGGGTTGCAATTGCAGTTGTTAACCTATGCTGAAGTCGTGCGCAGGCAATTATCCGAAGAATCGGTGGCCAAACCAGCAGGCGTACATTACATGCCACTCCTGGCGTCTCAGGGCATTAAGAACGCGCCGCAGAGCTTATCGCGCGACAAGATGGTAGGCATGTACCGAGCGAAAGGGTATATGCACGCCAGTCACGACGTCATTGAGGCAATGGATCGCCAGTTGATCGCGGGGGGGGCAACCCCGCTGTTTTCGGGCGTTCTTAAAACGAACGGAGAATATAGGAAGGACGCCGAGGTGTGGTCTGACGAAGAATGGCAGCACGTGACGCAGTTTGTTTGGTCGTGGGTCGAACGGACTGCGAATCGGATCATGGCTGGAGATATCGGTGCGCAGCCGTACTTTATCAAGCATACAGACAGCGGTTGTACGAACTGCCCCTTTGGCATGGTCTGTCACTTTGAACATGCGGATCACCATGGTTCCTACCGCGTGCTGCAAACGCGCACATTTGCTGACGTGCTTTCTGCAAAGGAGGTTTAAAGCCGATGAAATGGTCTGAGGATCAAGCGCGAGCTATTGGACTTCGGGATCAAAACGCAATCGTTTCGGCAGGCGCGGGCTCAGGCAAAACGGCTGTGCTCACGGAGCGGATTGCGACATTGTTGGCGGAAGATCCCGGATTAGAGATGGAAAATTTTTTGGTTGTGACCTTTACGGACGCTGCAGCCAACGAAATGCGCGGGCGCATCGCCAAGCGGCTTGAGGAGTTGCGCGAAGAGGCAGGGCAGCATGGCGAGCGGGCGCAGGCGCGCCGTTATGAGCACCTTATCAACACGCTTTGGCAGGCGCAGATCTCGACCATCCACAGCTTTTGCCTGCAGGTGATTCGGCAAAATGCGCTATTTCTGAACATCTCCCCCGGGATTGATCTGCTCGATGCCAACGAACAGCGCGTCATGGTTCGGCAAGCGGCTCGTGATGTGGTCGAGGCCGCTCTTGCAGGCCCAACGGGAGATGAGGTACAGCGCGCCCTTGTGGCATTAAGGCTTGTCGGTAGGGAACCGATTATACAAGCCTTAGTCGATCTATGTGACACGGCGCGCAGCCAAGTCCATCCCGAGGCATGGCTCGAACAGGCAAAAGCCATGTATCTCCTCGACGGAGCTTTCCATGACAATGCGTTTGGCGTATGGTTTCAAACATGGCTTTGCGATAGCTTAGCACAGGCATTATCCAGTATGCGGATGGCAGAGCAAGAGGCCGCAAGCGTACCGGAACTCGCTAAGTTTCACGTATGGGCGAACGATGCCATCAACGCACTGCAAAGCGCTTTGCAAATAGCACAAACTTCCCCATGCGCGGTCGATGCCGTGGCGGATACGCTTCGCGTTTTCGATAAGCGAGCGCCCCAGATAAGGTATAACGGCCCAGAGGTAGAAGTCGTGCGGGCATACGCCGAAAAGGCAAAGAACATAGTCCGTGAAGACATTACATCTGTTCTCTATCGTGGCGAATCCATGCTTAAGCAAGACCTAGCAGACTTGGCGCCACATATTCACGTACTGGTCGATCTCGCCAAAGCCGTACTTGCCGAAATAGAGCAGCGCAAGGCGTACCGCGAAGTGCTCGATTTTCAGGATCTCGAACATCTCAGCTACCGCCTCTTGACGTCTTCAGACAGCCTTGCACTCGCGCGTGTACGCGCCCAGTATCGGCACGTGTTTGTCGATGAATACCAAGATACCAGCCCGATTCAGGATGCCCTCGTGGATCTGATCACAAGCGGCGCGAACAACCTGTTTGCCGTAGGTGACGTGAAGCAGAGTATTTATAGATTTCGGATGGCGGAGCCCAATTTGTTCCTAGACCGATATCGTCGTTACCACCAAGGTGAGGGTGGCACTTGTATCGACCTGCGCGACAACTATCGAAGTCGCAAGGAAGTCGTTGCCGTGGTGAACTATGTCTTTCGACAGTTGTTTCAAGAAGCGACGTCGGGCTTTGACTATACCGAGCGAGCGGAGATGCGCGCGTCAGCCTCATACCCACC
Organism: Alicyclobacillus tolerans; assembly: GCF_001447355.1. GTDB lineage: Bacteria > Bacillota > Bacilli > Alicyclobacillales > Alicyclobacillaceae > Alicyclobacillus > Alicyclobacillus aegles. Next base: position 20,368 of record NZ_JXBW01000001.1, on the reverse strand, counting down.
ATATGTAGAGGAGAAGCCGGCCGTCGAGTTTCACATCTTCGCCCCAAATTTAAACACCGATATCCCTCACGAATCCGACATAGAGGTCATGGACGATGCAGAAGAGGATACCGTTAGGCTCGAAAGTTTGGAACGCGAGGCGGACTGGGTGGCGCGCCAGATCGCGCAATGGATGCAGGAAAAAGCGATGGTATACGACAGCAAGCACGAAAGCGCTCGCCCTCTCGCCTATCGTGATATTGCGATTTTGCTGCGCACAGGCAAGCAGAGTTTGAACGCTGTGGTGGCCGCATTGCAGAGACACGGTATACCGGCAAATGCGGACACAAGTACGGGATTTTTCGGAGCACCTGAGATTCAGTGGCTAATTGCAGCCTTACGGGCGATTGACAACCCCCTTGACTCGTTGTCGTTGGTCGCGTTGCTCAAATCGCCACTCATCGGTTGGGATGATTTGATGCTGGCAAGGGTGCGCGTTGTCACAGGCGGATCGTATTGGCACGCACTCTCAAAGGCTGCAGATGGCACTGAATTGGACAACTCTGTACGCGATGCGGCACTGGCGGCTTGCGAGCGGATTCTCCGCTGGCGCACCCTTGCCACCCGCATGCAGGTGGCGGAACTCGTGCGAGAAATGCTCGACGAGACTGGCTATCTTCTTTATCTTGATGGCATGACTCGAGGCCCAGTGCGTCGGGCCAACGTCGATAAACTGCTGGATCTTGCAAGCTCGCATAGAGCGACAGAGAGGAGCGATTTGTTCGGCTTCCTCGAGGCCTGGCGCGCATGGGAGGAAGCCGATCTCGACTTTGGCTCGGCTTTGCCAGCAGACGCCGACGCAGTCTCAGTCATGACTGTGCACCGCAGTAAGGGTCTGGAGTTTGCGCGCGTGTTTGTCCTCAACCTAGGACGCCAGTTCAACTTGCACCATCAAGGTCCCTTGATGCTTGAGCGAACGACAGGCATTGGCGCCACCATGTACGATCCGGCAACAGGTCAGCGTTGGCGGACTGTCGCGTCTATCGCGGCATCCTATGCGGATAAACGCGAGACTCTGGCGGAAGAAGCGCGCATCTTATACGTCGCTATGACACGTGCTAAGGAAAAACTCATCTTGGTGGGAACAGCGGACGGATTAGAAAAAAAGGTGCGCGAGTCGTATCAAGCGCATGCCCCGGGGGAACCGCAGTTGTCCGAAGCTTGGTTTTTTGCGGCGAAGTCGTACCTAGATTGGCTTGTTCCGGCGTTGGTGCGCCATCCCGCGGGCGCAGAACTACGCGCTTTGGCTCCTAGCACATGGGACGGACATCTGTTGGATGCAGGGGATGCCGTGTTCTCCGTCGCGATTCATAGTAGTGACGAGCCTACGATGGGAGTCGCAGAGAACCATGCGGAATCGCCATTTGCCGACATGTCGATTGCCGACGTCGAAGCTTTGCTCACCGCCAATCGGCATTCCGACACAAGAGGGCCACGTGCCATTCAAATTCGGCCGTCGCAGGAAAGCCGCGTTGCCAACTTGTACGCGAAGGTGACGGCGACCGACATGCGCCGTTTGCACACTGCTTTGTCGGGTCAGGGTAAGCATGGCATGGGGGCTGCCACATCTTTACTTGAAGATCCGGCCTTTGTCCGGGCACAAACAGTCTCGCCACGCGAGCGCGGAACCGCGTTTCACGCATTCATGCAGCGCTGTGCATGGCCATGTGACGCAGAGCCAGAGGCGGTTGTCAAAGAGCGGGATAGGCTTTTGGCAACAGGCTTGCTCGATGCTCGTCTCGCCGCTGCGTTACAAGTGGATGACGTCGTGCAATTTCTTCGTTCGGATCTCGGCTTGCGGATGCGACAAGCGGATTGTGTATATCGCGAGCAACCGTTTTTCCATCGTATCGACGTCCACATTGGCCATGGTCACACCGTGCCCGTCGTGGCACAAGGCGTCATCGACTGCTTGTTTGAAGAGGCGGAGCGCTGGATTGTCATTGACTATAAGACAGACAGGATGCAAAGTGAGGCGGATTTGGAGCGGCTTGTACAAGAGTATCAGGCACAAGTGGCGACGTATGTTGCAGCGCTCTCACCGTTGGCACGGGAAAAGGGGATTGAGGCTTATTTATATTTCGTCGCGGCGGGACGCGCCATGACTGTCCAACCGATGGTTTTGTCATCTGTATTTGTGCGACTGCAAAGCGCACGCGGTGAGCATTAATCTTTCGTGACAACCCCCTGCCCGGGCGAGGCAGGGGGATTTTTTATTCCGTTTATTCAAGTACGTCGCGTGCACCGTAGTAATGGGCGGTGTAGTAGGGGTTTGCAAACACGTTGTGGACGATGACGACGCCTTCGCCGTTGTTGGCGGACGACGATTCGATCATGTTGCCGTTCCCCATGTAGATACCGACATGCGTGACGTGGTTTGCATATTGGCTTGCGTAGGAATCAGTATCCGTAAAGAACAATAGATCTCCTGGCTGTAAAGAGGCTTGGGCGACTGGCGTTCCAACAGTGGCTTGATCATGCGATTGCCGTGGCAGCGAAATCCCAAAATGGGCGTATACATACTGTACAAAGCCCGAGCAATCAAAGCCTGTCGCGGGCGTGCTTCCTCCCCATGCATACCGGATGCCAATCAAAGATTGCGCGTAATTCAAGATATTTTGACGTAGCAGTGCGTCTGCTGAGATCGATGCTCCTGTATTCTGCGACGTTGTGCTTGACGCGCTGACTGTCGAAGTCCCACTGACAGAGGAAGCGCTAACACTGGCACCTGATGGAGCGGATGGGGCAGGTGCCGAAGGTGTCGAGTAACTTACCGGGATGGGCAGAAAAACGGTTTGTCCAATTTGCAGGTTGGTTACGTTCGTAATCTGCGGGTTTGCAGCTTCAAGGGCGGCCAAAGAGACACCGTGTGTATTGGCGATTTTGTACAGCGTATCGCCTGGCGCCACGACGTAGGGGGTTGGCAGCGTAATTTCTTCTCCAGGGTAGATGGACGCCGGATTTTGAATTTGCGGATTCGCGAGCTCCAGAGCGGGCAACGGTACATCGTTGGCGACCGCAATCTTGTACATGGTATCCCCGGTTTGAACCGTATAGCCCGTGTTGCCAGTTCCGGCAAAGGCGACGCCCATTCCAGGTGCGGCAAGGGTTGCGATGGTTGTAACAACTGCGATGATACCCTTTTTCATGCTGTCGACTCTCCCTTTTGACACGAATGACATACCATTCGCGCGTCAGGAGGCTTTCACCTTCATGTAAATCGATCCAGTGTAAGGGCAGTCAGGGGAGGTTGCTGGGATGCCTGGTGACGTTAGGTAACCCCAACTGCGACAGCACTCGGTGAATTCATTGGGAAGGGTACTGCTTTTATCACATTCCGCGAGGAGGGACGGAAAGGTCTAGGATTTGCAGGGGACGACGGATTGACGCGGAGGCATTGGCGGAAAATCTATGACGGGCTGCTGATGCCTCCGCGTTTGCTGTGGTCAGCGAATCGATGAAAAGCGCTTTAAAAACTTGCGAGACGGCTCTGCACGCGGTCGTCTGCCAACCAATTGCGCATGGACACGGCGAGTTTGGGATCTTCCAGTCCAAATGCGAGATTCGCCTTCAACCAGCCTTCCAAGTTGCCGATATCATGGCGAACCCCTTCAAACTGGTAGGCGTCGACGAGATTCAAGGCGGCGAGGCGTTGGATGGCGTCCGTCAGTTGGAGTTCGCCACCATGGCCGAGAGGCGTCTCCTCCAATGCGTCGAAAATCGAGGACGGCAGGACGTAACGGCCTAGTACCGCCAAGTTGGATGGAGCTTCTGCTTCGCTTGGTTTTTCGATCAAGCGCCGGACAGCAATGGGTTCTCGACTCGCGGTACGCTTTGCCGGCTCAACAATACCGTATTTGGACACGTCAGACGTAGGCACAGGTTGAATACCAAGCAGGGCCCTATCCGAATTCTCATATTGCGCCAGCAATTGGCGCGTAACCGGCTCGTCTGACTGAATGATGTCGTCGCCGAGCAAAACGGCAAACGGTTCAGAGCCGACGAATGATTTTGCGCACAAGATGGCATGTCCCAGGCCAAGCGGAGTCTTCTGCCTGGTGTAGTGAATATCGACAAGATCAGAAATCGCTTGCACTTCTGTGAGCATACTTGCCTTGCGGCTCTGCTCGAGATGAAGTTCCAGTTCAGGGGAGCGGTCAAAGTGGTCTTCGATCGCCTTTTTTGCGCGACCTGTGATGATCAAAATCTCTTCGATCCCGGAGTACACCGCTTCCTCCACGATGTACTGAATGCACGGTTTATTTAAAATGGGCAGCATTTCTTTCGGCACTGCCTTGGTTGCCGGCAACATGCGCGTGCCAAAACCGGCAGCTGGAATTACCGCCTTGCGTACTTTCATCTTCATTCACCTCTGGCGACGATTCGCTGCTAAGAAGCCTGTCCTTCATATTTTAGCCATAGTTGATGTGCTACGCCAGGGCTTGGTCAAACATTCCAATTGTGTCCGAACAGCGTGCACGTGACGACATATTGTGAAGTGAATCTAATGGAGAAGGCGGGAGTGTGACTTGGCGCGCAAACCGGAGCTGGGAAAGTGGTTGTTGTACCGATTTTTCGCTCGTAATTTGAGCGCTCGTAAACATTTGCCGACGACGCGAAAATACAACGAAAAAGCGCTCGCCGCCATGCTGCAAGCACATGGCGCAGTGTATATTAAGCCTGCCGCAGGCTCGCGTGGGCGCGGTGTGATGAAGGTGTGGAAGCGGCAGGGCCGAGTGATCGTCCAACATACGGTGCATAAGCCAATTGCATTTAGCACCCTTGGCGAGGCCTGTACCTACATCAAACGCCTTCAGGGAGACCAAGTCTATATTGTGCAACAAGCCGTTCATCTGCTGCATGTGCAGGGGCGTCCTATGGACGTTCGCGTGATGATGCAGCGTGAGCGGCCAGGGGGCAAGTGGTTGTACTCTGGCATGGTGGCAAAGGTTGCAGGACCGCACAGCATCGTGACCAATGTGGCGCTCAGTCGTGGCGCGGTGATGAGTGTCGATCGCGCTCTGCGCCAAGCGGGCTGGACGACAGAGCAGACGGAACGCATGAAAGCGCGGTTGATTGAACTTGCACACGAGTGGGCGAAACACTTTGATACGTATCAGCCGTACCGTGAGCTCGGTTTTGATATCGCGATCGACACGCGCGGGCGAATTTGGCTGTTAGAAGAAAATACGGGGCCGAGCCATCGATTGTTTGCGAAAAGCATCGACGGGCGTGCCGATTACAGACGCATACAAGATCGCTGGCGTCGCTACGAGCGGGCGCGGCGAAGTAGCGGGCTGCACGCTCGTAGCACCCCCACAGCGGGACGCGCGGCCGAACGCGTGGCTGTCAAGGCGCACCAAGGCCTCGCGTGAATGACAGGGGCACGGTGTCTCCCGGCACGTACTGATCCTCATCGAGGCGGATTAGGGCATTGGTTACGGCCAGCCCGCTTATGCTGCCCGAGGATTGTTGCACTTGCGCCTTGGCGGTAAGAATACCGTCTTGCCAATTCGCGATAGCGCGGTGCACACGAACGTGTTTCAAGGGCTTCAGCCGTATCGGTTCCATGAGTCTGGCTCGATAAGGAAACGGACAGGCGCTAAAATCGCCCATCATGCGTCGGATGGCAGGCAGGATGAGGCTGTGAAATTGCACGAAGCAAGCTGCCGGGTTGCCCGACATCGCAAACACGTTAGTTGTATCAATCCGCCTGACGACGAGCGGAGAACCTGGGCGCATCCATATGCGCGAAACGGCGGTGGGAAGATCGCCAGGAATGGAGGCAATCGCGCGCTGTGCGTAATCGGTGTCGCCGACGGAGGCACCACCAGTCATCAGAATGCAGTCGACAGCGCCAATTCGGCGTTCTATTTCGCCACGGATCGTCTGCAAATCATCAGGAAGATAAACGATGTCGACGACGACGGCACCAATTTCAAACAGGCTGGCGGCGAGGAACGCGTCGCTCGCAGCGTACACTTGTCCTTCGGCAAGTGGCTGCTCATCAGTGCGAAGTTCGCTGCCCGTCACGAGAATCGCAATCCTGCAAGCGCGGTGAACAGGTACTTGTGCAACACCAGCGGCGCGCAGCACGGCGATGGCTTGCCCATCAAGCGGGAGGCCTGCTCCAATGAGCGGAGCACCTGCCGGCACGTCGTCGCCTCGACGTTGAATCGATTCGTTTGGCCGCACGCGTTGTAGCAGGCGAATGGTCTCGCCCTGCACGTCGACCCACTCCTGGCGGACGACGGCAGCGGCGCCTGATGGCACCATGGCACCTGTGCGCACGCGCACCGCATCGCCGTTTGCAAGTGCAATAGGAGCCGGATCGCCGGCGGCCACGGCGCCGCGAATGCATAGTGGCTCCATCGCGTTCAAATCGGAGGCCGCAATGGCAAATCCGTCCATCATGGCGCGATCAAACGGTGGCAGGTCGATGGCCGCTACGACGTCCTGTGCGATCCGCCGCTTTGTCGCCGTCGCCTGCCAAACCTCGATCCACTCCGGCGGGAGTGGCGCGGACAGCGATTGAATCGCCATCCACGCGTCGTCAAACGGGAGAATCCTCACTTTTTAACACCCCCGCATTGTGCCTTGTCGGTATCGTTTACGCCAAAACCTTTTCAATGGCGTCAATCACGTCTTGCGATAGCTTAATGCCAGCTGCTTTCGCGTTTTCCACGACCTGCTCTGGACGGCTTGCGCCAACGAGGGCGCTTGCAACGTTGTCTAAGCGCAAGGTCCAGGCAATAGCCATTTGCGCGAGCGTGAAGCCAGCTTCTTCCGCGATGGAAATAAGGCTTTCCACTTTATCAAGCACCACATCGTCGACATGCATGAACTGATTGACGCCGGGTGTAGCCAAGCGCGATCCCGCTGGAACAGGTTGGCCCTTGCGATACTTACCGGTCAGGATACCTTGTGCCAGCGGTGAGAAGACAACTTGCCCAATGCCTGCGTTTTCGCAGATCGGGACAACTGCCTTTTCAATGTAGCGCTCGAACATGTTGTAAATGGGTTGGCTCGCTGCGAACTTGTGCAACCGCAGCTCCTTTTGTAGCTGTACACCAAGTGCGATCTTGTCGGCGGGCCATTCGCTCAAACCTGCATACAATACTTTTCCTTGCGCAATGAGGTCGTCGATCGCGCGCAGCGTCTCTTCGAGATCTGTGTCGGGATCGAACCTATGGAAGTAGAAGATGTCCACGTAATCGACGCCAAGCGCTTTCAAGCTTTGTTCGGCCTGCTCGATAATATGCTTGCGGCTCAGTCCGCGATCGTTCGGGCCATCGCCAACGGGCCAAAACGCCTTCGTGGTGATTACGTAGCTTTGCCGGGGGTATGGCTGTAAGGCCTCGCGCATGACCTCCTCGGCGGCGTGCGGCTTCGCTCCGTAGACATTGGCACAGTCGAAATGGTTGATGCCCAGCTCATACGCCTGCTTGACACAAGCAATAGCCTGCTCCTTCTCCGTCACGGTGCCGTATGTAAGCCAGCTGCCTAGTGCGATTTCTGACACTTTCAAACCGCTCTTACCAAGTCTGCGATATTCCATATGACAAAACACCTCCTTTCACATTGTACCTTGGTTGGACCAATACACAAAATTCGTACAATCATTGGCCGAAGGAGCGTTGGGGCGACGAGAATTCGTCGTTCTGAGACAAAGGAATGCGCTGCAGCGAGACAGAAATAGAATGAGACACGAAGAGGAGGGGGTAGAGGTGGATATCCAACGCATCTTGGGTATGAAACCGCTTACGGACGTGAGGTCCGTACTATGCGTGCAGCCGCATCCAGACGATAACGAGGTAGGAGCAGGTGGCACACTGGCGCGGTTGGCGGCAAATGGGTGTCACGTGCACTACGTAACCGTGACCGATGGCCGTTACGGCGGATCGGAATGTGCGGTGTCTGCAGAAGAGTTGGTGCGCGTGCGGCAGGCTGAACTGCGCAGAGCGGGGGAAATGGTCGGCGTGGTGCACCACCATGAACTGTCGTTTGAGGACTTGGGCCATTACTCGGAATCGGATGTGATGTCTGCACTCATTCCCATCCTGCGCGACAAGCGGCCAGAAGCGGTGATGACAGTGGATCCGTGGGCGCCTTATGAGGCACATCCAGATCATCAAAAGGTCGGCCGTGCAGTGGCGGCGGCCGTGCTTGCGGCCAACAGCTCTATCCATGCGGACTGTGGCCAACCATACAACACGCCGATGGTTGCGTTCTACGCGAGTGCCTATCCAAACACGTATGTCGATATCACAGACTTTTGGGACCTCAAACTGGCCTCGATACTCGCCCACGAAAGCCAATTTGCCAACGACGAGTGGCCGTTGCTCGTTCAGTATTTTGAGCATCAGGCCAGGCAGTACTACGGCGCCATGCAGATGGCACAAGGAGTCGCGGAACCTTTGACGACGGGCTTTGCGGAAGCGTTTAAAGTATTGTCTCCGCGCCAACTGCACTTTTTCCCTGCGGCACTTCACATGTGATCTTGGGGGTGGGCCTATGCTGGGACCACAGGCAACGCTGCCAACAAGTCAGCCCACTCGACAAGTGCCTGCGGGCAAACGCGTCGCCTACGCTGCCAATCAAGTGGCCATTAACATGCTTTGGCAAGCGTTCAACGCAGTGGCAGTGTATTTTTACGTCACAAATCTGCAGGTATCGGCTGTTGCCATCTCGTCGGGCATGATTGCGTATGGCGTGCTGAATGCTCTTTTTAACTTGCTTGCCGGACACATCAGCGACCGCACCCATACGCGCTGGGGCAGGCGAATTCCGTATATTGCCGGATGTTCACTGCCGTTTGCCTTGTCGTTTTTCTTCCTCTTTTCGCCTCCATCGCTCGGCCAGACGGGACTTTTATGCTATTTCTTTGTCATGACGCTCGCATTTGATCTAAGTTTCACCTTTACGGCGTTGAATGCCGGGGCCTTGTATCCAGAAATGTTTGTGACCGAACGCGATAGGGCCTACGTTTCGGCGCTGCAGCAACTGTTTGGCATCGTGGGACTGATTGCCGGGGTAGCTCTCGCCAAGTCACTTGGAGAAACTTTAGGCTGGCGAAGCATGGGGCTCGTCTTCGGCGCCATTGGCGTACTCAGCATGTATGTATCCCTGTATGGCAGCTTTGAACGCAAGGACACGCGGGAAAGCCCGTTTGGTTGGCGTGAGGCGCTGTCTGCCACGTTTCGCAACCGACGTTTTTTGGTCTATGTCGCCGCCAGTTTTTTGGTCCAATTTACAACGACATTGTTTACGAGTGCGTCTTCGTTTTACACGACCTATGTCATTCGCTTGACGCCCATGCAAAATTCGTTGTTTCTCGGCGGCATTTTTGTTGTCGCCATGCCACTCTCGTTTGTCTGGGCCCGTGCTGCCGTGCGCTTCTCGTCAGCGCGTTCGCTTTGTCTGTCCATTCTTGTATATGCACTCGTCGAACTGTCGTTATTGGTGGATCGCAACCCTGTTTCTTTACTCTGTACGGGTTTGGCACTCGGTGTCCCCATTGCGGGATTCATGGTGCTTTTAAACGTTCTTCTAGCCGAAGTGATTGACATCGATGCCGCGCGCACCGGTAGGCGCCGCGAGGGGATGTACTTAGGTGTGAACGGTTGTATCGTGCGTCTTGGCATGTCTTTGCAATATGCGGTCATGGCCGCTTTCTTTGCGCTAAGCGGTTATCGATCCGGCGCAGCTATCCAATCTTCTGGTACCATCCTTGGGTTTCGAGTTTTGCTTGGACTTGTACCACTTATATTTCTGCTGGCAGCCTTCGTGTTCATGCTTTTGTACATTCGCATGAGTAAGGAGCGCATCGTCAAAGCCACCGACGCACCGGCATCTTCCACTTGAACTTGGGCGGTAAATGTTGTCTGTGTTAAGCTGTGCATAGACTTCGGCCATACGGCCATTATGGGAGGTGTCAATTTTGCCACAGAAACAATACGACAAGGCCCCAGACTTTCAATTGAACGAGGGAAGCCGCTATGAAGCGGTTGTCCATACGGACAAAGGCGAGTTCACCATCGAATTGTTGGCGAACAAGGCTCCGCTTACGGTGAACAACTTCGTGTTCCTTGCACGCGACGGCTATTATGACGGCGTGATTTTTCATCGCGTGATCAAAGAGTTCATGATTCAGGGCGGAGATCCGACGGGGACAGGGCGCGGTGGTCCAGGTTATCGCTTCCGCGACGAATTGCCGCCGGCTCTATCTTACGAGCCCGGGGTCGTTGCTATGGCCAACGCAGGGCCAAATACAAACGGGTCACAGTTCTTCATCTGCACTGGTGAAATGAGTAAGAATCTTAATCGGTCGCCCTATTATTCCGTGTTTGGCCGTGTCAGTGCGGGAATGGACACCGTAATGGACATTGCATCGCAGCCTGTGGAGCGCGGTGATATGGGTGAGGTCAGCCGTCCGGTGGACCCAGTGCACATCGAGCGGATCGAAATCATCGAGTATAGCGCCTAAACCAGCTTACAATAGGGTGGGGATGTATCTGGAATCCGCATCCGCCTTGCCGTTTTGTCCATGCCTTTCTTCACCTTCGCGCGTAAGGTACAGCAAACGTGCGAGGAGGGATTGAGATGGCAAACCTTCGGGCGCTTGCGATGCAGCACATTGGCCGTCCGGTTGAGGTGCATACCGCTTATGGTGTACACCGGGGCATTCTGCATCACATCGATGATCGCGGATTGTATTTGCAAATGTACCGCCAAGGTGGGCGACTTGCTGCCGCTTCAGATGAGGTCAATCTGCAGATCTTGGATCAAGGCGCAACTGAATTGGATGTGCAGTCTGCTTGGTGGATCTGGCCATTTTTCTTCATTCCATGGGCGGCAGCATGGGCTTTGGGCCCGTGGTGGGGACCCTACTGGTGGTGAGCCGGGTGTGTCACCCGGCTCTTACTTTACATAGGTGTGCGTAAAAGACCAGCTATCTAATGTCAAGTACCCTTTTGAGTTCTAAGACCTATGAAGGGAAGTGATTTTTGGGCGCATCTATATAAGCCTGTCAGAGACAGACAGGGTTGAATATTCAGTCCAATTCATTATCCTACGCGATTGGCTCGTATGGCTTCTTGTCACGCAATACGGCATAAATGATGTATGTTAGTTTTCGCGCTACAGCGCCCGTTGCTGCAAGATGATGTTTGCCTTGAGCCCGTTTCTGTTCGTAAAAGTCCTTGAGGATTGGGTTGTATACTTTGGCGACATTTGCGGCAAGCCAAATCGCCCGTCGTAAGTAAGGCGAGCCTCGTTTGGACATTCGGTTGTGCGTTCCGGTAAATTCACCGGATTGACGAACCGACGGATCGATCCCGGCAAAAGCAACGAGTTTCACACCGGTTGGGAATCGGGAGATGTCTCCGATTTCGCCAAGGATGGCAGCAGCCAAGATGGGACCGATGCCCGGAATCGTAACAAGATTCGTATCCAAAGCTTTGAGCCGCTTTTCGATCTCGGCATTGAGGAATTCCAATTGCTCCTCGGTGAAGCGAATCTGCTGGAGAAGCAGGCGTAATTGCAGTCGGTACGCATCCAGTGCCGTGTCAATGCCGAATGACGAGGCGGCGACAGATTTGAGTTCTTCGGCTTTGTCCAGACCCAGGCGATTCCGGCTGTGTTTGGCGATGAAGGCCGCCAGTTCTTCGGTATCGACTGCAAGGATTTCCTCTGGTGTGGTGTATTCCATCAAGAGCTCGGAGGATGTCTTGCCAAACAGGTCGGAGAAGAGTTGCTCATACTCTGGGAATAACATGTCCAGGACGCTGATAACCTGTCTCTTCAGGTCGGAAATGACGTCAACCAGGCTGAACCGGAATCGGCTCAATTGTCGCAGGGCAATAATTTCGTCGCTGCCCAGTTCTGTCGTGGTGTACCGTCCAAAGCGCAATACCTCGGCGATGATGAATGCGTCTTTCGCGTCATTCTTGGTCTGTCGAATGTACAGGTTGCGAAACGCATCCGACTGAATGGGATTGATGACACGTACTCGAATTCCGTGTTTACGGAGAAACGAGTGTAGTGCCAGCCAGTAGTGACCTGTGGCCTCTAGGGCCACTTCTGTGGAGGATAAGTCGGAATTAACATACTTCATCCACTGAATGAGCTTCTGGCCACCGGCCTGAGTGTTCGGAAAGCGTAATGTCTTGCCTTGTATTTGACCTGCTGAGTCGATGATACAGGCTTCATGATTGCGTTTGCCGATATCAATACCAACAAAATACACTGCACGTACCTCCAAATGGGTCGGATCCGCACAACCTTGCGATGTACAACCTAGTTTGAGATTCGGAGACAGGATCAAACCCTCCAACATCCAGCTCATTCGTAAACACTCGCAAGGCGGGGACTGCACTCTTTTAGTCGAGAACCAATGGTCCCAAGGAGGGCATCGTAGTACCCCGACCACTACGAGAATTTTATCTCAAAACTCTTTGGAGTACGTGACATCAATATACTAGGAGGACAAGTCTTGGCGAAGACCGCGTTTATCACATCGGCAGGCAAAGGTCTCGGGCACGCGATGGTGTTAAGGCTTGCACGGGCCGGCTGGGACGTAGCCTTTACATACGGCAAGAGTCAGGAAGAAGCACTGCGCCTCGCGGCAGATGTCGCGGAACAGGGGCGCGGTGTTCTCGCCATTTCCTGTGACTTATTCGATCGAGCGTCTGTGCTCGATGCGCTTGCGCAAGCAAAACAGCAATTTTCCCATATTGATGCGCTGGTTCATAATTTCGGGCCCTTTGTTTTCGAACGCAAACCGTTGGCCGATTACGATGAAGAGATGTGGCAGCGTATGATGCACGGGAACTTGACGAACTTTTTTTGGCTGTATAGGGAAGTTGTCCACGACATGCGCGCGCGGGGGTTTGGCCGGTTTGTTACGGTGGGCTACGAAGGAGCTGGCGAAGCGCGTGGCTGGCGTTATCGGGCGGCGTATGCCGCAGCGAAGTCCGGGTTGGCGGCACTTACACGGTCGATCGCGCGCGAAGAGCGCACATATGGAATTACCGCAAACATGGTTTGCCCTGGGGACATTCGCGGTGAGGACAAGATGCGGATGATTGAAGATGTCGCCGCTGAGCGAACGGAGGAAGGGTTGCGGCCGCCGGTCGGCGAGGATGTTGCACGCGCAGTGGAATGGTTTCTGCGCGAGGACAGCCAGGAAGTGAACGGAACGGTTCTCGAGGTGACCGGCGCCCGCGAGATCGTAGCGAAAGATTCGTTTCCAAAGCGCGCGCCGTGACGTTACGTTTCCTGTTCTTTGCGAAGTTTTCCGCGTTGACGTAACGTTTGGCGCAGAGACGAACTCAGACGCCATGTCAGATATAGGGCGAATGCGGCAGCTAGGAGCAAGTACAAAATGCTATCCCGCATACGCTGTCCCTCCTTTTTCTTTTGCAGCCTGCACATGGCGGGCAAATGGGTAGCGTATATGAATGTTTTCCAAGTTCCGTTTTGCTATGCGGAAATACAAACGAAAAGCTTCACTCGCAAGCCTGCATTTGTGACATAATAGTGACCGGAGGAGGGCTGTCCGTGGAGGTTCAGACTGTCGGGATCGTCGGCGCAGGAGCAGTTGGGCGAGGGATTGCCATGACCTGTGCTGTTAGCGGATTGCAAGTGCGGCTGTACGACGTGGATCCGAACGTCGTCGAAACGGCCATGTTTCAAATTGGCCAACGCGTGGCTTCACAGGCACGACATGCGCGCTTGATGCAGGACGAGATGGAAGGGGTGCTACACCGCATTCGCACGCTAACGCGTCTCGACGGAATGGACGAGGCGGACATCGTCATTGAGGCGGTACCGGAGGATCTCGAGACAAAGCGCATGGTCTTCTCACAGCTCGATCGAATATGTCCAGAGCGCACAGTGTTTGTCACAGGTACTTCAGGGCTGTCCATCACGGAATTGGCTCAGGCTACGTTGCGTCCGGATCGCTTTATCGGAATGCATTTCTTCCATCCTGTCTCAACCGTCGGTTTAGTGGAGATTGCGCGTGGGTACGAAACGAGTTACGAAACGTTTGAGGTCGCAGTTGCCTTGTGTAGGCGGATCGACAAGACGCCCATCGTCGTTCAGGATGTCCCACCCTTCGTCGTCAATCGCATTCTTGTGCCGATGGTCAATGAAGCCATCTTTATGCTGCAAGAAGGGCTAGCGACTGCGGAGGATATTGATACCGCGATGCGGCTTGGCGCGAACCATCCGATAGGGCCGCTGGCGTTGGCCGATAAGATGGGACTTGATGCGCTTTTAACCATCACTGAAACGTTGTTGCGAGAAACAGGAGATCCAAAATATCGCCCGCCGCGGTTGCTTCGCCAATTGGTCCGATCTGGAAAGCTAGGCCGCAAAACGGGCGAGGGTTTCTATCATTACGATGAAGATTGACATGTTCGCCATGCTTGAAACGCTTGGTCAAGGATGGCCGCGGAGCGATGCAATTGGGCAAGTTCGTCAGCTTCAAGGGGCAGTTCGAGTACATGTTCGACGCCCTTGTGTGAGAGCTTGACAGGAAGCCCTATAAATACGTCTTCTGGCAGGCCATACGCACCTGCGCTGCGCACGGAGACGGGAAGCAACTGCGGAATCGGCGAAAGAAGGGCCTGAATCATCGCCACGACCGCGTGTGCGGGTGTTACCGCAGCGCCGTGTGTATGAAATTTAGACAAAATTTCACCACCGCCTTGGCGAGTGCGTTCGACGGCCGTTTGCCAGAGTTCATCGGTCATCAAAAGAGAGGCGGGTATGCCGTGGATGGATGCGAACTGCCGAACGGGCAGCATGTGATCGCCGTGGCCACCTAGGATCATTGCGCGCACGTCGCGCTGACTGACATCACACAAGGCCGCTATCCAGGTTGCTAGACGAGCGCTGTCGAGAATTCCACCTTGCGCGACCACCTTGTTGGCAGCAAATCCGCTTTTCTCCCAGGCTACACGGGCGAGGATGTCTGCCGGATTGGTTAGTACAATCACGAATGCATTTGGCGCCAATTGCTTGATGACCTCGCAAATGTCTCCCACAATCTGTGCGTTTGTCGCCAATAATTCCTCTCGCGCGATTCCCGGCCGTCGCCCGATCCCGGCGGTAATTACAACAATCTGTGCCCCGGCGCAGAGTACGGGATCGCTACCACCTTGCACACGGCTGTCACAGCCTGTCAAGGCACCGGCTTGGCCGATATCAAGCGCCTTGCCTTCCGCCAGTGCGCCGTTTACATCGATGAGGGCGATCTCACCGAAATTGTTGTACAAAAGGAGTTCTGCAATCGCGCCACCGGTACCGCCGGCACCGAAAACGGCTACCTTTATCTCGTTTGCCAACATCGCCCACCTCGATTTCCGTCGGTTACGACCTCATCGTACGAGGGGCGGGGGCAAACCGTTCTCAATCCGGGCGCTCTAACGGCTCAAGATAGGCGGAGCGCAAGCCTTTTGGATACAGATTATTCAGCCGCGAAGGGGCACCCTTGGCAAAGCCAAGCCCATATCCGGCATATGTCAGATGGACAAACCCGCGCAAATTTGACGGGTTATCGAGCGCTTCTCCGCGCAAATAGGTCATGGCCCTATCTTCGTCAAGTTCCGCCGAAGAAAGAAAAGCATGGGCGGGCAAGGCGCGAGATAGGGCGTGGTGTGGTGCGAACTGGCCGTTCTTCCACGTTGCCACCGGGCATCCTGGCCGCAAAATGCGCAATCCATCCGTTGGCAATCCAGCTAACTCATCGCTGAACACGACGTCTTTGTGCAGGCGCGGCTGAACAAAGGATGGCGGCGGATCCGTCACCATGGAGTGCAGCCAAGCCGACCAGTCGCGAGGGCCTTTCGCCGGTCGCGCCCCCCGAACGCGGGGCGTCCTTGGCGACGCGTCCTCTGCCAATCGCAGACGGGCGACAAAGTGCCCTTCGCCGTGCGCAAGGTGCGGCCAGAGGCGGCGAGTGCCGACAAGTTCAGGGCGATCCGATCCCCATTCCGGTCGCCCACAGCTCCATCCAGGCCATTCCGGAAGCGGTTCGATCGCGAGTGGAAA
The DNA here is from genome assembly GCF_001447355.1 of Alicyclobacillus tolerans. Lineage (GTDB taxonomy): Bacteria > Bacillota > Bacilli > Alicyclobacillales > Alicyclobacillaceae > Alicyclobacillus > Alicyclobacillus aegles. The sequence continues at coordinate 4,270 of NZ_JXBW01000001.1, read as the reverse complement.
CGAGTCGAGTAACCATGCGACAATTTGTTCATTCTCCATCGGATTAAACGTACAGGTCGAGTAGATGAGGCGTCCGCCCGGTTTAAGCAACTGGACGGCGCTTTTCAGTATGTCTCGTTGCCTAATCTGGCAGCGCTCCGGATTAGCGGCTTGCCACTCGCGAACGGCCTCTGGGTCTTTGCGAAACATACCTTCGCCGGAGCAGGGCGCGTCGACGAGCACAGCGTCGAACGAAGCCGACCACGCTTCGGCCAACCGATCCGGCGATTCGTTGACGATGGCGGCGTTTGCGCCAACGCGCTCAACGTTTTCGGCAAGTGCACGCACGCGCGTCGGATGTATTTCGTTTGCAATAAGCTGTCCACCCCCTGCGCGCGAAAGCAACGATGCTACATAGGTGGTTTTGCCACCGGGTGCTGCACACAGATCGAGAATGCGTTCGCCGGTTTGTGGAGCAACCGCGATCGCGATGGCCATCGCAGACGGCTCCTGCAGGTAGTAGGCCCCAGCTTCATGTAACACGGTCTTACCAAGCGGTGCGTTGAGATCGATATAATATCCGTCTGGCGTCCAGGCGATGGCCGCGCTGAGATGGGGCAGCAGAACGTCGGGTATAGATACAGGCGCGGCTTTGCTTTTCGTTATGCGAAGGCCGCGGGTGGGCGGCGAGGCAAGCGCCTGGAACAACAAGTCCGCTTCCGCGCCCATCCACTGCTGCATAAGTTCGCAAAATGCCGCCGGCAACACAATACGTTCATCGCTTTTAGCCATCAGCGAATTCTCCTTCCGCTAGTAGGTTGTCCACAATCGCCAGAGACGGTATAGTTGTACGGGACCTGCGCATATTCCGGCGCTGATGGCGCCATGTTCGTAGAGGTGAAATGGAATGTTGAATCAACCTAGTAAGATGCTGGTAACCGTCCCGAATCCACATCCGGATCGCGTCTATACAGTAGAGATGGAGACCGCCGAGTTCACGACGCTCTGTCCGATGACGGGACAACCAGACTTTGCGACCATCTATATCGAATACCAGCCACATGAGAAGCTGGTGGAACTAAAGTCCCTTAAGCTTTATTTGTGGAGCTATCGCAATGAGGCCAGCTATCACGAGGACTGCGTCAATCGCATCCTAAATGACTTTGTTGCTGCTGCTGAGCCTCGATCCGCCAAAGTCGTTGGTGATTTTACCATTCGCGGCGGCATTCACACAAAGGTGACGGTTGAATACACGAAGTAATAGAACTTGCCCGGCGCGATCGCCAGCTGGTAGTACCAGTTGGAGGATCGCGTTTTTTGTTAGGAAGCTCGAGATGGTAACAGCGTAAGCGTAAAGCGGACCACACATGGTTTTCTCCCCAAGGGGCAGGCCATCCAGGAGCCAGTTCCACTTCCGGCGCGTGATGATGAGCGTTTTTGCGTCTTTGGCTCCCGGCCGAGTGAACCGATCGCACTTTAGGCGCGGGTAGAAAAGCCACAAGCCGCTAGGTGATCAGTGCAGGATTTGGAGCTTGTCCCGTTGCCGATTGCAAAGACAAACAGGCAAGGTGAGAGCGGATGGAACCGAAACGGCACTTGAATGAGCGCCTGAAACCGTCGATGCGCTTTCGCGTATCTGTGGCGCAGCATGCTAAATAGACGCGATGCTGGTGTGTCAGGTCCAGGGTCAACAAGACGCCATCACGAGCCAGACGAGCACTCCAAGAAGTCGTCGTGTCATATCCGGGCCGCACGTTGGCTCCACCTTGCTCACCCGAAGCGTGATAACCGAGGCAGGGCATTCGTCTGTCACAATGGAGACAAACGCAGGCTGTGTGACATGGGAAACCTCATCTCGAAAGCGCCGAACCCAGTAACAGAGTTGGTGGGGTTCATTTAGTTGAGGGCTTTCTATATAGAGAATGCAGCACAAATCTTCTTTGAGCATAATTCAGGACATCCTCCCATCTATCGAGAAGAAAACGGTATCCACATTTCATCTCATACTGGTCCAATTCGATTCCCAGATGTATCGTTTAACCTCCAGAAATACGCGTAGAATATTGGCACAAAAAGTTCGAATACATAATATTGGGGTCAGGGTAAGGCTATATGGCGGAATATTGGCGATATATACGTTTGTGGGGATGGCGCCTTCAAGAAAAAGCAGCAAATGCCAATCCGACTTTATCGAATTTAAAGTCAATCATGTGTCTTCCATTAAATTGCCTAAGGACACTTTTGCTTGGGGATTAGCACTCAACCTTCAAATCAAAAACATTACATATCGATATTGCGATCAAGTCTATTTTGCCCATATTCTCGAAAATGGATTTTGGTACATGATTCTTCCAATACAGCAGAGCCAGTTGTCACACTCTAACTGGTCCATCGAATTCAAGAATGGGAGCGATATGGATCTCTCGTAGCCCCGTCCAGTAGCGTGTACGAGGCAACGTTCAAATCAACCATACCTTGATTCGGAGTCACGCGAATCTCGAAGGCGATGGAGTTTCGTGAGCGTCAAGTCAAATAGTACGCACCTTGTATTACCCCCAATGCGGCTTCAGACAGTAGCTCACCGCTTGCCCCAACGCGCTTTTCGGCAACACCTGTCGTTCCTATCTTTTCAACCATGCCAAGAGCGCGTCCAGGATCGGCTTGCTTTGCGCCATCCGCACACGACATCTCTCTTCAGGCGATGCGCTCGCGCCAAAGTTCACGGCGCTCTTGGTGAGACATGTATTCTCCCATACAAGAACTCTCCGGTGGTTTTATGAGGACATTTTCAAGCAGCGGGGGGGCCAACGCCACGTGGGGTTGAATTGACGCTTACGTTACAGCCGCACAGTCATACGCCAACTTGCCACATATCATGGTGGGGGAACGAGTGAGGTGGTGGGCGTGGCTGAGGAAGGGAACCAACGAAAACTGTTCGGAATTGCGACGACATCGTTGCCGATTGTTCGCGGTGCGAAGAGGCGTCCTGCGCTTCACTATGTCCGCATTGCGCGTGCCGCAGTAAGACAAGGGTTAGAGGTTTGCTTGTTCGATCCGCACCACGTGAACTGGCAAACCGCAACCGTGAACGGATACGTACCGGAACGTCCACAGGTGCCGGAGGGAAACTGGGTCAAGCGGACTCTGCGGTTGCCTGACGTGATCTATGAAAATGTGTACGTGCATCTGGCGATTCGGGGTTATTCTGCGACACTTCGCACACAGGCCAAACGGCATCACATTCCGTTGTTTAATCCGATGTTGCCGGGAAAGTGGAAGATGATTGCGGTGTTGCGCCAGGCAGGTCTGAGCGAAGCGACACCAGAAACGGAGCGCATTGTATCGAGTGAACAAGTGATTCATCGCGTAAACGAGTGGCAAACTGCCTACGTGAAACCCATCGGTGGCTATGGGGGGATGAACGTCTACCGGATCGAACGGCTCCGTGCAGACCAGTACAGGGTCAGTGCGGATCGACGAGGTGCAGAGGGCGGAAAATGGCGCAAGGTGATGTCGGAATCCCAGCTTCGCACATGGCTGCGGCGGCGCATCGGAGGTTATCTGGTGCAGCGTGGCTTAAGACTTTTGAGCATCGGTGGCCGCAAAGTCGATTTTCGCGTTGTCCTGCACCGCGACGAACATGGTGAGTGGCAACTTGTCGGTATCGTTCCCAAACTGGCAGCGCCGGACGGTGTGGTGACAAACATCGTCGCGGGGGGCGAGCGGGTGCCACTAAGTCGGCTTGCACAAATGGCTGAGGCAGACGGCAAGGCCATCCCGCTGGATGCGCTGGAAGCCCGCGCCCGGGCGATTGCGCGAGCACTCTCGCGACGCTATCCGGCCACTGCATTGGTGGGTTTTGATATGGCAGTTGAAGAGGATGGATCGGTCAAGATGATTGAAATGAATCCCAAACCCGCGCGATCGCTTTTGGAAGGTACGATGCTGGCCCGATTGGCAGAGTACCAAGCGGGATTTGCAAAGTTTCTAACAAAATAGGCTACGCAGAATGGTAGAGCGCAGACACATGCCGTGGGCGCGTTCCCGTTGCATAGCCGATGGTTAGCGTCGATTTTTTGGCCAGGGGAAGCGAGTCCTTCTCCTGGCTGTCTCAACTCATACGGGCAATGTCGTGTGCGCATGAGCGGCAACCCATAGAGGCACATGGTGCACACCGATGCTGTACAGATAGCGAAACGTGTGAAAATGGCGAGTATCGGGAATGCATAATGCTCAACAGAAATGGGTATCCACAAAAATACATTGGACAATCTCCATCCTGCGTAGTATA